>NZ_JAHTKU010000012.1 GCF_019192965.1 Nocardioides daeguensis
CGTGACGAACTGGAAGCAGGCCCTGGGCCAGCTCGCGATCGCCTATCCCGACCGCATCAACCCCTACCTGTAAGCAAGAAACCAACCACGAGGGACCGATCGCTTACACAGGAATCTTGACAAGCTCATAGGCGGTGCGAAACCGCTGTTCTGCTCCCCGTGCACGTGTACGACGCGGTGGTGATCGGGGCCGGCCAGGCCGGCCTGTCGGCGTCCTTCCACCTGACCCGGCTCGGTGTCGACCACGTGGTGCTCGACGCCAACGCCGGCCCCGGCGGCGCCTGGCAGCACCGGTGGGACTCGTTGTCGATGCACGACGTCCACGGGGTCGCCGACCTGCCGGACGCTCCGGCTCCCGGCGACTCCCGCGAACGCGCCAACGTCGTGGTGCCGGGTTGGTTCGGCCGCTACGAGGCCGACCACCGGCTGCCCGTCATCCGGCCGGTGCGGGTCGACCGGGTCACCGAGGACGGCGCGCTGCTCGTCGTCCACGCGGGGCAGCGGACCTGGACCGCGCGGACCCTGGTCAACGCCACCGGCACCTGGACCCAGCCCTTCGTGCCGTACTACCCCGGCGCGGAGACCTTCCTCGGCGAGCAGCTGCACACCGCCGACTACCCGGGGCCGGAGCACTTCACCGGGAAGCGGGTCGTCGTGGTCGGCGGCGGCGCCTCGGCCGTGCAGTTCCTCGGCGAGCTCGCGCCGCGCACCGATGTCGTGTGGGTGACCCGGCGGCCCCCGGTCTGGCGCGACGACTTCGACGAGAACGTCGGCCGGCACGCGATCGGGCTGGTCCAGGAGCGGGTCCGTCAGGGCCTGCCGCCCGCGAGCGTGGTCAGTGTCACCGGTCTGGCGCTGCGCCCGCAGGAGCGGGAGGCGGCCCGGCTCGGCGTCTACGAGCGGCGCCGCGACATGTTCGCGCGGATCGAGCCGGACGGGGTGCGCTGGGCCGACGGCTCCTTCGAGCGCGCCGACGTGATCTTGTGGGCGACCGGCTTCCGGCCCGCCGTCGGGCACCTCGCACCGCTGCACCTGCGCAGCGAGCACGGGGGGATCGCGCTGCTCCAGAGCGGCGCGGACGTGCAGACCGCGACGACCGCCGTCCGCGACCCGCGGGTGCAGCTGGTCGGCTACGGCCCGTCGGCGAGCACGATCGGCGGCAACCGCGCGGGGCGCGCGGCCGCGGTTGCGGTCCGGCGCTACCTCGCCGGGCACGAGGGTGCTAACGTCGCCGCCGACAACCCACGGGAGTCCGCGGCAGCGGGCTGAGAGGGAGCTGGAGCCGCTCCGACCGTCACACCTGATCCGGATCATGCCGGCGAAGGAACGGAAGCGATGACCCCTCGACTTTTCTGCCTGGTCTCCGAACGCGACGACCTCTCCCTGCTGCCTGCGCTGGCCGATGCCGGCGTCGACGGCTTCCAGGTCCGGGCCAAGTCCCTGGCCACCGGCGCGCTGGTCGCGTTGGCCCGCAGGGTCGTCGCCGCCGTCCGTCCGGCCGGCGCGCTGGTCGTGGTCAACGACCGGCTCGACGTCGCCCTGGCGGCCGGCGCCGACGGCGTGCACCTGGGCGCGGACGACCTCGCCGTCGCTGACGCACGTCGCCTGGCCGCGGGCCTGCTGGTCGGGGCCACCTGCCGGTCGCGGGCCGAGGTCCTCGCGGCGGCGTCGCACGGAGCGGACTACGCCGGCTTCGGCCCGGTCTTCGCCTCGGGCTCGAAGGCCGGACTGCCGGCACCGGTGGGCGTGGCGGCGGTGACCGAGGCGGCCGGGGTGCTGCCCCTGGTCGCCATCGGCGGCATCTGCGCCGAGACCGCCGGCGACGTGCGCATGGCTGGCGCCCACGGCGTGGCCGTGATCGGCGCGATCTGGCGACATCCCGATCCCCTGGTCGCAGCGAAGGAGCTCGTCGCGGCGGTGGCGTGAGATGGCGGGCGGGACGCGCGTCGACGTGCTCGGCGCCGGCATCGTCGGGTTGACGGTCGCCGAGGAGCTGGGCCGGCGCGGTCACGACGTGGTCGTCGTCGATCCGCGGCCCGCCGGCGGGGCGTCGTACGCCGCGGCCGGGATGTTGAGCCCGGCTGCGGAGGTGTGGCACGGCGAGGAGGAGGTCCTGCGGCTCGGGCTGGCCTCGTTGGCGCGGTGGCCGGAGCTGGCGGCGCGGCTCGGGGTGGCCCTGCGCGCGACCGGCACCCTCCTCGTCGGCCACGACGCCGGCGACCTCCAGCAGGTCGAGCGGCAGGTCGCGCTGCTGCACCGGCACGGACACGCCGCCGAGCTGCTCGGCCGTGCGGGGGTGCGGTCCGCCGAGCCCAGCCTGGCCCGGGCCGCGGGAGGTGCGCTGCTGCCCGCGGAGGCGAGCGTCGACCCGCGGGCGGTCTGCCGCGCGCTGCTGCAGCGCGTGGTGCTGCGGGAGACCCCGCGACCCGACGCGGAGGTGCGGGTCGTCGCGACCGGTTCCTCGTTGCCGGAGCCCTGGACGGGACTGGTGTCCGGTGTCCGCGGGGAGATCCTGCGACTGCGCTCCGACGACCCGCCCCGACGCACCGTCCGCGGCTGGGTGGGCGGCGAGGCCGTCTACCTGGTGCCGCGCGGCGACGACCGCGTGGTGCTCGGCGCCACCTCGGAGGCGCACGCGGCGCCCCCCGTGGTGACCGCCGGCGGCGCACTGCGACTGCTCGCGGCCGCGCGGACGCTGTGGCCCGCGCTCGACCGGGCCGAGCTGGTCGAGGCCACCGCCCGCGACCGCCCGGCCACCGTCGACGGGCTGCCGCTCGTCGGGCCGAGCGGCGTCGCCGGCGTCGTCCTCGCCGCCGGCCACTACCGGCACGGCGTGCTGCTGGCGCCGCTCACCGCCCAGCTCGTCGCGGACCACCTCGCCACCGGCGCCGTCGAGGCCGCCGTCGATCCGCGCCGGTTCGCCGGCGCCGTACCGGAAGGAGCAGCGCGATGACGATCACCTGCAACGGAGAGACGTACGCCGCCGAGGCGGTGACGGTCGCGGAGCTGCTGGAGCGCCGGCTCGGCGACGCCCGTCCCCACGGGGTCGCGGTGGCGGTCAACGAGGAGGTCGTGCCGCGGGGCGAGTGGGCCTCCTGGCGGCTGACGGACGGCGACGTCGTCGAGGTCGTGACGGCGGTGCAGGGCGGATGAGCTCCCTAGCGCCCGACCTGGTGATCGCGGGGGAGACCCTGTCGTCCCGGCTCTTCCTCGGCACCGGCGGCCTGCCTCGGACCTCGCTGGTCACGCCGGTCCTCGACGCCGCGCGGCCCGGCCTGGTGACGGTCTCGATCCGCCGGACCTCCACGCTCGCGCAGGGCGGTCTGCTCGCCGCCCTGCGCGCGGCCGGCGCCCGGCTGCTGCCCAACACCGCCGGATGCCTGTCCGCCCGCGAGGCGGTGCTCACCGCCGAGCTGGCCCGCGAGGCCCTCGGCACCGACTGGGTGAAGCTCGAGGTGGTCGGCGACGAGCGTTCGCTGCTGCCCGACGCCGTCGAGCTCCTGGACGCGGCGGAGCAGCTGGTCCGCCGCGGGTTCGTGGTGCTGCCCTACACGACGGACGACCCCGTCCTCGCCCGACGGCTGGTCGACGCCGGCTGCGCGGCCGTGATGCCGCTCGGGTCGCCGATCGGCTCCGGCCTCGGCGTCCTCAACCCGCACGCGATCGCGGCGGTGCGCGCCGCCGTCGAGGTGCCCGTGGTCCTCGACGCCGGGGTGGGTACGGCGAGCGACGCCGCCCTGGCGATGGAGCTCGGCTGCGACGCGGTGCTCGCCGCCACCGCGGTGACCCGCGCCGACGACCCGGTCGCGATGGCCGCCGCACTGCGGCTGGCGGTCGAGTCCGGTCGCCTGGCGTACGGCGCCGGCCGGGTGCCGCGTCGGACGGAGGCCCGCGCGTCCAGCCCGCTGCTGGGGCTGGTCTCGGGAACCACCACGTGAGCCGCCGGGTCGTGGTGCTGACCGACCGCACCCAGGTCCCGGACGGCCGGTCGCTGCGCGATGTGCTCGACGCGGCGGCCGACGGCGGACTGACCACCGTGCTGCTGCGCGAGGTGGACCTGCCCGACGACGAGCGCGCCGAGATCGCCGACCATGCCCGCAGCCGCGGGCTGGAGGTGGTCGCCGCGCACCGCCCGGTTCCCGGCTGCAGCGGCGTGCACCTGCCCGCCGGCACGGCGCTCCCCGACGTCGCCATGCGGTGGGGACGCTCCTGCCACGACCGGGCGGACCTAGCCCGCGCCGCGGCCGACGGGGCGTGGTGGGCCACGCTGTCGCCGTACACGGTGACGGCGAGCAAGCCCGGCTACGGTCCTCCGCTTCCGGTGTCCGCGTTCGCACAGCCGCCGCTGCCGGTGTTCGCGCTCGGTGGGATCACGCCTGAGAACGCCGCGGCCGCCCGGTCCGCGGGCGCCTGGGGCGTCGCGGTGATGGGTGCCGTGATGCGCGCGGCGGACCCGGCGGCGGTCGTCGCTGCGCTCCTGGCGGCAGCCGGATGACCCCGCCCGTGGTCGTCACCATCGCCGCCACCGACTCCGGCGGCGGGGCCGGCATCGCTGCGGACCTCGCGACCTTCGCCGCGCTCGGCGTGCACGGCGCGTGCGTCGTCACCGCCGTCACCGCCCAGGACACCGGCGGGGTGCACGCCATCCACCCGGTTCCGCACGAGGTGGTCGCCGCCCAGCTCGACGCCGTCCTCGACGACCTCGACCCGGTGGCCGTCAAGACCGGGATGCTGGCCACGCCGGAGGTGGTCCGGCTGGTCGCCGAGCGGTGCGCCGACCGGATCCTCGTCGTCGATCCCGTGCTGGTCGCGACGTCCGGCGCGGTCCTCGCCAGCGACGCCGTGCGGCAGGCCTATCGCGACGCGCTGCTGCCCGTCGCCACGGTCGCCACCCCCAACGAGGACGAGCTCGTCGCGCTCGGCCGGCCGGTCTCGACGAACCTGCTCGTCACCCGCGGTGGCGACATCCCCACCACCAACGACCACGGCACCGGCTGCACGCACAGCAGCGCCCTGGCGGCGTACCTCGCCCACGGTCTCGACCTCCCCACCGCCGCCGCCCGTGCCGACGCCTTCGTCGCCGGACAGCTGCGTCTCGGCAAGGACTGGACCCTCGGCCGTGGCCGGGGACCGGTCGCACACGTCCACGCCATCCCCACCCAAGGAGCGCCCGCATGACCGTCCACCCCGCCCACACCCGCGTCCTCAGGCCGGACGAGGCCGGCGATCTCGCCGTTCCGTTCACCCGGGTCGCGCTGACCAACGGCGAGACCTTCGACCGCTACTGCACCGAGGGCCCCGGCTCCGACCCCGAGGTCGGCCTCCCGCCGCTGCGGGCCGCCTGGATCGAGGGCCGCGGCGACGTGACGTCGTACGACGGCCGGGAGACCCAGCTGCTGGACAACGGCCGCTCGGCCGTCCGCCGCGGTGCGGCCCAGGGGGAGTGGCGAGGCGCGCGCCGTGCTCCGCTGCGGGCGTCGGGCACCGCCCCCGTGACGCAGATGGCCTATGCGCGTGCGGGGATCGTGACCGAGGAGATGCGCTACGTCGCCGTCCGCGAGGGCTGCGACGTGGAGCTGGTGCGCAGCGAGGTGGCTGCCGGCCGCGCCATCATCCCGGTCAACGTCAACCACTCCGAGTCGGAGCCGATGATCATCGGCCGCCGGTTCCTGGTGAAGGTCAACGCCAACATCGGCAACTCCGCGGTCACCTCGTCGATCGCGGAGGAGGTCGACAAGCTCACCCACGCGATCACCTGGGGCGCCGACACGGTGATGGACCTCTCGACCGGCGAGGACATCCACACGACGCGCGAGTGGATCATCCGCAACTCGCCGGTCCCGATCGGCACCGTCCCCATCTACCAGGCCCTGGAGAAGGTCAACGGCGAGGCGGACAAGCTCACCTGGGAGGTGTTCCGCGACACCGTCATCGAGCAGTGCGAGCAGGGCGTCGACTACATGACGATCCACGCCGGGGTGCTGTTGCGCTACGTCCCGCTCACGGCCGGCCGGGTCACCGGGATCGTCAGCCGCGGCGGGTCGATCATGGCCGGCTGGTGCCTGGCCCACCACGAGGAGAACTTCCTCTACACCCACTTCGACGAGCTGTGCGAGATCTTCGCGCGCTACGACGTCGCGTTCTCGCTCGGCGACGGCCTGCGCCCCGGCGCGACCGCCGACGCCAACGACGAGGCCCAGCTCTCCGAGCTGCGCACGCTCGCCGAGCTGACGTCACGGGCCTGGGAGCACGACGTGCAGGTGATGGTGGAGGGACCGGGCCACGTCCCGCTGAACCTGGTCGAGGAGAACGTCCGGCTGCAGCAGGAGTGGTGCCACGGCGCGCCGTTCTACACGCTCGGCCCGCTGGCGACCGACATCGCGCCCGGATACGACCACATCACCTCGGCCATCGGCGCGGCCACCATCGCGATGCACGGCACCGCGATGCTCTGCTACGTCACGCCGAAGGAGCACCTCGGCCTCCCGAACCGCGACGACGTGAAGACCGGCGTCATCACCTACAAGCTCGCCGCCCACGCCGCCGATGTCGCCAAGGGTCACCCCGGCGCCCGCGACTGGGACGACGCGCTGTCGAAGGCGCGCTTCGAGTTCCGTTGGCGCGACCAGTTCGCGCTCTCGCTGGACCCCGTCACCGCCGAGTCCTTCCACGACGAGACGTTGCCGGCCGAGAACGCCAAGACCGCGCACTTCTGCTCGATGTGCGGCCCGAAGTTCTGCTCGATGCGGATCAGCCAGGACGTCCGCGAACGGTTCGGCTCCGACCTCTCGACCGAGGACGCGGCGCTCGGGATGAAGGAGAAGTCCGCGGAGTTCCTCGAGCTCGGGGCATCGGTGTACGTCGAGCCGTGAGCCGGGTGGCCGCGCTGCCGGAAAGCGGCCCGGGCACAGTTCACGTCCGGAGGCCCGGTGGTTTCGAGGCTCCTCGCTGGCGCTCGTCGCACCTCAACCACCGGAGCGAACCTCACCGGTGGTTGAGGTGCGAGCGCCAGCGAGCAGCCGCCGGTGGTTGAGGTGCGAGCGCCAGCGAGCCTCGAAACCTCCGGCCGTGCTGCCGGAACCCGCTCGGGCACAGTTCACGTCCGGAGGCCCGGTGGTTTCGAGGCTCCTCGCTGGCGCTCGTCGCACCTCAACCACCGGGGCAGGCTCCTCGCTGGCGCTCGTCGCACCTCAACCACCGGAGCACGAGTCCCTGTGCTCACCGATCGTGACGTCGGTTCTCCACACCCCCGTGATTGAGTTTCCCCAGTCCACAGGCGGGTTTGCGGCGTCCGGTTGTGTCGGGGGTGGGTGGGAGCATCCAGTCATGGATCTCGGAACCCAGCACCGCTCGACAGCACTGCTGTCGCGGCTGCGCGGCGGGATCCAGGCCCGCAACCAGCTCCTCGTCGAGGAATGGGCCGGGATCGTGGAATGGGCCGGTGACCACATCGTCACCGGGCCCGAAGGCGCCGCGACGATCACCGAGGGCTACCTCGACACCGGCGTCCCCATCGCCGGTCCCGGCGCACCCCTGATCTCCGAGTTCGCGGTCATGGGGCTCGTCGCGGTCCTCGGCCGCACCCCCGACGGCGGGAAGGCCTACATCGGACGGGTCGTCGAATGCGGCTGGCGCCTGCCCAACGTCTACGCCGCGGTGACCGCCGGGCGGTTGGCGCCGTGGCGGGCCTAACGCATCGCCGACCTCACCCACCCCCTGTCCGCCGAAGCAGCTGCGTTCGTGGACCGGCAGCTGTTCAACGCCTCCGGCGTCGGGTGGGCCCAGCTCGAACGCCTCGTGGCCGAAGCCGTCCTTCGCTTCGACCCGGAGCAGGCCGAGACCGACCGCAAGAACGCGGCCGACCAGCGGCACTTCGACATCGGTGAGGTCGACGAGCACGGCCTGGTGCACCTCGACGGGCTGCTGGATGCCGCGGACGGGCACGACCTCAACCTCGCGGTGTCTCGTCGTGCCGAGGTCCTCGGGAAGCTGGGCGACGACTCGTCCCTCGACGTACGGCGGTCCAAGGCCGCTGCCGAGCTCGCGCGTCAGGACCTCGCCCTGGACCTGCTCATCCCGGACCCGGGGAGCCCGGAGGGCCCGGAGGTTTCGAGGCTCGCTGGCGCTCGCACCTCAACCACCGGAGACAGCTCAACCACCGGGAGCACGGTGCCGGGGCGCAAGGTGATCCTGAACGTCCACCTCACCGACACCAGCCTCATGGCAGACGACGAGAACCCGTTCGTGAACCCCGTGGGCCGGTGGGAGGAAGGTCGCTGCCCGGTCAGCACCGCCCAGATCCGCGAGTGGCTGCGCGCGAAGGACACCACGATCATCGTGCGACCGGTCATCGACCTGGCCGACCACGTCCCCGTCGACTCCTACGAGATCCCCGACCGGCACAGGACCCGCGTGATCCTGCGCGACCACAGCTGCCGGTTCCCGCACTGCACCCGACCCGCGCAACGCTGCGACCTCGACCACCACCAGCCGCATGCCCAAGGTGGCCCGACGTGTCCGTGCAACGAAGTGCCGCTCTGTCGGCGCCATCACCGCGCCAAGACCCACTCGGCCTGGCGCTACGACATCGTGATGCCCGGGTCGTACGTGTGGACCAGCCCGAACGGGTTCCGGTTCCGCGTCGACCACCGCGGCACCCATGCGGTCCACCCGCCCGACGAGTAGTCACCCCGCTCCGCACCCCGCAGAACCAACAGGCTGCGGGGCATCGCCGCGCCCGGCCGCTCCCGTACCCGCCCGACCGCGGAGGTCAGCGGGCAGCGGCGGCAGCGGCGGCGGCGCGCTCGATCCACTTCGGGATCTCGCCGTAGCGCTGGCTCGGGATGAGGCGTCCGGCAGCGGAGTCCTCGACCAGCTGGGCCATCCGCCGGTCGCGGGTGGCCTCCTGCTTGGCACTCACCACCCAGTTGACGCAGATCCGGCGGTAGGTCTTGGTGGCGGCCTCCAGGAACGCGGTGGCCTCCGGGGAGGCGGCCAGCTGGGCGGCGTACGCCGCGGGCAGGACGAGCTCGCCGTCGGCCTCGTGGGTGTACGGCGCCGGCTCGAGCTTGCGCTGCTCCCAGATCGCCAGTCCGGCGGGCTGCATCCGGCCCTCCGTACGCAGCTGCTCGACGAGCTCGAGGTTGACCCTGCTCCAGTTGCTCGTCCTCTTGCGCGGCGTCCAGCGCTGGCGGGTGGTGTCCTCGTCGATGCGCTGGACGACCGAGTCGATCCAGCCCCAGCACAGGGCGACGGGCACGGCCTGGTCCCAGGTGAGCCCGCGCTCGGAGACGTGCTTCTTGTAGAGGCCCATCCACAGCTCGGTCTCGGTGGCGTGGTGGGCGGCGAGCCACGCGTCGAACTCGCCGGTGTCGGCGAAGAAGCGGGCCGGGCGTTCCGCGCTTCCGCCCTGCCGGCCCGGGGTCGTGTCCTTCGGCATGGGCAGAGTCAACCACCGGCGACCGACAGCAGGGCCCCGCCAGGGATGATGGGGCCCATGAGTCTGCCCACCGTCGCGATCGGCGCCCTCGGCGGCACCATCGCCTCGACGTCCAGCGCGACCGACGGCAGCGAGATCGTGCCGACCCTGTCGGCGGAACGGCTCGCGGCCGCCGTACCAGGGCTGGGGGAGCTCGCGTCCGTCCGTGCGGAGACCCTCGCCCAGCTGCCGAGCCCGTCGCTGGACGAGCCGACGATCGTGCGCACCCTCGCCTGGGCGCAGGCCGCGGTCGACGCCGGCGCGCAGGGTGTCGTCATCACCCAGGGAACCGACACGCTCGAGGAGTCGTCCTACCTGCTCGACCTGTTCTGGGACCGTCCGGAGCCGCTCGTCGTCACCGGCGCCATGCGTTCGCCGCAGGCCGCCGGCGCCGATGGCCCGGCCAACCTGTTGACCGCTGTCCGGTGCGTCCTCGAGCCCGACTCGCGGGGGCGGGGCGTGCTGGTCGCCTTCGACGACGAGCTGCACCAGGCGCGCTGGGTCGCGAAGACCGACTCGATGTCGACCAGTGCCTTCCGCTCGGCCGGGTTCGGCCCGATCGGGCGCTGTGTCGAGGGCGAGGTCGTGTACGGCGTGCCGGCAGACCGGGTGCCGGCGCTGAGCCTGTCCGCGGGCCAGGAGGCCGGGGACCCGCGGGTGCCGTTGGTGGCGACCTACCTCGGAGACGACGGCTACGTGCTCGAGGCGATCCGGGCCGAGGACGTCGACGGCGTCGTCATCGCCGGCTTCGGCGCGGGCCACGTGTCGGCCCGGATGGCGGAGGCGGTGGGCCGGCTGGCCGGTCAGGTCCCGGTCGTCTTCGCCTCCCGCACCGGCTCCGGCCCGACGGGACGGGCGATGTACGGCTACCCGGGCTCCGAGATCGACCTGCTCGCCCGCGGCGCGGTCGGCGCCGGCTGGCTCCTGCCCGTCAAGGCCCGGCTGCTGCTCTGGGCGATGGCGCTGCGCGGCCCGGTCACCCGCGCGGACGTCGTACGCGAGTTCGAGGTCCGCGGCCGGCCCTGACCCACCGACCGCGGGAGGACCAAGGCATCAGCCCAACCCTGCCGGCGTGTCCGGCGGCCGGTGGGGGAGCACGTGCGCGACGTAGTCCCGCGCTGCGTCGTGGATATCGACCTCGTGCCCGGCCTCGTCCGACAGCGCCCAGCGGTGCTCCATCACCTCGTGGAAGTACTCCGGCGCGGAGATGGCGCGCCGCAGCTCGGCCGGCAGCAGGTCGACGATCGGCGTGTAGACGGTCGCGAGCCACCGCCGGGCGACGGCCTCGCGGTCCTGGTCCCCGTAGCCGCCGTGGACGGTGAACGCCGCGAGGTCGTTGAGCAGCTTGCGGGCCTGGCTGTCCTCGGCGACCAGCCCGGTCAGCTCGCGCAGCTCGCGCCGATGGTGCCCAGCCTCGACGACCTTGGGCTGGATCCGGACCCGGTCGGACTCGGTGCGTACGTCGAGCTCGTCGACGTCGAAGCCGAGGTCGTTGAGGCGGGCGATCCGCTGCTCGACGCGGTACCACTCGTCGACTCCGAACTCCTCGGCGGCGGTCAGCTCCTCCCACAGTGCGTGGTAGCGATCGGCCAGCTGAGCAACGATCGCGAACCCGTCGACCTCGATGTCGGTGTCGCCGCTGGCCTGCAGGTCCATCAGCTCGGCGAAGATGTTCTCGACCCCGACCGTGACGTCCTGCTCGCGCATCGCGTCGGACACGCTCGGGCGCAGCTCGCCGGTCTCGGCGTCGACGAGGAAGGCCGCGAATCCCCCGGCGCTGCGCCGGAAGAGGGCGTTGGAGAGCGACACGTCGCCCCAGAAGAAGCCCGCCAGGTGCAGCCGCACGAGCAGCACGACGAGGGCGTCGACGAGCGCCGGGACCTGCTCGGCGCGCAGCCCGTGCTGGAAGACCGTGCGGTAGGGGAGCGAGTAGTGGAGGTGCTCGGTGAGCAGCGCCGCGGGCAACGGCGCGCCGCCCGCGCCGGTGCGTCCCGTCACCACGCCCCGGGGTACGACGGCCGGCTGGTCGAGCCGCTGCAGGTCGCGCAGCAGGTCGTACTCCCGCAGCGCGATCGTCTCCTCGGTCTCCTTCACCGCGAGGAACTGCCGGTTCACCTGGACCACGCGCACGACGTGCCGGGACAGGCCCAGTGGCAGCGGCACGACGTACCAGTCCTCCCACTCCGCCAGCGGCCGCGACCACGGCAGGCGGAACAGCGCCGGGTCGGTGCGGGCGGCGACGACGTGCAGCGCCATGGCGAAAACCTACGCCACCCCCGGGGCGTCTGAACTCGCCCTTCGCGGGCACTGGTTCGGTGCGGGGCGGGTATCGGGGCACACCTCGCCGTGGACAAAGTCCGCGTCATCAGGGTAGGACTGAGTGACGCGCGCCACACTCTCGGGAGGGGTGATCAGGGCGATGAGATCGACCAACGGCCTGGCCGGACGCAGGGTCCGGCGGCGACGGCGCGCGGTTCTCGCGGCCCTCGCGGCCCTCGCCGCCGGCAGCCTGTCGGCGTGCGGTGAGTCCGGGAAGCCGGTCCTCAACTGGTACGTGAACCCGGACGGCGTCGACACCTTCGAGAAGTACGCGAAGCAGTGCAGCACCGGCGACTACGACATCGAGGTCCAGCTGCTCCCGAACGGAGCCACCGACCAGCGCACCCAGCTCGCGCGCCGGCTGGCGGCCGAGGACTCCTCCACCGACCTGATGAACCTCGACCCCGTCTTCGTCGCGGAGTTCGCCAACGCCGGCTGGCTGCAGCAGGTCGAGGGCGATCTCGCCGACACGATCACCGGCAGCGTCCAGGGCGATGGCGACTATCTCAAGGGCGCCGCGGAGACGGTGACCTGGGACGACAAGGTCTACGCGATCCCGCTGTGGGCCAACACCCAGGTGCTCTGGTACCGCAAGTCGCTGGCGCAGGCCGCTGGTCTCGACATGACGAAGCCGGTCACCTGGGACCAGGTGATCCAGGCGGCGGCCGACAACGGCGGCACGGTGGGCGTCCAGGCCAACAAGTACGAGGCGTACGTCGTGTGGATCAACGCGCTCGTCCAAGGCGCCGGCGGCGACATCGTCTCCGACACCGAGGCCGGACGCGACGCCAAGGTCGACATCGACTCCGAAGCCGGTCGCAAGGCTGCTGAGGTGATCAAGGAGCTGGCCGACTCGAAGGCGGCCCAGCCGGACCTCACCGTGTCCAACGAGGGCACCAGCCTCGGGCAGATGTTCCCGGCCGACGGTGCCGGCGAGTTCATGGTCAACTGGACGTTCGTCTACAAGAACTACGAGGGTCTGGTCGGGGGAGACATCACCGAGCAGCAGTTCGCCGATCTCGGCTGGGCGCGGTACCCCGCGACCGTGGCGGGCGAGACCTCGAAGCCGCCGATCGGCGGGATCGACATCGGGGTCGGCGCCTACAGCGACCACCCCGACTTCGCGATGGAGGCGGCGCGCTGCATCACCTCCGAGCAGGCCCAGGTCGACCTGGCGCTCGACAACGGCCTGATGCCGTCGACGAACGCGGCCTACGACAAGGTCGTCGCCAGCGGCGACTACCCCGCGGACCTGATCGAGCTGTTCCGCACCAGCGTCGACGAGGGTGGTCCGCGGCCCAAGAGCGCGTTCTACGCGATGATCTCCGGCGCCCTCCAGGCCAAGTGGCACTCGCCCACGTCCGTCGATCCTGGCAGTACGCCGAAGGACTCGGCGACGTACCTCGAGGACGTGCTGGAAGGGAAGTCGCTGCTGTGAGCACCGTGACCGCACCCGTGAAGCCCAAGGCTGTCGTCAGCGATCGCTCGAGGGCGGAGACCCGCCTCGGCCAGAAGCTGGTGGCGCCGGCCATCGTGCTGATGCTGCTGGTGACGGCGTTCCCGATGCTGCGCGCCCTCTACCTGTCGACCTTCGACTACGCGCTGACCGCGCCCGACGAGCGCGACTTCGTGGGGGTGCGCAACTACCTCACCGCGCTGACCGATCCGCTGTTCTGGCAGACGACCGGCATCACGGTGCTCTACATGGTGGTGACGGTGGCGATCGAGCTGGTCATCGGCTTCGCGTTCGCCCTGGTGATGCACCGCGTGGTCTTCGCTCGCGGGGTGATCCGGACCTCGATCCTGATCCCCTACGGCATCATCACCGTCGTCTCGGGCTTCGCGTGGCAGTTCGCCTTCTCGTTCCAGAACGGCTTCGTCAACGGCTGGCTCCCGTTCGTCGCCGACGACTTCAACTGGTTCGGCCAGACCGGGTCGGCCGTGGCCGCGATCATGGTCTCCGAGATCTGGAAGACGACGCCGTTCATGTCGCTCCTCCTGCTGGCGGGGCTCGCCCAGGTCAGCGAGGACATGATCGAGGCGGCCAAGGTCGACGGCGCCACCTGGACCCAACGGCTGACCAAGGTGATCCTGCCGAACATGCGGGCAGCGATCATGGTCGCCGTCCTGTTCCGTGCACTCGATGCCTACCGGATCTTCGACAACATCTTCGTGATGACCGCGGGCGCGCAGAAGACGGAGTCGATCAGCTTCCTCACCTACCGCCAGACGATCGAGCAGTTCCAGCTCGGGATGGGATCGGCCCTGTCGGTGCTGCTCTTCCTCTCGGTGCTGGTGGTGGCGTTCGCGATCGTCAAGCTCTTCCGCGTCGACCTGGCGCAGGCCCGGCAGGAGGCATGAGATGAGGAACCGGATCGGCATCGTCGTCGGCTGCATCCTGATCATGCTCTGGTGCCTGCTGCCCGTGGCCTGGGTGATCTCGCTGTCCTTCAAGTCCGAGGCCGCGATCACCAATGGCAGCCCGGGCTTCTTCCCCGCCGACGGCGCGGGAGCGGGCTGGGACAACTACCGGGCCGTGTGGGAGAACGACCAGTTCCGGCGCGCCATTCTCAACTCGATCGGGATCAGCCTGATCGCGACCATGCTGTCGGTGATCGTCGCGACGCTCGCGGCGTACGCCATCGCGCGGCTCGAGTTCCGCGGCAAGAAGGCGGTGCTCACCATCGCGCTGGCGATCGCCATGTTCCCGGTCGTCTCGCTGGTCGGCCCGCTGTTCGACATGTGGCGCGCGGTGGGCCTCTACGACACCTGGCCGGGCCTGATCATCCCGTACATGTCCTTCACCCTGCCGCTGGCGATCTGGACCCTGTCGGCGTTCTTCCGCGAGATCCCGTGGGAGATGGAGCAGGCCGCTCAGGTCGACGGCGCCACGTCGTGGCAGGCGTTCCGCAAGGTGATCGTGCCGCTGGCCGCGCCCGGCGTCTTCACCGCGGCGATCCTCACCTTCTTCTTCGCCTGGAACGACTTCGTGTTCGGCATCTCGCTCACCTCGACCGAGAACGCCCGGCCGATCCCGGCGTCCCTGTCGTTCTTCGTCGGTTCCGACCCGTTCAACCGGCCGGCCTCGCTGCTCGCCGCGGGTGCGGTCATCGCGACCATCCCGATCGTCGTCATCGTCCTGATCTTCCAGCGCAAGATCGTCGCCGGCCTGACCTCCGGCGCCGTGAAGGGGTGAACCACTGATGGCTGCCATCACGATGAACCACATCGTCAAGCAGTACGGCGACGGCTTCCCGGCCGTCAACGACGTCTCGATCGACGTCGCGGACGGGGAGTTCATGATCCTCGTCGGGCCCTCGGGGTGCGGGAAGTCCACGCTGTTGCGGATGATCGTGGGCCTGGAGGACATCACCTCGGGCGACATGATGATCGGCGAGAAGCGGGTCAACGACCTCGCGCCGCGTGAGCGGAACCTCGCGATGGTGTTCCAGAACTACGCCCTCTACCCGCACCTCACGGTCTACGAGAACATCGCCTTCCCGCTACGCCTGGCCAAGAAGCCGGACGCCGAGGTCGACAAGCTGGTGCGCGAGGCGTCGGCGACCCTGGAGCTCGACGAGCACCTCCAGCGCAAGCCGGGCAACCTGTCCGGTGGCCAGCGCCAGCGCGTCGCCATGGGGCGCGCGATCGTCCGGCAGGCCGACGCCTTCCTCTTCGACGAGCCGCTGTCCAACCTGGACGCCAAGCTGCGCGGGCAGATGCGTACCGAGATCGCGCGGCTGCAGAGGCGCCTGGGCATCACCACGGTCTACGTCACCCACGACCAGACCGAGGCGATGACGCTCGGCGACCGGGTCGCCGTGCTGAAGCGGGGTGTGCTCCAGCAGCTCGCGACGCCGCGCGAGCTCTACGAGAACCCCGGCAACCTCTTCGTCGCCGGCTTCATCGGGTCGCCGCCGATGAACTTCCTCCCCGCGACCGTCGAGGGCAACCAGGTGAAGCTGCCCTTCGGCAGCGTCGAGATCCCGGCTGAGAACGCCGCCCGTGCTGCGGGCCGCGGACTGCTCATCGCCGGCATCCGTCCCGAGCACTTCGAGGACGCCTCGGTCGCCGCCGCTGAGGGGCGCCGCGGGTCGACGTTCTCGGCCACGGTGGACGCGGTGGAGTGGTTGGGCAACGAGACCTACGCCTACATCCCGTTCGAGGCTCCCGCCGAGGTCAAGCAGCAGCTCCAGCAGCTGGAGAAGGACCTCGACGGCGAGGCGATGCGCACCCAGCTCGTCGTCTCGCTCGACGGCGCCAGCCGGATCACCGAGGGACACGACGCCGAGATCTGGGTCGACGGCCGCCGGATCCACCTGTTCGACCCGGCCAGTGGCGAGAACCTCACCGTCGACCGGGCCCGGGCCGGCCGGATCCCCGGCGCGGAGGTGGCCGCGGGCTAGCGGCTAGCGGCTCGGTCGGCGGTGCGCCGGATCCCGCGGGTGAAGGTCGGGAACAGCGCGGCCGGCAGGTCGTGTCCCCAACCGGGGACCACGACGAGCTCCGCCCCGCGGATCGCCGCGGCCGTCGCCCGGCCGCCCGACACGTGCACCATCCGGTCCGCGAGACCGTGCATGACCAGGGTGGGCATGCGCAGCTCGGCGAGCCGGCGGGTGCGGTCGGTCTGGGTGACCACGGCCATCATCTGGCGCAGCACGCCCGCCTCGTCGATGCCGCGGTCCCACGTCTCGCCGGCCCGGCGCCGCAGCTCCGCCTCGTCCTGGGGGAAGCCGGGTGAGCCGATGATGCCCCAGACCAGGAGCGCTCGCCGGATGTAGGCCTCCCGACCGGGGCCCCGGGGCGCCACGAGCGTCGGCAGCAGGGCCGGGCTCTGCCAGCCGACCGCGCGGCGGCCGGTCGTCGACATGATGCTGGTCAGGCTGCGCACCCGTTCGGGCGCCGCGAGCGCCATCGTCTGGGCGATCATGCCGCCCATCGAGACCCCCGCGACGTGCGCGGAGCCCCAGCCCAGGTGCGCCATCAGCCCGAGGGCGTCGTTCGCGAGGTCGGTGATCGAGTACGGCGCCGGGGCGGGCGCGCCGACGAAGGCGCGGGCCAGCCGCGCGGTCGTGACCCGGCCCGCCAGCCGCGAGGAGCGGCCGGTGTCGCGGTTGTCGTAGCGGACGACGTGGAATCCCGCCTCCGCGAGCTGCACGCAGAGCTCGCGCGGCCACCAGGTCATCGGACCGCCGAGGCCCATCACGAGCAGCAGTGGTTCGCCCTGCGGATCACCGAAGGTCTGGTAGCACAGCTCGACCTGCGCCGACACCGGAGCGAGCAGCTCCTCGGACATGGTCATGTCGGGTGGTACCGCGCTGTACGAAGGTCCGGACATGGGACCAGTTTGACAAAATGCTTCTAGTTGTCGATTCAACTGGGTAGCGTCTGTGACGTGAACAACACGTTGGCGCCCTGGCTGCTGCCCGACGGCTACGGCCGTCCGGCGCTGGCCGCGCTGCTGCGCGAGGGCAGTCTGGTGACCGAGGCGGGTCGGTTCGCGGCCCGCCGTGGAACGACCCGGCGGCTGCGTCGTGCGCCGGTCGCGGGCCGGTCGGCGAGTCGCGTCGCCGAGCCCGTCCTGCTGATCCCGGGCTTCCTCGCCGGCGACTGGACGCTCACCGCGATGGCCGCCGAGCTGCGCGGGCGCGGGTTCCGCACCTACCGCTCCCAGATCCACGCCAACATCGGCTGCACCGTCGGCTCCGCCCTCGCGCTGGAGAACCGTCTGGAGCAGATCGCCGAGCGGCGCGACGCACGGGTCCAGATCGTCGGGCACAGCCTCGGCGGGATGATCGCCCGTGGCCTCGCCGCCCGCCGCCCGGACCTCGTGGCCGGCATCGTCACGATGGGCAGCCCGATGCGCGCCCCCGCCGCCCACCACGCCCTGCTGACCCGCGGCGTGCGGGTGCTCAACCGGCTCGCCGACGTCGGCGTCCCCGGCCTGATGAGCACCGACTGCGTCGCCGGCGAGTGCGCCCACCTCAGCTTCACCGAGTCCCAGGAGCCGCTGCGCGCCGACGTCGCGATGACCAACGTCTACTCGCGCCGCGACGGCATCGTGGACTGGAAGGCGTGCATCGATCCTGCCGGCCGCGCTGTCGAGGTCCGCGCCTCCCACATCGGCATGCCCCTCGACCCGCGGGTCATCGACGTGGTCACCACGTCGCTGCTGCAGCAGAGCACGGCGTACGCCGCGTCGCCGGCGGCCGTCGAGACGGCCTAGCCGAACTGGTCGAACCAGCCGAACTGGTCGAGCTAGTCGAAGTCGATCGCGGAGAAGCTGCGCAGCTTCGCGAGCTGGTGCTCGGAGGTGATGGTGCGGATGGTGCCGCTGCGCGAGCGCATCACCAGCGACTGGGTGACTGCACCGCCGCCGCGGTAGCGGACGCCGCGGACCAGCTCGCCGTCGGTGATGCCGGTGGCGACGAAGAAGCAGTCGTCGCCGGTGACCAGCGTGTCGGTGGTGAGGATGTGGTCGGGGTCGAGGTCGTGGCCCGCGTCGATCGCGCGCTGGCGCTCCTCGTCGTCGGTCGGCCAGAGCCGGCCCTGGATCGTGCCGCCCATGGCCTTCATCGCGCAGGCGGCGATGATGCCCTCGGGGGTGCCGCCGATGCCGAGCAGCAGGTCGATGCCGGTGTCGGCGCGGGCGGCCATGATCGCGCCGGCGACGTCGCCGTCGGTGATGAACTTGATCCGGGCGCCGGTGGCGCGGATCTCGTCGACGAGCTGCGCGTGGCGCGGCCGGTCGAGGAGGACGACGGTGACGTCGGAGGGGTTGGAGCCCTTGGCCTTGGCGACCTGGTGGATGTTCTCGGCGACGGGGTAGCGGATGTCGACGACCTCGGCGGCCTCGGGGCCGGTGACGAGCTTCTCCATGTAGAACACGGCGGACGGGTCGTACATGGTGCCGCGCGGGGCGACGGCGAGGACGGCGACCGCGTTGGCCATGCCCTTCGCGGTCAGGGTGGTGCCGTCGATCGGGTCGACCGCGACGTCGCACTCGGGGCCGGTGCCGTCGCCGACGGTCTCGCCGTTGTAGAGCATCGGGGCGTTGTCCTTCTCGCCCTCGCCGATCACCACCGTGCCGTTCATGCTGACGGTCGAGATCATCACGCGCATCGCCTGCACGGCCACGCCGTCGGCGCCGTTCTTGTCGCCCCGGCCGACCCAGCGGCCGGCTGCCATCGCGGCCGCCTCGGTGACACGCACCAGCTCGAGGGCGAGGTTGCGGTCGGGGGCGGGCGGCTCCACGATGAGGGCGTCGTTCATAGGGCGAACCTTATCGGTGTTCGAACGGCCGGGCGTACACGTCGACCTCCGTGGTCTTCACGACGAAGGTGACCGACGCCCCGGGGGCCAGCCCGAGCTCGGTGACCGAGGCGACCGTGACGTCGGCGGCCAGCTCGCCGGCACGCACCCGGACCAGGTCGCCCAGCGGCTCCAGCTCGCTGACCACGACGGGCAGCGCGTTGCGCGGGCTCCCGCCAGGCGGCTCGCGGTGCACGGCGACCGCCGAGGGCCGGAACACCGCCACCGCCGCGGCTCCCGCGACCGGCGGGGGATCGCCGGGCGTGCCGTGGAGGACGAGGCCGTCGGGGCGTCGTACGCCGTCGGGGGTGGCGGTGCCCGCGACGAGGTTGAGCCCGGCGAACCGCGCGGCGAAGGCGCTGCGGGGGCGGGAGAGCACGTCGGCGGTGGTGCCCTGCTCCACCACGCGGCCGCCGTCGAGGACGACGACACGGTCGGCGAGCAGCAGTGCGTCGAGGACGTGGTGGGTGACGATCACGGTGGTGCGCTCGGCCAGCACCCGGCGCAACAGGGTGCGCAGCGCGGGCGCCACCGCGACGTCGAGGGCCGCCATCGGCTCGTCGAGCAGCAGCAGCCGGGGCTCGGCGGCGAGCGCGCGGGCGACCGCGACCCGCTGGGCCTGGCCGCCGGAGAGCTGGGTCGGGCGGCGCTCGGCGAGGTCGGCGGCGTCGACCTCGGCCAGCCAGTGCTCCGCGGTGGCGCGGGCGTCGCGCCGGCCGGAGCCGCGGCTGCGGGGACCGAAGGCGACGTTCTCCAGCACCGACAGGTGGGGGAACAGGAGCGGGTCCTGCGCGAGGAGGGCGGTACGACGGGCGTGCGGCGCGACCCAGCGGCCGGGGCCGGTCAGCTCCTCGCCGTCGAGGACGACCCGGCCCGCATCGGGTCGCAGCAGGCCGCCGAGGACGGAGAGGGTCGTGGACTTGCCGGCACCGTTGGGGCCGAGCAGCGCGACGGTCTCGCCGTCGGCGACCTCGAAGGCGACGTCGACGCCGCGCTCGGCGAGGACCACCTCGACCTGCGCGCTCACAGCGCGCCCCTGGGGCGGACCAGGCCGATCACGAGCACGGCGACCGCCACGAGGACCAGGGACATCGCGACGGCCGCGTCGGCGTCGGTGACCCGCAGGTTGTAGATCAGCAGCGGCAGGGTGCGGGTGGTGCCCTCGAGGCTGCCGGCGAAGGTGATGGTGGCGCCGAACTCGCCGAGGGAGCGGGCGAACGCGAGGACCGCGCCCGAGGCCAGGCCCGGCAGCACGAGCGGCAGGGTGACCCGGCGCAGCACCGTGGTCGGCCGCGCGCCGAGGGAGGCCGCGACGACGTCGTACCGCTCCCCGGCGGTGCGCAGCGCGCCCTCGAGGCTGATCACGAGGAACGGCAGCGAGACGAAGGTCTGGGCGAGGACGACCGCGACCGAGGTGAACGCGATCCGGATGCCGAGGGCCTCGAGCTCGCCGCCGAGCAGGCCCTGGCGGCCGAACGTCGACAGCAGGGCGATGCCGCCGACGACGGGCGGCAGGACGAGGGGGAGCAGCACGAGCGAGCGGAGGGGGCCCAGCCAGCGGCCCTCGCCGCGGGCGAGGACGGTCGCGAGCGGTACCCCGAGCAGCAGGCAGAGCGCCGTGCTGGCGCTCGACGTCTCGAGGCTGAGGACCAGCGCGGAGCGGGCGGCCCGCGACGTGACGAGGGACCAGAAGTCGCCGAGGGCGATCCGGGTCGTCATCGAGGCGACCGGCAGCACCACGAACGCGCCGGCCAGCAGGGCGGGCCCGAAGAGCCAGCGGGGCAGGCCGACGTGCCGGGCGCGGCTCACGACGTGGGCGCGCCGAAGCCGGCCTTGCGCAGCACCTGCTGGCCCTTGCCGAGGACCAGGTCGATCCACTGCCGGGCGAGCTCGGCGTGCTCCGCGTCCTGCACGGCGACGATCGGGTAGTGGTTGACGACGTCGGCGGCCTCCGGGAAGTCGACCCCCTCGAGGTCGTCGCCCGCGGCGGCGACGTCGGTGACGTAGACCAGCCCGGCGTCGGCCTCGCCGTTCTCCACCTTGGTCAGCACGCCGGAGACGGACTCCTCCTCGCTGACCGGCGTGAGCTCGAGCGCGGCGACGTCGGCGACCTGGAGCGCCGCCCGGCCGCACGGGACCTCGGGCTGGCACAGCACCAGCCGGACGGCCTTCTTGGTGAGGTCGGCGAGCTGCTCGATGCCGGCCGGGTTGCCCGGGGGGACGGCGATCATCAAGGTGTTGGTCGCGAACTCGGCCGGCTCGCCGACGGTGAGCTGCGCAGCGACGAGCGTGTCCATGGTGGCCGTGTCGGCTGAGGCGAACACGTCGGCCTCGGCGCCCTCGGCGATCTGGGCGGCGAGGTCGGAGGAGCCGCCGAAGGAGAGCTTCACGTCGACGTCCGGGTGGGCGTCCTCGAACTGCCGCTCGAGCTCCTCGAAGGTCTTCGTGAGCGACGCGGCGGCGAAGACGGTGAGGGTCCGCTCGCGGTCCTTGCCGTCCTCGCCGGAGGAGTCGTCGCTGCACGCGGCGAGGGGGAGGGCGAGCAGGACGGCGGCACTGCTCGCGCCGAGCCGGAGACGGGTCTGGTTCATCGCGGGGCCTCAGGACTTCCTCGGGACGGGTCGCTCGACGACGACCGTGGTGGACTTGACCGACGCGATCGCCCGGACCCCGGGCTCGAGGCCCAGCTCGGTGGCCGCCTCGGCGCTCATGAGGGACACGACCCGGTAGGGCCCGCAGACCATCTCGACCTGGGCCATCACCGTGTCGGCGAGGACCCGGGTGACGATCCCGGTCATCCGGTTACGGGCGCTGACCTCGCCGGCGCGGGTGCGCCCCCGGTCGGCCTCGTCGACCAGCGAGGACGCCAGCGCGGCGAGGTCGGCCCCCGCGACCACGGTGCGCCCGTCGCGGGTGCCGCTCGGCACCCGCCCGGCCTCGATCCACCGGCGGACGGTGTCGGTCGAGACGCCGAGCAGCTCGGCCGCCTCGGCGACGCGGTAGTCGGTCATGGGATCACTTTGTCGCACTTGCGTCGGTTTTGCCAGGGCTCCTGCCGCGAATGCGTCCACCGATGGGTGGGGGAGGGCGGCTGGGGGCGGACTGGGACACTAGGAGCGTCATGAGCACCCAGCAGTCGCAGCCGTCAGAGCGCCCGGGCCGCTACCAGCGATCGGCGGTGGGCCTGGTGACCTCCCTGGTCGTCACCGTCGTCGCCATCGGGGGGCTCCTGTACTTCATGGGCGCCTTCCGCCCCGACTTCGAGGTCAAGCCCGAGGCGGTCGACTACCGCGAGACGGTGCAGTCCGCGCAGCAGGCCGGCCTCACCCCCGTCTACCCCGACGACCTGCCGAAGGGCTGGATCTCCACCGGCGTCGACGTCACCCCCGGCGACCGGCCGGTGTTCATGGTCCGGCTGCTCACCGACGAGGAGAAGTTCGTCGCGGTCCGCCAGGAGGACTCCTCGGTCACCGCGATGCTCGCGCGGTGGGTCGACGAGGACACCGAGACCCGCGACGGCTACACGGTCCCGGCCGCCGTACCCACGCCGGTGGCGCGGGACTGGAAGGGGTACGCCGACGCGGGCGGCGACTCCGCCTACGCCGCCGAGGTCGACGGCCAGACCGTGCTGGTGTTCGGCTCCGCGCCGGCCGAGGACCTGCGGGCGGTCGTCGACTCGCTGGTCACGACGCCGATCGACTAGCGCTCAGTCGTCGGCGTCCTCGTCGGCGTCCTCGCCCAGCACGGACTCCAGCCGCGCCCGGGCTCCGTCGAGCCAGCCCTGGCAGGTGGTGGCGAGCGCCTCGCCGCGCTCCCAGAGCGTGAGCGACTCCTCGAGCGTGGTGCCGCCGGCCTCGAGCTGACGGACCACCTCGACCAGCTCGGCGCGGGCGTCCTCGTAGGACAGGTCCTCGCTGGGGTCCGGGGCCGTGCTGTCAGTCATGGATCTCCTCGGTCGTGGTGGCGGTGACGTGGATGCGGCCGTCGGCGACCCGGACCGACAGCGGGGCGTCGGGGGCGATGTCGGCGACCGAGCTGACGACGTGGCCCTCGGCGTCCTGGACCACGGCGTACCCGCGGCGCAGCGTGGCCAGCGGGGACAGGGCCCGGACCCGGGCGCGGCGGTGGTCGAGGTCGTCGGCGGCGCGGTCGAGCTGCCACTCGAGCTGGCGGCGGATCCGCGAGCGCCAGTCGGCGACCTCGTCGAGGCGGGCGTCGATCATGCTGCCCGGGTGGGCGAGCGCGGGGCGGGCGCGCAGCGCGTCCAGCTGGGCCTGCTCGCGGTCGAGGCGATGGCGTACGGCGCGGCGCAGGGCGTCGCGCGCGCGCTCGACCATGACCCGCTCCTGCGCCATGTCGGGCACGACCAGCTTGGCCGCGTCGGTGGGCGTGGAGGCGCGGACGTCGGCGACCAGGTCGAGCAGCGGGGAGTCGGGCTCGTGGCCGATCGCGGACACGACCGGGGTGCGGGCGGCGGCGACCACGCGGATCAGGCCCTCGTCGGAGAACGGCAGCAGGTCCTCGACCGAGCCGCCGCCCCGGGCGATGACGATGACGTCGACCTCGGGGTCCGCGTCGAGGCGGCGTACGGCCTCGATCACCTCCTCGGCCGAGCGCTGGCCCTGCATGGCGGCGTACGCGGGGGTGAAGGCCACCGCCGGCCAGCGCCGCGTGGCGTGCTCGAGGACGTCGTGCTCGGCGGCCGAGTGGGGGGCGGTGACCAGACCGATCCGGCGGGGTACGGCGGGCAGGCGGCGCTTGCGCTCCTGCGCGAACAGTCCCTCGGCGGCGAGCAGCTGGCGTCGGCGCTCGAGGCGGGCGAGCAGCTCGCCCAGGCCGACCATCCGGATCTCCCGGGCGTTGAGCGAGAGGCTGCCGCGGTTGGCGTAGTAGGAGGGCCGCGCGTGGATGACGACGCTCGCGCCCTCGGTCACCGGCGTCGGCAGGCCGTCGAACAGGACGCGGGAGCAGGTCACCGGCACCGAGATGTCGGCGACCGAGTCGCGCAGGGTCATGAACACCGTCGCCAGGCCGGGGCGCCGGCTGATCTGGGTCACCTGGCCCTCGACCCACACCGCGCCGAGCCGGTCGATCCAGCCGGCGAGCGCGTTCGCGATCGCCCGGACCGGAGCCGGTTTCTCCAGCGACGTCTCGAGGGCCACGGCCGCGAGCCTATGGCAGGGTGGCGACATGACGGCGAGGGCGCTGGTGATCGGGGAGGCGGTGCTCGACGTCGTTCACGCCGACGGGGTGCCGCCCGACGAGCGCCCCGGCGGCTCGGCCGTCAACGTGGCGGTCGCGCTGGCCCGGCTGGGACGACCGGTCCGCCTCGCCACGGCGTACGCCGACGACCGGGCCGGTGCGCTGGTCGCCGGCCACCTGCGGGCAGCCGGCGTCGAGACCGCCGGCGACCCGCACGTGCTGGCCGCCACCCCGCGCGCGGACGCGGTCGTCGACGCGACCGGCGCGGCGTCGTACACCTTCGACATCGGGTGGCGCCTGCCCGCCCGGCCCGACGAGCCGGCGCACGTCGTCCACCTCACCTCGCTGGCTCCGCTGCTCGACCCCGGCGCCGCCGACGTGCTCGCCCTGGTCGAGCGGGTCGCGCCGACCACGTGCGTCACCTACGACGTCAACCTGCGTCCCGCGATCACCGGGACCCGCGCCCAGGTGCTCGATCGGGTGCTGCGGACGGCGTCGTCCGCGACCCTCGTGAAGGCGTCCGACGAGGACCTGCTCGCGCTCTGGCCGGACCGGTCGGCGGGGGAGTCGGCCTCGGCGCTGCTCGCCCTGCCCGGCGGGCCGGTGGCGGTCGTCGTCACCCACGGCGCGGAGGGCGCCTCGTGGCACGCCTGCTCCGGACCGGACTGGTCGACCGGTGGCGTGCACGCCGAGCCGGTCGCGGTGGTCGACACCATCGGCGCCGGCGACACCTTCGCGGCCGCTCTGCTCGACCACCTGTGGCCGCTCCTCGGCCCCGGCGCCCGCGACCGGCTCGCCGCGCTCGGGCCCGAGGACTGGGGTGCCGCGCTCACCTGGGCCGCGCGGGCCGCGGCGTACACCGTCGGTCGGGTCGGGGCGGACCCGCCGACCCGCGCCGACCTCGACGCCGGGGGCACGCCCTAGGCTTGCCCGGTGCGCCTGCGGATCGACCTCGCCTACGACGGCGGTGACTTCCGCGGCTGGGCGTCCCAGCCCGGGCTGCGCACCGTCCAGGCGGAGCTGACCGCCGCGCTGACCACGGTGCTGCGCCTCCCCGTCGGCTCGCTGCGGGTGACCTGCGCCGGCCGCACCGACTCGGGGGTGCACGCGCGCGGCCAGGTCGTGCACGTCGACGTACCCGAGGACCCGGAGGAGGGCTCGCCGACGGCGGCTCGCCAGGTCACCCAGCTCGACGTGCTGGCCCGCCGGGTCAACGGCGTGCTCGACAAGACCGTGCGCGTCCACCGGATCAGCGAGGCGCCCGAGGGGTTCGACGCGCGGTTCGCGGCGCTGTGGCGGCGCTACGCCTACCGGATCGTCGACGACCCGGCGCGCGTCGACCCGCTGACCCGCAACCACGTGCTCTTCTGGCCCCGCCGGCTCGACGTGGCCGCGATGGACGAGGCCGCGCGCTCGCTGGTCGGGCTCCATGACTTCGCCGCGTTCTGCAAGCACCGCGAGGGCGCGACGACCATCCGCACGCTGCTGGAGTTCGGCTGGACCCGCACCGACGACGAGCTGGTCGTCGGGCACGTGAAGGCCGACGCGTTCTGCCACTCGATGGTGCGCGCGCTCGTCGGCTGCATGATCGCGATCGGCGAGGGCCGGCAGGACCCCGCGTGGGCGGTCGAGATCCTCACCGGGCGGCGCCGAGACCAGGGCGTGGTCGTCGTCCCGGCCCACGGGCTGACGCTCGAGGAGGTCGCCTATCCCGACGCGGCCGGGCTCGCGGCGCGGGTGGAGCAGACCGCGGCGCGCCGTACCCACGCGGAGACGGACGGGGCCGAGGGATGAGCGACGAGCACTACTTCTCCGCCGACCCGTCCGTCGCGTTCCAGCGGGCAGAGGTCGAGGCCGAGGTCTGGGGGCACGAGCTGCGGCTGGTCAGCGGTTCCGGCGTGTTCGCGCAGGGCCGCCTCGACATCGGCACGTCGGTGCTGTTCCGCGAGACCGAACCGCCGGCGGGTGGCCGGATCCTCGACCTCGGCTGCGGGTACGGCGTGATCGGGCTCGCCTGCGCCGTCGCCGCACCCGACTGCATGGTGACCGCGGTCGACGTCAACCAGCGCGCGGTGCTCCTGGCCAACGAGAACGCGGCCTCGCTCGGCCTCGCCGACCGCTTCACGGCGAGCGTCCCCGACGACGTCGACCCGGCGGCGACGTACGACGAGATCTGGTCCAACCCGCCCATCCGGATCGGCAAGGCGGCCCTCCACGAGCTCTTGCTGACCTGGCTGCCGCGGCTCGCGCCCGACGGGCGGGCGGTGATGGTCGTCGGCAAGAACCTCGGCGCCGACTCGCTGCAGCGCTGGCTGGGCGAGCAGGGCTTCCCGACCCAGCGGATCGCCAGCGCGAAGGGGTTCCGGGTGCTCGAGACCCGTCGTGGCTGAGGGCTGCTGCCTAGAGTGGGCGCATGCCGACCGAGTTCACGGTGCGCGGGTCGCACTCCGCGTTCCAGCCGCCCGAGCGCGGCACCGCGCAGATCACGCTGGCCTTCCAGGGCCCGGCGATGCAGCCGGTCTACGACCGGGTCGTCGGTGACCTCGAGGCCGTGACGGCGTCGGTGCGGGAGCTCCACGACCCGGCGAACGGGCCGGTCACCTGGTGGGCGACGCAGCACGTGCGGACCTGGGCCGAGCGCCCCTGGAACCAGGACGGCAAGCAGCTGCCCCTCGTCCACCACGCCAGCGTCGGGATGCAGGTGAAGTTCCGCGACTTCGCCCGGCTCACCAGCTGGGTCGGCCGACTCGTGGACGCCGCGGAGGGGTTCCGGCTCGACGGTGTCACCTGGGCCCTCACCGAGGCCCGCCGGGTCGAGCTCGAGCGCACCGTGCGCGCCGCCGCGGTCAAGGACGCCGCCCGCCGTGCCCAGGAGTACGCCGACGCGCTCGGCCTGGGACCGGTCCGGCCCGTCGCGGTGGCCGACGCGGGCATGCTCAGCCAGGGCATCTCGCCGATGGGTGGCGCCGGCCCGGCCGCCTTCATGCGGCTGGCGGCGAAGGACACCGGCGGCAGCGGGCCCGAGCTCGAGCTCTCGCCCGAGGACATCGAGATCTCCGCGCAGGTCGACGCCCGCTTCCTCGTGGACTGACGTGGCCCCGCCGACCCTCTCCGACGTCGCCCGCCTGCTCGACCGGCGCGGCGAGCTCACGCACGAGCGCGCGGCCGTCCTGCAGCGGGCCGCCGCCCCCGACCGGCCGGAGCGCTACAAGTGCACGCACCCCGAGCTCGCCGGTGCCGGATGGTCGCACCCGTGGCCGGAGGAGGAGATGTACCCGCACGCCTGCTGCCGGCTGGACGAGCACTGCCCGGCGGAGTGGGCCAGGGAGCCGCAGGTCAGGACGTGATCTGCGCCCGGGCCAGGACGTCGGCGGCCGGACCGGTGGCCGGCAGCCGACCCCACAACATGAGCAACAGCTCGTTCGCCGGGGCGGCCAGCTCCACCGGGTCGCCGGCTGCGGCGGGCTCGAGCACGAGCGCGCGGTCCAGGTCGGTGGCGACCAGACGCACCGGCGCCGCCAGCGGCTCGGTGCGGCCCAGCCGGACCTGGCGCGGGTAGAAGAGCGTCGCGACCTCGTCGACGCCGTCCCAGCCGAGCTCGGCGGACGGCTGCCACTCGCCGGCGCGCGCCTGGGAGTCGAGGGCGTCGTACAGGTGCATGGTGACCTCGTGGACCTGGCGCCGTCGCCAGAAGCCGGCCCGGGTGTCGGCGCCGAAGGTCCACACCGGGGTGTCCGGGGCCGTCGCGCGGAGCACGTCGAGGAGCCGGGCGGCGGCGTCCCGGTAGCCGGCGACCAGGACGTCGCGCTGCCTGCCCGGTGCCGGGGTGTCGCCGTCGGGGGAGCGCTCGGTGACGGCGTGGGTCGCCCAAGCGTGCACCCAGCGGGTGTGCTCGCCGAGGCCGGCGAGGGTCCAGCCCGGACAGGCCGGGACGGCCGCGGCGAGGTCGCCGGTCGCGAGCACGTCGGCGAGCTCGCCGGTCGTCCGCTCCAGCAGGTCGATCCACTCCATGGCCAGATCCTTGCAGCACACTCGCAACAGGATCGACGCAGCGTGCGTCTGAGGAGTGTGGAGGCAGTGGTGACGGGAGGACCGTCGGGCGCGGAGGATGCCGCGACCGACCGGCCCGAGTTCGACGCGTGGGTCGCAGCGCGTGGGCCGGCGCTGCTGCGGCTGGCCCACCTGCTGGCCGGTGATGCCGCCGACGCCGAGGACGTCGTGCAGGACGCGCTGTCCCGTGCCCTGCCGCGCTGGGACCGGATCGTCCGCGCCGACGACGTCGACGCCTACGTCCGCCGGATGGTGGTCAACGCTCACACCTCCTGGTGGCGCAGGTTCCGGCGCCGCGAGTCGCCCTCGGCGTACGTCGACGGCGGCGAGGTGGTCGCCGGTCCCGGCGACGGCCCGGGCCACGACGAGCGCCAACGGCTGTGGGCCGCGTGCCGGGCGCTGCCGGAGGCGCAGCGGACCGCGGTGGTGCTGCGCTACTACGAACAGCTGGAGTACGACGAGATCGCGGCGCTGACCGGTGTCCGCGAGGGCACGGTGCGCTCACGGGTCTCGCGCGGGATCGCCGTACTGCGGACCGAGCTCGGTGACGGGCGGGGTGGGGACGATGAGTGACGTCGAGGAGCGGTTGGGCACGGCGTTGGCGGCGATCGCCGACGCGGCGCCGCGGGGGGCGGGGCTGGCCGATGCGGCCCGGAGCCGGTACCGCCGGCGCCGGCAGCGGCGGGTGGTCGCCGCCGGTGTTGCAGCGGTCCTGGTGGTTGTCGCCGGCGGTCTGCTCCTCGCCCGCCCCGAGCCGCGGGAGGGTCACGTCACGACTCCGTCCCGGGCGGGCGACTGGCAGACCATCCGGCAGGGCGAGGCCGTGGCCGAGGTCCCGGGGGACTGGCGCCGTTCCGAGTGCGCCGGCCGGATCGTCTACGCCCCGAGCGACCCGTGCACGGACTGGAAGGGCGCGGGCTTCTCGGGGGCGGCCAACTACGACCCCGCGATGGGGCCGGGCGTCATCCTCCGTTTCCCGGCCGACGACGACGAGTGGACCGGATACGTGTACGTCGGCCAGCAGGTGCTGTCCGTCTCCGACCCCGACCGGGACCTGGTCCGCCGGGTGCTGGCGAGTGCCCGGCTCGACGGCCAACCCGTCGTCGACGGCAGCCGGTGGGTTCCGCGGAGCGGAGGCGTCGTCAGCTACGAGATCCCGGTCGGATGGGGCCTCCCGCAAGGCGACCGGTCGGGATACTCCGCCTGCGTCGCCCTCGCGCGGGGGACCCCGGTCTCCGAGCAGCAGGTCGACGTCCGCACCTACCGCTCGACCCAGCACTTCGACGCCTTCGCCGTGACCGTGACCGCGCCGACCCGGGCTGTCGCAGACCTGGTCCTGGGGACGGTCGCCGTCCACCCGGAGGTCTCGCGGATGGACCGCTGCACCGGGGAGGACGCCGGCCTGGTGCCGGTGGAGGCCGACGGCGTGAAGCTGGAGATCCCTCGGGACTGGGACGCCCACAGCTGCGGCGACCTCCCGCAGTTCGGGCCGGGCACGACGTGCCGGGCGTCGAGCGAGGCCGAGGGGGTGCAGTTCCTGTACGCCGCGACCTACCAGCCGGCGATGGACGAGGGCGAGGTCGTCCGCAATGGTGCGCTGTGGGGCGGGTACGTCCGGCGTGGCGAGTACGCCGTCCTCGTGACTGCCCGGGACCGGGCGCTCGTGACCCGGCTGCTCGAGCGGGTCGGCTGACCTCCCGCGCTCAGGCGGCAAGTCGACGGCGAGGAAGTGGCGACTCAACGGCGAGGAAGTGGCGACTCAACGGTGAGGAAGCGGCAGGTCAACCACCGTGCGGCCCGGCCTGCCGACACCCCGCCGGGCGGCGCGGTGCTGGACAGACGCATACTCCGTATGCATACTCCGTACTCATGTCCATCAAGCACGGTCTGCTGGCGCTCCTGGCGCCGGGCCCGAAGTACGGCTACCAGCTGAAGGCCGAGTTCGAGGCCACGACCGGGTCGGCGTGGCCGCTGAACATCGGGCAGGTCTACTCGACCCTCCAGCGCCTCGAGAAGGGCGGCCAGATCGAGGCCGACGGGGTGCCGGACGACGACGGGCGTGTGATCTACGCGCTCACCCCGGCGGGCCGCGAGGAGCTGGCCGGCTGGTTCCACACGCCCATCGCGCAGGAGTCGCGGCCACGCGACGAGCTGGCGATCAAGCTGGCGATGGCGGTGAACACCCCCGGCGTCGACGCCCGCGAGGTCGTCCAGGCGCAGCGCCGCCAGGCGATGAGCTCCCTGCAGTCCCTGACCCGCGCCAAGGCCGCCGTCCCCGACGAGGACCTCGCGCGGGTGATGGTGGTCGACTCACTGATCTTCGCCGCCGAGGCCGAGGTCAGCTGGCTCGACCGGTGTGAGGCCCGACTCCGCAACGCACGAACCGAGAAGACCCCCGAGAAGGAGGCCGTCCAGTGACCGCCAACCCCGTCCTGGAACTTCGCAACGCCGCCAAGGTGTACGGCGGCGGCGAGACCCTCGTGACCGCGCTGCACGGTGCGACCCTGGCCGTCGCACCCGGTGAGCTGGTCGCGGTGCGCGGCGCCTCGGGCTCCGGCAAGAGCACCCTGCTGCACCTGGCCGGCGGTCTCGATGCGCCCAGCTCGGGCGACGTCCTCGTCGAGGGCCAGTCGCTCGGCAGCCAGTCCCGCAAGGACCTGGCTCGGCTGCGGCGCCGTTCGATCGGCTACGTCTTCCAGGACCTCAACCTGGTGCCGTCGCTGACCGCTGCCGAGAACATCGCGCTGCCGCGCGAGCTCGACGGCGCCTCGGCCGGCGAGGCCCGCACGGAGGCGCTCGCGGCCCTGGAGGAGATCGGCCTGCGGGGGGTCGCGGACCGGTTCCCGGACGAGATGTCGGGCGGTCAGCAGCAGCGGGTCGCGATCGCCCGCGCACTCATCGGCGCCCGGCGTCTGGTGCTCGCCGACGAACCGACCGGGGCCCTCGACAGCGAGACCGGTGAGGGCGTGATGCGCCTGCTCCGGGCCCGCTGCGACGCCGGCGCGGCCTGCCTGCTGGTCACCCACGAGCCCCGCCACTCCGCCTGGGCCGACCGGGTGGTCTTCCTCAGCGACGGCGCGATCGTCGACGAGACCACCGCCGACGCGCCGACCGTCCTCGACCTGGGGGCGCTCACGTGAGCGTGTGGAAGCCCGCCCAGCGGATGGCCCGCCGGTCGATCCGGCGCAACCTGGCCCGGTCCGTCCTGATCGCGTTGCTCATCGGGCTGCCGGTCGCGGTCGCGACGTTCAGCGACGTGCTCTACCGCTCGACCAACTCGCCGGTGGCGTACGCCCACCAGCGCCTCGGCAGTGCGGACGCCAAGCTCGTGGTCACGCCGGCGGAGCGGATCGATGACTTCCAGCTCATCTCAGAATGGAACGGTGGCTACGACTCCGTCGGTGAGCGCGATCCGGCCACGGTCGACGTGGAGCGGCTGCTGCCACCCGGGACCCGGGTCGAGGTCGCGTCGGCCACCGACGGCGGAGCGTTCCTGCTGCTCCGCAAGGGCGAGCGGTATGCCGAGTCGTCGCTCAGCGAGGCCACGATGCCGTCGGCCTTCCAGCCCGACCGCATCCAGCTGCGCGGCGGGACGTACCCAGGCCCCGGTGAGGTGGCGATCGCCCAGGGCGCCGCGGACAAGCTCGGCGTCGGTCCGGGTGACGTCGTCACCGACGATCTGACCGGCACCGAGATCACGATCAGCGGCATCGTCCGCGACGAGCAGTGCCTGCGCTGCACCGACGTCTACGCCCAGCCCGGGCAGGACATCGTTCCGAGGCCCCCGGCCGCCGGGCCCGACGACCACACCCAGACCTACTTGGTCGACCTGCCTCCCGGCGTCAGCGCGAAGGCTCTCGCCCACCAGCTCGCCGAGCAGGGTGTCGTGCTCTACCCGCGCGACACCTATGTCCACCGCGACAAGTACCAGGCCTGGGACGAGACGCTCACCCTCGACCAGGTGCGCGGAGCCGCGCTCACCACCCTGATCGTGGGCCTGGGCCTGCTCGAGGTGATCCTGCTCGCCGGCGCGGCCTTCGCGGTCGGTGCCCGCAAGCAGGTCCGCGACATGGGTCTGATCAGTGCCGGCGGCGCCTCGCCGCGCCAGCTGCGGGCGGTGCTGCTCGTCCAGGGGGCCACCCTGGGTGTGCTCGGAACCGTCGGTGGTGTCGTCGTCGGCGTGCTGGTCGCGCGGCTCGGCTGGCCCCTGTGGGAGTGGCTGAACGGTTCGGCGCTGCCGGTCTTCCGGATCGGTCCGGAGGTGCTGATCGCGGTCGTGGTCGGCGTGCTGTCCGGAGTCCTCGCGGCCGTCGTGCCGGCCGTCGGCGCCGCCCGCCGCCAGCCTCTCGACGCGCTCTCGGGGCGGTTCCGGACCACGCGGGAGCACTCCCGCCGGGCCACTGTCCTCGGCGGCCTGGGCATCGGGGGCGGCATCGTCTTGGGGTTGGCCGGCAGCAGCCTGATGGCCGGCGACTTCGCGGACTACTCCGAGGCTCTGGCCACCGCCCGGCTGACCGGTGTCTCGCTGCAGGCGCCGAGCCCGACGGTGCCGATCGCCCTCGTCCTCACCGGGGCGCTGCTGGGCGTCGCCGGCCTGGTGCTCGCGATGCCTTCGCTCCTCGGCCTGCTCGGCAGGGTCGGTGCCCGGCTGCCGTTGCCCGGACGTCTCGCGGTGCGCGACGCCGACCGACACCGGCACCGCACCGGGCCGGCGACCAGCGCGATCATGCTGGCCGTGGCCGGCTCGGTGGTGGCCGCCTTCGCGGCGACCGGGTCGGCCCGGGCCGAGGAGGCCCGCTGGCTGCCGGACCTGCCGGAGAACACGATGCGGGTCTACGCGCAGTACGGCAACGACCAGGCCGAGAACGCGGCGATCACCAGCGCCGCGGTCGAGCGGGCGGCGGCCGTCCTCCCCGACGCGCAGGTGCTCGCCCCCTCCGAGCTCGGCTACGCCGTCCCGGCGTCCGAGCAGGAGCAGGGCATGGCGCCGATCCAGTCCATCTGGTTCGACGACCACGTGGGCTGCGACAGCAGCTGCGTCAGCTACGGAAGCACCGGCACCGCGGCGATCGCCGACCCGGCGCTGGTCCGGCTCACCCTCGGCAGGGACCTGACCGCCGCGGAGCAGGCAGCCCTCGACCGGGGTGAGGTGCTCGTGACGTCGCCGTCGATGATCGACGCCGACGGCAACGTCACGGCGAGCCTCTACGACGAGGACGAGGCGATCTCGGAGGAGGACATCGCGAAGCTCGCGCTGCCGGCGCTCGCTGCGTCACGGAAGACCTTCTACACCTCGATGCCCGGTGTCTTCATGAGCGCCGAGACCGCCGCGGCGAACGGGCTGGTGCTCAACCCCGAGGCCACCCGGCTGATCGCCTACGCCTCCGACGCCACGCCGGCGCAGGAGAAGGCCGGGCTGCGCGCCGCGGGGGAGGGACACCGGGCGGCCGCGTCGATCGGCGAGCCGTACCACGACGACTACCGCGTCGTCCTGCTCGTGGTCGGCGGCGTGGCCGCGCTGGCCACCCTGATCGGCGTCGCGATCGCCGTCGCCCTCTCCGCGGCCGAGGGCCGTCGGGAGCTGGCGACCCTGTCCGCGGTGGGGGCCGACCCCGCCGTACGCCGCCGGTTGGCCGGCGCGCAGGCCTTGGTCATCTCGGGGGTCGGCGCTCTGGTCGGGGTGGTGCTGGGGAGCTTCGTGTCCTACGCCCTGCGGGCGACGTTCGGGGCGCCGTCGTTCACGGTGCCGTGGGCGAACCTCGCGGGCGTGGGGCTCGGGGTTCCGGTGCTGGCGGCGCTGATCACCGCGGCGTGCACGCGCTCGACGGTGCCGATGCTGGAACGGCGGGCGTGAGACCGGGATAAATCGGGTCGCCGTCGGCGGCCTCCTCCCGGAGAATGGCCCCTCGTGGGTCATGTGGAGGTCGCCGGCGTCCGGTACGAGCTGCCCGACGGGCGGGTGCTGCTCGACGACGTGTCGTTCCGGGTCGGTGAGGGTGCCAAGGTCGCGCTGGTCGGGGCGAACGGCGCAGGGAAGACCACGCTGTTCCGGATCATCACCGGCGACCTGGCGCCGCACGCCGGCGCCGTGACCCGCTCGGGTGGGCTCGGCGTGATGCGGCAGATGGTGGACCGCGGCCTGGGCGAGGAGCCGACGATCGCCGACCTGCTGCTCGACCTCGCGCCTGAGCGGGTGCGGGCCGCCGCCGCCGAGGTCGACCGGTGCGAGCTGGCCCTGATGGACACCGACGACGAGGCCACCCAGCTGGCCTACGCCCACGCCCTGGCGGAGTACGCCGATGCCGGCGGGTACGACGTCGAGGTGGTCTGGGACGTGTGCACGGTCAAGGCGCTGGCGGTGCCCTACGACCGGGCGAAGTACCGCGAGCTGCGCACCCTCTCGGGCGGCGAGCAGAAGCGGCTGGTGCTGGAGTACCTGCTCGCCGGGCCCGAGGAGGTGCTGCTCCTCGACGAGCCCGACAACTTCCTCGACGTGCCCGGCAAGGTCTGGCTGGAGCAGCGGATCGCCGCCTCGGACAAGACGATCCTGTTCATCAGCCACGACCGCGAGCTGCTCGCCAACGCCGCCACGCACGTCGTCACCGTCGAGCTCGGCGCGGGCGGCGGGGGCAACACCGTCTGGACGCACCCGGGCGGCTTCGCGTCGTACCACGAGGCGCGCAAGGACCGGTTCGCCCGCTTCGCCGAGCTGCGCCGCCGCTGGGACGAGGAGCACGCCAAGCTCAAGGCGCTCGTACTGCGGCTCAAGATCAAGGCGGAGTACAACGACGGCATGTCGTCGCAGTACCGCGCGGCGCAGACCCGGCTGCGCAAGTTCGAGGAGGCCGGGCCGCCGACCGAGCAGCCGCGCGAGCAGCAGGTCACCATGCGTCTCTCCGGCGCGCGCACCGGCAAGCGCGCGGTCGTGTGCGAGGACCTCGAGCTGACCGGCCTGATGAAGCCGTTCGACCTCGAGGTCTGGTACGGCGACCGGCTGGCCGTGCTCGGCTCCAACGGCTCCGGCAAGTCCCACTTCCTGCGGCTGCTCGCGGCGGGCGGCACCGATCCCGACGTGGAGCACCGGCCCGTGGGCGAGGTGCCGATCGCGCCGGTGGCGCACACCGGCCGCGCCCGCCTGGGCGCGCGGGTGCGGCCGGGATGGTTCGTGCAGACCCACGAGCACCCCGAGCTGGTGGGCCGCACGCTGGTCGAGATCCTGCACCGCGGCGACGGCGTTGCCACCGGACGCCAGGGCATGGGTCGCGAGCAGGCGAGCCGGGTGCTCGACCGCTACGAGCTCGCCGCCAGCGCCGACCAGCCCTTCGAGTCGCTCTCGGGCGGCCAGCAGGCCCGTTTCCAGATCCTGCTGCTCGAGCTGTCGGGGGCGACGCTGCTGCTGCTCGACGAGCCGACCGACAACCTCGACGTGCAGTCCGCCGAGGCGCTGGAGGAGGGGCTGGCCGCGTTCGAGGGCACGGTGGTCGCGGTCACGCACGACCGCTGGTTCGCCCGCGGGTTCGACCGGTTCTGCGTCTTCGGAGCCGATGGCACGGTCTATGAGGCGGACGATCCCGTCTGGGACGAGGGAAGGGTGGAGCGCGCGCGATGAGCGAGCTGGAGATCGTCGAGGTCGGGCCGGCGGACGATGCCCCCATCGCCGCGTGGGCGCAGGTCGTGGCCGCCTCGTTGCACCACGAGCTCGGCGAGCACGCGACGCCGTGGGCGGCGGAGGAGCTCGCGGTCGTCGTACGGGAGCCCGACCGGCTGCGCCGCGACAGCTTCCTGCTGGGCATGCTCGACGGGGAGCCGGTCGCCGCGGGCTGGCTGGCCGTGCGGCTGCTCGACAACCTCGACGGCGCGCAGCTCGACGTGCACGTGCTGCCCGCCCACCGTCGCCGCGGACTGGGCAGCCAGGTCCTGGACCGGCTCGAGGAGCTCGCGGCCGCCGAGGGCCGGACCCGCCTCGACGCCCGCGCCCAGTGGCCGTACGACGGCCCCGCCGACGGCGCCGGCACGGCCGGGATGGCGTTCGCGGCCCGCCGCGGCTACGAGTTCGGGATCGGCGAGGTGCAGCGCGAGCTGCCGCTGCCCGCCCCCGACGACCGGCTCGCCGCGCTCGCCGCCGACGCGGCGCCGCACCACGCGGCGTACCGGATCGTGTCGTGGACCGGGCCGATCCCCGACGACCTGGTCGCTGGTTGGCTCGCGGTCTCCAGCACGCTGATGACCGAGGCGCCGGCCGGTGAGGCCACGCGCGAGGACGAGTCCGCCGACGTCGCGGCGTACCGCACCGCCGAGGCCCTGCAGGCCGGCCAGGGCCGCCGCCCGTGGCACACCGTCGCCCTCGACGCGGCCGGTGAGGTCGTCGGCTACACCCAGCTGATGGTTCCGGACCACGAGCCGGTCTTCGTCCACCAGTGGGGGACCCTGGTGCGACGCGACCACCGTGGCCACCGACTGGGCCTGGCCCTCAAGGTGGCCAACCTGCGGGCCCTGCAGGCCGGGCTCGACACCGACGGCCGCCGGGTCGTCACCTGGAACGCCGAGGTCAACGGCCCGATGATCGCCGTCAACGAGGCCATGGGCTTCGTCGCGACCGCGCGTTCCGCGGAGCTGCAGAAGATCGTCGCGCCGCGCCCTTAATCGCTTGGTTCCGGCGCCTTCGGGTGCAACGGTGGGGGAGTCACCCCACGTGCTGCGGAAGGACGACCATGGCTGACAACGGTGCCAACGACGACCTCAAGGCGAAGATGCGCGAGGCCCTCGACCGCAAGAACCACAAGGAGCAGGGCGTCCACGCGGACGGGCCGGCCAAGGAGAAGGCCCACGGCTCCGAGGTCGTGGGCGGTGCACCGAAGATGCACCGCCGCAAGGCCGGGGGCGGCGGCTCGTAGGAGCCCCCCAGGCCCCTACGAGTCCGAGCCCAGCTCGAGTTCGGCCGTGCTCTGCTTGCCGCCGCGCAGGTAGGTCACCTTCACGGTGTCCCCGGGGCGGTAGGACCGCACGGTCGCGATCAGCGCCTCGGTGCCCTCGATCTGGTGCCCGTCGATGGCGGTGATGACGTCGTCCTGCCGCAGGCCGGCGTCGGCCGCGGCCGAGCCCTTCTCGATCTCGGCGATCCGCGCGCCGCTGAGGGTGGTGTCGCTCGAGCCCGCCGTCCCGGCGACGTCGGCGACCTGGATGCCGAGCCGGGCGTGGGTGGCGGTCTCGCCGGCGCGGAGCTGGTCGATGATCGGCAGCACCTCGTCGATCGGGATCGCGAACCCCAGCCCGATCGAGCCGGACTCGGCGCCCTGACCCGACGACGTCGATCGGATCGACGCGTTGATGCCGACCAGCTGACCGTCCATGTTGACCAGCGGGCCGCCGCTGTTGCCGGGGTTGATCGCGGCGTCGGTCTGGATCGCGGGGTACGCCGTGGCGTTGCCCTGGGCGTCGCGGGCGACCTCGACCGGGCGGTCGAGGGCGCTGACGATGCCGCTGGTCACCGTCGCGTCGAGTCCGAACGGCGACCCGATCGCGACGACCTGCTCGCCGACGTCCAGGTTGCCCGACTTGCCGATGGTGATCGGCTTCAGGTCCGCGACCCCGTCGACCTTGACCAGCGCGGTGTCGGTGAGCGGGTCGGTGCCGACCACGCTCGCCCGGACCTTCTTGCCGTTGTTGAACGACACCGTGACCTCGGCCTGGTCGGCCGGGATCTCCCCGCCCAGGGTGACCACGTGGTCGTTGGTGAGGATCAGCCCGTCGGTGTCGAGCACGACGCCCGACCCGCTGCCGGCGGCCCCGCCGCCACTGACGTCGAGCGCCACCACGGACGGCAGGACGGCGGCCGCGACCGCCTCCACGCTGCCCGACGCGGCCGGCCGGTTGCCGTTGTCGACGACCGGCAGCGACGACGAGCCGGTCGCGTCCGAGCCGCCCGAGGCGCCGTCGTACAGGGCGGCGCCGGCGACCCCGGCGCCGCCGCCGACCACCAGGGCGCCGGTCAGCACCGCCGCCGCGAACCCGGCCCGACGGGGGCGCCGCGGCGGGGGCGGGATCGCTCCGAACGGGGCCGGCGGGAACGGGGGCGGCGGCGGCAGCTGGGTCATGCCTCCACTGTGCGAGCCGTCCCTGTGAGCCCGCTGAGGGCGCGTTGAGGAGTTCTGATGAGTGACTCGGACCCAGCGTGCGCCCGGGCCCGGTGCCGCCGGTGCGGCCGCCCCGCGCTCGCCCGCTGCGGTGGCGGGAGTGCAGTAACACGCCGTCCACCCGGGTACCTGACGGCTGTCAGCAGAAGAGCCCGGCGAAACGGCCCATTCCTGCTGACGACTGCCCGCCAGTCTGGTGGACGGCGTGTTACTTCACCGCAGGCACACCCGTGCCGCCGCGTGCCGTTGGTCATGCACAGTGACAGCCGGGCGGAGGATTCTCCACAGGACGCGACAGGTACGACGCCGACAGCCTCGGGGAGCGCCGATGCTCGCGTCCATGAACGCTCGTGTCGCGGCGCAGATGAGCGCGCAGTGGGGCCTGGTCACCCGGTGCCAGGCGAGGGAAGCGGGGATGGCCGGCCACCAGGTCGACAGCCTGGTCCGATCGGGTGCGTGGGTTGCGGTCCGGCGCGGTGTCTACGCCGAGAAGTCGTACGTCGAGTCGCTCACCGCGGCCGTGCAGCGCCGGGTGCTCGCCGACCGGGCCGCAAGCTTGCGCATCGCGGACCCGCACGTCCTGTCGCATCACTCGTCGGCTCATCTCCAACAGCTCGACGTGCTCCACGAGCGCGAGCCCATCACCCACGTCGGTCGACCGGGCATCGTCGGTGCGCACCTGCGCCACGGAGTGAAGCACCACCTGGCGCCGTACGGGCTCGATCAGGTCGTCGAGGTCGATGGCGTGCGTGCACTGGACGCGGCCCGCACGAGTCTGGACATCGCGCGCGAGCACGGCTACCTCCAGGGCCTGGTCGCGGCTGACTCGGCCCTCCGGACAGGGGCAACACGCGCCGACCTCGAGCGGGCGGCGGCCGCGATGACCCACTGGCCTCAGGTCACCGTGGTGCGCGAGGTCGTCGCCTCCGCATCGCCGCTCACGGACTCCATCGCGGAGTCACTCGGTCGGGACTTCGTGACCGAGCTCGGCTACGGCGTACCGCAGTCCCAGTTCGGCCTGACCGCCGACGGCCGAACGGCATGGTGCGACCTGCGTCTGGGACGGCACTTCTTCGAGATCGACGGCCGGGTGAAGTTCCGCCCCGTCGACGTCGGCGGGTTCTCGGAGAAGAGTCCGGAGGAGACCTTGTGGGACGAGAAGCTGCGCCAGGACTTCGTGACCGGTTTCAAGACGGGGATGTCACGGCTCACCTGGGACGACTTCTTCGGAGGGCAGCGACGGGTCGCGCTCGAGCGATGTCGACGTGAGTTCCTCGACACCTGCGCCCGGTTCGGTACCGACATCTCCGACCTGGCGCAGTTCCGGCCACGTCATCCCAAGCCGCGGGTCGTCGTACGGCGAGGGCCGGTGCTGCCGCGCTGGTCACCGTGACAGCCGGAGAAGTAACACGCCGTCCACCCGTCTTCCTGGCGAATCTCAGCCGCATCGCCCCGATTGGGTGCTCGATTCTGCTGACTTCCGCCGGGCAGCCGGGTGGACAGCGTGTTACAGCGGGTCGCGCTGCGGCACCGCGCCCAGGGGCCGGCCGGAAGGCTCAGACCTGGCGTGCCTGCTCGTCCCAGTACGGCTTGCGCAGCTCGCGCTTGAGGATCTTGCCGGTGGGGTTGCGCGGCAGGGCGGTGATGATGTCGACCGACTTGGGCGCCTTGAAGTGGGCCAGTCGCTCCCGGGTCCACTCGATCAGCTCGACCTCGGTGGCGTCCGAGCCCTCGCGCAGCGCGACCACGGCCTTGACCGACTCGCCCCACGTCGGGTCCGGTACGCCGATCACGGCGACCTCGAGCACCCCCGGGTGCTCGGACAGGACCCGCTCGACCTCGGGGGAGTACACGTTCTCGCCGCCGGTGATGATCATGTCCTTGAGCCGGTCGGACACGAACACGTAGCCGTCCTCGTCGACGTGGCCCATGTCGCCGGTGCGGAACCACCCGTCGGGCGTGATCACCTCGGCGGTGGCCTCGGGCTTGTTGAGGAAGCCCTTCATCAGCTGCGGCGTCTTCAGCCAGATCTCGCCGTGCTCGCCCACCCCGACGTCGGACAGGGTGGCCGGGTCGACGATCCGGACCTCGCACTCCGGCACCGGCTTGCCTGCGGACACCAGCCGCTCGGGGTGGCCGGAGGCCTCGGCGGTGCGGTGGTCCTCGGGCATCAGGTGGGTGGCGACGCCGGAGACCTCGGTGAGGCCGTAGACCTGGATGAAGTCGGTGTCGGGCCAGGCCGCCATCGCCGCGCGCAGCAGCGGCGGCGGCATCGGCGCGGCGCCGTACGTGTAGGTCTTGAGCAGCCCGAACAGCTTGACCGCGTCCGGGCCGGCCTGCAGGACCTGGGCGAGCACGGCCGGCACGAGGAACGTGCGGTTGGCGCCGGCCATGATCGCGCCGGCCAGGGAGGCGGCGTCGGGCTCGCGGGTCATCACGCTGGGGATGCCGTCGTGGATGCCGAACAGGACGTACGACGACCCGCCGACGTGGAAGAGCGGCATGGCCACCATCGACTTGTCGCCGGGCTCGAATCCCCAGCCGTCATGGGCGTTGATCGTGTGCCGGACCATGTTGCGGTGGGTGAGCATGACCCCCTTGGGCCGGCCGGTCGTGCCGGAGGAGTACATGACCAGGCAGACGTCGTCCTCGAGCACGTCGGGCCCGTCGTCGCACGGCGTGGACGAGGCCAGGAACTGCTCGTAGGCGTCGTCCTCGCCGCCCTCGGGGGTGACTTCGACGACGTGCTGCACGTGGGGCAGCCGGTCGCGGATCGCCTCCACGGTGGGCATCAGCTCGCGCCCGACGAAGAGCACCTTGGCGCCCGAGTCGTTGACGGCGTAGTCGATCTCGTCGCCGGCCGAGCGCCAGTTGACGATCGCGTTCGCCGCGCCGATCGAGCCGGCGGCGAGGCTGATCTCCACGCAGGCGGGGTGGTTCTTGTCGAGGAAGGCGACGACGTCGCCGCGCGCGATGCCGAGGTCGCGCAGCCCGCCGGCCGCGCGGTGGACGCGGTCGTGCCACTCCCGCCACGTCCAGGTGCGGCCGAGGTAGGTCATCGCCTCGGCGTCCGGGGTGGCCTGCGCCCAGTAGTTGAGCCGGTCCTCGACGTAGGTCGGCTCGGGCGGGGTGGCCGGCGGCCAGCCGTGGCTCGCAGGGGCGGGGGACCGGGACTCCGTCGTCGCACTCACCTCGCCGATTGTGGCCCACATCACAAGCCCGCACAACGGACCACGCCACGAGTCCGCCACCGTCCGTTCACCTCGGTCGAGGAGGATCGAGAGGTGAACCCCCTGCTCCGCGGCGCGGAGGCGCCCGCGCCGCGCACGCTCGTCGACGTCCTGCGTCGTACGGCGGCAGACCACCCGGACGCGATGGCGCTCGACAGCGGCAACGACACCGTCACCTACGCCGAGTTCGCGGAGGCGGCCGAGACCGTGGCGATCGAGCTGGCGGAGCTGGGGATCGGGGCGGGCGACAAGGTCGGCGTGCGGCTGCCGTCCGGCACCACCGACCTGTACGTCGCGATCATGGGGATCCTGTTCGCCGGCGCGGCCTACGTGCCGGTCGACGCCGACGACCCCGAGGAGCGCGCCCGGCTGGTGTTCGGCGAGGCGCAGGTCGCCGCGCTGATCGGCGCCGGCCTGGTCATCGAGTCCCGCCGCGAGGCCGCACCGCGTGAGCGCCGTGCCCCCACGCCCGACGACGACGCCTGGGTGATCTTCACGTCCGGCTCGACCGGCACCCCCAAGGGCGTCGCCGTCACCCACCGCAACGCCGCGGCCTTCGTCGACGCCGAGGCCGACATGTTCCTGCAGGACGCCCCGGTCGGTCCGGCCGACCGGGTGATGGCGGGCCTCAGCGTCGCGTTCGACGCGAGCTGCGAGGAGATGTGGCTGGCGTGGCGGTACGGCGCCTGTCTGGTCCCCGCGCCCCGCGCCCTGGTCCGCAGCGGCGTCGACGTCGGGCCCTGGCTGACGGCCAACGCGATCACGGTCGTCTCCACCGTCCCCACCCTGGTCAGCCTGTGGCCCGACGACGCGCTCGAACGGGTCCGCCTGCTCATCCTCGGCGGCGAGGCGCTCCCGCCCGAGCTCGCGGTGCGGCTGGTCCGCGACGGCCGCGAGGTGTGGAACACCTACGGCCCCACCGAGGCCACGGTCGTCGCGTGCGGAGCGCTCGTCGACGCCGACGGGCCGGTCCGGATCGGCCTGCCGCTGGCCGGCTGGGACCTGGTCGTCGTCGACCCGGCCACCGGCGAGCCGGTCGCCGAGGGCGAGCGGGGCGAGCTGATCATCGGCGGCGTCGGCCTGGCCCGCTACCTCGACCCGGCCAAGGACGCCGAGAAGTACGCACCCATGCCGACACTCGGCTGGGACCGGGCCTACCGCAGCGGCGACATCGTCGTGAACGATCCCGCCGGCCTGCTCTTCGCCGGCCGCGCCGACGACCAGGTCAAGGTCGGCGGCCGCCGGATCGAGCTCGGCGAGATCGACTCCGCGCTGCTGGCGCTGCCCGGGGTGAGCGCGGCCGCGGCCGCCGTACGCCGCACCAGCACGGGCAACCAGCTGCTCGTCGGCTACGTCGCCACGACGGCGGAGTACGACGGCGCCGCCGCCACCGCCCACCTGCGGGCCACGATGCCCGCCGCTCTCGTGCCCCGGCTCGCCGTCGTCGACGACATCCCGACCCGCACCTCCGGCAAGGTCGACCGCGACGCGCTGCCCTGGCCGCTGACCACGGCCGACCCCGCCGACGCGGGCCTGCACGGCACGGCCGCCCGGATCGCCGAGGTCTGGCAGAAGGTGATCGGCGCGGCGCCCGACGGTCCGCGCTCCGACTTCTTCGACCTCGGCGGCGGCAGCCTGACCGCCGCCCAGGTGGTCACCCTGCTGCGTGCCGACCACGCCGACCTGACCGTCGCCGACCTCTACGAGAACCCCACGGTCGACGGCCTGGCCGGCTTCCTCGACGGCCTCGAGCCGTCGGTGCGCGCCGAGCAGAGCCGCAAGGTGAAGCCGATCCCGCCCAAGACCCAGGTCGGCCAGGTGCTGGCGGTCCCGCTGCTGCGGGCGCTCGCCGCGCCGCGGTGGGTCGCCGCGACCCTCACCCTCGCGCGGCTCGGCCACGACGTCCTCGACGTGGCGTGGCTGCCGGTCGTGCCGTGGTGGGTGCTGGCGCTGCTGCTCGTGGTCTTCGTCAGCCCGCCGGGTCGGATGTTCGTGGCCGCCAAGCTCGCCCGGGCCGTGCTCGCCGGGGTGAGGCCGGGCGACTACCCGCGCGGCGGCAAGGTGCACCTGCGGATCTGGGCGGCCGAGCGGCTGGCCGACGAGCTTGGCGCGACCCGGCTCGCCGGGGCGCCGTACATCACCTGGTACGCCCGGCTCCTCGGGGCCAAGGTCGCCCGCGGCGCGGACCTGCACTCGCTGCCGCCCGTGACCGGGCACCTGACCGTCGGGAAGGGTGCCTCGGTCGAGCCCGAGGTCGACCTCACCGGCTACTGGATCGACGGCGACACCCTCCACGTCGGCGGCATCCGGATCGGGCGTCGTGCCCGGGTCGGCACCCGCTCCATGCTCTGCCCCGGCGCGGTGGTCGGCGACGACGCCGAGGTCGCGCCCGGCTCGGCCGTGTTCGGCGAGGTCCCGACGGGCGAGTTCTGGTCCGGCGCGCCGGCGGTGCGGATGAGCCCGGTCGCCCGCGGCCCGTGGGCCGAGCGTCCCCCGGCGTCGCGTCGCTCGCTGCGCACCTGGGCGGTGACGTACGGCGCCGTGGCCGGCCTGCTGTCCTGCCTGCCCGCGATCGCGGTGTTGGCGGTCGCCGCGCCCGTCCTGTTGCTGGCCGACCTCGGCGGCACCACGAGCGCGGGCGACGCGGCCGCCGCGCTCGCCCCCTGGCTGCTGCCGGCCGTGCTGGCGGGCTTCGTGGTCCTCGCCGCGCTGATCCTCGGCACGGTCCGGCTGCTGGCGCTCGGCGTGAAGGCCGGTGCGCACCCGCTGCAGAGCCGGCCGGCCCTGTGCGTGTGGTCGACGATCCGGGTGCTCGACGAGGCCCGGACCTGGCTGTTCCCGCTCTACAGCTCCCAGCTGACGCCCGGGTGGCTGCGTCTGCTCGGCGCGCGGATCGGCAAGGACGTCGAGGCCTCGACCGCCCTGATGATCCCCTCGCTCGTCACCGTCAGCGACCAGGCCTTCCTCGCCGACGACACCCTGATCGGCGGCTACGAGCTCGGCGGCGGCTGGCTGCGCGCCGAACGGGTCAAGGTCGGCAAGCGTGCCTTCGTCGGCAACTCGGCGATGGCGGCCCCCGGTCGCAAGGTGCCGAAGCGCTCGCTCGTCGCCGTGCTCTCCGCTGCTCCCGCCCGCGGGCGGGTCAAGGCCGGCGAGTCCTGGCTCGGCAGCCCGCCAGCGCCGCTGCGCCGCGCCGCCCAGGGCTCCGCCGACGAGCGGACCTACGCGCCGCCGACCCGGCTCAAGGTCGCCCGGGCCTGCTGGGAGGTCGCCCGGCTGCTGCCCGTCACCCTCGCCGTGTCCCTCCACCTCGCCGTCGTGCTGGGCAGCCTCGCCGTGTGGGACCGCCACGGGCCCCTGGCCGGCCTGCTCGCCGTACCGCTCCTGCTGTGGGCGGCCGGTCTGGTCGCCGCGGTCGTCGCCGTCCTCGCCAAGTGGCTGCTGGTCGGCCGGGTCCGCGCCGGCTCGCACCCGCTGTGGAGCTCGTTCGTGTGGCGCAACGAGCTCGCCGACACCTTCGTCGAGGTCGTCGCGACGCCGTGGTTCGCCGGGCTCGCGACCGGCTCGCCCCTCATCGCCCTCTGGTTCCGGGCCATGGGTGCCCAGGTGGGCCGCGGCGTGTGGTGCGAGTCGTACTGGCTGCCCGAGCCCGACCTCGTCGACCTCGGCGACGGCGCGACCGTCAACCAGGGCAGCGTCGTGCAGACCCACCTCTTCCACGACCGGCTGCTCGCGACCGACACGGTCCGGCTGCGCCGCGGCGCCACCGTCGGCCCCAACTCGGTCGTGCTCCCTGCCGCGTCGTTGGGCAAGCACGCTACGGTCGGCCCGGTGTCGTTGGTGATGAGGGGTGAGTCCGTGCCGGACAAGACGCGCTGGATCGGCAACCCCATCGGTCCGTGGGTCGACTGAGGACCGGTCGTGCCGCACCTGCCCACCGCTGACCCTTACCTGCCCGGCCACGGCGACCCGTCGTACGCCGTGCGGCACTACGACCTCGACCTCGTCTACGTCCCCGACGGCAACCGCCTCAACGGCACCGCGGTCCTCGACCTCGTCGTGCGCGAGCAGACCGCCCGCCTCGTCCTCGACCTCGCCCACCTGCGCGCCACAAAGCTGCGCCTGGACGGCGCCCGGGTGAAGAAGTGGTCGGCCCGCGGTCACCGGCTGGTGCTCCAGCTCGACCGCACCGTCGCCGCCGGCACCGCGCTGCAGCTCACCGTCGTGTACGGCGGCTCGCCCAAGCCGGTGATCGACAAGCACCACGGCGACGCGGGCTGGGAGGAGCTCGAGGACGGCGTCATCGTCGCCGCCCAGCCCCACGGCGCGCCCACCTGGTTCCCCTGCAACGACCGGCCCGACGACAAGGCGACCTACCGGCTCACCCTGGCCGCCCCGGCGGGCTACACGGTCGTCGCCAACGGCAACCTGGTCGCCCACCAGCGCCGCGCGAGCGTCGAGAGCTGGACCTGGGTGATGGACCGGCCGATGGCGACCTACCTCGCGACGGTCCAGATCGGCCGCTACACGACCACCCAGCACGACCCCCGCACCCGCACGATCGGGCCGCCGGACGCCGACCTCGACGGCTCCTTCGACCAGCAGCCCGCGATGCTCGCGTTCTTCGAGCGGGTCTTCGGGCCCTACCCCTTCGACGCCTACGCCGCCGTCGTCACCGACGACGACCTCGAGATCCCGCTCGAGAGCCAGGGCCTGTCGACCTTCGGCCGCAACTTCTGCTCCTCCGACTGGTCGCACGTGCGGCTGATCGCCCACGAGCTCGCCCACCAGTGGTACGGCAACGCCGTCACCCTGCGCCAGTGGCAGGACATCTGGCTGCACGAGGGCTTCGCCTGCTACGCCGAGTGGCTGTGGTCGCAGGAGAGTGGCGGCCCCCGCACCTGCGAGGAGTGGGCCCGCCACCACCACGAGCGGCTCGCCGACCTCGACCAGGACCTGCTGCTCGCCAACCCCGGCCCGGAGCTGATGTTCGACGACCGCGTCTACAAGCGCGGCGCGCTCACCCTCCACGCCCTGCGCGTGGCCGTCGGCGACGACGCCTTCTTCGCGGTGCTGCGCGAGTGGGCCGCGGCCCGCGCGGGGGAGTCGGTCACCACCGGCGACTTCCTCGGCTTCGCCTCGGCCCACACCGGCGCCGACGTCGCCGCGCTGCTGCGCCCGTGGCTGTACGACACCGCGCTGCCGCCGTACCCGGCGGGCTGAGGTCCTCGCGCGTGCCCGGACGCGAAACGACCCCGGTCACCAGGTGACCGGGGTCGAGCGGGGAACGACAGGTGCTACGCCCAGCGCTCCTCGGCGGGGACGAAGGTCAGGCCGCGGTCGCCGGTGTAGATCTGCTTCGGGCGGGCGATCTTCTGCTCCTTGTCGCCGGTCAGCTCCAGCCACTGCGCGAGCCAGCCGGGGGTGCGGCCGATCGCGAACAGGACCGTGAACATCTCGGGCGGGAACTCCAGCGCCTCGTAGATGAGGCCCGAGTAGAAGTCGACGTTGGGGTAGAGGCGCCGCTTGACGAAGTACTCGTCCTCCAGCGCGATCTTCTCCAGCTCCTGGGCGACCTCGAGCAGCGGGTTGACCCCGGTGACCTCGAAGACGTCGTCGCAGGCCTTCTTGATGATCTTGGCGCGCGGGTCGTAGTTCTTGTAGACCCGGTGGCCGAAGCCCATCAGGCGCTCTTCGCCGTTCTTCACGCCCTCGATGAAGGCGGGGATGTTGTCCTTGGTGCCGATCCGGCGCAGCATCCGCAGCACGGCCTCGTTGGCGCCGCCGTGGAGCGGGCCGAACAGGGCGCCGATGCCGGCGGCGACGGCCGAGTACGGGTCGACCTGCGAGGAGCCGACGGAGCGGACCGCGTTGGTCGAGCAGTTCTGCTCGTGGTCGGCGTGCAGGATGAACAGCACGTCGAGCGCCTTGACGATGCGCGGGTCGCCGGCGTACTTCGACTCGCTCATCTTGAACAGCATCGAGAGGAAGTTCTCGGCGTAGGACAGCTCGTTGTCGGGGTAGACGTACGGCTTGCCCTGCGCGTGGCGGAAGGCCCAGGCGCCGAGGGTCGGCATCTTGGCGATCATCCGGACGATCTGGATGTGCCGGTTCTCCGGGTCCTCGATGCGGGCGGACTCGGGGTAGAACGTGGAGAGGGCCCCCACCGACGCCATCAGCATCCCCATCGGGTGCGCGTCGTAGCGGAAGCCCTCCATGAAGCCCTTCACGTTCTCGTGCACGAACGTGTGGTAGGTGATCTCGTGCACCCAGGCGTCGTACTGCTCCTTGGTGGGCAGGTCGCCGTGGATGAGGAGGTAGGCCACCTCGAGGAAGTTCGACTTCTCGGCGAGCTGCTCGATCGGGTACCCGCGGTACTCGAGGATGCCCTTGTCGCCGTCGATGAAGGTGATGGCGCTTCGACAGGAGGCCGTGTTCACGAAGCCCGGGTCGTAGGTGGCGAGGCCCGGCTCGTCGTCGTTGAGCTTGATCTGCCCGAGGTCCGCGGCCTTGATGGTGCCGTCGGTGATCGGGATCTCGTACTCCGCGCCGGTGCGGTTGTCGCGTACGGTGAGAGAGTCAGTCACCCTTGCAACCTAGTCGCCCCCCACGCTCCGCCAAAAGGCGGTGTCCCGAAGCGTGAGTCCGGGATCCGGGATTTGCTGGTCGGACGAGGTCCCCGTAGCCTTGCAGGTCGCGTCTTCTGCCGCTTCGCACGCCGCCCTCCGGGGCAGCGCGGGGCAGACCCGGATCGCCCATGGATCGTCGAGAGACGAGCGTGCGTGGGCCGGGCTGAGTTCGTCAGGAGGCGTCGCCCGAGCGGCCCACCCGGACCGCGACGGCAACCCGGGCGGCGACCGCCGTACGGGCAACGAACTAGCAAGGAAGGGTACGCATCATGCGCACCTACGCTCCGAAGCCCGGCGACGTCGAGCGCGCCTGGCTCGTGATCGACGCGACCGACGTCGTCCTCGGTCGCCTGGCTGTCACCGCCGCCAACCTGCTGCGCGGCAAGCACAAGGCGATCTTCGCTCCCAACGCCGACACCGGTGACTACGTCATCATCGTCAACGCCGAGAAGGTGGCCCTGTCCGGCAACAAGCGTGCCGACAAGATGGTCTACCGCCACTCCGGCTTCCCGGGTGGTCTCACCGCGACCCCGATCGGCGAGATCCTCGACAAGGACGCCCGCAAGGCCGTCGAGAAGGCCGTGTGGGGCATGCTGCCGAAGAACCGCCTCGGCCGGCAGATGATCAAGAAGCTGAAGGTCTACAGCGGCCCGGCTCACCCCCACCAGGCCCAGAAGGCCGTGCCCTACGAGATCTCCCAGATCTCCCAGTGACTTCTCGACTGATCTGAACGGACTGAGGACTTTCATCGTGACTGAGAACACCACCGAGGTCGAGGAGACCTTCGAGACCGACGAGCAGGGTGTCGCCTACACCAGCGAGACCTCCCCGTCGGCCGTCGCCGACGACCGCCCCGTCACCGTCGCCCCCGGCGCGGCCACCGGCCGCCGCAAGGAGGCCGTCGCCCGCGTGCGGATCGTGCCCGGCACCGGCAACTGGACCATCAACGGCCGGACCATCGACGACTACTTCCCGAACAAGCTGCACCAGCAGGTCGTCAACGAGCCCTTCGCGGCTCTGGGCCTCGAGGGCCGCTTCGACGTGATCGCCCGCATCCACGGCGGCGGCATCACCGGCCAGGCCGGCGCCCTGCGCCTCGGTGTGGCCCGCTCCCTCAACGGGGTCGACGTCGACGCCTACCGGCCGACGCTGAAGAAGGCCGGTCTGCTGACCCGCGACGCCCGTGCGACCGAGCGCAAGAAGGCCGGTCTCAAGAAGGCCCGCAAGGCTCCGCAGTACAGCAAGCGCTGATCCCACCGGGATCACCAGACAGGGCCACGCACCGCAGCCGCGGTCCGTGGCCCTGTCGTCATTTGCACCGTCATTCGCACCGTCATTCGCACCGTCATTCGCACCCGCATCACCAGACCTGTCAGGGGGAGAGCACGTGCCGCGCATCTTCGGGACCGACGGGGTCCGTGGGCTGGCCAACGCCAAGCTGACCGCCGAGCTGGCGCTCGACCTCGGCAGCGCCGCGGCTCGCGTGCTCGTCGAGCACGGCGGCTACAGCCGCCCGCGGCCGCTGGCCGTCGTGGGCCGGGACACCCGGATCTCCGGGCAGTTCCTCGAGCACGCGGTCGTCGCGGGGCTGGCCTCCGCCGGGGTCGACGTGCTGCGCCTGCGGGTGCTGCCGACTCCCGGCGTCGCCTACTTCACCGACGCCCTCGGCGCCGACGTCGGCGTCGTCATCAGCGCCTCCCACAACCCGATGCCCGACAACGGCATCAAGTTCCTGGCCCGCGGTGGTCTCAAGCTCGACGACGCCCTCGAGCGCGAGATCGAGGCGCTGCTCGGCCAGGACTGGGACCGGCCGACCGGTGCGGCGGTGGGCCGCGTGACGCCGTACGGCCCCACGGTCAAGGAGTACGTCGACCACCTGGTCCGCACCCTCGACTCGCCGACCGGCAAGCCGCTGGCCGGGCTCAAGCTGGTCCTCGACTGCGCCCACGGCGCGGCGAGCGAGGTCGGGCCCCGGGCGCTGAGCGCGGCCGGTGCCGAGGTCGTCACCATCGGCGCCTCGCCCGACGGCCTCAACATCAACGAGGGCTGCGGCTCCACCCATCTCGGGGTGCTGCAGAAGGCGGTCCTCGAGCACGGCGCCGATGCCGGCTTCGCGGTCGACGGCGACGCCGACCGCTGCCTGGCCGTCGACCACACCGGCGAGGTCGTCGACGGCGACCAGATCATGGGCATCCTCGCCCTCGCGCTGCGCGAGTCCGGCGGCCTGGTCGACGACACTCTCGTCGCCACCGTGATGAGCAACCTCGGGCTCCTGCAGGCGATGGAGCAGGCCGGCATCAAGGTGGTCCAGACCGCCGTGGGCGACCGCTACGTCCTCGACGAGATGCGCCGCGGTGGCTTCAGCCTCGGCGGTGAGCAGTCCGGCCACGTCATCATGCGCGAGCACGCGACCACCGGCGACGGCATCCTCACCGCGCTCCACCTCGCCCGCCGGATGGCCACCACGGGCCGCTCCCTGCGCGACCTGGCCGGTGTGATGAACCGCCTCCCGCAGGTGCTCGTCAACGTCGCCGGCGTCGACCGCACCCGCACCGACGACCCCACCCTGCTCGAGGCCGTCGCCCGCGCCGAGGAGGAGCTCGGCTCGACGGGCCGGGTGCTGCTGCGCCCCTCCGGCACCGAGCCCCTGGTCCGGGTCATGGTCGAGGCACCCACCGCCGAGCAGGCCGAGGGCGTCGCCCAGCGGCTCGCCGACGTCGTCCGGGAGCGGCTCGCGCTCTGACCGCCGGCGCCCAGCTCGCTTGTAACTAAGGGTTACAGCGCGATTTCCGGTGCCGCAGCGCCCTGGGAGTAGCACCAGCACCGAGGTAGTCGCCCGTTTGGGCGGTACGGCCGACGGTGCACCGCGACAGTCGGCGCCGAAGCCCGAGCACTCATCCACCCGGGCGTTGTGGCTACTGCCCGGGTGCTCTGGCGGCGAAAATGCGTACGTAACACGTAGTTACAAGGGGTCGGCGGCGCTCGCCCCCGACGCACTGGCAAGGTGTCACCATGAGCGCCCCCTCGCTGGCGATCGACGGGCTCACCAAGCAGTTCGGTGCGGTCCGCGCGGTCGACGACCTCACGTTCACCGTGCGCCCCGGCGCGGTCACCGCCTTCCTCGGCCCCAACGGCGCGGGGAAGACGACCACGCTGCGGATGCTGCTCGGCCTGACCCGGCCCAGTGCCGGCCGGGCGCTGGTCGGCGACCGGGAGTACGCCGCACATCCGCGCCCGGGCCGCGTCGTCGGGGCCGCGCTGGAGGCGTCGAGCTTCCACCCGGGACGCACCGGCCTGGCCCACCTCGAGGTGTTCGCGCCGCAGGTCGGCGTGTCCCGGACCCGCTGCCGTCAGGTCCTCGAGGCCGTCGGGCTCGACCACGCCGCCAAGCAGCGGGTCGGTCGCTACTCCCTCGGCATGCGCCAGCGGCTGGCCCTGGCCACCGCCCTGCTGGCCGACCCGCCGGTCGTCGTCCTCGACGAGCCGACCAACGGGCTCGACCCGGAGGGCATCGTCTGGATCCGGCGGCTGCTGCGCCAGTTCGCCGCAGAGGGCCGCACCGTGCTGGTCTCCAGCCACCTGCTGCGCGAGGTCGAGGCCAGCGTCGACGAGGTGGTGATCATCGTGCAGGGCCGGCTGCGGCACGCCTCCTCGCTGGCCGAGCTCCGCGCCCACGCCACCCCCGCGACGTACGTCGCCGGACCCCGGCCCGACGCGCTCGCCGCGCTGGCCGTGGACCGCGGCTGGGCCACCACCGCCGACGGCGACGGGATCGTCGTCGACCGGGTCAGTGCCGCCGAGGTCGGCGCGGCCGCGTACGCGGCCGGCATCGAGCTGCACGAGCTGGTCCGCCGCGACGTCGACCTGGAGGCGCTCTTCTTCGAGCTCACCCGGCCGGAGGCAGGTCGATGAGGGCCGCGCTGCTGGCGGAGTACCGCAAGCTCGTCTCCACCCGGATCTGGTGGCTGCTGCTGCTCGTCATGCTCGGCTACCTGGTCTTCATCGGCGCCGCCGTGGCGGCCTCCCTCGTCTTCGTGCCCGAGGGCACCCAGTCCCCGCTCGTGGGCAAGGACGCCGCGCAGGCGACGTACTCGCTGGTGAACGGCGTCGGCTACGTCTTCCCGCTGGTCATCGGCAGCCTCGCGATGACCACCGAGTTCCGGCACAAGACGATCACCCAGAGCCTGCTCGTCGAGCCGAACCGCACCCGGTTCCTGCTGGCCAAGCTGCTGTCCGTGGTGCCGATCGGCCTGGTGGCCGGGGTCGTCGGCCAGGCCGCGACCGTGGCCGGCGGTGCCCCGCTGCTCGCTGCGAAGGGGGACGGCAGCTTCCTCGGCGACGCCGACGTGGTCGCCGGCCTGCTGTACGGCGTGGTCGTCGTCGCGCTGTGGGCGGTCATGGGCGTCGCGTTCGGCACCCTGGTGTCCAACCAGGTCGCCGCGATCGTCGTCATCCTGGCCTTCACCCAGTTCGTCGAGCCGATCCTGCGGATCGGGCTGTCCCAGGTCGACGCGCTCGCCGGCGCCGCGGCCTACCTGCCCGGCGGTGCGGCCGACTCGCTGATCGGCGCGTCCTTCCTCGGCACGGCCGGCTCGGTCGACCTGCTCCCGCGCTGGGCGGCCGCGCTCGTGCTCGTGGGGTACGCCGCGGGGTTCGCGGTCCTCGGGCGGCTGACGACGCTGCGTCGCGACATCGGCTGACCCTGGCTCGGGACGCCGCAGGGGCGCGGGCCGGTCAGATCTTGCGCAGGCGCACGTACTGCACCGCGTGGTTCGCGGCCTTGCGCAGCACCAGGGTCGCCCGGGACCGGGTCGGCAGCACGTTCTCGGCCAGGTTCGGCCCGTTGATCGAGTCCCAGATCCGGCGCGCCTCGTCGACGGCGGAGTCGTGGCTGAGGGCGGCGTACCGGGCGAAGTAGGAGTTGGGGTCGCGGAAGGCGGTCTCGCGCAGCTGGAGGAAGCGGTCGACGTACCACTCCCGGATGTGGTTGGTGTTGGCGTCGACGAAGATGGAGAAGTCGAAGAAGTCCGACAGGCCCAGGCCGGTGCGGCCGTCCTCGCGGACCCGGGCGGGCTGGAGGACGTTGAGGCCCTCGACGATGACGATGTCGGGCCGCTTCACGACGACCTTGTCGTCGGGCACGACGTCGTAGACGAGGTGGGAGTAGACCGGCGCCTCGACCTCGTCGATGCCGGACTTGATGTCGATCACGAACTTCAGCAGCTTGCGCCGGTCGTAGGACTCCGGGAAGCCCTTGCGCTGGAGCAGGCCGCGCGCCTCGAGCTCGGCGTTCGGGTAGAGGAAGCCGTCGGTCGTCACCAGTGCGACGTTGGGGTGCTCGGGCCAGCGGGCGAGCATCTGCTGCAGCACCCGCGCGGCGGTCGACTTCCCGACCGCCACCGAGCCGGCGAGGCCGATCACGAACGGCGTGCGCGGGGGAGTGCGACGGTGCAGGAACTGCTCCTGCTCGTGGTGCAGCCGGGTCGCGGCGTTGACCCGCAGCGACAGCAGTCGCGAGAGGGGCAGGTAGACGTCGCGGATCTCGTCGAGGTCCAGCGAGTCGCCCATGCCGCGCAGCCGGACGACCTCGTCGCTGCTGAGCGGGGTGCCCTGCTGTTGCCACTCGTGGGCCAGGTCGGCCCAGGTCGCGCGGTCCAGCTCGACGTACGGCGAGGCCTCCCGCGGCGAGTCCTCGCCGTGGTGGGTGTCCGCGGGGATGCCCGTCGTCATGGCGCCGATTGTTCCAGCCGGGTGCGGGGCCGGATCAGGCGCGTCCCCGATCCGGACCCGGCAGCGCCTAGACTGGCCGATCATGTGCGGGATCGTCGGGTACGTCGGGCCACGGTCGGCCGAGGACGCGGTCATCGACGGCCTGCGACGACTGGAGTACCGCGGCTACGACTCGGCGGGCATCGCGGTCGTCCACGACGGCGTCCTGACCGTCGAGAAGCGGGCCGGCAAGCTGGCCAACCTCGAGAAGGTGCTCGGCGAGACGCCGATCCCGCTCGCGGAGGTCGGCATCGGGCACACCCGCTGGGCGACCCACGGTCCGCCCAACGACGTCAACGCCCACCCGCACACCGGCGCCGAGCGTCGGGTGGCGCTCGTGCACAACGGCATCATCGAGAACTTCCTCGAGCTGCGGGCCCGGCTCGAGGCCGACGACCACGAGCTGCTGTCCGACACCGACACCGAGATCGTCGCGCAGCTCCTCGAGCTCCAGGTCCAGTCGGGCGAGGACCTCGCCACCGCGATGCAGCGCGTGTGCCAGACCCTCGACGGTGCGTTCACGCTGGTCGCGATCGACGCCGCCGAGCCGGGCAAGGTCGTCGCCGCCCGGCGCAACTCGCCCCTGGTCGTCGGGCTGGGGGACGGCGAGAACTTCCTCGGCTCCGACGTCGCCGCCTTCATCGAGCACACCCGGGACGCGCTCGAGCTGGGCCAGGACCAGATCGTCGTGATGACCCGCGACGCGGTCGAGGTCACCGACTTCTGGGGCCGCCCGGTCCAGGCGCGCCGCTTCCACGTCGACTGGGACCTGTCGGCGGCCGAGAAGGACGGCCACGACTGGTTCATGCGCAAGGAGATCCTCGAGCAGCCGCGGGCCGTGGCCGACTCGCTGATCGGGCGTCGTACGCCGTCGGGGCAACTGCAGCTCGACGAGATGCGCCTGGCCGACGAGGAGCTGCGCGACGTCGACAAGATCATCATCATCGCCTGCGGGACCTCGTTCTACGCCGGCATGGTCGCGAAGTACGCCATCGAGCACTGGACCCGGACGCCGGTCGAGGTCGAGCTGGCCTCCGAGTTCCGCTACCGCGACCCGATCATCGACGCGACCACCCTGATCGTCGCGATCAGCCAGTCCGGCGAGACCGCCGACACCCTGCAGGCGATCCGTCACGCGCGCAGCCAGCGCGCGAAGGTGCTGGCGATCTGCAACACCAATGGCTCCTCGATCCCGCGCGAGTCCGACGCGGTGATCTACACCCACGCCGGCCCGGAGATCGGCGTGGCGTCCACCAAGGGGTTCTTGACCCAGCTGGTCGCCTGCTACCTGCTGGCGCTCTACATCGCGCAGGTCAAGGGCACCCGGTTCGGCGACGAGATCGACGAGATCATGCGCCACCTCGAGGCGATGCCCGACCACATCGAGACCGTCCTCGGCACGGCCGAGCAGGTCTACGGCCTCGCCGCCGAGCACGCCTCGACCCGCTCGGTGCTGTTCCTCGGCCGTCACGCCGGCTACCCGGTCGCGCTCGAGGGCGCGCTCAAGCTCAAGGAGCTGGCCTACCTCCACGCCGAGGGCTTCGCCGCGGGCGAGCTCAAGCACGGCCCGATCGCGCTGGTCGAGGACGGCCTGCCCGTCCTGTGCGTCGTGCCGCCCAAGGGCCGCGACCAGCTCCACGGCAAGATGCTCAGCGGCATCCAGGAGGTCCGCGCGCGCGGTGCTCGCACCATCTGCCTGGCCGAGGAGGGCGACGACTCCATCGAGCCGTACGCCGACGCGCTGATCCGGCTGCCCAAGGTGCCCGTGCTGCTGCAGCCGCTCGTCTCGATCGTGCCGCTGCAGCTGTTCGCGTGCGAGCTGGCGACCGTGCTCGGCCACGACGTCGACCAGCCGCGCAACCTCGCCAAGTCCGTCACGGTGGAGTGACGGGGGCGAGGGGTGCCTGTCGTCGGCGTCGGCATCGACGTGTGCGAGATCGCTCGCTTCGCGGAGTCCTGCCGTCGTACCCCGGCACTGGTGACCAAGCTGTTCACCGAGGCCGAGCGTGACCTGCACGTCCAGTCGCTGGCCGCCCGGTTCGCCGCGAAGGAGGCGCTCGCCAAGGCGCTGGGCGCTCCGCGCGGGATGTCGTGGCACGACGCCGAGGTGGTCGTGGAGGACTCCGGCCGCCCGCGGTTCGTGCTCCGGGGGACGGTCCTCGCCGAGGCCGACGCGCTCGGCGTCACCTCGGTCCACCTGTCCTTGACCCACGACGGCGGCATCGCCTCGGCCGTGGTCGTCCTGGAGTCGTCGTGATCCGGGCCCACACCGTCGAGCAGGTCCGAGCCGCGGAGGACGACCTGCTCGCCCGGCTGCCCGAGGGGGCGCTGATGCAGCGCGCCGCCGCGGGCCTGGGGTACGCCGTCCTCGACCTCCTCGGCTCCGCCTACGGCCGCCGGGTGCTGCTGCTCGTCGGGTCCGGCGACAACGGCGGCGACGCCCTGTACGCCGGCGTCCTGCTCGCGCGTCGCGGCGTACAGGTCGAGGCGTGGCTGCTCTCCGACACCGCGCACTCCGGTGGGGTCGCGGCGTTGCGGGCCGCCGGTGGCCGGGTCGTCCCCGCCCCGGGCGCCGAGGCGGACGCGCAGCGACCGTCCCGGGACCGCTTCGACCTCGTCGTCGACGGGATCGTCGGCATCGGCGGCCGCCCCGGCCTGCGGCCCGAGGCGGTCGCGGCCCTCGCGCGCGTCGCCGGCACCCCGGTCGTGGCCGTGGACACCCCCTCCGGTGTCGACGTCGACACCGGCCGGGTCGACGGCCCGCACGTCACCGCCGACCTCACGGGCACCAGCGGGCCCCCCAACGGCGGCCCCCACCAAGACCCCGCGGCCCGGGCCTGCGGCGCGGTCCAGCTCGTCGACATCGGCCTGGGGTTTCGAGGCTCGCAAGCTCGCACCTCAACCACCGAGTTCTCCGGTCCGATCGAGGCCCTCCAGGCCGCCGACGTCGCCGCACTGCTACCCCGTCCGGCACCCGACGCCCACAAGTACACCCGCGGCGTCGTCGGTGTGCGCGCCGGCTCGGCCGCCTATCCCGGCGCCGCCCTGCTCAGCGTGGCCGGCGCCGCGAGCGGGCTCGCCGGCATGGTGCGCTACGACGGCGACCCGGCGGCGGCCGACCTGGTCCGTGCCGCCCACCCGGAGGTCGTCGGTCCCGGCCGGGTGCAGGCGTGGGTGGTCGGGTCAGGCAGCGACGCGGGTGCCGAGGACGCCGTACGCCGCTCGGTGGCCGACGGCGTCCCGATGGTCGTCGACGCCGACGCGCTCGCCTTCGCCGGCACGACCCGGGGCCGCCCGGCCGTCCTGACGCCCCACGCCGGCGAGCTGGCCCGGATGCTCGACGTCGAGCGTGCCGACGTCGAGGCCCGCTGGCTCGAGCACGCCCGCCTCGCCGCCCGGCGGTACGACGCCGTGGTGCTGCTCAAGGGGCGGCACAGCGTCGTCGCCCGACCGGACGGGCGGGCGCGGGTCACGACGACCGGCACCCCGTGGCTCGCGACGGCCGGTGCCGGCGACGTCCTCGGCGGCCTGGTCGGCGCCCTCCTCGCCGCCGGCCTGGACCCGTTCGACGCCGCGTCGGTCGGCTCCTGGCTGCACGGCGCCGCCGCGACGCTGGCCGCCCAGCGCGGCCCGATCGTCGCGGGCGACGTGGCGGCGGCCCTCCCGGCGGTGGTCGCCGCGCTGGTGGGACCATAGACGACATGGATCGCCCGTCCCTCGGCCCGGCCGGGATCGTCGTCGACCTGGCGGCGGTCCGGGCCAACGCGCGGCTGCTGCGCGCCACGGCCGGGGTCCCGCTGATCGCGGTCGTCAAGGCCGACGCCTACGGCCACGGGATGGTCGCCTGCGCCGGGGCCGCCCAGGAGGGCGGCGCCGCGTGGCTGGCGACGGCGACCGTCGAGGAGGCGCTCGCGTTGCGGGCCGCCGGCGTCGCCGGGCCGGTGCTGTGCTGGCTCAACGGGCCCGCCAGCGACTTCGCCGCTGCCGCGGCGGCCGGCATCGACCTCACCGCCCACAGCGTGGCCGACCTCGATGCCATGGCCGCCGCCTTCGCCGGCCGCACGACCCCCGCGCGGGTCCAGCTCAAGGTCGACACCGGCCTGTCCCGCAACGGTGTGCCGCGCGCGGCCTGGGCCGACGTCTTCGCCCGCGCCCGGGCCGGCGAGGAGGCGGGGACCTGGCGGATCACCGGTGTGTGGTCCCACTTCGCCTGCTCCGACGAGCCCGACCACCCGGCGAACGACCGGCAGGAGCAGGCCTTCCGCGACGCGCTGGCGCTCGCCGAGGAGCACGGCCTGCGTCCCGAGCTGCGCCACCTCGCCAGCTCCGCCGCCGCGATCCTGCGCCCGTCGTCCCGCTTCGACGCGGTCCGGTGCGGCATCGCGCTCTACGGCCTCGACCCGGCGCCGGGGGAGGCCACCGACATCGGGCTGCTGCCCGCGATGACCGTCACCGCGCCGCTGCTCGCGGTCAAGGACCTCGTCCCCGGCGACGCCGTGTCCTACGGCCAGCACTGGGTGGCCGAGCAGACGACCACCGTGGGCCTGGTCCCGGTCGGGTACGGCGAGGGCATCCCGCGCAGCGCCAGCCGGCCCGGCGCCCCTGACGCCGCCGCCACGGTCGGCATCGACGGCAAGCGCCGTCCCATCCGCGGCACCGTGTGCATGGACCAGGTGGTCGTCGACCTCGGGGGAGACCGGCCGCCGCTGGGCAGCGAGGTCGTCGTCTTCGGCCCGGCCGGTGCCGGAGGCCCCACGGCCCAGGACTGGGCCGAGGCCTGCGGCACCATCAACTACGAGATCGTCACCAGGATCGGGGGCCGGATGTCCCGCAGGTACGTGGATTCCGAGATCGACGGGGTGCGCGGATGAGCCGCCGCAACCGGCTGGTCGGCTCGCTCGCCGGCGCCCTCGGCGTCGCGGCCGGTACGGCGGCCGTCGGGATCCTGCGGCGGGAGCGGGCGATCAGCCGGCGGGCCGGCGACGACATCCCGTTCGGATCGCTGCGCTCGACGCCGGTGACCGTGGTCGCCGACGACGGGCTGCCGCTCCACGTCGAGGTCGACGAGGTCGAGCCGGCCGCCGCGGGTGGTGCGGTCGAGCGGCTGCTGCGGCGCACGAAGGGTGATCCGCCGCCGGTCACCGTGGTGTTCGTGCACGGGTTCTGCCTCAACCTCGACTGCTGGCACTTCCAGCGCGCGGCCTACCGCGGCCTGGTCCGCACCGTCTACTACGACCAGCGCTCCCACGGTCGTTCGGGCCACTCGGACCGGGCCCACGCCAACATCGACCAGCTCGGCCGCGACCTCCACCGGGTGCTGGAGGAGGTCGTCCCGGACGGCCCGGTGGTGCTCGTCGGGCACTCGATGGGCGGCATGTCGATCGTCGCCTTCGCCGAGCAGTTCCCCGAGCTGATCGGCACCCGGGTCGTCGGCGTCGGCCTGATCGCCACCACGGCGGGCGGACTCGACCCGAGCCGGATGCTGCTGCCGATGCTGCCGGCACGCCTGGCCGGGCCGCTGGCGAGCCGCGCGATGCGGACCCTGCACCTGGGCCACCGCGCCGTCGACTCGCTGCGTCGGGCCGGCAGCGCCGTCGCGACGGTCGCCACGGACCGGTTCGCGTTCGGCGGCGACGTGCCGCGCGGGTACGTCGAGTTCGTCGACGAGATGCTCGCCGCCACCCCGTTCGAGGTGGTCGCCGACTTCTTCCCGCACTTCGCGGGTCTCGACAAGTTCGACTTCGTCGAGGTGCTCGGACGGGTGCCGACCTCGGTCATCTGCGGGACCGACGACCGGCTGACGTCGATCGGGCACGCCCGCAAGCTGCAGTCCCGGATCCCCGGGTCGCGGCTGCTCGAGTGCGAGGACGCCGGGCACATGGTGACGATGGAGCGCCACGAGCTGGTCAACGCCGAGCTCGACCAGCTGATCACTGCCGCCTCCGCGAGGGCAGCGACCCGATGACCCTGGAGACGAGGCGCGTCGGTCCCGAGGCCGCCGCGGAGGTGCTGGCCGTCGTGAAGGCCGCGTTCGCGGACCGACCGGTCCTCGACCCCCCGGCCGACGCCCTGGCCGAGACCGAGGACTCCATCGCCGCGATGCTGGCGCTGAGCGGCGGGCTGCTGGTCCTCGACGAGGGCCGTCCCGTCGGCGCCCTGGTCCTCGACCCGGTCGACGACGACGTCTACCTGCGGCGCGTGAGCGTCGACCCGGGCGCGCAGGGGCACGGCATCGCCCACCGCCTGGTCCGTGCCGCGCTGCTGGAGACCGCCCGCGCCGGCGCCCGCCGGGTCCGCCTGCTGGCCCGTCAGGAGCTGCCGCGCACGATCGGCTTCTGGCGCGACCTCGGCTTCATCGAGACCGGCCGCCACGCGCCGTACGTCGAGATGGCCCGGCCCGCCCCGGTGGTCGTCGACGTGCCGGGCGCCGACGACATGCGCGACCTCGGCCGCCGCATCGCCGGCCGCCTCGCCGGCGGGGACGTGCTCGTACTCAGCGGCGAGCTCGGCGCCGGGAAGACCACCTTCACCCAGGGCCTCGGCGAGGGACTGGGTGTCCGCGGCGGGATCACCTCCCCGACGTTCGTCATCTCGCGGGTGCACCCGTCGCTCGGCGACGGTCCCGCGCTGGTCCACGTCGACGCCTACCGTCTCGGTGGGCAGGCGGAGCTCGACGACCTCGACCTCGACACCGACCTCGACGAGGCGGTCACCGTCGTGGAGTGGGGCACCGGGATCGCCGAGGGCCTGTCCGAGGCCCGGCTCGAGGTGCGGATCACCCGCGCCACCGGGCAGGCCGATGACGGCGAGGCCGACCGCGCGGTCGACCCCGAGGCCGACCCCCGGGTCGTCGAGCTCGACGGCATCGGCGCCCGCTGGCTCGACACGGACCTCCGACCGATCGACTGAGCCCACCCGGGACCATGTCCCGGGTGCGGTGGTCCTCGTGGGGCAGCGAGGTCGGTCCGCGCTCCCGTGTCGTCGGGCCCCTGGCGATTCCTACGGTGAAAGCCGAAGGAAAAAGTCTTGGGGGGAACGAAGATGCGCTCACTGCGAATGCTCCTGGTCACCGTGCTGGTGATCTTCGGGATCGGACTCGTGGACGGTCCGGCCGGCGCCGACAGCGGCACCGCGCCCGCGCTCGACCGGCCGTCGCTGCGCCAGGGCGCAGGCAAGGCCGTGGTGTTCAAGGGCCGGGCCAAGCCGCGCCAGGTCGTCAAGCTGCAGGCCCGCGGGCCGTCGTACTGGACGACGGTCGGCAAGGACCGCGCCTCCCGCAAGGGCGCCTTCCGGATCACTGCCCCCTACCCCGACCAGCCGCTGACCTTCCGCGTCGTGGCCGGCGGCAAGGTGAGCAAGACCCGCCGGATCGTGCCCGCCGCGTCGCCCCAGCCGAAGCAGCCCGCGCCGAGCGACGCCTGCGGCGTGCAGCCCGAGCGGCCCGGCGGCGGCTACTACGCGTGCACCTTCCGCGACGACTTCGACGGCACCACGCTCGACCGGAGCAAGTGGATGGTGCAGGAGTCGTCGTTCAGCGGCATGGTCGGCGGCAGCATGGGGTGCTACGTCGACAACGACCGCACGGTCGGCGTCTCCTCCGGCCTGCTGCGGCTGACCTCGACGATCCTGCCCGAGCAGTTCCTGTGCAAGAGCCCGTACGGCTCGTGGATGACCAACGCCGAGGTGTCCACCGTCGCCACCCGGTCGAAGTTCGTCCAGGTGTACGGCCGGTTCGAGGCCAGGATCAAGATGCCGGCCGAGGCCGGCATCCCCGGCTCCCACTCGGCGTTCTGGCTCTACCCGCAGGAGCAGACCTACGGCCGGTGGCCGGCGTCGGGTGAGGTCGACATCGCCGAGTGGTTCAGCGGCCTGTCGGGCAACGTGTTCCCGTCGGTGCACTACGCCGGCGAGAACACCGCCCTGAGCTCGGGCTACAACTGCAAGATGCCGACCTCGTCGACGGCCTTCCACACCTACGCCGTGGAGTGGACGCCCACCGTGATGAAGTTCTACTACGACGGTGCGCTGTGCTACTCCCACTCGTGGACGCCCACCGGCCAGACGGCGCCGCAGCCCTTCGACCAGCCCTTCTACATCGTCCTCACCCAGGTGTGGGGCGCGCTGTGGAACACCCGCACGGACGCGATGGCCGACACCTCCACGCTGCTCGTCGACTACGTGAAGGCCTGGCAGTGAAGGCCTGGCAGTAGCCGCAGCCCCGACCGGTAGCCTCCAAGGGTGCTGCTCGCCTTCGACACCGCGTCCTCGACGGTCACCGTCGCGCTCCACGACGGCACCGAGGTCGTCGCCGTGGCGACCTCCGCCCAGGGGATGAAGCACGGCGAGCAGCTCGCCCCGCTGATCGAGCAGGTGCTGGCCGAGGCCGGCGCGCAGCCCGGCGACCTCACCGGCATCGCCGTCGGGGTCGGCCCCGGCCCGTTCACGGGCCTGCGGGTCGGGCTGGTCACCGCCCGCACCATGGCCCACGTGCTCGCCGTCCCCGTCCACGGCGTGTGCTCCCTCGACGCGCTCGCCCTCGAGGCCGTCGAGACCGGGGCCGTCGCCGGCCCGTTCGTGGTCGCCTCGGACGCGCGGCGCAAGGAGGTCTACCTCGCGTCGTACGACGCCCGGGGGGTGCGGCTCGACGAGCCGGTCGTCGACAAGCCGGCCGTGCTCGCCACCAGCGGCCCGGTGGTGGGGGAGGGCGCCCGGCTCTACCCGGAGGCGTTCCCCGACGCCCGTGGACCCGAGCGACCCGACGCGGCCTGGCTGGCGCGCGGTGTGGTGGCCGGCCGGTTCACGATCCTCGGCTCCGAGCCGCTCTACCTCCGGCGCCCCGACGCGGTGGCGTCCGTGCGATGAGCCACCCCACCGTCCGACCCGCGGCGGCCGCAGACGTGGCGGCGATCGTCGCCCTCGAGGCCGCGTCCTTCCCGCTGGACCCGTGGTCGGAGAACCTGGTCGGCGAGGGTGTCTCGGGCAGCCTGCCGACCGTGACCTACCTCGTGGCCGAGCGCGACGGGGCGTTCGCGGGCCACGCGGTGCTCAGCGTCGTCGACGTCGACGCCGAGCTGCAGCGGATCGCGGTCCCCGAGGAGCTGCGTCGCACCGGCGTCGCCACGGCCCTGCTGGCCGCCGTCCGGGCCGTCGCCGCTGCCGGCGGTGCCGGACGAGTGCTGCTCGAGGTCCGCGAGGACAACACCGCCGCCCGCCGGTTCTACGAGCGGCACGGGTTCGCCGAGCTCGGGCGGCGCCCGCGCTACTACCGCGACGGCACCGACGCACTGGTGCTCGCCTCACCCGTCACAATGGTCCCGTGACGACCCGCGACGAACCCCTGGTCCTCGGCATCGAGACCTCGTGCGACGAGACCGGCGTGGGCATCGTGCGCGGCCACACCCTGCTCGCCGACGCCGTCGCGAGCAGCGTCGAGGAGCACGCGCGGTTCGGGGGCGTCGTCCCCGAGGTCGCGAGCCGGGCGCACCTGGAGGCGATGGTCCCGACCATCCAGCGCGCCTGCGACACGGCCGGCGTGGCGCTGGCCGACGTCGACGCGATCGCGGTGACCCACGGCCCCGGTCTCGCCGGGGCGCTGCTGGTCGGCGTCGCGGCCGCCAAGGCGCTCGCGCTCTCGCTCGGCAAGCCGATCTACGGCGTCAACCACCTCGCCGCGCACGTCGCGGTCGACCAGCTCGAGCACGGCCCGCTGCCCGAGCCGTGCCTCGCGCTGCTCGTCTCCGGCGGACACTCCAGCCTGCTCAAGGTCACCGACATCACCGGCGCCGACGGCGGCATCGACCCGATGGGAGCGACCATCGACGACGCGGCCGGCGAGGCCTTCGACAAGGTCGCCCGGCTGCTGGGCCTCCCGTTCCCCGGCGGCCCCCACATCGACAAGGCGGCCCGCGAGGGCAACCAGGTCGCGATCGACTTCCCGCGCGGCCTGAGCACCCGCCGTGACCTGGAGCGGCACCGCTTCGACTTCTCCTTCTCCGGCCTCAAGACCGCCGTCGCCCGCTGGGTCGAGGCGCGGGAGCGCTCGGGCGAGCCGGTGCCGGTCGCCGACGTCGCGGCCTCCTTCCAGGAGGCCGTGTGCGACGTCCTGGTCCGCAAGGCCCTCGACGCCGCCGGCTCGGCGGGCATCGAGGACCTGATGATCGGCGGCGGTGTGGCCGCCAACTCCCGGCTGCGCGCCCTCGCCGAGGAACGCGCCTCCCGGCTCGGCATCCGGGTCCGGGTCCCGCGCCCCGGCCTGTGCACCGACAACGGCGCCATGGTGGCCGCCCTCGGCTCGACGATGGTCGCGCGTGGGCGCACGCCGTCCCCGCTCGACCTGCCGGCCGACTCGAGCCTGCCGGTCACCGAGGTGCTCGCGGGCTGAGCGCTCCCGGGCTCAGAAGGGCTCGACGAGCAGCGCCGTACCCTCGCCGAGGACGCGGGTCAGCACGATGGTCGCCTCGGCGTCGCCGCTCAGCGACAGCCGTCTGCGCAGCGCCTCGGGGGAGACGTCGACGCCGCGCTTCTTGATGGTCAGCCGGCCGATGCCGCGCTCGCGCAGCGCCGCCTTGAGCTGCTTCTCGCGGTAGGGGAGGGTCTCGAGGACCCGGTAGCTGCGCGCGAACGGCGTGCGGAACGGCTGGTCGGCGGTGACGTAGGCGATCTTCGGGTCGACCAGGCCGCCGTCGACGCCGGCCGCCACCGCGGTCACCAGACCGGCCCGGATCACCGCGCCGTCGGGCTCGTAGAGGTAGTCGCCGACCGCGCGGACCCCGACCGCACCGGCACCCGGGTCCTCCTCGTCGGTGATCGTCGCCAGGCCGCCCACACCGATCACGGTCGCGCGCCGGGCCACGGTGGCGGTCCGGCCCGCCCACAGCGCGGCCTCCTTGACCTCACCGTCGTCGCTGACCCACTCGGCCTCGACGGCGTCGGGCACCAGGGCGTGGGGGATGCCGGGGGCGACCTTCACGCAGGCATCGCGGGCGAGCAGGCCCTCGACCCAGCTCCACGGCGGCGTCCAGTCCTCGACCCGGAAGGACCGGCCCGCGCCCGAGCGCCGGGCCGGGTCGGCGAAGGCCAGGTCGAAGCCGCTGTGGTCGATGGTCGTGGCGTCGGCGACCTGGACGGCGCCGGGCAGGCCGAGCGCGGCCAGGTTGGCCTCCGCGACCGCGACCCGCACCGGCTCGAGGTCGACGCCCGCGCACACGATCCCCGCCGAGGCGGCGGCGATCAGGTCGCCGCCGATGCCACAGCCGAGGTCGATCAGGGTCCGCGCCCCGAATGCTGCCGCGCGGCCGGCCCGGTGCCGGGCGACCCGCAGCCGGGTGGCCTGTTCCAGGGCGTCGGGGGTGAAGTACATCCGCGGCGCCAGGTCAGCGAACTTCGCGACCGCGCGTGCGCGCAGCTCCACCTGGGTGAGGGCCGTCGCCGCACGCTCCGGGGTCGTCGTACGACGCAGGGCGGAGCCGGCGGCCAACGGGGCCGTGCCCGCGGCGACCAGGGCGGTGGCCTCGGCGAGCAGCGCCTGCCCCTCGTCGGTCAGCAGCCACCGGAAGTCGTCGAGGTCCACCCCCTGATCCTGTCAGGTCGGCCCCGGCCGGGCTCAGCGGGCGGAGACCAGCTCGTGCTCCGGCTCGTCGCCGTGCTTCTCGTCGCCGTGGCCGGGCCACCACGCCGCGTGGCCGATCAGCGCGGTCAGGGCGGGCGTGAAGAACATCGCCATCACGAACGCCGCGACGCAGATGCCGAACGCGATGGCGAAGCCCATCGAGGTCATGAACGAGTTGCCCGCGAGCATCAGCGAGGCGAACGTGCCCGCCAGGATCAGGCCGGCCGCGGCGATGGTCGGACCGCCGTGGTGGACCGCCTTCGCGGCCGCCTCGCGTGGCGTCAGGCCCTCCCGTGCCTCTTCGCGCAGCCGCGCCACCATCAAGATGTTGTAGTCGGTGCCGAGCGCGACCACGAACAGGTAGATGTAGATCGGCAGGATGAAGATCAGCCCGTCCGCGCCGCCGATGAGCTCGAACACGATCGTCGTGGCGCCCAGGGTCGCCGTGAACCCGAGGCCGACCGAGACCATGAGGTACCACGGCGCGACCAGCGAGCGGAGCAGCAGCGCCAGGATGATCAGGATGATCGCCGCCGCCACCGGGAAGACGACCTTGTAGTCGCGGTTCATCGCCGCCTGGAAGTCGACGAAGACCGCGGTCAGCCCGCCGACGTACGCCGAGGTGCCCTCGGGGGCGGCGCTCTCCGCCGCCGGGCGCAGGCCCTCGCGCACGTCCTCGAGCGCGGCGTCCGAGGACGGGTCGTGCTCGAGCGTGGTCATGAAGATCGCCGTCCTGCCGTCGGGCGCCGCGACCGGGTCGGCCACCTCGGCGACCCCGTCGGCGGCGGCCAGGGCGTCCTTGAACGCGGCGAAGGAGGTCGGGGTGAGGGCGTCGTCGGAGTGCAGCACGACGGGCGCGGGCTGGGTCGCGCCGGCGGAGAACCCGCCCTTCTCCAGGGTCTCGGACGCCTGGGCCGACTCGATGTTCTTCGCCGAGCTGGACGAACCGATGTCGAAGGTCGGCGTGAAGCCGAGCGCGAACACCGAGAGGATGAGCAGGGTGCCGCCCGAGACCACTGCGTAGCGGACCGGGTTGCGGCCCACGGCGTTGCCGATCCGCTCGAACCGGGCGCCCTTCGAGGCGACCCGCCACTTCTTCGACGGCCAGAAGAAGGCCCGCCCGACCACGGTGGCGAACGCGGGGATCAGCGTCAGCGCCGCGACGACCGACACCGCGACCGCGATGGCGAGGGACGGGCCGATCGAACGGAACATGCCGAGCGTGGAGAGGAGCAGCGCCAGGAAGGCGGCCACCACGGCGCCCCCGGCGGAGGCGATGGCCTCGCCGGCCCGCTCGATGGCGTGCGCGACCGCGGCGTGGTGCTCCTCGCCCTCACGCAGCCGCTCGCGGTAGCGGAACACGAAGAACAGCACGTAGTCGGTGCCGACGCCGAACAGGACCACGATCAGGATCACGGTCGTCGACGGGTCCTTCTGGAGGCCGAAGACCTGGGAGGCGATGTCGATCAGGCCGGTCGCCATCGGCGTCATGAAGAAGATGACGGCGATCAGCGGCAGCAAGGTGATGAGCACGCTGCGGAAGATGATGCTGAGCAGCAGCACGATGAGCACGACGGTCGCCAGGCCGACGATGGCCTCGGCGTTGCCGCTGGACTCGATCTGGTCGTAGCTCTCGGGCAGCGATCCGGTCGTCTGCGCGCGCAGCCCGGTGTCGGCGGTGGCCTTCGCCAGCTCCTCGCGCAGGTCCTTGACCTGGTCGATCTCCTTCTCGTCCTGACCGGTGACGCCCTCCGCCAGGGCGAGGTTGGAGATGGCGACCTCGTTGGTCGGCGAGACGAGCGGCTCCCCGGCGGACGTAAACACCTTCGGCAGGTCCAGGCCCTGCATGATCGAGTCGATCTTCGTGACGTCGGCGGGCTCGAGCGGCTCCCCGTCGGTGCGGTCGAAGACGACGGTGGCGCCGGAGTCGGTCTGGTCCGGGAAGGCGTCGGCCATCAGCGTGGCCGCCTTGATCGAGTCGTAGGAGTCGGGCAGGAAGTCCGCCTGGTCGGTGGTGGCCTCCACCTGCGGGTGGAAGAGCACCACGAGGACGGTCGCGACCAGCCAGGCCGCGATGACGTACCAGGGTCGACGGGACACGAGACGGCCGAGGGCACCGAACATGACCCGAACGCTATCCGCGGGCAGGGGGCCACGGTCAACCGACTTTGGTAGGACTCCACCAGCATCGTCGGCAGGGGGCCTCTGGCACTCCCTTGCGGAGAGTGCTAGTTTCGTTGTTGGCACTCTCGCCGCGAGTGTGCCAACGCAGGGTCACCCTGCAGGACACGCCCAGACAGTCTTAGAAAGTGGAGGTCGACATCGTGTCGGTCAACATCAAGCCGCTCGAGGACCGGATCGTCGTCAAGCCCCTCGAGGCCGAGCAGACCACCGCCTCGGGTCTGGTCATCCCCGACACCGCCAAGGAGAAGCCCCAGGAGGGCGAGGTCCTGGCCATCGGCCCCGGCCGCATCGACGACAACGGCAACCGCGTCCCGCTCGACGTCGCCGTGGGTGACAAGGTCATCTACAGCAAGTACGGCGGCACCGAGGTCAAGTACGCCGGCCAGGAGTACCTCATCCTCTCGGCCCGCGACGTCCTCGCCGTCGTTTCCTGATTTTCTCTCGAGTCGTGCAGGTGGGAGTGACCTCCGGGTCGCCCCCACCGGCACGACTCGTTCACGTTGAGGAGTAGCAATGCCCAAGATCCTGGAGTTCGACGAGAACGCCCGGCGCGCCCTCGAGCGTGGCGTCGACGCCCTCGCCAACACCGTCAAGGTGACGCTCGGCCCGAAGGGCCGCTATGTCGTGCTCGACAAGAAGTGGGGCGCGCCGACCATCACCAACGACGGCGTGACCGTCGCGCGCGAGGTCGAGCTGGACGACCCGTTCGAGAACCTCGGTGCCCAGCTCACCAAGGAGGTCGCGACCAAGACCAACGACGTCGCCGGTGACGGTACGACGACCGCGACCGTGCTCGCCCAGGCCCTGGTCCACGAGGGCCTGCGCGCCGTCGCGGCGGGTGTGAACCCGATGGGCCTCAAGCGCGGCATGGACGCCGCTGCCGCGGCTGTCGGCGACGCGCTGCGCGAGGCCGCGCGCGACGTCGACGACGAGAAGGACATCGCCTCCGTGGCGACCGTCTCCTCGCGCGACAGCCACATCGGCGAGCTGCTCGCCGAGGCGTTTGGCAAGGTCGGCAAGGACGGTGTCATCACCGTCGAGGAGTCCAACACCCCCTCGACCGAGCTCGAGTTCACCGAGGGCATGCAGTTCGACAAGGGCTACATCTCGGCGTACTTCGTCACCGACGCGGAGCGCCAGGAGGCCGTCCTCGACGACCCGTACATCCTCATCCACCAGGGCAAGATCAGCGCGATCGCCGACCTGCTGCCCCTGCTGGAGAAGGTCATCCAGGCCGGCAAGCCGCTGTTCATCCTCGCCGAGGACGTCGAGGGCGAGGCGCTCTCGACCCTGGTCGTCAACAAGATCCGCGGCACGTTCAACGCTGTCGCGGTCAAGGCCCCGGCCTTCGGCGACCGCCGCAAGGCGATGCTGCAGGACATCGCGGTGCTCACCGGCGGCCAGGTCATCTCGCCCGAGGTCGGCCTCAAGCTCGACCAGGTCGGCCTGGACGTGCTCGGCCAGGCGCGTCGCATCGTGATCACCAAGGACGACACCACGATCATCGACGGAGCGGGCGCCGAGTCCGACGTCACGGGTCGCGTGGAGCAGATCAAGAAGGAGATCGAGGCCTCCGACTCCGACTGGGACACCGAGAAGCTGCAGGAGCGGCTGGCCAAGCTCGCCGGCGGCGTCGTGGTGATCAAGGTCGGCGCGCACACCGAGGTCGAGCTCAAGGAGAAGAAGCACCGGATCGAGGACGCCGTCTCCGCGACGCGTGCCGCGATCGAGGAGGGCATCGTCCCCGGTGGTGGCTCCGCCCTGGTCCACGCCGTGTCGGTCCTCGAGGGCGACCTCGGCCTGAGCGGTGACGAGGCGTTCGGCGTCCGGATCGTCCGCAAGGCGGCCGAGGAGCCGCTGCGCTGGATCGCCGAGAACGGTGGCGAGAACGGTTACGTCATCACCAACAAGGTGCGCGAGCTCGGCGTCGGCAACGGCTACAACGCCGCGACCGGCGAGTACGGCGACCTCCTGGCCCAGGGCGTCATCGACCCGGTCAAGGTGACCCGCTCGGCCCTGGCCAACGCGGTCTCCGTCGCGGGCATGCTCCTCACGACCGAGGTGCTGGTCGTCGACAAGCCCGAGGACGAGGAGCCCGAGGCGGCCGGTCACGGCCACGGCCACGGTCACGGCCACTGAGCCTCGCTTGAACGGGTCCGGCCCGTCGCACCCCAGGGTGCGGCGGGCCGTTGCGTTCCGCGATCCCGCCCCGGCCTGCCCCCAGCCGAAACACGGATGATCGCTCCCGGTGACCTTCCTCCGGCATAGTGGGGACATGTTGTGGCGCGTACGAGCCGGGCTGCCCGACCGCCCCGGGGCCCTGGCCGAGCTGGCGGCGGCCTGCGGCCGGTCCGGGGTCAACATCCAGACCGTCCAGGTCTTCCCCGAGGGCGGGTCGGTGACCGACGAGCTGGTGCTGCAGGTGCCGCAGGACTGGACGCCCGCGCAGCTGCGCGCGCTGGTCACCGCGGCCGGCGGCGAGGCGGTCTCGGCGCTCCCCGTGACGACGGCGGCGCTCGAGGACCAGCCGACCCGCTACGTCCAGGCGGTGCGCGCGATCGTCGCTCAGCCGGCGTCCTTCCCCGACGTGGTGGCGCACCTGTTCGATGCCGACACCGCCCCGAGCGACGGCACGGAGGACGTGCTGGAGATGACCATCGGTGGCTCGACCACGATCCAGGTCCGCCGCGACACGCCCTTCACCTCGGTCGAGCGGGCTCGCGCGACGGCACTGACCGAGCTGCTGGCCCAGGTCCTCGACGCGCAGGCCCCGCCGGTGCCGCCGCAGCAGCCGGGGACGACGGATCCGGACTTCGTGACCACCGGCGCCGTCGTGTCCGCGCTGGCGGGCGGGAAGGTGACCGGCCGTGCGGAGTTCACGCCCGGCGAGGGCGAGGAGCCCTGGCCGGTGGACCTGTGGGTCGACCCCGCCTGGCACCGCCGTGGCGTCGGTACCCGGCTGCTCGCCGACGTCGCCCGCGCGGCGCGGTCGGCGGGCGCGGACGAGATCGTGCTGACCGCGCCGTCGGACTCCAAGGCGGTGCTGCCGATGGTGCTCGCGGCGGGGATGCGCGGTCGGATCCGGATGGCCGGCGACGTGCTCACCGTCCGGATCGCGCTCGGCGACCTGCGGGTCTGAGCGGCCGGCATCAGGGCCGGTCGAGGAGGCGCAGCGCCAGCCGGGGGCAGGCCCGCACGGCGGCGCGTGCCTCGCGCAGCTCGCCGTCCGGCACCGGTCCGAGCACCACCGGATAGCCCCAGGGATCGAGCCGGACCAGGTCCGGGAGCAGCTCGTGGCACAGCCCGTGCGCCTGGCAGGCCGGCCAGTCGACCCGCAGCACCGCGGTCATGACGCCGCCCGCTGCGACGGGCGCCCTGCGACGCAGCGGCCCCGGGCATGGGCCTCGATCTCGCCGGGCAGCGTCCTGATCAACGATGCGACGAGGCGGGCCGTGCCGTCGGGGTGCGCGCACGCTCCCCGTCCGGTGACCAGGGAACCGATCCGGGAGGCCTCGTCGGCGGCGTCCGGCGTCCCGAGTGCCAGGGCCCGGACCGAGCTCGCCAACGCGGGCAGACCGTTGCGGCAGGGACCGCATCGCCCTGCGCTCTGCGCTGCCAGGTGCGCGACGATCCGGGCGGTCAGCGCCAGTGCACACGCGTCCGGGCCCGGCGCGATGAGGACGCCGGCGCCGAGCGCGACTCCCCGGGCGCGCAGGTCGGTGGCCGAGACCGGCATCGTGGCGACGGTGTCCCAGCTCGCCCACGTGCCGTGGAAGCCGCCGACCAGCACCGGCCCGCCGTACGCCGGCGCGGGCAGCAGCTCCGCGAGCGCGCTGCCGTGCTCGACCTCGTGCACGGCGACCCGCTGGCCCGGCGCGTGCACGGTGAGCAGCGTGGTGCCGGGCTCGGCCCGGGTGCCTCGCTCCAGGGTGGGGCCCAGTCCCTCCAGGCACAGCAGGCCGACATGTGCCCAGGTCTCGGCGTTCGACAGCAGCGTCGGGCGGCCGCGGTGCCCGCGGACGGCCTCCGGCTCCCAGGCGGTGACCGGCAGCCCGGGCCGGCCGGCCAGCAGCTCCACGACGGCGCGTGCCTGCCCGGCGACGAAGCGCGCCTCGGCGACGTGCACGTGCCAGTGCAGCCGGGGATCGTCGCGCTCGGCGACGGCGGCGGCGAGCGACGCGCGGGCTCGGGGCCGATCGGCGGGGAGCACCACGTGGACGTCCCGGGCCCCGAGGCTCGCAGCGGTCGCGGCGGCACCGTCGAGCACGAGGTGGGGCGCGACCTCGGCCAGGGCCGCGTCCTTGGCGCTGGCCGGCTCGCCCTCGCTGGCGTTCACGACGACCACCGCCTTCCGGCCGGCCCGGACGTGGTCGGCCGTCGTTCGCAGCTTGCGGGCGAAGGGGAAGCCGGCGCCGCCCCTCCCGCGGACCTGCGCCGTCTCGACGGCGGAGTGCAGGACCGGCAGGGGGAGGGTGGGCGGTGCGCCGTAGCGTGCCCGGTGCCGCCGCAGGTCGAGCGGGTCGGCCGCGTGCTGGAGCAGGCCCGGCCCCGGGACGATCCGCAGGTCCTCGGTGACCTGGATCGGAGACCGGCTCATCGCCCACCCGCCAGGGCGTCGAGCGGCCGGGGCGCCGTCGTGCTGCGCCGCGGGCGGGCGAGGACACGGTAGGCCAGGGACGACGCGACCAGGGCGATGCCGGCCAGGGTGGGTGCGGCCGCCCACGAGACCCAGCGCGGCGGAGCGCCGAGGTCGGTCCCGATCATCACGCCGTGGGCGACCGCGGCCACCCACGCCAACCACGACGAGAGGTGGACGAGCCGCCAGCCGCGATAGCCCAGACGACCCCGGAGGGCGGTCGTCACGGCGACCGCCACCAGCAGGTCCAGCGCGAGGGCGCCGAGACCGAGCCACAGCGGCTCGTACGTGCCACCCCACGGCACGACCGCCTGCCACCAGCGGATGTCCACGTAGGTGTCGGCCACGGCCGTCACCACGTGGGCGACCAGCAGGGCGAGCGCGCCGATCGCCACGTTGCGGTGCAGCGACCGGGTCACGAAGCGCGGCAGGCGGGCCCCGCCGTCCCCGCCGGCATGTCCGCGCAGGGTCAGCACGCCCAGCGCCACCGATGCGCTCAGCGCCAGGGTCAGGCTCAGGCCGGTGCTGCGGTTGAGCAGCCACAGCAGCGGTGTCGTCTCGTTCATCGCTCTCCTCCGTAGGACGGCAGGGCCGGGTGGGCAGCCGCGGGCCAGGCGCCGAGGGTCCGGACCTGGCCGGACCGGTCGACCAGCCGGGCGGCGGGTACGGCGAGGTCGGTGAGCCAGGCCACGGCGTCCGCACCCTGCACGATGGCCCCGGTCGAGGCCGTGTTCGCCGCGACGCAGGTGGCTGCGGCGACGGTGGCGGTCCGCCACCGCTCCGGCGCCGGCGCGCCGGTGCGCGGGTCGAGGAGGTGATGGCGCTCGACGCCGTTGCGCCGCCACCGTCGGACCTGGGTGCTCGAGGTGGCCAGCGCCCCGGTCAGCGTGACCAGGACCGCAGGGGCGTCGGTGGGACGCTCGGCGACGGCGACCTGCCACGAGCCGGATCCCGCCGTGCGCAGGTCGCCGCCCACCGACACCACGGCGTCGTCGTCCAGGCTCTCCTCGAGCGCGGCCACCGCCAGGTCCGTGCACCAGGCCTTGCCGGTCGCGCCGAGGTCCAGCGAGGTGCCGCCCGGGATACGGACACCGTCCTCGCTGAGCTCGATGTCCCGCCAGGAGTCGATGGCCGGCGGGGGCGTCTGGGGCCGTGCGGGGCGGTCGACCTCACGCACCTGGTTGATCGTGCGGTCGTAGCCGAGCTCGACGAGGGGGCGTCCGAGCAGCGGGTGCACGATGCCGTCGCTCGCCTCGGCTGCCTCGACCGCGACCCGGACCGCTGCGACCAGCAACGGATCGACGCGGACCCAGGAGCCGGGCCGTCGGTTGACCCGGGACAGGTCGGAGTCCTCCCGGAAGCGGCTCGCCACCTCGTCGACGTCGGTGAGGATCTGCTCGACCAGCCCGCGTGCCCGGGACAGCTCGTCCGCGCGACGGGTCTCCACGTGCACGGTGCAGCCGATCGCGGTCCACCGGGCGACGTGGCGCGGCGCCTCGGTCAAGGCGGTCACGAGCCGCTCGATGCCGGCGGCGGCGGTGGCGGCGGGGGTGGTGCCGGCGTGCCGCCGCCGGGCGTGCCCGATCCGCTCGCTGCGCCGGTGCCGCCCCCCGGGGCGCCGGACCGGCCTCCGGACGAGGCCGGACCGGACGAGCCGGAGGAGACGGTGACCGGGCTCGGGCCGGTACCGGAGACGTAGCGCACGGTGACCCGGGTCCGGGTCGGGCGCTGCTTCACGACCGCCGGGGTGGGTGCGCTGGCGGCCAGGGCGGCCTCGTACGCGGCCTGCTCGGCGCGCCAGGCGGCGAGCTCCTCGGCCTGACGGCGCTGATCGGCCGCCTCCTGCTCGTGGAGCTGACGGGCGGCCTGGCCGGTGATCGCGCCGGTCCCCACCAGGGCGGTCACGGCCAGGGCTCCGGACACCCCGGTCACCGCCCAGCGGAACCGGTCCCGGGTCGTGCTGTCGTAGGTCATGTCCGCATCGTCGACGAGCCGACGCCAAGGCCGACTCAGCCCGACCTCAAATCCAGGTCAAGGTCGGTCTTGACGTGGATTTGAGGTTCGCGCCACGCAGGCCTGAGGTGGAAGTGCCGATGCTGGCGACATGAGATCCACGATGTCCTCACGCGGCGCGGTCTCCGCGGCCGCTGCGACCCTGGTCGCCTCCATCGCCCTCGGCGCGGCGGCCTCTGTGCTGGTCTACCGCGAGATCGCCGGCCCGGCCGTGACCTCCAGCGCCCCGCCGGCGCTGACCGGGGCACAGGAGCCGAGTGCCACGGCCGCCACCCCCGCCCCCACGCCGCGGGTCGAGCTGGCCCCCTGCGTCCCGCCGGCCGTGCTGGAGGGCGAGGAGTGCGTCACCGACGTCGTGCGGACCGTCGTCCTGCCGCCGGTGGCTTCGGCGGGCCGTGCCGGTGGGGGGCAGCCGGCCCGTTCCCGTGATCGGGACGAGCCGGGACGCGACGACGACCGCGACGACGACCGCGACGACGACCGGGACGAGCGCAGCGGGGGGGAGGACCGCGAGGACCACGGCGAGGACCGCGAGGACCACGGCGAGGACCGCGAGGACGGTGAGGACCATGCGTCCGAGTCGCACGAGGACGAGCACGAGGACGAGCACGAGGACGACTGAGCGGATCGGCTCAGGCCGGCTCGTCGAGCCGGGGCAGCAGCACCTCGACCAGGGCTCCGCCGCCGGGCCCGGGCAGGCAGCGCAGGGTGCCGCCGACGGCCTCGGCCGTGCGCCGGGCGATGTCCAGGCCCAGCCCGGTGGTGCCCGAGCGACGGGGCCGGCGGCTGGTGCCCTGGAACCCCGGCCCCTCGTCCGCCACGGTGAGGGACACCACCTCGCCACCGTCGCCGGGGCGTGCGGTCAGGCGTACGGCGAACGGCGTGCGGTCGGGCGTGTGGGCGAAGACGTTGTCCACGAGGATGTCCACGAGCCCGCGCAGGTCCTCTCCCGGCAGCGGTACGACGAGGTTGCCGGCGGGCACCGTGACCTCGAGGGTGCGGTCCTGGTCCTCGGCGAGGACGCGCCAGAACCCGACGCGCTCGGTCACCACCGCCGCGGCGTCGCAGCGGGGGCCGAGGTCCTCGCGCACCGGGCGGCGGGCCTCCTGGACGATGCTGTCGATGGTGCGCTGGAGGACGCCGATGTGCTCCTGGAGCCGGTCGGAGAGGGCCGGGTCGGCCACCGCCTCGGCGTCCAGGCGCAGTGCGGTCACCGGGGTGCGCAGGCGGTGGGACAGGTCGCCGACGACGGCCCGTTCGGACGCGAGCAGCTCGGTGGTCCGCTCGGCGAGGCCGTTGAGCGCCCGGGCGAGCTCGCGGGTCTCCTCCGTGCCGCGCACCGGTGCCCGCGCCTCGAGGGCACCTTCGCGCAGCCGGTGGGCGGTGCCCGCGACCTCGAGCAGCGGCTCGCTGATCCGACGCCCCAGGTTGCGGGCGACGGCCGCGGCCACCAGCAGCAGGAGCACGCCGAGGCCGATGATCCCCGTCCACGCCCGGGGGACGCCCTGGTGCAGGGTCCGCGCGTCGACGGAGGTCCGCACGACCGCGGTGCCGGCGCCCACGACGACGGGCAGGACGACCGTGCCTCCGCCGTCGCGCACCACACGGAAGGCCTCCCCGCCGAGCGCCCGTGCGACGTCGGGGTCCTCGGTCATCGCCGGGCCCGGCCCGAGCTGCTGGCCGTCCACCGTCAGCACGGTGGTCGTCGGGTCCTCGCCGTCGTCGAGGCCGGCCAGCAGGCCGGCGAGCTGTGTGTCGTCGCCGAGGCCGGCCATCACGATGGCGACGTTGCGGGCCTCCTGGTCCGCGGCCGCCATCGCCCGGTCCTCGGCGAGGGTCCGCACGAGGAGGCACAAGGGGACCACGAAGGACACGACGATGGTGGAGGTCGTCGCCAGCACCAGCCAGGTGATCCGGGAGCGCACTCAGGATCCCGTCTCGGCGACCGCGGGCTCCTCGGGAGGGGCCAGGCGTACGCCGACGCCGCGGATGCTGTGCAGGTAGCGCGGGGACGCGGCCGACTCGCCCAGCTTGCGTCGCAGCCAGGAGAGGTGGACGTCGACCGTCCGCTCCGAACCGCCCCAGGCCTGTTGCCAGACCTCGGCGAGCAGCTCCCGCTTCGAGACGACCTCGCCTGCCCTCGAGGCCAGCAGGTGCAGCAGGTCGAACTCCTTGCGCGCGAGCTCGACCGGTTCCCCGTCGAGCGTCACGGTGCGGCTGCGTTCGTCGACCACCAGGCCGCCCACCTTCAGCGCGGGTGTCGGCGTGGACCCCGGGCGGCCGCGCCGCAGGACGGCTCGGATCCGGGCGGCGACCTGCTCGGTGCCGAACGGCTTGACGACGTAGTCGTCTGCTCCGGCGTCCAGCGCCCGGACCATCGTGGGATCGTCGTCGCGGGCGGTGATGACGATGATCGGGACGTTGCTGGCCGTGCGGACCATCGAGATGAGGGTGAGCCCGTCGATGTCGGGGAGCCCGAGGTCGAGGAGCACCACGTCGGGCCCCTCGCGCAGGACGTGCTCGAGGCCGGCCAGGCCGGTCGCGACGGTGGCGACGGCGTAGTCGCGTGCCCTCAGCCCGCGGTGCACCGCCGTGCGGATGGCGTCGTCGTCCTCGACCACCAGGATGCTCGCCACGCCTTGCAGGCTAGCGTCAACCACGTCAGCCACGTCGCCTGCTCGGCGGATCCGGTCCACCGTGGGGGAGAGGAGTGCGGGTGAGGCTCTCGCGAACCGGCCTGGGCCGGCTGGGACTCGGCCTGGTGGCCTGGGCGATCATCGTCGTGCTCGGGTCGTGGCTGGTGTGGCTGGTCGTGTCGGACGCCGGGCGCGACGTCGCGGGCTCGACGATCCCGCGTGGCACGGTTCCGAGTGCGGGACCGGCACCGTCGACCTCGCCCCGCCCCACGCCCACCGCGGCTCCCTCGGGGGACGCCGACCAGGTGACCCGGACCTGGACCGGGTCGGCCGGAGTCGTGACCACCCGTTGCGCCGGCGGCACGATCGCGCTGGCCGGCGCGGCTGCCTCCTCGGACGGCTACGTCGTGGAGGTCAAGAGCCGCGGGCCGCGCGAGGTCGACGTCGAGTTCGAGGGGCGCGGCGAGGAGACCGTGCTCGACACCCGGGTGCGCGCGCGCTGCGTCGACGGGACGCCCCACTACCAGGTCGACGCCGAGGACTAGCCGGCACCGCTCCCACGGTGGCGGTGTGGGCGACACGACACCGCCGATGACTTTGTGAACACATTCACAAGGGCTACGTTCGAGGCGTGCTGACCACCGACGTCGTCACCGCCCTCAGTCGCCTCGTCACCGAGGTGGAGCCCCCCGGCCTGCTGCCCGCCCGCGAGCAGATGGCGCTCTCGCTCGGCTGGCACATCGTGCTGGCCTGCTTCGGGGTCGCGTTCCCCGCGATGATCTTCGTGATGCACCTGCGCGGCATCCGTCGCGACGACCCGGTCGCGCTGGGCCTCGCCCGGCGCTGGGCGAAGGTGTCCGCCGTCCTGTTCGCGATCGGCGCCGTCTCGGGCACCGTGCTCAGCTTCGAGATGGGCCTGCTGTGGCCCGGCCTGATGGGGACCTACGGCGACGTGCTCGGCCTGCCGTTCGCGTTCGAGGGCCTCGCGTTCTTCCTCGAGGCGATCTTCCTGGGCATCTACCTCTACGGCTGGGGCCGGATGCCCGGCAGACGGCACGTGCTGATGGTGCTGCCGATGGCGATCACCGGGATCATCGGCGCCTACTGCGTGCTCGCCGTCAACGCGTGGATGAACGTCCCGACCGGTTTCCGTCTCGTCGACGGCGAGGTCACCGACGTCCAGCCCTGGGCGGTGCTGTTCAACCGGCACGCCTTCCTCCAGTTCGCCCACATGTGGGTCGGCGCCTACATGCTGACCGGGTTCTCGGTCGCCGGCGTGTACGCCGTCGGCATGCTCCGCGGCCGCCGCGACGCCCACCACCGGCTGGGCTTCCTGGTCCCGTTCGTGTTCGCCTCGATCGCCGCGGTGACCCAGCCGTTCGTCGGGCACGTCCTCGGCTTCGGCCTCGACGAGCGGCAGCCCGCCAAGCTCGCGGCCTTCGAGCTGGCCGAGACGACCGAGAGCCCCTCGCCGCTGCGGCTCGGCGGGATCCTCGTCGACGGGGAGGTCAAGGGCTCGATCGACATCCCCTACCTCGGCTCGCTGATCGCGATGAACTCGCCCGACAAGCCGGTGCCCGGGCTCGACGCGATCCCCGAGGAGGACCACCCGCCGGTCAACCTGACCCACCTGGCCTTCCAGACCATGATCGGCATCGGCACCCTGCTCGCGGCCGCCGTCGTCTGGTTCTGGTTCCAGCGCCGCCGCGGCCGAGACCTGTTGGAGAGGCGCTGGTTCCTGCGCTTCGCGGCCGCCGCCGGACCGCTCGCCGTGATCGCGCTCGAGGCCGGCTGGATCGCCACCGAGGTCGGCCGCCAGCCCTGGATCGTGTACGACGTCCTGCGCACCACCGACGCGGTGGGCGACTACACCGCCGCCCTGTGGTGGCTGCTCGGCATCAGCACCGTGGTCTACACCGCGATGACGGTCGGCGCGGTCGTCGTGCTCCGGTCGATGGCCCGCCGCTGGCGCGCCGGAGACGCGGACCTCCCGAGTCCGTACGCCCCCGCGGTGACGGCGGGGGAGGGCGCATGAGCCTCGAGCTGGCGGTCGCCGCAGCCCTCTTCGTCGGCGTCATCGCCTACGCCGTGCTCGGCGGGGCCGACTTCGGCTCGGGCTTCTTCGACCTCACGGCCGGCAGCAGCCGGCGCGGCGCCGAGCTGCGGACCCTCGTCGACCACAGCATCGGCCCGGTGTGGGAGGCCAACCACGTCTGGCTGATCTACGTCCTCGTCATCTGGTGGACCGGCTTCCCCGAGTCCTTCGCCGCCGCGATGTCGACGCTGGTGCTGCCGTTGCTCCTGGCCCTGCTCGGCATCGTGCTGCGCGGCGCGAGCTTCGCCTTCCGCAAGTACGCCGCCACGCTGGCCCAGGCCCGCCTGTTCGGCATCGTGTTCGCCACCTCCTCGATCATCACGCCGTTCTTCCTCGGCACCGTGGCCGGCGGCATCGCCTCGGGGCGGGTGCCGCTCGACGGCGCCGGCGACCACTGGTCGTCGTGGCTCAACCCGACCTCGCTGTTCGGCGGCGTGATCGCAGTCGGGACCTGCGCCTTCCTCGCCGGCACCTTCCTGGTGGCCGACGCCCGGCGCAGCGGCCAGGACCGGCTCGCCGACGAGCTGCGGGTCCGTGCCCTGGGCGTCGGCGCCGTCACCGGCGCGATCGTGTTCGCCGCGCTCGTCCCGATCGACCACGACGCTCCCACGCTCGCGGCCGGGCTCGAGGGCCGCGCCGCGCCGCTCGTGGTCCTCGCCGGCCTCGCCGGCCTGGCGACGATGGCGCTGCTGTGGACCCGGAGGTACGCCGTCGCGCGGATCACCGCCGTCCTCGCCGTCGCCGCCGTCGTGTCCGGCTGGGGCGTCGGCCAGTACCCGTGGCTGCTCGTCGACGAGGTGAGCATCGTCGACGCGGCCGGTGCCACGGCCACCCTGCAGGGACTGCTCGTCGCCGTCGGGCTGGCGGTCGTGGTCGTCGTCCCGCCGCTCGCCTACCTGTTCCGGCTCACCCAGTCGGAGGCGTGGTCCCGCCCCGACCACTGAGCGGCTCGCGCCGACGGGGCTGCGGGGCGGCCGGGTGGCCGCCCAGCCGCCACCCGCCGAGCGGCAGGTCGAGCGCGTCCGCCGGGCCCCAGGAGCCGACGGCGTAGGGCTGCGTGGGCGGGCGCCGGTCGAGCACCGGCTGGAAGATCTCCCAGATCCGGTCGACCTCGTCGGAGCTGATGAACAGGGTCCGGTCGCCGCGCATCACGTCGAGCAGCAGCCGCTCGTAGGCCTCGAGCGGGTCGGCGCCGGGCACGTCGTCGACGAGGTCGAGGCGGAAGACGCCCTCCACCAGCGCCATGTCGGGGCCGGGGCGCTTGGCGCGCACGTCGATCGCGATCCGCGGCTGGTCGGCCAGCTCGATGACCAGCTCGTTGGGCGCCGGGGTGCCGCCGCCCTCGGGCTTGAGCCAGCGGTGCCGCGGGTCGCGGAAGCGGACCGTGATGGTGCGGCGCCCGTCCGCCAGCGCCTTGCCGGTGCGCAGGTAGAACGGGATGTCGCGCCAGCGGTCGTTGTCGATCCACACCTCGGCGGCGACGAAGGTCTCGACCTGCGAGTCGGCGGCGACGTCGGGCTCGTCGCGGTATCCGTCGTACTGGCCGAAGACCACCCGCTCCGGGTCGATCGGGCGTACGGCGGCGAAGGTGGCCGCCTTGGCCGCGCGGATGGCGGAGGCCCGGAACGCGTGCGGGTCCTCGAGGGCGACGAAGCCGAGCAGCTGGGCGAGGTGGGTGGTGACCATGTCGCGCAGGCAGCCGGTGCCCTCGTAGAAGCTGCCGCGCCCCTCGGCGGTCAGCTTCTCCGGTACGTCGACCTGCACCGACTCGATGCTGTGCCGGTTCCAGGCCGGCTCGAACAGGCCGTTGGCGAAGCGCAGCGCGAGGATGTTCTGCACCGCCTCCTTGCCCAGGAAGTGGTCGATGCGGAACACCTGGTCCTCGGCGAACACCGAGCAGAGCACCTGGTGCAGCTCGCGGGCGGTGGCCAGGTCGGTGCCGAACGGCTTCTCGGCGACCAGCCGGGAGCGGTCGACGAGGTCCTCGCGGTCGAGCATCGCGACCATGCCCTTGACCGCGCTGGGCGGCACCGAGAGGTAGAGGAGCCGGCGCACGTCGCCCAGCAGGCAGCCGCACCGGGCGAGGATCCGGTCCTCGGCGTCCGCCACTGCCCGCGCCAGCGCCGTACCGTCGTCGGCGGAGGAGGGCACGAACCGGACCCGATCGAGCAGCGGGCCCGCCACCGACTCGTCGACGGCGCCGACGAACTCGCCCAACGCGTCGCGCACGTGGCCGCGGAACTCCTCGTCGCTGCCGGGGGAGTGGCGGCCGCTGCCGATCACCTCGACGTGGTCGGGCAGGCGGCCCGCGGCGGCCAGCCGGTACAGGCCGGGGAACAGCTTGCGGGCGGCCAGGTCGCCGGTCGCGCCGAAGAGGACCAGGACGTGCGGGGAGAGGTCGGAAACCACGGTCCCAGCCTCCCGAACCCGTCAAGGGGGTGACCCCGATCACGCCCTACACTGGTCCAGTGGAGGTCCCCGACAAGTTCGCCGCGCTCGGTCTCACCTACGACGACGTCCTGCTGCTGCCCGGTCATTCCGACCTGGTGCCGGACGAGATCGACACCACCTCGAGGCTGACCCGCGAGATCTCGCTCAGGTCGCCGCTGGTCAGCGCCGCGATGGACACCGTGACCGAGTCGCGGATGGCGATCGCGATGGCCCGCCAGGGCGGCATCGGCATCCTCCACCGCAACCTCTCCGCCGAGGAGCAGGCCTACCAGGTCGACCTGGTCAAGCGGACCCAGACCGGCATCATCTCCAACCCGGTCACCATCGGCCCCGACGCGACGCTCGAGGAGCTCGACCGGATCTGCGGTGAGTACCGCGTCTCCGGCCTCCCCGTCGTCGACGCCGACAACCGGCTGCTCGGCATCTGCACCAACCGCGACCTTCGGTTCACCCCCGTCGCGGAGTGGGCCACCACCAAGGTCGACGAGGTGATGACCCCGATGCCGCTGGTCACCGGCGCCGTCGGCATCAGCCGCGACGACGCCACCACACTGCTGCGCAAGCACAAGCGTGAGCGGCTCCCGCTGGTCGACGCCGAGGGGCGTCTCGGTGGCCTGATCACGGTCAAGGACTTCGTGAAGTCCGAGCAGTTCCCGCTCGCCTCCAAGGACGGCGACGGCCGGCTCCTGGTCGGTGCCGCGATCGGCTACTTCGGCGACGCGTGGGAGCGGGCGACCGGCCTGATCGAGGCCGGCGTCGACGTCCTCGTCGCCGACACCGCCCACGGCCACGTCACCCTCCTGCTCGACATGGTCCGCCGGCTCAAGTCCGACCCGGCCACCAAGCACGTCCAGGTCATCGGCGGCAACGTCGCCACCCGCGAGGGTGCGCAGGCGTTCGTCGACGCCGGCGCCGACGCCGTCAAGGTCGGCTTCGGACCCGGCTCCATCTGCACCACCCGCGTCGTCACCGGCTGCGGCGTCCCCCAGGTCACGGCGGTCTACGAGGCCTCCCTCGCCGCCGGGCCGGCCGGCGTACCCGTCATCGCCGACGGTGGCCTGCAGCAGTCCGGCGACATCGCCAAGGCGATCGTCGCCGGCGCCGAGTCGGTGATGATCGGCTCCATGCTCGCCGGCTGCGAGGAGTCGCCCGGCGAGGTCGTCTTCCACCAGGGCAAGCAGTACAAGGCCTACCGCGGCATGGGCTCGCTGGGCGCGATGTCCTCGCGCGGCAAGAAGTCCTACTCCAAGGACCGCTACTTCCAGGCCGAGGTCAGCAGCGACGACAAGATCGTCCCCGAGGGCATCGAGGGCCGCGTCGCCTACAAGGGCCCGCTCGCCGGTGTTGCCCACCAGCTCCTCGGCGGCCTGTCCCAGTCGATGTTCTACGTCGGCGCGCAGACCGTCCCCGAGCTGCAGGCCAAGGGCCGGTTCATCCGGATCACCTCGGCCTCCCTCAAGGAGAGCCACCCGCACGACATCGAGATGACCGTCGAGGCGCCCAACTACCACCGGTAGCCCGCTTCTCTGCTCCTGGGTATGACGCGCCGGTGCGGCGGTACTGCATCGGAAGCGGAGAAGGGAGCCGAGATGGATGTCGAGAAGTGGTTCGGTGAGGCGAGCGACCCCGGCTGGATCGCCGTCTACGTGATCGTGGCGCTGGTGCTGGTCGCCGCGCTCGTGATGGTCGCGACCCGGCAGCGGCGTGAGCGCAACCGCCACCGGGCGCGGGAGATCCGCACCGAGGCGCGGCAGCGTGAGGGCCAGTTGCGTCAGCACGACGCCGAGGCGCGCCGGCTCGAGGCGGAGTCGGAGCAGGCCCGGGCCGAGGCCGACCGGCTCGAGGCGCTGGCCCAGCAGAAGCGGGACCGCTTCGACCGCGAGCGCGGCGAGCAGACCCACCGGTTGCGGGAGGCCGACGAGCTCGATCCGCGCTCCCGGGGCCGCCGCGAGGATCGCTGAGCCGGTCACCGATATCCTCCTCGGGTGAGCGACATCGAGATCGGCCGCGCCAAGCGGGCCCGGACGGCGTACTCCTTCGACGACATCGCGATCGTGCCGTCGCGGCGCACGCGTGACCCCGAGGAGGTCAGCGTCGACTGGCAGATCGACGCCTACCGGTTCTCGCTGCCGATCCTCGCGGCGCCGATGGACTCGGTCATGTCGCCCAGGACCGCGATCGACTTCGGCCGGTTCGGCGGCCTCGGCGTGCTCAACCTCGAGGGCCTCTGGACCAGGTACGACGACCCGCAGCCCCTCATCGACGAGGTGGCCGGGCTGCAGGGGGTCGAGGCCACCCGCCGCCTGCAGGAGATCTACACCGAGCCGATCAAGGCCGAGCTGATCACCGCGCGGCTGCGCGAGGTGCGCGAGGCGGGCGTGACCGTGGCGGGCTCACTGTCGCCGCAGCGCACCAAGGAGTTCGCGAAGACCGTGACCGACGCGGGCGTCGACCTGTTCGTCATCCGCGGGACCACCGTCTCGGCCGAGCACGTCTCGAGCCAGGCCGAGCCGCTGAACCTCAAGGAGTTCATCTACGAGCTCGACGTGCCCGTCATCGTCGGCGGCTGCGCGACCCACCAGGCCGCGCTCCACCTCATGCGCACGGGCGCGGCCGGCGTTCTCGTCGGGTTCGGCGGCGGCGCCGCCCACACCACCCGGACCGTGCTCGGCATCTCGGTGCCGATGGCCAGCGCGGTGGCCGACGTCGCCGCCGCCCGCCGCGACTACCTCGACGAGTCGGGCGGCCGCTACGTCCACGTCATCGCCGACGGCTCGATCGGCACCTCCGGCGACCTGGCCAAGGCGATCGCCTGCGGCGCCGACGCCGTCATGGTCGGCTCGCCGTTCGCCCGCGCGACCGACGCGCCCGGCCGCGGCTTCCACTGGGGCGCCGAGGCCCACCACGCCGACCTGCCCCGCGGTCAGCGCGTGCAGTTCGACCAGGTCGGCACCATCGAGGAGATCCTGTTCGGGCCCTCCCGGGTCGCCGACGGCACCATGAACCTGGTCGGCGCCCTCAAGCGCTCGATGGCCACGACCGGCTACACCGAGCTCAAGGAGTTCCAGCGGGTCGAGGTCGTCGCCCACTGAGGAGCGACCGCTGATGATCGTCGCCGCCGCCCAGTGCGAGGCGCGCGCCGGCGACCTGGCCCACAACGTGGCGACGGCCGCCCGCCTCGTGCGTGAGGCGGGCGAGCGCGGGGCCCGGGTCGTCCTCCCGGAGGCGCACCTGTCCGGGTACGACGCCAGCGCGTTCTGCAGCGACCTGCCGACGACCAACGACCTCGCCGGGCCCTTGCTCGACCCGCTGCGGGCGGCCGCCGCGGCGGCGGGCGCGACGGTGGTCGGCTCGACGGCCCTGCGCCGCGACCACGGCCGGACCCTCGCGTCCGTGGTCGTCGAGCCCGACGGCACCACCACGGCGCCGTACGACAAGCAGCACCTCGACGGCGACGAGCCGACCTGGTTCGTCCCCGGTGAGCACCCCGCGACGATCACCGTCGACGGCGTGGTGCTGGGGCTCTCGATCTGCCGCGACGGCAGCGTCCCCGAGCACGCCGCGACCGTGGCGGCGGCCGGCGCGTCGGCGTACCTCGCCTCGGTCGCCTACTTCCCCGGAGGCGCCCGCCGCCTCGACGTCACCTACGCCGCCCGCGCGCTCGACCACGGCCTGCACGTCGTGGTCGCCGGGCTGACCGGGCGCTGCGGGACGTCGACCTTCATCGGCGGCTCCGCCGTCTACGGGCCGAACGCCGAGGCGCTGGTGCGGCTCGGTGACGAGGAGGGCATCGCGCTCGCCGAGATCCGTTGAGCTTCCCCATCCTCACCGTTGAGTTGCCGCATCCCCTCGGTCGAGCTGCCACGTCGGCCAGCTCGACGGTGAGGTCGGGGCAGGTCAACGGTGAGGATGCGGCAGGTCAACCGGGTCAGGGGCGCAGGCCGCGCGCCAGCGTCGCGGTGAGCCGGTCGGTCCAGGCGTCGTCGAGCCGGCCGGGCGTGAGCAGCACCCCGGCGATGATCGTCCCGACGACGCTCTGGATCAGGTCGTCGGCCCGGGCGTCGGGATGTGCCTCGCCGGCCGCCACCGCGACGGCGAGCCGCTCGTCGATCGCCCGGAACGCCCCGGCGAAGCGCTCCAGCATGGCGGCGTGCAGGTCGGGCCAGGTAGTGATCTCGGCCAGCAGGGCGGGCAGGGCGGCCGTGCCGACGGGCGAGCAGAGGGCGTCGCGGGCGCCGCGGACGATGCCGGCGAGGTCCTCCTCCAGCGACCCGCCGAGGTGCAGGTCGAGGGCCAGCTCGCTGGGGAACGCGGCCTCGTGGACGAGGTGGGGCAGGGCGGTCCAGCGGCGGTAGAGCGCCGCCTTCGTCGTCCCGGCCCGGGCGGCGACGGCCGTGCCGGTCACCGCGGCGTACCCGCCCTCGGCGAGCAGGGCGCGGACCGCCTCGAGCGCCGCCTGCTCGATCCGCGGGTCCCGTGGCCGGCCGGTCGCCCGGGCCGCGGGCGGTTCCGTCCCCATGACCTCTTCCCCTCTTTCGATACCGACGGTACCGTAACGCGGGTCGTGACATAGAACACGTTCTAGTAGCGTGGAGGCAGGAGGTCCCGTGAGCGAGTCGTTGCCCGCAGAGATGGCCGAGATGACCCTGCAGCGGTCGAGCCGTGACCAGGGCGCGGTCCACGACCGCCTCGAGGAGTGGCTCACCGGCCTGCTGCCCGAGGGCGCCGCGCCGGAGGTGAGCATCCACGACGGGGTGCAGACCAACGGCATGTCGAGCGAGACGGTCCTGCTCGCGATCACCACCACCGAGGAAGGCGCTCGCGTCACCCGTGAGTACGTCGCCCGCGTGGCGCCTGCGGCCGACGACCTGCCCGTCTTCGCGGAGTACCGCCTCACCGACCAGTACGACGCGATGCGCCTCGCCGGCGAGCTCGCCGGCGTACCCGTCCCGACCGTCGGCCTCAACGAGCCGACCGGCGACGTGCTCGGCACGCCGTTCTTCCTCATGGACCGCCTCGACGGTGCGGTACCGCCCGACGTGCTGCCGTACCCGTTCGGCGACAACTGGCTCTTCGACGCCTCGCCCGAGCAGCAGGAGAAGCTGCAGCGCAGCACCGTCGAGGTGCTCGCGAAGCTGCACGGCATCCCCGACGCCGCCTCCACCTTCGGCTTCCTCGACCCCGCGGTCACCGGCCACGAAGGGCCGACCGCGCTCGCGCGCAACCTCGCCAAGACCCGCGCCTGGTACGAGTACGCGATCACCACCGCCGAGGCGAGCCCGCGCTCACCGCTCATCGAGCGCGGCCTGGCCTGGCTCGAGGCGAACCTGCCCGCCGAGGAGGGCGCGCCGGTGCTGGTGTGGGGGGACGCGCGGATCGGCAACATGATGTACCGCGACTTCGAGCCGGTCGCCGTCCTCGACTGGGAGATGGCCACCCTCGGTCCGCGCGAGATGGACCTCGCCTGGCTGGTCTTCGCCCACCAGGTCTTCCAGGAGATCGCCACGATGCTCGGCCTGCCCGGCATGCCCGAGTTCCTGGCGACCGACGACGTCGTGGCGACGTACCGCGAGCTGAGCGGCGTCGAGACCGGCGACCTCACCTGGTACCTGCTGCACGCCGCCGTCAACTGGGGCTGCGTGTTCCTGCGCACCAGCGCCCGCCAGATCCACTTCGGCGAGATCGAGCGGCCCGAGGACCCCGAGGCCGTCTTCCACCACCGTCCGCTCCTCGAGCGGCTCCTCGAGGAGGTCGGTGCATGAGCGCCACCCCGAACGCCGGGCCCGACCACGGCCTGCACGGCGAGTACCACGGCCTCGGCCCGCTCGACGAGTTCCCGATCCACCAGCTCCCGCGGCCCGTCGCGTGGGCCGGCAGCAGCGACCGCAACTTCTACGACCGCTGCTACCTCAACGCCCACGACCGCACCGGCGACCTGTTCTTGATCACCGGCCTCGGCTTCTACCCGAACCTGGGCACGAAGGACGCCTTCGTCCTGCTCCGCCGCAGCGTCGACGGCAGGGACGAGCAGACCGCCCTCCACCTCAGCGACGCCGCCGACCCGCGCGGCGCCGACCGGATGGCCCAGCAGGTCGGCAACTACCGGATCGAGGTCGTCGAGCCGCTCCACAAGCTGCGCCTGGTCCTCGAGGAGACCGAGGGCGTCGCGATGGACCTGACCTGGGAGGGCTCCTTCCCGGTCGTCCAGGAGCTGCCGCACGTGATGCGCCAGGGCAGCGGTACGACGCTCGACGCGCAGCGCTTCGCCCAGGTCGGCACCTGGGAGGGCGTGCTCAGCGTCGACGGCACCGACATCGAGGTCACCCCCGAGCGGTGGGTCGGCTCGCGCGACCGCTCCTGGGGCATCCGGCCGGTCGGCGAGGCCGCGCCCGCCGGCAAGCCCGCGGACCCCGCCTTCGAGGGCATGTGGTGGCTCTATGTGCCGCTGCGCTTCGAGGACTTCTGCGTCGTGATCATCATCCAGGAGACCCCCGACGGCTTCCGGACGCTCAACGACTGCACCCGGACCTGGAAGGACGGCCGGGTCGAGCAGCTCGGCTGGCCGCGGGTCGAGGTCCGCTACACCTCCGGCACCCGGGTCCCCACCGGCGCGACCATCGTGTGCACCACCCCCGAGGGCAAGGAGCTCGTCCTCGAGGTCGCCTCCAAGCTGCCCGTGCCGATCCACGTCGGCGGCGGCTACGGCGGCGACCCGGACTGGACGCACGGCATGTGGAAGGGCCCCGCGTTCACCGAGCGGCTCACCTACGACATGGCCGACCCCGCCGTCGCCGGGCGCGTGATGTTCGGCGTCATCGACCACGTCGGCCGGGCCACCGTGCACGGCGCCGGGGCCGGCGTACCCGAGGGCTCCGAGGGGTGGGGCCTGTTCGAGCACGGTGCCCTCGGCCGGCACGACCCCAGCGGCTTCGCCGACTGGTTCACCCTCGCTCCCTGACCCGCACCACCCGAAAGGAACCCCCCATGACCCTCGACCGCGACGCCCTCTTCATCGGCGGCACCTGGGCCAGGCCCGCCACCGACGCCGTGCTGGAGGTGGTCTCGCCGCACACCGAGGAGGTCGTCGCGCGGGTCCCGGAGGGATCGACGGCCGACATCGACGCCGCGGTCGCCGCGGCCCGCACGGCCTTCGACGAGGGGCCGTGGCCGCGGATGAGCCCGGCCGAGCGGATCGAGGTCGTGCAGAACCTCTCCGGCCTGTACGCCGCCAAGCTGGACGAGATGGCGCGGATCATCTCCACCGAGATGGGCTCGCCGATCTCCTTCAGCTCGCTCGCGCAGGCGCCGGCGCCGTGGATGCAGATCGAGGCCTTCCTCGCCATCGCCCGGGAGTTCCCGTGGGAGGCGACCCGGCCCGGGGCGCTCGGCAGCGACGTCGTCGTACGCCATGAGCCGGTCGGGGTCGTCGCGGCGATCCCGCCGTGGAACGTCCCGCAGTTCACGATCCTGTCGAAGGTGGTCCCGGCGTTGCTGGCCGGCTGCACCGTCGTCGTGAAGCCGGCGCCGGAGACCCCGCTCGACGCCTACCTCCTCGCCGAGCTGCTCGTCGAGGCCGGTGTCCCCGAGGGCGTGGTCTCGATCGTGGCCGGGGGCCGCGAGGTCGGCGAGCACCTGGTGCGCCACCCCGGCGTCGACAAGGTCGCCTTCACCGGCTCCACCGCCGCGGGCCGCAAGATCGGCGCGATCTGCGGCGAGCAGCTCAAGCGGGTCTCGCTCGAGCTCGGCGGCAAGTCGGCCGCGATCATCCTCGACGACGCCGACGAGGCGACCGCCATCGAGGGCCTGAAGTTCCTCGGCGTGATGAACTCCGGCCAGGCCTGCGTCGCGCAGACCCGGGTCCTGGTCAGCCGGGAGCGGCACGACGCTTTCGCCGCGGCGCTCGCGACGGCGATCGGCGCCATGGTGGTCGGCGACCCGCTCGACCCGGCCACCGAGATCGGCCCGATGGTCGCCCGGCGCCAGCAGGAGCGGGTGGCGTCGTACATCCGGATCGGCCAGGAGGAGGGCGCCCAGCTGCTCACCGGCGGCGAGGGCCGCCCCGACGGGCTCGACCACGGCTGGTACGTCCGCCCGACCGTCTTCGCGGGCGTCGACAACAAGATGCGGATCGCCCAGGAGGAGATCTTCGGCCCGGTCCTCTCCGTCATCCCGTACGACGACGTCGCCGACGCCGTCCGGATCGCCAACGACTCCGAGTACGGCCTGGCCGGCACCGTGTGGACCGCCGACCAGGAGGCCGGCCTCGAGGTGGCCCGCGGGGTGCGCACCGGCACCTACGGGATCAACACCTACACGATGGACTTCGCCGCTCCGTTCGGCGGCTTCAAGGCATCCGGCCTGGGGCGGGAGTTCGGTCCGGAGGGGCTGGCGCAGTACACCGAGGCGAAGTCGGTGTACCTGTCGGCGCCGCCGATGTAGGGGATCTCTCCGTCCGCGCCGGGAAGCGGCCCGCAGGCCTCCCGCGACCCGCTCCGGGGTGTCACCATGGAACCGAGCGAGGAGGCGCGCGATGACCGATCCCCGTCCGGTGGTCGACTCCGTGGCCGCCCTGCTCGACGGCGCGACCGAGCGCGCGGTGCTGGATGCGCCGGGCAGGTCGGGGGCGGTGCTCGAGCGGGTGCGGATCGGCGGGCGGCCGTACGTCGTGAAGTACCTCGACCACGACGCCGACTGGTCGCTGCGGGCGGCGGGCGTGCCGGGCAGCCCGACCCTGGTGCTGTGGCAGCGGGGGATCCTCGACCTGCTCCCGCAGGAGATCGCCCAGCCGATCGTGGCGGTGGCCCGCGAACGGGCACGGCCGACCCTGTCGGCGGTGCTGATGCGCGACGTCGGGCCGTGGCTGGTGCCGGCGGTCGACGACCCGATCGGGGTCGAGCAGAACGCCCGCTTCCTCGACCACATGGCCGCGCTGCACGCCGCCTTCTGGGAGAGCGACCTCGACCTCGACGTCGTGGCCCCACGGGACCGCTACCTCGAGCTGTCGCCGCGGATGGCGGAGGCCGAGGCCGCGCGGGGCTCGGGGCATCTCGTGCCGGGCCTGGTGGCGCAGGGCTGGCCGCGGCTGGAGTCGGTCGCGCCGCGCGCCGCGGCGGTCGTCGTCCCCCTCGTCGAGGAGCCGGGACCGCTGCTGGCCGCGCTGGCGGGCACCCCACAGACCTTGGTCCACGGCAACTGGAAGCTCGACAACCTCGGCACCGACGCCGCCGGCCGCACGGTCCTGCTCGACTGGGAGACGCCCGGGCGGGGCGCCGGGACCGCCGACCTGGCGTGGTACCTCGCCATCAACTGCCGCCGCCTGCCGGTCAGCAAGGAGCAGGCGATCGTCGACTACCGGACCGCGCTCGAGCGCCGCGGCGTGGCCACCGAGCCGTGGTGGGAGCGCCAGCTCGCGCTCGCCCTGCTGGGCGCGCTGGTGCAGTTCGGCTGGGAGAAGGCCCTCGGCGGGTACGACGACGAGCTGGCGTGGTGGGAGGAGCGGGCCGTGCGCGCGGCGGCCCTGCTCGGCTGACCCGCCGCTGGCGAAGGCCCGACCGGGCCCGCTCGGCCGGGTTGGCAGCCGGGCTCGCAGCCCGTTCCCGGCCCTTCCCCGCCTCTTGACACCAAGAGGACATGTGTAAAGCAGCACATCTGCTACCGATCAGTAGATTCGGTGACGGCGGTCACCTACGCTCGTCCCATGAGCGAAGCGAATCCCGGCTCCGGCGCGTCCTCCGAGGGCCCTGTCGTCGACGGTCCCCACGACCCCGAGCACGACCCGCGGGCGTCGTACGCCCTCGAGCCGGAGTACGTCGCCCGGTTGACCGACCGCGTCCTGGCGACCACGGGCCGCACCACCCAGGTCTTCTCGCCGATCAACGGCGCCCCGGTCGCCAACATCCCGCAGTCGAGCACCGACGACGTCGCCGAGGCGTTCCGCCGCGCGCGGGTCGCCCAGGCCGCGTGGGCGCGGGTGTCGGTCGACGAGCGGGCCCGGATCCTGCACCGGCTGCACGACATCGTGCTCGACCGGCAGGCCGAGATCATCGACCTGATCCAGCTCGAGTCCGGCAAGGCGCGCAAGCACGCCTTCGACGAGCCGCTGCACATCGCGCTCACCGCGCGCTACTACGCCCGCACCGCCCACCGGCACCTCGACACCCAGCGCCGCCCGGGCGTCGTCCCGGTGCTCACCAAGGTCGAGCTCAACCGGGTGCCCAAGGGCGTGGTCGGGATCATCTCGCCGTGGAACTACCCGTTCACGATGGCGCTGTGCGACGGCCTTCCGGCCCTGCTCGCCGGCAACGCCGTGGTCACCAAGCCCGACGCGCAGACCATGCTGTCGGCGCTGCTCGCCGCCCAGCTGCTCGAGGACGCCGGCTTCCCGCGCGACCTGTGGCAGGTCGTGGCCGGCCCGGGCCGTGAGCTCGGTACGCCGATCATCGAGCGCGCCGACTACATCTGCTTCACCGGCTCGACCGCCACCGGCAAGATCATCGCCAAGCAGGCGGCCGAGCGGCTGATCGGCTGCTCCCTCGAGCTCGGTGGCAAGAACCCGATCCTCGTGCTCCGCGACGCCGACATCGAGCGCGCCGCCGAGGGCGCGGTCCGGGCCTGCTTCTCCAACGCCGGCCAGCTGTGCGTCTCGACCGAGCGGATGTTCGTCGCCGACGCCGTCTACGACCGCTTCGTCGAGCGCTTCGTCGCCCGCACCAAGGCAATGAGCCTCGGCGCCACGATGGACTGGGACGCCGACATGGGCACGCTGATCTCGGCCGACCAGCTCGAGACCGTCACCGCCCACGTCGAGGACGCGGTCGCCATGGGCGCCCGGGTGCTCGCCGGCGGCAAGGCCCGGCCCGACCTGGCGCCGTACTACTTCGAGCCGACCGTGCTCGAGGGCGTCACGCCGGAGATGACCTGCTTCGGCAACGAGACCTTCGGCCCCGTCGTCTCGATCTACCGGTTCCACGACGAGGCGGACGCGATCGCCCGCGCCAACGACGGCGAGTACGGCCTCAACGGCTCGGTCTACACCCGCGACACCGCCCGCGGCCGCGCGATCGCCCGGCAGATCAAGTGCGGCACGGTCAACGTCAACGAGGCCTTCGGGGCCACCTTCGCCAGCATCGACGCCCCCATGGGCGGCATGCGCGAGTCCGGCATGGGCCGGCGCCAGGGCGCCGAGGGCATCCACCGCTACACCGAGACCCAGTCGGTCGCCACGCAGCGACTGATCCGGTTCGGTCCCATGCTCGGCATGTCCGACGAGGGCTACGCGAAGTTCATGACCGCCTCGCTGCGCCTGATGGACAAGCTGGGCCGCGCATGAGCGACTTCGACTACGACGTCCTGGTCATCGGGTCGGGCTTCGGCGGCTCGGTCACCGCGCTGCGGCTGACCGAGAAGGGCTACCGCGTCGGCGTCCTCGAGGCCGGCGCCCGCTTCGACGACGCCGACTTCGCCGACAACTCCTGGGACCTGAAGAAGTACCTCTACGCCCCGTCCGCCGGCTGCTACGGCATCCAGCGCATCGACATGGTCAAGGACTGCCTGATCCTCGCCGGCGCGGGCGTCGGCGGCGGCTCCCTGGTCTACGCCAACACCCTCTACGAGCCGCTCGAGCCGTTCTACCGGGACCCGTCGTGGTCCCACATCACCGACTGGAAGGCCGAGCTCGCGCCGTACTACGACCAGGCCAAGCGGATGCTGGGCGTGGTCACCTACCCGCGGATGACACCCTCCGACGAGGTGATGAAGAAGGTCGCCGACCAGATGGGCGTCGGCGACAGCTTCCACGCCACCCCCGTCGGGGTCTTCTTCGGCGGCCCCGGCCAGGAGGCCGGCGCGTCGGTCGCCGATCCCTACTTCGGCGGCGTCGGCCCCTCCCGCAACACCTGCCGCGACTGCGGCGAGTGCATGACCGGGTGCCGGCACAACGCCAAGAACACCCTGGTCAAGAACTACCTCTACCTCGCCGAGCAGAACGGCGCCGAGGTGCACCCGCTGACCACGGTGACCCGGGTCCGGCCCCTGCCTGGTGGCGGCTACCGGGTCGACACCCGCTGGACGAAGGCGAAGCTGTCGCGTCGTACGGCGACCCGGACGTTCACCGCCGAGCAGGTCGTGTTCTCCGCGGCCGCGCTCGGCACCCAGAAGCTGCTCCACCGGCTCAAGGCGACCGGCGACCTGCCGAACGTCTCCGACCGGCTCGGCCACCTGACCCGGACCAACTCCGAGTCGATCCTCGGCGCGATCGCTCCGGAGGGTTCCGACGTCGACTACACCGACGGCGTCGCCATCACCTCCTCGTGGCACCCCGACGAGCACACCCACATCGAGCCGGTGCGCTACGGCAAGGGCAGCAACGCGATGTCCCTGATGCAGACCGTGCTCACCGACGGCGACGGGCCCGACCCGCGCTGGAAGGTGTGGCTCAAGGAGCTGTGGAAGGAGCGCCGGCGCGTCCGCGACCTCTACGACGTCAAGCACTGGTCGGAGCGGGTCGTCATCGCGCTGGTCATGCAGTCGGTCGACAACTCGATCACGACCTTCCCGAAGCGGGTCGCCGGCAGGTGGATCCTGTCCTCGAAGCAGGGCCACGGCGAGCCCAACCCGACCTGGATCCCCGCCGCCAACGACGCGGTGCGCCGGATGGCGGCGGTCATGGGCGGCGGCACCGCCGGCGGCACCATCGGCGAGCCGTTCAACCGGCCGTTGACCGCCCACTTCATCGGCGGCTGCACGATCGGTGACAGCCCCGAGTCGGGGGTGGTCGACGGCTACCAGCGGGTCTTCGGGCATCCGGGGCTGCACATCGTCGACGGGTCGACCATCTCGGCCAACCTCGGCGTGAACCCGTCGCTGACGATCACCGCTCAGGCGGAGCGGGCGATGGCGTACTGGCCCAACAAGGGCGAGGCCGACGCCCGCCCGGCCCTCGGTGAGTCCTACCGCTCGATCGAGCCGGTCGCGCCCCGCGCGCCGGTCGTGCCGGACGAGGCGCCGGCAGCGCTGCGGCTGCCGATCGTCGGGGTCAGCTGAGCGCTGGGGCCGGTGTGCCTGCGGGGGCGGTCCCGGAGCGATCCGGGACCGTCCCAGATTTTTTCGTCGAACTTGTCCGGAGCCGGCGTAACTCCCCCTGAGGGGGGTCGTTGAACGAAGCGAGCCCGGGAATCACGCTCCCTCCCGAAGACCGGGCTCGGTCCAGGCACTGTCCATCAGCTGCGTGGACAATCAGGGCCCGGCCACCCTCCCTCCCCGGCCGGGCCCTGGTGCGTTTTCACCGGCCCGCGAGGCTCCGAGGGACGAGGAGGCTCGCGGATCAGCCGGGGAGATCGAGTAGCGCCGCGACCGAGGAACGAGGTCGCGACGCGCGTATCGAGATCTTCGGGGGAGGCGTCTCGAAACCTGGGGGAGCCGGGCACGTGCAAGGTCACCTGTCAGTTCGGGGCCGCGGGCACGCCGCCGATACGATTCGGCCATGACGGCCGAGCAGACGCAGCCCGAGCACGACCTGGTCCTGGTGGTGGACTTCGGAGCCCAGTACGCCCAGCTGATCGCCCGTCGGGTGCGCGAGGCGCGGGTCTACTCCGAGATCGTGCCGCACACGATGCCGGTGGCCGAGATGATCGCGCGGAACCCGAAGGCGATCATCCTGTCCGGCGGTCCGTCGTCGGTCTACGAGGACGGCGCCCCGGCGGTCGACCCGGCCATCTTCACGGCCGGCCCCTCCGTCTTCGGCATGTGCTACGGCTTCCAGCTGATGGCAGCCCACCTCGGCGGCACGGTCTCCGCGACCGGTGCGCGTGAGTACGGCCGCACCCGGGTCGCCATCCACCACCCCGGCACCCTGCTCAACGGCATCCCGGCCGAGCACAACGTGTGGATGTCGCACGGCGACTCGGTGAGCGCGGCCCCCGAGGGCTTCACGGTGCTCGCCTCGACCGAGGTCACCCCGGTCGCCGCGTTCGAGGACGTCGACCGCGGCCTGGCCGGCGTCCAGTGGCACCCCGAGGTGCTGCACTCCGAGCACGGCCAGAAGGTCCTCGAGCACTTCCTGTGGGACATCGCCGGCTGCCGCCAGACGTGGACCATCGGCAACATCGCCGAGGAGCAGATCGCCCGCATCCGCGAGCAGATCGGCCCCGACGGCCGCGCCATCTGTGGGCTGTCCGGCGGTGTCGACTCGGCGGTCGCCGCGGCGATCGTGCAGAAGGCGATCGGCGACCGGCTCACCTGCGTGTACGTCGACCACGGCCTCATGCGCAAGGGCGAGACCGAGCAGATCGAGCGCGACTTCGTCGCCGCGACCGGCGCCAAGCTGGTCATCGTCGACGCGGAGAAGCAGTTCCTCGACGCCCTCGCCGGCGTCAGCGAGCCCGAGGCGAAGCGCAAGATCATCGGGCGCGAGTTCATCCGCGCCTTCGAGGGTGCCGAGCTGGAGGTGATCAAGGACGCGCCCGCGGGCACGAAGGTGGGCTTCCTCGTCCAGGGCACGCTCTACCCCGACATCGTCGAGTCCGGCCACGGCGCCGGTACGTCGACCATCAAGTCCCACCACAACGTCGGTGGCCTGCCCGAGGACCTCGAGTTCGAGCTCGTCGAGCCGCTGCGGGAGCTGTTCAAGGACGAGGTCCGTGCCGTCGGCGCCCAGCTCGGCCTGCCCAGCGTCATCGTCCAGCGCCAGCCCTTCCCGGGCCCCGGCCTCGGCATCCGGATCATCGGCGAGGTGACCCGCGAACGGCTCGACCTCCTGCGCGAGGCCGACGCCATCGCCCGCGAGGAGATGACCGCCGCCGGCCTCGACGGCGACATCTGGCAGATGCCGGTCGTGCTGCTCGCCGACGTCCGCTCGGTCGGCGTCCAGGGCGACGGCCGCACCTACGGCCACCCGGTCGTGCTGCGTCCGGTCACCTCCGAGGACGCCATGACCGCCGACTGGGCGCGGCTGCCGTACGAGGTCCTGGAGGGGATCTCGACCCGGATCACCAACGAGGTGGCCGAGGTCAACCGGGTCACCGTCGACATCACCTCGAAGCCGCCGGGCACCATCGAGTGGGAGTGACCTTCCGGGTCCGTTGACCCGGTTGCTGCTCTCCCGCACGGGTACCGCCCGGGAGCAGCAGGAGGTGTGCCATGGGCGGAGCAGGACTGCCGTGGATGGTGTTCGGGGCGCTCGCAGCGGTGCTCGCGTGCGCGGGCATCGTGGTGCTGGTGCCCTGGGTGCGGGCCGAGATGGCCCGCGAGGACGAGCTGGCGAGCCGGGATCGCGACGTGCTGGCCTACGAGGTGCCGGAGGGCCAGGACCCGACGGCGATCCTGGCGGCGCTGTCCCTGGCCGGGATCACGGCCGCGCCGGTGCTGCGCCACGGCCGGCGGCTGGTGCTGATCGACGAGCGGGGCCGACGCGACTCCGTCGTACGACGCAGGGCGCGGTCGGTGATCGCCCACGCACCGCTCAACACGCTGGGCGACCCGGCGCCCGTCCAGGCCGTGCGCTTCCTCGACGAGCCCGACGGGGCGCAGGCCTGAGCGAGCGACGGGCGCTCGCTGCACGGGTGCGAGAGCGGACATTCCGCCGCGCGCGACCGTGGTGCTTCGTACGATGGTCCGCGGGGATTCCAGCGGTCCGGGGGAGGGGCGTCGTACGGGCCCCAGGAGCGAGGTCGCCATGGCATCCGGTGCTGCGCAGACACTGACTGCGGAACGGATCGCGCGTGCGCTCGAGCAGGGCGACGTGGTCGTCCACTACCAGCCCTGCTACGACCTGCGCACGGGGGAGATGGTCGCGGTCGAGGCGTTGGCGCGCCTGTTCGACCGCGAGAGCGGGGAGCTGGTCGAGCCGGCCGGGTTCCTCGAGCCGCTGGAGGAGTCCGGGCTGGTCGTGCACCTCGACGAGATGGTGCTGACGGCCGCGGCCGAGCAGGTCGCGCAGTGGCGGCAGCTGCCCGCAGGGGACCGGCTCTGCCTCGCGGTCAACCTGTCACCCGCCGACCTGGACGACCCGATGCTGCCGGCGCGCTTCCGTGAGGCGACCGAGGCCGCGGGCCTGCCCCTGAACGCCGTCATCGTCGAGCTGACCGAGACCGTGCTGTCGCGGACGGGGCAGGGGCACGAGCAGGTCCTCGCCGAGCTGGCAGCCCTCGGCTGCAACATCACCCTCGACGACTTCGGCACGGGCAACGCGAGCTTCGACTACCTGCGCCGGTTCCGGGTCGACGGGGTGAAGATCGACCGGTCGTTCGTGCAGTTCCTCGGCTCCGGCGGCCCGCACGAGCGGATGGCCGAGTCGCTGGTCCGGTTCTGCCTGTCGCTGGGCGTCCACGTCGTCGCGGAGGGGATCGAGCGGCCCCAGCACGTCGCTGCCCTGCGCCGTCTCGGCTGCCCGTTCGGCCAGGGCTTCTTGATGAGCCGCCCCCTGGACGCCGACGCGCTCGGCGCGCTGTTGCGCGCCGACCGGGTCCCGGCGAGCCTGGCCCACCCCGCGGAGCGCGCCGAGCTGCCCGCCCTCACCACCGTGCCGAGCACCGAGTCCTCGGTCCTCGAGCGGCTCGTGCCCCGCGTCCTCGCCGGCCTGGTGAGCCTGGTCCTCGTGCTGGTCGCCACGCTCGTGGTCACCGGCCGCGCCGACACCGACGCCTCACTGACCAGCGCCGCGCAGAACCGGCTCGCGGCGATCGACTCCCTCGCCGCCCGCGGCGTCGACCTCCGGCTCGGCGGCCTGCGGGACACGGTGACCGCCTTCAGCCGCAGCGCCGCCGTACGCCGCGCCGTGGCGACCGGCGACCAGGAACGGATGGACGTCGTGCTGGAGGCGCTCGGCTCGGCCACGACCGGCGCCTACAACACGTCCCTGTACGACGCCGACGGCGTCATGCTGGACCTGGTCCCGCCCCAGCGCGACCCGGAGGTGATCGGCCGCGACTTCTCCTTCCGCGAGTGGTACCTCCCGGCGAGCCGCAGCGACACCGCCTACATCTCGCAGGCCTACCGGCTGATGACGCCCGAGCGGACCTGGGCGATCGCCGTCGCGGCCGCCGTCCGCGACCCGCAGGGCCGGATCCGCGGCTACCTCGTCGCGACCCTCGCCCTGTCGGGCATCCAGGCCGAGATGGAGGCCCTGTTCCGCCAGTACGGCGTCGCGGTCACCGTCGTGGACCGGCACGGCACCACCCTCGCCGACTCCGGTGGCGACGTGGGCGCCACGACGAAGGACCCCCGGCTCCTCGACGGCCCGGACGCCACCGGCCGCGCCGCCGACGCCGAGACCGACCGGTTGTGGGCGGTCAGCGAGGTCTCGGCCATCGGCGGCTGGCTGCTCGTCGAGCAGGGCCGCGAGGCCGCGGTCGGCAACGTCGCGGGCGGCACCGATCCGCTGCTGGCGGCGCTCGTGGTGGCCATCGGCTTCGTGCTGGTGCTGCTGTGGCTGGCGACCGACGCCCGCCGCCGTCGGCTCAAGGGCGACCTGCACCGGTCCAACGCCTGGCTGACCTCGATCCTCGGGGCCACCCCGACGCCGGTGCTGGTCAGCGACGTCGAGGGCCGGGTGCATCAGGCCAATGCCGCCGCCGCCGACCTGCTGGGCGTCCCGGTCGCGTCGCTGCGCGGCCAGACGGTGCGCAGCTGGCTGACCACGCGGGACCAGCCGGCGACCGACGGGGGAGCGTTCACCGCCGCCGTCGTCACCCGGGCCGGCGAGGTCCGCCTGGTCGAGGTGCAGGTCCGCGACCTCACCGGACCCGCGGGCGAGCCGATGCGCCTGCACGCCCTCCTCGACGTCACGCCCCACCGTGAGGAGCAGGACCGGCTGCGCGCCCAGAGCCGGGTCGACCCGTTGACCGGCGTGGCCAACCGGATCGCGCTCCAGGAGGCGCTCGCCGCGGCGTCCGCCCCGGGCCGGTCCCCCCACGCCCTGGTGATGCTCGACCTCGACGGCTTCAAGGCCGTCAACGACGACCTGGGTCACGCGGCAGGGGACAGCGTCCTGTGCGCCGTGGCCGACGTGCTCGCCGACGCCGTCCAGCCCGACGACACGGTCGCGCGGGTCGGCGGCGACGAGTTCGTGCTCGTCGTCCGCCTGCCCGAGCGCACCAGCCACGCGGTGGTCGCGCAGCGGCTGCGGAGCCGGGTGCAGGAGGTCCTCGACGCCCACCCGTTCGCGCTGCACGTCCCCGTCGGCGTCAGCGTCGGGTCGGCCGCGATCGGCCCCGAGGGCCGCGACGCCGACGAGCTGCTGCGCCTCGCCGACCTGCGCATGTACGACGCCAAGCGGCGCGGGCGCCGATGAGCAGGACTGACTCCCTGGCCCGGGTGCGCACCGTCCCCGCCCCGTCGGGGCACCTGGTCCGGTGCCCGGCGGGCTGACTGCGGCCCGGGGGTCGATCGGGCCCGAGCGGCGATTCCCGCCTTTGCCTTCACTCTCGTGCCGCCGTGCCGATGGTGCCCCGAGTGACGACGCTCGAACGCTCCCCGTTGCCGCTCGACCGCCCCACCCCGGTCCGGGAGGCCCCGGCGTCGGTCTCCCGTCGTCCTGAGCCGAGCGGTCCTCGGCCGTCGTTCCGCCGTCGGGTCACCCTGGTCCAGAAGCTGTGGGGGATGGTCGGCCTCGGCGTGGCCGTGCTGCTCGTCGTGGCCGTGGCCGCCGCGCTGCAGGTGTCCGACGTCGCGCGACACACCGCGGCGAACCGCGCCGGCGCCGCGGTGTCGAGCAAGCTCAACGCCGGCTACCAGGAGTGGCTCCTGCAGCGTGCCGAGACCGGTGAGTACGTCGCCACGGTCGCGACCGGCGCGGCTGCCCGGTCGCAGGCGGTCCAAGAGGTGCACGCCGGCGCGCAGCAGCACTACGAGGCCGCGCTGGAGAAGTACCGGGACGGGCTCGCCCTCGACGACCAGGGCGTCGCCCGGGAGTACCTCGGTGAGCTGGCCGACCTGACCACCGCGTACCACTCCTACCTGGAGCGGATCCACGCCGCCGCCCTGGCGGGCAACGCCGATCGGATGGTCGCGCTCGCCCTCGAGGCCGAGGGGCCGCCGGCGCACCGGATCGACACCCTCTACGACGAGGCGGACGACCACGCCGACGAGCGGGTCGCCCAGCAGGTCGACGACGTGCAGCACGCTGCCGACCTGCTCCGGACGCTGCTGCTGGCGGTCGCCTTCGTCGGGCTGCTGGTCTTCGTGCTCGCCGGGCTGGCCGTCGTACGGTCGATCGCGGCGCCGCTGCGCAAGGTCGTCGCCTCGCTGGACGCGATCGCGTCGGGTGACCGCAGTCAGCGGGTGGACCACCCCAACGACGACGAGATCGGTGCGATCGCCGTTGCGGTCGACCAGGTGATCGAGGCCCTCGAGGCCGGGGACGCCGCGGCGCGGCAGGCCGAGATCGAGCGCCTGGCGCGCGTCGAGGACGACAAGCGGGCTGCCGAGGAGCGCGCCCGGCTGGAGCGGGAGGCTGCCGAGGCGCAGTCGCGTCGCGAACAGGAGCGAGCGGCGGCGCAGCGCGCCGAGGAGCAGCGCGAACGCGAGCTGGCGGACGAGCGCGCCGCCCGGGAACGCGGTCGGCTGGAGGAGGAGGCGTCGCGCTCGCGGGCCGCCGCCCAGGCGGCCGCCGAGACGGCCGCACGTGTCGAGGTGGTCAAGGACTACCTGGCGACGATCGCGCGGGGCGACCTCACCCGCGAGCTGGCGATCGCGGGCGACGACAACGTCGCAGCGATGGCCGAGTCGGTCCGGGCCCTGGTCAGCTCCCTGCGCAGCAGCATGACCAGGATCGGGGAGACCGCCTCCTCGGTCGCCACCGCCTCCGAGGAGCTCACCGCGGTCAGTGCCGACATGGGCTGCAGCGCCGACGACGCGTCGGCCCGGATGGGCAGCGTGTCCGCCGCCGCTGCCCAGGTCTCGGGCAGCGTGCAGACCGTGGCGAGCGCCGCGGAGGAGATGACCGCGAGCATCTCCGAGATCGCCCGCAGCGCCTCCCGCGCGTCCACCGTCGCGGCGGAGGCCGTCGAGCGGGCGCGGGCCGCGACCGGCACGGTCGAGGCGCTCGGCACGTCCTCGGCGGAGATCGGGCAGGTCATCAAGGTGATCACCTCGATCGCGCAGCAGACCAACCTGCTCGCCCTCAACGCGACCATCGAGGCCGCGCGGGCGGGCGAGGCCGGCAAGGGCTTCGCGGTCGTCGCCAACGAGGTGCGTGACCTCGCCGCGGCCACGGCGAAGGCCACCGGCGAGATCGGTCAGCTGATCGAGGCGATCCAGCGTGACAGCGCCGGGGCGGCGGTGGCGCTCACCGAGGTCGGGGAGGTGATCGTGACGATCAACGAGATCCAGACGACCATCGCGGCCGCGGTCGAGGAGCAGACCGCCACGACGAACGAGATCTCCCGGTCGGTGACCGAAGCCGCCAGCGGAACCGACGGCATCGCCTCCGACGCCGCCGTCGCTGCCGAGTCCGCGACGTCCACCCAGCTCGGTGCCGAGCGGACGTCCGACGCCGCGCGGTCGCTGGCGGAGCTCGCGGCCCAGCTCGACGGCCTGGTTCGGCAGTTCGCCTGCTAGCTCGCTTGCTGGGTCGCCTGCTGGGGCCCGGTCGGGCGGTGCCCGGCCGGGCCCCGGCAGGCGATGCTCAGGTGAACAGGCTGACGCCTCCGGGGCCGACCAGCAGGCCGATCACGATCAGCACGATCCCCCAGAGCAGCTCACCGCGGAACAGGCTCACGATGCCGGAGACCACGAGGATGACCGCCAGGATCCACAAGATGAGTGCCACAGTTCCCTCCTTCGTCGCGGGCCTTCCGGCCCTGACCTGAAGTACCCGGCTGCGGTGCGGGCAGACGCCCGTCACTCCTCCGCGTCGTCGGCGGCGTCGTCCGTGATGACGTGCATCGCGGCCTCCTCGGCGCCGGCGGCGGCGCCGTCGATCCCGACGTCCTCGGCGACCAGATCGGGCTCGAGGTCGTCCCCGAGGCCCTGGTCGGGATCGACGAGCCGGCCGGCGCGGTCATCGCCCACCTCGGTACCGGGCTCGTCCGCCTCATGGGCGAGCCCGTCGTCGGCAGCCTCGGCGCGGTCCGCCTCGGCGATCGGGTCCGGCTCGGGCTCCTCCTCGGCGAGGCGGTCGTCGAGCGGCTGGTCGTGTGCCTGCTCCCACGCGGTGTTGCCGTAGCGCTGTGCGGCCGAGTACCTCTCCGGCGGGGAGTACCCGCGGTCCAGCTCGTCCTCGACGCCGTCGTCGAGGAGCGTGTCCTCGGGCTGGAGCTGGGTCTCGTCGTCGACGCTGTAGCCGTCGTACTGCTCGGGGTCGGGGGTGGTCTCGTCGGTCGGGTCGTTGGTGGTCATCTGTCTGCGGTACCCATGCTCGCGGCGTCCTACGCGGGCGAGAAGCGGGCACTCGCGTCGACGTAGGCTCGAACGATGTTCGACCACTTCGCCCTCGAGCACGCCGGCCTCGGCGAGGTCAGGATCCGCTACCGGCGTGGTGGGTCGGGGAGTCCGGTGGTGCTGGTGCACGGTCATCCCCGCACCCACACGACCTGGCACGCGGTCGCCGAACGCGTGGCGCGGCGGCACACGGTCGTGTGCCCCGACCTGCGCGGCTACGGTGGCTCCTCCGTGCCGCCGGACCGGCCCGACCACGCCCAGTCCAGCAAGCGGGCCATGGCCGGTGACATCGCTGCACTGATGAGCATGCTCGGCCACGACCGCTTCGCGATCGTCGGGCACGACCGCGGGGCGCTCGTGGCGTTCCGGGCGGCGCAGGACCGCCCGGACCGGATCACGCACCTCGTGGTCATGGATGGCCTGCCGGTCGTCGAGCACCTCGAACGCACCGACGCGCGGTTCGCGCAGGCCTGGTGGCACTGGTGGTTCCTCGGTCAGGTCGACAAGCCCGCGGAACGGGTCATCAACGCAGATCCGCAGGCGTGGTACCGCACTGCGACCCCCGAGGCGATGGGCGTGGCCAACCACGCCGACCTCTGGGCCGCGCTCCGCGACCCCGCGGTCGTTCACGGCATGTGCGAGGACTACCGCGCCGGCCTGGGGATCGACCGCGCGCACGACGAGGCCGATCGCGCGGCGGGGCGACGCGTCGCCGCTCCGACGCTCCTGCTCGAGTCCGAGCACGACGACCTCGACATCCAGGGCGACCCGGCACGCATCTGGCGGCCCTGGCTCGCCCGGCCGTTGCGCCACCGCCTGATCCCGTCCGGACACCACCAGGCGGAGGAGGCGCCCGGCGCGGTCGCCGACGCGCTCCTGGACTTCCTCGCGACCGGCTCGTAGTCAGTCGATGAGCAGCTCGGTCCGCTCGGCGGCGAGCAGCACGGCGCCGAGCAGCGAGGCCCGCTCGCCGAGCCGGCTGGCCACGACCGGGGTCAGCGCGAGCGTGTCGAGCGCGTGGCGGCGCAGGCCGATCCGGACCGACTCGAGCAACAGCTCGCCGGCCCGGGCCATGTCGCCCCCGATGACGACGACCGAGGGGTTCATCAAGTTGACCACCGCGGCCAGGCCCCAGCCGAGGTGGAGGCCGGCGTCCTCCAGGGCGCGGCGGGCGGAGACGTCGCCGGTCTGGGCGGTCGCGATGATCTCGTCGAGGTCGGCGCCGGGGAGCTGGCCGGCGAGCAGGCCCTGGACGGCCTGCACGGACGTGTAGGTCTCCAGGCAGCCACGGCTGCCGCACCGGCACATCGGCCCCTGCTCGTCGAAGGTCAGGTGCCCGATCTCGCCCGCGCTCCCGGCGGTGCCCTGGAACAGCTCGTTGCGCAAGATGATGCCGGCGCCGACACCCGAGGAGATCTTCACGAACACCGAGCTGTCGGCGCCCCGGCCGACACCGATGCGGTGTTCGGCGAGTGCGCCGAGGTTGGCGTCGTTCTCGACGTCGACCGGGGACCCGAACGCCGCCGAGCCCACGCGGCGGGCGTCGACACTGCGCCAGCCGGGGAAGATCGCGGCGCTCTGCACGACGCCGTCGGTGACCGGTGCCGGAAGGCCGAGACCCACGTGGCGCAAGGTGGCGCCCGCGGGCCGGAGCTGGTCGGTCATGGCGACGGCGAGGGCGAGCGCCTCCTCGTGCGGGAAGTCCGGGGGGATCGCGCGCCGCTCCTCGGCGAGCACCCGCCCGGTGAGGTCGCCGATCGCGACCGCGAGGTGGCTGTGGCCGAAGTCGACGCCGGCGACGATGCCCGCCCCCTCCGAAAGGCGTACGGCGGAGCCGCGGCGCCCGCTGCCGGCCTCGGTGTCGACCAGACCGGCCCGCCCCAGGTCCCGCACGATGTTGGAGACCGTCGCGCGGGCCAGGCCGGTCGCGCGGGCCAGCTCGGCCTGGGTGAACACGGTGGCGGCCTCGCCGCCGGTGGCGGTGCGCAGGACGTCGAGCACGCGCCGCTGGTTCGCCGTCCGCAGGGAGGCGGTCGACCCGGGGGCGTGATCGCTGCGCTCCGACGTCATGGCGACACTGTGCACGCCCCCGACTCAATGGTCAAGAAATGTTCATAACAGGGCGTCGACTCTGGGAATCACGAAGTTTGTGTTCAAGTCTTGACGTCTACGGTGTGAGCCACAACACTCGAATCACCGAGAACGTCCGATCGAGGAGAGTCATGTCCACTTCAGCTCGTCGAGTCGCCGCCGCCGGAGCGGCCCTGTTCCTCGGCGCCGTCACGCTCAGCGCGTGCGGTGCCAACGACGCCGAGAAGGGCGGCGGCGACGGTGGCAGCGCAGGCACCATCGCGCTGCTCCTGCCGGAGTCGAAGACCACCCGCTACGAGGCCCACGACCGCCCGCTGTTCGAGGCCAAGGTCAAGGAGCTGTGCAGCGACTGCAAGGTCCTCTACTACAACGCTGACCAGGACGAGGCCAAGCAGGCCCAGCAGATGACGACCGCGCTCGACCAGGGCGCCGACGTCGTGGTGCTCGACCCGGTCAACGGTGAGGGTGCCACCGGCATGGTCGACGAGGCCCAGGGCCAGGACGTCAAGGTCATCGCCTACGACCGCTTCATCGAGAACGCCGACTACTACATGTCCTTCGACAACGAGACCGTCGGCAGGATGCAGGCGCAGGCGCTCGTCGACGCGATGGGCGACAAGGGCGACATCCTCATGCTCAACGGCGCCCCGAGCGACCCGAACGCCGCCCAGTTCAAGGCGGGGGCGCACAGCGTTCTCGACGGCAGCGGCGTGAAGATCCTCGAGGAGTACGACAACCCCGACTGGAGCCCGGAGAACGCCCAGCAGTGGACGACCGACCAGCTCAACAAGTACGACCCGGCGAAGATCGCCGGCGTGTACGCCGCCAACGACGGTCAGGCCGGTGGCGTGGTCGCCGCGCTGACCGACCACCTCTCCGCCGACAAGCTGCCGCCGATCACCGGCCAGGACGCCGAGGTCGCCGCCATCCAGCGGATCCTCGCGGGTGAGCAGACCATGACGATCTACAAGCCGATCCCGATCGAGGCCGAGACCGCCGCCGAGGTGGCCGTCCTGCTCGCGCACGGGGACGACGTGCCCGGCACCACCGAGACCGGCATCACGCAGTCGCAGTACAAGGACGTGGCGTCGTACATCTTCACGCCGATCGTGGTCACCCACGACAACGTCGCCGACACCGTGATCGCCGACGGCTTCTACGAGGCCGCCGACATCTGCACCGGCGAGTACGCGCAGGTCTGCACGGAGGCCGGCGTCTCCTGATGTCCGTCACCTACAACGAGGTCGCGGTCAGGGACACGGGCGAGGTCGTCCTGTCCCTGACCGGGATCAACAAGCGGTTCGGCGCCGTGCAGGCGCTCACCGACGTGGACCTCACCGTCCGTGCGGGCGAGGTGGTCGCCCTGGTGGGTGACAACGGCGCCGGGAAGTCGACGCTGGTCAAGACCATCGCCGGCGTGTACCAGCCCGACGCGGGCGTCATCGAGTTCGCCGGCTCGCCGGTCACGGTCGCCGGCCCCGCGGGCGCCCAGCACCTCGGCATCGCCACCGTCTTCCAGGACCTCGCGCTGTGCGACAACCTCGACGTGGTCGCCAACCTGTTCCTCGGCAAGGAGCACAGCCTCGGTCCGCTGATGAACGAGGTCACCATGGAGCGGGAGGCCTGGCGGCTGCTGCGCAGCCTCTCCGCCAAGATCCCGTCCGTGCGGATCCCGGTCGCCGGCCTCTCGGGCGGCCAGCGCCAGACCGTCGCGATCGCGCGGTCCCTGGTCGGCAACCCGAAGGTGGTCATGCTCGACGAGCCGACCGCCGCCCTCGGCGTCGCGCAGACCGCCGAGGTCCTCAACCTGGTCGAGCGGCTGCGCGAGCAGGGCCTCGCCGTGATCCTGATCAGCCACAACATGGCCGACGTGCAGGCGGTGTCCGACCGGATCGTCGTGCTGCGGCTGGGACGCAACGCCGCGGAGTTCACCACCGAGGAGGCGACCACCGACCAGCTGGTCGCTGCCATCACCGGCGCGTCCGACAACGTCGTCGCCCAGCGTGCCGCCCGCCGGGCCGGCCCCGCCGGGCACCCTGGCCACTCCGAGGGGGAGCAGTGACCGACCAGCTCACCAACCAGCCCGCCGTCGACGCCGCCGACGAGCGACTCGTCCGGGTCGTCTCGCCGGGCGACTACCTGCGCCAGCTGGCCGGCCGGCTGCGCGGCGGGGACCTCGGCATGCTGCCGGTCATCTTCGGCCTGGTCGCGATCTGTGCCTTCTTCTACAGCCAAGAACCCACCTTCCTGTCCTCGCGCAGCCTGGTCACGATGACGCTGTACGCCGCCCCGCTGGGCGTGATCGCGCTCGGCATCGTGCTCGTGCTGCTGCTCGGCGAGATCGACCTCAGCGTCGGTACCGTCTCCGGCTTCACCTCCGCGACCACAGCCGTCATGTTCGTCAGCCACGGCCAGCCCCTGGCGCTGTCGGTGCTTGCTGCGATCGCGCTCGGCGCGCTGATCGGCGCCGGCTACGCCGTCCTGTTCGTCTGGGTCGGGGTCCCCAGCTTCGTGTTCACCCTGGCCGGGCTGCTCGCCTTCGAGGGTGCCCTCTACTGGGTGCTCGGCGACCAGGGCACGATCAACCTGCCCCGCGACTCCGGCCTGCCCGAGTTCACCCGGCAGAAGTTCCTCTCCGACGGGCAGGGCTACGCCCTCGTCGCGGTCGTCGTGGCCGTCTACGTCGGCTCGCGGCTGTGGACCATCCGCCAGAAGCGCGCTGCAGGGCTCACCCCGCCCAACCTGCTCGGGGTGATCGTCAAGGGCGCCGCTCTGGCGATCGGCCTCGGCTGGTTGACCTACTACCTCGGCATCGACCGGGGCTGGGGCTACCTGCCGGTGCTCTTCGCGGGCCTGGTCGTGCTCATGGACCTGCTGCTGCGCCGCACCCGCTGGGGGCGCTACGTCTACGCCGTCGGCGGCAACGAGGAGGCGGCCCGCCGGGCCGGCATCCGCGTGGGCCTGGTCTACGGCTCGGTGTTCGTGCTCTGCTCGACCTTCGCCGCGCTCGGCGGCGTGCTCGTCGCCGGGCAGCTCACCACGGTCTCCCAGTCGAGCGGTACGACGGACACGAACCTCACCGCCATCGCCGCGGCCGTCATCGGCGGCACCAGCCTCTTCGGGGGCCGGGGCTCGGCCTACTCCGCCCTGCTCGGCATCCTCGTGCTCCAGGCGATCCGGACCGGCCTGAACCTGATGAACGTCGACTCCGACGTGCGGCTGATCGTCACCGGAGCGGTGCTGCTGCTCGCGGTCGCGATCGACTCCGTCGCCCGCCGCGCCCGGTCCAGCAGCGGCAGAGGCTAGGACACGCCCTAGCGGCCGGTCCGCACGGGGGGCTCACCGTAGAGCGTGGTGCGCTCGCGCACCGGCCGGTCGATGCCGGCGCCGATCTCGGTGAGCTCCTCGACGGTCTTGGCGGAGCCGTGCTCGGAGCCGGCCATCCGGGAGATGGTCTCCTCCATCAAGGTGCCGCCGAGGTCGTTGGCGCCGGCGTTGAGCATGGCCCGGGTGCCGTCGATGCCGAGCTTGACCCACGAGGTCTGGATGTTGGAGATCCGGCCATGGAGCAGGATCCGGGCCATCGCGTGCACGGCGAGGTTGTCGCGCAGCGTGGGCCCGGGGCGGGCGACGCCCGCCAGGTAGATCGGCGCCGAGGTGTGGACGAACGGCAGCGGCACGAACTCGGTGAACCCAGCGCTGCCGTTCTCGGCCGCGGTGTCCTGGACCTGCTTGAGCACGCCCAGGTGGCCGACCCAGTGCCGCGGGTTGTCGACGTGGCCGTACATCATCGTGCTGGTCGTCGGGAGCCCGATCCGGTGCGCGGTGGAGACGATCTCGATCCAGGTGCGGGTGGGGAGCTTGCCCTTGGTGAGCACCCAGCGGACCTCGTCGTCGAGGATCTCCGCGGCGGTGCCGGGCAGCGACCCGAGGCCGGACTCGCGGGCCTTGATCAAGAAGTCTTCGATCGACAGCCCGGTGCGGGCGGTGCCGTTGACGACCTCCATGGGGGAGAACGCGTGGACGTGCATGTCCGGGACCCGCTGCTTGACCGCCGCCGCGATGTCGAAGTAGGCCGACGCGGGCAGCTCGGGGTCGATGCCGCCCTGCATGCAGACCTCGGTCGCGCCCAGGTCCCAGGCCTCCTGGGCGCGGTCGGCGACCTCGGCGTACGACAGGGAGTAGGCGTCGGCGTCGGTGCGGCGCTGCGCGAAGGCGCAGAACCGGCACCCGACGTAGCAGACATTGGTGAAGTTGATGTTCCGGTTGACGACGTAGGTGACCTCGTCGCCGACCGCCTCCTTGCGCAGGTCGTCGGCCAGCCGGACCACGGCTCGCAGCAGGTCGCCTGAGGCGGTCATCAGGGTCAGGGCGTGCTCGTCGGAGAGGTCGACCAGGCCCGACTCCGCGGCGGCCTCGGCCGCGCGCAGGGCGTCGCCGCCCTCGGCGTGGAGGACGGCGGGAGCACCATCGATCAGCCCGGTCCGGGCTGCCGCCTCGCCGACGGCCGCCCAGTCGCCGTACACCGACCCGAAGTCGGAGCGACGGTCGTCGGTGCGGCCCCCGGTCGGTCCGTCATGGTCGATGGCGGCGTGCAGGTCGGTCCGACCGCGGCCATGATCAGCCGCGAAGCCGCCGTCGGGCTCCTGCCAGGGCAGGCCGGTGGGCCGGACCTCGGGGACCGCGAGACCGTCGGGGCCGGCGAGCGCGGCGACGTGGGCGTGCAGCCGCGGGTCGATCCAGGCCTCGCCGCGCTGCAGCGACCCGACGACGTACTCCGGGTGCACCGTCAGCCGGGAGCGCATCTCGAAGCCGCAGGTCGCGGTGATCGAGCGCAGCCGGTCCAGCGAGGGCCACGGCCGCTCCGGGTTGACGTGGTCGGGGGTCAGCGGCGAGACGCCGCCCCAGTCGTCGACGCCGGCGTCGAGCAGCGCACGGCACTCTTCGAGGTCGACCAGGTTGGGCGGCGCCTGGATCCGGGCCTTCGGGCCGAGGACGAGGCGGGTGACCGCGATCGCTGCTCGGTACTCCGCGAGGGCGAGGTCGTCGACGTGGCGCATCGCGGTGTCGGGCTTGGCCCGGAAGTTCTGGACGATGACCTCCTGCACGGCGCCGTAGGCCCGCGAGGTCGCCCGGAGCGCGAAGATCGTCTCCGCGCGCTCGGTCAATGTCTCGCCAATCCCGACCAGCAGCCCGGTGGTGAACGGGATGCCGTGGCGGCCGGCGTCCTCGAGCACCCGGAGGCGGACCTCGGGGTCCTTGTCGGGGGAGCCGTAGTGCGCCTCGCCCTTGGTCTCGAACAGTCGCCGCGAGGTGGTCTCCAGCATCATCCCCATCGACGGGGAGACCGGCTTGAGCCGGTTGAGCTCCTCCCACGACATCACGCCGGGGTTGAGGTGCGGGAGCAGGCCGGTCTCCTCGAGCACCCGGATCGCCATCGCCCGGATGTAGGCCAGCGTCGAGTCGTAACCCTGCTCGTCGAGCCAGGCCTGCGCCTCGGGCCACCGGTCCTCGGGCCGGTCGCCGAGGGTGAACAGCGCCTCCAGGCAGCCGAGCTCGGCGCCCCGGCGGGCGATGTCGAGGATCTCGTCGGGGGACAGGTACGGCGACCAATCAGCACCGCCGTCGCGTGCGGCCTGCCTGCGTCCACTTGAAGGCGTCTCCACGAAGGTGCAGTAGTGGCAGCGGTCGCGGCACAGCCGGGTGATCGGGATGAACACCTTGGGGGAGTAGGTGACGACACCGTCGCGCCCCGCGGCGACCAGGCCCGCGTCGCGGACCTTCGCCGCCGCCGCGGTCAGCCGGTCGAGCTCCTCGCCGGTCGCGGCGAGGAGAGCGGTGGTCTCCGCGAGGTCGAGCGCGGCGCCGCGCTCGGCGCGGGCCAGCGCCCGACGGATCTGTTGGGGGGTGGGCACCTCGGACATCGCGACGAGCCTAACGGGTGGACGCCCCGGGTAGAACAGGTTCTACTCACTGGCCGGACGTCCACCCGTGAGGACCCGAACGATCGCTGGTCGATCGGCGGGCGATCAGTCGAGCGCCGGCACCTTCTGCTCCTCGGCGGCCGGCGGTCCGGTGACCGTCGCGTCCCCCCGGTCGAGCTTGCTCGGCCACCAGATCTTCCCGCCCAGGTCGAGGTTCAGCGCGGTCACCAGGACCGACCGGACGATCATCGTGTCGAGCAGCACGCCCAGCGCGACGGTCGTGCCGAGCTGGAGGGTGAAGGTCATCGGCATCGTCCCGAGCATCGCGAACGTGGCTGCCAGCACCAGGCCGGCCGAGGTGATTACGCCGCCGGTCGACGACAGCGCGATCAGGGAGCCGCGCCGGGTGCCGTGGACCGCCGCCTCCTCGCGGACCCGGGTCATCAAGAAGATGTTGTAGTCGATGCCGAGGGCCACCAGGAAGACGAACGCGAACAACGGGAAGCCCGGATCGGTGTGCTCGCGGCCGTAGAGCAGGTCGAAGACCAGGCCGGAGATGCCGAGCGCGGCGCCGAAGGACAAGATCACCGTGCCGATGAGCAGGACGGGCGACAGGATGGATCGCAGCAGCCCGGCCAGGATGAGCAGCACGGCGCCCAGCACGATCGGGATGATCACCTTGTTGTCCCGTGCCGACGCATCCATGATGTCGATCGAGACGGCCGTCATGCCGGTCGTCAGGGCGTCGGCCCCGGGCACGTCGTGGACCGCGGCGCGCACGTCCTCCACGGCTGCGGTCGCCTTGTCGGAGTAGGGATCGCTCGTCAGGTCGGCGACGATCAGCGCCGTGCCGTCCTTGCTCGCGACCTGGACCGGCGCGGAGATGCCGTCGACCCCGGACATCGCGGCGACCACGTCGTCCGCGTGGTCGGCGTTCGCCACGACCTGGATCGGTGTGCTCGCGTCGACGAGGCCGTGCTCGACCAGGATCGTCTGGCCGATCACCGAGTCCTGGTCCTGGGTGTACTGCTCGTCGCTCGGGATGCCGCTCGTGTCGAGGCGGAGGAAGCCCAGGCACAGGAAGGCAAGGGCGAGGGCGGTGCCGACCCAGACCACGCGCGGCCGCGGGGCGATGCCGCGGCCGACCTTCGCCCACAGCCCGGAGGCGGTCGGCTCGGAGGTGCCGAAGTGCGGCACGAAGGGCCAGAACACCCAGCGACCGCAGATCACCAGCAGCGCCGGCAGCAGGGTGACCATCACGACGAAGGTGACGGCGATGCCGATGGCGTTGGCCGGCCCCATGCCAGCGGTCGAGTTGAGGTCGGCGAACATCAGGCAGAGCAGGCCGACGACCACGGTCGCGGAGCTGGCCAAGATGGCCGGAGCGGCACGGTGGAGGGCGAAGGCCATCGCCTCGTGACGGTCCTCGTGGCGCCTCAGCTCCTCGCGGTAGCGGGCCACCAGCAGCAGCGCGTAGTCGGTGCCGGCGCCGATGACGAGCACGGTGAGGATGAACTGGGTCTGCCCGTTGACGGTGAGGCTGGTGTTCTTGGCGAGCAGGTAGAGCACGCCCATCGCGGCGCCGAGTCCGACCACCGCGGTCAGGATGGGCAGCAGCCACAGGATCGGGCTGCGGTAGGTGACCAGCAGGATGAGGACGACGACGCCGAGCGTGATCAGCAGCAGGTTGCTGTCGCCGGAGGAGAAGATCGTCGCGGCGTCGGCGCTCTGGCCGCCGGCGCCGGCGAGGTAGGACTTCACGCCGTCGATCGCGATGATCTTGTCGATCTCCGGCTTGAGGTCGGGCAGCTCCTCCCAGAGCTTGTCGCCGTAGTTGACGGTGAACTCGAGCTTGGCGACCTTGCCGTCCTCGGACACGAACGGCGCGGGGACGCCGGCAGCCTTCGCGCCCTCGGGGGTGAGGACGTTGCTGATGCCGTCGAGCTGGCCGATCTCGCCGGCCTGCTTCTCGATGTCGGCGAGGTCGGCCGGGGTCAGGCCCGACGCGCGGTAGTAGACGACGGTCGTGCCGACGTCATAGGGGTCCTGGAAGGCGTCGAGCTTCTCGAACGCCTTGGTCGACTCGGCGCTCTCGGGCAGCCAGGACTCTGTCTCGTTGTTCTGGACGTCGATCAGCTTCCCGGCGAACGACGCCAGGCCGCCGGCGATCACAATGACCGCGACGAGGACGATCCACTTGGTGACGGGGCCGGTCAGCTTGCCGGCGATCTGACGGTGCATAGGACGAACTCTTCCAGTGAGGACCGACAATGGCATCGGGGATTTCTCCGTGATGACCCTGGGATCACCCTGGACTCATCGCCGAGCGGAACTTCTTCCTCACCGACGTCGAACGGCGGCCCCGGATCTCGACATCCGGGGCCGCCGTTCGGTGCGGTCTCGATACGCGCATCGCGACCTCGTGCCGCGGTCGGTCAGCTCACAGGCCGAGCGAGCGCCCGATGATCTCCTTCTGGATCTCGGTCGTGCCGCCGTAGATCGTCTGGATCCGGGTGTCGGCGTACGCCTTGGCGATGGGGTACTCGAGCATGTAGCCGTAGCCGCCGTGCATCTGCAGGCCCTGGTCGACGATCTTCTTCTGCAGCTCGGTGGTCCACCACTTGGCCATCGAGGCCAGGGAGGTGTCGACCTGTCCGGCGTTGAGCAGCTCGACGCAGTGGTTGACGAAGGTCCGGGCGATGTAGGCCTCGGTCGCCATCTCCGCGAGCACGAACCGGGTGTTTTGGAACTTGCCGATCGGCTTGCCGAACGCCTCGCGGCTCTTGACGTAGTCGAGGGTCAGGTCGAGGACGTGCTCGATGGCGGCGATCGCGATGGTGGCGATCGAGACCCGCTCCTGGGGAAGGTTCTGCATCAGGTAGACGAAGCCCTGCCCCTCCTCGCCCAGGAGGTTCGCCTTGGGCACCTCGACGTTGTCGAAGCTCAGCTCGGCGGTGTCCTGCGCCTTGAGGCCGAGCTTGTCGAGGTTGCGGCCCCGGGTGAATCCGGCCATGCCCTCCTCGACGACCAGCAGGCTGATCCCGTGGGCGCCGGCGTCGGGGTTGGTGCGGGCCACCACGATCACCAGGTCGGAGTGGATGCCGTTGGTGATGAAGGTCTTCGACCCGTTGAGGACGTAGTGGTCGCCCTTGTCGACGGCCGTGGTCCGGATGCCCTGGAGGTCGGACCCCGCGCCCGGCTCGGTCATCGCGATCGCGGTGACGATGTCGCCGGACACCGTCCCCGGCAGCCAGCGCGCCTTCTGCTCGTCGTTGGCGAGCGAGACCAGGTAGGGGACCGTGATGTCGTTGTGCAGGGCGAAGCCGAGCCCGCTGGCGTGCGCGCGGGTGATCTCCTCGGTCAGCACCATGTGGTAGCGGAAGTCCTTGATGCCGGGACCGTCGTACTCCTCGGGGACCTCGAAGCCGAGCAGGCCGGCGCGGCCGGCCTTGCGCCACACCTCGCGGTCGACCAGGCCGTCCTTCTCCCACTGGTCGTGGTGCGGGACGACCTCCCTCTCCAGGAAGGTCCGCGCGGTGGCGCGGAAGTCCTCGTGCTCGGTCTCGTAGATGCTGGGACGCTCGGGCATCAGCTCACCCACTCCTTGATCTGTGCGATGGTGCCGGCGGGGTCGTCCGACGCCGGTGAGACGGAAAGGTTGGTCACGCCGGACTCCCGGAAGGCGGCGATCCGCTCCTGGACGTACGACGCCGGGCCGACCAGGTTGCCGGCCTCGAGCCACTCGAGGGGGACGAGGGCCTCGGCCTCCTTCTTCTTGCCGGAGAGGTAGAGGTCCTGGATCTCCTTGGCCTCCTTCTCGAAGCCGTACTCGCAGGCCAGCTGGTTGTAGAAGTTCTTGTCGCGCGCGCCCATGCCGCCGACGTACAGGGCGTAGAGGGGGCGCATGAAGTCGAGCAGCGCCTTGGTCTCGGGGCCCTCGCCGATGGCGACCATGCCGCCGGCGCAGATCTCGAGCGGCTTGAGGTCGGCGGAGCGCTTCGCGGCGCCGCGGGCCAGCGGGTCGCCCCAGACCTGCTGGGCCTTCTCCGGGTAGTAGAGGAAGGGCAGCCAGCCGTCGGCGACCTCGGCGGCCATCGCGACGTTCTTGTCACCGAGCGCGGCGACCCAGATCGGCAGGTCGGCCCGCTCGGGCTTGTTGAGCAGCTTCAACGGCTTGCCGAGGCCGAGTCCCTGGCCCTCGGGGAGGGGGACCTGGACGGTCTTGCCCTGGAAGTCGAGGCGCTCGCCGCGCAGGCCGGCGCGGAGCACCTCGATCACCTCGCGGGTGCGGGTCAGCGGGCGGTCGTACGGCAGGCCGTGGAAGCCCTCGATGACCTGCGGCCCGGAGGCGCCGAGGCCGAGCACGGCCCGGCCGCCGGAGACGTTGTCGAGCCCGGCCGCGGTCTGCAGCAGGGCGCCGGGGGTGCGGGAGTAGACATTGAGGATGCCCGCGCCGATCTCGACGGTCTCGGTCTTCGCGGCGAGGTAGCCCATCAGGGTGGGCGCGTCGAACCCGTACGGCTCGGCGACCCAGATGGTGTCCAGTCCGGCCTTCTCCAGCGCGACGACCTGGTCGGCCGACTCGCGCGGGTTCCCCGCGTAGACGAGGGGCATCGACAGCTTCATGAACAGTCCCTTCCGGCCTGGCGGCCACGGTGACGAGTGCCGGTGATTCGCCACCGACAGCACAACTGTGACAGTAATACTGTCACAATGTCCATGGCTGTTGCGGGTGAGACGGGCCGTCGCGGCCCGGCGCCCGCGTGATAGGAGGAACCGTGACTTCTACCGACACCCCCACCCGCTACACCGTCGCCGTCATCGGCGGCACCGGACCGCAGGGCAAGGGCCTGGGCTACCGCTTCGCGCGGCACGGCCACGACATCGTGCTCGGCTCGCGGGCGGCCGAGAAGGCCGAGGCCGTCGCCGCCGAGGTGACCGAGCGGCTGGCATCGGTGGCCGGTGCGGGTACGGCCCGCGGCGCGGCCAACGCCGACGCGATCGCCGCCGCCGACGTCGTCCTCCTCGCGGTGCCCTACGACGGCCACGACGAGCTGGTCGCCTCCCTCGCCGAGGGCGGCGCGCTCGACGGCAAGACCGTCATCTCCTGCGTGAACCCGCTCGCCTTCGACAAGCGCGGCGCGCACGGCCGGGTCATCAACAACGGCGAGGGCTCCGCCGCCGAGTCGGCTGCTGAGATCGTGCCCGGCGCCGTCGTGGTCGGCGCCTTCCACAACGTCGCGGCCCCCGCGCTGTGGGGCGAGGAGGAGTTCCTCGACGAGGACGTGATCGTCGTCGGCGACACCCTCGAGGGCAAGCAGGTCGCCATCGACCTCGCCGCCTCCGTGACCGGCCGCCCCGGCGTCGACGGCGGCAAGCTCCGCCTCGCCCGGGTCCTCGAGCCCTTCACCGCCGTGCTGATCTCGATCAACCGGAAGTACAAGACCCACTCGGGCATCCGGGTCACCGGACTCGACCACTGAGTCGTGTCTCGCCTTGTAACTAAGGGTTACAGCACGAAATTCGGTGCCACAACGCCTGGGTAGTAGCTACAACGCCCTGGTAGACGGCTCGACGGACGCCTCAAGGTGCGCGCGGCCGAGTCCCTCGCTCGCGTGGCGACCTCGGGGTGCCAGACGTGTCCACCAGGGCGCTGTGGCTACTACCTCGGTGCTGGGGCACCCAAATGTGCGCTGTAACCCTTAGTTACAAGCGCGCGCGGGAAGGTCATTGCCAGTCCCGTGCCTGCTGGCCCTCCCAGCCGGCCTGCTCCCAGGTCTCGTCCGGGCGACGACCGCGGAGCACCGACGCGATCAGCCCGGCCGCGCCGGCGGCCAACCAGGGCAGCCCCATGATCCAGCCGTCCTCCTCGACCTGCACGGTGTCGCTGACGACCAGCGCCCACACGATCAGCAGCCCGGTGAAGGCGACGCCCATGACCAGGTGCCCGGTGTTGACCCGGTGCCAGCCGGTACGGCGGCCCGCGGTGGACCGCTCCTCGCGGGGAAGCTCGGGGGTCTCGTCGGGGTAGCTCATGCTGCGCTCCGGAACTCGATCTGGCCGAGGTGGAGATCGGCGTCGATGGTCAGGGTCGGTTCGTCGGCGACGATGCCGTTGTCGCCGCGGAAGTCGTCACTGGTGGTCTTGCCGAACATGACGACCTCGCCCGCGTCGATGGTGCCCGTGGCGACCACGTTGAGGCCGTCCTCGGGCACGATCACCAGGATGTGGCCGACCCCGAGCTCGAGGTGCAGGGTCCGGTGGTTGAGCTTGTCGAGGTCGCGGATGTCAGTGAGGTCGATCCGGATCTCGCCGACTCCCAGGTCGTAGGAGGCGTCGAGCTCGGCGGCCTGCCGCAGGGGCGGGTTGACCTGGCCGGCCTCGAGGCTGTCGGCCACGGTCGTGGCGGCGGTGGCGCCCGCGGCGAGCAGGCCCACCAGGATCAGCCCCCCGGCGCGGCCGTAGAAGGCGCCGACGAGGAGCATCAGGCCGGTGATCCCCAAGACGGTGGCGGGGTAGGCCGAGGCGGCGACGTGGGCGCCGGCCAGGTCGACGGTCGCGAGAGTGCCGAGGCCGAGGACGACCAGCACGAAGGTGAACGGGAACAGCAGCGGTCCGCGCTTGCGCGGGTCGACCGGGCGGCGGTACGCCGGCGCCGGGGTCCGGTAGGCCGAGTAGGTGACCTCGGGACCGGGCGCGCCCGGGGCCGGCGGCGGGGGAGGGGCGGCGGGGGTGCCCTGCAGCCACGGGTGCGGCGGACCGCCCGGCTTGACGGCGTTCTTGCCGGCGAGCACCACGAACACCACCAGCCCGACCACGAGCAGCGGCCAGGGGAAGTCCGAGCCGCCGACCGTGTCGCCGATGACGGCGGCGACTGCGACCACGCCGCCGATGATCAGGGCGGCGGTCCGAATCCCCTCGTCGAGGCGGATCACCGTGTCCTCGGTGCCCTCCTCGGGCACGAAGAGCCAGCAGACGGCGTACAGGATCAGGCCGCCACCGCCGAAGAAGGTGAGGACGACGAACGCGATCCGCACCAGCAGCGGGTCGATGTCGAGGTGGCGCGCGATGCCCGCCGCGACGCCGGCGACCTTCCGGTCGTCGCGGCTGCGGCGCAGCCGAGCGAGGTCGCGGACCTCGTCGCGGGTCACCCGCGGGCCGTGGTCGCCGGGTTCCGGAGTCGGGCCGCGCTGCTCGGTGTCGGTCGGAGCGTTCATGAGGTCCAGCATGCTGTCACGACCGCGCGCGGACCATCGGGGACAGCCCTGATCCGCACCGCGTCCCCCGGGGGGCGTCGTCAGGGTCGGGTCAGGGTCTTTCCCCCTGCTGGCGCGCGATCGCCTGTGTGACGATGGGAGCACCATGACCAGCACTGCGCCCCTGCCCGGACCGCCGGCACCCCCGTCGCCGCCGGTGCCGTCGGTGCCGCCGCGGGACGTACGCCGTGCCTGGCGCGATCTGCGCCAGCCGATGATCGGCGGCGTCGCCGCCGGACTCGCCGCCCACCTCGGCGTGTCCGTGCTCGTGGTGCGGGCCGCCTTCGTGGTCGCCACGGTGGTCGGTGGCTCCGGCGTGATGGCCTACGCCGCCCTGTGGGTCCTGCTCCCCGCCGGACCGCCGGCGGAGTACCTCGCCCCCGGTCTCGCCAGCGCGACCCGCGACGGTCGCCGCCCGGGGCGCCGTGGCCGCCGCCTGTCCGACGTCGGGCCGGTGCTCACGCTGGCCGTGCTCGGGATCGGAGCGGTCTTCACGATCGAGGCCCTGCTCGGGACCGGCTGGTGGATCTGGCCGCTCGGCATCGCCGTCGTCGGCGTCGCCCTGCTGTGGCGGCAGGCCGACGAGGCGCAGCGTGAGCGCTGGCTCGACGCCACCGGCAAGGTCGACCCGGTCCGCCTGGTGCTGGGCGGCGGCGGATGGGCCGCCTGGGCCCGGATCGGCGCGGGCGTCCTGCTCGTGGTCGTGGCCCTGGTGCTCTTCGCCCTGCGCGACGGCTCGCTGAGCGTCGCCCGCGATGCGACGCTGGCGATCGTGCTCGCCTTCTTCGGCCTCGCCATCGTGCTGGGGCCGTTCGTCTACCGGCTGATGGCCGACCTCACCGACGAGCGGGCCGAACGGGTCCGCACCCAGGAGCGGGCCGACGTCGCCGCCCACCTCCACGACTCGGTGCTGCAGACCCTCGCCCTGATCCAGAAGAACCCCGCCGACGCCGCCCGCCTGGCGCGCGCCCAGGAGCGCGACCTGCGGGCCTGGCTGTACGCCGGCGAGTCGCTCGACGAGGCCACGGTCGCCAGCGCCCTGCGTGCCGCCGCCGCCGAGATCGAGGACGCGTACGGCGTCACCGTCGACGTCGTGGCCGTCGGCGACTGCGACTACGGCGAGTCCACCCGCCCGATCGTCCAGGCCGCGCGGGAGGCGACGACCAACGCCGCCAAGCACGCCGGGGTCTCGCGGGTCGACGTGTATGCCGAGATCACCGGCGCCGGCATCGACGTCTTCGTCCGCGACCGCGGCGCCGGCTTCGACCCGGACGCCACCCCGGAGGACCGGCTCGGCGTGCGGCGCAGCATCATCGACCGCATGGAGCGCCATGGCGGCCGGGCCGAGATCCGGTCGGCGCCCGGCGAGGGCACGGAGGTGCGCCTGCACGTCGGGTTCGCGCGTGGCCCGGAGGACAACAGGGTTGAGGAGAAGAGGAACCATGGGTGATCCGGTGCGCGTGGTCGTCGTGGACGACCACGCCATGTTCCGCCGCGGCGTCAGCGTCGAGCTCGGTGCCACCGGCGCCGGCCGGGTCGAGGTCGTGGCCGAGGCCGCCGACGTCGACGAGGCCGTCGCCGCCGTCGTGGCGCACCGGCCGGACGTCGTCCTCCTCGACGTGCACCTGCCCGGCGGCGGTGGCGGCGAGGTGATCCGGCGGGTCAAGGACAGCGACGTCCGGTTCCTCGCGCTGTCGGTCTCCGACGCGGCCGAGGACGTCATCGGCACCGTCCGCGGCGGCGCCCGCGGCTACGTCACCAAGACCATCACCGGCCCCGAGCTGGTCGACGCGATCACCCGGGTCGCCGACGGTGACGCCGTGTTCTCGCCGCGGCTGGCGGGTTTCGTGCTCGACGCCTTCGCCGGCGCCGGCCTCTCCGCCGACCTCGCCAGCGTCGACGAGGACCTCGACCGGCTCACCGAACGGGAGCGGGAGGTGATGCGGCTGATCGCGCGCGGCTACTCCTACAAGGAGGTCGCCAAGGAGCTGTTCATCTCCATCAAGACCGTCGAGACCCACATGTCGTCGGTGCTGCGCAAGCTGCAGCTGTCCTCGCGCCACGAGCTCACCCGCTGGGCCTCGGACCGGCGGCTGCTGTGACCCGCGGCGCGGGGCTGCTCGTCGTCGCCGCGCTGCTCCCCGTGCTGGCCGCCGGCTGCTCCGGCCGTACGCCGGCCGCGCCGGTCCCGCCGGTCCCGCCGGCCCCACCGGCGTCCAGCCAGGCCGGCTCCTCCCCGGCCGACCCGGACGCGAGTGCGATCCCCGGCCCGTCGTACTCCACCTGGGAGCTGGGCGTCCACGTGCTGCCCCGAACCCCGGCCGGCTTCGGTGAGGTCCGGCCGACCCCGAAGGCGCTGCGGGTCCGGCGCTACCCGACGACCGACCTGCTGCCACCGCCGGCCGACGGGGCGTTCCACGCCAGCGTCGGACCGGTCACCGACGCGATCCGCGAGCGGATGGGGGAGACCTGGTCGCCCGCGTGCCCGGTCGCGCTGGCCGACCTGGCCTACGTCACCGTCTCCTTCCGCGGCTTCGACCACCGGGCCCACACCGGCGAGCTGGTTCTCGCCGCCGCGGAGGCCGAGGACGTCGTCTCGGTGTTCCGGGCGCTGTTCGCGGCCGGCTTCCCGATCGAGGAGATGCGGCTGCCGACGACCGCCGACCTCGACGCACCGCCGACCGGCGACGGCAACGACACCGCCGCGCTGGTGTGCCGCGCCGCCCGCGGCCAGACCTCCTGGTCGGCGCACGCCTACGGTCTCGCGATCGACGTCAACCCGTTCCTCAACCCCTACAGCTTGGGAGACGTCGTGCTGCCCGAGCGGGCCTCGGCGTACCTCGACCGGAGCCGGACGCAGCCCGGCATCATCCACGCCGGCGACCTGGTCGTGCGGGAGTTCGCGCGGATCGGCTGGTCCTGGGGCGGCGCGTGGAGCTCGCTGAAGGACTACCAGCACTTCACGGCGACCGGTCGCTGAGACCGGCCACCGCGCTGGATAGGGTGCGGGGCATGGAGACCCTGCGCCTGATCCTGCTCATCCTCCACATCCTGGGCTTCTCGGCCCTGATCGGTGGGCTGCTGGCGCAGGCCGGCCCCGGCGAGAAGAAGGTCACCGGCGTCATGCGCGACGGCATCGGTACGGCGTTCCTCGCCGGCCTGCTGCTCGTCGGCGTCCTCGAGGGCGGTGACGACCCGGTCAACCACGCCAAGGTGGGCGTCAAGCTCACCATCGGCCTGGTGCTGCTGGTGCTGGTGATGGCCAACCTGCGCAAGGCGAAGATCCCCAACGGGCTGTGGGCCGGACTGCTCGTCCTGGCCGTCGCCGAGGTCTGCATCGCCGTGCTCTGGTCGCCGGTCCACAGCAGCTGATCCTGTCGCCGCGCCCCATGCGTTCTGGTCGCCGTTCAGGCGATCGCGCCGCCAATTCGCATGGGGTGCGAGCCACCCGCCGCAGCGTCGGCAGGGCGCCGTAGGCTGGTCGGAGCATGACTGAGACCACCGCCGCGCCGCCCGCCCTCACCGCCGAGTCCCTCCTCGACGGGCTCAACGAACCGCAACGCGCGGCGGTCGTGCACGAGGGCTCGCCGCTGCTCGTCGTGGCCGGCGCGGGCTCCGGCAAGACCCGGGTGCTGACCCGCCGGATCGCGTGGACCATCGCGGTCCGCAAGGCCCACCCGGGCTCGATCCTGGCGATCACCTTCACCAACAAGGCCGCCGCCGAGATGAAGGAGCGGGTCGCCGACCTGATCGGCAACCGTGCCCGGATCATGTGGGTCAGCACCTTCCACTCGGCGTGCGTCCGGATCCTGCGCAAGGAGGTCGAGCACCTCGGCTACGAGCGGCTGAAGTCGAACTTCTCGATCTACGACACGGCGGACCAGAAGCGGCTCATCCAGCTGGTCTGCAGCGACCTCGAGCTCGACCCGCGCCGCTACCAGCCCGGTCCGGTGCTGCACTGGATCAGCAACCAGAAGAACGAGCTGCGCGATCCCGACGAGGTGGCGGCCGCCGCCCGCAACACGAGCGACGAGACGTACGCCGCGGCGTACCAGATGTACCAGCGGCGCCTGCGCGAGGCGAACGCCATGGACTTCGACGACCTGATCATGGAGACGGTGCGGCTGTTCCAGGTCAAGCCGGAGGTCCGCGAGACCTACCGGCGCCGGTTCCGGCACATCCTGGTCGACGAGTACCAGGACACCAACCACGCGCAGTACGCCCTCATCCGCCAGCTCTGCGGCCAGGACCTCGAGGAGCACGATCCGAGCACCCTCGACGGCCTGCCCGCCCACCGGGTGCCGCCGTCGGAGCTGATGGTCGTCGGTGACGCGGACCAGTCGATCTACGCCTTCCGCGGCGCCGACATCCGCAACATCATGGACTTCGAGAAGGACTTCCCCGACGCGGAGACCGTGCTGCTCGAGCAGAACTACCGCTCCACCCAGACCATCCTCACCGCCGCCAACGCGGTCATCGAGCGCAACGAGAGCCGCAAGCCCAAGCGGCTGTGGTCCGATGCCGGCGCGGGCGAGAAGATCGTCGGGTACGTCGCCGACGACGAGCACGACGAGGCCCGCTTCGTCTCCGGCGAGATCGACAAGCTCACCGACGGCGGCCTGCGCCCCTCCGACGTCGCGGTGTTCTACCGCACCAACGCGCAGTCCCGTGTGTTCGAGGAGATCTTCGTCCGCACCGGCATGCCCTACAAGGTCGTCGGCGGGACCCGCTTCTACGACCGCAAGGAGATCCGCGACGCCCTCGCGTACCTCCGGGTGCTGGTCAACCCCGACGACCAGGTCTCCCTGCGCCGCATCGTCAACACCCCGCGCCGCGGGATCGGGCAGCGCGCCGAGGCCGCCATCGCCGCCTTCGCCGAGCGCGAGCGGATCACCTACTGGGAGGCGCTCCAGCGCGCCGACCAGGCCCCCGGCCTCGCCACCCGCAGCCAGAGCAGCATCGAGTCGTTCGTGAAGATGCTGCAGGAGCTGCAGCAGATGGTCGAGGCCCGCGAGCGGCCCGACGTGGTCCTCGAGACCGTCCTCGACCGCTCCGGCTACCTGGCCAGCCTCGAGAACTCCGACGACATGCAGGACGAGACCCGCCTGGAGTACCTCGCCGAGCTGGTCGCCGTCGCCCGCGAGTTCGCCGAGGACCCGGTCGCCGGCCCCTCCGCCGACCCTGCCGACGTCGACGCCGGCATCCTCGAGCCCGGGTTGGGCGACTTCCTGGAGCGGGTCGCGCTCGTCGCCGACGCCGACCAGATCCCCGATGCCCCCGACAACGACCCGGACGCCCCGGAGGACCAGGGGGTGGTGACCCTGATGACCCTGCACACCGCGAAGGGCCTGGAGTTCCCCGTCGTCTTCCTCACCGGCATGGAGGACGGGGTCTTCCCGCACTCACGCGCCCTCGGCGACCGCCCCGAGCTCGAGGAGGAGCGGCGCCTGGCGTACGTCGGCATCACCCGCGCCCGCCAGCGCCTCTACGTCTCCCGGGCGATGGTCCGCTCCGCCTGGGGTGCGCCCGCCATGAACCCCGGCTCCCGCTTCCTCGGTGAGCTCCCCATCGACCTCGTCGACTGGCGCCGCACCGAGGCGGACCAGACCCGCTGGTCGCGGCCGTCGTACGACGCCGGGCGCTCGACCCGCTCCGACGACTACGCCGGCAACCGCTTCGGCACCCCCACCGCTGCCGGCCGACGCAACTTCAGCTCCGCCGCCGCCCGCGCCGACGCCGCGGCCAAGTCCAAGCCCGCCCGTCCCATCCCGGTGCTGGCCCCCGGCGACAAGGTCACCCACGACTCGTTCGGCCTCGGCACCGTGGTGTCGGTGGAGGGCGCGGCCGAGAAGTCGGTCGCGTCGATCGACTTCGGCTCGGACGGCGTGAAGCGGCTGCTGCTGCGCTACGCCCCGGTGGAGAAGCTGTAGCTCGAACGAAGTGAGAGCTACAGCTTCATCGGTCATCGAGTAGCGATCGCGGGTGAGCTTGCGAACCCGCGGTGAGCGTATCGAGATGCGGTGAGCCGCTGCCGGGACTGTGCCCGGGCAAGGGGCGTGGCGGTTCCCGGCGTCTCGATACGCCCTCGCCTGGGGGCTCGGGCTACTCGACGAGCTCAGGGGGTGTGGCGGTTGCGGGCGTCTCGATACGCCCGCCGCGACTTCGTTCCTCAGTCGCGCCGGGCTACTCGACGACCGATGTCACGCCGGATCGCGGTTCGCCCTCGCAAGCTCGGGCGATTCCGCGCTACGGCGTGACGACCGATGTCACGCCGGATCGCGGTTCGCCCTCGCAAGCTCGGGCGATTCCGCGCTACGGCGTGACGCCGTGCTGGCGCAGCGCCGCGTCCGGGTCGACCGGGTCGCCACCGCCGGGGCGGACCTCGAGGTGGAGGTGCGGGCCGGTGACGTGGCCGGTGCTGCCGACGTAGCCGATGATCTCGCCGGCGCGGACGGTGTCGCCGGCGGAGACGTTGAATGAGGTCTGGTGGCAGAACCAGAGCTCGGTGCCGTCCTCGAGGGTGACCACGGTCTTGTTGCCGTAGGCGCCGTCGAACGAGGCGGAGCTGACCGTGCCGTTGGCCACGGCGCGGATCGGGGTGCCGGGAGGGGCGGCGAAGTCGAGGCCGGTGTGGTAGCTGGACCATAGGCCGTACTCGCCGAAGGTCGCGGTCAGGCGGTAGCTGTCGAGCGGCAGCACCCACTTGTTGAGCGCGATCTCGGAGGCTTCCTTCTGTGCCTTGGCGGTCAGGTCGCTGAGCGCGGTGGTGCGCTCGGCGGCCGAGCGCTCGGCCTCCTTGACGAGCGCGGCGCTGGCGCCCTGGGCGAGCGCGTCGCGGTCGGAGTCGCGGCTCACGGTCTCGGAGCGGGTGCCGACCGCGGCGCTGCCGAAGGAGCCGGTCAGGGCGTTGGGGGAGGTGACCCGGTCACCGGCGGCGGCCAGCTGCGGGTCGGTCGAGGTGACGACGCCACCGACCGCGATCGCGATCGTGGCCACACCGACGGCGACGGGCAGCGTGGGCAGGCCGCGCAGGAGCGGGCCGGGAGCGCCGGCGTGCTTGACGGCGCGGCGCTTGCCGGCCGGCTGGACCGCGCGCAGCGTGGTCGAGGAGTCCGACAGGGAGTCGGCGAGCGCGATGTCCCGCAGCGCGGGGAGCTCGACGGTGGGCATCCGGTCGAGGGTGCGCACCGGCGTCACGGCCTCGGCGGCGAGGGTCGGCTCGACGACCTCGACCGGAGCCTTGGGGCCGACGGCAGGTGCGCTCGCCGGCGCGGCCGGCCGGGCGACCCGCTTGCCGACGTACGTCGAGGGGGCCTCGGTCGCGACCCGGTTGGCCACGCGCTTGCCGACGTAGGTGGTCGAGCCCGCGCGGGACGGGGAGGAGGGGACGAGAGTCGATTCCGGGCGCGGCGCGGTGTGGTCCGCTCGGTGGTTACCCATCGACTGCTGACTCCTTGGGGGGCGATCGTGCAGGCGCGCATCTCCCCGTGTACCCAGCTACTGGCGCCCCGAGTGACGGCCCCAGCCGTGGTGGCCGCCTGGTGACAGCCGGGTGAAGCGTGCGTGCCGACCTTAGCCGATGCCGGCACGGCGCCGAAATCGCTTGTCCGGCGGCTGGGGATACCCGAGCGGACTCCGAAACGGCCCGGGGGCGTGAGCCCGGTCACGTCGGGTCCAGCCAGCGGTTCCCGGACTCGTCCTACGCGTGGGTCAGGACTATCGTGCCCGGGGGTGTGCCGCTGTGCGCACCGAACCTCTGACCAAGACGTGAGGACGTATCAGTGGACCTGATGGAGTACCAAGCGAAGGAGCTCTTCGCGAAGCACGGTGTGGCCACCACCCTCGGCACGGTCGTCGAGACCGCCGAGGACGCGCGGGCCGCGGCCGAGCAGATCGGCGGCGTGACCGTCATCAAGGCGCAGGTCAAGGCCGGTGGCCGTGGCAAGGCCGGTGGCGTCAAGCTCGCGAAGACGGCGGACGAGGCCTTCGAGCACGCGTCCAACATCCTCGGCATGGAGATCAAGGGCCTCACGGTCAACCGCGTCCTGGTGACGCCGGCGACCCCGCCGGAGGAGGAGTACTACTTCTCCTTCCTGCTGGACCGCTCCAACCGCCAGTACCTGTGCATCGCGTCCGTCGAGGGTGGTGTCGAGATCGAGGAGGTCGCGAAGACCAACCCCGACGCCGTCAAGAAGATCGGCATCGACCCCGGCAAGGGCGTCGACGCGGCCAAGGCTCGCGAGATCGCGACCGAGGCGAAGTTCCCCGAGCCCGTCTTCGAGCAGGCCGTGAAGATGATCGAGGACCTCTACAAGGTCTTCGTCGAGGAGGACGCCACCCTCGTCGAGGTCAACCCGCTGGCCCGCCTGGCCGGCGACAAGCTCGAGGCCCTCGACGGCAAGGTGTCGCTCGACGACAACGCCTCCGAGGTCCGGCACCCCGACCACGCGGCGTTCGAGATCCGTGAGGAGGCCGACCCGCTCGAGGCGAAGGCCAAGGACCTCGGCCTCAACTACGTCAAGCTCGACGGCCAGGTCGGCATCATCGGCAACGGCGCGGGTCTGGTCATGAGCACCCTCGACGTCGTCGCGTACGCCGGCGAGAACCACGGCGGCGTCAAGCCGGCCAACTTCCTCGACATCGGTGGCGGCGCCAACGCGCAGGTCATGGCCAACGGCCTCGACGTCATCCTCAACGACGAGCAGGTCAAGTCGGTCTTCGTGAACGTCTTCGGCGGCATCACGGCGTGCGACGAGGTCGCCAACGGCATCAAGGGCGCTCTCGAGCTCCTCGGTGACAAGGCCACCAAGCCGCTGGTCGTCCGCCTCGACGGCAACAACGTCGAGCAGGGTCGCGCGATCCTCAACGAGCTGAACCACCCGCTCGTGACGCAGGTCGACACCATGGACGGCGCGGCCGACAAGGCCGCCGAGCTGGCGAACGCCTGAGCCCCGGCAGAGATAGAGAGCAGAGAACATGAGCATCTACCTCAACAAGGACAGCAAGATCATCGTCCAGGGCATCACGGGCGGCATGGGTGCCAAGCACACCGCCCTCATGCTCGACTCGGGCGCGACGATCGTCGGTGGCGTGAACTCCCGCAAGGCCGGGACCACGGTCACGCACAAGGACCACGACGGCAACGACGTCGAGCTCCCCGTGTTCGGCACGGTCGCGGAGGCGATGAAGGAGACCGGCGCCAACGTGTCGGTCCTCTTCGTCCCGCCGGCGTTCACCAAGGACGCGGCGATCGAGGCCATCGACGCCGAGATGCCGCTGATCGTGGTCATCACCGAGGGCGTCCCGGTCCAGGACACGGCCGAGGTCTGGTCGTACCTGCAGGGCAAGTCCACCCGGATGATCGGCCCGAACTGCCCCGGCATCATCACGCCGGGCGAGTCGCTCGCCGGCATCACGCCGCACACCATCGCGGGCAAGGGCCCGGTCGGTCTCGTGTCGAAGTCGGGCACGCTGACCTACCAGATGATGTACGAGCTGCGTGACTTCGGCTTCTCGACCGCCATCGGCATCGGCGGCGACCCGATCGTCGGTACCACGCACATCGACGCGCTCCAGGCCTTCGAGGAGGACCCGGAGACCAAGGTGATCGTGATGATCGGCGAGATCGGCGGCGACGCCGAGGAGCGGGCCGCGGACTACATCAAGGCCAACATCACCAAGCCGGTCGTCGGCTACGTCGCGGGCTTCACCGCCCCCGAGGGCAAGACCATGGGCCACGCCGGCGCCATCGTGTCGGGCTCCGCGGGCACCGCCCAGGCGAAGAAGGACGCGCTCGAGGCCGTCGGCGTCAAGGTCGGCAAGACGCCGTCCGAGACCGCCGCGCTGGCTCGGGAGCTCCTGCAGGCGCTCTGACGGTCCCGAGACGGTCGCTGCGCGACCTCCTCGACCACCGCACGCACGAAGGCCCGCCGCCCCGTCAGGGGGCGGCGGGCCTTCGTGCTGCGTCGTGGGCGGCCTCAGGGGACCGGGCCCCCGCCGGAGTGCGGCGCCCGCCAGGTGGAGGCCTCGGCCTTGCTGGCCTCGTGGGCCCGCTCGATCGCGGCGGCCTGCCGGCCGTGCCGGTTGGCCCAGGTCCACAGGGCGGCGGCGAGGACGACGGCGATCACGAGGAACCAGAACATAGGTCGATGATCCGCCCGCGGTCAGCTGTTGGCAAGCCTTCTCGAAGCCTTCGGCAACATCCGCTCGACCGGAGTCCCGCCGACGAAGTCGTAGTCCTGGCCCACGACTACCGACGTGAGCAGCACCAGCCGGTCGCCGCGGCGCAGGACGCCGGTCTCCATGATGTACGCCGCGTCGCCGTTCGGGTCGACCTCCCGCGGCACCGGCCCGAAGTGGGAGTCGGTGATGACCGCGTCGGCCCCGGGGACGTCGACCTTGCGGGTCTGCAGCGCCCGGTAGTCCGTGATCGCCTCCGGCCGGTCGGCGCACTCCTCGAGCAGGCCGTTGACGGTGGACCAGGCGGCCTCGGCGGCCGCCTCGTCGGCGTACTGCGCCACCAGCTCGACCATCAGGTCGCTGGTGACCTCGACCGACGGGTCGCTCGTGTTGCGCAGCTCGAAGTCCGCGCGGACCACGGACGTCGCGCCGGTGCCGGTGAGGCCGTCGGGAACGCACGGGTGGGCGAGGTCACCGTTGCCGTCGAGGTCCTCGTCGCCGGTCCCGAGCCGGAACCAGTCGGCGCCGTCGCTGTAGACGGTGTCGTCGTCGGTGAGCAGGACGGCGTCGGTGAGGGCGGCCGGGGTGGTGGCCGGGGCGGTCGGGCTGGTGGCCGGGCCCGGGTCGGAGGCGACGGGGGTGTCGTCGCTGCAGCCGGTGAGCGCGGACAGGGCGGCGACGGCCAGGAGGGCGATCGCGGGCAGGGTGGAGCGCTGGTGCACGGACGTGCCTTTCGGGAGAGGGGTGGAGGGGGTTCAGCAGCCGGCGTCGGTGAACACGCACATCGCGGCGAGGGCCGCGGCTGCGTCGTCGGCCATGCCCGACGCGGTGGTGGCGATGTCGCCCTGGGGGTCCGAGGCGCCACCCTCGTTGCTGCCGGTGATCACGAGCAGCGCGGTACCGACCCGGACGACGTAGGTGGCGTCGATGCCGACCGCCGGTGCGCCGTCGCTGGTGCTCCAGGAGCCCAGCACCCACGACTCGTCGCCGAGCTCGCCAGGCAGCACCGCGTGGTGCGCGGTGAACCCGTTCCCGTCGGGCTGCTCGTCGGCGCAGTCGCGGTAGGCGGCGACGAGGGCGCCGGCGGCCGCGGTCGCGTCCGCCTCGGTGGAGTACGTCGACAGCTGGCGGCGGCGCCCGTCCTCGGGCTGGCTCCAGGTGGCGCCCATCCTGTCGGCGGGTGCGGGCCGGTCGGGGGCGTCCTGGCCGCAGACGGTGAAGGTCAGGGCCGGGAGGTCTCGGGAGGGGCCCTGCGCGGACCCGTCCCCGCTGGGCTCGGGCCAGCCGGTGGCGAGGGGGAAGTCGTCGGGGATCGCGGTGGTGGCCGGCCCGGCGTCCCCGGACCGGTCACCGGACGGCGCGCCCGACGGGTCACTGGTCGTCCTGGCCTCGCCCGGGCTCGCGGTGCCGGGCTGCAGCCGCTGCGCGGCGACCGGGACCATCCGCTCGACCGGGGTCTGGTCGGTGAAGTCGTAGTCCTGGCCGACGATCGCCGAGTCGAGCACCGCGATCCGCGAGCCGACCCGGACCAGGCCGGTCTCGGCGAGGTACGCCGCGTCGCCGTAGGGGTCGATCTCCTTCGGCGCCGGGCCGTACTGGGCGCTGATGACCTCGGCGTCGCTGTCGGCCAGGCCGGCGTCGAGCGGCCGGGGCTCGAACGCGCGGTAGTCGGGGGTGTCGGTCGCGGCGGCCTGCTGCGTGCAGTCCTGCACCCAGCCGGCGATCGTGTCGTAGGCGGCGGCCGCGCGGGCGGCGTCGGGGAACTGCGCGATCGCCTCCACGAAGTGCTCGCCGCTGACCTCCACGGTCGGGTCGGCGGTGTTGCGCAGCTCGAAGGTGCGCTGGAGGACGGCGGTGGCGCCGAGGCCGGTGAGGCTCTCCCGGGCACACAGGTGGAAGGCGGCCGGGCCGTCCCCCTCGACGGTGGCGGTGGCGAACCAGTCCGCACCGTCGCTGTAGACGGTGTCGTCGTCGGTCAGCAGGTCCTGCTGGCCGAGGGGAGCGCTGCGCGCGGGGTCCCGGGTGACCAGGTCGCGGTCCGCGCCGCCGTGGCCGGACAGCACCAGGACGGGGGTGGTGACGCCGGCGACGGCGAGGACGGCGCCGCCCACCGCGAGCGCCGTACGACGCCGGCGGATCCGGTCGCCGCGGCGACGCACGTCGGCAGCAGAGAGCGGCATGTCTCCTCCTGCGCGGCCGAGCCCCGCTGCGAAGCGGGTGAGCTCGTCGATCGGGTCGTGCTCAGACATGGGACGCCCCTCCTCCCGCCAGGCCGGGCTCGTCGGCCAGCAACGCGGCGAGCGCCGCGCGCCCCCGGCTGAGCCGGGCCTTGACGGTTCCCTCGGGTACGCCGACCTCGGCCGCGACCTGCTGGACCGGGAGGTCGGCGATGTGGTGGAGGACCAGCGCCTGACGCTGGGCCTCGGGCAGCTGCCGCAGCGCGGCGACGAGCGCGACGTGCGACTCGTCGACGGCGGCCGCCGTGCCGGCGGGCTGCAGGGCCCGGTCGGGCGCCCGCTCCCCGCGCTTGCGGCGCCGCCAGCGGCTCACGGCGAGCCGGTAGGCGGTGGTCCGTACCCAGGCCTCGGGGTACTCCGCGCGGTCCAGCTTGCGGCGGTGCGCCCAGGCCCGGGCGAAGGCCTCCTGCGTGCACTCGGTGGCCTCGTCGAGGTCGCCGATCATGGCGTAGACCTGCCCGGTCACGCGGCGCAACGAGGTCGCGTAGAACTCGTCGAACTCAGCTTCGTCCACGCCGACCTCCTCTCGTGCTCCGCGGTGCGGACTGTCGAGGTGGATACGCCCCACGCCGGGAGGAGGTTGCACGACCTCCCGGAAAAGTTCGGGTCAGCTCGGATCGTAGGGAGCGGTGCGGGCCAGTCGCTCGAGGGCGCGCTGGGCGAGGGCCACGAAGTCCTCGTTGGCCATCTGCGCCTTGGGGGCGGCGACGTAGGCGAGGACCGAGACGGCGCTGCCCTGGCGCAGCACGGCGACGTCGTACTCGATGGTGCGGTCGCCGGGCAGCGCGGTGCTGAGGTGCCACGCGGACAGCGCCTGCGGCCCCTTGCCGGTGGTGAGCAGCTCCTCGACCTCGGTGCCGGCGGTCGCGTCCAGGTCGGGGCAGGCGGTCATCTGCTCGCGGAAGCGGGTCACGAACGCGCCGGCGGCGCCGCCGGGCAGGCTGCCGACCGTCTGGGTGAGCCCGACCTGCGGCGGCAGCTGGGCACCGCTGAAGACGAAGGTGCGGAACTCGTTGCCCTGGATCGGCTGGTCGCGGAACCTGCCGAAGAGGTGGACGGTGTCGCACCCGATGGCGCCGGCGTCGATCCGGTCCTCGGCGAGCTTGGCGGCCGGTGTGCCGACCCACGGGCCCGGGTCGGGTGTGATCGGCGGCAGGTCGATCTCGGAGAGCATCCACGGCGTCTTGCCGCCGGCGGGGAACGGTGCCCGTGGGGTCGGCACCGGGTCCGGGGTGGCGCAGCTGCCGGCGTCGGGCAGCGCGCAGATCCGGCCGACGGCGGTCGCCAGCAGCCGGGCCACACCGGCACGGTTGGCCTGCGCCGGCGCGACGGTGGTGGACATCGAGGTGACCGTCGTGAACAGGCCGGTACGGGCCAGCCCCACCACGTACGTCGTCGCCTCGGTCCGCGAGCGCAGCACGAACAGCGTCGACTGGTCGCCCACCCCGGGCAGGTCGGAGGTGCTGACCAGCTGCATCCGCGGCATGGTCTCGGTGTCCTCGACGGGGGAGGGGCAGGTCGCGAACCAGCGGCGCGCGTGGCGGTAGGTGCGCATCGCCCGCTGCTCGGAGGAGGACGCCTCGGCCACCTGGACCGCGTTGCGCACCGCGGTCGGCTTGGAGCTGTCGCGGAAGGTGCGGACCCAGGCGGCGGTGCCCTGCGGGTCGGCGTACCGGGCGGGCTGGCAGGGGAGGACCAGGCCGTTGCCGGTGGAGTTGTCGGTCGTCGTGCCCTGCTGCCAGCCGCGGCCGGTGAGGGTCCGCTGGAGGGCGTCGACCGGCACCAGCGAGGTGTCGGGCAGGGTCGTGATGGCGGGACCGGCCGGCGGGGGGCCGTCGGCCGCGGGCACGCCCTCACGGTCGAGGGTCGGCCGGACGCCGGTGGTGTCGGTGGCGACCGCGCCCCCGGCGACCAGCGCGATCACGGCCACGGCGCCGCCGACGACGGTGTGGGCACGGCGGCGGGCCGCGCCGGCGCGGCGGATGATCGTCACCCGCGGCCAGGTCACCGTCCGGGTGGCGTCGGCGAGGGCGCTGAGCGAGAGCGGGATCGCGGAGGTCGGGATCGCGAGCGCGGTGGCGAACTGGGCGGCGCCCTGCTGGAGCTCGCGCTCCGCCGACTCGGTGGGCAGCCCGAGCTCCTGGGCCATCTCCTCCATCGACACGGCGGCGAGCTGGGTCAGCAGCAGCGCCTTGCGCTCGGGGACCGACAGCGCGCCGAGGGCCTCGAGGATGCGGCGGGTCTCGTCGCCGAGGTCCTTCTTGCGGTGCCACGGCCGGGTGCTGGCGCGACGTAGCGCCTTGCGCCAGGCGTCGGGCCGCACGACGGACTCCGGGTCGGACAGGCGCGCCGTCTTGCGCCAGTGGTGCCACGACACCACGAAGGCCTCACGGACGGCGGCACGCGCGAGCGCGAGGTCACCGGTGAGCGCGAAGGTCTGCAGCAGGAGCCGGTCGCGGGCGTCCTTGTAGAAGGTGTCGAAGCTCTCCGTCAGGTCCGCGCTGCTCACGTAGGCGGACCGGGGCTGCTCGGTGCTCGGGGTCACCTGGTCGTCCGCGGTCATGGCCGCACCAACCTACGCCGAAGGCGGTCACCGCCCCCAACCCGTCCCTGCGTGTCCGTCGTCTCGCCGGTGTGTCTCGGGGCTCCCCGGCGTGGCGGGCCGAAGCGGCCCGTGCGGCGCGTGAAGATGGACGGACCATGACGTCCCTCCAGTCGCCGCCGGCACGCCGCAGTGGACCCGGGCGCTCCGGGGCAGCCTCCGACGCCGACCTGCGCCGCCGGCTGGCCACCAACCGCCCGCTGGTGCCCACCGCCACCCTCGGCGGCATCATCGCCGCGGGGGCGCCGTTGCTGGTCTGCATGGCCGCCGCCGTCGTGGGCTGGTTCCTCACCGACGCCGGCGGCGAGGGCGCGCCCAGCGGTGCGTTGCGCGTCGGCGCCCACGGCTGGCTGCTGGCCCACGGCTCGACCGTCGCGGTCGAGGGCGTCCGGATCACCGCGATGCCGCTCGGCCTCACCCTGCTCTGCGCGTGGGTGGTCTGGCGGATCGGTCACCGCGTCGGCGAGTCGATCTCGGGCCACGGCCCCGACGCCGACCGGATCGCCGACGGCGCCCGCGACCTCACCGTCCCCTACGCCGCCGGGCTCTTCGCCGTCGGGTACGCCGTCGTCGGCGTCCTCACCACCTCGATCGCCGCCACCGCGGCCTCCTCGCCCGCCCCGGCCCGGGTCGTGCTCTGGTCGGTGCTGCTGGGCCTGGGCGTCGGGGGCCCGGCCATCGCCTTCGGCTCCGGGCGCGCGGCGATCTGGCTGCCCGCCGTACCCACGGCGGTGCGCGATGCCGCCCTCGTCGCCCGCCGGATCCTCGCCTGCTGGGCCCTGGTCAGCCTGGTCGCGCTGGTCGCGGCCCTCGTGCTCGACTTCGCGACCGCCGCCAACGTGGTCTCGCAGCTGCACGCCGACGCCGGTGCGGTGCTCCTGATGACGGCGCTCACCCTGCTCCTGCTGCCGAACGCGCTGCTCTTCTCCAGCGCCTACCTGCTCGGCCCGGGCTTCACCGTCGGCACCGGCACCACGGTCTCCACGACCGCCGTCGTGCTCGGCCCGTTGCCGATGTTCCCGTTGCTGGCCGCGCTGCCCGACCAGGGCAGCCAGCCGTGGTGGACCGACTGGCTGATGCTCACCCCCGTCCTGCTCGCCGCGCTGGTCGCCGGCCGGCTCCAGCGCGACCGCCCGGTCCTCGCCTGGGACCGTGCGGCGATCCGTGGCTGTGCCGGCGGGATCGGCGCCGGGGTCGTCCTCGCGCTGCTCTCGGTCTTCGCCGGCGGCGCGGTCGGTCCGGGCCGGATGCAGGACGTCGGGCCCTACACCTTCGACGTCCTCCTCCACGCGATCACCTCCTTCGGCATCGGGGGCGTCGTCGGCGCGCTGGTGGTGTGCTGGTGGCAGCGCGACGCCGACGGCCGGGTCCGCTCCGCCCTGCGCGCGGTCCGCGTGCGGCTGCCGCGTCGGTCCTGACCCGGGCCACGCCCTAGACTCCGGGCGTGCCCGCTCGTCCTCGCCTCGTCGTCCTCGTGTCGGGCTCCGGCACCAACCTCCAAGCACTGCTCGACGCCTGCGCCGACCCGGCGTACGGCGCCCGCGTCGTCGCCGTCGGCGCCGACCGCGACGGCATCGAGGGCCTGGCCCGGGCGGAGCGGGCCGGCATCCCCACCTTCGTGGCGAGGGTGAGCGACCACAGCAGCCGCGGCTACTGGGACCGGGCGCTCGCCGACAAGGTGGCCGCGTTCGAGCCCGACCTGGTCGTGCTCGCCGGGTTCATGAAGCTGGTGGGGGAGAAGTTCCTCGACCGGTTCGGCGGGATGACGGTCAACACGCACCCCGCCCTGTCGCCGTCGTTCCCCGGCATGCACGGGCCGGCGGACGCCCTCGCCTACGGCGTGAAGGTCACCGGCGCCACCTTGTTCGTCGTCGACGCCGGTGTCGACACCGGTGCGATCGTGGCCCAGACCGTGGTGCCCGTCGAGGACGACGACACCGTCGAGAGCCTCCACGAGCGGATCAAGGTCGCCGAGCGTGCGATGCTCGTCGAGTCGGTCGGCCGCATGGCCCGTGAGGGGTTCACCGTCGAGGGCCGGCGAGTTCGCCTCGGAGGCTGAGGCCGCCGTAGAATCGCGTCACACGACTGGCGCGGGTGGGCAACCACCGGGGAGTGAACGAGCCGGCATCGACCGCCTGGGTGCCCCTCATCGAGATCGACCGACCGATCCCATGAGGAGAGAACCATGACCGACCGGATCCAGATCAAGCGTGCGCTGGTCTCCGTCTTCGACAAGACCGGCCTCGAGGACCTGGTCCGCGGGCTCCACGAGGCCGGCGTCGAGCTGGTCTCGACCGGCGGCTCGGCCGCCCTCATCGAGGGCCTCGGTCTGCCGGTCACCAAGGTCGAGGACCTGACCGGGTTCCCCGAGTGCCTCGACGGCCGCGTGAAGACGCTGCACCCGCGCGTGCACGCCGGCATCCTGGCCGACCGCCGCCTGCCCGACCACGTCCGGCAGCTCGAGGAGCTCGAGGTCGCGCCGTTCGACCTGGTCGTGGTCAACCTCTACCCGTTCGCCGCGACCGTCGCCTCCGGCGCGGGCGTCGACGACTGCATCGAGAAGATCGACATCGGCGGGCCGTCCATGGTGCGCGCCGCCGCGAAGAACCACCCCTCCGTCGCGATCGTCACCGACGGCGCCGACTACGCGTCGGCCCTCGAGGCCGCGCGGGGCGAGGGCTTCACCTACGAGGAGCGCAAGGCGCTGGCCGCGAAGGCGTTCGTCCACACGGCGACCTACGACGTGCAGGTCGCCTCGTGGATGGGCTCGGTGCTCACCGACTCCAGCGTCGAGGACGGCGTGAGCACCGGCTTCCCGGCCTGGATCGGCGGCACCTGGGACAAGCAGGCCGTCCTGCGGTACGGCGAGAACCCGCACCAGCCCGCCGCGCTCTACCGCTCCGGCCTCGGCCCCGGTGGCCTCGCCGCGGCCGAGCAGCTGCACGGCAAGGAGATGTCCTACAACAACTACGTCGACACCGACGCGGCCCGCCGCGCGGCGTACGACCACGGCGCAGCGCCGACCGTCGCGATCATCAAGCACGCCAACCCGTGCGGCATCGCCGTCGGCGCCGACGTGGCCGAGGCCCACCGCCGCGCCCACGGGTGCGACCCGGTCTCCGCGTTCGGTGGCGTGATCGCCACCAACGTCCCCGTCTCGGTCGAGATGGCCCGGCAGGTCGCCGAGATCTTCACCGAGGTCATCGTCGCCCCCGGGTACGACGAGGGCGCGGTCGAGGTGCTCCAGGGCAAGAAGAACATCCGGATCCTCCTCGCCGAGCCGCTCGCGCAGGGCGGCGTCGAGACCCGTCCGATCAGCGGTGGCCTGCTCGTGCAGCACGCCGACCGGTTCCAGGCCAAGGGCGACGACCCGGCGCGCTGGACGCTGGCCACCGGCGAGGCCGCCGACGAGCAGACCCTCGCCGACCTGGCCTTCGCCTGGCGCGCGGTGCGGGCGGCGAAGTCCAACGCGATCCTGCTGGCCAAGGACGGCGGCGCGGTCGGCATCGGCATGGGTCAGGTCAACCGCGTCGACTCCTGCAAGCTCGCCGTCGAGCGCGCCAACACGCTCGTCGAGGGCGAGGAGCGGGCCCGCGGCTCGGTCGCGGCGTCCGACGCGTTCTTCCCGTTCGCCGACGGCCCGCAGATCCTGCTCGACGCCGGGGTGAAGGCGATCGTGCAGCCGGGTGGCTCGGTGCGCGACGAGGAGACCATCGCGGCCTGCCAGGCGGCGGGCGTGACGATGTACTTCACCGGCACCCGCCACTTCTTCCACTGAGCCCGATGGGCCGAGCCTGTCGCTCGTTCCTCGCGCCACGCTGCCGGCCGCGCGGTCGGCTCGGCAGCGTGGTGGCGTTGGTCTGGCGGCACGACCCCGGCACGTGGGGAACGCCGTCTCCTTCGCTCCGGTCGCTCGTTCCTCGCTCTCTCCGCTCCGTCGCACGGCGTTCCCCACGACAGCCGGCCCGCTCCGTCGCACGGCGTTCCCCACGACAGCCGGCCCGCTCTGTCGGGCCGGCTTCCCGCCATGACCGCTGAACCCCTATCTGGAAGGATCGACCCGTGAGTGCACACAAGCTCGACGGCAACGCGACCGCGGCCGCCATCAAGGACGAGCTGCGGGTCCGCATCGAGAAGCTGCGCGAGCAGGGGATCACTCCCGGGCTCGGCACGGTGCTGGTCGGCGACGACCCCGGCTCGCGGTGGTACGTCAACGGCAAGCACAAGGACTGTGCGGAGGTCGGGATCGCCTCGATCCGCGTCGACCTGCCCGAGGTCGCCACCCAGGAGGAGATAGAGGAGGCCGTCGCCGGCCTCAACGCCGACCCCGCCTGCACCGGCTACATCGTCCAGCTCCCGCTCCCGCGCGGGCGCGACGAGAACCGGGTGCTCGGCCTGATCGACCCGGCCAAGGACGCCGACGGCCTGCACCCGACCAACCTCGGCTGGCTGGTCCTCGGCAACGAGGCCCCGCTGCCGTGCACGCCGTACGGCATCGTCGAGCTGCTCCGCCGCCACGACGTCCCGATCGCGGGCGCCGAGGTGGTCGTGGTCGGTCGCGGCATCACCGTCGGCCGTCCGCTCGGGCTGCTGCTCACCCGGCGCTCGGAGAACGCCACCGTGACCCTGTGCCACACCGGCACGGTCGACCTCGCCGCCCACGTGCGCAAGGCCGACATCGTGGTCGCCGCGGCCGGCGTGCCCGGCATCGTCACCGGCGACATGGTCAAGCCGGGGGCCGCTGTCCTCGACGTGGGCGTGAGCCGGGTCGACGGCAAGATCGCCGGCGACGTCGCCGACGATGTCTGGGACGTCGCCGGATGGGTCTCGCCCAACCCGGGGGGCGTCGGCCCGATGACCCGCGCCATGCTGCTGGCCAACGTGGTCTCGATGGCGGAGAAGCAGGCCGCGAACGGGAAGGCAGCGCACTGAACGACGAGCACCCCGAGCCGGCCGAGGAGCCGCGCCGGTACCCCTCGACGATCGGCGGCGCCTGCTACATCGCCGTCCTGGTCGTCGTCGGCACCGGCCTGGTCCTCGCGGCCGTCTCGGACTGGCGCCTGGGCCTGCGGATCATGTCCGCGGGCCTGGTGACCGCTGCCGTGCTGCGCCTGGGGCTGCCGGAGAGGGAGGCCGGCATGCTCGCCGTCCGCAACCGGTTCCTCGACGTCGGCATCCTGGTCGCCGTCGCGGTCGGGTTGGTCCTGCTCGCCGGGAGCATCCCCGAGCAGGGTTGAGAGCCTCGCAGGTACGACGAAGGGCCGGTGCCGCGTGGCACCGGCCCTTCGTCGTACGGCTGTGATCAGCGGGTGGTCAGATCAGGCCCAGCTCGGTGACCGCGGCCTTCTCGTCGGCCAGCTCGGCGACGGAGGCGTCGATCTTGCCGCGCGAGAAGTCGTCGATCTCGAGGCCCTGGACGATCGTCCAGTCGCCGTTCGCGGTGGTGACGGGGAACGAGGACACCAGGCCCTCGGGCACGCCGTAGGAGCCGTCGGAGACGACCGCCATCGAGACCCAGTCGTCGGCGGGGGTGCCGTTGAGCCAGTCGCGGGCGGCGTCGCAGGTCGCGGACGCGGCCGACGCGGCCGAGGAGGCGCCCCGGGCGTCGATGATCGCGGCGCCGCGCTTGGCGACGGTCGGGATGAAGGTGTCGGCGATCCAGGCCTGGTCGCCCACGACCTCGGCGGCGTTCTTGCCGGCGATCTCGGCGTGGAAGATGTCGGGGTACTGGGTGGCCGAGTGGTTGCCCCAGATCGTGATCTTCTTGATGTCGGTGACGGCCGAGCCGGTCTTGGCGGCCAGCTGGGAGATCGCCCGGTTGTGGTCGAGGCGGGTCAGCGCCGAGAACCGCTCCTTGGGGATGTCGGGGGCGTTGCTCGCGGCGATCAGCGCGTTGGTGTTGGCCGGGTTGCCGGTGACGCCGATGCGGACGTCGTCGGCGGCGACGGCGTTGAGCGCCTTGCCCTGGGCAGTGAAGATCGCGCCGTTGGCGGACAGCAGGTCGCCGCGCTCCATGCCGGGGCCGCGCGGGCGCGCGCCGACGAGGAGGGCGAGGTTGACGCCGTCGAAGATCTTCTCCGGGTCGGAGCCGATCTCGACGCCGGCCAGGTTCGGGAACGCGCAGTCGTCCAGCTCCATGACGACGCCCTCGAGCGCCTTGAGCGCGGGCTCGATCTCGAGCAGGCGCAGCTCGACGGGACGGTCACCGGCGATGGCGCCGCTGGCGATGCGGAAGAGAAGGCTGTAGCCGATCTGACCGGCAGCGCCGGTGACGGCGACCTTGAGCGGGGTGCTGCTCACGAGGAAACTCCTTCAAGGAACTCGATGGACTCCTGCGACGCTAGCAGCGCCCGGCCCCGCGCGGGGAGCCGGTCCGGGTGCTGCGACGATGACGCCATGCGGACACGTGTCCCCGCGGCTCTCGCGGCGCTCGCCCTCGCCGGGACCGTGCTGGCCGGTTGCGGGTCGGCCTCCGCGCCGAGTGCGCCGACCGGTGTCGACGGCCTGGTGATCCCGACCCCCGACCCGGGCCCGGCCGACTTCGTCGCTGCCGTGGACAACCCGTGGTTCCCGCTGGAGCCCGGCTCCCGGTGGGAGTACGCCGACCTGGGGACAGGGCAGCCCGCGTTGACCCTGACGGTGGAGACCGGCCCCGACGTCGCCGGCATCGCGACCACGACCCTGGTCCGCACCGGCGCGGACGGCGGCGTCGTGCGGGACCTGTACGCGCAGGACCGTGCCGGCAACGTGTGGTGGTTCGGCCGCGTGGGGGAGTGGCAGGCCGGCGAGAACGGCGCCGAGGCGGGCCTCGCGATGCCCGCGACGCCCCGCGTCGGGGACGGCTTCCGCACCGCGTCCGCACCCGGTCTGGCCGAGGTCGCCACGGTGCGGGCGATGGGCGAGAAGGTCACGGTCCCGCTGGCGTCGTACGACACGACGGTGCGGCTGGAGGTCGAGGACGCGGCCGGGGGACGCACCGAGGTCTATGCCCGCGGCACCGGACTGGTCCGGACAGGAGAAGCGGGACTGGTCGCGTACGAGCCGGGACAGCAGTAACACGCCGTCCACCGCACTGGTCGGCTGCTCTCAGCACGAAACGCCGCCGACACGCCGTCCCCGCTGCTGACAAGGGGCGGGTGGTCGGGTGGACGGCGTGTTACTGCAACGCCGGCCAGCGCGCCCGACGGGCCGGAGAACGCCCGAGGGCATGGGCCGCGTTGCCGCGACTCCACGCCCTCGGGAACGTGTCTGCTCACCGCGTCACTGCGGCGGACGCACCTGGGTCTGGTCGCTGGCCGGCGGAGCCCAGCCACCCTGGTCGGGCGTGGCCGGGGCCGCGGGCTGCTGCTGCGCGGGGATCCACTGCTGGGAGGCGGGGTCCCACTGCCAGCCGTCCTGGATGATCGGCTGGGCCTGCGGCACCGACTGCTGCTGGACCTGCTGGACCTGCTGGACCTGCTGGCCGTACGCCTGCTGGCCGTAGGCCTGCTGGTTCCACTGCTGCGTGAACGCCGGGTCGGAGGAGCCGCCCGCGCCGAAGTTCAGGCCCGAGCCGGGGACCGGGTCCTTGTCGCGACCGAAGGTGAGCGGGTACACGGCGCCCGCGATCGCGGCACCGACGAGCGGCGCGACGATGAACAGCCACAGGTCCTGGATCGCGTCGCTGCCGGAGAAGAAGGCGACGCCGATCGAGCGGGCCGGGTTGACCGACGTGCCCGTCGCGTTGATGCCGACGAAGTGGATCGCGGCGAGCGCGAGGCCGATGGCGAGCGGCGCCTGGGCCGCGACGGCGCGGTTGCGCTCGTCGGTGACGGCGAGGATGACCAGCAAGAAGATGAAGGTCAGCACGATCTCGATCAGCAGCGCGCCGCCGACCTCGACCTGACCGCCCTCGCCGAAGCCGTTGCTGCCGAGCGGGTCGCCGAACTCCCAGCCGACGTCGCTGGCGAGGACGGTGAGCGCGAGGACCAGGCCGCCGATCAGCGCGCCCACGGTCTGGGCCGCGGCGTACAGGCCGGTCTCCCTCCAGGAGAGTCGTCCCGCGAGTGCCGCGCCGAGCGACACGGCCGGGTTGAAGTGACCGCCGGAGACCCGTCCGAAGGAGTAGGCCATGATCACGATCGCGATGCCGAAGGCGAGGCCGGTGGCCACGACGTCGGCGCCGGTGGTGACGGCCGCGCCGCAGCCGACGAAGACGAGCACGAAGGTGCCGAGGAGCTCAGCGAGGAGCTTCTGGGGCACGGATGGGGGCGTGGACGTGTCCACTGCTTCTTCTGACATGGGCTGGACCTTCTCCTCCGTGGGGCTCCCGAAAACCGCCGGGTTACACAGGTCAGCCTAGTCATTACTGTGGCCACCGAAGGGGACGTGCGCCCCGGCATCAGGTATCTTGACGTCAAGAATCCCACCCACGGCCCAGGAGTGACGCCCGGACATGTCGAGCATCATCTACACCCACACCGACGAGGCGCCGCTGCTCGCGACGTACTCCTTCCTGCCGATCGTCGAGGCCTTCGCCGCCAAGGCCGGCGTCGAGATCGAGACCCGTGACATCTCCGTCGCGGCGCGCATCCTCGCCCAGTTCGGCCTCGCCGACGACGCGCTCAGCGAGCTCGGCGCGCTCGCCAAGACGCCCGAGGCGAACATCGTCAAGCTGCCCAACGTCTCCGCCTCCATCCCGCAGCTCAAGGCCGCGATCAAGGAGCTGCAGGAGCAGGGCTTCGCCGTCCCCGACTACCCCGAGGCGCCCGCGACGCCCGAGGAGAAGGAGATCCGCGCCAAGTACGACAAGGTCAAGGGCTCCGCCGTCAACCCGGTCCTGCGCGAGGGCAACTCCGACCGCCGCGCGCCGGCGTCGGTCAAGAACTACGCGAAGGCCCACCCGCACACCAACAAGCCCTTCGCCGAGGGCTCGAAGACCAACGTGGCGACCATGGGCGCCCACGACTTCTTCAGCAACGAGCGGTCCGTGACCCTCGCCCAGGACGACACCCTCTCGATCGTGCTGGAGACGGCAGCCGGCGAGACGGTCGTCCTCAAGGACGGGCTCGAGGTCCTCGCCGGAGAGATCGTCGACGGGACCAAGCTCGAGGTCGCGCACCTCCACGCGTTCCTGCGCAACGCGCTGGCCGAGGCCAAGGCCCAGGACGTGCTGTTCTCGGTCCACCTCAAGGCGACGATGATGAAGGTCTCCGACCCGATCATCTTCGGCCACGTGGTGAAGGCCTACTTCGCCGACGTCTTCGCCCAGTACGGCGACCAGCTGGCCGCCGCGGGCCTCTCGGCCAACGACGGTCTCGGCGCCATCCTGTCCGGCCTCGACGCCCTTGCCGACGGGGCCGAGATCAAGGCCGCCTTCGAGGCCGCCCTCGCTGCCGGCCCGCGCCTGTCCTACGTCAACTCCGACAAGGGCATCACCAACCTGCACGTCCCCTCCGACGTCATCGTCGACGCGTCGATGCCCGCCCTGGTCCGCAACGGCGGCCGGCTGTGGGGCGTCGACGGCGGCGAGGACGACACCCTCGCGGTGATCCCGGACTCCTCCTACGCCGGCGTCTACCAGGCCGTCATCGACGACGTGAAGAAGAACGGCCCGCTCGACCCCGCGACCATCGGCACGGTCCCCAACGTCGGTCTGATGGCGCAGGCGGCCGAGGAGTACGGCTCGCACGACAAGACCTTCGAGATCCCGGCCGCCGGCACGGTCCGCGTCCTGTCCGCCAACGGCGACGTGCTGATCGAGCACGACGTCGAGGCCGGCGACATCTGGCGTGCCTGCCAGGCCAAGGACATCCCCGTCCGGGACTGGGTCAAGCTCGCCGTGACCCGCGCCCGCGCCTCGCAGACCCCGGCCATCTTCTGGCTCGACGAGACGCGCGCGCACGACGCCGAGCTGATCAAGAAGGTCAACGCCTACCTGCCCGAGCACGACATCGCCGGCCTCGAGATCAAGATCCTGGCGCCGGCCCTCGCGACGGCGTACACCCTCGAGCGGATGCGCAAGGGCGAGGACACCATCTCGGTGACCGGCAACGTGCTGCGCGACTACAACACCGACCTGTTCCCGATCCTCGAGCTCGGCACGTCGGCCAAGATGCTCTCCGTCGTCCCGCTGATCGCCGGTGGCGGCCTGTTCGAGACCGGCGCGGGCGGCTCGGCGCCGAAGCACGTGCAGCAGCTGGTCGAGGAGAACTACCTGCGCTGGGACAGCCTGGGAGAGTTCTTCGCGCTCGTCCCGTCGCTGGAGAAGTACGCCGAGCAGGCCGGCGCCCCCGCGGCGCAGGTCCTCGCCGACACGCTCGACCGGGCCACCGGCACCTTCCTCAACGAGGACCGCTCGCCCGGCCGCAAGCTCGGCACCACCGACAACCGCGGCTCGCACTTCTACCTCGCGCTCTACTGGGCCGAGGAGCTGGCCAACCAGTCCGAGGACGCCGCCCTCGCGGCCGCGTTCAAGCCGCTGGCCGAGACGCTGCGCGCCAACGAGGACAAGATCGCCGCGGAGCTGATCGCCGTCCAGGGCAAGCCCGCCGACATCGGCGGCTACTACCGGCCGGACGCGGCGAAGGCCGCGGCCGTGATGCGCCCGAGCGCGACCCTCAACGAGGCCCTCGCGTCGTTCTGAGCACGACCGTGTCGCTGCCGGCCGCGGTCCGCACCTCGTTGCGGGCCGCGGCCGACGCGTCCCTGGCGCCGGGCCAGCAGGCCTACATGAAGTCCGCGATGCCCTTCCTCGGGGTGCGCGTCCCCGAGGTGCGCCGCCTGGTCCGCGCGCTGGTGCGCGAGCTCGGGATCGACGACCCGGGCGTCCTGGCGCTCTCCGCCCGCGAGCTGTGGGACGACGCCACCCACCGCGAGGAGAGGTACGCCGCGGCCGCGCTGCTCGGCCTGCGGCCGCTCAAGGGCGACCTGTCGCTGGTGCCCTTCCACGAGCACGTCGCGCGCACCGGCGCCTGGTGGGACCACGTCGACGAGGCCGCCCACCGGATCGCCGACCTGCACGACGCCCACCCGTCCGAGACCGCGACCGTCGTCGTGCGCTGGTCCACCGACCCGACGTCCTTGTGGGTACGCCGTCTCGCGATCATCTCCCAGCTGGGGCGCAAGGAGCGGGTCGACCTCGAGCTGCTGGCTGCGGTGCTCGAGCCCAACCTCGCCGACCGCGAGTTCTTCATCCGCAAGGCGGTCGGGTGGTCGTTGCGCGAGGTGGCACGGCAGTACCCGGACTGGGTCCGCGACTACGCCGCCACCCACGACCTCAGCCCGCTGAGCCGCCGTGAGGCCAGCAAGCACCTGTAGGCCGCAGACGAGTCCGCAATCGCCTGCCGGACGCCGCCTTCGCCGGAATTTATTCGGAGGCGAAGTGTCGGCGCCGGAACCTACGCTGGTCGCGATGACCACGACGCTGACCCGCCCCGATGCTCCTGAGCGGCCCGCTGTCGGTGGCGACCCGGCGCGCAGCGTCGACTGGCGCCGCCTGCGCACGCCTGCCGCGGGCTTCGCCGTGGCCGCGGTCGCGGTCGCCGCCCTCGGGCAGGCGCTCGGCACCGTCGTGGCCGGGCGGATCGCCGACCACCCCACGGGGAACCTGGTCGCCTGGCTCGCCTTCTTCGTCGTCGGTGCCGCCACCATCGACACCGCCGGTCGCGTGGTCTGGGCCGGGGTCGTCGACCGCGCCGAGGGCCGACTGCGCGGTGACCTGCTCAGCGCCGCGCTCCAGCAGCCGCTGGCCCACCTGACCGAGCAGGCCGTCGGCGAGGTCCTCGACCGGGTCGACGACGACACCCACGAGGTCGGCACCCTGCTGCGCCAGCAGATCTGGCTGGCGATGCGCACCGGGTTCGCCTCGGTGCCGATGTGGCTGGTCGCCGGCTTCACCTGGTGGCCCGCCTTCCTGCTGTTCCCGCTCGTCGGCACCGTGACGGTCTGGGTGATGCGTCCCGCGCTGGTCGAGATCGCCCGCCGCAAGGTGATCGAGGAGGCCGCCTGGACCGACCACGCTGCGGCCCTGGAGGAGGGCGTCGCCGGGCGCGACGACCTGCGCACCAGCCTGGGCCAGGCGTTCGCCGTACGCCGTCTCGCGCAGCTCTCGGCCGACGTCCACGAGAAGTTCCGCCGCGTCCTCATGATCGAGGCGCGGCTGGCGATCAAGGTCGGCCTGCTGCTCCACGGCCTGCTCGCCGCGATCGCGATCTGTGGCGTCGTGCTGGTCAGCGGCGACCACCTCGGTGTGGCGCAGCTGGTCACGCTGTTCTTGGTGACGACGATCTTCGTCGGCCAGATCAACAACCTCGCCCACCAGCTGCCCGACATCCAGGCCGGGCTGGGGGCGGTGCTGCGGCTGCGCCAGCTGCTCGCGGTCGAGGCCGAGCCTGAGGGGGGCGCAGCGGTGCCGTCGGGCGCGCTCGACCTGCGCATCCGGCACCTCGACTTCGCCTACACCGAGGGCTCGTTCGCGCTGCAGGACGTGACCTTGTACGTCGAGGAGGGCCACACCCTCGCGCTCGTCGGGCGCACCGGCTCGGGCAAGTCGACCCTCGCCTCGCTGCTCTCGCGCGCCGCGGAGCCCCCGCCCGGGACGATCTTCCTCGGCGGGGCCGACATCACGACCCTCGACCTCCACGAGCTGCGCCGCCGGGTCGGCGTCGTCACCCAGCGCACCGAGATCCTCGCCGGCACGCTCGCCGACAACATCACCCTGTTCGCCGCGGTGCCCCGCGAGGAGGTCGAGGCGGCCGTCGACGAGCTCGGCCTCACCGACTGGGTGGCCGGCCTGCCCGACGGCCTCGACACGTTGCTCGGCCCCGGCGGCACCACGCTGTCGGCGGGGGAGGAGCAGCTGGTCGCCTTCGCGCGGCTGCTGGTGCGCCACGTCCAGGTCGTCGTCCTCGACGAGGCCACGGCGCGGATGGACCCGGTCACCGAGGCCCGGGTCGTCGCGGCCGCCGACCGGCTGATCAGCGGTCGCACCGGCATCCTGGTCGCCCACCGGCTCAGCACGATCGAGCGGGCCGAGGCCGTCGCCGTGCTCGACCACGGCCGGGTCATCCAGCACGGACCGCGCGACGAGCTCGCCGTCGTCGACGGGCCGTTTCGCCGGCTGCTCGCGGCCAGTGACACCGAGGGCTTCGACGACGCCGAGGCGATCGAGGTCGAGGGCGCGGTCGGCGGCCGGCGGCGTACCGGAGAACCGCCGCAGCGGCCCGAGGTCGGCACCGGCTCCTCCCTGGCGCGGGGCACCTGGAACGCCTTCTGGGTGCGTCCGTGGTGGGGGGCCTGGTCGGTGGTGCTCTTCCTCGGCGGCACGGTCTTCGCCCCGCTCGGCGCGATCACCGGCTTCCTCTGGGGCCGGGTGGTCGAGCGGCTGGAGGCGGGGGAGTCGGCGGTCGCGCTGGTCGCCGTCCTCGTGGTCAGCCTGCTGGTCGCGCCGATCCTGCTCGCCGACGCCTTCCGCCGCTACCCGCGCTGGTGGATCGAGGTCATGCTCCGGGTGCGGATGTCGGTGCTGCTCGGGCAGATCCGCACCCACCGGCTGCCGCGCACGCCCCCCGGCGAGGTGGTCGCCCGGTCCATGGACGCCGACCGCTACGCCCGGTACGCCGACCGCTGGGTCGACTTCACCAACGGTCTCCTCATCGCCGCGATCACGATGCTCGCCGCCGGCACCTGGCTGGCGGGCGGCGTGCTGCTGGTGGTGATGACCACCAGCGCCCTGGCCTCCTCGATCGGCCGCCCGATCGCCGGACGCTCGGCCGCACGCTCCTCGGCCGCTCGGGCCCGCTTCGGCCGCGCCGTCGTCTCCGCCGTCGAGTCGGCTCGCACCGTCAAGCTCGCCGGCCGCACCCCGCAGGTCCACGCCCACCTCCGCAAGGTCGACGACGGCCGGGTCGAGGCGGCGGTGTTCGAGCACCGGGTGCAGGCCTTCCTCGACGGCGTGCCGATCGTGATGGTGCAGGTCGGGGTGGTCGCCGCCTGGGCGCTCTACCTGGGGGACGTCTGGGGCCTGGCCACGGCGCTGCTCGTCGCGACGGCCGTCAACGGCTTCGACTGGTTCGGCCGGGTCGCCGGCGCCGTCGTCACCGAGGCACCCGGCGTGCGGGCCTGGCAGCGGGCGACCGCGCGGTTCGCGGGCGGACGCGACCTGATGGCGATGGCCGAGGGGATCGACCTCGTCGCCGGCACGGCCCCCGATCCGCCCGCGCCGACCAGGGTCCCGCTGCAGCGCCTCGAGCTGGCCGGCTACGCCGCCGTCCACGACGACGGCACGATCGGCGCCACCGGCGTCGACCTGGCCGTCGAGCGCGGCGAGCTGGTGCTGCTGGTCGGGCAGGTCGGCTCGGGCAAGTCCAGCCTGCTGTCCTCGGTGGCCGGCCTGATCGACCACCGCGGTGCCCTGCGCTGGAACGGGCAGGACGTCGCCGACCCGGAGACCTTCCTGCGGCCCAGCCAGGTCGCTCACGTCGCCCAGGTGCCGCGGGTGCTGTCGGGGACCTTCGCCGACAACATCCTGCTCGGCCACGACCGCGCCATCGCCCAGCCGGTCGAGACTGCCCGGATGGCCGAGGACCTCGCCGACGCGGGTGGCCCGGACGCCGTGATCGGACACCGTGGTGTCCGGCTGTCGGGCGGGCAGGTCCAGCGTCTCGCCCTGGCCCGGGCCCTGGCTGCCGACGCCGAGCTGCTGCTCGCCGACGACGTGTCCAGCGCGCTCGACGCCGCCACCGAGATCGAGCTGTGGGCGGCCCTGCGCGAGCGGCACACCACGGTGATCGGGGCGACCTCGAAGCGCGCGGCCCTGGCGCAGGCTGACCGGGTCGTCGTCCTCGTCGACGGTGAGATCGCCGCGGTCGGGCCGTGGTCGTCGTTGCAGGGGGAGTGGGGGCACCTCGCCGGCTGAGCCGGGAGCGGCCGCTCAGCCGTAGAGGCCCAGGAAGCTGCGGGTGGCCGTCTCGACGAGCTCCTCGACCGTCACGTCGAGCGCCCCGTCGAGCCATGCGGTGACCACCTCGGCCATGCCGCCGATGAACAGCAGGCCGGCCAGGTCGTCCTCGCGGTCGCGGCGGCGCAGGCCCTCCAGCTCGTGCGCCTCGGCGGCGGCGAGGTGGGCGAAGTGGCGCAGCAGCTCGGTGCGCCGCCCGCGCAGCGAGGGCATCGTGCCGGCCTCGATGATGGCGACCCGGCCCTTGCGGGGGTCCTCGACGAGCAGGTCCATCAAGGCCCGCACGGCGCTGCGGATCCGGGCGGCGGGGTCGGGCCCGGCCTGCTCGGCGGCGGCCAGACTGACGTTCTCGATCTGGACCGCGACCATCTCCAGCACGGCGCTCTGCGCGGCGTCGAGGTTCGCGAAGCTCTCGTAGAAGTAGCGCTCGGTCAGCCCGGCGGCCGCGCACACGGCGGTCATCGTCGTCCGCGACGCCGGGTCGGCCCACACCGACAGCGTGGCGTCGAGCAGCCGGCGTCGGCGCTCGGCGGTGCGCTCCTCGGCGCTGACCCCCTTGTAGGTCCCCGACTGCACCGCCATGGTCTCACTCTGGCACGGGGGCAATGGCTCCCGCAAAGGTTGACAGGGCGTCCTTCCTGAATGAGGCTTGCCCCCGTGAGCACCCAACGACAGGTCCGGCAGCTGCCGGCAGTGCGCCGCGGCGACCGCGGCTGGCCGCTCCTGGGGCGCGCCTTCGAGTACGCCCGGGATCCCGCGGCCCTGATGCGACACCAGTGGGAGCACTACGGCCCCGTCGCGCCCTTCCCGTTCCTCGGCAGCACCTGGGTGTTCCTGCTCGGCCCCAGCGCGGTCGAGACCGCGCTGCGCAACGCCGACAAGGCCTTCGTCAACGGACCCGCCTGGGGCGAGCTCGTCGGCCCCTTCTTCCAGCGGGGACTGATGCTGCTCGACGGCACCGAGCACCACCTCCACCGCCGGATCATGCAGGAGGCGTTCACCCGCGACCGGCTCTCTGGCTACGTCGAGCTGATGCACCCCGCCATCGAGCGCGGGATCGCCGAGTGGGCCGACCGGGCCGACTTCCGCTGCTATCCGGCGCTCAAGGAGCTCACCCTCGACATCGCCGCCGACATCTTCATGGGCGGCGCCGAGCAGACCTCCGCGCAGGAGATGGCCCGCGTCAACGCCGCGTTCATCGACTGCGTGCAGGCCGCCTCCGGCGTGGTGCGGGCCAACGTCCCCTTCACCCGCTGGGGACGGGCCTACCGCAGCCGGGCGGTGCTCGAGGACTTCCTGCGCAGCTACCTCCCGGCCAAGCGGCGCACCCGCACCGACGACCTCTTCTCGGTGCTGTGCCACATCGAGACCTCCGACGGCGAGCGGTTCAGCGACGACGACGTGGTCAACCACATGGTCTTCTTGATGATGGCGGCACACGACACCTCCACCATCACCACCTCCACGATCCTGCAGCTCCTCGGCCAGCATCCCGAGTGGCAGGAGCGCTGCCGGGCCGAGTCGCTGGCCCTGGGCCCGCGGCCGTCCCTCGCGGAGCTCGACGGCCTGGTCTCCCTCGACCTGGTGATGCGCGAGGCCCTGCGGCTGCGCGCCCCGGTGCCCGTCCTCGCCCGGCGCACGGTCAAGGACACCGTGGTCGAGGGCGTCCGGATCCCGGCCGGTACCCGGGTCGCCGTGGGGGTGCAGTTCTCCCACCTCATGGACGAGCTGTGGACCGACCCCGAGCGCTTCGACCCCGAGCGCTTCGCCCCGGAGCGTGCCGAGGACCGTCGCCACCGCTACGCCTGGGCGCCTTTCGGCGGCGGCGTGCACAAGTGCATCGGCCTCTACTTCGGCGGCGCCGAGGTCAAGGCGATCCTGCACCACCTGCTGCGCTCGCGCCGCTGGAGCGTCGACCCGTCGTACGTCGCTCCGCTCGACAACCACTCGCTGCCGTTCCCGACCGACGGCCAGCCCATCGACCTCGCCCGAATCTGAACCGAAGGACCCATCGTCATGACCAGCTCCCTCGCCCATCTGTCCGTCATCGTCACCGGAGGTGCCCGCGGCATCGGCCGGGCCACCGTCGACCGCTTCGCCCGGCAGGGCGCCCGGGTGGCGCTCGGCGACCTCGACGCCGACCTCGTCGCCCAGGTCGCCGACGAGTACGGCGAGCGCGTCGCCGGCGCGCGGCTCGACGTCACCGACCCCGAGTCGTGGTCGGCCTTCCTCGGCGAGGTCGCCCACCTCGGCCCGTTCGACGTGCTGGTCAACAACGCCGGCATCATGCCCCTCGGGTCGGTGCTGGAGGAGTCGCACGCGACCGCGAAGGCGATCGTCGACGTCAACCTGCACGGCGTCATCTTCGGCACCAAGGCCGTCGCGCCGTCGATGGCCGCGCGCGGCCACGGCCACATCATCAACGTGGCCTCCGCCGTCGGCCGGGTCGCGCTGGCCCACGGCGCGACCTACTCGGCGTCGAAGTTCGCCGTCGTCGGGTTCAGTGAGGCGCTGCGCCAGGAGCTCGCCCCCCAGGGGATCGAGGTGAGCATGGTGCTGCCGACCGTGGTCCGCACCGAGCTCGCCGCCGGCGTCCCGGCGGCGCGCGGCGTGAAGGCCGTCCTGCCCGAGGACGTCGCCGCGGTCATCGAGTCGGCGGTGCGCAAGCCGCAGCCCGAGCTGTGGGTGCCCCGCTGGAGCCAGGGCCTGAGCAAGACCACCCTGGCCCTGCCGCGCGTCGTCCAGGACGCGATGACCAGGATGATCCGCGCCGGTGACGTGCTGAGCTCGGCGGACCCCCGGGCGCGAGCGGCCTACGAGGAGCGCGCGCGGCGGGGGGCGCAGACGTCCGACGTCGTGGAATAGGACCGCACCCCCGGCGGTTAGCCTCCCTCGTGACCTCCTCGCCGACGACGACCTCGACCGAGGGGCGCCCGGAGGTGTCCCACCACCGACCCGCGCTGGCGATCCTGGCGCTCGCGGTCGGCGGGTTCACCATCGGCACCACCGAGTTCATGACGATGGGCGTGCTGCCCGAGATCGCCCACGGCGTCGGCGTCTCGGTGCCGGACGCGGGGCATGTCATCTCGGCCTACGCGCTGGGGGTCGTGGTCGGCGTACCGATCCTCGCGTTCTTCGGTGCGGCCGTGCCGCGGCGCGCGATGCTCGTCGGCCTGATGGCCGCGTACGCCGTCTTCAACCTGCTCAGCGCCGCCGCTCCCGGCTACCGCGTGCTGGCGGTGGCCCGCTTCCTCGACGGCCTGCCGCACGGTGCGTACTTCGGCGTCGCCAGCCTGGTCGCCGCCAGCCTGGTCGTGCGCGAGCGGCGCGGGCGGGCGGTCGCCAGCGTGATGCTCGGGCTGTCCGTGGCCAACGTCGTGGGCGTGCCTCTGGCGACCTTCCTCGGCCAGCAGGTCGGCTGGCGCTCGACGTACCTCCTCGGCGGCCTGCTCGCCCTCGCCACCGTCGCGATGGTGCTCCTCGCGGTGCCGTCGATGCCGGGCGACCCCGAGGCGAGCGGGCGCAAGGAGGCCCGCGAGTTCTTCGGCAGCCTGCAGGTGTGGCTGACCATGGCGGTCGGCGCCGTCGGCTTCGGCGGCATGTTCGCCGTCTACTCCTACATCGCCAAGACCGTCACCGTCGTCGGCGGCCTCGAACGCGGCACGGTCCCGTTCTTCGTGCTCGCCCTCGGCCTCGGCATGGTCGTCGGCACCTGGCTGGCCGGCGAGCTCGCCGCCTGGTCGGTGTTCCGCAGCCTGCTGCTCTCCGGCATCACCGGCATCGTGCTGATGCTCGTCTACTACGCAGCCGCGCCCCACGGCTGGCTGCTGCTGCCCGTCGCCTTCCTCGTCACCGCCACCGGCTCGGTGCTGGTCGTGAACCTCCAGCTGCGGCTGATGGACGTCGCGGGCGACGCCGTCACCCTCGGCGCCGCCATGAACCACGCCGCCCTCAACATCGCCAACGCGCTCGGCGCCTGGCTCGGCGGCCTCGTCATCGCCGGGGGGCACGGCTACCGCGCGCCCGCACTGGTCGGCGCCGGTCTCGCCGCCGTCGGTACGGCGATCCTGCTGGTCTCCGCCCTCGCGCACCGCCGCCAGCTCGTGCTCGCCGCCGCCTGAGGTCGACGTACCGCACCCCATGCGAATGGGCTGGTGATCGCGCCGATCCGCAACCAGACCGCATGGGGCGCGGTCGACACCGTCCGCCGGACGCGGGGGCCTTTCGCCCCGGGTCCGCGCGCCTGAGAGAATCGCTGCCATGTCCGCCACCACCGAGCACCCGCCCGTGCCGGAGACCGCGCAGCCGGCTGCGCCCCAGGCAGCCGCGCGCCCGCGCGTGCTGTCCGGGATCCAGCCGACCTCGGACTCCTTCCACCTCGGCAACTACGTCGGCGCGGTGCGGCAGTGGGTGGACCTGCAGCACGACCACCAGCCGTTCTTCTTCATCGCCGACATGCACGCGCTCACGGTGGACTGGGACCCCAAGCTGCTGCGTGAGCGCACCCTGCGCAGCGCCGCCCAGCTCATCGCGGCCGGGGTCGACCCCGCGAAGTCGGCGATCTTCGTGCAGAGCCACGTGCCGGAGCACGCGCAGCTGGCCTGGGTGCTCAACGGCCTGACCGGCTTCGGCGAGGCCCGGCGGATGACCCAGTTCAAGGACAAGTCGGCCAAGGGCGGCGAGGGCGCGGCCAGCGTCGGCCTGTTCGCCTACCCGGTGCTGATGGCCGCCGACATCCTGCTCTACCGGCCCCACTACGTCCCGGTGGGCGAGGACCAGCGCCAGCACCTGGAGCTGACCCGCGACCTCGCGCAGCGCTTCAACGGCCGCTTCAAGAAGACCTTCCGGCTGCCCGAGCCCTACATCCTCAAGGCGACCGCGAAGCTCTACGACCTGCAGGAGCCGACCCGGAAGATGTCGAAGTCGAGCTCCGCGCCCGGTGGCATCATCGAGATGCTCGACGACCCGCGGGTGACGGCGAAGAAGATCCGCTCGGCGGTCACCGACTCCGGCAGCGAGGTCCGCTTCGACGTCGAGGCGAAGCCGGGTGTCAGCAACCTGCTGACCATCTACTCCGCGCTGACGGGGGAGAGCATCCAGTCCCTCGAGGAGCAGTTCGCCGGGCGGATGTACGGCGACCTGAAGAAGGAGCTCGCCGAGGTGGTGGTCGACTTCGTCACCCCGTTCCGGGACCGCACCCTCGAGCTCCTCGACAACCAGGACCACCTGATGCAGGTGCTCGCGCAGGGCGCCGAGACCGCCGGGGCGGTCGCGGAGGGCACCCTGCGCGACGTCTACCAGCGGATCGGGTTCGTGGCACCGGTGGAGCGTCGTACGGAGGCCGGCTGATGCCGGTGATCGGCGTCGCCGTCGCCATCCCGGAGCCGTGGGCCACCGATCTGGTCGACTACCGGCTCGGGATCGGCGACCCCACCGCCGAGGGGGTCCCGAGCCACATCACCCTGATCCCACCCACGGAGGTGGCCGACGGGCTCACCGAGATCGAGGCGCACCTCGCCGCGGCCGCGACCGAGGTCGCGCCGTTCCGGGTGCACCTGCGCGGAACGGGTACCTTCCGGCCCGTGTCGCCGGTGGTCTTCGTCAGCCTCGCCGAGGGGATCTCGCAGTGCGAGCAGCTCGCCGCCGTCGTACGCCGGGGGCCGCTCGCCGTCGCCCTCGACTACCCGTACCACCCGCACGTCACCGTCGCCCACCACCTCGACGACCCGACGCTGGACCGCGCGTTCGACGACCTGGCGGGCTTCGAGTGCGCCTTCGACGTCGTCGACTTCCACCTCTACGTCCACCACGATCAGGAGGGATGGCGGTCCACCCGCACCTTCCCCCTGGGCTGATCTCCCCGCCGTGAGCCGGATCGGAGGTAGACGTGAAGCTGGTCGAACGCGCGAAGGCGAAGCTCGCCGACCTGCGTGAGCGGTGGCCGCTGGTCGACCACGCGGTGCGGACCCAGGAGCACTACGCCGCGGTGGAGGGCAGCCAGCAGGCCGGTGGGGTGACCTACTTCGGGTTCCTCTCGGTCTTCCCGATCCTGGCGCTGGCGTTCTTCGTCGTCGGCTGGGTCTCCCAGGTCTTCCCCGACGCCCAGGACACGCTCGTGAAGGCGATCAACGAGGTGCTGCCCGGTCTGGTCGGCCACGATGACGGACAGGTCGACCTCACCGAGATCCAGGACGCCGCCCGGACGGTCGGGATCATCGGCCTGGTCGGTGTGCTCTACGCCGGCCTCGGCTGGCTCTCGTCGGTCCAGTCCGCGCTCGTCGTGCTGTTCGAGATGCCGGCCCGGCTGCGCCCGGGCTTCGTCGTGGGCAAGCTCCGCGATCTGGTCACCCTGACGGTCCTCGGCGCCGTGCTGTTCGCGAGCGTGATCGCCTCCGCGGTGCTCACCCGCACCTCCCGCGGGTTCCTCGACCTGGTGGGCATCGGCGCCCAGCTCGGCTGGCTGGTCGCGATCCTCGCCGTGCTGGTGGGCCTCGCCGCCTCGGCGCTGCTGTTCTTCCTCATGTTCCGGTTGCTGGTGCGCCCGGCGCTCCCGCAGCGCGCCCTGTGGTCGGGAGCGGCGCTCGGCGCGATCGGCTTCGAGATCCTCAAGCAGCTCTCGGGGCTGCTGCTGACCAGCACCCGCGGGCAGCCGGCGTTCCAGGCGTTCGGCATCGCCCTGATCCTGCTGGTGTGGATCAACTACTTCTCCCGCGTGATCCTGTACGCCGCCGCGTGGGCGCAGACCAGCCCCCTGGCCGCGCGCCCGCCGGCTCCGGTCCCGGCGGCCGACGCGATCGCCGCCGCCGTCGCGGCGCGGCCGGCCGACGGGCAGCACGCCCCGTCCTCGGCTCCCGCAGCGAGCGTGCTCTCCTTCGTGGCCGGGAGCGTGGCCGGGGCGCTGGTGACCCGGGTCGGCCGGCGTTCGCAACGCTCTGGGAGACTGGAGAGGTGAAGTTCGAGCGCAAGCACGCGATCCTGCTCCTGGCCGTCGCCGCCTGGAACGTCTTCTCCTTCGGCAACTTCGCCAAGAACCTCTACAGCGCCTACGACGCCGGTGAGGACCGCGCGACCGGCTACTGGGTCGCCCACACCCTGTTGATCGTCGTGAACTTCGTGATCGCCGGCCTGCTCGGCTCGCTGGGGTGGAAGGCGCTGCGGGCTTCTCGTTCCGCCGACGGCTGATCGTCAGGCGGTCGCGCCGAGCGCGTCTGGAAAATCGCGACCGGCCCGGCTCGAACGTGTCGAGCCGGGCCGGGGGGGGGCGGGGGGCGGGGAGGGGCCGGGGGTGAGCGCCGGGGGCCGGGG
>NZ_JAHTKU010000013.1 GCF_019192965.1 Nocardioides daeguensis
TGTGAAACAGGGCGCCCGCCCCGGCCCCACGGGGCGGCGCGGGCCCGGCCGCGGACGGGGAGCGGTCAGTGACCGTTCTTCAGCGCGGTGCGCAGGTCCTTGTTGAGCTGCGAGATCACGTCGAGCGGGATCTCCTTCGGGCAGGCCGCGGCGCACTCACCGATGTTGGTGCAGCCACCGAAGCCCTCGTGGTCGTGCTGGCCGACCATGTCGACGACGCGCGACCAGCGCTCCGGCTGCCCCTGCGGCAGCTCGCCGAGGTGGGTGATCTTCGCACCCAGGAACAGCGAGGCGGAGCCGTTGGGGCAGGCGGCGACGCAGCCGCCGCAGCCGATGCAGGTCGCGACGTTGAACGCCCGCATCGCCTTGTCGCGCGGCGCCGGCACCGAGTTGGCCTCGGGGGCCGAGCCGGTGTTGGCCGAGATGTAGCCGCCGGCCTGGATGATCCGGTCGAACGCGGAGCGGTCGACGACCAGGTCCTTGAGCACCGGGAACGGCTCGGCGCGCCACGGCTCGATGGTGATGGTGTCGCCGTCGTTGAACGAGCGCATGTGCAGCTGGCAGGTCGTGGTGACCTCCGGGCCGTGCGCCTGGCCGTTGATCATCAGCGAGCACATGCCGCAGATGCCCTCACGACAGTCGCTGTCGAACGCGACCGGCTCCTCGCCGCTGGTGACCAGCTGCTCGTTGAGCAGGTCGAGCATCTCCAGGAAGGACATGTCGGAGGAGACGCCGTCGAGCTCGTAGGTGTGCATCGCACCCTTGGCTGCGGCGTTCTCCTGACGCCAGACCTTGAGCGTGATTTTCACTTGTAGCTCCTCTGCTTGAGCTCGATAGCGGTGTAGATCAGGTCTTCCTTGTGCAGCACCGGCTTGCCACCCTCGTTGGAGTCGCCGCCCCACTCCCACGCCGCGACGTAGGCGAACTCCTCGTCGTGGCGCAGCGCCTCGCCGTCCTCGGTCTGCGACTCGGCCCGGAAGTGACCGCCGCAGGACTCGCGCCGGTTGAGGGCGTCGATGCACATGAGCTCGCCGAGCTCGATGAAGTCGGCGACGCGGTTGGCCTTCTCGAGGTCCTGGTTGAGCGAGTCGGGGGAGCCGAGCACGCGGACGTTGGTCCAGAACTCCTTGCGGAGCTCCTTGATCTTCTCGATCGCGAGCTTGAGGCCCTCCTCGGTGCGCTCCATGCCGCAGTACTCCCACATGATCGCGCCGAGCTCCTTGTGGATCGACTCGACCGAGCGGGTTCCGTTGATCGACATCAGCTTGGCGACGCGCTCGTTGACCGCGTCCAGCGCGGCCTTGACCTCGGGGTGGCTGTCGTCGATCTTCTCGAACGGGCCGTCGGCGAGGTACTCGCGGATGGTGTTCGGGAGGACGAAGTAGCCGTCGGCGAGTCCCTGCATCAGGGCCGAGGCGCCGAGGCGGTTGGCGCCGTGGTCGGAGAAGTTGGCCTCACCGGTCACGAACAGGCCGTCGATGTTGGAGCGGAGCTCGTAGTCGACCCACAGGCCGCCCATGACGTAGTGGACGGCGGGGTAGATGCGCATCGGCACCTCGTACGGGTTCTCGCCCGTGATCCGCTCGTACATGTCGAGGAGGTTGTCGTACTTCTCCTCGACGCCGTCCTTGCCGAGACGCTTGATCGCGTCGGCGAAGTCGAGGTAGACGCCGCGGCGCACCATCTTGGTGGTGCCGTCGGGCTGCTGCTCCTCGATCGCGGGACCGACGCCGCGGCCCTCGTCGCACATGTACTTGGCCGCCCGCGAGGCGATGTCGCGGGGGACCAGGTTGCCGAACGACGGGTAGATCCGCTCGAGGTAGTAGTCGCGGTCCTCCTCGGGGATGTCGCGCGGGTCCTTGTCGCAGTCCTCGGCCTTCTTGGGCACCCAGATCCGGCCGTCGTTGCGCAGCGACTCCGACATCAGCGTCAGCTTCGACTGGTGCGCGCCCGAGATCGGGATGCAGGTCGGGTGGATCTGCGTGTAGCAGGGGTTGGCCATGTAGGCGCCCTTGCGGTGCGCACGCCACGCCGCCATCACGTTGGAGCCCATCGCGTTGGTCGACAGGTAGAAGACGTTGCCGTAGCCGCCGGAGGCGAGCACGACGACGTCGGCGAGGTGGGTCTCGATCTCGCCGCTCACCATGTCGCGCGCGACGATGCCGCGGGCCTTGCCGTCGATCACGATCAGGTCGAGCATCTCGTGGCGGGTGAACTGCTCGACCGTGCCGGCCGCCACCTGGCGCTCCATGGCCTGGTAGGCGCCGATGAGCAGCTGCTGGCCCGTCTGGCCCCGCGCGTAGAACGTGCGGGAGACCTGGACGCCGCCGAAGGAGCGGTTGTCGAGGAGGCCGCCGTACTCGCGGGCGAACGGGACGCCCTGCGCGACGCACTGGTCGATGATGTTGGCCGAGACCTCGGCGAGGCGGTAGACGTTCGACTCGCGCGAGCGGTAGTCGCCGCCCTTCACGGTGTCGTAGAAGAGGCGGTACGTCGAGTCGCCGTCCTCGCGGTAGTTCTTGGCCGCGTTGATGCCGCCCTGGGCGGCGATCGAGTGCGCCCGGCGCGGGGAGTCCTGGTAGCAGAACGACTTCACGTTGTAGCCGGCCTCGCCGAGCGTGGCAGCGGCGGCGCCACCGGCCAGGCCGGTGCCGACGATGATGATGTCGAGCTTGCGGCGGTTGGCCGGGTTGACCAGGCGGTTCTCGAACTTGCGGGTGGTCCAGCGCTCGGCGATCGGGCCGGTGGGCGCGTTGGTGTCGACCAGCTTCTCGCCGAGCTCGTAGTAGCCCGCGGCGTCGTCGGAGGTCTGGACCGACGGCTCGTTGGTCGGGGTGAGACCGGGGAGGTAGTGAGTTCCTGCAGCCATGTTCGTTGGCCCCTTACTTCTCGATGATGCCGACGAGCACGGACAGCGGGACCAGCGAGAAGCCGCCGGCGACCACGATGGCGACGACCCAGCCGGCCGCGCGGGCACGGGCCCGCGACGTGGCCGAGTTGGTGAAGCCCAGCGTCTGCAGCGAGCTGAAGGTGCCGTGGTGGAGGTGGAGGCCGAGGGCCACCATCGCCAGCAGGTAGATGACCGTCATCCACCAGGTGTCGAAGGTGTCGACGACGAGGGCGTACGGGTTGGTGCCGCCGGTGTCGCCGTTGCTCGGGTTGATCTTGACGATGGTGAAGTTGAGCAGGTGCCACACGATGAAGAACAGGATCGCGACGCCGCCCCAGCGCATGGTGCGCGAGGAGAGCGACGAGCCGGCGTTCCTCTTGACGACGTACTTCACCGGGCGGGCCTTGGCCGCGCGGCTGGCGAGGATCGCCGCGCACGCGATGTGCACGATGACGGCGACGATGAGGCCGACGCGCATGATCCAGAGGAAGCCCTCGTGGGGGAGCATCGGCTCCCCGAGCTCGCGCAGGTGGTGGGCGTACTCGTTGAACGAGTCCTCCCCTGCGAAGGCCTTGAGGTTGCCGTACATGTGCCCCAGCACGAAGCCGATGAACAGCAGGCCGCTCACGGCCATGAGCAATTTCAGGGCGATGGTCGTGCGTGCTGCACGGCTGCCCTTCACCAGTTGAGGACGCGTCGTCGATGCCACGGGGGGCCACGCTACTCCCGCTACTGACCGGTAGGTGACGCGGATCATGTGAGATAGGCACGTAAGGCAAGCCTTACTCGCCCGGCGAGCGTTCCGGCGAGCACGCCGATCGCGATCAACGTTGCTTATCAAGCCATGGGACCAGTGATGTTTGACGAGGCGGATCGTGCGAGAGACCCTGCGGGGGTGAGCAAGACGCGGCCGGACGTGGATCCCCCAGACGACCTCACGGTCACCCCGCCGAAGACCTACGCCGCCGGCGTCCCCGGCGTCGCCCACGCGATGGAGTACTCCCTGGCCCAGGCCGGCCCGAGGCGGACGCTGCTCACCCTGCTCAGCCTCAACCAATCCGAGGGCATCGACTGCCCGGGCTGCGCGTGGCCGGACCCGAAGCACCGCCACAAGAACGAGTACTGCGAGAACGGCGCCAAGCACGTCACCGACGAGGCCACGACCCGCCGGGTGACCCGGGAGCTCTTCGCGGCGCACTCCGTGGCGGAGCTCGACACCAAGTCCGACATGTGGCTCAACCAGCAGGGCCGGTTGACCGAGCCGATGGTGAAGCGGCCCGGCGGGACCCACTACGAACCGATCGGCTGGGACGAGGCCCTCGGCCTCGTCGCCGACGAGCTCAACGCGCTCGGCTCGCCCGACGAGGCGATGTTCTACACCTCGGGCCGGCTCAGCAACGAGGCCGCCTTCCTGTTGCAGCTCTTCGCCCGCTCCTACGGCACCAACAACCTGCCGGACTGCTCGAACATGTGCCACGAGTCGAGCGGCTCCGGGTTGGGGGAGACCCTCGGCGTCGGCAAGGGCAGCGTCTCGCTCGACGACATCCACGAGGCCGACCTGGTCTTCGTCGTCGGCCAGAACCCGGGCACGAACCACCCCCGGATGCTGACCGCGCTCGAGGAGACCAAGCGCAACGGCGGTCGGGTGATCGCGGTCAACCCGCTGCCCGAGGCCGGCCTGATCCGGTTCAAGAACCCGCAGAAGGCGCGCGGCGTCGTCGGCCGCGGTACGCCGATCGCCGACGTCTTCCTCAAGATCCGCCCCGGCGGCGACCTCGCCCTGTTCCAGATGCTCAACCGGCTGCTGCTCGAGGCCGAGGACGCGGCTCCCGGCACCGTGCTCGACCACGCCTACATCGGAGCCCACACGATCGGCTTCGAGGAGTTCGCCGCCCACACCCGCACCGTCACCTGGGAGCACGTCCTCGAGGCGACCGGGCTGACCCGCGCGGAGATCGAGGGGGTGCACCGCGAGGTGCTCGCCGCCCAGAAGGTCATCGTGTGCTGGGCGATGGGCCTGACCCAGCACCGGCACGGCGTCCCCACGATCCGCGAGCTGGTCAGCTTCCTGCTGCTGCGCGGCAACCTCGGCCGTCCCGGCGCGGGCGTGTGCCCGGTGCGCGGGCACAGCAACGTCCAGGGCGACCGGACGATGGGCATCTGGGAGCGGGCTCCCGACAGCTTCCTCGACGCGCTGGGCCGCGAGTTCTCCTTCGAGCCGCCGCGTCACCACGGCTACGACTCCGTCGCGGGCGTCCGCGCGATGCGCGACGGGAAGGCGCGTGTCTTCGTCGGCGTGGCCGGGAACTTCGTGCGGGCCATGTCTGACAGTGACGTGACCGAGGCCGCCCTGCGGGCGTGCTCCCTCACCGTGCAGATCTCGACCAAGCTCAACCGGTCGCACACCGTGTGCGGCGAGACCGCGCTGATCCTCCCGACACTGGGCCGCAGCGATCGCGACGTCCAGGCGAGCGGCGAGCAGTTCGTGACCGTCGAGGACTCGATGAGCGAGGTCCACCAGTCCCGCGGCCGGCTCGACCCCGCCTCGCCCGACCTGCTCAGCGAGGTCGCGATCATCAGCCGGCTGGCCCGGCGCACCCTCGGCGAGGGCGGCGCCATCCCCTGGGAGGAATTCGAGGCCGACTACGCGTCGATCCGCGACCGGATCGCCCGCGTGGTGCCGGGCTTCGACGACTTCAACGCGCGCGTCGCCGTACCGGGCGGTTTCCGGCTGCCGAACCCGGTCAACGAGAACCGCTTCCCGACACCGAGCGGCAAGGCCGTCTTCACCTGCAACGACCTCGACATGATCGCGCCGCCGCCCGGGCACCTGGTGCTGCAGAGCCTGCGCTCCCACGACCAGTGGAACACCATCCCCTACGCGATGAACGACCGCTACCGCGGCATCCACGACGCCCGCCGCATCGTCATGGTCAACCCCGACGACCTCGCCGAGCTCGGCCTCGCCGACCGCGACCTGGTCGACATCGTCAGCATCTGGACCGACGGCAGCGAGCGTCGGGCCGAGGGCTTCCGGGTCGTCGCCTACCCGGCGGCGCGCGGCTCGGCAGCGTCCTACTACCCGGAGACCAACGTGCTCGTCCCGCTGGACAGCGTGGCGGAGGTCAGCAACACGCCCACGTCCAAGGGCGTGATCGTGCGGCTGGAGCCGGCCCTCAGCCGCTGAGGTCGATCCCGCGCGCGGCCTCGACCAGCGCCCGGGCCAGCAGCGACTCCGGTCCGTGGCCGGGCAGGACGAGGCCGACCTGGTGGGTACGCCGCGGCTTCGGCAGCGGGATAACCCGCAGCCCCTCGGGCACCCCGAAGGTCGGCAGCCAGGCGTGCGGCACCACGCTGGACAGGCCCATCGACGCGACGTGCGCGTAGAGCGCCGACACGGTGTCGGTCTCCACCACGACGGTGCTGTCGATGCCGGTGTCGGCGAGGTGGCCGTCGATGATCCGCCGGTTCTGCATGTCGGCGGTCAGCAGGCACAGCGGTGCGCGGGCGGCCTCCTCCCAGGTCACCGACTCGGCCGCTCCGTGCTCGCCGTCGGCCGGGGTCAGGAAGTGGTAGCGCTCCCGGTAGAGCGGCACGACGCGCACCTTGCCGAGCGGCTCGCCGTCGACGTACGTCATGCCGACGTCGATGTCGAAGTCGTTGAGCCGGCGCACGATCTCGCGCGACGACATCGACAGCAGCGAGAACGTGGTCAGCGGGTGCTGCTCGCGCATCGGCGTGGTCAGCTGCGAGGCCACGGTGAGGGCGGTCGGGATCGCGCCGATCCGCAGGGTGCCGGTGAGGCCGCCCCGCATGGCCGCGATCGTCTGGTCCAAGGAGTCGCGCTCGGCCAGCATCCGCTGCGCCCAGTGCAGGACCTGCATGCCCTCGGGAGTGAAGCCCTCGAACCGCTGGCCCCGCTTGACGACCTGCACGCCGAGCTCCTGCTCGAGCTTGCGGATGCCCGCCGACAGCGCGGGCTGGGTCACGTGGCAGGCCTCGGCGGCCCGGCCGAAGTGGCCCTCGCGCGCCAGCGCGGCGAGGTACTCCAGGCGGCGCAGCAGCATGGCCGTCACCCTACGGCGCAGCCCGCTTCGCACGCCCTAGTCTCGGTGGCGTGAAGCGCCCGCCCCTGATCGCCACCGCATGGCCGCGGCTGCTGTCGGCCGTGGGAGCCGGTGGCGGGGCGGCGCTGCTCGGCTCGCTCGTCGACATGCAGCTGGGCGTGCTCCTGGCCATCGCCGTCGCGGGACTCGTCTACGTGGTCTTCGGCTGGGTCGTGCTGTGGCCCATGGATGCCGCGGCCACCCGGGTCAACGCCACCCACGAGGACCTCAGCCCCGGCGTCGACGAGGTCGTCATCGGTGCGGCGGCCCTCGGTGGCCTCGGCGGCGTGGTCGCCCTGCTGCTGGCCGGCAGCTCGGTCACCGGCCGTGCGGACGCGGCCGTCGCACTGGGCGGGGTGTTCGCCGCCTGGGCCTCCCTGCACCTGATGTACTCCACCCGCTACGCGCACCTCTACTACACCGACGTCCCGGGCGGGATCGACTTCAACACCATCGAGCCGCCGGCGTTCCGGGACTTCCTCTACTTCAGCTACAACCTCGGGATGACCTACCAGGTCTCCGACACCGCCGTGCAGAACGGAGCGATCCGCGCGGTGGTGCTGCGGCACTGTCTGCTCTCGTACGTCTTCGGCGCGGCGATCATCGCCACGACCATCAACCTGGTCGTGGGCATCGTCAGCTGACGGGTCCGGCGCGCCCGGGCTCAGGCGACGACCGGCGCCGGAGCGGGGTACGCCGCTGCGACCAGCTCGTCGACCGCGTCGGCCCAGGTACGGCGCAACGCCCGCTCCCGGCCGGCCGCACCCAGCAGGTGGCGGTGCGGGTCGGCCGCCACCGCGGCCACGGCCCGGACCAGGTCGCGGGAGTCGCCGGCGTCGTACAGGACGCCGGTCTCGAGGTGGTCGACCACCCCGACGGCACCGCCGGCCCGCGGGGCGACGACGGGAACACCGGACGCGCCCGCCTCGCGCAGCGCGTGACAGTCGGTCTCGTGCTCGCCGGGGTGGACCAGCATGTCGAGAGTCGGCAGCGCGACGGTCAGGTCACCCACCGACAGCGGGCCGGTGAACCGGGCGTGGGGCAGGCGCCGGGCCAGCCACTCGCGGTCCGGGCCGGCGCCGACCACGACGAGCCGGATGCCGGGGACGTCGGCCAGCGCCGCCAAGCGCCGTACGCCGGCCGCCTTGTGCAGCCCGCCGACGTAGCCGACGACGACCTGGCCGGTGCCGGACCTCGACCGCGACCAGGACTGGTGCAGCCACGGGTCGCGCAGGGTCGGGGTGAACGCGAGCGGGTCGACGCCCGGCTCCCAGAGCGTGGCCTCGACGCCGAGCTCGGCGGCCCGGCCCACCATCCACGACGAGGTCACCAGGACCCGGTCGGCGCGGTCGGCGACCTTGGCCCGCCAGTAGTCGGCGGCCAGGTCGAGGACGGGCGACTGCTCGACGGCCAGGGTCGGGACGCCCGCGCGGCCGGCGTGCTTGAGCGCCTTGCGGCCCACGGCACGGGGGGAGTGGACCTGCACCAGGTCGGGCGCGAACTCCTCGATCGCGTCGCGCACCTGGGCGCCGGTCGGCTCGAGCGGGCGGACGCGGACCACGTCGCAGCCGCGGTAGCTCGCCAGGCCCGGGCCCGGCGCGATGATCCGCACCGTGTGGCCCCGGTCGACCAACCGGTCGACCGTCGCCTTCAGGGTCGTGGTGGTGCAGTCGAGTGCCGGGTAGAACGACTCGGTGGCCAGGACGATCCTCATGGCGCCAACGCTGCGCGGTCGACATGGCGGGACGCCACCGGCCGGGTTGCGTCGGGGTGAACGGTTGTCGGTGCTCATGCCTAGCGTGGTGGCCATGGACATGAAGCTCGAGCTGGTGACCGTTCCCGTGACCGACGTCGACCGGGCCAAGGAGTTCTACGTCCGGGCCGGCTTCCACGCCGACCACGACCACACGGTCAGCGAGGAGGTCCGGTTCGTGCAGCTCACGCCACCCGGTTCAGCCTGCTCGATCGCGATCGGCAAGGGCTTGACGGGCATGGCGCCGGGGTCGCTGGACAACCTGCAGATGGTGGTCGCCGATGCCGACGCGACCCGCGCGGACCTCACCGGGCGCGGCATCGAGGTGACGCCGGTGCAGGACCTGCCGTGGGGACGCTTCGTCTCCTTCGCCGACCCGGACGGCAACCGGTGGTCGCTCCAGCAGCTGCCCGACTGGTCCGCGAACGCCTGAGGCCGCCGGTTCGCGCGCGGCCGGCTTTCGTCCCGTTCCGGGTAGCGCGGTTGATCCCATCAACCAGGTTGACGCGATCCACCGCGATCACCAGATCATGCGGCTCTTGCGACATCGCAACCCGCTGACACCCACCAGCCGGACCGGTGGATCAGCCTCTCACTCGCCGCCCACGGTCCGTGCCGGCAGCTGGCCCGCCTCGATGGCACGGGCGAGCGTGCGGATCTGCTCGCCGCTCTCGCGCCAGCCACCGGACGGGGCGTCCCACCAGATGGTGAAGCCCCGGCGCGCCTCGATCGTCCAGTGCGCGCCGAACGTGACCCGGGCGAGCGCGGCGAACGGGATGAGCAGCAGGAGCAGCAGGAACTCGAAGGCCACGAACAGCGCCAGGAGGATGAACGGCAGCGCGATGATCAGCAGGATGATCGCGATGATCGCGCTCACCGGGTCGTCGCCGAGGCCGTTGAGCCCGTCGAAGTGACCGGAGTCCGGCGCCCGCAGCCGTCGCCGCCACGGCACCCAGCGCCGCGTCACTCGCCAGGTCTGGCCCTCGGGGTCACGCACCTTCACGCGGTGGATCGTAGGGGGTGGGCGGTGGCGCCGCGGGCTCTTCGGGACCGAGCCCACGGCGGCGCGGCCGCCAGGGCAGCCAGCGGCGGGTGACCCGCCAGGTCCGGCCCTCGGGATCGCGCACCTTCATGGACAGAACCTAGCGGCCGTTTGGCAGCCCTCCGGCTACCACCGGGTAGCCGGAGATATCTCACACCTCGGTGACAGAGGCGCTGTCACGGATAGGCTTGCCCCTTGTGACTGACTCGCCCCTGACGTTGGCGCAGCCCGAGGACGCGCACACGCGCGCCGAGTGGGAGGCCGCCACCGCCGCCGTGCTGCGCAAGACGCGCAAGCTCGGCGACAGCGACCCCGACAGCGCCGTGTGGGACAGGCTGACCCGCACCACCCTCGACGGCATCGGCATCACGCCGCTCGGCCTGCCCGGCGCTCCCGCAACGGCTGTGCGTCCCACCCGCCACGGCGCGTGGGACATCCGCAGCCTGGTCGCCGGCCCCGACGCCAGGCTCGCCAACGAGGCGGCCCTGGTCGACCTCGACGGTGGCGTGACCAGCCTGTGGCTGGCAGCCGACGCCGACACCGACGTGGCCGCGACGCTGAAGGACGTGCTGCTCGACCTCGCGCCCGTCGTCCTCGACGCCCCGTCGGCCACGACCGCGGTCGCCGAGGCCTTCTTGGCCCTGCCCGGTGCCAAGCACCCCGACAGCAACCTCGGCATCGACCCGCTCGGCGTCATGCTGCGCGACATCCCGCTGGCGGTCGACGAGGCCGTCGCGGAGCTGCAGACGCTGGCTCGCAAGGCGAACCAGAACGACGTCCGTGCGATCGTCGTCGACGCCACCGCGGCCCACGACCTCGGCGCCAGTGACGCGCAGGAGCTCGGCTGGTCGATCGCCGTCGGCGTCGCCTACCTGCGCTGGCTGACCGACCACGGCCTCTCGGTCGCGGACGCGGCCCACCAGGTCGAGTTCCGCTACGCCGCCACCGACGAGCAGTTCCCGACCATCGCCAAGCTGCGCGCGGCGCGCGTGCTCTGGGCGCGGGTGCTCGAGCTCAGCGGGGTCGAGGCGCCGGTCGCCCAGCGCCAGCACGCTGTCACCAGCCGGCCGATGCTCAGCAAGTACGACCCCTACGTCAACATGCTGCGCGGCACCGTCGCGGCCTTCGCCGCCGGAGTCGGCGGCGCCGACGCGGTCACGGTGCTGCCGTTCGACAGCGCCAACGGCCGTCCCGACGCCTTCGGCCGCCGGATCGCCCGCAACGTCAACCACCTGCTCATCGACGAGTCCCACGTCGCCGCGGTCGCCGACCCGGCCGGCGGTGCGTACGCCGTCGAGCAGCTCACCGCCGACCTCGCCGCGGCCGGCTGGGCGGAGTTCCAGCAGCTCGAGTCCGAGTGGGAGGACGGCCACGACTTCGACCCGTTCCGGGCCCGGATCGCCGCCGTCGTCGCGAAGCGGGAGGCCGACATCGCGCGTCGCAAGCGCCCCCTGACCGGCCTCAGCGAGTTCCCCAACCTCGGTGAGACCCTGCCCGAGCGCGCCGCCGACCCGCTCAACGACCGGGTCCGCCGCTACGGCGCCTCCTTCGAGGCGCTGCGCGACGAGCCGGCCACCCAGCCGGTCTTCCTCGCCACGCTGGGCACCATCGCCCAGCACACCGCCCGCGCCACCTTCGTGAGCAACCTGCTCGCCGCCGGTGGCATCGCGGTCGAGGTCGCGGGCGCGACCTCCGGCGTCGAGGAGCTGGTGGCGGCGTACGCCGGGCAGCCGGTCGTGTGCCTGGCCGGCACCGACGCCGCCTACGGGGAGTGGGGTGCCGCCGCGATCGCCGCCCTGCGCGAGGCCGGTGCCCAGCACGTGATCATCGCCGGCAAGCCGGACGCCGTGGACGCGGAGGTCGACGACGCCGCCGCCCTGGGTGTCGACGCCCTGGCGTTCCTGACTGCGACGAGGGAGAAGCTGGCATGACGATTCCGAAGAGCTTCGCGGGACTCCCGCTCGGCGGTTCCGAGGCTCGCAAGCTCGCACCGTCACCTGCCCACGCCGAGGCCTGGAAGAGTCCCGAGGGCATCGAGATCGCGCCGTCGTACGGCCCTGAGGACCTCGCGGGCCTCGACGCGCTCGACACCTACCCGGGCCTGAGCCCGTTCCTGCGCGGGCCGTACCCGACCATGTACACCACGCAGCCGTGGACGATCCGGCAGTACGCCGGCTTCTCCACCGCGGAGGAGTCCAACGCCTTCTACCGCCGCAACCTCGCGGCCGGCCAGAAGGGCCTCTCGGTCGCCTTCGACCTCGCGACCCACCGCGGCTACGACTCCGACCACCCGCGGGTGCGCGGCGACGTCGGCATGGCCGGCGTGGCGATCGACTCCATCTACGACACCCGGACCCTGTTCGACGGCATCCCGCTTGACCAGATGTCGGTGTCGATGACGATGAATGGCGCGGTCCTCCCGGTGCTCGCGCTCTACATCGCGGCGGCCGAGGAGCAGGGGGTGAAGCCGGAGCAGCTGAGCGGGACCATCCAGAACGACATCCTCAAGGAGTTCATGGTCCGCAACACCTACATCTACCCGCCGGCTCCGTCGATGCGGATCATCTCCGACATCTTCGCGTTCACCAGCCAGAAGATGCCGCGGTTCAACTCGATCTCGATCTCCGGCTACCACATGCAGGAGGCCGGGGCGACCGCCGACCTCGAGCTCGCCTACACGCTGGCCGACGGCGTCGAGTACATCCGCGCGGGTCTCGAGTCGGGCCTGACCATCGACCAGTTCGCGCCCCGCCTCAGCTTCTTCTGGGCGATCGGCATGAACTTCTACATGGAGGTCGCCAAGATGCGCGCGGCCCGGGCGCTGTGGAGCCGGCTGGTCCGCCAGTTCGACCCGCAGAACCCGAAGTCGCTGTCGCTGCGCACCCACTCGCAGACCTCCGGCTGGTCGCTGACCGCCCAGGACGTCTTCAACAACGTCGGCCGGACGGCGATCGAGGCGATGGCCGCGACCCAGGGCCACACCCAGTCGCTGCACACCAACGCGCTGGACGAGGCGATCGCGCTGCCGACCGACTTCTCCGCCCGCATCGCCCGCAACACCCAGCTGCTGCTGCAGCAGGAGAGCGGGACGACGTACTCCATCGACCCGTGGGCCGGTTCCTACTACGTCGAGAAGCTGACCCACGACCTCGCCGAGCGCGCGTGGGCGCACATCCAGGAGGCCGAGGCCGCCGGCGGCATGGCCGCCGCGATCGAGCAGGGCATCCCCAAGATGCGCATCGAGGAGGCCGCCGCCCGCACCCAGGCGCGGATCGACTCGGGCTCGCAGAAGGTCATCGGCGTCAACACCTTCCGGCTGCCGGCCGAGGACCCGCTGGAGGTCCTCAAGGTCGACAACGACGAGGTCTACCGCCAGCAGGTCGCCAAGCTCGAGCGGCTGCGCGCCGAGCGCGACAGCGACGACGTCGAGGCCGCCCTGCACGCGCTCACCCGCAGCGCCGAGAGCGGCGACGGCAACCTGCTCGACCTGGCCGTCGGCGCGGCGCGCGCCAAGGCCACGGTCGGCGAGATCTCCGAGGCTCTCGAGAAGGTCTACGGGCGGCACCAGGCCGTGATCCGTACGATCAGCGGCGTGTACCGCGACGAGGCCAACCTGGCCAACGACGGCGAGGGGGACACCCTCGTCACGCAGGCCCGGCAGGCGACCGACGAGTTCGCCGAGGACGAGGGCCGCCGGCCCCGCATCCTGGTGGCCAAGATGGGCCAGGACGGCCACGACCGCGGCCAGAAGGTCGTCGTGTCGGCGTTCGCCGACCTCGGCTTCGACGTCGACGTGGGCCCGCTGTTCTCCACGCCCGAGGAGGTCGCGCAGCAGGCGATCGACGCCGACGTGCACATCGTCGGTGTGTCGTCGCTCGCCGCCGGCCACCTCACCCTGCTCCCCGCGCTGAAGAAGGCGCTGGCCGAGCAGGGCCGTGACGACATCATGGTCGTCATCGGAGGCGTGATCCCGCCGGACGACGTCCCGACCCTCAAGGAGATGGGCGCCGCCGCGGTGTTCCTTCCCGGCACGGTGATCGCGGAGTCCGCGCTCGACCTGCTGGCGAGGCTGCGCGCGTCGCTCGGTCACTGATGGTGATGCAGGTCGACGACCTGCTCGACGGGCTGCGTGCCGGGCACCGCGCCACCATGGCGCGGGCCATCACGCTCGTCGAGTCGACCGCGCCGCGCCACCGGCAGACCGCGCGGGAGCTGCTCACCCGACTGGCGGCGGACGCCTCGACCGCGGGGCGGCCGCCCGCCGTCCGGGTCGGCATCTCCGGCGTGCCCGGCGTCGGCAAGTCGACCTTCATCGAGGCGCTCGGCGGCCAGCTGACGGCCGCCGGGCACAAGGTCGGTGTCCTCGCCGTCGACCCGTCCTCGGTGCGCACCGGCGGCTCGGTGCTCGGCGACAAGACCCGGATGGCCACGCTCTCGGCCCACCCGAACGCGTTCATCCGGCCTTCGCCGTCCGCGGGCACCCTCGGCGGCGTCGCTCGCGCGACCACCCAGGCGATGGCGGTCCTCGAGGCCGCCGGGTACGACGTCGTGCTGGTCGAGACCGTCGGCGTCGGTCAGTCCGAGGTGACCGTGGCCGGCATGGTCGACACCTTCTTGTTCCTCACCCTGGCCCGCACCGGCGACCAGCTGCAGGGCATCAAGAAGGGCATCTTGGAGATCGCCGACGTCATCGCGGTCAACAAGGCCGACCCGGACGACCCGGCGCGCGAGCAGGAGGCCCGGGTCGCCGCGCGCGACCTGGCCGGGGCGCTGCGCCTGGTCCGTGGACACGCCGAGTGGGCGCCGCCGGTCGTCACCTGCTCCGGTCTCACCGGTGCCCGGGTCGACGAGGTGTGGGCCCAGGTCCTGCTGCACCGCGAGCACCTCGGCGCCGACGGGCTCGCCCACAAGCGGGCCGAGCAGCAGCTCGACTTCACCTGGGCGCTGGTGCGCGACGAGCTCGACCAGCGGCTGCGGCACAGCGCCGGGGTCAAGGCGGTCCAGGCCGACGTACGCGCGGCCCTGCTCGCCGGCGAGCTCACCGCCCCCCTCGCGGCGGACCGGCTGCTGGCGGCCTACGACGGCGGCTGAGGGGCGAGCGCGTGCTCACCCGCGGCCGGCGATGAACGACGAGATCGTCTCGGTGGCGTCGTCGGGCCAGGCGTGCCCGAGCCCCGGGTAGGTGCGCAGCACGACGCGGCGGCCCGACGGACAGGCGGCGGTGCGGACGATCACGTCACCGTCGTGGGAGAGCGTGTCCGGACCGCAGTCACCCGCCCGGCGCCACCGGTCGTGCAGCTCCTCGACCGGGAGCCCGTCGACCGGGTCGCTGCGCGGTCCGTAGGGATCACCCCGGTCGCCGTCGTAGCGCACGACCTCGTCGTCGGTGCCGTGCAGGTCGAGGACCGACAGGGCGGCCGGGGCCCGGCACTCGACGAGCGCCGTCGCGGCGACCACCGCCACACCGGCGAGCAGGTCGGTCTCGCAGGCGAGGCGCTGGGCGAGCATGCCGCCGTTGGACATCCCGACCGCGTACACCTGCCCCTGGTCGACGGGCAGGCTGGCGACCAGGGCCTGCAGGTACGCCACGTCGTGCACGCCTTCGCGACCCGCGGCGCCACAACAGCCGCCGCCCGCGTTCCAGGAACGGCGCCACCCGTCGGGGAAGACCGCGACGAAGCCGTGCCGCTCGGCGGCCGCATCCCAGTCGTACCGCGACTCCGACTGGGCTCCGGTGCCGTAGCCGCCGTGCAGCACCAGCACGGTGGGCGAGTCCCGGGTCGTGCCGGCGGGACGGTAGACGACGAACGCACGGTCGATGCCGTCGACGGACATGCTGTGCTCCGACCTGCCGACCGGGAGCGAACCGGATCCGTCCCACTGCGGCGCGCGGGAATCCGAGGGGGCCACGTCGCGGACGCAGGCAGCAGCCGGCAGCACAGCGGCCAGCAGGACCAGCGAGGACAGCCACCTGCGCACCATGGGCGCATTGTGCCAGCGACGGGAGCGTCCCTACGCGGTCCCGGACGGGCTCCGAGGCGTAGGTTTGTCATGTGTCCGCCGATCTTCCCGACAGCCCCGACGCGCTGGCGCTCGTCGCCTCCGTCGTCGACAAGTACGACGACGAGCTGGTCCAGCTGCGTCGTGACCTCCACCGCCACCCCGAGGTGTCCTGGCAGGAGCAGCGCACGTCCGATCGGGTGGTCGAGCACCTCGAGCGGCACGGTTGGCGGATCAGCCGGGTGCCGCGCAGCGGCGTCATCGCCGACCTGGGGGAGAGCGGTCCCACCGTCGCGCTGCGGGCCGACCTCGACGCGCTGCCCGTCGCCGACCTGACCAACCACCCGTGGACCAGCACCGTCCCCGGGCTCGCCCACGCCTGCGGGCACGACGTCCACACCAGCGCCCTCGTCGGGGCCGGCCACGCGCTCGCCGAGCTGCACGCCCAGGGCCTGCTCCGGGGCCGGGTCCGGCTGCTGTTCCAGCCGGCCGAGGAGGTCATGCCGGGCGGCGCGCGTCATTTGATCAACCACGGCGCCCTCGACGGTGTCGACCGGATCTTCGCCCTCCACTGCGACCCGTCGGTCGACGTGGGCGCGGTCGGCCTGCGCTCGGGCCCGATCACGAGCGCGGCCGACCGGATCGACGTACGGCTCGAGGGCAGCGGCGGGCACACCTCCCGCCCGCACCTGACCGGCGACCTGACCTTCGCGCTCGCGAAGATCACCAGCGAGCTGCCGGCGGTGCTGAGCCGGCGGATGGACCCGCGCGCCGGTGTCAGCGTCGTGTGGGGCATGCTCCGTGCCGGGTCGGCCGCCAACGTCATCCCCGACCGCGGCATCGCCAGCGGTACCGTGCGGATCCTCGACGCCGAGGCCTGGGCCTCGTGCGAGGCCGTGGTCCGCGAGGCGGTGCTCGACATCGTGCGGCCCTACGGCGTCACCGCCAACGTCGACTACCTCCAGGGCGTCCCGCCGGTCGTCAACGACCGGGTCAGCGTCGCGATGCTCGCCGCGGCCGCCGACGAACTGCTCGGCCTCCACCACCGCACCGAGGTCGAGCAGAGTCTCGGGGGAGAGGACTTCGGCTGGTACCTCGAGCAGGTTCCCGGCGCGATGTTCCGCCTCGGCACCCGCAGCCCCGGTGGCCCGACCTACGACCTGCACCAGGGCGACTTCGAGGTCGACGAGGCCGCGATCGGGTGCGGCGCCCGGATGCTCGCCGGTGTCGCGGTCAACGCCCTCGGGGGCCTCTGAGCGGGTTTCGGCCCGGCCACGCCCGGCAAGGGTGCACCCATGCCCCGCACCCCCCGCGCCCTCGCCGGCCTCGCCGCCCTCGTCGTTGCGGCCCCCACCGCCGCCCTCCTCCCGGCGTCCGCCCACGCCGCGGTGACCCTCGACTGCACCACCGGTCCGCTCACCCTGGCCGACAGCACCGAGGACTACGTGCTGACCGGTGCCTGCGGCGACGTCGTGGTGACCGGCAGCAACGTCACGGTCGCGCTGACCACGGCCGCGTCGCTGACCGTGACCGGAGCCAACACGGTCGTGCACGCCACCGCGGTGCCGACCGTCCGGGTGGAGGCGAGCAACGTGCTGGTGCGGGTGCCGACGCTGGGTCGGGCGAGGCTCGTCGGCGCCAACAACGCGGTGGTCGGCGAGAAGGGCACGAAGGTCACCGTCCGGGGCGCCAACAACCGCGTGACGTACCGCTCGCTGCGCGCGGTCGTCGTCCGCGGCCCCAACAACACGGTCAAGGTCCGCGTCGGCACCACCAAGGTGCGGGTCAAGGGCGCCAACAACGTGGTGCGGGTGCACCGCCGCGGCTGACGCTCACCGCGGGCTCGCAGGCCGCGCCGCGCCCGGTCACCGTCCCGGCAGCACCTCACCCGATCTCGTGACGCGCCACGACCTCGCTTGCTTCGCTGCGCGAGCTCGCCGGCGCTCCTCGATCTTCGGCCGCTCACCGCGGGTTCGCAGGCTCACCCGCGGGCGGCCTCACTCCTTGCGGTACGGCACGCCGTCGGCCGCGGGAGCCCGCGAGGCGCCGACCAGGCCGGCGACGGCGATGATGGTGACCACGTAGGGCAGCATCAGCATGAACTGGCTGGGCACCGGGGAGCCGATCACCGACAGCGCCAGCTGCAGGTTCGACGCGAAGCCGAACAGCAGCGCCGCCAGCGTCGCGCGGATCGGGTCCCAGCGGCCGAAGATGACGGCGGCGAGCGCGATGTAGCCGGCGCCGTCGGTCATCTCCTCGCCGAACTGCGGCACCGAGACCAGCGTGTACGTCGCGCCGCCGGCCCCGGCGACGAGGCCGGCGATCAGCAGCGTGGTGTAGCGGGTCCGGTTGACCTTGATGCCGACGGTGTCGGCCGCCTTCGGGTGCTCGCCGACCGCGCGTACCCGAAGGCCCCACTTGGTGCGGTAGAGCGCCCAGGCGACGACCGCGACGGCGACGTACATGAGGTAGACGAGGATCGTCTGGCGGAACAGGACCGGGCCGATCACCGGGATCTGGCCGAGGACGGGGATCGGGAGCCGCGAGAAGTGCTCGGGCGCGTTGAGGGTGTCGGGGTTCTCGGTGAGAACCTGGCCGAACAGGAAGCTGGTCAGGCCGATCACGAGCACGTTGAGGACGACGCCGACGATGACCTGGTCGACGAAGTAGGTGATCGCGAAGAAGCCGAGCACCAGCGCCACCAGGGCCCCGGCGAGCATCGCGGCCACCAGGCCGCCCCACGGCGAGCCGACGAGGGTGCCGACCATGGCGGCGGCGAAGGCGCCGAAGAGCAGCTGGCCGTCGATGGCGATGTTGACCACGCCCGCGCGCTCGCCGAGAACGCCGCCGAGCGCGCCGAACACCAGCGGTACGGCGAGCGTGATCGAGCCGCCGAGCAGGCCGATGACGGTCAGGCTCTCGTCGGCGGCCGCCCAGGTGAGGAAGGCCGTCATCGCGAGGAGGGCGAAGAGGCCGACCAGCCACAGCGGCGTACGGCGCCCGCGGCTGGCGAGCAGCGCGGAGGCGGCGGTGCAGGCGGCGAGCAGGACGACCAGCGTCCAGACCGTCGCCGTCGAGGGCAGCGTGATCTCGGGCAGGTCGAAGAAGTCGGTGTCGGTCGCCAGCTGGAAGGTGGTGTCGCCGGCGCGCGCACCGAGGCCGACCAGCAGCGCCACCAGCAGCGTGACGACGCCCAGCATGATCGGGGCCTTGAGCGCGGCCCGCCGCGGGACGGCGACCGGCTCGGCGGACTTGTCGATCGGGACCGGGACCTTGGCGGTCGTGGTCATGCCGTCGCCTCCTTCGGCAGCCGGAAGATAGCTCGCACCAGCGGGGGAGCGGCGATGAACAAGACGATGAGGGACTGGATGACCAGCACGATCTCGACCGGGATGCCCTCGGCGGCGGCCATCGAGAAGCCACCGGCCTTGAGCCCGCCGAACAGGAGGCCGGCGGCGAGGATGCCGAGCGGGCGCGAGCGGCCGAGCAGGGCGACGGTGATGGCATCGAACCCGATGCCGGCGTCGAGGTCGACGGTGACGCCGCTGGTCGTCGTACCGAGGATCTGGTTGACGCCCGCCAGGCCCACCAGACCGCCGGCGATCAGCATCACCACGAGGTAGGTGCGGCCCACGTTGATGCCGGCGGCGCGCGCGGCGTCGGGGTTCTCGCCGACGGCCCGGAACCGGAAGCCGAGCGCCGACTTGTTCAGCAGCCACCACACCACGGCCACCGCGACGAGCGCGATCAGGAAGCCGGCGTGGAGGTTGAACCGGTCGCCGAGCAGCTTGGGCAGGACCACCGACTCCGGCATCGGCTGCGACTTCGGGTTCAACGAGCCCGGCGCCTGCAGCAGGCCCTGCTTGGAGAGTGCGTAGAAGACCAGGTAGTAGCCGACGTAGTTGAGCATGATCGTGACGATCACCTCGTGCGCGCCGCTCTGCGCCTTGAGGAAGCCCGCGATGCCGGCCCACAGGGCGCCGGCCAGTGCACCGGCGAGCACGGCGAGCGGCAGGTGCAGCACCGTCGGCAGGTCGACGCTGACGCCGACCCAGCCGGCGGCGGCGCCGGCCAGCAGCATCTGGCCGCGACCACCGATGTTGAACATGCCGGCCCGGAAGGCCAGGCCGACGCCGAGGCCCGCGAGGATGAGCGGGCCGGCGAACTTGAGGGTCTCCGTCAGCGGGCGGATCCGGCCCTGGAAGCCCTCGAGGTTCGTGTTGTAGACCGCGCCGCGGAACAGCGCGCTGTAGGCGTCGGAGATCGAGGTCCACACGGCGCTGAAGAAGTCGGTGGGCCGGGCGCCGATGTAGCCGGCCGTGTCGCGGACGTTCTCGTCGGTCAGCAGGATCATCAGCGACCCGACGACCACCGCCAAGAAGACCGACAGGACCGCGACCATGGCGTTGCCGGCCACGATCTCGCGCAGCACGCCGTCGAAGCGGCCGGGCTGCTGGGGCGGCTCCTTCGGGTCCTTCACCGCGCCGGCTGCCGGCGCCCCGGCGGGGGCCGGCTGGGTCTCGTCGTTCGTGCTCACGCGGCCGTTCCTTCCGGGCGCTCGCCGGCCATCATCAGGCCGAGGGTCTCGCGAGGTGTGTCGGCCGGGACGATGCCGACGACCTGTCCGCGGTAGAGGACCATGATCCGGTCCGAGAGGGCGACGATCTCGTCGAGCTCGGTGGAGACCAGGAGCACCGGTACGCCGGCGTCGCGCGTGGCCACCACCTGCTTGTGGATGAACTCGATGGAGCCGACGTCGACGCCGCGGGTCGGCTGCGCGGCGACCAGCAGGTTGAGGTCGCGCGACAGCTCGCGGGCCACGACGACCTTCTGCTGGTTGCCGCCCGAGAGCTGGCCCGCCTTGGCCTGGATCCCGGACGCGCGGACGTCGTACTCCTCGAGGGTGCGTTGCGCGAAGTCCTCGAGGTAGCCGGAGCGGATGGTGCCCGCGGACACGAACGGCTTGCCGTGGCTGCGGTTGAGCATCAGGTTCTCGGCGATCGTGAACTCGCCGACCAGGCCGTCGACCTGACGGTCCTCCGGGATGAACCCGACGCCCGCGTCGAGGACCTTGCGGACCGACCGACCGACCAGTTCGTGGTCGGCGAGCCGGATCGAGCCGTGGACGTGGGCCTGCAGGCCCATGATCGCCTCGGTGAGCTCGGTCTGGCCGTTGCCCTGGACGCCGGCCACGCCGAGCACCTCGCCGCGCGCGATCGTGAAGCTGATCCCGTCGAGGTGGGCGTGGCCCGCGTCGTCGGTGACGCGGAGGTCGCGCACGACGAACATGTCGGGTCCCGGCTGGGCCGGCTCCTTGTGCACCGTCAGCTCGACCGGGCGGCCGACCATGAGGGCGGCGAGCTCGGCGTTGGTGGCGGTGGGGCTGGCCTCGCCGACGACCGCGCCACGACGGATGACGGTGATCCGGTCGGCGATCGCGCGGACCTCGCGCAGCTTGTGGCTGATGAAGACGATCGCGGTGCCCGAGGCGCGGAGCTGACGCATGATCCCCATCAGCTCGTCGGTCTCCTGCGGGGTGAGCACCGCGGTCGGCTCGTCGAAGACGAGGACCCGGGCGTCGCGGGAGAGCGCCTTGATGATCTCGACGCGCTGCTGGACGCCGACGGGCAGGCTCTCGACCAGGGCGTCGGGGTCGACGTCGAACCCGAAGCGCTGGGAGATCTCCCGGACCCGCTGGCGCGCGGCGTCGAGGTCGAGGGTGCCGGCGAACCCGGTGGCCTCGTGGCCGAGCATCACGTTCTCGGCGACGGTGAAGACGGGGACCAGCATGAAGTGCTGGTGGACCATGCCGATGCCGGCGGCCATGGCGTCGCCGGGGCCGGACAGCCGGAGGGGCGCGCCGTCGAGGAAGATCTCGCCCTCGTCGGCCTGGTAGAGGCCGTAGAGGACGTTCATCAACGTCGACTTGCCGGCGCCGTTCTCGCCGAGCAGGGCGAGGATCTCGCCCTCGCCGACGGTGAGGGAGATCCGGTCGTTGGCGACCAGGGGGCCGAAGCGCTTGGTGATGCCCCGGAGTTCGAGCGTCATGGAGGGATCCTCTCGGAGCCGACGAGAAGTTGCCAGCAGGTGCGTCGCGAACGCCGCGGCGATTCCACGGCGTTCCGGGGCAGGGAAGCATCCGGGGGAGGTCGGGAACCGACCTCCCCCGGACCCCGCTAGCGCGGGACGGTGCTCACTTCTGGTTGAGGTACGACGTCACCGGGATGGTGCCGTCGATGATGCCGGCCTTGACCGTGTCGAGCTCGGACTGCAGCGTCGGGGAGACCTTCGACTCGAAGTTGTGGAACGGCGCGATGCCGACCCCGTCGTTCTCGAGCGTGCCGACGTACGGCGTCGGGTCGAAGTTGCCCTCACCCGCGGCCACGACGGCCTCGATGGTGGAGGTCTTCATGTTCTTCAGGATCGAGGTGAGGACCAGCGCCTGGGTCTTGGGGTCGGTCTCGTAGAAGTCGGCGTCGACACCGACCAGCGCGACGTCCTTGCCGGAGTCCTCGATCGCGGTGAGCGCGCCCTGGTAGATCGGGCCACCGACCGGCAGGATCACGTCGGCGTTCTTGTCCAGGATCGACTTGGCGGTGTTGGTCGCCTTCTCGTTGGCGTCGAAGCCACCGGTGAAGACGCCCTTGTCGTTGCCCTCCCAGCCGATGAGCTTGACGTCCTTGCCCTTCTGCTGGTTGTAGTAGTCCACGCCCTGCTTGAAGCCGTCCATGAAGATCGTGACGGTCGGGAACGGCTGGCCGCCGTAGGTGCCGACGGTGCCGGTCTTCGTGTAGTCCGCCGCGGCGTAGCCGGCCAGGAAGGCGGCCTGCGCGGTGTCGTAGAGGATCGGCTTGATGTTGGGGGCGTCGGCCTTGCCGTCGAAGGTCTTGCCGTCGGCGCCACCGTCAGCGGCGTCGTCGATGAGGACGTACTCGATCTCGGGGTTGGCCTTGGCCGACTCGATGGTCGCGGCGGAGAGCGCGAAGCCGACGGTCACGATCAGGTCGCAGCCCTGGCCGACGAGGTTCTCGAGGTTGGGGGCGTAGTCCTGGTCGGTCTTGGACTGGACGTCCTTGTAGTCGGTGCCGAGCTCCTTGGCCGCGTCCTTCAGGCCCTCGTAGCTGAGCTGGTTGAACGACTTGTCGTCGAAGCCGCCCGCGTCGGAGACGATGCAGGGGAGGAAGTCGCTCTTGGCCGAGCCCTTCTTGTCCTCGTCGGGGGCGTCGCCACATGCGGCCAGGGCCGCGCTCGCCATGAGCGCCACGGCCGCGGCGGCCGTCGTCCTCTTCCAGGTCTTCACAGATGTCCTCCAGGTCGGCGCCCGGCTCCGAGCGGCAGGGCAGCTTGTTTTCGGTTCGCACAGCGTTGGTTCTGGTATCCCGGGTGCATCCTCACCCAAGGACCGCCCGGCGGGAAGCGCATTCGTCGAAACGGTTACCAACTTGGGACATTTCCCGTCGAGACCTGCCCACGCGCAAGATCCTCGCGAGAACGGGAAATGGCCTAGCGTGACCGCGTGGTCGACTGGGACATCCTCACGCAGGCGGCGCGGGACATCGCCGCACGGGCCTACGCGCCGTACTCCGGCTTCCGGGTGGGCGCCGCCGCGCTCGCCGACGACGGTCGCCTCGTGGTCGGCTGCAACGTCGAGAACGCGGCGTACGGCGTCACGCTGTGCGCCGAGTGCGGGCTCGTGTCGCAGCTGCACGCCACGGGGGGCGGCCGGCTCACCCACTTCGTGTGCGTCACCCGCGACTCGCAGGGCGACGCCGAGGTGATCATGCCGTGCGGGCGCTGCCGCCAGCTGCTGTGGGAGAACGGCGGCGCCGCCCTCGAGGTGCTGACCCCGACGGGGGTGCTGGCGATGGACGCCGTGCTGCCGCAGGCGTTCGGCCCCGCCGACCTCGACCGCGCCGCCGACGGTGTGGCCCGCGTGGACACGACTGGTACAAACGCCTCGTGAGCACGCACGACGCCGTCGAGGTCATCCACGCCAAGCGTGACGGTGGCACCCTGACCACCAGCCAGATCAACTGGATGGTCGACGCCTACACCCGCGCCGCCGTCGCCGACGAGCAGATGTCGTCGCTGCTGATGGCGATCCTGCTCCGGGGCATGGACCGTCGCGAGATCGCCGACTGGACCGCGGCGATGATCGCGTCCGGTGAGCGGATGGACTTCACCGCGCTGTCCCGCCCGACCGCGGACAAGCACTCCACCGGCGGCGTGGGCGACAAGATCACGCTGCCGCTCGCGCCGCTCGTCGCGGCGTGCGGGGTCGCCGTACCCCAGCTGTCCGGGCGGGGCCTGGGCCACACCGGAGGCACGCTGGACAAGCTCGAGTCGATCCCGGGCTGGCGCGCGCAGCTGTCCAACGAGGAGATGCTGGCGCAGCTGGAGTCCGTCGGCGCCGTGATCTGCGCGGCCGGCGACGGTCTCGCACCGGCCGACAAGAAGCTCTACGCGCTGCGCGACGTCACCGGAACCGTCGAGGCGATCCCGCTGATCGCGTCGTCGATCATGAGCAAGAAGATCGCCGAGGGCACCGGCGCGCTGGTGCTCGACGTCAAGGTCGGCAGCGGAGCGTTCATGAAGGACGTCGACCGGGCGCGCGAGCTGGCCGAGGTGATGGTCGGTCTCGGCACCGACGCCGGGGTGAGGACGGTCGCGCTGCTGACCGACATGTCGGTGCCGCTGGGTCTGACCGCCGGCAACGCGATCGAGGTCGCCGAGTCCGTCGAGGTGCTCGCCGGCGGCGGCCCCGCCGACGTGGTCGAGCTGACCCTCGCCCTGGCCCGCGAGATGCTCGCCGCGGCCGGCCGCGGCGACATCGACCCCGCCGACAAGCTCGCCGACGGGTCGGCGATGGACGCCTGGCGGCGGATGATCCAGGCGCAGGGCGGTGACCCCGACGCCGACCTGCCCGTCGCGCGCGAGCAGCATGTCGTGGTGGCGCCCGCCGACGGTGTGCTCACCCGGCTCGACGCCCTGTCCGTCGGCATCGCCGCCTGGCGCCTGGGCGCCGGCCGCGAGCGCAAGGAGGACCCGGTGCAGGCAGGTGCCGGCGTCGTGTGGCACGCCCGCCCGGGTGACACCGTCCGGGCGGGGGAGCCGCTCTTCACGCTGCACACCGACACCCCCGAGCGCTTCGAGCGCGCGCTGGCCTCGCTGGAGGGTGGCTACGACGTCGCGGCCCCCGGGACGACGTACACACCTGGTCCGCTGGTCATCGAGGCCGTCCGCGGGTGACCTTGCGAAGCCGCGGTGAACGGCCGAAGGTCGAGGAGCGTCGGCGAGCTCGCGCCGCGGAGCAAGCGAGGTCGTGACGCGTCACGAGACCCGGCGAGGTGCTGCCGGAACTGTCGATGGACAGGTCCGGCAGCACGGCGAGGCGTCTCGATACGCCGCTCGCTGGCGCTCGCGGCTACTCGACGACCTCGGTCAGCCCCGTTCCCGGGTACGCCGGGCCAGCTCGGCCAGCGCCGCGGGGAAGATCGACGCGGGCGGGGTGACCAGGCCGGCCCCCACCTGGCCGACACCGGCGACCTTGCCGGCCATGCCGGTGTTGATCTGCGGCAGGATGCCGGTGCGGCACACCGAGGTGACGTCGATGCCGGTGGCCGCGCCGGCGAAGTCGAGGACCGGGATCGGCCAGCGGTTGTTCTCGCCGATCGTGATCTCGCGCATCCGGCGACTCGTGGCCAGCGCGTCGGGCACGGTGCCGCCGACGAAGCGGACGATCGCGGGGGCCGCGGCCATCGCGAAGCCGCCGATGCCGGCGGTCTCGGTGATGGCGGAGTCGCCGATGTCGGGGTTGGCGTCGTCCGGGCCGTAGTCGCCGAGGAAGAGGCCGTCGGCGAGCTGGGCCGGACCGGTGAACCACTGGTCGCCGGTGCCCGACACCTGGATGCCGAAGTCGGTGCCGTTGCGGGCCATCGCGACGACCATCGTCGAGCCGGGGACGTCGCGAGCGGCGTCGAGGGCCAGCTTGCAGGCCGGCATCGCGACGTTGAGGAAGAAGTGGTCGTTGCCGCCCATGAAGGCGAACGCCTCGGCGACCTCCTCCGCGGACCGCGACGAGCGGACCAGCGACGGCGCGATGTCGCGCAGCAGCATCAGGGTCCCGGCGCGGTTGCGGTTGTGCGCCTCGTCGCCCATCTGCAGCATCTGGCCGAGGATCGCGGTCGCGTCCACCGGACCGGCCGCCGAGACGGCCTCGCCGAGCAGCGGCCCGAGCACGTCGCGCATCCAGCGCAGCCGCTCGAGCACCTCGGGGCCGTAGGCGCCGTACCGCAGCACCTTGCCGAGGCCCTCGTTCAGCGAGCAGTACGTACGCCGGCCCGTGGCCGGATCCTCCAGCACGAACATCCACATCGACGGCGAGACCACGCCGGCCATCGGGCCGACCGCGCCGCGGTGGTGGCACGGCTCCAGCGAGACGTCGGTGCCGGACGCGAAGAGCGCCTCGGCGTCCTCCGGGTCCTCGACCAGGCCCTCGAACGCGGCGGCGCCCATCAGCGCGCCGCGCAGCGGACCCGACGCGCGGGCCCACTCGATCGGCGGGCCGGCGTGCAGGAACTGGCCCTTCTCGAGGCCGAGCAGCTCGGAGGCGGGCGCGACGCCGACGAGCATCGCCTGCACGTCGAGCATCCGGGAGACCGCGAGCGCGTTGGCGTCGCGGCGCAGCGGGTCGGCGGCGACGGTCGCGAGGTCGTCGGCGGTGCCGTCCATCGGCGGCTTCCAGTCGACCCGCTCCACGGGCACGGCCTGGCCGGCGACGGCGGTGGCGAACATGTCGGCGCCGACCGCGGCGACGGCGGTGGGGGCGACGCTGGGCAAGGCGGTCATCGGGCGGCTCCGTTCACGAGAGCGATCGCGCGGCGGGTCGCCGCGGCGTTGGACAGGTGGACCTCGGCGCCGGCGGCGGCCAGGGCCTCCGCCTGACGGGTGAGGCCCTGCGGGTCGGTCGACGTACCGACGCAGGCGACGACGACGGGCACGTCGCGCACGGCACGGGCCGCGGCGATCGCGGGCGCGAGCTCGGCGGCCGGGTCGTCCTGGGCGCCGTGGCCGAGCACGACGTCCAGCAGGACGACAGCGGTCTCGGGGTCGGCGGCGACCTTGGCGAGGTGCTCGAGGCGCAGCGTCGGGTCGATCATCGGGTGCGCCCGGCCGCGGGTGAGGCCGTCGTCGCCGAAGTCGATCATCAGGTGCCCCGGGCTGAGCAGACCGGCATCGAGCTCGAGCTCGGGCGACAGCGGGATGTTGCTGCGGATCGGGCCGAGGTCGGCCGCGGCGATCAGCATCGCCTCGTCGCACAGGGTGCCGCCGACGAAGAGGCCGCGCAGGGCGCTCCCGCCCGACGCGCTGCGGACGGCGGGCGTGCCCCACACCGGCCACTGCGGTACGGCGACCCCGAGGTCGCCCAGCAGCGCCTCGACCTGCGTGGTGAGGTCGGGCTGGCCGGCGCCGAGCAGCGCGAACCGCACCGGTGTGGCGAGGTCGGTGGCGTCCTTCTCGACGGCCGCGGCCACCTCGGCGGCCGGCGGCTTGGAGACGACCACGACGTGCTCGACGCTCGGGTCCGCGTCGAGGCGCCGCAGCGCGGTGGTGGTGGAGATGCCGCCGATCGCGGCGGACAGGTCGCGGCCACCGACGCCGAGCGCCGCGGCCACCCCGACGCCCGCGGCGTCGAGCAGCGCGAGGACCTGCTGGCAGCCGGTGCCGGACGCGGCGACGATGCCGACGCTGCCCGGGGTGACGGTGTTGGCGAAGCCGAGGCCGACACCGCCGACGACCGCGGTGCCGCAGTCGGGGCCCATCACCAGCAGGCCGCGGTCGCGGGCGATCCGCTTGAGCGCGAGCTCCTGCTCGACCGGGACGTTGTCACTGAAGATCATCACGTCGACCCCGGCGTCGAGGGCGTCCATCGCCTCGACCAGCGCGGAGGCGCCGGGCACCGACACCAGCGCCAGGTCGCCGCCCGCACGCCGCAGCGCGGAGCCGGTGGTGCGCGGCGGCTCGGTGACCGCGCCGCCCGAGGAGCCCTTGCGGGCCGCGGCGAGCGCCGCGTCGACGGCCGCCAGGGCCGCGGGCAGCGCCGCCTCGTCGTCGAGCCGCAGCGCCACCACCATGTCGTTGGTGCTGGTGGCGGGCAGCGTGAAGCCCATGCCCTGCAGCACCTCCACGTTCAGCTCGGTGGCCATCGCCACCTGTGCGGCGGCGACACCGGGCGTGGCGGCGACGTCCCGGCTGACCTGCAGCAGCGCGACGCTGTCGGCATAGGCACCGGGTCGGATCTCGACGTGCTGATGCGTCATCGAGTGCTCCCTTCAAGGGCTTCGTGGGTGATGGATGCGGAAAGTGCGAGGTGGGCGCCGAGGAGCATCCCGGCGCCCGAGGTGTGCCCCACCGCGAGGAGTACGGCGACCGCGTCGGCGTCGCCCGTGGCGAGGGCGCGGCGGAAGGGTGCGATCGCCTCGCCGTCGGCCGCGTGCCGCAGCAGCGCGGCGGACAGGCCGGTGGTGCGGGGCAGCTGGTCGGCGAGCGCCTCTGCGACGGCGCCGGTGTCGCCGCCGGCCGCGCGGGTCGCCACCAGCCAGCCGGCCAGCACGTCGTCGCCGACCGGGGTGAGCCCGTCGCCGCGGCCGACGAGGGCGGGCACGGCCGCCGGGTCGCCGCAGGCGAGCCGGTCGAGGGCCCCGGCGGGGAGCTGGTCGCGTGCGGGGGAGAGGTCGGCGGGCACGGCCCTCAGCCGACGCGCCGCGCCGGGGCCGAGCGGCGCGACCGCGAACCGGACCAGGCGGGTCACGGCCACGGTCAACGGGCCGACCCGCAGCAGGCCGGCCCCCGCGACGACCGGGGCGCCGAGGGCGACCTCGGGGAGGTCGGTGAGCGCGGTCTGCGCCGCGCAGGGGACGTGCACCGCGCCGCGGGCCAGCACGCCGACGACCCGCGAGCCGAGGTCGGCGTACACCGCCTGGCGACCGGCGTGCACGACCCGCCCGGCCGTCCGCGGGCCGTCGAGCAGGGCGCGTAGCGCCGGCGAAGCGGCACTCCCGACGACCTGATCGACCCGTTGCACCTCTGGGACGCTAACGGCAGGGATAAGGTGCATCGAATGGTGAGCATTGCCAACGTCCGAGCAGAAGTCGGGCAAGAGTTGATAGCCACCGCGGGCGGCGGTGTCGCGCACGATGGCGTCATGGACGTCGAGGAGCTTGCCGAGTCGCTCGCCCAGCTGGTGCTGGCCGGAGCCGACCTCGGCGACCTGGTCGCCGCGATCGGCGACGCCCTCGGCGTGCACGTGGCCGTCACGACGACCGACGGGCGCGAGCTCGCGGCGCGCATCGACGCGGCCATGCGCGAGCGGATCACCGCCGCCGGGCTGACCGACGAGACGGGGCGGCTGCGGGTCGAGTGGCTGGGGGACCGCGGCGGTCACGAGGGCCAGCCGGTGACCGACGCCCACGTCCACCGTGAGCCGCTCGCCGCGCCCAACCAGGCCCTCGGCCACCTGGTCGCGATCGCCGAGGGCGCTATGGCCCCCCAGCAGGTCGTCGCGCTGCAGCGCGCGGGCACCGCGGTCTCGCTCTCGATCACCCGCGAGCAGGCGGTCTCGGCCGTCGAGCACAAGTACCGCGGCGACTTCCTGCGCGACGCCTTCCTGGGCCGCGCCGGAACCGACGACTTCGTGCGCGAGCACGTGGCCGGGTTCGGCTGGGACCTGACCGGGCCGACGGTCGTGCTGGCGGCGCAGATCGACCCGCAGCCGTCGTACCAGCCCCCGGCGTCGATCGAGGACCGCCGCCACTGGCAGGAGCGCTTCGCCAACGCCTGGCGCCAGGTGGCGGCGTCGGTGGACCGGTCCATCCCGATCGCCGACTTCGGCTCCGAGGTGGTGGCAGTGCTGCCGGCCGAGGACCCCGAGGCCGCCACCGCGCTCGTACGACGACTCGTGGTCGCCGTCGCCGGTGACAAGGGCGGCGGTCGCCGCCCCTTCACCGCGGGCGTCGGGCGGGCCGCGTCGAGCCCGTCCGGGCTGCCGGAGAGCTACTCCCAGGCACGTCGCGCGCTCGAGGTCGGTCGCCGGTTCCGCGGCACGAGCACCACCACCTGGTTCGACGACCTCGGCCTGCACCGGCTGATCGCGATGGTGCCCGACACCGAGGAGCTGCGGGCCTTCGCCCACGACGTCCTCGGCGAGCTGGCCGGGTCGTCGGAGGAGGCGGTGACCCTGCGCGAGACCCTGCAGGTCCTGCTCAACACCAACTTCAACGTGGCCGAGGCCGCTCGCACGCAGTTCTTCCACTACAACACGATGCGCTACCGGGTGGGCAAGCTCGAGCGGATGCTCGGGCCGGTCGCGTCCGACCAGAACCTGCGCCTCGACGTCGCGGTCGCGCTCAAGGTGCTCGAGGTCGTCAGCCGGTGAACGGCGTGATGTCGTCGATGTGAACCGGCGCGGAATCGCGGGCAACTTCCGCCAGCAGTTCCCCGGGATCCTTTGGCGAATGTGGCCAGTGAGGTGTGATCTGGCCCTCAATAGGTTGGTTCCTCTCGGAGCCCCAGCAGTGCACCCCCCAGTTCAGGAGGATCCAGCATGTCGATGTTCAAGTGGGAGGTCGTGAACCCGGCCCCCGGCGAACCGGTCGCGCCGAACCAGCGACTCCCGTGGGGCCGGACCGTCGGCCTGGGCGCTCAGCACGTCGTGGCCATGTTCGGCGCCACCTTCGTGTTCCCGCTCGTCATGGGTCTCGACCCGAACCTGGCCATCATGTTCTCGGGGCTGTGCACGATCGGCTTCCTGCTGATCTGCAACAACAAGGTGCCCAGCTACCTTGGCACCAGCGCCTCCTTCGTCGCCGGTGTGGCCGCCATCCGCACCCAGGGCGGTGACTCGGCCGACGTCACCGGCGCGATCCTGGTCGCCGGCCTGGTGCTCGCCGCGATCGGCGTCGCCGTCCACTTCGCCGGCGCCGGACTGATCCACAAGATCCTGCCGCCCGCCGTGACCGGCGCGGTCGTCATGCTGATCGGCTTCAACCTGGCCCCGGTCGTGGCCGGCGTCTACTGGCCCCAGGACCAGTGGATCGCGCTGGCCACCGCGGCGTTCATGGTCTGCGCCTCGGTCCTGCTGCCGGGCTTCTGGTCGCGGATCGCGGTCTTCCTCGCCCTCGTCTTCGGCTTCGTCGCCTCGGTGGTGGCCGACAAGGTCTTCGGCCAGATCACCTCGGTCCCCGGCGGCGCCACCGAGGCCGTCGCCCACGACCGCGTCTCGTGGGATGCGGTCAAGGCCGCCGACTGGATCGGCTTCCCGAGCGGCCAGCTCGCCGACGGGGTGTCGGTCGTGCACGGCCCGAGCTTCTCGCTGACCTTCATCCTCCTGGTCCTGCCCGGCGTCATCGCCCTCATCGCCGAGAACACCGGCCACGTCAAGGCCGTCGCCGAGATGACCGGCGAGAACCTCGACCCCTACATGGGCCGCGCGATCGGCGCCGACGGTGCCGCGACCGCGTTGGCGAGCCTCTTCGGCGGCTCGCCGACCACGACCTACGCCGAGAACATCGGCGTCATGGGCGCGACCAAGGTCTACTCGACCGCGGCCTACTACGTCGCCGGTGCGGTCGCGATCCTGCTCGGGCTGTCCCCGAAGTTCGGCGCGATCGTCAACGCCACCCCGGGCGGCGTCCTCGGCGGCATCACCGTCGTGCTCTACGGCATGATCGGCCTGGTCGGCGCCAAGATCTGGGTCGAGAACAAGGTCGACTTCGGCAACCCGGTCAACATGGTCGGCCTCGCCGCCGGTCTGATCGCCGGCATCGGCGGCGTCACGCTCAAGATCACCGACGACTTCGAGCTCGGCGGCATCGCCCTCGGCACCATCCTCGTCATCGTCTTCTTCCACGCCGTCAAGGGACGCACCGCCGACGCCACATCGGGAGAGGTGACCAAGAGGCTGTGAAGCCCGCACCGTTCGACTACGTCCGGCCGGGGACCCTGGAGGAAGCCCTCCAGGCCCTGGCCGGGCACCCGGAGGCCAAGGTCCTCGCCGGAGGACAGAGCCTCGTCCCGCTCCTCTCGATGCGGCTGGCCGCACCGGCCGTGCTGGTCGACATCAACGACCTGCCCGACCTCGACCACGTCCGGGTCGTCGCCGACGGCGTCCGGATCGGCGCCCTCGCCCGGCACGCCGCGGTCCTGCGCGACCCCGACGTCGCCCGGGTGCAGCCGCTGGTGCCGCTCGCGCTGGCCAACGTCGCGCACGCGACGATCCGCAACCGCGGCACCACCGTCGGCTCGCTGGTCCACGCCGACGCGGCCGCGGAGATGCCGATGGTGCTGCGGCTGCTCGAGGGCTCGCTCGACGTCGCCGGCCCCGGCGGCCGCCGTACGATCCCCGCCGACGAGCTCTACGTCGGCCCGCTCGAGTCCAGCCTCCACCACGACGAGATCGCGGTCGAGGCGTTCTTCCCGGCGCTGCCGGGCGGGAGCGGGGTGGCGTTCGAGGAGATCGCCCGCCGGCACGGCGACTACGCCATGTGCGGCGTCGCGGCCGTGGTCGCCGTCGAGGGCGACCGGGTGGTGAAGGCGTCGGCCGGCTATCTCTCCGTCTCCGACATCCCGACCGTGGTCGACCTGACCGAGGCGCTCGACGGATCGGTCGACGACACGGCCCTCGCCGCGGCCGCCGACGTCGCGCTGGAGCAGCTCGACCCCGAGACCGACATCCACGCCACGGCCGACTACCGCGCGCACCTCGCCCGGGTGCTCACCGCGCGGGTCGTGACCGCGGCCTACGAGAACGCACGCGAGGAGCAGCAGTCGTGACCGAGCAGACCCATGAGATCAGGCTCAGCGTCAACGGCGTCGAGCACGAGGCGGCCGTGCCCGCCCGGCGGCTGCTGTCCGACGCGCTGCGCCACGACCTCGGCCTCACCGGCACCCACGTCGGCTGCGAGCACGGCGTCTGCGGCGCCTGCACCGTCCTGGTCGACGGCCAGCCGATGCGCAGCTGCCTGATGTTCGCGGTCTCCGCTGCGGGGCACGAGATCACCACCGTCGAGGGCCTCGCCCGGCCCGACGGCGAGCTCGGGCCGGTGCAGCAGGCGTTCCGGGAGTGCCACGGCCTCCAGTGCGGCTTCTGCACCCCCGGCTTCCTGACCACGATCACCGCCGGCATCGCCGAGAACCCGGATCCCACCGAGGACGAGGCGCGCGACATGGTCGCCGGCAACCTGTGCCGCTGCACGGGATACCAGAACATCGTCAAGGCCGTGTGCCGCGCCGCCGAGATCGCCCGTGAGAGCGAGGCCGTCCGGTGACGACCAAGATGATGGGCGCCAAGGTCCAGCGGGTCGAGGACGACCGCCTGGTGCGCGGCACCGGACGCTACGTCGACGACGTGGCCCCCGACGCCCTGCACGCCGCGGTGCTGCGCAGCCCCCACGCCCACGCGCGGATCGTGTCGATCGACGTCGACGCCGTCCTCGACGTCGAGGGCGTGCACGCGGTGTGGACCCACGAGGACCTCGAGGGCGCGATGGCCGAGCCGCTGCCGCTGCTCATCCCGCACCCCACGTTGACCCACGGCCGCACCCAGTACGCGCTGGCCAAGGACGAGGTCAACCACGTCGGCGAGGCGATCGCCTTCGTCGTCGCCGACGACCGGTACGTCGCCGAGGACGCCCTCGCGCGGATCGTCGTCGAGTACGAGCTGCTGCCCGCCGTCGTCGGTATCGAGGCCGCCCGCACGGCCACCCACCTGGTCCACGACGACGTCCCCGGCAACGTGGCCGCCCGGATGGAGCAGTCCAACGGCGACGCGGCCGCGGCCATCGCCGCCGCGCCCCACACGCTCTCGCTCGACCTGAAGATCGAGCGCAGTGCCTGCATGCCGATGGAGGGCCGCGGCACCGTCGCCCGCTGGGACCCCGACCAGAACCGCCTGCAGGTGTGGACCTCGACCCAGACCTCGACCGGCGTCCGCGCCGCCGTCGCGGCCAAGCTCGGCCTCGACCTCGGCCAGGTCGACGTGATCACGCCCGACGTGGGCGGCGGCTTCGGCGTCAAGATCGTGCACCCGTGGCCCGAGGAGCTCCTCGTCCCGCTCGCCGCGCAGCGGCTCGGCCGGGCCGTGAAGTTCACCGAGGACCGGCGCGAGCACTTCATCTCCTCGGCCCACGAGCGCGCCCAGATGCACCACGTCGAGGTCGGCTTCGACGACGAGGGCCGGGTGCTCGGGCTCGACGTGAGGTTCTGGCACGACCACGGCGCGTACACGCCGTACGGCCTGATCGTCCCGATCATCACCTCCACGCAGCTGCTCGGGCCCTACAAGCCCGGCGCCTACCACGTGCAGTTCGACTCGCTCTACACGAACACCGTGATCGTCACGCCCTACCGCGGCGCCGGCCGGCCGCAGGGCTGCTTCGTGATGGAGCGGACCATGGACGCGATCGCCGCCGAGCTCGGCAAGGACCGGGCCGACGTGCGGGCCGTGAACTTCATCCAGCCCGACGAGTTCCCCTACGACCAGGGCCTGATCTTCCAGGACGGGCGCGAGCTGAAGTACGACTCCGGCGACTACCCGGCCATGCTCGCCAAGATCAAGGAGCTCGTCGACTGGGACCACTTCGAGGACTTCCGTGCCGCGAAGGCCGCCGAGGGGAAGCGGGTCGGCCTCGGCCTGGCCTGCTACGTCGAGGGCACCGGCGTCGGTCCCTACGAGGGCGCGCACGTGCACATCGAGACCTCCGGCAAGGTCAAGGTCGCCACCGGCCTCACCTCGCAGGGCCAGGGCCACCAGACCGCGTTCGCGCAGATCGTCGCCGACGAGCTCGGCGTCCGGTTCGAGGACGTCGAGATCACCACCGGCGACACCCGCCGGATGCCGTACGCCGTGGGCACCTTCGCCTCGCGCGCGGCGGTGATGAGCGGCTCCGCCATCCACCTCGCCGCCAAGCGCACGAAGGAGAAGGCGCTGCGGATCGCGGCCGACGCGCTCGAGGCCGACGTCGACGACCTCGAGATCGTCGACGGCGTCGTGAGCGTCAAGGGCACCGACAGCTCGATCCCGCTCGGGACCGTCGCCGTGCTGTCCAACCCGCTGCGCTACGCCTTCGACGAGGCGTCCAAGGCCGCCACGCAGTTCAATGTCGGCGACCCGACGAAGCCGCCGGTCGCCGAGGACGACGAGCCGGGCCTGGAGGGCAAGGACTTCTACTCGCCGCCACGCTCGACCTTCGCCTCCGGCATGCACGCCGTGATCGTCGAGACCGACGTGGAGACCGCGGAGATCCGGATCCTCAAGTACGCCGTCGTCCACGACTGCGGCCACCTGATCAACCCGATGATCGTCGAGGGCCAGATCCACGGCGGCGTCGCGCAGGGCGTCGGTGGGGCGCTCTACGAGCGGATGGCGTACGACGAGTCCGGCCAGCTGCTCAACGCCTCCTTCATGGACTTCCTGATGCCCTACGTCACCGAGGTGCCGGCCAGCATCGAGATCGACCACCTCGAGACCCCGTCCCCACTCAACCCGCTCGGCATCAAGGGGGCCGGGGAGGCCGGCGTGATCCCCGGGTCCGCCGCCTTCGCCGCCGCCATCGAGGACGCCGAGCGGTTGCCCATCACCGCCATGCCCATCTCGCCGTCGGAGCTGTTCGCGCTCCGCGCGACCCACGCCCCCCACGCTCAGGAGTCGAAGTGAAGATCTCCGGTCAGAACGCCATCGCCGCCCCCGTCGACAAGGTCTGGGAGGCGATCCTCGACCCGCGGGTCCTGGTCGCGACCATCCCCGGCTGCGAGCAGCTCGAGGCCACCGGCGAGAACGCCTACGCCATGACGGTCAGCGCCGGCGTCGCCGCGATCAAGGGCACCTACTCGGGCTCCTGCCTGCTCCAGGACCTGCGCCACGGCGAGGGCCTGACCATGAAGCTCAAGGGCGCCGGTGCGCCCGGCACGATCGACGCGACGGTCCTGGTGAGCTTCAAGGACGACGGCGCCCAGACCGTGCTCTCCTACGACGCCGACGCGGTCGTCGGCGGCATGATCGGCGGCGTCGGCCAGCGGATGCTCACCAGCGTCTCGCGCCGGATGGCCGCCGAGTTCTTCGGCAACGTGGAGAAGGTGATCGCCGGCGGGCTGCCCGCCGCCGTCGCGGCCGCCGAGCCGGCCGTCTCCGCCGAGGGTGCGCCGGTCTACGCGGCGGCGCCGAAGGCTGCTGCTCCGTCCGCTGCCGGGGGCGAGTCGTTCCTGCTCGGCGTCGCCGTCGGCGGCGGCCTCGTGCTCGCCGGCGTCATCGTGGGCGGGCTGCTGGGCCGTCGGCGATGAGCCACCCCACGGCCTCGCTGTCGGTCGACTCGACGGCACGGGACCAGGCGGCCGCCGTACGTCGTCGGGAGATCTCGGCCCGGGAGCTGCTCGACCTGCACCTCGACCGGATCGCCGCGCGCAACCCCGAGCTGAACGCGATCGTCTCGCTCGACGAGGAGCGTGCCCGGGCCGGCGCCGCCGCCGCCGACGAGCTGCTCGCGTCGGGTGCCGACGTCGGGCCGTTGCACGGCCTGCCGTTCGCGTTCAAGGACACCCACGCGGTGGGCGGCTGGCGCACGACGTACGGATCCACGGTGATGGCCGACAACGTGCCGGAGCGCGACGAGCTGATCGTCGAGCGGGTGCGCGCCGCGGGCGCGTTCACGATCGGCAAGACCAACGTGCCGGAGTTCGCGGCCGGGTCGCACACCTTCAACAAGGTCTTCGGCACCACGCTCAACCCGGTCGACCCCACCCGCTCCGCCGGCGGGTCGAGCGGGGGAGCGGCCTGCGCCCTGGCGGCGGGCATGGTCCCCCTCGCCGACGGCTCCGACATGGGCGGCTCGCTGCGCAACCCCGCGTCCTTCTGCGGCGTCGTCGGGATGCGGCCCAGCCTCGGGCGGGTGCCCGAGTGGCCGCTGTACAACCAGTGGGAGACCACATCGGTCGGCGGACCGATGGCCCGCAACGTCGGGGACCTCGCCCTGCTGCTCTCCGTCATGGCCGGCCCCGACCCGCGGGCCCCACAGGCCCTGGGCGATCCGGGGGCGTCGTTCGCCGCGCCGGTGCCGGCCCCACTGGCCGGACTGCGGGTCGCGCTGAGCGTCGACCTGGGCGGCGCGCTCGAGGTCGACCACGAGGTGGCGGCCGTCGTCGAGGCCGCAGGGCGCGCCCTGGCCGGGGCGGGCGCGGCCGTCGGGGCGTCGTACCCCGACCTGACGCTCGCCGAGGACACCTTCCGCACCCTGCGCGCCTGGCACTTCCAGGCCAAGCTGGGCTCCCTGCTCGCCGCGCACCCCGACGCCTTCAAGCCCTCGCTCGCCGACAACATCCGGCTGGGGGAGGCGCTGACCGGTGCCGACGTCGCTCGCGCCTACACCCAGCGCACGGCCCTGTCCGAGACGATGCGGTCGTTCTTCGGCGACCACGACGTGCTCGTGCTCCCGGTCTCACAGGTCCCGCCGTTCCCGGCGACCAGCGAGTTCCCCACCGAGATCAACGGCAAGCCGATGGCGACCTACCTCGACTGGATGCGGTCGGCGTACTTCATCACCGTCACCGGCTGCCCCGCCATCTCCGTCCCCTTCGGCACCACCTCCTCGGGGCTCCCCGTGGGCGTCCAGCTGGTCGCCCGCCACGGTGCCGACCGGCAGCTGCTCGAGGTGGCGCTCGCGGTGGAGGGGCTGGCTGCGGGCTGATCTGGGCGGGGAAAAAGACAGAATCACCGGCCGGCCGGTGAAACTGTCTCCGGCCCACTCACCGACCAGCGGTCAACATCTGCCCACGATCGGCCCGTCCCTCGGCAGATGATGCCATCGTGCCTGGCGACGTGGCTCACTTGAATGTGAGTCATGACAGCGAGGCGGATCAGGATCGGCATCGACACGGGCGGCACGTTCACCGACGTGGTGGCCTTCGACGAGGACAGCGGTGAGGTCGTCACGACCAAGACCCCGAGCACGCCGGGGAACCCGGCCGACGGGTTCCTGGCCGGCATCGACAAGGTGCTGGGGATCGCCGGGGCGCAGTTCGACGACGTGGTGGCCGTCAGCCACGGCACCACGGTCGCGACCAACCAGCTCCTCGAGGGCAAGGTGGACGCGCTCGGGTTCATCACGACCGAGGGCTACGAGGCGATGCTCGAGATCGCCCGGCAGTCGGTGCCGGACGGCTACGGCAACTCGTACTTCTGGGTGAAGCCGGACCGGATCGTCCCGCGCGACCTGGTCAAGGGCGTCGGTGGTCGGCTCGACTTCACCGGTGCGCAGATCCGCCCTTTCGACGAGGACGGCGCCCGCGCGGTCGCGCGCTGGTTCAAGGACAAGGGCATCGACACGCTCGGCGTGTGCTTCCTGCACGCGTACGCCAACCCGGCGCACGAGGAGCGGATGCGCGAGATCATCGCCGAGGAGCACCCGGATGCGGTCGTCTCCATCTCCAGCGAGGTGCTGCGCGAGTACCGCGAGTACGAGCGCTCGATGACCACGCTGGTCGACGCCGCGGTCAAGCCGAAGCTGAGCCGCTACGTCAACAACATCAAGGACCGCCTTGCGCAGCAGGCCGCAGCCGCCCAGGGGGTTGGGGGGGCCACGGGGGGCGAAGCCCCCCGTGCGGTCCCGTTCTACGTGATGAAGTCGAACGGTGGCGTGCTCTCGGCCGACGAGGTCGTGCACCAGCCGATCACCACCGTGCTGTCCGGCCCGGCGGCGGGCGCCCTCGGCGCCGCGCTGATCGCCAAGGTCGCGGGCTTCGACAAGGTGCTCACCTCCGACGGCGGCGGTACGTCGACCGACGTCTCGGTCGTCATCGACGGTGAGCCGACGCTGACCACCGAGGGCAGCGTGGGCGTCTACCCCTCGAAGATCCCGATGATCGACGTCGTCACGGTCGGCGCGGGCGGCGGCTCGATCGCGTGGCTCTCGCCCGAGGGCACCCTCAAGGTCGGCCCGCACTCGGCCGGCGCCGACCCGGGCCCGATCTGCTACCGCAAGGGCGGGTCCGAGGTCACCATCACCGACGCGCACGTCTTCCTCGGCCGGATCCCTCCCCACCTGCTCGGTGGCGAGATCCCGCTCGACGTCGACGCCGCGAGCGCGGCGATCGAGCAGCTGGCCGGCAAGCTCGGCATCTCCGCCGAGGCCTGCGCCACGGGCATCCTCGAGATCTCCGCGTGGAACCAGGCCAACGCGCTGCGCCAGGTCACCGTCAAGCGCGGCCTCGACGTCCGCGACTTCACCCTCACCACGTTCGGCGGCTCGGGCTCGCTGCTGCTGTGCCGGCTGATGGACATCCTCAACGTGCCGACCGTGCTGGTGCCGCCGAACCCCGGCAACGTCTCGGCGTTCGGCCTGCTGACGGTCGACGTCAAGAACGACTACGTGCAGACCCACGTCGCGCTCCAGGAGAACCTGGACCCGGCCGACCTCCAGCAGGAGTACGACGTCCTCACCGCCCGTGCCGCCGAGGCCCTCACCAAGGAGGGCTTCGCCGCGGCCGACCACGTGTTCGTGCGGACCGCCGACGTGCGCTACTTCGGCCAGGCCTTCGAGGTGCGCGTCGGCGTACCGGACGGGCCGATCACCGAGGACACCCTCGCCACGGTGGCCGAGCGCTTCCACGCCGAGCACCGCGTGCTCTACGGCTACGACTTCTCCGGCGACGCCTCGCAGCAGGTCGAGGTCGTCAACCTGCGCGTCTCCGGCGTCGGACCGATCAAGCGCCCCGAGATCCTGCGGGCCGACGGCGCCAAGCCGCTGCCGCAGCAGACGGGCTCGCGCTCGATCTGCTTCGACGCCGAGGCCGGGTACGTCGACACGCCGGTCTTCTGGCGCACCGACCTGCCGGCGGGCCAGGTGCTCACCGGCCCGGTGATCATCGAGGAGTTCGGCTCCACCGTGCCCATCCACCCCGGCTTCACCGCCCGGGTCGACGACTACGCCAACATCATCGTGACGCGCTCGGAGGAGAGCTGACATGTGCCTGAGCTGCCAGACCGTCCACAACGGCACCACGCCGGCCGGGCACACCCATGACGCGGAGTCCGGGTCGCGCCGGGCGCCCACCCAGTTCCCGTTCGGCACCCTGACCGCCGACGCCGGCCGCAGCGCCGACCCGGTGCTCGTCGAGATCGTCCAGGGCTCGCTCGCCGCCGTCGAGCACGAGGTCGAGACCGCCATCGCGCGGACCAGCCGCAGCCCGATGATCCGCGACGCGCACGACTTCCGCGCCGGCATCCACGACCGCCTGCTGCGCAAGCTGACCGGCCGCTCGTACTCCGCGCTCGTGCACCCCGTCGCCCGGGACTTCCCGATCGAGGAGATGCAGGAGGGGGATGTCTTCTTCCACAACGACGTCTACCTCTCCGAGGGCGGGATCGGCCACCTCCCCGACCTGTGCGTGACCGTCCCGGTGTTCGCCGGGCCGGAGGGGGAGCGCCGTGTGGTCGGCTTCATCCAGGCCTTCGGCCACCACGACGACATCGGTGGCGCGGTGCCCGGCTCGATGCCCTCGCACGCCACCAGCGTGTTCGAGGAGGGCCTCGCCGTTCCCCCGATCAAGCTGTGGGACGCCGGCGTGCCCAACAAGGCGGCGCTGCGGATCATGACCCGCAACTCGCGGATGCCCGAGTCGCTGGCCGCGGACCTCGACGCCGAGTGCTCGGCCTGCCTGATGGGCGCGCGGCGCCTGGGCGAGCTGTTCGACCGCTACGGCATCGAGACCGTCGAGGCCTGCTTCGACGCGATCATCGACCGCTCCACCGAGACCTACCGTCGCGAGATCCTCTCCAAGATCCCGGTCGGCACCTGGACCTGGGAGGACTACGCCGAGCACGACGGCGTCGACGAGCCGCAGCTGCACACGCAGCGGATCACGCTGACCCGTACGCCGGCCGACGACCCCGAGGGCGAGCGGCTGATCCTCGACTTCGACGGCACCGGTCCCCAGGCCAAGGGCCCGATCAACCACTGCGGCGACTACTCCGACGGCGTCTTCCTCAAGAAGTGGCTGGCGCCGATCCTGCGCAACCTGGCCGACACCCCGGAGCGGATGGCCGAGCTCGACGTCAACGAGGGCGTGGTGCCGCTGATCGAGATGCGGTTCCCGCCGCCGGGCACGCTGCTGACGCCGGTCTTCCCGGCGCCGACGAACGCCCGCACCTTCGTCATCCTGCGCCTGCTGGGCGTGCTCGCCGGTGTGATCGCCAAGGCGGTCGACGGCAAGATGCCCGCCGACCAGGAGACGATCCGCTACACCGGGGTCTACGGCGAGGACCTCGACGGCCGCTCGTACCTCATGCGCGAGGTGCTCGGCGGCGGGTCCGGCGGGCGCTACTACGCCGACGGCGAGGACACCATCCACGTCGTCCCGGACTCGCGCAACCTGCCCACGGAGTTCACCGAGTCGCGCTTCCCGTTCGTGGTCGAGTCGCTCGGTCTCGCCATGGACTCCGGCGGCGCCGGCCAGTTCCGCGGCGGCCTGGGCTACGAGAAGCACATCCGGATGCTCAAGGACGCCAACTTCATGTCCATCGCCGACCGCTCGATCCTCGCCTGCTGGGGCGTCAAGGGCGGCAAGGCCGGCAAGCCGTTCCAGGTCACCATCGACCCGGGCGGCCCGAACGAGCGTGAGGTCGACGCCCTCGCCGACTCCGAGCCGGTCGTGACCGGCGAGGTGATCCGGATCCGCACCACCGGCGGTGGCGGCTGGGGCAACCCGGCCGACCGCGACCCGGCCCTGGTCGTGCGCGACGTCGTGTGGCGCAAGGTCTCCCCGGAGGCGGCGCTCGCCGACTACGGCGTGGTCCTCACCGGCTCCCTCGACGACGACACCCTCGGGTACGACGCCGACGCGACCGCCGCCGAGCGGGCCTCCCGTCCGGTGCCGGCCGCCGACGACGCGTTCTTCGACCGTGGCCCCGGCTACGGCGTGCTCGCCGGTGGCGCCGCGGCCGCCGCGGTCGACGTGCTCTGAGGAAGCGCGGGGAACACATGAAGGTCGCGATCCTCGGGGGATCGGGCAAGACCGGTCGCGCCGTCGGCGCGGCCCTGGCCCAGGCGGGCGTGGCGACACGCCCCCTGGGTCGGGCCGCGTTCGACGACCTCCCGGCCGCCCTGGCCGGCGCGGACGCCGTGCACGTCATCGCCCCCAACCTGCACCCCGACGAGCCGGCGTACGTCGCCACGGTGCTCGCCGCCGCCACCGGGGTCGGCGTCGGGCGGGTGAGCTACCACTCGGTGGCCTCGCCGTACGTCCCCGCCATGCCGCACCACCTCGGCAAGGCGGAGTCGGAGGACCTGGTCCGTCGCTCCGGGCTGGACTGGACGATCCTGCAGCCCTGCGCCTACCTGCAGAACCTGCTGCCCGGGCTGCGCACCGGCACCCTCGACGTCCCGTACTCCGTCGACACCCTGTTCGGGATGGTCGACCTGCGCGACGTCGCCGCGGCGACCGCGGCCGTGCTGACCGGCGCCGGGCACGTCGGGGCGACCTACGAGCTCGGCGGCCCCGCCCTCGTCTCGGTCGCCGACGTGGCCGCGGCGGCCGGCACCACCGCCCGCCGGATCCCGGCCGGGGCCGACGTGCATCCCTGGCTGCGGGCGATGTTCGACTACTACGACGCCCACGGCCTGCCCACCGGCGGTGTCCCCCTGGCCGCCCTGCTCGGGCGTCGCCCGGCGTCGGTCGCCGACGTCCTGGCCCGGGAGCTCCCGGCTGGCAGGTGTTGCCAGCCTTGACCGCCGGAGTTGGCTGTTCCTCACGATGAACGACGGTGATCCGGCTCACTAGGTTCGCTTCATGAGGATCCTGCTGGCGCTCGGCGGCAACGCGATGACGTCCCCGGACGGCAAGGCCCGACCGGAGGACCAGATCGCTGCCGCGACCGAGGCGATGGACGCGGTCGCCGACCTGGTCGCGGCCGGTGTCGACGTCGTCATCACGCACGGGAACGGCCCCCAGGTCGGCAACCTGCTGGTCAAGAACGAGCTCGCCGCGACGGTGGTCCCGCCGGTCCCGCTCGACTGGTGCGGCGCCCAGACCCAGGGCACCCTCGGCGACATCCTGATGAACGCCCTCGACGGCGCCCTGGCCGCCCGCGGACTGACCCGGCCCACCGCGGCCCTCGTCACCCGGACCCGCGTCGACGCCGACGACCCGGCGTTCGCGAAGCCGAGCAAGCCCGTCGGCCGGTACCTGCCGGCCGACGAGGCGCGCACCATGATCGACCACGGCGAGACCTGGGAGGAGCGCGGCGAGCGCGGCTGGCGGCGCATGGTCGCCTCGCCGGAGCCGCTCGAGGTCATCGACGCCCCCGCGGCCGTCGCCCTGGTCGAGGCCGGCTTCGTCGTGATCGCCAACGGCGGCGGCGGCATCCCGACGGTGCGCGACCCCGACGGCAGCCTGCGCGGCGTCGAGGCCGTCATCGACAAGGACCTGGGCGCCGCCCTGCTCGCCCGGGCGATCGACGTCGACCTGCTCGTGATCGCCACCGACGTCGCGCACGCCGTCCTCGGCTTCGGCACCCCCGAGGCCGCGGACATCGGCGAGGTCACCCTCGACCAGATGCGGACCTACGCCGCCGACGGTCATTTCGCCGGCGGCTCCATGGGTCCCAAGGTCGACGCGGTCTGCCGCTTCGTCGAGGCGTCCGGGCGCCGCGGCGTCATCACCGACCTGCACAGCATCCTCGCGGCCGCCGACGGCCGCGCCGGAACCATCGTCACCCCCAACTGAAGAACCCCGAAAGGAACCCGACCATGCCTTCTGCCATCGAGGTCCGCAAGGTCCCGATCCACTCCGTCGCCGACGCCTCCGAGCTGGCCAAGCTCATCGACGAGGGCGTCTTCAAGGCGGACCGCGTCATCGCGATCATCGGCAAGACCGAGGGCAACGGCGGGGTGAACGACTACACCCGGATCATCGCCGACCGTGCCTTCCGCGAGGTGCTGGTCGACAAGGGCGCCCCGGCCGACCAGGTCAAGCAGGTCCCGATCGTGTGGTCGGGTGGCACCGACGGCGTGATCAGCCCCCACGCGACCATCTTCGCGACCGTCGACGTCGCCGAGGACGACCCGAGCCGCGAGGAGCAGCGTCTCACCGTCGGCTTCGCGATGAGCGAGCCGATCCTGCCCGAGGAGATCGGGTACGTCGCGATGATCGAGAAGGTCGCCGCCGGCGTGAAGGTCGCCATGGAGCGCGCCGGGATCACCGACCCGGCCGACGTCCACTACGTCCAGACCAAGACCCCGCTGCTCACCATCCACACCATCCGCGACGCGCACAGCCGCGGCAAGCAGGTCTGGACCGAGCACACCCACGAGTCGATGGACCTCTCCAACGGCGTCACCGGCCTCGGCATCGCCGTCGCGCTCGGCGAGATCGAGATGCCGACGGACGCCGACGTCATGAACAACCGCGCGCTGTACTCCTCGGTCGCCTCCTGCTCCTCGGGTGTCGAGCTCGACGTGGCCCAGATCGTCGTGGTCGGCAACGCCACGGGCGTCGGCGGCCGCTACCGGATCGGCCACTCGGTGATGAACGACGCCCTCGACCAGGACGGCATCTGGAACGCCATCAAGGACGCCGGCCTCGACCTGCCCGAGCGCCCGCACTCCTCGGACCTGCAGGGCCGCCTGGTCAACGTCTTCCTCAAGTGCGAGGCGTCCCAGAACGGCGAGGTCCGCGGCCGCCGCAACGCGATGCTCGACGACTCCGACGTGCACTGGCACCGTCAGATCAAGTCGTGCGTCGGTGGCGTCACCGCCGCCGTGACCGGCGACCCGGCGGTCTTCGTCTCGGTCTCCGCCGCCCACCAGGGCCCGGAGGGCGGCGGCCCGGTCGCCGCCATCGTCGACCTCGGCTGAGATCCGACTCTCGGGCCACTGTGCTGCGCTCGGCACTCACCAGGTGAGTGCTGAGCGCAGCACAAGGCATTTCACGGGCACCGCGGGCATCGCTTCCCGGGACCGGTCCACCCGCGTCGGGCCAGGATGACCGCCAGCCGGCCCGCGGTCGCGCAGGGTTCGTCGAAGACCAGGGCGTGGGTGACCCGGACGGTCACCGCGTCCCGCACGGCGCGCTCGGCAAGATCGCGGCGGGCGTCGGCGTTGCGCGCCTCCGGGGAGTCGTGGAAGGCGCGGCCGTCGGGTTCGACGATGACGCCGTACGCCTCGTAGTGCACGTCGATGTAGGTGCGCCGACCCGTCGACCGGCTGGACTGCTGACGCTTCCCGCGGGGCAGGCCGTGCGCGCGCTCGACGAGCTGGAGATAGCCGCGCTCGAGGACCGAGTCCGCTCCGGACTCGATGTCGTCGATCATCGCGGTGACCAGGTCGCGGCGAACCATCCGTGCGCGCTCCTCGACCGCCTCCCGCAGGACCCGGGGCCAGACCTGCCGGGTCTGGGTGGCTCGGGCGAGCGCGGCATAGGCGCCGGCGACGTCGCCGTCCCGGATCCGGTCCTCCACGACGTCGATCGTGGCGTGGACGGGTCGCACGCGCGGTGGTCGCTGGTTCCACTCCACCCGGGTGTCGAGGTGCCGCGAGCGGTGTACGACGACGCTCGCCATCGGCCGCACCGTGCGGGTCGCAGCGATGACGACATGGACCTGGCCCGGGGCGAGGCCGGGGGTGGCGGAGTCGTGGGAGAGGGCCGCGGGAGCGCAGGCGAGGACTGCGACCCACTCACGCTGGGCGCGGTCGAGGGCGCCGTTGTGGACGACGTACACCCCGGGCTCGACCGGGTGCAGCTCGCGACGACGGATCATCCGCGCGATGTCCTGGTCGGTCGCGCCGAGCTCGCACAGCTGGGTGCGGGCGACGACACCGTTCTGCTCCCAGCGCAGCAGCTGCTGGAGCGCGGGATGGTTGAAGTCGAGGTGGCGCGGCATCCCAGGAGGCTGGCAGGCGCCGGCCCGCTGGGCCCCCACCTCCCACGGTGGCTGTGGAGAGGCGGCCACCAACCCGCCGCCAACCACGCCTCCCTAGCGTGAGCCAGGTCACAGGTCCCTCACGCTCAAGGGAGAGTCATGACCCGGATCAGCCTCACCGTCGACGGCCAGAACGTCGTCGACGACGTCGAACCGCGGATGCTGCTCGTGCAGTACCTGCGCGAGAAGCTCGGCAAGACCGGCACCGTCATCGGTTGCGACACCAGCAACTGCGGCGCCTGCACGGTCCACCTGGACGGCAGGAGCGTGAAGTCCTGCAACGTCCTGGCGGTCCAGGCCGACGGCGCCGAGGTCACCACGATCGAGGGGCTGGCCGGCGCGGACGGCACGCTGCACCCGGTGCAGGAGGCCTTCCGCGAGTGCCACGGCCTGCAGTGCGGGTTCTGCACGCCCGGCATGATCATGCAGACCGTCGACCTGCTGGCCGAGAACCCCAGCCCGTCGGAGGAGGCGATCCGGCTCGGCCTCGAGGGCAACCTGTGCCGGTGCACCGGCTACCACAACATCGTCCGCGCGGTGCAGCACGCCGCGGGTACGGCGGAGGGGGCGTCGGCATGACCGCCACCCAGGAGCCGACGCGGGGCGAGATCGGCCGCGACCGCCGTCGCAAGGAGGACCAGCGCCTCATCACCGGCCGCACCCGCTGGACCGACAACATCACGCTGCCCGGGATGCTGCACCTGGCGATGGTCCGCAGCCCGTTCCCGCACGCCCGGATCACCTCGATCGACACCGAGGCGGCCAAGGCCGCGCCCAACGTGGTCGCCGTGTTCACCGGCGCCGACCTGGGGGAGGGCCAGGGCGCGTGCATCAACGCGTGGCCCGTCGTACCCGACCAGGTGACGCCGGCGCACCTGCCGATGCCGACCGACCGGGTTGCCTTCGCGGGCGAGACGGTCGCGGTCGTGGTCGCCCGCAGCGCCGCCGAGGCCCGCGACGCCGCCGAGCTGGTCGAGGTCGACTACGACGAGCTGCCGGCCGCGCTCGACCTCAAGGAGTCGGCGGACAACAAGGTCCTCGCGCACCCGGACCTCGGCACCAACGTGAGCGCCGTGTGGCGCTTCGACTCGGCCGAGGCCGGCACGGGCGGCGACGTCGAGCAGGCCATCGCCGAGGCCCGTGAGAACGGCATCGTGATCGAGCGGGAGTACCGCCAGCAGCGGCTGATCCCCGCGTTCATGGAGCCGCGCAGCACCGTCGTCGACCCGACCGGCGAGCAGATCACCGTCTGGTCGGCGACCCAGGTGCCCCACATCCTGCGCTTCGCGATCGCCGCGACAACCGGCGTACCGGAGTCGAAGATCCGGGTGATCGCCCCCGACGTGGGCGGCGGCTTCGGCGGCAAGCTGCAGCAGACGCCGGAGGAGATGATCACCTTCGCGGTGGCCCGCAAGCTCGGCAAGCCGGTGAAGTTCACCGAGACCCGCAGCGAGTCGCTCCTCACCGCCCACCACGGCCGCGACCAGTGGCAGCGGCTCACGCTCGCGGCGACGAAGGACGGCCACGTCACCGGCCTCAAGGTCGACCTGCTCGCCGACCTCGGCGCGTACGTCGCCATCGTGGGCGGCGGCGTGCCGGTGCTCGGGGCGTTCATGTTCAACGCGATCTACAAGTTCCCGGCCTACCAGTTCCAGACCACGAACGTCTTGACCAACAAGACCTGGACCGACGCCTACCGCGGCGCCGGCCGGCCCGAGGCGACGTTCGCCATCGAGCGGTTGATGGACGAGCTCGCCCACGAGCTCGGCAAGGACCCGCTCAAGGTCCGCGAGATGAACTGGATCAAGCACGAGGAGTTCCCGTTCACCACGGTGGCCGGCCTCGAGTACGACTCCGGCAACTACGAGGCCGCGACCGCGCGAGCCAAGGAGATGTTCGGGTACGACGCGCTCCGGGCCGAGCAGGCCGAGCGGCGCGCCCGCGGCGACCGGGTCCAGCTGGGGATCGGCGTCTCGACCTTCACCGAGATGTGCGGCCTGGCCCCCTCCCGGGTGCTCGGCAGCCTCAACTACGGCGCCGGCGGCTGGGAGCACGCCGAGGTCCGGATGCTCGCGACCGGCAAGGTCGAGGTCGTGACCGGGGCGTCCGCCCACGGGCAGGGCCACGAGACGGCGTTCAGCCAGATCGTGGCCGACCGGCTCGGCGTGCCCTTCGAGGACGTCGAGGTGCTGCACGGCGACACGCAGATCTCCCACAAGGGCCTGGACACCTACGGGTCGCGCAGCCTGGTCGTCGGCGGCGAGGCCCTGGTGCGGGCGGTCGACAAGGTGATCGAGAAGGCGCGGCCGGTCGCGGCCCACCTGCTCGAGGCCTCCGCCGACGACCTCGAGTTCGCCGACGGTCGGTTCACCGTCCGGGGGACCGACTCCGGCGTCGCGATCACCGAGGTCGCGACCGCCGTCTTCGCCGCCCACAACCTCCCCGACGGCGTCGAGGCGTCGATCGACTCGGAGGCGACCTACGACCCCGTCAACTTCAACTACCCGCATGGCACCCACCTGTGCGCGGTCGAGATCGACACCGAGACGGGGCAGGTCCGGATGCGGAAGTACGCCTGCTGCGACGACATCGGCAACGTCATCAACCCGCTCATCGTGTCCGGCCAGGTCCATGGCGGCCTGGTCCAGGGCATCGCCCAGGCGCTGTGGGAGGAGGCGGTGTACGACGACAACGGCACCCTGGTGACCGGGTCGTTCGTCGACTACCTGCTGCCCACCGCGGCCGACACGATCAGCTTCGAGCTCGACCACACCACCTCGCCGGCGACGACCAACTCGCTCGGCACCAAGGGGGTCGGCGAGGCCGGCACGATCGCGTCCACCCCGGCGGTGGTCAACGCGGTCGTCGACGCACTGCGTCCGTACGGCGTCCACGACGTCGCGATGCCCTGCACGCCCGAACGGGTCTGGCGAGCGATCAACAGCGGCGGGCCCGGGGGAGAGACGACCCAGGCTGCCGCGCCCCACTTCGACGAGTCGGAAGGAGCAGCCCAGTGATCCCCGCAGCCTTCGAGTACGTCGCCCCGGCCTCGGTGGAGGAGGCGCTCGCCGCGCTCGCCGAGCACGGCGACGACGCCAAGATCATCGCCGGCGGGCAGAGCCTGCTGCCGGTGCTCCGGATGCGGCTCAACGCGCCGGAGTGGGTGATCGACCTCGGCCGGATCGCCTCGCTGCGGGGTGTCCGCGACGGGGGGGACCATCTCGCCATCGGCGCGATGACGACCCACCACGACGTCGGCCAGGACCCGCTGGTCCACGAGCACGCGCTGCTCATCAGCAAGGCGATCACGCACCTCGCCGACGCGCAGGTGCGCCACCGCGGGACCTTCGGCGGCGCCCTGGCCCACGCGGACCCGGCCGGCGATCTCGGGGCGCCCGCCCTCGCCCTCGACGCGACCTTCGTGGTCCAAGGCCCCGGCGGCACCCGGGAGGTCCCCGCCGCCGACTTCTTCGTCGACCTCTTCGAGACCGCGATCTCCGACGACGAGATCCTGACCGAGGTCCGGGTCCCGAAGTACGACGGCTGGGGGGCGGCGTACGAGAAGTTCGTGCGCATCGCCCACCAGTGGCCGATCGTCGCGGTCGCGGCGACCGTGCGGATGGAGGGCGACACCATCGCGGAGGCACGGATCGGCCTGACCAACATGGGTTCCACGCCCGTGCGTGCCCGGGCCGCGGAGGCCGCGCTGGTCGGCGTACCGGCGACGGAGGAGGGGATCGCCGGAGCGGCCGCCCTCGCCGCCGACGGCACCAACCCGCCGAGCGACCTCAACGGCGACGCCGACTACCGCCGCCACCTGGCGACGGTGCTCACCCGGCGGGCCGTGCTCACCGCGGCCGGGAGGGGCTGACCTTGGACCTCAGCCACTCCTTCACCGTCCCCACGTCGCTCGACGCGACCTGGGCGCACTTCCAGGACATCGGCGCCCTCGCCGAGTGCTTCCCGGGCGCCCAGGTCACCTCGGTCGGCGCCGACGACGACGGCGCCCCGACCTTCGAGGGGACCTGCAAGGTCAAGCTCGGCCCGATCGCGCTCGTCTACGCCGGTTCCGGCAGGTTCGTCGAGCGCGACGAGGCCGGGCGCCGGTTCGTCGTGGACGCGAAGGGCCGTGACAAGCGCGGCAACGGTACGGCGGGCGCCACGGTCACCGTGACCATGGCGGCCGCCGGGACGGGCGAGGCGACCCAGGTCGACGTCGTCACCGACCTCGCGATCACCGGCAAGCCCGCCCAGTTCGGGCGGGGCGTGATGCAGGACGTGTCCGACAAGCTGCTCGGACAGTTCGTGTCCTGCCTCGAGCAGCGTCTCGCCGGCGAGGCCGCGCCCGCTGCGGCTGCCGGCGCTGCTGCGGGTGCCGGGGGCCCCACCGACACCGCGGCCGCCGGGACCGATCCCGAGCCGGCGGCCGCGGTACCCACCGCACCCCATGCGGATTCGTCCTCGAACGCGCCGAAACCCGACCAGAACGCATGGGGCGCGGCACCACGAGCGGCCGAGGACGACGCCCTCGACCTCGGCTCGGCGGTGCTGCCGATCCTGGTCAAGACCTACGGCAAGCAGATCGCCGCCGTGCTGGCGGTGGTGGTCGGGATCGCCCTGCTGCGCCGCTGCCGCCACCGCTGAGCGAGCGCCCGTCGCGCTCTCGCGGCGGGCGGGCGCTCACCAGGCGTCGGGGCGGGTGTAGTCGTCGTTGTCGTAGAGGCCCTGGTCCTCGTGGCGCTGGTCGGCGCCGCGGTCGTTCTGCTCCTGCAGTCGGTCGCGACGAGGGTCGTCGGGCGTCCCGGGATCCTGGGGCGGCTGCTCCTGCTGCTCCGGAGGCTGCTGGTCGGAGTCCTGCGGCTCGTCCGGGTTCTGCTCCAGCTTGGTGCGCAGCCGCTCGTCGACCGCGCCCGCGTCGGCGCTCTGCTCCGCGCCGCGTCCGGAGTCCTGCGGGCACTCGCCGGCCGCGAGGACGTCGATGCCCTCCTGGAAGGCCTTGCGGGCGTCCTCGCCCGCCCCGGCCTCGAGCGCGGCGTCGCCGAGTGCCTCGTGGACCAGCGCCAGGTTGATCCGGACGGTGCACTCGTCGCGGTGCGGCACGTCCGCGAGCGCCGCCCGGTAGGAGGCGATCGCGTCGTCGTACTCGCCCTGGGCGTGGTCGGCCGCGCCCTCGTCGAACGCCGCGACCCAGGACTCGAACCAGTTCAGCCTGCGAGTGCCGGCGAACTCGGCGGCCGCCCCGTCGAGGTCGCCGCGGTCGAAGGCGTCGCGGCCCGACGCGTTGGCCTGCAGCATCAGCGTCACCTTGAGGGCGTACGCCGCCAGCAGCAGCACCGGCAGCAACCCGGCCAGGAGCAGGGTCCGCCGCAGGTGCGGGCGGGGGGCGCTCATCGGGCCGCCTCCTTCCGGGCGGGACGGGGCGGGGCCAGCACGGTCCGCGACGCCCAGACCGCCCGCCAGCCGGCGTGCAGCTCGAGCAGCAACAGGGCGAGGAGCAGGACCCCGGCGAGCCAGGTCAGGTCGTGCTGGGCGGGGCGGGTGCGGTCACCGGCGCCGTCGGAGTACGACGCCGCGAAGGCCGCCGCGAGCTCGTCGACGCCGCCGGGGCGGGTGCGGTGCTCGAGCGGGACGCCGAGCTCGTCGGCCACCTGCTCGAGGTTGCCGAGGTCGGCGTGCGACTGTGCCGTGTCACCTGTCTCGGGGTCCTGGACCAGGCCCAGGTCGCCGTCGAGCTCGTCGTCCTCGGGCATCGGGGCGCCGTCGGCGGTCCCGTAGCCGAGCACCACGCCGCCGGCGACCAGGTCGGCCACGTCGGTGTAGGTCTCGTCGCGGCCCTCGCTCGTGGTGTCCTCGCCGTCGCCGACGTAGACGACGATCCGCCGCCGCTGCGGGGCCTTCTGGGCGGCCCGCTCGAGCAGGTCCTTCAGCTCCGGCACCGGGCGGTCGGCCCGCGAGCCGATGCCGTCCTTCGGCTTCTCGAGGTAGAGCGTCTCGACCGCGGCGTCGAACGCCGCGCTGTCGGAGGTGAGGGGTAGCACCACCCGGGCGTCGGTGCCGAAGGCGAGCATCGCGAACCGGACGCCGGGCAGGGCCGCGGCGAGCGCCGTGAGGTCGGCCTTGGCGCCGGTGATGCGGGGCTGGTTGCCGTCGTAGTCGAGCGCGGCCATGGACCGGGTCCGGTCGATCACGACGACGACGTCGAGGTCGGAGAGCTGCGTCGGGACCTCGGTGCGCCCGACACCGGGACGCAGCAGGATGACGACGAACAGCAGCACGATCCCGATCCGCCGGGCGAGCACGAGCGCGGTCGAGGTGGTCATCGGCTGTCCTCCCCGCCGCGCGCCGCGCCGCGGTCGCGCAGCACGAGCACGCCCTGGGCCACCCACAGCAGGACCAGCCCGCCGAGGCCGATGCCGACGACGACGGTGCCGAGCTGGGGCCGGTCGAGCACCTGCACGAGCGGAGGCCGCTCGATCGGCTTCGCGTCCAGGTCGGCGATCGCGTCGATCACCGCCTTCGTGCTCCCGTCGGCGCCGAGCAGCGAGAACGTGCCGCCGGTGCTGGTCACGGCGGCCTCGAACTGCCGCGCGGCGTCGGGGCGCTCGCCGGTGGCCGGCGCGGCGATGCCGTGCACGACGACCTTCTTCTCACGGGCGTACGCCGCCGCGTCGGGGACGCTGAAGATGCCCGTGCCGATCGGCTCGTTGTCGGAGGCCAGCACGATCGCGCGGCTGCGGTCCTCCTCGCTGCGGTCGAAGCGCTGGACGCAGGAGGCCAGCCCGTCGCCCATCTGGGACTGGATGTCCCAGTCGAGCACGGTGCCGGCGGTGAAGATCGCGTAGTCGTCGCTGTAGACGTCGCCGGAGGCGAACGCCTTCTCGGCGGCGTTGAGCTGCTCGAGCACATAGCTGTAGTCGTCGGTGAGCGGGAACACCGTGATCGCGGCCCCGCTCCAGATCGTCAGCCCGATCCGCTCGCCCCGCAGCCCGGCGATGATGTCGCGGAACTCCCGCAGCACCTGGGCGTCGACCTCGGCCATCGACCCGGACGCGTCCAGGCACAGCACGATGTCGCGGGTGCGGTCCTCCTGGGTCATCGTCTGCCGCTGCTGCAGCCGCCCGGCCAGCAGCACGGCGCCGGTGCAGGCGACCAGGGACGCCAGGGTCAGGCATGCGCCGAGGACGACCTGACGCCGGACGAGCACCCGGTAGCGGGGCAGGGACTGCAGCCGCGCCGTGTGGGCGACGTACGCCGTCCCGGCCCGGGGCGGTCGCCGCCACGGTCGCAGCCACACCACGAGCAGCACCAGCACCAGGGCGCCGAGCGCCAGCGCCAGCCACGGCCAGCGGAACGTCGTCGTCTCGGTGTCCCACATCAGGCCGCGCTCCAGACCGGGTTCCAGGTCGCCACCAGGCCTCGGGCCCGGGAGACGGCGGTCTCGAACAGGTCGCGTGCCACCTCGTCGTCGGGCGCGAACTCCGGCGGATAGACCAGCTCGAGCACCTCGACCAGCGGGACCGGCGCCCGGCCGCGGAAGTCGGCGAGCGCCATCGTCCTGGCCGGCAGGGTGGTCACCGTGCCGACGTAGTCGCGGACCACCTCGCTGAGCTGCTGGTGGCCCTCGCGCGGCGTGATCTCGTCGGCCCGGACGCGGGCGCCGATCCGGTCGATCCGGGCCAGGTGTTGCTGGCGTACGTCGGGCAGCGCGACGCCGGGCCGGGCGAGGTCCGGCTGCCGCGGCGCGCGGGTGAACCACCAGACACCCAGGTAGTAGAGGACCACGGCGGCCGCGAGCCCGATGCCGATCCACACCCACCGCTCGGCGTACCCGACCGGACCGGTGAACTCCTCGGGCAGCTCGACCGCGAGGACCTCAACGCCGGCGAGCATGGCGGTGCCTCTCGAGCAGCCGGAAGACGGCGGTGATCGCGGAGTCGGGGTCGCGGACCGCCTCGTGGGCGATGCCGAGCTGGTCGAGGCGGCGGCGCATCCGCCGGCCCTCCTCGTCGACCAGCGCGGCGTACTCGGCGCGCAGGCGTGCATCGCCTCGCAGCCAGCCGGGCACCTCGGCGTCGGCGTCGATGTCGACGAGCCGCCGGCCGGCCATCTCGCGGCGGGTCGGGTCGAGGTCGCCGACGGTCAGGAACAGGACCTCGTGCTGGGCCGTGAGCCGGCGCAGCAGCATCGCCGACTCCTCGGTGAGGACGACCTCGTCGGAGACGACGACGAGGATCGTGCGCCGGCGGACCGAGCGCACGACGTGGCGCAGCAGGGCGGGCAGGTCGCTGTGGGGACCGTCCGGGGTGATCGCGTCGTGGACCGAGGCGAGCAGCCGCTCCAGGTGGAGCTCGCCGGCCCGCGGGCGCTCGGCGTGGTGGCGCTCGGCGTCACCGTGGACCAGGGCGACGAGGTCGCCGTGCTGGACGGCCAGGTAGCCCAGCACGCCCGCCGCCAGGACCGCGAGCTCGCGCTTGGCCACCGCCGCGTCGTTGAGGGCCGCCATGCTGCGGCCGGTCGAGACGCACAGCAGCACCGTGTGCTTGCGCTCGGCGACGTACCTCTTGACCAGGAGCTGTCGGCTGCGTGCCGACGCCTTCCAGTCGATGTCCTTCACGTCGTCGCCGCGGACGTACTCGCGCAGGTCGTTGAAGTCGATCCCGCGCCCGACGTGGATCGCGGCGTACTCGCCCTCCAGCAGGCCCCACACCTTGCGGTGGGCGTGGATGGCCAGGCGGGACCTGATCCGGGTGAGGTGCGCGGTCATCCGCGGCTCACGGGGTGGGTACGGCGCGGAACACGGCGTCGATGATCGTCTCCGGGCGGACTCGGTCGGCGAGCGCCTCGAAGCTGAGGTGGAGCCGGTGCCGCAGCACGCTGTGCCGCAGCTCGCGCACGTCCTCGGGGATGACGTAGTGACGGCCCTGGACGACCGCCATCGCCCGCGCCGCCTGGAAGAACGCGATCGAGCCGCGGGGGCTCGCGCCGATCTCGACGTAGTTGCCGAGCTCGGGGCCGAGCAGCCGGGTGGCGTCGCGGGTCGCCCGGACCAGGGAGGTGATGTAGCGGCGGATCGCCGGGTCGACGTACACCCGCCGGACCAGGCCCTGCAGGTCGGCGACCTGCTGCGGGGTGACCACCGGCGCGACGTCGCTCATGTGCTGGCCGAGGGTGCCGTCGTCGATCCGCTCGAGGACCAGCAGCTCGTCCTCGTCGGTGGGGTAGTCGATGACCTCCTTGAGCAGGAAGCGGTCCATCTGCGCGTGGGGGAGGACGTAGGTGCCCTCCTCCTCGATCGGGTTCTGGGTGGCCAGCACCATGAACGGGTCGGGCAGCGGGTGGATGGTGCCGGCGATCGACGTCTGCCGCTCCTGCATCGCCTCGAGCAGCGCCGACTGGGTCTTCGCGCTGGCCCGGTTGATCTCGTCGAGCAGCACGAAGTTGGCATGGACGGGACCGAGCTGGGTCTCGAACTCGTGGCGGCGCGGGTCGTAGACCTGGGTGCCGATGATGTCGCTGGGCAGCAGGTCCGGCGTGCACTGGATCCGCGCGAACCGGGCGCTCACGGCCTGCGACAGGGTCGAGGCGGCCAGCGTCTTCGCCAGGCCGGGCACGCTCTCGAGGAGCACGTGGCCCTCGGCGAGCAGGGTGACGAGCAGCGCCGTGCGGACCTGGTGCTGGCCCACGACCCGGCTGGAGAACGCCTCGGAGATCCGGCCGACCGCCTCGGTCGCGTGCGCCAGCTCGTCGGTGGTCAGCGGGGTGGACGGGTCGGCGGGAGCGCGTCGCGGGGAGCCGGCGGGGTGGGTCGGCGACTCGTTGACCTGCGTCATGGCGCCTAACCTACCCAGCGGCCGGGCGGATCACCCCTGGTGCGCAGGACCCTCGGCGAGCAGCCGCTCGCGGAGCTGGTCGTCGCGCCGCAGGCGGGCCAGGTCGCGCTCGCGGCGCTCGGCGACCACGGCCATCAGCACCAGCTCGGGCGGCGCCCCGTGCGGCGGAGCGGGGGCGAGGTAGGGGAGGACGTCGGCCAGCAGCGTCCGGCCCACGCGGTCGCGGGACGCCGGGTCCAGGGTCGAGAGGCGGCCGAGGAACTGGCGTACGGCGAGCGCGGTGCCGGTGGGCAGCGTGGCCAGGTCGAGGCGACGCGCCCAGGCCGCCAGCTCGCGCGGCATCGGCGGCGGCGGAGGCAGCCGCAGCGGCACCCGTTCGCGCACGACGTACGTGCCGGCCGCGTAGTCGCCGAGCCGCTTGCCGCGGGTGCTGAGCATGATCGAGAAGAACGCCGGCGCGCCCGAGAACGCATAGATCTCGACGAACCCGATCAGTGCCCGGACCAGCGCGTGCTGGAAGCTGATCGGGCCACCGTCGTCGCGGACCGTGCGCAGGCCCAGCGCCAGCTTGCCGACCGAGCGGCCGCGGGTCAGCGTCTCCAGCGCGGTCGGCACGACCAGGAACGCCACCACGGACGTGAGCACCACGCCCGCGCCGACCAGCGCCTCGTCCCGGGCGACCGACGCCCCGACCACCAGAAGGATCGAGAGCACGACGAGCGTCAGCAAGGTGAGCACCACGTCGATCAGCCCGCTCGCCATCCGCAGGCCGAGCGAGGCGGCCGGCAGGTCGAGCGCCACGCCCTCGCCGGTGACGAGGTCGTCGGCGGTGACGGTGGCGAAGTCGGAGGTGGGCATCGCCACCCACCCTAGGAGATAGCCTCACCACGTGCCCCGGATCGACCTCGACGCCTACGTCGCCGCCCATGGGGGCTCGTGGGCGCGGCTGGACCAGCTGGTGCGCCAGCGGCACCGGACCGGGGCCGAGGCCGACGAGCTCGTCGACCGCTACCAGCAGGTGGCGACCCACCTGTCCGTCGTCCGCACGTCGGCGCCGGACGGCGAGCTGGTCGCCCACCTGTCGTCGCTGCTCGGTCGCGCGCGGATCGCGATGCTGGCCTCCCGGGTGCCGAGCTGGCGGGGGTTCGCGGGCTTCTTCACCGAGCGGTTCCCGGCGGCGCTCTACCAGCTGCGCTGGTGGTGGCTGGGCTGCCTGGCCGGCAACGTCGTGGTCACCGCGGTGATGATGGTCTGGCTCGGCCAGCACCCCCAGGTGGAGCAGAACCTGCTCTCCCCGCAGGAGATCGACCAGCTGGTCGGCAACGACTTCGAGAGCTACTACAGCGAGAACGCCGCCGGCGCCTTCGCCACCCACGTGTGGGTGAACAACGCGTGGGTGAGCGCGCTGTGCATCGCGCTCGGGATCCTCGGCCTGCCCGTGCTGTACCTGCTGTTCCAGAACATCGCCAACCTGGCGATCGTCGGGTCGATCATGATGCGCCACGACCGCGGCGACCTGTTCTGGGGCCTGATCCTCCCGCACGGCCTCCTGGAGCTCACCTGCGTCTTCGTCGCCGGTGGCGTGGGCCTGCGGCTGTTCTGGTCGTGGGTCGAACCCGGGCAGGTCTCGCGCGCCCAGTCCCTCGCCCGGGCCGGACGGACGTCGGTCACCGTCGCGCTCGGGCTGGCCGTGTGCCTGTTCGTCAGCGGCATCATCGAGGGCTTCGTGACGCCGTCGCCGCTGCCCACGTGGGCCCGGATCGCGATCGGCGTCGTCGCCGAGCTGGTCTTCCTCGCCTACGTGTTCGTGGTCGGCCGGGCCGCTGCCTCGCGCGGGGTCACCGGTGACGTGTCCGCCTCGCTGCTCGAGGACCGGGTCGCCACCCAGGCCTGAGGGCCGTTCTCTAGGCTGGGCCCATGAGCCGCACCATCGTCGTGGGAGCGGGGGTCGCCGGCCTGACCGCGGGCCGCGACCTCGCCGAGGCCGGTCACGAGGTGCTCGTCCTCGAGGCGACCGACCGCCCGGGCGGCAAGCTGCGCTCCGGCGAGGTCGCCGGGGTGCGGGTCGACGTCGGCGCCGAGGCGATGCTCAACCGGAGGCCCGAGGGCATCGCCCTCGCCGGGGACCTCGACCTGCCGCTCACGTACCCGACGTCCGCGACCTCGCGGGTCTGGACCCGCGACGCGCTGCGAGCGCTGCCGCGCACGTTGATGGGCGCCCCGCTCGACCTCGACGACCTCGCGCGCACCGGCATCCTCTCGGCCGAGGGCCTCGACCGGGCCCGGCACCAGATCGTGCCGCAGGTCGACGGTGACGTCTCCGTCGGCGACCTCGTCGGCCAGCGGTACGGCGCGGAGGTCGTCGACCGGCTGGTGGAGCCGCTCCTCGGCGGGGTGTACGCCGGCCAGGCGCGTCGGATCTCCACCCGCGCCGCGGTGCCGCAGCTGCTCGACCTCCTCACCCGCGAGCAGGTCGACGTCCCGCCCCCCGTCGCCGACGCGCCGCCGGTCTTCGCCAGCGTCCCCGGTGGCATGTGGCGGCTCACGGACGCCCTGGCCGCGGACCTGCAGCGCCGCGACGGCGTCGAGGTGAGGTACGACGCGACCGTGACCGCGGTGCGCCGTACCGCCTCGGGGTTCGTGGTCACCACCCCCACGGGTGAGGAGACGTGCGACCGCCTGGTCCTGGCCACCCCTGCGGCGCCGAGCGCGCGGCTGCTCGCCGAGCTCGCCCCCGCCGCCGCCACCGAGCTCGAGCAGGTCGCCGCCGCCTCGGTCGCGGTGGTCACCTTCGCCTTCCACAGCGACGACCCGGGCGTCGCCGAGGCGCTCGACACCGGCGCGTCCGGCTTCCTGGTCCCTCCCGTCGACGGGCGCCGGGTGAAGGCGTCGACCTTCTCCTTCGCCAAGTGGGACTGGGTGCGTGACGCGGGGGAGGGCCTGCTGGTGCTGCGCACCTCCCTGGGCCGGTTCGGTGAGGAGGACACCCTCCAGGTCCCCGACGAGGCGCTGGTCGCGGCCTCGCTCGCCGACCTCGAGACGGCGACCGGGCTCACGGCCGCTCCCGTCGACGCCGTCGTCCAGCGCTGGGGCGGTGGCCTGCCGCAGCTGTGGGTCGGCCACGTCGACCGGGTCGCCCGGATCCGCGCCGCCGTCGCGCAGGTCCCGGGGCTCGCGGTGTGCGGGGCGGCCTACGACGGCGTCGGGATCCCCGCCACCATCGGTTCGGCCCGCCGCGCGGTCACCGACCTGGTCGTCTGAGCGGCGGCCGGCACCGCGAACCTTGCCCCGTTGTCCCTGTCCCGCGGGACACCGGGCCCGGGATGGTCCTGCCATGACAGCCCAGACCCACATCCCCGCGACCGCCCTCGACCACGCCGCACCGCACGACGAGCCGGTCGTCTACCCGCCGACCCGCTGGGCGCTGGCGGGCCTCGGCGCCGGCGTCGCCGGCCTCGGCGCGGTCGTCTCGTCCTCGATGGTGAGCGCCGTCTACGACGAGAAGTACGCCGGCGACGCACCCGCGATCTCGAAGGCGCTCGGCGACATGGTGCCGCAGATGCTCGCCTTCCACGTGTGCGCGATGGTCGCCGCGGTGCTGATGGTGCCGTTCGCGGCGGGCCTGTACCGCCGGCTCACGGCCACCACCCCCGCCGACAGCGTGCTTCCGCTCGTCGCCTTCTCGGGCGTCCTGGTCACCGCGGTCGTGCTGGTCCTGGGCTCCGGCCTCGACACCGAGTTCATCTTCGCCGCCGGCGACCCGGACATCGTCGTCCCCGAGGACGCCGCGATGTTCAACCACTGGATCGGCACCGTTCCGTGGTGCTGGGGCCTGCTCGGCCTGTCCGGCGTCACCCTGTTCGGTGCGGCCCGCCACGGCGGCGTCCCGAGGTGGATCGGCCTCGTCGGCCTCGTCGGCGGGGGCCTCACCCTGCTGCTCGGCGTCTCGCCGCTGCAGTACCTGGCCGGCATGACCGGTCCGGTCGGCCTGCTCGTGATCGCGCTCGGCTTCCTCGCCGGGGACAAGGCGTTCCGCGGCCGCTCGTGACACGACCGACCAATTCGGCCGGTCCGCACCGTGGGGGTGCGGGCCGGCTGCAGAATGTGCCGGTGACCGTGCCGGTGCCGCTGCAGGCCGACACCCGCCCGCGCGGCCTGAGGGCCGTCGCGGTCCTCGTCGTCCCCGTCCTCTGCGTCGCCCTGGTCCCGCTCGGCGCCTGGCTCGACATGGGGGCTCCCGAGACCGGCCCGGGACCGGAGATCGCCGGTGGGCCGGGCTGGCCGTGGCAGAGCCTCGGGGCGGCTCTCGGCGTGCTCGCCGGGATCGTGCTGCTCCACGACCCCCGCCAGAAGTTCGGCTGGCTGCTGGCGTTCTCCGGCCTGTTCTGGGCGCTCGACGGGCTCTCGCAGAGCTACGTCCAGGCCGGGCTCGGCGCGACCTCGGCCTGGCCCGGGATGACCTTCGCGCTGTGGTTCCTGCTCCGGTTCAGCTCCTACCTCACCTCGGTGACCGCGGTGACGCTGCTCGTCTTCCCGACCGGCCGCTTCCTGCCGGGCCGGTGGACCCCGGCGTCGTGGTGCGCGGTCGCCGCGATGGCGCTCAGCGGGGTGGCCTTCATCGTCGTGCCGTCCGAGGGCGACGAGGCCCTCGCCGGCCTGCCCCCGGGCGTCGACGCCGACCCGACCACCCTCGGCCTCCTCGCCGGCCACGAGGCACAGGTCTCCTCGCTCGGCCTGGCCCTCGGTGCGGCCGGGTTCGTCTTCTCCCTGCTCACCGTCGTGGTCCGCTACCGGCGCTCGGAGGGGCTCGAGCGCGACCGGATGCGCTGGCTGCTGTGGAGCGTCGTGGTCATCGTGGCCGTCGTCGCGGTGACCGTCGCGGTCGACGTCCCCGGCAGCACCTTCCTCGGGGCGGTGTCCGCCGCCCTCGTCCCTCCCGCGGCGATGACCGTCGCCATCGTCCGGCCCACCCTGGTGCCGATCCAGGACCTGCTCAGCCGCACCGTCGTGCTCGCCGCGATCCTCGCCGTGCTGGTCGCCGCCGACGCCGCCGTGCTCGGCATGCTCACCCTGGTCCTCGACGACGAGCTGACCCAGGCGCAGGTCGTCGCGGTCGTGCTCGTCGTCTGTGTCTTCCTCTACGGGCCCCTGCGCCAACGGCTCTCCGCCGGGATCCGCCGGGTGATGCTCGGCGAGCGCGGCAACAGGTACGACGCCGTGGCCGGTCTCGCCTCGACGCTGGAGAACACCGACGACACCGTCGAGCAGCTCGCCGCCGTCGCTCGAGCCGTGGCGTCCGCGTTCGCCGTCCCGTTCGTCAGTGTCGAGGTCGACCGGGGCCACGGCGAGCGGCTCGTGACGACCTTCGGCGAGCGGCCCGCGGAGGTGCGCACGCTGCCGATCACCTGGCGTGAGACGACCATCGGTCGGCTGGTCCTCCCGGCCAAGGGGTTGCGCAGCCGGCTCACCGTCCGTGACGAGGAGCTGCTCGGCGACCTGGTCCGGCAGGCCGCGACCGCCGCCCGCACCAGCCAGCTCGCCGAGGAGGTCCAGCGGAGTCGCGAGCGGCTGGTCACCGCCCGCGAGGAGGAGCGGCGCCGGATCCGGCGCGACCTGCACGACGGCTTCGGCCCCGCGCTCAGCGGCATCGTCTTCCAGCTCGAGGCCGCCCGGATGACCGTCGACCGCGACCCGGCCCGGGCCCGGGCCCAGCTGGAGACGATCAGCTCGCAGGTGCAGGAGGTCGTCGCCGACGTACGACGCCTCGTGCACGACCTGCGTCCGCCGGCCCTCGACGACCGCGGCCTGGTCGGCGCCCTGCGCCAGCAGGCCGAGCACCTCGCCGTACCCCTCGCCGTGACGGCGCCCGACGACCTGCGGCTGCCGGCGGCGGTCGAGGTGGCGGCGTACCGGATCGCGGGGGAGGCGCTCACCAACGTCGCCCGGCACGCGGGTGCCCACGGCGCGCGCCTGCTGGTCGAGACCGCCGGCGACACCCTCGTGCTCGAGGTCGCCGACGACGGCCGCGGCATCCCCGTCGACCGGGCCGCGGGTGTCGGCCTGGCCAGCCTGCGCGAGCGGGCCGCCGAGCTCGGCGGCACCACCACCATCTCCAGCCCACCCGGCGGCGGCACCGTCGTCCGGGCCCGACTTCCCCTGAGGAGCCCTGCATGAGCACCCCACGACGTTCTTCTCCTCCGCTTCGCTCCCCCGAACAACGCCGCAGGGACCCCGCATGAGCACCCCGATCCGGGTCGTGGTGGTCGACGACCACCAGATCGTCCGCGACGGACTCACCTCCCTGCTCGGCGCGCTCGACGGCATCGAGGTCGTCGGCTCCGCCTCCGACGGCCGCGAGGCGCTGCACGTCGTCGAGGACACCGCCCCCGACCTGGTGGTGATGGACATCCAGATGCCGCACCTCGACGGCATCGAGGCGACCCGCTTCCTCACCGGCCGCAACCCCGCGCTGCGCGTGGTCATGCTGACCATGAACGAGGACGACGACACGGTGCTGAGCGCGATCCGGGCCGGCGCCTGCGGCTACCTGCTCAAGGGCGCGGGCGCCGACGAGGTGCAGCACGCGATCCGCTCGGCCGCCGCCGGCGGGATGGTGTTCGGCGCCAGCCTCGCCGCCAAGGTCGCCGGCTTCTTCGCCGGCGCCCTCCCGGCGCAGCGCACCGACGACGAGCCGTTCCCCGAGCTCAGCGAGCGCGAGCGCGACGTGCTCCAGCGGATCGCCGCAGGGCGCTCCAACGACGAGATCGCCGCGGCCCTCTACGTCTCGAACAAGACCGTGCGCAACACGGTCTCGGCGATCTACGCCAAGCTCCACGCGACCGGTCGTGCCGACGCCATCGTCAAGGCGCGGGAGGCGGGCTACGGCCGCGACTGACCAGTCGGCACAATGGACCTATGTCGGACCAGGACCCGCAGGCGCACCTCAAGTCGAACGCCGCGAAGATCAACGAGCTCAACGACACCATCCGGTTCACCATGTGGTCGGTGTTCCGTCTCGAGCGGCCGCTCGGCGCCGACGAGGGCGTCCGCAAGGAGGAGGCCGCCGAGCTCGAGGCGTTCCTCGCCGACCTGGCTGCCGAGGACGTCGTGGTCCGCGGCCTGTACGACGTCGGGGGGCTGCGCGCCGACGCCGACCTGATGGTCTGGTGGCACGCCGCGTCCAGCGACCAGCTGCAGGACGCCTACCACCGGCTGCGCCGGACCGCGTTCGGCGCGCGCCTCGCGCCGGTGTGGTCGCAGATGGCGCTGCACCGCCCGGCGGAGTTCAACCGCAGCCACCTCCCGGCCTTCCTGGCCGACGAGCGCGCGCACGCCTACGCCGCGGTCTACCCCTTCGTCCGCTCCTACGAGTGGTACCTCCTCGAGGACGCCGAGCGTCGCCGCCTGCTGGCCGAGCACGGCCAGATGGCACGCGGCTACCCCGATGTCCGGGCCAACACGGTGCCCAGCTTCGCGCTCGGCGACTACGAGTGGATCCTCGCCTTCGAGGCCGACGACCTGACCCGGATCGTCGACCTGATGCGGCACCTGCGCGGCTCGGAGACCCGCCGGCACGTGCGCGAGGAGGTGCCGTTCTACACCGGTCGCCGGGTCGAGGTCGCGGACCTCTTGGCCTGCCTTCCCTGAGGCTTCGTTTGCAAAGTCTATTGACTTAGTCCACTATGGAGGCATGACCAGCCTCCTCCCTGTCCTGCGTGGCACCCGCCGGGTCCCCGGGCCGTGTTGTCGCTGCTGTTGATCCGCATCGCCTGATCCAGCACCGACAACCCCCGGAGGAACCGATGACCCAGCTCGCCGTCCTGCCCCTGCTCGAGGTCGTGCGCAACCACGCGACCGACCCCGACCTGCGCCACCTGATCGACCACGACCCGCGGGAGCGCTCGTGGCTGCGCCTGCTCACTACCGACGACTACGAGCTCTGGCTGATCTCGTGGCCCGCCGGCGCCGCCACCGACTGGCACGACCACGGCTCGTCCTCCGGCGCCTTCACTGTCCTGGAGGGCCGGCTCACCGAGCACACCTTCGACGGCGGGCTCCGGCTCGTCGACGTCGGCCCGGGCGACGGCAAGGCGTTCGGTGCGGGCTACGCCCACGACGTACGCAACGCCACCGACGCCCCCGCCCTGTCGCTGCACGCGTACTCCCCGCGGCTGCACACCATGACCCGGTTCCGGTTCCACGGCGACCGGCTCGAGGCGCTCGGCGTCGAGCGCGCGGGGGAGCAGTGGTGAGCACCGCCGCCCCGGCCCCCGCGCCCGCCCCCGCCCGGTACGACGGCGTGGACGCCCTCCTCGCCGACGCCCGCTCCCGCCTCGACCGGGTCAGTGCCCGCGCCGCCTTCCAGGAGCTCCTGGCTCTCGGGGCCCTGCTCGTCGACATCCGGCCCGCCGCCCAGCGCGCCCGCGAGGGCGAGGTGGCCCGCTGGCTGCCCGCCCTCGTCGTCGAGCGCAACGTGCTCGAGTGGCGCTTCGACCCGCGCAGCGACGCGCGGCTGCCCGAGGCGTCGTACGACCGTCGGGTGATCGTGCTGTGCCAGGAGGGCTACACCTCCTCGCTCGCCGCCGACGCGCTGCGCAGTATCGGCGTGGCGCGGGCGACCGACGTGGTCGGCGGGTTCGCGGCCTGGCGCGAGGCCGGTCTGCCGGTCTCCGGCGTCGCTGCCTGACCCGGGTCCCGAGGCCCGCTGAGTACGCTGAAGCACATGGCATACGAGGTCGAGAAGACGGACGAGGAGTGGCGCGCCGAGCTCACTCCCGAGGAGTACCAGGTGCTCCGCCAGGCCGGTACCGAGCGGGCCTTCACGGGTGAGTACACCGACACTGAGACCACCGGCGTCTACCGCTGCAAGGCCTGCCAGGCCAAGCTCTTCGAATCCGACACGAAGTTCCACTCCGGCTGTGGCTGGCCGAGCTTCTACCAGCCGATCAGCGACACCATCGAGTACCTCGAGGACAGCTCGCACGGCATGAAGCGGGTCGAGGTGCGCTGCGCCAACTGCGGCTCCCACCTCGGCCACGTCTTCCCTGACGGCTACGGCACGCCGACGGGCGACAGGTACTGCATCAACTCGATCAGCCTCACGCTGGAGCCGGCCGACACCCCCTCCGCATAGGGTCCTCGCATGGCGAAGACCGCGGCGGCGATGGTCCAGGCGGGAGACCGCGCGGTCCGGGTGTCGAGCCCGGACCGCGTGATCTACGAGGCGACCGAGCGTACGCCGGAGGTGACCAAGCTGATGGTCGCGGAGTACTTCGTCGCCGTCGAGGACGGCCTGATGCGCGCCCTGCGCGAGCGCCCGACGGCACTGGAACGCTGGCCCGACGGCTACCGGGAGGGCTTCCGGCTGTCCACCGGGTACGGCGACGACGGCGAGGGCTTCTACCAGAAGCGGGTCCCCAAGGGGGCTCCCGACTACCTCGAGCCGGTGCGGATCACCTTCCCGTCGGGCCGCAGCGCCGAGGAGATCTGTCCCACCGAGATCGCGGTCCCGGTCTGGTGCGCCCAGATGGGCACGCTCACCTTCCACCCGTGGCCGGTACGCCGAACCGCTCGTGCCGACTCCTTGGACCATCCCGACGAGCTGCGCATCGACCTCGACCCCCAACCCGGGACGACGTTCGGGGACGCCGTCCGCGTCGCCGGTGTCGCGCGCGAGCTGCTCGAGGAGCTCGGCCTGGTGGGCTACCCGAAGACCTCCGGCAACCGCGGCGTCCACGTCTACGTGCGGATCGAGCCGGCTTTCGAGTTCACCGACGTCCGGCACGCCGCCATCGCCTTCGGGCGTGAGCTGGCCCGCCGCGACGAGCAGGTCACCACCGCCTGGTGGAAGGAGCAGCGCGGCGAGCGGATCTTCGTCGACTTCAACCAGAACAACCGCGACCGCACCATCGCCTCGGCGTACTCGCTGCGGCCCAGGCCCGGCGCGCCCGTCTCGACGCCGATGTCCTGGGCCGAGCTCGCCGACGTGACCGACCCTCGTGCGTACAACCTGTTCACGGTCCCCGACCGGATGGCCGACGGCGACCCGTGGGCCGCGATCGACGACACGTCGTACTCCCTCCAGCCGCTGCTGGACCTGTGGGAGCGCCAGGTCGCCGACGGCGAGGGCGAGCTCAACTTCCCACCCGACTACCCCAAGATGCCGGGGGAGCCGCCGCGGGTGCAGCCGAGCAAGAAGGTCGCCGAGCACTGGGACGAGGACGGCAACCGGGTCGAGGGGACCTGAGGGGTCACAGCCCGTCGTAGACGTGGCCCTCGTAGAAGTGCGGGCCCGACCGCTGTGCGGTGGCGAAGCTCTCGGCGTAGGTGTCGAGCGCGAACCTGATGATCGCCGGGCCGAGGGCCACCGACACCGTGAAGTAGTCGGCGTCGAGCAGCGGCTGGGGGATGAAGCTCGTCATCGCGGAGCGGCTGCCGTCGTGGTTGGCCACGACGACGGGCAGGCCGAGCTCCATGAGGACCGCCACCTCGTGGGCCAGTGCGGAGCGGCCGTCGCCGCCCTGGCGCTTCGCCTCCGGGCTGCCGATCAGGACGACCTGGCGGGCGCGGGTCATCTGCCGGCGCAGGCCCTGCCGGACCGCCTCCGGGCTGCCGCTGCCTGCCGGGTCGGGCTCGCGGGCGTAGAACCGGAAGTCGAAGCCCGGGTCCGCGCGCCAGGTCGCCATCTGCCGGTAGAGGTGGTCGTCCTCGCTCGCACGGGCGACGTACGTCTTGCTGCGGTGGCTCATGGCTCCTCGGGGGGTGAGGAGGCCGAGCCTAGGGCAATCTGTCAAAAATTGCCCAGATCTGACAGATCTCAGCAATCAGTCGAGTCCGCGGACCGCCGCGACCTCGCACAGCCGGGCGATCGCGCCGCGCACCTGCGCGTCGAGCGCCGGGACATCGGTGCCGACCAGCAGGTGCACCGCGGAGCGCGTCGTCCGCGCGGGGTGGGGGAGGCCGGAGCCCGGCACCATCGCGACCACGAAGTCGCACAGGTCGACGACCCGGTCGCGCTCCGCCGCGCTCAGGCCCGCGCCCGCGAGCTCCTCGTGGAGGCGGACGTCGAGGGTGTGCGGGGCCGACATGACCGGACAACGACCTCCCGGGTCGGGGCGTTACGACTGCTCGTGCTCCAGCAGGTGGAGGACGGGGACGCCGAGCTTGCGGCGAGCGCGCGAGGTCCAGTCGACGTGGAAGAACTCGGCGACCAGGTGGGGGCGGGTGAGGATGATCGACTCCCGGCCGTCGACCTCCTTCACCTTGGCGATGAGAGCGTCGACCGGCGGCTCGGTGACGATCGTGAGCGAGCCGATGATCGCGCCCGCGGCGATGAGCGCCTCGCGGCTGGCGGCGAGGTCGCGCTCGGCCTGCTCGCGGTACTCCCCGCGCAGCCGCTCGATCTCGTCGGGCGACGGGGTGATCGGCGGCGCGATCAGGTCGGCGCCTCCGATCACGCCGAGCGAGGCCTCGACGGCCGCCGCGGCGTCGGCCATCGGCAGCAGCACGTGGTACTGGACCTCGATCGTCGGGTCGTCGTCGAGCTCCTGGTGCAGGCCGCGGACCTGGGCGGCGTCGGCGGCGGTGAGCGCCTGCTCGATGAGCAGGACGACGGCGTACGGTTCCTCGCGGGGGGCGGTGCTCATGGCACCATCCTGCCGCGCGCGCGCTCGCGCGTCAGCCCCGGTGCCCCGGTCAGCCCCCGAGGACGTCCGCGAGGTCGTAGCGCACGGGCTGGTCGAGCTGGTCGTAGCCGCACGACTCCGGGTCGCGGTCCTCGCGCCACCGCTTGAAGTGGGCGGTGTGCCGGAAGCGTCGTCCCTCCATGGCGTCGTACTTCACCTCGACCACGCGCTCGGGTCGCAGTGGCGTGAAGGAGAGGTCCTTGCCCTGGCTCCAGCGGCTCTGCGTGCCGGGCTGGCGTCCGGGGTTGGCGACGAGGAACTCCTGCCACCGGCCCCACGGGTGCTCCTCGATGGGGACGACGAGCGGCTGGAGCTCGTGCCACAGCTCGGCCCGGCGCTGGGCCGTGAAGCTCGCGCTGACGCCGATGTGCTGCAGTTCGCCGTCCTGGTAGAGGCCCAGGAGCAGGCTGCCGATCAGCGGGTTCTCGGGCGTGCTCGTCTTGTGCTCGCGGTAGCCGGCAAGCACGACGTCGGCGGTCCGCTCGTGCTTGATCTTCAGCATGGTCCGAGCGTTCGGGGCGTACGGCGCGCTCATCGGCTTGGCCACCACGCCGTCGAGCCCGGCGCCCTCGAACCGGTGGAACCACTCCTCGGCCACCGCTGGGTCGGTGCTGGTGCGGGTCAGGTGGCAGTGCCCGCCGGTCGTGGCGCCGGCCGTCGCGGCGCCGAGGTGCGCGAGCGCCTCCTCCAGTGCGGCCCGGCGCTCGGCGAACGGGCGGTCGAGGTAGGACTCGTCGCCGAGCGCGAGCAGGTCGAAGGCCACGAAGTCCGCCGGCGTCCGCTCGGAGAGCAGGGCGATCCGCGACGCCGCGGGGTGGATCCGCTCCTGGAGCACCTCGAACTGCAGACGTCCCTTCCCGTCCTCGCCCTCGAGCGCCACGAAGATCTCCCCGTCGAGCACGCACCGCTGCGGCAGCTCGGCCTTGACGGCCTCCACCAGCTCCGGGAAGTAGCGCGTCAGCGGCTTCGTGTTGCGACTGGCCAGCTCCACCTCGTCGCCGTCGCGGAAGACGATGCACCGGAATCCGTCCCACTTGGGCTCGAAGCTGAGTCCCCGCGCGTCGTACTTCGCCGGGTCGGGCACGCCGGACACGGCCTTCGCGAGCATCGGCAGGACGGGCGGCATCACGGGGAGGTCCACGAACGTGAGAGTAGGACACCCTCCCGACAGGGAGCTGGCGCTCATCGACGGGGCCGGACGGGCCTGGAGCCGGTGACAGGATTTGAACCCGCGACCCTCTTATTACAAGTAAGACGCTCTACCAACTGAGCTACACCGGCCTGCGCCTCTCCGGCGCGCCGTCATCCTAGCCAGTCGCCCGGCGTGCGAAGGATGCCCACTCCTGACGAGGGGGACGAGCGCCCGTCACGTGCGGAGCCAGCGCTTCCTAGCTCCGGGGGCGAAGTCCGTTGGAGGCGCCGGCACGGCGATAGGCGTCGGCCGCGAGGTCGTCCTCGCCGAGCTCGGCGAAGACGTCGCCGAGCTTGAGCCACGCCTGGGCCACGTCGCCGTCGGCGCCGCTTGCGCTCAGCAGGCCGACGGCTTCCTGCAGGAGATGGCGGGCGGCCGCGAAGTCCCCACGGTCCGCGGCCAGCTGGCCGCGCAGGACGAGCTGCCAGGCGCGCAGCTCGACCGCGCCCTCGGGGATGAGGGTGTCGCACACCTGCAGCTCGGCCGCCGCGGCGTCGGGTTCGCCGGCAGCGTGCAGGGCGCGCGCGGTGACCTGGTGGTGTCGTGCTCGCTCGAGCACGCTGGCAGCGGCTGCGTCGAGCTCGGCTCGAGCGGACCTGAGGAGATCGAGCGCCGCGGCGCTGGCGGGTGGCCGTTGCGCCAGGTGGACGTTGGCCACCTGGGTCCGCAGCACGCCGAGGTTGCGTGTGTCTCCGGAGATCTCGTAGAGCTGGAGCGCCTCCAGGCCGAGGTCCAGGGCGCCGGTGGTGTCGCCGCCCGCATAGCGGGCAACGCTGGCGTTCCACAGCGCCGAGGCCCGGGCGAGCGGAAGGTCGTGGGGGGCGGGGGGGCGGGGGGCGCCCCCCCCCCCCCCCGGGCGCGGGGGGCGGGGGGCCCCGGCGCCGGGGGGGGGGGG
>NZ_JAHTKU010000014.1 GCF_019192965.1 Nocardioides daeguensis
GCGGGCCCCCGCACGGCCTTGCCCCGCGCGTGTCGTGGCGGCCCGCAGGCACAGCCGCGTCGCATGGCCGAGGTCGCCCTCGGCAGCGCGGAAGATGTAGGCGCCGGCGACGGTGACGGTCAGCCGGATGGCCTCCGCGCTGTCCGCGAGGCCGAGGGCGTGGATCTCCTCCCGCCGGCTCTCGCCGACGTCGATCGCGCGGTGGAGGTGGCCCGACTCCCGATAGCACCTGCTCAGCGCGATCAGGTCGGTGAGCCACTGCGTCTCGGCGAGCGGCTCGGCGGTCACGACGAGCAGCTCGGAGATGGCGCCCTCGAGGTTCCCGGACCGTTCGAGCGCCGTGGCGCGCAGACGGCGGGCGGTGCGCACGACCTCGGGTGCCGCGCCGCCGGCCAGCCGGTCGAGTGCGCAGTCGGCGGCACGCAGGAGCTCGCCGGTGCGCTCGTGGGAGGAGTGCAGGAGCTCGGCGTTGTCGAGGTAGCCCAAGATGTCGACCAGCGCCGCGGCGTCCGGGCCGCTGACCAGCGTGTCGGGTGAGGTCTGCGTGTGCCGGGCGAGCACCGTCAGCGCTCGCTCGTCGGGGAGGACCCGACCGGCCTCGATGTCCTCGATCAGCTCGGGAGCCAGGCCGGTCTCCTCGGCAAGCGCCGCAACCGCCTTGCCGATCGTCCTGCGCGCACCGCGGAGCCGTCGGCCGAGGTGCACCTGGTCGACCGGCCCGGACGGCTGGATCGACCCTGGCGCCATGGGCCCCATGCTACGGGGGTGACCGGTCGGATCCGGGCGGAACGGATCCTCCGCCTGCGGGCCCCGCGGACCTCGGCCTGCCCGCCGGGGACCGGGGCGGCTCAGGTGGTCGCGCGCCGGTGGGCCGCCGCGCCGGTGGCGGCCAGCCCGGTGGCCGCGGCGGCACGACGGTAGGCGTCACGGGAGGCATCGGCGTCGCCGAGCTCGTCGAAGATCGACCCGAGCTCGAACCACAGCTGGGCCGCTGAGCGGTCGCCGGCGACGCCGCGCAGGGCGTCGGCTGCGCGGGCGAAGCTCTCGTGCGCGGCCTTGGCCTTGCGGGCACGCCGTTGGATCTGGCCGAGGAGCAGGTCGCGGGTCGCGGCCAGGACGGGGGAGAGATCGGCGTCGGCGTCGGCGCCCAGGATCGCCACGGCGGCGTCCGGCTCGCCGTCGAGGAAGACGGCACGGGCGAGGGCCGTGCGCACGGCCGCCAGCTCGGCGGCGGAGCCGTGGCCGCTGAGCATGTCCACGGCCCTCTCCAGGGCCGCTCGTGCGTTGGCCACGTCCGGTTCGTCGGCGGCGAGGAGCAGCTCGCCCCGCGCTGCCTGGTGGCGCGCGGCCCTCACGCGCCGCGCGACGTCGTCGCCGATCCGGCGCGCCGTCGCGGCGAAGGTGCGGGCGAGGTGGACGTTCGCGTTCTCGAGCTCGGCACTGCTGGCCCGGTGGTAGGCGGCGGCGAGGTCAGGCGCGGCGGCAGCCGACGGGACCCGGCCCAGCGCTTGGAGCGCGCGGTCCGTGTCGCCCTGCGCGACGTGGGCGGCGCTGAGCGCGGTCGCCAGGGCGAGCGCGTGGTCGCCTCCGGCGATGCCCGCGGCGTCCAGGGTCGCCAGCGCCTGCTCGCCCAGCCGCACGGCACGTCCGGCGTCGCCCCCGGCGACGTAGGCCGATGTCAGCGCGACCGCGGCGTCCAGCCAGTGTCGTGCGGTGGGTCCGGCCTCGACCAGGTCCTCGAGCCGGATGATGGCGTCGTCCAGGTCGCCGGCCGCGCGGGCGGCCAGCGCGGTGAGCAGGGCGACCTCGGTCGAGGTGTCGGACTCGGGCGAGCCGTCGAGGGCGGCTGTGATGTCTCGCAGCTCGGCCAGTGCGGCCGGGCCGTCGTGCTCGAGCGCCCAGGCCGCACGGTCGATCCGGGTGCGCAGCTCGGCCTGCCGGTCGCCGGTCACGCCGGTGAGCAGCTGCTCCAGCGTCATGCCCACCTTGGCGGCGAACACCAGCAGCAGCTTGAGCTCGGGGCGGCGGTCGCCGGACTCGATGCGGGACAGGTACGCGGCCGAGGCCTCCGGCGAGGCGAGCTCGCTCTGGGTCAGGCCGGCCGCGATGCGCGCGGTCTTGATCCGCTGCCCCAGGACGCCCGCGTCGATGGTGCGGCTGAGGGCGGCAAGCTCAGTACTGACATCCACCCCTGCATTCTGCCTCGACTCGACACGCATTGTGCCCGCGCGGCTGCCGAGATCTTGCTGAGTTCTGCCAAGCGTCGCTGCTCAGCGCAGCGCGGTGACCTCGAACCGCTCGTCGGGTACGGCGATCGCGTCCTGCGCCGCGATCAGCCGCAGCTCGCGCTCGCCGGACGCCAGGGTCGCCGCGAGCACGTCGTACACCGACGCGACGGTCCGGCCCAGGGCGAGCGCGGCCGAGCCGGTCGTGTGCAGGTGGGCGGTGAAGAGCGCGGCAGTGATGTCCCCGGAGCCGTTCGCCTTCATCGGCAGCCGCGGGGTCTGCACGATCCACGCGCCGTCGCCGGTGACGGCGATCATCTCGATCACGCCGTCGGGGGCGCCCGCGCGCTCGACCGAGGTGACCAGCACGGTGGCGGGGCCGAGGGCACGCACCTCGTCGGCGGCGGCGAGGATGTCCTCGAGCGAGGACGGCCCGGACAGCTCGTCGCGGCCGGTGATGAAGCCCAGCTCGAACTGGTTGGGCGTGAGGATGTCGGCGACCGGGACCACCTCGGAGCGGATGATCGGCGGGATCTCCGGGTTGACGAAGCAGCCCGACTTCGCGTTGCCCATCACCGGGTCGCAGGTGTACGTCGCCGCGGGGTTGGCCGCCTTGACCCGCTTGACGGCGTCCACGACCACCGACGCGACGGCGGGGGAGCCCTGGTAGCCCGACAGCACCGCGTCGCAGGACGGCAGCACGCCGCGCTCCTCGATCCCCATGATCACCTCGCCGACGTCGGCGGGGTCGAGCAGCGGACCGCGCCAGGCGCCGTACCCGGTGTGGTTGGAGAAGTGCACGGTGAACACCGGCCACACCTCGTGGCCGAGGCGCTGCAGCGGGAAGACCGCCGCGGAGTTGCCGACGTGGCCGTAGGCGACCGAGGACTGGATGGACAGGATCCGCACGGAGGCCATCCTCCCAGCCGCCCCTCGCCAAGACGAGAACACGAAACACTTTCGTGACGAAACTAGAACGCGTTACAGTGAGGCGGCCGGGCCCCCCGAATGACCCCGGTCACACGAGCGAAGGATGGGAATCGGATGGCGAAGCGCGCGCCGTACAGCAACGAGGCTGACTACGTGGTGGTCGGGTCGGGCAGCTCCGGGTCGGTCGTGGCCGGGCGGCTCGCCCAGTCCGGCGCGAGCGTGATCCTGCTCGAGGCCGGCAAGTCCGACGACACCGGCATGCACGGCTACTTCACGAAGAAGCCCGGCATGATCGGCCCGATGCACTCCGAGCCGCGGCTCGAGAGGCTCTTCGACTGGGGCTACCGCTCCGTGCCCCAGCCCGGCCTCGACGGCCGCCGGATGCCCGCGCCGCGCGGCAAGGTCGGCGGCGGCTCGAGCTCGGTCAACGGCATGGTCTACGTCCGCGGCAACCGCGCCAACTACGACTCCTGGGCGGCCGAGGGCAACGCCGGCTGGAGCGCCGACGAGGTCAACGCGGCGTTCAAGCGCTACGAGGACTTCGAGGACGGCGAGAACGCCTACCGCGGCGCCGGCGGCCCCATCAAGATCACCCGCAACAAGACGCCGCAGGAGGCCACCCTCCAGTTCATCCAGGCCACCGCCGACACGCTCGGCGTGAAGGTCCTCGACGACTACAACGCCGCCGAGCAGGAGGGCATCGCCCGGATGCAGCAGAACGCTGCCGAGGGCCTGCGCTACTCCTCGACCCGTGGCTACGTCCACCACCTCGCGCCGCGCACGCTGGAGTTCCAGACCGAGGTCCACGTCGCGAAGGTCGTCATCGAGAACGGCCGCGCCACCGGCGTCGAGGTCATCGACCAGGGCAGGGGGGGCGGCACGCGCCGCTTCATCAAGGCCGGCAAGGAGGTCATCCTCTCCGCCGGCTTCGCCAACAGCCCGCAGCTGCTGATGCTCTCCGGCATCGGGCACGCCGACCACCTCGCCAGCGTCGGCATCGACTGCGTCGCGGACCTTCCGGTCGGCGACAACCTGCACGACCACCTGTTCCACCCGCTCTCGTTCCACGTCCCGAGCGTGAAGTACCGCGGCAACGCCTGGACCTTCTTCAAGGGCATGGCGCGCGACCTGACCCGCGGGGGCTCGTTCCTCGACAACTCGGTCTTCGAGTCGGTCGGCTTCGTGCGTACGTCGGCCGCCACCGACGTGCCCGACCTCCAGCTGCACATGCTGCCCTGGGCCTACCCGAGCCCCAACCAGGACGAGCCGATCCGGCACATCCCCGACGGCCGCCCCTCGCTCACGGTCTTCTCGACGCTGATCTACCCGAAGAGCCGCGGCACCCTGCGCCTCGCGTCGTCCGACCCGACCGCCGCGCCGCTCATCGACTACGGCTTCTTCACCGACCCCGCCGACGTCGAGGTGCTCGCCGAGGGCACCGAGATGATCCGCGAGATCATGGCCTCGGCCGCCTTCGGAGGTGCGGTCAAGGAGGAGATCCACCCGGGGCCGTCCATCCCCAACGGCAAGGAGCTGCGGGTCGCGCTCAAGAACCGCTCGACCTCCGTCTACCACGGCGTCGGCACCTGCCGGATGGGCGTCGACGAGCGCGCGGTCGTCGGCCCGGACCTCAAGGTCCGCGGCATCGAGGGCCTGCGCGTCGCGGACGCCTCGATCATGCCGAGCATCACCGGCGGCAACACCAACGCCCCGTGCTACATGATCGGCGAGAAGGCCGCCGAGCTCATCCTGGGCGGAGCGGACTGGTGACGCGTACGACACCGCAGCGACCGGCCTCCGTCACCGACGAGCTGCTCCAGCGCCTCGTCGCCCGGGTTCCCGGTCGCACCGGCGCGACCTGGAAGCTGAGCGAGGTCTACACCGGCGAGGTGCTCGTCGAGCTCCCGCAGTCGACCCCCGAGGACATCGAGGCCGCCTTCGCGCAGGCCCGCGCGGCGCAGCAGCTGTGGGCGCAGTGGCCGGTCGCGAAACGGCTCGAGGTCTTCGACCGCGCGCACACCCTGCTCGTCGACAACGCCCACACCACCGCCGACCTGATCCAGGTCGAGAGCGGCAAGAACCGGCGGATGGCGATCGAGGAGACGTGCGACCCGCCGATGGTGATGTCGTACTACCTCAAGCGCGCCAAGAAGCTGCTCGCCCCGAAGAAGCACGGCGGTCCGGTGCCGATCGTGTCCGGCTCGACCGAGGTGCGCGTCCCCAAGGGCGTCGTCGGCATCATCGCGCCGTGGAACTTCCCGTTCGCCACGGGACTCTCCGACGCCATCCCCGCGCTCATCGCCGGCAACGCCGTCGTGGTGAAGCCCGACAACAAGACGGCGCTCTCGCCGCTCTACGGCATCTCGCTGCTCGAGGAGGCGGGCCTGCCGAAGGGCCTGTTCCAGGTCGTCTGCGGTGAGGGTCCCGACGTCGGCCCGACCCTGATCGACAACGCCGACTACGTCATGTTCACCGGGTCCACCGCGACCGGCCGGGTGATCGGCGAGCGCGCCGGCCGCAACCTGATCGGCTGCTGCCTCGAGCTCGGCGGCAAGAACCCGATGATCGTGCTCGACGACGTCAACGTCGAGGAGTGGGTGGAGGGCACCACCTTCGGCGTCTTCGGCAACACCGGCCAGATCTGCATGCACATCGAGCGGATCTACCTGCCCGAGAGCCGGTACGACGAGCTGAAGTCCGCCTTCGTGGAGCGGGCCGCCCATCTGGACATCGGGGCGGCGTACGACTTCGGACCCGAGATCGGCTCGCTGGTCAGCCCCGACCACCGCGACCGGGTGGCCTCGCACGTCGAGGACGCCGTCGCCAAGGGCGCGACGGTCCTCACCGGTGGGCGCGCGCGGCCCGACATCGGCCCCGCCTTCTTCGAGCCGACCGTGCTCGAGGGCGTCACCAAGGACATGCTGGCCGGTCACACCGAGACCTTCGGCCCGGTCGTGTCGCTGTACTCCTACCGCACCGTCGACGAGGCGATCCACCTCGCCAACGACACCGACTACGGCCTCAACGCCTCGGTGTGGAGCGGCGACCTCGCCCGCGCGGAGGCGGTGGCGGAGCGGATCGAGTCCGGCAACGTCAACATCAACGACGCCCTCGCGACGGCGTACGCCTCCAAGGGCTCGCCCTCGGGCGGGGTGAAGAAGTCCGGCATCGGCGCCCGCCACGGTGACCAGGGCCTGCTCAAGTACACCGACGCGAAGAACGTCGCCGTGCTGAAGAAGCAGGTGATGGGCCCGCGTCCGGGCCAGGCCTACGAGGCGTACGTCAAGCAGATGCTCAGCTCGCTCAAGCTGATGCGGAAGCTCCGCGTGCGCTGAGCGCTGACGCTCGGCGAGCAGCCGCTCGGGCGTGTCGAGACGTCGGGAGATGTCTCGACACGCCGCTGCGCTCGTTCCTCGCTCCGCGGCTACTCGACGAGCTCGATGCTCACGCCTCGATCGCCTCGCGGTCGGCCGTCGGGGAGGCCCCGGCGATCTCGATCTTGCGCGGCTTGGCCTTCTCGGCCACCGGGATGACCAGGCGCAGCACGCCGTTCTCGTAGGACGCCTCGATCCGCTCGAGGTCGAGGTTGTCGCCGAGGACCAGCTGGCGCGAGAACTGGCCGTGGGTGCGCTCGGAGGCCAGGCGCTGCCAGTCCCCGTTGCCGGCGACCCGCTCGGCCCGGACGGTCAGCACGTTGCGCTCGACGTCGATGTCGATGCTCTCCTTGCTGACGCCGGGGATGTCGAGCTCGAGGACGAACTGCTCGCCCTGGCGCCAGGCGTCCATCGGCATGACGGCCGGCCGGTTCGTCGTACCGAGTCCGGCGCCGAGGAGCTGGCCGGCGAGCCGGTCGAAGTCACGGAACGGGTCGGTGGTACGCAGCAACATGACAGGTTCCTCCTTCGGGATACGCCGGCTCCGGGGTGAGCCGGTCGTGCGTTGATCTGCAATCACCGTTATAGATAACCTGATCCCGTGAATCAAGGCCGAGGTCGAACCGACGACACGCGAGGGGTCTTCGCCATCTCCGTCGCGGCACGGATGACGTCGATGGAGATCCAGAACCTGCGCGTGTACGAGCGGCGCGGCCTCCTGGAGCCCGCGAGGAGCGACGGCGGCACCCGCCTCTACAGCCACGCCGACATCGAGACGCTGCACCGGATCCGCGACCTGCTGGCGGACGGGCTCAACCTCGCCGGGATCGCCAAGGTGCTCGAGCTCGAGGCCGAGGTGGCCCGGCTGCGTCGGCGACTCGCATCCGTTGGTTGAGGTGCGAGGAGCGCCAGCGACGAGCCTCGAGACCGCCGGAGCCGACCCTTGGTCGTGACCAACCGGATTTCGACGCGCTGCAGCGACGTCGTTCCTCAGTCGCTGCGCTTGCTCAATCTGCCTTCGCCCACGCAGAGCGCTCGTTCCTCGCGCTCTGCTGCTCAGGCAACCTGAAGCGAGCGCTTCGACAGTCCCATCCAGAACCCGTCGATCACCTGGTCGCCGGGCTCGGTCGGGTCGGTCGCGGCGCCGAGCGTGACGAACAGCGGCGTGTAGTGCTCGACGGTGGGGTGCGCGAAGGGCATGCCCGGCGCCTTCGAGCGGTACGACGCCAGCTCGTCGACGTCGCCGCGGGCCATCGCCTCACCGGCCCACGCGTCGAAGTCCGAGGACCAGCCCGGGGCGTCGGCGTCGATCTGCCAGGACGTCAGGAACGGCAGGCCGTGGGTGAGGAAGCCGGACCCGATGATGAGCACGCCCTCGTCGCGCAGCGGCTTGAGCCGGCGGCCGATCTCCATCAGCCGGCCCGGGTCGTGGGTGGGCATCGACATCTGCAGGACGGGGATGTCGGCCGCGGGGTACATGATCTTCAGCGGCACCCACGCGCCGTGGTCGAGGCCGCGCGAGGCGTGCTGGTGGACCGGCTCGGTGCGCGGCATCATCGCCGCCACCCGCGTGGCCAACGCCGTTGCGTCGGGCGTCCGGTAGGTCATCTTGTAGTACTTAGGGGCGAACCCGCCGAAGTCGTAGACCAGGGGAGCGCCGCTCGCGGTGAGCGAGAGCGGCGCGGACTCCCAGTGGGCGCTGACGATCAGGATCGCCTTCGGTCGCGGCAGGTCGCCCGCCCAGGCCGCGAGCTGGCTCGACCACAGCGGGTCGTCGAGGAGCGGGGGAGCGCCGTGCCCGATGTAGAGGGCCGGCATCCGGGTGCTGGTGTCCGTCGTCATGTCCACTCCAATAGTTAAGACTTCAACTATATTCCCGGCGGTTCCTCCCGGCAAGGCCGGACGCCCGCGGCTCAGGCCGGCAACGCCCAGTCGACGGGCCGACCGCCGCGCTCCACGAGCAGGGCGTTGACTCGGCTGAACGGGCGCGACCCGAAGAACCCGCGCGAGGCCGACAGCGGCGAGGGGTGCGGGGACTCGACCGACGGGATCGAGCCGAGGTGCGCTCTGAGCGTCTGCGCGTCCCGGCCCCACAGGATCGCGGCGACCGGCGCGCCGGCCTCGGCCCGTCGTACCAAGGCCTGGATCGCGCACGCCGTGACGTGCTCCCAGCCCTGGCCCCGGTGCGAGCCGGGCTCGCCGGGGCGCACGGTGAGCACCCGGTTGAGCAGCATCACGCCCTGGTCGGCCCAGGCGGTGAGGTCGCCGTGGCCGGGAGGGACGAAGCCGACGTCGTCGGCCAGCTCCTGGTAGATGTTCCCGAGGCTGCGCGGGATCGGGCGCACGCCCCGGTCGACGGCGAAGCTGAGTCCGATCGGGTGGCCCGGCGTGGGGTAGGGGTCCTGGCCCACGACGAGGACGCGAACATCGGCGAGCGGGCGCCGGAAGGCGCGGAAGACGTGCTCGCCGGCCGGCAGGTAGGCGCGGCCCGCGGCGATCTCGGCGCGGAGGAACTGCCCGAGCGCGGCGACCCGGCCCTCCACCGGTGCCAGCGCGTCGGCCCAGTCGGCGGCCATCAGGCCCTGGTCGACGAGCGACGCAAGAGAACCTGGTCGTGACGAGCCGGCCGAGCTCTGACTGGTTGCACCCACGGCCGAACCCTAGGACACCAAAGGCGTCGCGGTCCCCCCAGACCCCACCCCTCCGAGGGTCCGGCCGTGGTTGCTGCTCCCTGTCGTCGCGGTGCCGGCGCGCGCCCCACCCCCTCCTCGGGGCGCCCGCCGACGTGCGACGAGCTCCGGCGCGGATCTCGAGCCCTGTTGGTCCTCCGGGGGCACTCCCGGCAATGGGGTGCCGGACCCGGTGGGGCTCCCTCCAACGAACGTCGAGGTCCGCGTCGGTAATGAGAACTCTACGGAGCGACCCGGGGTGCGCGAATCGGGAACGCGGCCGGGACCGGTTAGTCCGTTGGGACTATGTCCCGGCAGCGACCGGCCGGGCCAGCCGGTCGAGGAAGGCCACGAGGACCGCCTCACGCAGCGCCGGCGGCGCGACGTCGAGCAGCGCGTTGACCGACGCCATCCGCTCGGGCAGGCCGATCTCGCCGCCGTCCCCGGCCAGGCCGCCGGCGGCCAGCAGCAGGTCGAGCTCGGCGTCGCCGAGGGTCACCGGGTCCAGCGCCCGCAGCAGCTCCGCGACTCCGGGATCGACCGGCACCGGACCGGCCCCCAGGGCTGCGGCGACGGACTCCTCCAGCGCGGCCAGGAAGGCGGCGGGCTCGGTCGCGGCGCTGATCGCGACGTGCAGCGACGGCGGCCGGTCGCGGTACGACAGCTGGGGCTGGACGAACCACCCGCGCACCGCCATCTCGTCGCAGACCGTGAACACGTCGAGCGGCCCGTCGGCGACCGCGGCCACCAGCGTCGACTCCGGGGCGGCGACCAGGGCGAGCCCGCCGAGGGTCGAGATCCCTGCCGCGATCGTGTCGGTGGCGGCCAGCGCCTGCTCGGCCAGCCGGAGGTACCCGGCGTCGCCGATCGCCTGCACCGTCGCCCACGCCCCGGCCGTCGGGCCGCCCGAGCGCGTCGACTGCAGGGTCGCGTTGAGCATCGTGTAGCCGGGCCAGCCGGCGTGGGCGAAGTACTGCGGGCGGCGCAGCGCGGGCGTGCGGTGCAGGAGCAGCGACGCGCCCTTGGGTGCGTAGGCGTACTTGTGCAGGTCGGTGGAGATCGACGTGACGCCCTCGACCGCGAAGGTCCACGGCGTCACCGGCCGTCCCAGCCGGGCGGCGTACGGCAGCACCCAGCCGCCGATGCACGCGTCGACGTGGCAGCGCACGCCCCGGGCGGCCGCCGCCGCCGCGATCTGCGGGACCGGGTCCACCACGCCGTCCGCGTACGACGGCGCGCTGGCCACCACCAGCACGGTGGTGTCGTCGAGGGCGGCCGCCATCGCCGCTGCGTCGGCGCGGTGGTCGGGACCGGTCGGCACCACGACCACCCGGAGGCCGAAGTAGTGCCCGGCCTTGTGGAACGCCGCGTGCACCGTGTCGGGCACGACGATCGACGGCGAGGCGATCTCCGGGTGGGCGTCGCGCGCGCCCAGCACCGCCAGCAGGCAGGACTCGGTGCCGCCCGACGTCAGCGTCCCGACCATCGAGGCAGGTCCCTCGACCAGGTCGCGGGCGAAGGCCACGAGGTCGTTCTCCATCGCCAGCAGGCTCGGGAACGCCGTCGGGTCCAGGCCGTTGCTGCCGGCGAACGCCGCCACGGCCTCGCGGGCGAGCGCGTCGACCTCGGCCAGCCCGGCGTCGTACACGTAGGCCAGGGTCCGGCCGCCGTGCACGGGTAGGTCGTCCTCCTGCAGCGCGACCAGTCGCTTGCGGATCTCCTCAGGCGTCAACGAGATCGACCTCCCTCTCGTCGAGAGCGTAGCCACGCAGCCACCACAGGCTCGCGAGCACCAGCAGGGCCGGCAGCACCGAGAAGCCGAGCGTGATCGCGGTGACCGCGGAGTCCGGCTGCGCCACGTCGCCGCTGTCGCTGGACCGGTAGGACCCCAGCGCCAGCGCCACCGCGAACAGGCCGGGGCCCAACGCCAGGCCGAGGGTCTCGCCGGCGGTCCACACGCCCGTGTAGACACCCACCCGCGAGGAGCCGGTCCGCCGCGCGTCGACGGCTGCCGCGTCCGGCAGCATCGCCATCGGGAACACCTGGGCGCCGGCGTACCCGACGCCGACCAGGCCCACCGCCGCGAACACCACGGCCGACGGCACGTGCCCGGCGAGCACGGCCAGCGCGGCGCCGGCGGCGAGCACGAGCGAGGAGGCGACGTACCCCTGCTTCTTGCCGATCCGCCGCCCGAGCGCCGCCCACCCGGGCGTCAGCAGCAGCGCCGGCCCGACGAAGCAGACGAACAGGATCGTCGCGGCGCCGTCGCGTTCGAGGACGTCGCCGGCGAGGTAGTCGACGCCGGCGAGCATGCAGCCGGTGGCGAGCGCCTGCAGGACGAAGGTGACCAGCAGCAGCCGGAAGTCCCGCGCGGCGGCGACCAGGCGGAGCTGGTCGCGCAGCGTGCCCGGTCCCGGCGCCACCTCGCCGACCCGGGCACCGCGGGTGCCGCGGTAGGCCAGCAGCGCGCCGGTGACGATGATCGCCGCCATCACGACGCCCATCGCGCGGTAGCCGTCGCGGCCGCCGACCGCGTCCCGGATCGCCGGCGCACTCGCCCCCGCGAGCAGGATCGTGAACGCCAGGATCGCCACCCGCCAGGTCATCAGCCGGGTGCGCTCGGCGTAGGAGTCGGTGATCTCGGCGGGCATCGCGACGTAGGGCACCTGGAAGAAGGCGTAGGCGGTTGCGCAGGCCAGGAAGGCGACCAGCACCCACGCCGCGTCGAACGCCTGCGAGCCGAGGTCGGGGCCGGCGAAGAGGACGGCGAAGCAGACGCCCAGCACGAGGCCGGCGCGTAGCAGCCACGGCCGTCGCGGCCCGCGCGGGTCGACGGTGCGGTCGCTGATCCGGCCCGCCACCGGGTTGAGGACGACGTCCCACGCCTTCGGAAGGAAGACGATCGCCCCCGCCAGCAGCGCGGGCACGGCGAGGCTGTCGGTCAGGTAGGGGAGCAGCATCAGGCCCGGCACGGTGCCGAACGCGCCGGTGGCGACCGACCCGGCGCCGTACCCGATCCGGACGCTGCGGGGGAGGGGCGTCCCCGGGGAGCTCACTTCCCGAGCGCCCGCGAGGCCGCGGAGGAGTGGCGCCGCTTCCGGTTGGTGCCGATCGGCGCGGTCGCCCGGCTGTCGGTCGACCACTGGGAGATCCACTCGTCCATGACCAGCCAGGTGGTGGTCCGGGCGGCGCGGCCGGTCAGCATGCCGAGGTGGCCACCGGGCACGACCTCGAAGCGGACCTCGGGCGACTTGGTCAGGATCGGTACGACGGCACGCACCGCCGGGACCGGCGCGATGCCGTCGGTCGAACCGCCGAACACCAGCACCGGGACGGTGATCTCACCCAGGTCGATGGTCCGGTCGTCGAGCTCGAAGGTGCCGCTGGCGAGCTGGTTGCCCTTGGCGAAGCGGTGGTAGAGCTGGCCGAACGTGCGCCCGGGGTAGGCGATCATGTTCGCCGTGAAGTGGTCGACCGCCTCGACCTGCGCGAGGAACTCGCGGTCGTCGACGTGGGTCGCCAGCGCGATCGGCTTGGTCACCAGCTTCTGGAACGCGGTGAGTTGGAAGGCCCACTTCACCAGTGGCTTCGGCGCCCCGCCCAGCATCTGGTAGCCCTTGGTGACCGGGCCCTTGCCGTTGAACAGGTTGAGCAGCGGCCGGAACGGTGCCAGCAGCGGCACGAGCGAGATGTCGATCGGCGAGCCGACGACGGTCAGCGACGCGACGGGCAGGTCGCCGGAGCGCTGGTCGGCGAGGGTGAGCAGGGAGAAGATGCCGCCCAGCGACCAGCCGATCACGTGCACGGGACGGCCGCCGGCGTGCTTCGACACCTCGCGGATCGCGGTCGGCACGACCTCGTCGACCCAGTGCTCCATGCCGAGGTTGCGGTCACGGAAGGAGACCTCGCCGTACTCCACCAGGTAGGTCGGCCGCCCCTCCGTCACGAAGTGCTCGACCAGCGAGCACCCGCGCCGCAGGTCGTAGCAGCTCGCCGGTGCCGCGAGCGGTGTCACCAGCAGCACCGGGTCGCCGTGCTCCTGGACGTGGCCCGCCGGGCGGTAGTGGTAGACCTCGCGCAGGGTCCCGTCGTCGATCAGGGTGCGCGGCATCGGCCGCAGGTCGGCGACGCCGCCGTAGAGCAGCTTGTGGGCGACGTTGCTCGCCGCAGCGACGACCTGGTCCGGGGCGGGGAGCAGGCCGACGCCCGGGACGGAGCGCAGGGGCACCAGATCCATGGGCGAAAACTACCGCGCAGCGCCGGCTCGCGCCGCTGTCGTCCGAGAACGGGTTCTACTTCCAGGCGACCGACGCCAGCACCGCGTCGAACCACTGCGGCGTGCGTGGGTCGTCGGCCTTGCCGTCCAGCACCAGCTCGACGAGGCTGCCCTCGACCTCGGCGGCCCAGGTGTAGCGCGTCATGCGCAGCGTCGCGTCGAACTCGTTGGCCGTGGTGGTGCTGGCGGTGATGCCCTCGACGCCGTCGACCACCCGGTTGTCGCCCCGTACGAGCGGCGGGTCCAGCTCGGTGCGGTCGCCGACGCCTACCGCCTCGGCGACCTCGTCGAGCCCGTCGGTCGCGTTGCCCATGACCTTCGACTCGTAGACCGCCATGGTCCAGTAGTCCGGCGTCTCCCGGTAGCTGGCCTGGGTCCGGCCGTCGCCGTCGAGCTCCCAGTCCCCGTTGGGGAGCCGGAAGGACACCAGCGGTGTCTCGATCGTGCGTCCGGTGGCGGCCGGTGACGGCGCGGAGGCGGTGGGGCTGGGTGCGGCGCTGCCCGTGGACGCGTCGGCAGCGGGCGACCGGCTCGGCGAGGGCGACGGGTCGCCCCCGTCCTGGCAGGCGCCGAGGAGCAGGGCGAGGCAGGCGCCGGCGGCGAGGAGTCCGGTCCGGGTACGACGTCTCAAGGCACCGGCCTTTCCGAGAGGGGGAGCCGCCAGCGTAGGCGGCCGGTCGCGGGTGGAGGAACTTCGGGTCGGGGGGTGTAAGGGTCGGGGGGCGGGGGAAGGCCATCGGGAGACCATGCTGCGCGGCCGGTGCCCGCGCGCCTCTCGGGAAGGAACCAGCCGCCGATGTTGCCGCAGTTCATCACCGACTTCACAGCCGCGGCGGTGAAGGCCTCGCCGAAGGGCATCGCCGTCGTCGAGCAGGCCATCCAGGAGGCGATCGACGAGATCAACCGGATGATGCCGATGATCGACCCCGAGGAGTTCAGCGCCGACGCCTTCATCCCGAAGTCCGCCTTCGGTGCGGCCGAGCGCTCGCCGCTGGTCGCCCTCCACCACGCCAAGGCCCATGCCGTCATGCGCGACACCCTCGTGGGGGTCGTGACCGACCTCGAGAACTTCAAGGCCGCCTGCGTCGCGGCCCGCGACGGCTTCGTCGAGGTCGACACCGACGCCCGGACCGAGCTCAACGCGCGAGTGAACGCGATCACCGCGCTCGGCAACGCCGACACCGGCAACGCCGATGACGCCTACCACCAGGCGGTCTACGACAACGCGAACGCCCAGGCGAGCGAGACCAACCCCGACGAGCAGGAGGGCTGAGCGATGGCCGGTGAGCACATCCGCAAGGCCGAGGCGGTCACGGCGCTGTCCGACTCCGACCAGGTCAACGCCTCGGGCATCACGTGGGGCCTGCACGCGGCGAGGCTCAGAAAGCTGAAGAGGATCCTCGAGACCACGGCGGCGACGGTGAAGCTCGGCTTCAGCGACGGGGCCGAGGGCGACCCCGAGGGCACCGCCGAGCGCGGCAGCGCCGCCTTCCTCGCCCTCAGCGTCCAGGTCGGGGAGCGTTCGGAGCAGATGAAGGCGGCCGGTGGGGTCCTGAACACGGCGAGCGGCCGCCTGCGGGCGGTCGAGCAGATCCGCGACAACAAGTACGTCGACCCCGGCGCGGCACCCACGAAGCCCAACCCGACCGGCATGACCGACGACGACTACGCCGCGGCGAAGAAGCAGTACGACAAGGACAAGACCGCCCACGACCAGGCCGCCTCGACCTACGACCACCACGACGAGTCGGCCCGGGTTGCGTTGGCGAACCTCGACGAGGCCTACGGCGACGCGTCCGCGGTGCTCGCCGACATCCACGGGGAGCCGGTCTATCCCGAGGACCTCCCGCCGGCGGGCAACACGCCCGGCGGTTCTCCGGGCCTGCCGATCCGGCGCGGCACGCCGCCGACGCTCGGGGAGCCCGAGGGTCCGCAGACCCCGCCCGGCAACGACCCGGGCGACCCGGGCGACCCGACCCACCCGCCGCACGTGGTGCCGCCGGCCGACCCGTTCGACCCCTGGGACCCCGGCAACCCGGGCGACTTCCTCGAGCCCGGCAGCCCGCCGGTCGGGCCGTCGGTGCTGACCCCGGGTGGTGGACCGGGCGGTGGCCCGGGCGGCGCCGGCGGAGGTGGCGGTGGGATCAACCCGTTCGCCGCGGGTGCCGTGGGCGCCGGTGTCGCCGGCATGCCGGGCCTCGCCAACGCCGTGCGCGGCCTGCTCGGGGGCGGTGGCGTGCCCGGACAGTCCGTGGGGCGGATCGGCGCGAGCTCGCGCACCGCGGGTGCCGGCTCGCTCGGTCGTTCCGGGGTCGGTACGCCGGGCAGCCAGGCCGGCCGCGGTGCCGGTGGTCGTGCGGGTGGTCGCGCGGGTGGTCGTGGTGCCGCGGGTGCGGCCGGCGGTCGCGGCGCGCGCTCGGGTGCCGGAGCGGCGGGCGCTGCGGGCGGCCGGGGCCGGCGCACGGGCGAGGAGGGCGACGAGGAGCGCGACCTCTTCGACGACGGCAGCGACTGGATCGACGACGAGGGGGCCGCGCCCGGCGTCCTGTCCTGAGGGGGACCGGGCTCAGGGCAGGGCTCAGGAGGGGGCTCAGGACAGGGTCGCGGGCCGCACCGACTTGGTGTGGCTGTGGCTGTCGTCCTCGAGCTCGGTCATGAAGCTGTCGGCCCACGCCTTGACGTCGTGCTGGGCGATCTGACGCCGCATCGCCTTCATCCGCCGCGTCAGCTCCTTCGGGTCGGCCGCGTAGGCCTCGAGGAGCGCGGCCTTCATGCCGTTCATGTCGTAGGGGTTGACCAGCCAGGCCTGGCGCAGCTCGTCGGCCGCGCCGGCGAACTCCGAGAGGACGAGGGCGCCGTCGTCGTGGATGCGGCAGGCGACGTACTCCTTGGCGACCAGGTTCATGCCGTCGCGGTACGGCGTGACGACCATGATGTCGGCGGCGCGGTAGAGCGCGGCCATCTCCTCGCGCGGGTACGACGTGTGCAGGTAGCTCACCGCGGGGCGGCCGATCCGGCCGAGGTCGCCGTTGATCCGGCCCACGAGGAGCTCGATGTCGTCGCGCAGGTTGCGGTAGTGCTCGACGCGTTCTCGTGACGGCACGGCGACCTGGACGAACACCGCGTCGTCCACGGTGAGGGCGCCGTCGCGGATCAGCTCGCCGAACGCGCGGAGCCGGGCGTGGATGCCCTTCGTGTAGTCGAGCCGGTCGATGCCGAGGAAGATCTTGCGCGGGTTGCCCAGGGCGTCGCGGATCGCCGCCGCCCGCTCGGCCACGGCCTCGGAGCGGGCCAGCTCCTCGAAGCCGGCGGCGTCGATCGAGATCGGGAAGGCCTGCGCGCGCACGGTGCGGCCGTCGGGCAGGTAGACCAGGTCGCGGTGCGTCTTGTGGCCCACGCGCTGACGGACGAGACGGATGAAGTTCTGCGCCGCGCCGGGCAGCTGGAAGCCGACCAGGTCGGCGCCGAGCAGGCCCTCGAGGATCTGGCGGCGCCACGGCAGCTGCTGGAACAGCTCGGCGGGCGGGAACGGGATGTGCAGGTAGAACCCGATCCGCAGGTCCGGGCGCAGCTCGCGCAGCATCTGTGGCACCAGCTGCAGCTGGTAGTCGTGGACCCACACGGTCGCGCCGTCGTTGGCAAGCTCGGCGGCACGCTCGGCGAAACGCCGGTTGACCTTGACGTAGGTGTCCCACCACTCGCGGTGGAACTCCGGCTTCGCCACGACGTCGTGGTACAGCGGCCACAGCGTGCCGTTCGAGAACCCCTCGTAGTGCTCCTCGATCTCGTCGGCCGACATCGCCAGCGGCACCAGGTCGAGGCCGTCGACCTTGAACGGCTTGAACTTCTGGGTGCCGCCCGGCCACCCGACCCAGACCCCGTCGTGGGCCCGCATCACCGGCTCGATGGCGGACACCAGCCCGCCCGGGGACCGGCGCCACCTGGCCTTGCCGTTGTGGTCGGTGACGCGGTCGACGGGAAGACGGTTGGCGACGATCACGAGGTCATGGCCCACGTCCCCACCCTAGTCAGCCGGGTCGTCGGGGTAGCGGATCTCGAGGTCGGCCCGTAGCGCGTCCATCTGTCGCAGCACGGTGAGCGTCTGGGCGTGGGGAACCAGTGGGCTCTCGCGCAGCCCCGCGCGCAGGCAACGGCCCACCTCGGCGATCTCGTTGCCGTAGCCGCGGCCCACCACCGGTTCCTCGCCGGTGAGGACCACGGCCTGCTCGGGGCGGCCGGCCGGCGTGAACACCGCGGCCCGGGGGTGGTGGAAGTCGCCGTGCAGCTCGACCCGGCCGAGGTCGGTCGCGATCGAGGCGGCGCGGCTCGACCAGGACGTCATCGACGCGTGCAGGCTGGCCATCGCTCCGCGCGGGTAGCGCCCCGCGATGGCGATGTCGAGGTCGACGCCGCTGTCGGCGAGGGTGGCGACGCCGCGCAGCTCCTCGGCCTCGCCGAGCAGGAGGTGGGCGAGGGTGAGGGGGTAGATCCCCATGTCGAGCAACGCCCCGCCGCCGAGCTCGGGGGCGAGCATCCGGTCGCTCGGGGGAACGTCGACCCGGAAGCCGAGCTCGGCCGCGAGGTGCCGGGGCGTGCCGAAGCGACCGGTGGCCAGCTCGCGGCGCAGCTCCCGCACGACCGGGTGGCACGCGGTCCACATCGCCTCCATGAGGAACCGGTCGTGCTCGACGGCGAGCCGGACCATCGCCTCGCCGTCGGCGGTGCGCAGCGTGAGCGGCTTCTCGCAGAGCACGTGCTTGCCGGAGGCGAACGCCGCCCGGGCGCCGTCGAGGTGCAGGGCGTGCGGGGTGGCGACGTACACGACGTCGACCGTGGGGTCGGCCATCAGCGCCGCGTAGCTCCCGTGCGCGCGGGTCCGGCCGTCGCCGTACGCGGCGGCGAAGGCGCGGGCGGACTCCTCGTTGCGGGAGCCGACGGCCGCCAGCCGGGCGCCGGGGACCAGGGCCAGGTCGGCCGCGAACGAGCGCGCGATCTTCCCGGTGGCCAGGATGCCCCAGCCGATCGTCTCCGCGGTGCCGGTCATGCCCGCGACCCTAGGGGGCGACGGAGGAGGGGAGTGACGGCGCGGCCGAATGACATCGTTGTGATTCGCGGGCTACAGTACGAGTCAGTACACCTGTCGACCTTCCCCACCTGATGTGTCGAGGAGACCTCATGACCGCCGAGCGCAGCACTCGGGAGAACGCCGCCGCGGCGGCCGCTCCCGGCGGTCTCAGCGACCGCGATCGCGCGATCCTCGAGTTCGAGCGGCAGTGGTGGAAGTACGCCGGCGCCAAGGAGAGCGCCGTGCGTGAGCAGTTCGACATGAGCGCCACCCGCTACTACCAGGTGCTCAACGCGCTGATCGACCGGCCCGAGGCCCTCGAGGCCGACCCGCTGCTCGTGCGCCGGCTGCGTCGGCTGCGCTCGCAGCGCCAGCGGCAGCGGTCCGCGCGGCGCCTGGGCTTCGAGATCTGAACCCACCAGCCCACCCGAACCCGAAAGAGGCGGCCATGACCTTCCCCACCTGGCCCACTCGCACCCGAGACGAACGCGGCGCCGTCCTGCCCTCGCCCGTGGTGCTGCTCAGCATCGTCGCGGTCGCGCTCGCGGCCATCGCGTTCGTCGCGACCCGTGGCGACCAGCCGGTCGAGCGCGACATCTCGGCCACCAAGGCGGCGGCGACGCCGACCGCGAAGGCCACCGATGAGCCCGCCGACGCCGGCGCCGATGCCGGCACCGACCCCGCCGCGCCGCCCACGGGCCAGGAGAAGCCCGCACCGCCGCCGGTCGTGCGCGGCGAGCACGCGGTGGTGGTCTTCAACAACACCGCGATCCGCGGCCTCGCCGGCCGGGTGTCGGAGAAGGTGAAGGCCGCCGGCTGGAAGGTCGCGGCCGCCGACAACTGGTACGGCACCGTCCCGGCGACCACGGTCTACTTCCCGAAGGGCAAGAAGGCCCCGGCCCAGCTGCTCGCGCTCGACCTCGGCATCGCGCGGGTGCTGCCCGCCGACACCGACAGCGACATGAGCGACACCAACCTGACCGTCATCCTCACCGGCGAGCTGGACTGATCCGATGAGGTCGGCGCCGCGCTCGTCCCTGGCGCCCGGACAACCGTTCACCGACCGGCCACCCGCCGTCACGGGCGGCGTGATGGGATGGAGACGTGAGGTTCTCGTCCGTCGAGGGTGAACAGCGCTACGACGCGTTGGTGCGGGTCGCGTCGCGGACCGTCGTCGGCCTCGACTTCGACGGCACCCTGTCGCCGATCGTCGACGACCCCGCACAGGCCCACATCCACCCCGACGCCCCGGCCGTGCTGGCGGCGCTGGCCGAGGAGGTCGCCGCGATCGCGGTGATCACCGGCCGCCCGGCCCGGCAGGCGCTCGACCTCGGCGGCCTGGAGGAGGTCGGCGACGCGCTGGCCGCCGTCGGCAAGGAGCTCTTCGTCTTCGGGCAGTACGGCAACGAGCGGTGGAGCTCGAGCCACCGCCGGATCCGGGGCACCCGGCCGCCGCGGGGCCTGGCGACCTTCGAGCGCGACCTGCCGCGGGCGCTGCGCAGCGCCGGCGCCACCGACGCCTACGTCGAGGACAAGGGCCTCGCCGTCGCCGTCCACACCCGGCGGCTGCCCGATCCCGAGGGCGCCTTCGACCGGCTGCTGCCTCCGCTGCGGGAGCTCGCCGACCGGCACGGCCTGGTCCTCGAGCCGGGCCGCTCGGTGATCGAGGTGCGCTCGGCCGGCTCCCACAAGGGGATGGTCGTGCACCGGCTCGCCGAGGTGCTCGGGGCCGAGGGCTTCCTGTTCGCCGGCGACGACCTGGGCGACGTCGAGGCGTTCGAGGCCGTCGAGGAGCTCGCGCGCGACGGGCTGGCCACGCTGCGGGTCTGCTCGGCGTCCGACGAGCAGAGCGCCCTCGTCGCGCTCTCCGACGTCGTCGTGCACGGCCCGGTGGGCGTGCTCGACCTGCTCGGCCGGCTGGCCGAGGACGCCCGCGCCGCGCGCACGGCGTCCTGATCCACCGCCCCCGTTTCCAGCTCATCCCACATCGCGGACGTCGGTCTCGACATGCGGGACTCCGATTGGGTGCCGACGCGCCCCGCCCCTAGGCTGAGCCTGCTCATCCAGAGGGACTGAGGGAACGGCCCTGAGAAGTCCCGGCAACCGCCGCGAACTCCCGTCGACCACCTGCTCGCAGGCTCGGCGTCGCGGAAACGGTGCCAAATCCGACCCGCGCGAGAGTCGCCGGGACAGATGAGAAGGAGGAATCCATGAGCGCCGTTGTGATCGAGTCGGAGACGACGACCGCGAAGCCGGGGCTGCGCGAGGGCGCGTTCGGCAACGCCACCACCCTGTCCTGTCGCGAGTGCGGCCACCAGGTCGCCCTGGGCCCGTTCTACGCCTGTCCCGAGTGCTTCGGGCCCCTCGAGATCTCCTACGACTTCCCGGCCGTGACCCGTGCGCAGATCGAGGCCGGTCCCCGCAACATCTGGCGCTACAAGGCGCTGCTGCCGGTGCCGGACGACATCGAGACCAGCCCCAACACCGAGCCCGGCTTCACCCGTCTGCTCGACGCGAAGAACCTGGCCGCCGAGCTCGGGATCGCCAAGCTGTGGGTCAAGGACGACTCGACCAACCCGACGAACTCCTTCAAGGACCGTGTCGTCGCCTGTGCGCTGAGCGCGGCCCGCGAGCTCGGCTCCACCGTCTTCGCCTGCCCCTCGACGGGCAACCTCGCCAACGCCGTGGCCGCCGCCGGTGCCCGCGCCGGGATCAAGACGGTCGTGTTCATCCCGAGCAACCTCGAGCAGCCCAAGCAGGTCAACTCGGCGATCTTCACCGAGAACCTGGTCGCCGTCGACGGCAACTACGACGACGTCAACAAGCTCGCCTCCGAGATCGCCGGTGAGGAGGAGGGCTGGGCGTTCGTCAATGTCAACGTGCGGCCCTACTACGCCGAGGGCTCCAAGACCCTGGGCTACGAGATCGCCGAGCAGCTCGGCTGGCGCCTGCCCGACCAGGTCGTCATCCCGGTCGCGTCCGGCTCCCAGCTGACCAAGGTCGACAAGGCGTTCCAGGAACTGATCAAGCTCGGTCTCGTCGAGGACAAGCCGTACCGGATCTTCGGCGCCCAGGCCACCGGCTGCGGCCCGGTCGCGACCGCGTTCAAGGCCGGCGTCGACGCGATCCGCCCGGTCAAGCCCGACACCATCGCCAAGAGCCTGGCCATCGGCAACCCGGCCGACGGCATCTACGTCCTCGACATCGCTCGCCGCACGGGCGGTGCGGTCGAGGAGGTCAGCGACGAGGAGATCCGCGAGGGCATCGTGCTGCTCGCCCGGACCGAGGGCATCTTCACCGAGACCGCCGGCGGGACGACGACCGCGGTCACCAAGAAGCTCGTCGAGACCGGCCAGCTCGACCCCACCCTCGAGACGGTCATCATCAACACCGGCCACGGCCTGAAGACCCTCGACGCGGTCTCCGGCCAGGTCGGCGCCGCCGCGACCATCGCCCCGACCTACGCGGCGTTCAAGCAGACCGGTCTCTGAGACCGCCCCCGCCCCCCGCCCCGCCCCAGCAGAAGAGAGCGCACCATGGCAGTCAGCGTCCGGATCCCCACCATCTTGCGGACCTACACCGGAGGCGAGTCCGAGGTGAGCGCCACCGGCGCCAACCTCGCGGAGATCCTCGACGACCTCGACAGCAACTACGCGGGCATCAAGGGCCGGATCCTCGACGAGGACGGCAAGCTGCGCCGCTTCGTCAACGTCTACGTCAACAACGACGACGTGCGCTTCGAGCAGGACCTGGCGACCCCGACGCCCGACGGCGCCGAGGTCTCGGTGATCCCCGCGGTCGCTGGCGGCTGAGTCACGACCGCACCCCATGCGTATTGGTCGCCGTACCGCGGAATTCGCGACCAGAACGCATGGGGTGCGGTGCGCAGTCAGCCGAGCAGCTGGGCCGCCAGGGCGGCGCTGGCCGGATAGTCGACCTTGCTCACCGGGGTGCGGGGCACCTCGTCGACGAACAGGACCGACTTCGGGACCTTGTAGTTGGAGATCAGCGCGCGGCAGTGCTCGCGCACGTCGTCCTCGCTCAGCGAGGTGCCCTCGCGGCGCTGCACCAGCGCGGTGACCTGCTGGCCCCAGCGCTCGTGCGGCGTGCCGACGACGACCGCGTCGAAGATGTCGTCGTGGCGCAGCAGCACCGCCTCGACCTCCTCGGGGTGGACCTTCTCGCCGCCGGTGTTGATGCAGACCGAGCCGCGACCCAGGACCGTCACCGAGCCGTCCTCCTCGCGGCGCGCGAAGTCGCCCGGGATCGCCCAGCGCACCCCGTCGATCTCCCGGAACGTCGCGGCGGTCTTGACCGGGTCCTTGTAGTAGCCGAGCGGCACCGGGCCGGAGCGGCCGAGCATGCCGTCCACGCCCACCGGGCAGGGCCGGAACCCGGCGTCGAACACCTCGACCTGGTCGGTGACGGTGAACCGCGGCGCCGCCTGGCTGCCGTCGGTGCCGTCGTCCATCCGGGAGCCGGCCGCCCCGGACTCCGAGGAGCCGTACGTGTCGAGGATGAACCGGCCGGGCAGCGCGCGACGGATCTCCTCGCGCACGCCGTCGGACAGGGGAGCGGCTCCGTTGGAGACCGCCGCCAGGCTGGAGAGGTCCCAGCGGTCCGGCTCCGCGAGGATCGCCTCGGCCACCGGGCGGCCCATCGCGTCGCCGAGGAAGGTCAGGGAGACCACCTTCGCCCTCTCGACGAGATCGAGGATCTTCGCCGCGTCGAAGTGCGGCTCGGTGTACAGCGCCACGGTCTGGCCGGCGACGTGGGCGTTGCCGAGGATCCACTGGCTGCCGCCGTGCATCATCGGCCCGCAGGCCAGCAGCACCATCGGGCTCTCGACCGCCGCGGCCTCCGCGACCAGCTGGTCCACGGAGTCCAGCGGGGCGCCGTACCGGGCGGCGTTGAGAGCGGCGCGGATCAGGTCCTCGTTGCGCCACACGACGCCCTTCGGGTAGCCGGTGGTGCCGCCGGTGTAGAGCACGTAGTGGTCGTCCGCGCTCCGCCCCGTGACCGTCCGCTCGGGAGGGGCGGCGGCGAGCGCGGCGTCGTACCCCTCGCCGAGGACGAGGGTGTGCTGCAGGGTGGGGATGTCGAGCTCGGCCAGCGCGTCGACGTACTCGGGGGCGACGATCGCCGCGACGCAGTCGGCGTTGTCGTAGAGGTAGGCCAGCTCGTCGCGCAGGTACTTGTAGTTGATGTTGATCGGCACCGCCCGCGCCTTGAGGCAGCCGTAGAGCGCGTCGACCCACTCGATCCGGTTGGTCGAGTGCACGGCGACGTGCTCGCCCGGCCGGATGCCGAGCCCCACCAGGTGGTTGGCCAGGCGTGTGGAGCGCTCGTCGATCTCCGCGAACGTCCACACCCGCTCGCCCGTGTGGACGGCGACGCGGTCGGGGACGGCGTCGGCCATCGCCTCGAGGATGTCGGCGAGGTTGATCGGGCGCGCGGTGGTCGCTGTCGTGGCTTCTGTGGTGGAGGTCACAGGGAAAGAGTGCCAACGAGAACAAGTTCTTGCTAGAGGGCTTCCCGGTTCGCCTTCCCTTTCCGTGCCGTCGTCCCGCCCGGTCGCCACAATGGCGGGGTGACCGACCACCACTACGCGCTCGACCTGTCCTGGCAGGGCAACCGCGGCACCGGTACCTCCGGCTACCGCGACTACGACCGCGACGTCCTGCTCACCGCGGCCGGCAAGCCCGACCTGCTCGGCTCCGCCGACCCGGCCTTCCGTGGGGACGCCGCCCGCTGGAACCCGGAGGAGCTGCTCCTCGCCGCGCTGGCGCAGTGCCACCTGCTGTCGTACCTCCATTCGGCGGTCAACCACGGCGTCGTCGTCGTCGCGTACGACGACAGCCCGGTCGGCACCATGGCGCAGGTCGGCCAGGGCGGCCGGTTCACCTCGGTCACGCTGCGGCCGAGGGTGAGCGTGGCGGACGCGTCGATGGCGGAGGTCGCGCAGCAGATCCACGGCGAGGCCAGTGCCAACTGCTTCATCGCGGCGTCGGTGGCCTTCCCCGTCAGCCACGAGCCGACGGTGCTCGTCGCAGGCTGAGCCTCAAGCGCGGCGGATCGTCGGCAGCACCTTGGCCATCCGGGACCTGGCCTCGGACGGGTCGGCCGTCGTGATCGTCAGGTTCACGATCCGGCCGCCGGTGAGGAGGGTCAGCGCGGCGCCGTACTGCGTGCGGACGCCGAGTGTGATCGAGTAGTGGAGGACGCGCCCCGGGCCGGCGGCGGTGTCGACGTCCTCGACCGCGTCGATGGACGACGTCACGGTCGCGTACTGCGAGCGCAGCTCTGCCTCGGACGGCAGGGCGTTCGCCGCGCCGGTCGTCGAGACGTTCAGGTTCCCGGCGTAGCCGACGAGGAAGGCGTCGAAGTCGTCGAGCGAGCTGGCGAACTGCTCGCGGGTCAGCCCCATCCGGTCGAGCAGCTCCTGGAGCTCGGCGCTACGGCTCGCGCTCCGCAGGTCCTTCGCCGTCCACGGAGCCCAGCCCGCCGGTGCGGTGAACCGGACGCCGACGCGCGCGGCGACGACCACGTTGGCCTTCTTCTTGTCCCTGCTGGGCTTCGCCTCGGTCGACGGCTCGCCGTTCCCGCCGTCCGACGGCCCGAGCGGCGAGGACGTGGACGGGATGAGGATCTTGTCCTCCTCGGCCACCGTCTCCCCGGCGCACCCGGCGAGCAGTACGGCGCAGGCGGCGAGGATGACCGAGAGGCGCGGAAGCATGGGGGGATCGTAGGTGCGCGCTGCCGACACCGGGGCGAAACCGCGAAGCCACGATCCGTTCAGGCCGGTCTGGTTCAAAGCAGCCATGAGTCGTACCCGTACCGCCCTCGTCGCCGCCGGCGTCGCCCTCGCCGGCATCGGCGTGACGACCGGGGGCGGGCGCGAGCTGCTCCGCCGGCAGGCCGCCATCGCCCGCGCCCGGATCGGCAAGCCGCTGGGGGAGCAGGCGATCCCCGCCGACAAGGTCTGGAAGCGCAAGTCGTACGACGGCCCGCCGCTGCACCTGCTCGTCCTCGGTGACTCGATCGCCGCGGGGCTCGGCGCCGAGCGCGCGAAGGACACCTTGGGTGGCCGGATCGCGCGCGGCCTGGCCGGGGAGGTGCGCCGCCCGGTCGCGCTGCGGACCGCGGCGGTCGTCGGCTCGGAGACCTCGGCGCTGGCCGGGCAGCTCGACGGGCTGCCGTCGGGGTACCGCCCCGACGTCGCGGTGATCGTGGTCGGCGGCAACGACGTGACCCATCGGATCCCGGTGGCGACGTCGGCGGCGCAGCTGGAGGAGGCCGTCGCGCGGCTGCGGGCCTCCGGGACCGAGGTCGTCGTCGGCACCTGCCCCGACCTCGGTGCGCTCCGGCCGGTCCCGCAGCCGCTGCGCTCGCTCGGCTCGCGGATGTCGCGCCAGCTCGCGGCGGCGCAGGCCGAGGTCGCCGTGCGCAACGGGGCACACGCGGTCTCGCTCGCCCGCGTGGTGGGGCCGTTCTTCATCACCAACCCCGACGAGATGTTCAGCCTGGACCGGTTCCACCCGAGCGCGCTGGGCTACAAGCGCACCGCCCAGGCGCTGCTGCCGTCGGTGCTGCTGGCGCTGGGGCACGCGGAGCGGGTCCCGTTCGGGCACCGCGCACCCGCGTCTTGACCTTCCCTTCTCCTTGCACTCGCCATGGTCGAGTGCTAAACATGATGCTGGCACTCTCGCCTTGAGAGTGACAACGGACATCGCGAAGGAATCGCAGGAGTTATGTCGAAGCTGATTGCTTTCAACGAGGAGGCCCGCCGCGGTCTCGAGCGTGGCATGAACACGCTCGCGGACGCCGTCAAGGTCACCCTGGGCCCCAAGGGCCGCAACGTCGTGCTGGAGAAGAAGTGGGGCGCCCCCACGATCACCAACGACGGTGTCTCCATCGCCAAGGAGATCGAGCTCGAGGACCCCTACGAGAAGATCGGCGCCGAGCTGGTCAAGGAGGTCGCGAAGAAGACGGACGACGTCGCCGGTGACGGTACGACGACCGCGACCGTCCTCGCCCAGGCGCTGGTCCGCGAGGGTCTGCGCAACGTGGCCGCCGGCGCGAACCCGATGGGTCTCAAGCGTGGCATCGAGGCCGCCGTCTCCGCCGTCTCCGAGCAGCTGCTCGGCATGGCCAAGGACGTCGAGACCCGCGAGCAGATCGCCGCCACCGCCACCATCTCCGCCGGTGGCGACGCCACCGTCGGTGACGCCATCGCCGAGGCGATGGACAAGGTCGGCAAGGAGGGCGTGATCACGGTCGAGGAGTCGAACACCTTCGGCATCGACCTCGAGCTCACCGAGGGCATGCGCTTCGACAAGGGCTACATCTCGGCCTACTTCGTCACCGACCCCGAGCGCATGGAGACCGTCCTCGAGGACGCCTACGTGCTCATCGCCAACTCCAAGATCAGCAACGTCAAGGACCTGCTGCCGCTGCTGGAGAAGGTCATGCAGTCGGGCAAGCCGCTCGTCATCCTCGCCGAGGACGTCGACGGCGAGGCGCTCTCGACCCTGGTCGTCAACAAGATCCGCGGCACCTTCAAGTCCGTCGCCGTCAAGGCCCCGGGCTTCGGCGACCGCCGCAAGGCCATGCTGCAGGACATCGCGATCCTCACCGGCGGCCAGGTCATCTCCGAGGAGGTCGGCCTCAAGCTGGAGACCGCCGGTCTCGAGCTGCTCGGCCAGGCCCGCAAGGTCGTCATCACCAAGGACGAGACCACCATCGTCGAGGGTGCCGGCGACGCCGCCCAGATCGAGGGCCGGGTCAACCAGATCCGCGCCGAGATCGAGAAGTCGGACTCCGACTACGACCGCGAGAAGCTGCAGGAGCGCCTCGCCAAGCTGGCCGGCGGCGTGGCCGTCATCAAGGTCGGCGCGGCCACCGAGGTCGAGCTCAAGGAGCGCAAGCACCGCATCGAGGACGCCGTCCGCAACGCGAAGGCGGCCGTCGAGGAGGGCATCCTGCCCGGCGGTGGTGTCGCGCTGGTCCAGGCCGGCGCCAACGCGTTCGACAAGCTCGAGCTCGAGGGCGACGAGGCCACCGGTGCCAACATCGTCAAGGTGGCGCTGTCGGCTCCGCTGAAGCAGATCGCCGTCAACGCCGGCCTCGAGGGTGGCGTCGTCGCGGAGAAGGTCGCGAACCTTCCCGCCGGCCAGGGCCTCAACGCCGCGACCGGCGAGTACGTCGACCTGCTGGCCAACGGCATCATCGACCCGGCCAAGGTCACCCGCTCGGCGCTGCAGAACGCCGCGTCGATCGCCGCGCTGTTCCTCACCACCGAGGCCGTCGTGGCCGACAAGCCGGAGAAGGCCGCCGCTGGTGGCGACCCGACCGGCGGCATGGGCGGCATGGACTTCTGAGTCCCGCTCACCCAGCAAGCACCCGCAGGGCCCTCGCTTCGGCGAGGGCCCTGCGGCCTTTTCGGTGCCTCGCGGGGGTCTGGCGGCGCGCCGAGCGGATACCGAGGCGTGACGCGGGACACATCGATGCGGTACTGATGGAGTCCTGGGGGCCACGACCACCGAGGAGACGGCATGACCGATGCAGTCCGTGCACGAGTCGACGCGGGACCGGTCGTGTCGGGCCGACCCTGGCTGATGCTGGCGGTCGCCACGCTCGGCTTCGTCGTGAACTTCTGGGCGTGGGCGCTGCTCAGCCCGCTGGGACCGCTGTTCCGTGACACCGGGACGCTCGGCACCCTCAGCGAGTCCGACGTCTCGCTGCTCGTCGCGGTCCCCGTCGTCGTCGGCTCGTTGGGTCGCATCATCGTGGGCGCGCTGACCGACCGGTTCGGCGGCCGGGTCATGTTCCCGCTCGTCTCGCTCGCGACGGTCGTGCCCATCGTCTTCGTCGCCTTCGTCGCGCTCGACTCCTACGCCCTGCTGCTGGTGGGTGGCTTCTTCCTCGGCATCGGCGGCACCGCGTTCGCGGTCGGCGTGCCGTTCGTCAACGCCTGGTTCCCGCCGGAGAAGCGCGGCCTCGCGGTCGGCATCTTCGGCGCCGGGATGGGCGGCACGGCGATCAGTGCGCTCACCACCGTGCGTCTCTACGAGGACGTCGGCGAGCGCGTGCCCTTCCTGATCACCGCCGGCGTGCTCCTGGCGTACGGCGTCCTGGCCTGGCTGGTCCTGCGCGACGCCCCGGGCCGGACGGTCCCCACGACGCCGCTCGGCCAGCGTCTGGCCGCCACGGCGCGGATGCCGATCACCTGGCAGGCCTGCGTCCTCTACGCCGTGGCCTTCGGCGGCTATGTCGCCTTCTCGGTCTACCTGCCGGCCTATCTCAAGACCGCCCACGGCCTCACCGCCGCCGACGCCGCCAACCGGATGGCGGGCTTCGTGGTGGTCGCGGTGGCGATGCGGCCGCTCGGCGGCTGGCTGGCCGACCGGCTCGGCGCGATCCGCGTGCTCGCGCTCGACTTCGCGGTGGTGGCGCTCTGCGCCGCGATCGCGGCGGGGACGCCTCCGCTCCAGTCCGGCGGCACGATCGCCTTCCTCGCGATGGCAGCGGCCCTCGGCATGGGCAGCGGTGCGACCTTCGCCCTCATCGCCCAGGTCACCGAGCCCGGCCGGGTCGGCGGTGTCACCGGCCTGGTCGGCGCGGCGGGCGGTCTCGGCGGGTTCGTGCCGCCGTTGGTCATGGGCTACGTCTACGGCCGGACCGATTCCTACGCGATCGGGCTGTGGCTGCTCGCCGCCACCGCGGCGGCCACCCTCGTGCTGACCGTCACCGTCGTCAGAAGCACCGTCGCCGCGCACCAGGAGCAGGTTCGATGACCGACCTCGAGTCCCGCCTGCAGCAGGCGGCGATCGGCGCGCGACGGTTCTTCACCAAGGCCGAGGTCAGCGACGACCACCGCGCCCTGTTCAAGCAGGGCGGACGCGAGGGCGACGTCTTCTACCGCGACCGCTGGAGCCACGACAAGGTCGTGCGCAGCACCCATGGCGTCAACTGCACCGGGTCGTGCTCGTGGAAGGTCTACGTCAAGGACGGGATCATCACCTGGGAGGCGCAGCAGACCGACTACCCGAGCGCCGGGCCGGACCGTCCCGAGTACGAGCCGCGCGGTTGCCCGCGCGGGGCGGCGTTCTCCTGGTACACCTACAGCCCGACCCGGGTCCGCTACCCCTACGTCCGGGGCGTGCTGCTGGAGATGTTCCGCGCCGCCAAGGAGCAGTACGGCGACCCCGTGGTCGCCTGGGGCTCGATCGTGCAGGACCCGGACAAGGCGCGCGCCTACAAGCGGGCGCGCGGCAAGGGCGGCCTGGTGCGGGCCACGTGGGAGGAGGCCGCCGAGATCGTCGCCGCCGCCCACGTCTACACGGTCAAGCGCTGGGGACCGGACCGGATCGCCGGCTTCTCGCCGATCCCCGCGATGTCGCCGGTGTCCTACACCTCGGGCGCGCGCTTCCTGGAGCTCATCGGCGCACCCATGCTGTCCTTCTACGACTGGTACGCCGACCTGCCGAACGCCTCGCCGCAGATGTTCGGCGACCAGACCGACGTCCCCGAGTCGGGCGACTGGTGGGACGCGGGCTACCTGATCATGTGGGGCTCGAACGTCCCGCTGACCCGGACCCCGGACGCGCACTGGATGACCGAGGCGCGCTACCGGGGGCAGAAGGTGCTCGCGGTGGCGCCGGACTACGCCGAGAACGTGAAGTTCGCCGACGAGTGGATCAGCCCCGCGCCGGGCACCGACGGGGCGCTGGCGATGGCGATGGGGCACGTCGTGCTCAAGGAGTACTTCGTCGAGCGGCAGGTGCCCTTCTTCACCGACTACAACAAGCGCTACACCGACCTGCCCCACCTCGTGTGTCTCGAGCCGACCGGGGACGGGGCCTTCCGCCCCGGCAAGTTCCTCGTCGCCGGCGACATCGACCACCCCGAGGGCGGGGCGGAGAACGCGATGTGGAAGCCCGCCGTCCTCGACGCGGCGAGTGGCGAGGTGCGGATCCCGCAGGGCGCGATCGGCCACCGCTTCGGTGAGGAGGGCCTCGGGCGCTGGAACCTCGAGCTCGGCGACCTCGACCCGGCGCTGTCCCTGTACGAGCTGCGGCACGACGCCGTCGAGGTCGAGCTCCCGCGCTTCGACGCCCCCGACGGCAAGGTGCGCCACCACCGCCGCGGCGTCCCCGTGCGCCGGGTGGGGGAGCGTCTGGTCACGACGGTGCTCGACCTCATGCTCGCCCAGTACGGCGTGGCCCGCGACGGCCTGCCCGGCTCCTGGCCCGCGGGCGACGACGACCCCGACGGCGTCGCCACGCCGGCCTGGCAGGAGCAGCACACCGGCGTGCCGGCCGCCCAGGTCCGCCGGCTCGCGCGCGAGTGGGCGCAGAACGCGATCGACACCGAGGGCCGCGGGATGATCCTGATGGGCGCGGGCGTCAACCACTGGTTCCACTCCGACCAGATCTACCGCGCGATGCTGGTGCTGACGACGATCACCGGCTGCCAGGGACGCAACGGCGGCGGATGGGCGCACTACGTCGGCCAGGAGAAGGTGCGCCCGATCATGGGCTTCCAGCACCTCGCCTTCGCCCTCGACTGGCACCGCCCGCCGCGGCACATGAACCAGACGGCGTACTGGTACGTGAACACCAGCCAGTACCGCTACGACACTTTCAGCGCCGACGACCTCGACGCCGGCACCGGCGTGTTCGCCGGGAAGACCGTGATGGACCTGCTGGCCCAGTCGGTGCGGCTGGGCTGGAGCCCGAGCTACCCCACCTTCGACCGCAGCTCCCTGACCTTGGCCGACGAGGCGCAGGCCGCGGGCATGGAGGCGCCGGCGTACGTCGCGCGCGAGCTGCAGGCCGGCCGGCTCCGCTTCGCCGTCGAGGACCCCGAGCACGAGGACAACCACCCGCGGGTGCTCTCGCTGTGGCGCTCCAACCTGCTCGGCTCCTCGGCGAAGGGCAACGAGTACTTCCTGCGCCACCTGCTCGGCACCGACAGCGCCGCGACCGCCAAGGAGGCGCCGCCCGAGCTGCGCCCGAAGGACGTCGTGTGGCCCGAGCACGCCGCCGAGGGCCGGCTCGACCTGCTCACCACGATCGACTTCCGGATGACGAGCAGCACCGTGCTCAGCGACGTCGTGCTCCCCGCCGCCACCTGGTACGAGAAGCACGACCTGTCGACCACCGACATGCACCCGTTCGTCCACTCCTTCAACCCCGCCATCGCCCCGCCCTGGCAGACGAAGTCGGACTGGGACGCCTGGAAGGCGATCGCGAAGCGCTTCTCCGAGCTCGCCGTCGACCACCTCGGGACCCGCCGCGACGTGGTCGCGAAGCCGCTGTGGCACGACACCCCGGAGGCGATGGCCACCGTCCACGGCGTCGTGAAGGACTGGAGGACGGGGGAGTGCGACCCGGTCCCCGGCAAGACGATGCCGGTGATCGCGGTGGCCGAGCGCGACTACACGGCCGTCCACGACAAGCTGACCACGCTCGGGCCGCTGCTCGAGAAGGCGGGGATGATCACCAAGGGCGTCCAGTACGACGTCCACCGCGAGGTCGAGCTGCTGCGCGAGCGCCACGGCGTCGCGACCGAAGGCGCGGGCGCGGGCCAGCCGCGGCTGGAGACCGACGTCCAGGTGGCCGACTCGATCCTGCACCTGGCCGGTGTCTCCAACGGGCACCTCGCCACCCAGGGGTTCCGGTTCCTGGAGAAGCGCACCGGTATGCAGCTGGCGGACCTTGCGGCCGAGCACGAGGGCAAGCAGATCACCTTCCGCGACACCCAGGCGGCGCCGGTGCCGGTGATCACCTCGCCGGAGTGGTCGGGCTCGGAGTCGGGCGGTCGCCGCTACAGCCCGTTCACCATCAACGTCGAGCGGCACAAGCCGTTCCACACGCTGACCGGCCGCCAGCAGTTCTACCTCGACCACGACTGGTTCCTCGGGATGGGGGAGATGCTGCCCGTCTACCGACCACCGCTGAACATGACGACGCTCTTCGGAGAGGCACCGATCGGCGAGGAGAACGAGCTCGGCGTCTCGGTCCGCTACCTGACCCCGCACAACAAGTGGTCCATCCACAGCGAGTACCAGGACAACCTCTTCATGCTCTCCCTGTCCCGCGGCGGCCAGTCCGTGTGGATCTCCGACCGCGACGCGGCGAAGGTCGGCATCCGCGACAACGACTGGATCGAGATGGTCAACCGCAACGGCGTGGTCGCCGCCCGCGCGATCGTCAGCCACCGGATGCCGGAGGGCACCGTCTACATGCACCACGCCCAGGACCGGCTGATCGACGTACCCCTCACCGAGCGCGACCGCAAGCGCGGCGGCATCCACAACAGCCTCACCCGGATCCTGATGAAGCCCAACCACATCGTCGGCGGCTACGCCCAGCTGGCCTACTTCTTCAACTACATCGGCCCCATCGGCAACAACCGGGACGAGGTCACGATGATCCGCAAGCGCCGCGCGGAGGTGGAGTACTGATGCGCGTGATGGCCCAGATGGCGATGGTGATGAACCTCGACAAGTGCATCGGCTGCCACACCTGCTCGGTCACCTGCAAGCAGGCCTGGACCAACCGCACCGGCACCGAGTACGTCTGGTTCAACAACGTGGAGACCCGCCCCGGGCTGGGCTACCCGCGCACCTACGAGGACCAGGAGGAGTGGCAGGGCGGCTGGGTCCGCAAGCCCAACGGACGCCTCGCGCTGCGCAGCGGCGGGCGGATCAGGAAGCTGCTGACCATCTTCTCCAACCCGAAGCTGCCCTCGATCGACGACTACTACGAGCCCTGGACCTACGACTACGACAACCTGCTGAGCTCGCCGCAGAGCGACACCTTCCCGGTGGCCCGCCCCAAGAGCCTGATCACCGGCGCGGACATGAACGTCGAGTGGTCGGCCAACTGGGACGACGACCTCGGCGGCTCGCACGAGCACGCCGCGCGCGACGTGATGCTGCGCGGCATCGAGGACAAGGTGAAGCTCGAGTTCGAGCAGACCTTCATGTTCTACCTGCCCCGGATCTGCGAGCACTGCCTCAACCCGTCGTGCGCCGCCTCCTGCCCGTCCGGCGCGATCTACAAGCGCTCCGAGGACGGCATCGTGCTCGTCGACCAGGACCGCTGCCGGGGCTGGCGGATGTGCGTGTCGGGCTGTCCCTACAAGAAGGTCTACTTCAACCACAAGACCGGCAAGGCCGAGAAGTGCACCTTCTGCTACCCCCGGGTCGAGGTCGGCATCCCGACCGTGTGCTCGGAGACCTGCGTCGGCCGGCTGCGCTACCTCGGGCTGGTGCTCTACGACGCCGACAAGGTCCTGGAGGCAGCCAGCATCGAGGACGAGCACGCCCTGTACGACGCCCAACGGGCCTGTTTCCTCGACCCCCACGACCCCGAGGTCCGCCGGGCCGCGGCCGAGGCCGGCATCCCGGCCGACTGGATCGAGGCGGCACGGAAGTCGCCGGTCTGGCGGCTGATCAACGAGTACCAGGTCGCCCTCCCGCTGCACCCGGAGTACCGGACCATGCCGATGGTCTGGTACATCCCGCCCCTGTCCCCGGTGGTCGACGCCGTCAAGGACACCGGCGAGGACGCCGAGGACCGCGGCAACCTGTTCGCCGCGATCGACGCCCTGCGCATCCCCGTCGAGTACCTCGCCAACCTGTTCACCGCTGGTGACACCGCCCCCGTCGACCGGGTGCTGCGCAAGCTCGCGGCGATGCGCTCCTACATGCGCGACATCAACCTCGGGCGCGACGTGGACGACGCGATCCCGGCCGCGGTGGGGATGACGGGGGAGCAGCTCTACGAGATGTTCCGCCTGCTCGCGATCGCCAAGTACGACGAGCGCTACGTCATCCCACCCGCGCACGCCGAGCAGGCGCACGCGCTCGAGGAGCTCGTCACCGAGTGCCCGGTCTCCGAGTACGGAGGCGGCCAGCAGGACCTGTTCGGCGAGGGGTCCGGCTACCCGACGCCGGTCGCGGTGGAGAACTTCCGGATGCTCCAGGCGCGACAGACCAGCGACACCCTGGCCGCACCCGACGACAAGGGCTCTCGGGTCAACCTGCTCAACTGGGACGGCAAGGGGCTGCCCGACGGGCTCTTCCCGCCTCGCCCCGACGCACCCACGCAGGGCGAGTCGTGAGGCGCCGCGCGCGGGTCGACGTCCGTGCGGTGTGGGCGGCCTGCTCGGTGCTGCTCGACTACCCGACGGCCGGCCTGGTCGACTCGCTCGACGACGTCGAGGCGCTGGTCGCGGGCGAGCGCCACCTGGCCGGCCTGGTCACCCACCTGCGCACCCGTGCCCTCCCCGAGCTCCAGGCCGAGTACGTCGCGACCTTCGACCACACCCGCAAGTGCGCGCTCTACCTGACCTACTTCGCCTACGGCGACACCCGGCGCCGCGGACAGGCGCTGGTGCGCTTCAAGGAGGCCTACCGTGAGGCGGGCGTCGCGTGGGACGAGTCCACCGGCGAGCTGCCGGACCATCTGTGCGCGGTGCTGCAGTTCGGTGCCACGGTCGACGTCGACCGCGCGCGGCGGCTGCTGACCGACCACCGCGCCGGCGTCGAGATGCTCCGGCTCGCCCTGACCTCCTGGCGCAACGACGACGGCTCGACCGGCTCGCCGTGGGCGGGCGCGCTGGACGCCGTGTGCGCGACCCTGCCCGAGCTGCGCGGCGACGAGGCCGATGCCGTGCGCCGCCTGGTGGAGCAGGGTCCGCCCGCCGAGGAGGTCGGCCTGGACGGCTACGGGCCGGCCCTCATCGCGCCCGCGACGTTGAGCGTGAGGAGCTGAGATGGACGTGTTCTTGTGGGTGATCGTGCCCTACCTGTGCCTGGCGACGTTCGTGCTCGGACACGCGTGGCGCTACCGCTATGACAAGTTCGGCTGGACCACCCGCTCCTCGCAGCTCTACGAGAACCGGCTGCTGCGCCTCGGCTCGCCCCTGTTCCACTTCGGGATGCTCGGGGTCGTCGGCGGCCACGTGATCGGCCTGCTGGTGCCGCGCAGCTGGACCGACGCGATCGGGATCGACGACCACGCCTACCACCTGGTCGCGGTCGCGGGCGGGCTGGTCGCCGGGGCGATGGCGCTGGCCGGCATGGCGATCCTGGTCTACCGGCGCCGCACCGTGGGGCCGGTGTTCTCCGCGACCACCCCGATGGACAAGGTGATGTACGCCTTCCTCGGCGCCGTGATCGCCTTGGGCATGTGGAACACGATCGCCGGGTCGATCTTCACCCTGGGCGGGGAGTACAACTACCGGGAGGGTGTCTCGGTCTGGTACCGCTCGTTCCTCGCGTTCACCCCCGACGCCTCCCTGATGGCCGATGCGCCGATCGGGTTCCGGCTGCACGCGCTGGTGGCCTTCGGTCTCTTCGCGCTGTGGCCGTTCACCCGGCTGGTGCACGTGTTCAGCGCGCCGCTCGGCTACCTCACCCGGCCCTACCTCGTCTACCGCAGCCGCGACGGGCGGCTAGGGAGGAGCACGCCATGGAGTCCACGAGCCTGACCGCGTTGGCCGAGAGCCAGCTGCTCGCCGCGCGGGAGGCGTCCAGCGGCCGCGCCGCCGTCACCGTGTACGGCGGCCGCGAGCACCGGCTGCGGCAGACCCTGGTCGCGCTGCGGGCGGGGGAACGGCTCGGCGAGCACGACGCCCCCGACGAGGCCACCCTGCAGGTGATCGAGGGCGAGGTCGCGGTCCATGCGGGCGCCGAGACCTGGCGCGGCGGTGTCGGCGACCACCTCGTGCTGCCGCCCCAGCGTCACGACCTCGAGGCACTCACCGACGCGGCCGTGCTGCTGACCGTGGCCAACTGACTCCTCAGCGCCCGTCGGGTTCAGCGGAGCAGGGCGGCCGGCGTGATCGTGACCGGGAACGGGCGTTCCGCGGTCCAGGACCCAGGTCCGGAGACGTCGGCGACCTCGACGTACCTGCCGTCGACGAGCTCGTGGGCGACCAGGCGCAGCGCCTCCGGGTCGACGATCCAGTACGACGGGATGCCGGCTCGCTGGTAGCGCTCGAGCTTCATGTTGCGGTCGATCACCTGGGTGCTCGGCGAGAGCACCTCGACGACCAGCAGGGGAACCGCCGGCAGGTTCTTGCCCGTGAAGTCGGCGCGCCGTCCGACCACGACATCGGGCTCGACGACGGTGTCGTCGGCCAGCACGACGTCCAGCGGTGCCGTGAGGACCCGGAGCTCCACCGGAGCACCGGCGTCGAGGAGCTGCCACAGGCGGAGCCCGACCTCTTGGTGGTCGGGAGCCGGCGCCGCGTTCACCAGCAGGGTCCCGTCGACGAGCTCGTAGCGGTGCCCGTCATCGGGCAGCTGATCGCGCTCGGCGATGGTCCATGGCCCGGGGACCTGCAACGTCTCCACGACGCTCATCGTGCCTCCTCGATCCGAGATCTGTCATGGGCCACAGGCTCCGCTCGCGCCAGGGGACCCGCAACCGCCCATCCCCAGGCCTCTTGTGGCAGGGTCGATCCGTGACCGCAACCGGACTCCTCCTCGCCGCCGGCGCGGGCACCCGGATGGGCTTGCCCAAGGCGCTGGTCCGTGGCGACGACGGACCCTGGTTGACCCGATCGGTGCAGGTTCTGCTCGACGGAGGCTGCGCGCAGGTCGTGGTGGTGCTCGGCGCCGGGGCCGACGAGGCCGCCCCGCTGCTCGACGGCCTGCCGCGGGTGACGGCGGTGCGCTCGCAGGACTGGTCCTCCGGCATGGGGGCCTCGCTCGCGACCGGGCTGGCCGCGCTCGACACCGCCCCGGTGGACGCCGCGCTGGTCCACCTCGTCGACCTGCCCGACGTCACCGCGGCGGTCGTGGCGCGGGTGCTGGCGGCCGGTCACGGGCCGACGACGCTCTCCCGGGCGTCGTACGACGGCACGCCGGGTCACCCGGTCCTCCTCGGCCGCGGCCACTGGGCGGGCGTCGCCGAGAGCGCCGTCGGCGACCGGGGCGCGCGGGCCTACCTCGCCGCCCACGACGTCGCGCTCGTCGAGTGCGGCGATCTCGCCACGGGGGCGGACGTCGACGGGCGATGATGGCGCGATGAGCTCCTCGGCAACCGACGTGCGCAACGTGCCACCGTGATTGGCCGGTCTGATCGCGATGTCGGGCTACTCCCTCGGCGCCGCGCTGCTCGTCCTCGTGCCCCACCTCCTGGGCGCGCCCTCGTGGGTGCTGGTCCCGTGCTACGTCGCCGGCGCGGTGCTCGGCTACCTGACCAGTCGCACGATCCTGCGGTGGCTCTACACGCCGCGTTGACTTCGGCAACAGTTGCCAACCTCGCGCCAACGGCCGCGGCCTAGCCTGGGTGCATGGACACCCGCGTCGCCGACCTCGCCCGCCGGCTGGAGGAGACGGGCTACCTGGCCGACGAGGAGCTGGCGACGGTGCTGTTCTTGTCGCTGGAGATGGCGCGTCCACTGCTGCTCGAGGGCGAGCCGGGCACGGGCAAGACCGCGCTCGCGGAGGCGATCGCGCAGGCGCTGGACCGGCCGCTGATCCGGCTGCAGTGCTACGAGGGCATCGACGCGACCCAGGCGCTCTACGACTGGGACTTTCCGCGCCAGATCCTGCACCTGCGGGCGCTGGAGGCGCTCTCGGGGAGCGCCAAGGGCGACGTCGAGGAGGCCGAGAAGAGCCTGTACGACGAGCGCTTCCTCCTCGCGCGGCCGGTGCTGGCCGCGCTGCAGCAGAGCCCGGCGGTGCTGCTCATCGACGAGGTGGACCGCGCCGACGACGAGTTCGAGGCGTTCCTGCTCGAGGTGCTCTCGACCTTCCAGGTGACCATCCCCGAGCTCGGCACGGTGCAGGCCGCGACGCCGCCGACCGTCGTGCTCACCTCCAACCGCACCCGCGAGCTGCACGACGCGCTGAAGCGACGCTGCCTCTACCACTGGATCGACCACCCGGGCCTGGAGCGCGAGGTGGCGATCGTCCGGTCGCGGGCGCCCGAGGTCAGCGCCACCCTGGCCCGCCAGGTGGTCGACGTGGTCCAGCAGCTGCGGGCCGGGACCGACCTGCTCAAGCCGCCCGGGGTCGCGGAGACCCTCGACTGGGCGCGGGCCCTGCAGCACCTCGGCACGACCGACCTCGACGTCGAGACCGCGGCGCGGACCCTCGGCGCCCTGGTGAAGTACCGCGACGACGCCGAGCGGGTGCGTGCCGCCCTGGACCGGATGCTCTCGCGATGAGCACCGCCGCCCTGGTCCACCAACCCGACGAGATCCTCCTCGGCTTCGCCACCGCGCTGCGCGCGGCCGGCGTACCGGTCACCCAGGACCGCACCCGCGCCTACCTCGACGCGGTCGCCCTCGTCGGCATCGGCGACCGGACGGCGACCCGCGCGGCCGGGCGCGCGACGCTGTGCGCGACCCCGGAGGACCTGGAGCGCCACGACCGGGTCTTCGAGGAGTGGTTCGACCGCGACAACACCACGCCCACGATCCGGCCCCGCACCGAGCGGCAGCAGCCGACGGCGTCCCTGCTGCCCGACGAGCAGTCGGCAGCAGGAGGCGGTCCGGACGAGGACGACGACCCGGTCCGGGCCGCGGCGAGCGCGACCGAGGTGCTGCGCCACCGCGACGTCGCGACCATGGACCCGGCCGACCGGATCCGGCTCGCGGCGATGTTCAGCACCCTCCGGGTCACGCTGCCCACCCGGCCGACCGCGCGCCGTACCCCGCACCGCCGCGGCGACGTCGACGCCTCCCGCACCCTGCGCGCCAGCCTGCGGCGGATGGGCGAGCCGGCCGAGATCCACCGCCGCCGGCGCGCGACCCGGCCGCGCCGCGTGGTGCTGCTGGTCGACGTGTCCGGCTCGATGAGCGGGTACGCCGACGCGCTGCTCCGTCTCGCCCACCGGGTCGTCACCGCGGGCCCCGGCGTCGAGGTGTTCAGCCTCGGCACCCGGCTCACCCACCTGACCCGCGCACTCAAGCGGCGCGATCCCGACCGGGCCATCGCGGCGGCGGGCGATGTCGTCCCGGACTGGTCGGGAGGCACCCGCCTGGGCGAGACGCTGAAGGCCTTCGTCGACCGGCACGGCCGCCGCGGGATGGCCAGGGGCGCGGTGGTGGTGATCTTCAGCGACGGCTGGGAGCGCGGCGACACCGCGCTGCTGGCCGAGCAGGTCGACCGCCTGCACCGGCTCGCCCACAAGGTCGTGTGGGTCAACCCGCACCGCGGCAAGGACGGCTACGCCCCGGTCCAGCAGGGCATCGTCGCCGTCCTGCCCCACGTCGACGCCTTCCTCGCCGGCCACTCGCTGGCGACCTTCGTCGACCTGTTGGAGGAGGTACGCCGTGCGTGAGGTCCTGCCCCAGCTGCTCGCCTGGTGGGCGGCCGGCGAGACGGTCGGCATGGGCACCGTCGTCGCCACCTTCCGCTCCGCCCCGCGACCCCCGGGCGCCTCGATGCTGGTCGGGCCCGACGCGTCCGCGGTCGGCTCGGTGTCGGGCGGTTGCGTCGAGGGCGCGGTCTACGACCTGGCCCGGGAGGTCACCACCTCCGGCACACCCACCCTGCAGCGCTACGGCGTCTCCGACGACGACGCCTTCGCCGTCGGCCTGACCTGCGGCGGCATCCTCGACGTCTACGTCGAGAAGGTGAACACCGAGACCTTCCCCGAGCTCGGTGCCATCGCCGCCGACATCGAGGCAGGGCGGCCGGTCGCGGTCGCCACCGTCGTCGACCACCCCGACCAGGCCTACGTCGGTCGGCGGGTCGTGCTGCACCCCGACGGAGACCCGGCCGGCAGCCTCGGCAGCCCTCGGATCGACGACGCCGTGCGCGACGACGCGCTCGGCCTGCTCGCCGCGGGCCACAACGGAACCTTGACCTACGGTCCCGACGGCGAGCGCCGCGGCGAGGGGATGCGCGTCTTCGTGTGGGCCTTCGCCCCGGCGCCGCGGATGCTGGTCTTCGGTGCCATCGACTTCGCGGCCGCCGTGGCGCGGGTCGGCGGCTTCCTCGGCTACCACGTCACCGTCTGCGACGCCCGGCCGGTGTTCGCCACGACGAGCCGGTTCCCGGGCGCCGACGAGGTCGTCGTCGAGTGGCCGCACCGCTACCTCGCCGCCGAGCAGGAGGCCGGCCGGGTCGACGGCCGGACGGTGATCGCGGTGCTCACCCACGACCCGAAGTTCGACGTCCCGCTGCTGGAGGTGGCGCTGCGCCTGCCCGAGGTGGGCTACGTCGGCGCGATGGGCTCGCGGCGCACCCACGACGACCGGATGGAACGGCTCCGCGAGGCCGGGCTCGCCGACGACGAGCTGGGACGCCTGCACAGCCCGATCGGTCTCGACCTCGGCGCCCGCACGCCGGAGGAGACCGCGATCAGCATCGCCGCCGAGATCGTGGCCGGCCGCTGGGGTGGTTCGGGGGAGCCGCTGGGAACGCTGAGGGGCCGCATCCACGCGTGATCGGCGTCACAGGTGGAGGGTAGTCTGCGTGCCATGGACGAGCTCGACCAGCGGCGGCGGCGCGCGCTCGCTGCCTGGACCACGTGGGTCGAGGAGCGCGACGGCGCCCTGACCCAGGTACGTCCCGAGATCCTTGACAGCTGGACCCGCTCGGGGGCCTGCGTGGCCCGCGACGTGCACCAGGCGCCCCTGGCCGACGAGTCGGAGACTCGCTCCTTGTGGCAGGGCTCGCCGCTCCAGATCGCCGTCGAGCGGGTCGAGGACGAGCTGCGCCGTACCGCCGAGGACGGCGACCTCGTCCTCGCCGTCACCGATCCCGACACCCGCGTGCTGTGGACCTACGGCGGCCGGGTGATGCGCCGCAAGGCCGAGACCGTGAACTTCGTGCCCGGTGGACGCTGGGACGACCGCTCGGTCGGCACCAACGCGCTCGACCTCGCCAACCGGCTGGACCGGCCCTCGATGGTGTTCAGCGCCGAGCACTACGCCCCGATCGTGCACAACTGGGTGTGCTGGGCCGCGCCCGTGCACGACCCGGTGAGCGGCGCCAAGCTCGGCGTCCTCGACATCTCCACCACCTGGGAGCGCACCCACCCGATCGGGCTCGCGACCGCCCGCGTGCTGGCCCGGCTGGTCGAGGGCGCGCTGCCGCGGACCCACCTCTACGAGGACGCCCCACCACCGGAGGAGACCAGCGAGCCGGGCCTGGTGCTCAGCCTGCTGGGCACCGCCGAGGCACGTGTCGACGGTCAGCGGCTGCTGCTCAACCGGCGGCAGACCGAGATCCTCTCGCTGCTCGCGCTGCACCCCGACGGGCTCTCGCTCGACCAGCTGCACGCCATGCTCTACGGCGACCACGCGGTCACCTTCTCCACGCTCAAGGCCGAGGTGTCCCACCTGCGCGCCGCCCTCGCCGGGCAGCTCGCCTCACGGCCCTACCGGCTGCTGATGCCGATCGCCACCGACGTCGACCACGTCCTCAGCCTGCTGCGCCGCGGCCAGGTCGCCGCCGCCGTCGAGGCCTACGGCGGCGACCTGCTGCCCGGCACCGAGAGCCCGGCGCTGGTCGAGATGGGGGAGTACGTCGCCGTGGCGGTCCGCGAGGCGCTGCTCGCCGACCCGCAGCCCGACGCGGTGCTGCACTACAGCGAGCTGGCGCCGTACGACACCGCGGTGCTGGAGGCCTGCCTCGCCGAGCTCGGCCGCGACGGCCGGCTGCGGCACCCCGCCATCCCGCTGCTCAAGGCGCGGCTGGCCGTCGCCGACGCGTGATCAGGACAAGCCCAGCCACGCCCTGACGGAGTCGTTGTGCTGCCCGAGGGTGGGCGGCGCGACGTGGTACTCCCGGCCGCCGGCGTAGGCGTTGTCGTCGAAGCGCAGCGCCGGCCCGGGCAGCTGGACGTTGCCGAGCGTGGCGTGCTCGACGTCGATGAGCAGGCCCTGGGAGCGGGTCTGCTCCCACGTGTAGACGTCGTCGAGGGTGCGCACCTTGCCGGCGGGGACACCGGCCCGGTCGAGGCGGTGCAGGATCTCCTCGGCGGACACGGTCGAGAGCAGCTCCTCGACGAGGGCGATCACAGCGTCGCGGTTCTGGACCCGCTCGGGGTTGGTCGCCATGCCCTCGCGCTCGGGGTCGATGCCGAGCTCGGCACACAGCGCCTGCCACAGCTTCTCCGAGCCGCAGGCGATCTGCACGGGGGCGGTCGCGGTCGGGAACATGCCGTAGGGGGCGATCGACGGGTGGTGGCCGCCGGCCAGTCCGGGGACCTCCTTGGCGACGGTCCACTTGGTGCCCTGGAAGGCGTGCACGCCGACCATGCCGGCGAGCAGCGACGTGCGGACCACGCGGCCGCGGCCGGTGTGCCCGCGTTCGTAGAGGGCCGAGACCACGCCGAAGGCGCCGTTCATGCCGGCCAGCAGGTCGGCGATCGGGACGCCCACCTTGGTGGGCTCGCTCAGGCCGGTCAACGACATCAGGCCGCCCTCGCCCTGCGCGATCTGGTCGAAACCGGAGCGCTGCGCCTCGGGCCCGTCGTGGCCGAAGCCGGTGATCTGCAGGACGACCAGCCGCGGGTTGAGCTCGTGCAGCCGCTCGACCGGGAAGCCGAGCCGGTCGAGGACGCCGACCCGGAAGTTCTCCATCAGCACGTCGGCACGCTCGATGAGCCGGGCGAGGACGTCCTGGTCGGCGGGGTCCTTCAGGTCGAGGGTGATCGACTCCTTGTTGCGGTTCGCCGAGAGGAAGTACGTCGACTCGCGGCGCCCCGCCGTCGGGTCGACGAACGGGGGGCCCCAGGTCCGGGTGTCGTCGCCGGACGGGCTCTCGACCTTGATCACGCGGGCGCCGAGGTCGCCGAGCATCATCGCCGCATGCGGCCCGGCGAGGGCGCGGGTGAGGTCGAGGACCAGGACGTCGTCCAGAGGCGCGGAGGTGGTCGTGGACATGCCGTCGACGCTATTGACGACGGCAGGTCCGCAACATGGCAGCAGTTGCCAACAGCCGGCGCCCGATCAGGGCAGAAGCAGCACCACGGTCTCGGCGACCGCGGCCGGCTTGTCCTCGCCCTCGATGTCGATGACGTGCTTGAGGGTGACCTGGTAGCCGCTGGCGAGTGCGGTGACGTCGGCCAGGGTGACGGTCAGGCGGATCCGCTTGCCCACCAGCACCGGGTGGGGGAAGCGCACCTTGTTGATGCCGTAGTTGAGCTTCGCGCCGGGGGTCTCCAGGCTGAAGATGGCGTCGCCGAGCCACGGGATCAGCGACAAGGTGAGGTAGCCGTGCGCGATCGTGCCCCCGAACGGACCCTCCTTCGCCTTCTCCACGTCGACATGGATCCACTGGTGGTCGCCGGTGGCGTCGGCGAACTGGTTGACCCGCTCCTGGGTGATCTCGACCCAGTCACCTGTGCCGAGGACCTCGCCGTTGGCGGCGATCAGCTCGTCGAAGGTGGTGAAGACCCGCATGCCTGCTCCTGGTGCTCTCTAGGATTCGGTCATGGAACCTACACGCGGCCTGTCGGAGAGCCTGCTGCGGGCGGCACCCAAGGTGCTGCTCCACGACCACCTCGACGGCGGCCTGCGGCCGGCCACGATCATCGAGCTCGCCGCGGGTGTCGGCCACGCCCTGCCGGCGACCGACACCGCCGCGCTCGCGCACTGGTTCGCGGAGGCCGCCGACTCGGGCTCTCTCGAGCGCTACCTCGAGACCTTCGCCCACACCGTCGGCGTCATGCAGACCGCCGAGGCGCTGACCCGTGTCGCCCGTGAGTGCGTCGAGGACCTCGCCGCCGACGGCGTCGTGTACGCCGAGATCCGCTACGCCCCCGAGCTCCACGTCGACGGAGGCCTCGACCTCGAGGAGGTCGTCGCCGCGGTCCAGCGGGGCTTCGAGGAGGGCATGGCCGCGGCCGGCGGCAGGATCGACGTCCGGCACCTGCTGACCGCGATGCGCCAGGCCGCGCGCGCCATGGAGATCGCCGAGCTCGCCGTCGCGTGGCGCGACCGCGGGGTCGTCGGCTTCGACATCGCCGGTCCCGAGGCGGGCTACCCGCCCACCCGGTTCATCGACGCCTTCGAGTACCTCCAGCGCCAGAACTCCCACTTCACGATCCACGCCGGCGAGGGCTTCGGCCTGCCGTCGATCTGGGAGGCGGTCCAGTGGTGCGGCGCAGACCGGCTCGGCCACGGCGTGCGGATCGTCGACGACATCAAGGTCGACGACGCCGGCGTCGCACAGCTCGGCCGGCTGGCGTCGTACATCAGGGACAAGCGGATCCCGCTCGAGATGTGCCCGTCCTCCAACGTGCAGACCGGCGCCGCACCGTCGCTGGCGGAGCACCCGATCAGGCTGCTGGCGTCGCTGCGGTTCCGGGTCACCGTCAACACCGACAACCGGCTGATGAGCCGCACCACGCTGAGCCGGGAGTTCGGCCTGCTCGCCGAGACCTTCGGCTATGGCTGGGCCGAGATCGAGTGGTTGACCGTCAACGCGATGAAGTCCGCCTTCATCCCCTACGACGAGCGCTACCGGCTGATCACCGAGACCATCAAGCCCTGGTACGCCGCTCAGACCACGAACCAGAAGTAGTCCCAGCCCGCGACGTCGACCCGGTGCCCGGTCCACCGGTCGGCGGCGACCTCGACCAGGCGCCCGCTCGCGGGGTCGAACACCTCGACCCCGCCGGGCAGCGGGCGCACCGCGAGCACGACGTGCCGCGGCAGGCAGCGGCTGCCGACGTAGACCGCGACCGGTCGCTCGCGCAGCTGCTCGCGCAGGACGTCGTACCCGATCGCGGGGCGGGGCCGCACGAACACCGTGGCGACGTGGTCGCCGGACAGTGCTCGCAGTGCGTTGGCGACCGCCCACGGCGGGGTGCCGAGGGCGCGCGGCCACGGCAGCTGGAAGCGGTCGCGCGGGCTGCGTGACGAGGTGAGGAGGCGGTGCTCCTCGGTGATGTCGGCCGCGGCGTGCTCCGGGCGCCACTCGGTCAGCAGCGCGCGGGCGCCGAGCACGCTCGCCGCGCCACAGCTGCGCGGGTCGGGCTGGCGCAGCGCGGCGGGCGCCAGGTCAGCCGGCCACCGCATGGTCGTCCTCCTGGTCGCCGCGCAGCCCGCTGAGCTCGACGAAGGCACGCTCGCCGGTCGCGACCCGGCAGCCGACCGCGGTCGCCCGCCGCACGATCTGCCGCTGTGCGCGGGCCAGCGCGAGTCCGCGTCGGACCAGCACCAGCGGCGGCTTGCGGTGCTCGCGCAGGTCGCGGGTGAGCCGACGCCAGAAGGTGAGCACCGGGTGCTGGGTGATGCAGTACGCCTCCGCCAGGATGCCCGCCCGCCGGCACTCCTCGACGATCTCGGTCGCGAAGATGCCCTCCGCGCAGAACCGCCGGGCACCGGCGAGGTCGAGGCGCTTGCTGCCGGTGCGCCGGCTCTCGGAGATCGAGTACGCCGGTACCTCGGTCCTCCCTGTGGTGCACAGCTCCTGGAGGGCGACGAAGGCGTCCTCGTGGCTCCAGGTGCCCGGGTGGTCCCAGTCGACCAGCCCGGCGTTGGCGCCCTCGCTGATCAACGGCAGCTCCGGCCTGTCGCCGTCGTGGTAGAAGTCGTCGAGGTGCAGCGTGGGCCACCCGTAGGCCTTCGCGAGCCGCCCGGCCAGCCGGGACTTTCCGGAACCGGAGGGGCCGGCGAGCACGATCACGCGGGCACGAGCGGTCATGGGGGTCGAGTCTGCCGTACGGTCCCCGGCGGTGCGAGTCGACCAGTAGGTTTCGGTCCATGGGAGAGGGAGGACGGCGCACGCGCCGCTGGATCAGGATCACGTTGCTGTCGTTGCTGGGACTCGTGGTCCTCGGCGCGATCGGGTTCTTCACGTTCGCGCCGCGCATCGTCGAGAACGGGATGAACAAGGTCGACCCGGCCGACCTGCCGAAGGTCAGCCCGGAGACGCAGAAGCTGCACGACTCGTTGCAGGTCGTCGACATGCACTCGGACACCCTGATGTGGGACCGCGACATCCTCGACCGGTCGGGACGCGGGCACATGGACCTGCCGCGGCTGGAGGACGGGAACGTCGCGCTGCAGGTGTTCTCCTCGGTGTCGAAGTCGCCGAAGGGGCAGAACTACGACAGCAACTCGGCCGACAGCGACAACATCACCCTGCTCACCTTCGCCCAGCTGCAGCCGCCGCGGACCTGGACGTCGCTCCTGCAGCGCTCGCTCTACCACGCCGAGAAGCTCGAGAAGGCCGCCCGCGGCTCGAACGGCTCACTCCGGCTGATCCGCTCCCGCCGCGACCTCGACCGGCTGATCGCCGACCGTGAGGACGGCAAGCAGGTCACCGGCGCCCTGTTCTCCGTCGAGGGCCTGCAGAACCTGGAGGGCGACTTCGACAACCTCGACAGGCTCTACGACGCCGGCATGCGGATGGCCGGCTTCACCCACTTCTTCGACAACGAGGTCGCCGGTTCCATGCACGGCGAGAAGAAGGGCGGCCTGACCGCCCTCGGCCGCCGGGTGCTCGCCGAGATGGAGCGTCGCGGCATCATCGTCGACATCGCCCACGCCAGCCACGACGCCGTCGCCGAGATGCTCTCGCTCGCCACGAAGCCCGTCGTGCTCAGCCACGGCGGCGTCCAGGCCACCTGCGACGTCAACCGCAACCTCACCGACGAGGAGATCCGCGGGGTCGCCGCGACCGGCGGCGTCGTCGGCGTCGGCTACTGGGACGCCGCCGTCTGCTCGCTCACGACGAAGGCAGTGGTCGACGCCATCGACCACGTCGTGGAGGTCGGCGGCATCCAGACCGCCGCCCTCGGCAGCGACTTCGACGGTGCCACGACGGTCGGTTGGGACACCACGCACCTGGCCGCGATCACCCAGGAGCTCGTGGACCGCGGGTACGACCGCACGCAGATCGCCGCGATCATGGGCGGGAACACGCTGCGGGTGATGCGGGCGACGCTCCCGTAGCCGCGCGCGGGAGGCCTCGCGCTCCCACCGGGTTCGGTAGCGTCCCCTCATGCAGATCCGTCCTCCATTGGCGGCACGCGACGTCGGACCGGTCTCGATCGCCGGCGCGGTCGTGGCATGCATCGCGCTGTGGGTGCTCGCGAGACCCGCGAGCGTTCCTGCGGGCGCCTATGTCGGCCAGCTCGTGGGAGCCGTCTCGATCCTGCTCCTGTCGGTCGCGTTGGTGCTGATCAGCTCGCTGCCCTGGGTCGAGCAGTGGTTCGACGGGATCGACCGCGCGGCCATCTGGCACCGCCGTCTGGCCATCACCGGGCTGCTCCTGCTCGCTGTGCACATCCCGCTCTCCTCCAGTCCGATCCACTCGCGCTGGGGCGGACCGCTCGGCACCGTCGGCGCGATCGGCATGATCGCGCTCGCGGTGTGGGCGATCCTGCCGCGGTGGCAGTCCGTCGTCCCCGGGCCGTTGCGAGGCATCGTCCGCGGGCTGAAGGACGCTCCGGTCGTCCGCGACGTCCGCAGGGTCTTCGGTGGCTACGACCGCTGGCGGCAGGTGCACCGGCTGACCGGGGTCTTCGTCGCGGCGGGCTTCGTCCATGGACTCCTCGACGGCTCCCCCTTCCCGGAGTCGGGGGTGCTGCGCTGGTCCTACGTGGCGATCGGCGGCATCGGCCTCGGCTTCTACCTCTACCGGGAGCTCCTGGCGCGCTTCTTCCGGTCGCTGCACGACTACGAGGTCGACGCGGTCAGGGCGGCCGGAGAGGGGCTGGTGGAGATCGCGCTTCGCCCGCTCGGCAAGGCGATGACCTTCGTCCCCGGCCAGTTCGCGCTGGTCTACATCGAGGCCAAGGACGGGTGGCACCGGCACCCGTTCACCATCGCCAGCGCCCCGCACGAGCGGCTCGTGCGGATCACGGTGAAGGCGCTGGGCGACTACACCTCGTCGCTGGAGCAGCTCCTCGAGCCGGGGATGCCGGCCGTCATCGGTGGACCGCACGGCCGCTTCGACCACGCCAAGGGCACCGCGCGCCAGGTCTGGGTCGCCGGAGGCGTCGGGGTGGCGCCCTTCCTCAGCTGGATGCGAGCGCTGGAGGCCAACCCACCGCAGGGGCGGGTGGACCTCTACTACGCGTTCACCGGGACGCCCGCGCCATTCGCCGACGAGCTCGTCGCGATCGCGGCCGGCCAGGAGCTGGTCCGCGTCCACCTGGTCGACTCGGCGAGCGACGGACGGCTCGGCACCGCGCGGATCATGGCCGACGTCGAGGGAGCGCCTGCCGAGCTGTCGGTCTTCATGTGCGGGCCCCAGGCCATGCTCCGCGACCTCCAGCGCGGGCTGAGGTCCTCCGGTGTCCGCGCGCGGAACATCCATCGCGAGTACTTCGACTGGCGCTGAGCCACCGGTAGGTGCGGCGCCGGCTCAGATCCCGATCGGGTGCCACACCGTCTTCTGCTCGACGAACGCCGTCATGGGGGACAGCCCCGGGTCGAGGGCCCAGTCCGGCTCGGCCGCCGGGGCGCGTCGTACCCGCTTGAGGTTGTCGGCGGCGGCCACCTCGAGCGAGGTCGCCAGCTCGGGAGAGCCCGCGACACCGCACAGGTCGATGGCGTTGACGTCCATGTGGGCGGCCAGCCACGGGCCCAGCGCCGCGGCGTCACCGGTGAGGATGTTGACCACGCCGCCGGGGACGTCGGAGGTCGCGAGCACCTCGGAGAACGTCACGGCCGGCAGCGGGCGCGCGTACGACGACACGACGACCGCGGTGTTCCCGGTGACGATCACGGGGGCGACGACGGAGACCAGCCCGAGCAGCGAGGACTCCTGCGGCGCGAGGACGCCGACCACGCCGGTCGGCTCGGGCGCGGTGTGGTTGAAGAACGGGCCGGCGACGGGGTTGGCGTTGCCGATCACCTGGGCGAGCTTGTCGGCCCAGCCGGCGTACCAGACGAGGCGGTCGACGGCGGCGTCGACCTGGCCCCGCGCGAGTGCGGCGGAGCCGCCCTCGGACTGCCGCACGGCCTCCTCGAACTGCGGGCGGCGGTCCTCCATCACCTCGGCGATCCGGTACAGGATCTGGCCGCGGTTGTAGGCCGTCCGCGACGACCAGGGGCCGAATGCCTTGCGGGCCGCGACCACGGCGTCGCGGACGTCCTTGCGGGAGGCGAGGGACGCGTTGGCCACGAACTTCCCCTTGTTGTCGGTGACCTCGTAGGAATAGCCCGACTCCGAGCGCGGGAACGCGCCGCCGATGTAGAGCTTGTAGGTCTTGCGCACGTCGATCCGAGCCATCAGGCCTCGGCCCCCTTCAGGTAGGCGGCGAGGCCCTGGCGCCCGCCCTCGCGGCCGTAGCCGGACTCCTTGTAGCCGCCGAACGGGCTGGCCGGGTCGAACTTGTTGAACGTGTTGGCCCACACGACGCCGGCCCGCAGCTGCGAGGCCATGTGCAGGATCCGCGACCCCTTCTCGGTCCACACGCCGGCGGAGAGCCCGTACGGCGTGTTGTTGGCCTTCTCGACCGCCTCGGCGGGCGTGCGGAAGGTCAGCACGGACAGGACCGGCCCGAAGACCTCCTCGCGCGCGATCCGGTGGGCCTGCGCGACGCCGGTGAAGAGCGTCGGCGGGAACCAGAAGCCGGACGACGGGAGGTCGCACGCCGGCGCCCAGCGCTCGGCGCCCTCGGCCTCGCCGATCTCGCACAGCTCGCGGATCCGTTCCAGCTGCTCGCGGGAGTTGATCGCGCCGATGTCGGTGTTCTTGTCGAGCGGGTCGCCCACGCGCAGCGTGCTCATCCGGCGCTTGAGCCGGGCGAGCACCTCGTCGGCGACGGACTCCTGCACCAGCAGTCGCGAGCCCGCGCAGCAGACGTGGCCCTGGTTGAAGAAGATCCCGCCGACGATGCCCTCGATGGCCTGGTCCATGGGGGCGTCGTCGAACACGATGTTGGCGGCCTTGCCGCCGAGCTCGAGGGTCACCTTCTTGTCGGTGCCGGCGACCGCGCGCGCGATCGCCTTGCCGACCTCGGTCGAGCCGGTGAAGGCGACCTTGTCGACGTCGGGGTGGGACACCAGCGCCTGGCCGGTGCCGCCCGCGCCGGTGACGATGTTGACGACACCCGGCGGCAGGTCGGCCTGCTGGCAGATCTCCGCGAACAGCAGTGCCGTCAGGGGGGTGGTCTCGGCCGGCTTGAGGACGACCGTGTTGCCGCACGCCAGCGCCGGCGCGACCTTCCACGCCAGCATGAGCAGCGGGAAGTTCCAAGGGATGACCTGGCCCGCGACGCCGAGCGGCTGCGGGTTCGCGCCGAGGCCGGCGTGCTCGAGCTTGTCGGCCCAGCCGGCGTAGTAGAAGAAGTGGGCGGCGACGATCGGTACGTCGACGTCGCGGCTCTCCTTGATCGGCTTGCCGTTGTCGATCGACTCGAGCACCGCCAGCTCGCGGCCGCGCTCCTGGATGATCCGGGCGATGCGGAACAGGTACTTGGCCCGCTCCTTGCCCGACATCCGCGACCAGCCGCGGAACGCTCGCCGGGCCGCCCGCACCGCGAGGTCGACGTCGGCGTCGGAGGCCTCGGCGATCTCGGCGAGGGTCTCCTCGGTGGCGGGGTTGACCGTCTTGAACGACGACCCGCGCCCGTCGACGAACTCGCCGTCGAGGAACAGGCCGTAGGACGCCTTGATGTCGACGATGCTCCGCGACTCCGGAGCCGGTGCGTACTCGAAACCCATGTCGTGGTCCCTCAGTCCAGGGTGAAGTAGTCGGGACCGCTGTAGCGGCCGGTGGTCATCTTCGTGCGCTGCATGAGCAGGTCGTTGAGCAACGTCGAGGCGCCGAAGCGGAACCAGTCCGGGTCGAGCCAGTCGTCGCCGGCGACCTCGTTGACCATCACGAGGTACTTGATCGCGTCCTTGGCGGTGCGGATGCCTCCCGCCGGCTTGACGCCGATCTGGACCCCGGTCGCCTCGCGGAAGTCGCGGACCGCCTCCAACATCACCAGCGTGACAGGCAGGGTCGCCGCCGGCTGCACCTTGCCGGTGGAGGTCTTGATGAAGTCGGCGCCGGCCAGCATCGCCAGCCACGACGCGCGGCGGACGTTGTCGTAGGTCTGCAGCTCGCCGGTCTCGAAGATCACCTTGAGGTGCGCGTGCGACCCGTCGGGACGGACGCAGGCCTCGCGGGTCGCGACGATCTCCTCGAACACCTGGAGGTAGTGCCCGGCCAGGAACGCGCCCCGGTCGATGACCATGTCGATCTCGTCGGCGCCGCCCGCGACCGCGTCGCGGGTGTCGGCGAGCTTGACGGCCATCGACGCCCGGCCGCTGGGGAACGCCGTGGCGACCGCGGCCACGTTGACCTGGTCGCCGACGATCGCCTTCACCTCACCGACCAGGTCGCCGTACACGCACACCGCGGCGACCGACGGGCACGACGGGTCGGCCGGGTCGGGTCGCAGCGCCTTGCTGGCGAGCGCCCGGACCTTGCCGGGCGTGTCCTGGCCCTCCAGCGTGGTCAGGTCGACCATCCGGATCGCCAGGTCGAGGGCCCACGCCTTCGCGGTCGTCTTGATCGAGCGGGTGCCGAGCCCGGCTGCGCGCGCCTCGGCGCCGACCTGGTCGACACCCGGCAGGCCGTGCAGGAACCGGCGCAGCGAGGCCTCGCTCGCCGTCACCTCGGAGTACGCCGTGAGTCCCGGTGCGGGATCGGTGGGTGCAGTGGTCGGCATCTGCCCAGCATAGGGTTGGGGACTGTGCAGAACGAAGGTGTCGCCAAGCCCGAGCGGTACAGCTCCGGAGGACTGGTCATCGGCGTCGTCGGGCTCCTGCTCGTGGCCGCCGTCATCGCCTACGGCCTGCTCGATCCGGAGGCGGGCTTCGCGCCGTGGGCCTATCCGTTCTGTCTCCTGCTCGGCGTGCTGGTGTGGGCCGTCCTGATCCGGCCGGCCCTGCGACTGCACCGTGACGAGCTCGAGCTGCGCAACGCCCTGCACACCCGCTGGGTGCCCTTCGCCGTCATCACGAGCGTGGAGGTCAGCCAGGTGACCGTCGTCCGCGTGGGGGAGCGGCGCTACGTCGGCAGCGGGTTCGGTCGCACCCGGCGCGCCATCCGTCACGACAGCCGGGCGGCCCACGACACCCCGGTGGCGCAACGGTCCACCGCCTGGCTGATCGAGGACAAGATCGAGCGCCGGATCGCGTCCGCCCGCGACCTGGGCGCCGCCGGCACGACGCCGAAACCCCGGCACGCCTGGGCGTGGCCGGAGATCGTGCTGCTCGGCGCACTCGCCGTCGCGACCCTGGTGCTGGCCCTCCTCGGCTGACCGCTTCCAGCGGTTCGTAGGCTGCACTCCATGCAGACCCGTGTCCGGCTCGCCGCCGCTGCCCTCCTGTCGCTGTCCGTGCTCGCCACCAGTGCGTGCGGAGACTCCGAGGAGGAGAAGGCGTCGGACTCGACGTCGACCCCGTCCACGACGCCCAGCAGCGACGCCCCCGTGGCCCCGGCCGGCGAGGAGTGCACCGCCGACGACATCACGGTCGAGGGCGACTTCGGTGCCGTGCCGACCATCACCGTCCCCGACGACTGTGCGCCGCCGACCACCCTGCTGAGCAAGGACCTGGTCACCGGCACCGGCCCGGCCGCGAAGGCCGGCGACACCGTCGAGACCAACTACCACCTGGTGACCTGGTCGAACAAGCAGGTGCTCGACAGCTCCTTCGAGCGCGGCGAGACCTTCCCGCTGGAGGACCTGGGCAACGCGCCGGTCATCGACGGCTGGAACCAGGGCCTGATCGGCGTCCAGAAGGGCACCCGCCGGCTGCTCGTCGTCCCCCCGGCCCTCGGCTACGGGCAGGGCGGCGGCGGCATCGCGCCGAACGAGACGCTCGTCTTCGTGGTCGACGCCGTCTCGATCAGCTGAGCGCCGGGCTCGAGGGCTCGCTCAGATCCCCGCTGCGGCGGCGATGTCGGCGCGTAGCGCGGTGAGGCGGGTGGCCGCCTCGGCCCGGGCGACGGTCACGTCGCCGTCGACCACGGGGACGACCACCTCGAGGTAGCACTTCAGCTTGGGCTCGGTGCCGCTCGGGCGCACGACGACCCGGCTGCCGTCCTCGGTGCGGTAGCGCAGCCCGTCGGTCGGCGGCAGGTCCGCCGAGCCGGCGGCGAGGTCGTCGGCCGCGGTGACGGGCGAGCCGCCGAGGGTGCTCGGCGGCGTGCTGCGCAGTCGCTGCATCGCGGCCGCGATCTGCGCCAGGTCGGTGACCCGGACCGACAGCTGGTCGGTGGCGTACAGGCCGTACCGGACGGCGATGTCGTCGAGCAGGTCGAGCAGGCTGCGGCCGGCGGCCTTGGCCTCGGCGGCGATCTCGCACAGCAGCAGTGCGGCGGAGACGCCGTCCTTGTCCGAGACGTTCGCGGGGTCGACGCAGTAGCCGAGGGCCTCCTCGTAGCCGAACACGAGCTCCGGCTGCCGACCGATCCACTTGAAGCCGGTCAGCGTCTCGGCGTACCGCTGGCCGTGCGCGGCCGCCATCGCGCCGAGTAGGGACGACGACACGATCGAGGTGGCGTAGACGCCGGTGCGACCGGCGCTCAGCAGATGGTCGGCGAGCAGCGCGCCCACCTCGTCACCGCGCAGCATCCGCCAGCCGCCGGGACCCGGTACGGCGGCCGCGCAGCGGTCCGCGTCGGGGTCGTTCGCGATGACCAGGTCGGCGCCGGTCCGCTCCGCCAGCGCGACGGCGAGGTCGATGGCACCGGGCTCCTCCGGGTTGGGGAACGCGACCGTCGGGAAGTCCGGGTCCGGAGCCTCCTGCTCGGCGACGACCTGAGGGGCGGCGAAGCCGGCGGTCTCCAGCACCGCGGGCAGCGCACCGCCGCCGACGCCGTGCAGCGGGGTGTAGACGATCGCGAGGTCGCGAGGGCCGTCGCCGGCGATCGCGGCGACGGTGTCGAGATAGCTGTCGACGATGCCGTCGTCGAGCACCCGGCCGCCGGTCGTCTCCAGTGGTGGGCGGGGGACCGACTCCAGGTTGCCGACGGCGGCGATGCGCGCCGCGATCTCGGTGTCGGCGGGCGGCACGATCTGGCTGCCGTCGCCGAGGTAGACCTTGTAGCCGTTGTCCTGCGGCGGGTTGTGGCTCGCCGTCACCATCACCCCCGCGGCGCAGCCGAGCTCGCGGATCGCGAACGCCAGCAGCGGCGTCGGCAACGGGCGGGGGAGCAGCAGCGGCGTGAGGCCTGCGCCGGCCATCACCTCGGCGGTGTCACGGGCGAACACGTCGGAGTTGTGCCGGGCGTCGTACCCGATGACGACGGGGGTGCCGGGGGTGGTGCCGGTGTCGAGGAGGTACGCCGCCAGGCCGGCCGCCGCGCGGATGACCACGACCCGGTTCATCCGGTTCGACCCGGCCCCGAGCGCGCCCCGCAGGCCCGCCGTACCGAACTCGAGGGTGCCGCGGAAGCGGTCGGCGAGGTCGGCCCGGGCGTTCGCGTCGCCGGCCTCGACGGCCGCGATCACCCGGACCAGCTCGTCCCGGGTGTGGGCATCGGGGTCCTCGGCGAGCCAGGACTGGGCCCGGGCGAGCAGGACGTCGGTGTCAGGCGTGGTCACCGGGCCACCGTAGTCCCCGCTCACGCGTCGATGGCGCTCTTCGGCTGTCCCGCATGATGGGTCCGTGCTCCGCTCTTTCACCTTCTCCGACTCCTGGCTGGTCGCCGCGCCGGTGGACGACGTGGCCGCGACCCTGGTCGACCTCGAGCACTACCCGCGCTGGTGGCCCCAGGTGCGGGCCGTCGCCAAGCTCGGGCCGGACACGGCCCGGGTGTGCTGCCGCTCGACGCTGCCCTACACCCTCGACCTGGTCCTCGACGCCGTCTCCCGCACGCCGCCGGTGGTGGAGGTCGCGATCGGGGGCGACCTCGACGGGTTCGCGCGGTTCACCCTGACTCCCGAGGGCGCCGGCACCCGGCTCGACTTCGCGCAGGAGGTCGCCGTGCGCGGGCTGCTCGCGCTGGCGTCGTACGGCGGGCGGTGGCTGCTGGAGTGGAACCACCACCGGATGATGGCCGGCTGCCGGGACGGGCTGGCGGGGGAGCTGACCGGGTGATCGAAAGCGATCAGCGGCAGCGGGTTGCGCGGATCGCTTTCGTTCGGCGCGGCGGGCGGTCGCCGACGGACTCCCACGGTCCCGTCCACAGGCTCGCGATCCTCGGTGGACGCGAGGATGCCGGGAGGCGAGCGTTCACCCATGGACGACCTCCATCATCTTCTCGACGTCCAGGACGGCGTCATCGCTCGGCGCCAGGCGCTCGCCTGCGGCCAGACTCCCGCAGACGTCCGGCGTCGCGTCCGCCGCCGGGAGTGGGTGGCCGTCCACCTTGGTGTCTACGTCAGCCACACGGGACCCCTCACCTGGCGGCAGCGCGCTTGGGCCGCCGTCCTCGCCTGTGGCGGCGCGCTGGACGGCTGGTCGGCGGTCCGCGCACACGACGGTCCCGGGCGCCGCGCTCGGCGCGATGATCGGGTGGTCGAGGTCGTCGTGCGACTGGGTGGGCGGACCACGCCGCTTCCCGGGGTCCGCGTCCGGCAGTGCCGCAACTTCGACGACGTGGTGCAGGCCAACGCCAGTCCGCCCCGGGTGCGGTACGACGACGCGATCCTGCTGCTCGCCGACCGGGCCACCCGCGAGCTGGACCGGATCGCGATCCTCGCCGACGCGTGCGGGGGGGCGCCGGACCACCGCCGAGCGCCTGATCGCCCGGATGGGCGCGATGGCGCGGCTGGCGCACCGGACCGCCATGGCTGCGGTGCTGGCCGACGTCACCGATGGCACCTGCTCCGTGCTCGAGCACGCCTATCTCGCCAGGGTCGAACGCGCCCACGGCCTGCCTCGGGGCCTGCGTCAGGTCGAGAGCAGGGACGGTCGGGGGCGCCGGATGTTCCGTGACGTCGTCTACGGCGGCCAGCGACCACCCTGGCGGCAGATCGTCGAGCTCGACGGGCGCCTCGGTCACGACTCCGCCGCCGCCCGCGACCGGGACCTGGAGCGGGACCTCGATGCGGCGTTGGGCGACACCGCCACGGTGCGGCTGGGCTACGGGCAGGTCCTCGACCGGCCGTGCTCGACGGCCGCCAAGGTGGCGCGGGTGCTCCAGCTGCGGGGCTGGTCCGGCCAGCCCACGACCTGCCCGGACTGCCGATCGGAGGATCGAAAGCGATCCGAGCGCCTCGGCTGAACGGATTCCTTTCGCTCTCAGCCGGGCCGTGCCGAGCCGGTCCGTCGCCGGTGCCGCCACGGCCGCAGCACCAGCACGAGCCCGACGCCGAGCACGGCGCCGAACGCCGCGCCGGTGGCGTTGTCGATGACGTCGGTGACGTCGCAGGCCCGGTCGATCCGCGCCAGCTCGAGCTGGGTCTTCTCGATCAGGGCCGAGTAGGCGGCGAGACCGAGGAGGCCGAGGGGCGCCAACACCCAGCCGAGCCGCCAGCGGGCGACCGCCACCACGAGCAGCATCCCGGACGGCACGAACAGCGCCGTGTTGAGGGTGCGCTGGCCGGACTGGAGGATCCAGAAGCCCTCGGGGGCGGGGCCGCCGATGTCCCAGGAGCAGGACGGCCGGCGGGTCTCGGCGGGGACGAAGCCGGTGTCGGGGGAGGTGGGGACCAGCGTCACCAGCGCGATCACCACGACCGACCACACGAGTCCGGCGATCGCGAGGGCCGAGACCCAGCCGAGGGGACGGACGAGGACGAGCGCGAGCAGTGCGCACCCGACGCCCGCGACACCGACGCCGAGCAGCATGACCCCGGTCCCCCCGAACGTGACCATGGGCCCAGACGTTAGCCGTCCGCCCCCACACGCACCCAGATCACGACGCCTGAGCGCGCTGCTTCGCGATGAACCTCGTGGCCATCTTGTTCACGAACACGGGCGAGAGCCGGCCGACCCGCCAGGCGATCCGGGCCTGCCGCGGCTCGATCACGATCGCCTCGTCGGCGACGACCGCGGCGAGCACCCGGCGGGCGAGGACGTCCGGGTCGACGGGGCGCTTGACACCCTGGCCCTCGAGGTAGAAGTCGCGGCCCTTGAACCGGCCGATCTCGCCCTTGTCGAGGATCGGGGTGTCGACCGCGGCGGGGCACACGACGGTCACGCCGATACCGTGCCCGGCCGCCTCGGTGCGCAGCGCGAGGGAGAGCCCGACGACCGCGTGCTTGGTCGTGACGTACGACGTCATCAGGCCGGCTGCCATCAGCCCGCCCATCGAGGCGGTGTTCACGATGTGCCCGCCGCCCTGGACGATCATCCGCGGGTACGCCGCATGCACGCCGTGGACGACGCCGCGGATGTTGACGTCGATGATCGCGTTCCACTGGGCGAGGGTGAGGTCCTCGGTGTCGCCGAGGAAGGTGATGCCGGCGTTGTTGAACATCAGGTCGATCCGGCCGTGCTCGGCGACGACCGCGTCGACCGCGGCCCGCACGTCCTCCGCCGAGGTCACGTCGACCTGCCGGGCGACCGCTGCGCCCGGGCCCACCGCCGATGCCGCCACGGCAGTGGCCGCGTCCAGGTCGAGGTCGGCGCACACGACGTACGCCCCGTCGGCGACCAGCGCCCGGACGAGGGAGGCGCCGATGCCGGAGCCGCCCCCGGTGACGACGGCGGTCCTCACGCGAACGCCTTCTCGACGAGGCCGACCAGGTCGGGGTAGCGCTTGAGGTGTGCCCCGCCGTTGATGTCGAGGGTCTCGCCGGTGATCCACGCAGCCTCGTCGGAGAGCAGGAACCGGATGGCGGCGGCGATCTCCGCGGGCTCGCCGGAGCGGCCGAGCGCGGTGTTCTCCAGGTAGTCCTCGCGCACGCCGGGGATGTCCATCGCGGGCGCGGTCAGCGGTGTCACGACCAGGCCGGGCGCGACCGCGTTGACCCGGACCCCGCGGCCGCCGAGCTCCAGCGCAGCCACCTCGGTGAGGGCGACCAGACCCGCCTTCGAGGCGCAGTACGCCGCCAGGCCGGTGCCGGGCTGCCGGGCGTTGAGCGAGGACAGGGAGACCAGTGAGCCGCCGTCGGCGACCCGGCGACCGGCGTGCTTGAGCACCAGGAATGCGCCGTTGAGGCAGACGTCGACGACCCGGCGCCACTGCGCGGCGTCGTGGTCGACGACCCGGGCCAGGGTGCTCACGCCGGCGCAGTTCACCAGGCCGTGGAAGGCCCCGTGAGTGGCGACGACGCCGTCGAGGAGGGCCTGGACCGACGCCTCGTCGGTGACGTCGACGAAGGCGTCGGCGGCGGTGCCGGGCAGGTCCGCGACGACCACCTCGTGGTCCGCGGCGCGCAGGGCCCGGGCGGTGGCTGCCCCGATCCCCGACGCGCCCCCGATGACGACCGATACCTGCATGGCAGCTCTCCTGACATTCGTCTGAATCTGTTGACACGCGTCAAATGGCAGCCATAACGTGACGCTCGTCACGCGGGTTTGTCAAGGCTCCCCGGCGGGGGCCCGACGGGAAGGAAGCAACGATGAGTGGTCCCACCGTCGCCGTGATCGGCGCGGGCATCAGCGGCCTGACGATGAGCAAGATGCTCGCCGACTACGGCGTGGAGTTCGCGACCTTCGAGTCCTCGGACCGGGTCGGCGGCAACTGGGCGTTCGGCAACCCGAACGGGCACAGCAGCGCCTACCGCTCGCTGCACATCGACACCTCGAAGCACCAGCTGTCCTTCAAGGACTTCCCGATGCCCGAGGAGTATCCCGACTTCCCGCACCACACCCAGGTCAAGGAGTACCTCGACAGCTACGCGGACGCCTTCGACATCCGCCGCAAGATCGAGTTCGAGAACGGCGTCGTCCACGCGCAACGGCATCCCGACGGCGGCTGGGAGCTCGAGACCGAGCGCACCGGCACCCGCCGCTTCGACGTCCTGCTGGTAGCCAACGGCCACCACTGGGACCCGCGCTTCGCCGACAAGCCGGGGGAGTTCACCGGCCTGACGATGCACTCGCACGCCTACATCGACCCGCGCACGCCGTACGACCTGACGGGCAAGCGGATCCTGATCATCGGTCTCGGCAACAGCGCCGCCGACATCGCCGTCGAGCTGTCCAGCAAGACCCTCGACAACGAGGTGGTCATCTCCACCCGGTCGAGCGCGTGGATCGTGCCGAAGTACTTCGCCGGCAAGCCGGCCGACAAGTACTACAAGACCTCGCCGCACATCCCCTTCGCGTGGCAGCGCAAGTTCGTCCAGATCATGCAGCCGATGACGGCCGGCCGGCCCGAGGACTACGGCCTGCCGACGCCCAACCACAAGTTCTTCGAGGCGCACCCGACGCAGTCGGTCGAGCTGCCGCTGCGGCTCGGCTCGGGCGACCTGCGCGCCAAGGGCGACATCGAGCGCTTCGACGCAGACACGGTGCACTTCGCCGACGGCACCTCGCAGGACTTCGACGTCGTCATCCACGCGACCGGCTACAACATCACGTTCCCGTTCTTCGACGAGGACCTCATCAGCGCGCCGGAGAACCACATCCGTCTCTACAAGCGGATCTTCAAGCCCGGCTTCGACGACGTCGCCTTCATCGGCTTCGCGCAGTCGACGCCGACGCTGTTCCCGTTCGTCGAGTGCCAGACCCGGCTCGTCGCGGCCTGGTTGGTCGGCCGCTACGCGCCGCCGAGCGAGGCCGAGATGGAGCGGGTGATCGACGAGGACCAGCACAAGTACACCGCCCACATGGTGCAGCGGCCACGGCACACCCAGCAGCTCGACTACTTCCTCTACGAGTACGACCTGCGCACCCGCGAGATCCCGGCCGGCCAGGCCCGCGCGGCGTCGGCGGCGTCGGCGGTGGCCCGGTGAGCGACGAGCGCCTGTGGGCGCGGATGGTCGACCGGCGCAGCGTCAACCGCGGCGACCAGCGGCGTACGGCCCTCCTCGAGGCGCTCGACGAGCTGCTCCGCGAGCAGACGCTCGAGGAGGTCAACGTCGCCGAGATCTCCCGCCGTGCGGGCGTGACGCGCTCGGCGTTCTACTTCTACTTCGAGAGCAAGGCCACCGCCGTCCTGGCCCTGATGGCCGAGCTGTACGACGACGCGTCGGACGCGACCGACCTGCTGGTCAAGGCGGAGGGAGAGCCCCGGGCCCGGATCCGCCGGGTCGTCGCGACCCTGTTCGACTCGGTCGACAAGACGCCACACACCTACCGTGCGCTCCTCGAGGCGCGCGCCACCAGCACGGCGGTCCGCGAGCTGTGGGAGGCCGGGCGTGCCGAGTTCGCGGAGATGACCGCGGAGATGATCGAGCGCGAGCGCGCCGTCGGCCACGCGCCGCCGGGCGCCGACGCCCACGTCCTCGCCGCCGTCCTCCTCGACCTCAACGACCACGCCGTCGAGCGGCACGCGATGGGCGTCGGCCCCGAGCGCGAGGCCCACATCGACGCGATCACCCACATCTGGATCCAGAGCATCTACGGGAGCCCGGCATGAGCACCGTCTTCGACTTCACCTCGGCCGGCGTGCGCTGCGCCGCCACCCACTTCGCCCCGCCGGTGGTCGAGGAGCGAGCGCGCCTCGAAACCGGCGCTCCGGTCGTCGTCCTGGCGCACGGCCTCGCCGGCACCCAGGACGCCGGTGTGTTCCCGTTCGCCGAGGCCTTCGCTGCGGCCGGACTGCACGCGGTCACCTTCGACTACCGCGGCTTCGGCGGCTCCGACGCCGCCGACGGTGAGCCGCGCCAGGTCGTCTCGCTCGCCGGGCAGGTCGCCGACCTCCACGCGGCCGTCGACGCCGCGAAGTGCCTGCCCGGCGTCGACCCGACCCGGGTCGTGCTGTGGGGCGTCTCGCTGGGAGGTGGTCACGTCGTCTCGGTCGCCGCCGAGCGAGACGACATCACGGCCGTCGTGTCGGTGGTCCCGATGGTCGACGGCCTCGCGGCCGCCCGCCTGGCCACCCAGCACCACCGGCCCAGCCAGCTGCTGGCCTCGACGGGCCGCGGCCTCGCGAGCGCCTTCCGACGCAAGGTCGGCCGCAGGCCCGCGATGATCCCCGTCGTGGCCCACCCCGGCGAGACCGGTGCGCTGACCCTGCCGGGCGCCTACGAGGACTACCTGGCGATCGCCGGTCCGACCTGGCGCAACGAGATCGCCGCCGACGTCGTCCTGGAGCTCGGTACCCGGGCGCCCGCGAAGGCGGCGTCCCGGCTGGAGGTCCCCTGGCTGGTCCAGGTAGCCGACTTCGACCGCAGCGCCCCGCTGCAGGCCGCGATGAAGGCGGCCGTCGCGGGCCGCGCCGAGGTCCGGCACTACCCGGGCGACCACTTCGACCTGTTCGCGGGCAAGCCCTTCCACGAGCCCGCCGTCGAGCACGCCCTCCACTTCCTGTTGCGCCACCTCACGGTCACCTCGCCCGTGCTGGAGCCGGCCCGTGGCTGACACCGTCCAGGGCCTGCTCCTGGCCCACGCGGAACGCGACACCGCCGGACTGCGGTACGACGAGCGCACCTGGACGTGGCGCGAGGTCGTCGCCGGTGCCGCGGCCCGGGCGCACGTGCTGCGCGCGATGGCCGACGAGGAGAGGCCGCTCCACGTCGGCGTCCTGCTGCCGAACGGCCCGGAGATGGCGCTCGCGATCTCGGCCGGAGCGATCGGCGGGCACGTCACGGTCGGCATCAACGGGACCCGGCGCGGCGGGGCGCTCGCCTCCGACGTACGCCGGGCCGACTGCCAGGTCGTGCTCACCGACAGCGCGCACCGGCCGCTGCTCGAGGGCCTGGACCTCGGCGGCGCGACGGTGGTCGACACCGACGCCGTGGCCTGGCCGGCGCTCGTCGCGGCGGCGCCGACGACCACCGACGGGTTCCCGGTCGCGACGACCACGGACACCTTCATGCTCATCTTCACCTCGGGCACGAGCGGTGAGCCGAAGGCCGTGCAGGTCGCGAACTTCATGGTCGTGATGGCCGGATCGGTGCTCGTCGACAAGTACGGCCTCGGTCCCGACGACGTCGTCTACTGCTCGATGCCGATGTTCCACAGCAACGCGGTCATGGCCGGCTTCGCCGTCAGCGCCGCCTCCGGCGCCGCGCTGGCCGTGGCCGAGTTCTCCGCGCGCGGCTTCCTCGCCGACGTCCGGCGCCACGGCGCGACGTACCTCAACTACGTCGGCAAGCCGCTCGCCTACGTCCTGGCGACCCCGGCGCAGCCGGACGACGCGGACAACCCGCTGCGCTTCGCGTTCGGCAACGAGGCCTCCGACCGCGACATCCGCGAGTTCGCGCAGCGCTTCGGGTGCTCGGTGTGGGACGGCTTCGGCTCGACCGAGTCGGCGATCATCATCACCCGCACCGAGGAGACGCCGGCCGGCTCGATCGGCGTCCCGTTCGACGGGGTGGCGGTCTACGACCGGGGCACCCGGACGGAGTGCCCGCGCGCCGAGTACGACGCCGAGGGCCGGGTCACGAACCTCGACGAGGCGGTCGGCGAGCTGGTCAACACCCAGGGCGCGGGCTTCTTCGCCGGCTACTACAACGACGACGAGGCGACGGCCGAGCGCCTCGACGGCGGCATGTACTGGTCCGGCGACCTCGCCTACCGCGACGCCGACGGCTTCGTCTTCCTGGCCGGCCGCACCGACGACTGGCTGCGCGTAGACGGTGAGAACCTCGCCGCCGCGCCGGTCGAGCAGCTGCTGCTGCGCCACGAGGCGATCTCCCAGGCGGCCGTGTACGCCGTCACCGACGAGCGGGTGGGCGACCAGCTGATGTGCGCGCTGGTGCTCCGGGAGGGCGCGACGCTGGCGCCCGAGGAGCTCGCGGCCTTCCTCGCCGCCCAGCCCGACCTGTCGCCGAAGGGCTGGCCGCGGCACGTGCGGATCGCGAAGGCGCTGCCGAGCACCGCGACCAACAAGGTCCTCAAGCGCGAGCTGCGTGCCCAGGGACTGGCCACCGCCGACCTGCTCTGGTCGCGGGGCGAACGGGACCATGTCTACGCCGAACAGGTCAGGAGCAAGCCATGAGCTACGACGTCATCGTCCGGGGAGGGCGCTGGTTCGACGGGACCGGGGCGCCGTCCGCCGTCCGCGACCTCGGGATCCGCGAGGGCCGCGTCGTCGCGGTCTCCGCGGAGGAGCTCGACGCCACCGACTGCCCCCGCGTCATCGACGCGCGCGGACGCTGGGTGCTGCCGGGCATGGTCGACATCCACACCCACTACGACGTCGAGGTGCTCGTCCAGCCCTCGCTGTCGGAGTCGCTGCGCCACGGCGTCACCACGACCTTCCTCGGCTCGTGCTCGCTGTCGACCGTGCACGCCGCACCCGAGGATGCCGGCGACCTGTTCGGCCGGGTCGAGGCGATCCCGCGGCCGTACGTCGTCGGCGCGCTCGACGACCTGAAGACCTGGTCGAGCGCGGGGGAGTACGTCGCCGCGCTCGAGGAGCTCCCCCTCGGCCCCAACATCGCCGCCTTCATCGGCCACTCCGACATCCGCTCCGCGCGGATGGGTCTGTCCCGCTCGACCGACCCCGCCGTGCGGCCGACCGCGGCCGAGCTGGCCCGGATGGAGGCCGACCTGGTCGACGCCCTCGACGAGGGCTTCGTCGGGATGTCGTCGCAGGAGCTGATGTTCGACAAGCTGGACGGCGAGGCCTGCCGCTCGCGGACGCTGCCGTCGACGTACGCGAAGGGGAAGGAGCGCCGCCGGCTCAACCGGGTGCTCAGAGCGCGGGGCCGAGCGCTGCAGGGCGGTCCGGACGTCGGGCGTCCGCACACGCTGGTCCGGATGGCCTTCAGCAGCTGCGGCTGGGGCCGCAGGTCGCCCCTGCGGGTGAGCCTGCTGTCGGCTGCCGACATCAAGGCGATCCCCTTCGTGGCCCACCTGTTCCCGCTGCTGGCGCGCACCGTGAACCGGTTCGGCGGCGACCTGCGCTTCCAGCACCTGCCGGTGCCCTTCGAGGTGTACGCCGACGGGATCTCGCTGGTCATCTTCGAGGAGCTCGGCTCGGGCGCCGCTGCGCTGCACCTGTCGAACCGGATCGAGGAGCAGCGTGCGCTGCTGCAGGACGAGACCTACCGGCGCCGCTTCCGCAAGGACTACGACCAGAAGTACGGCCCGCGGGTCTGGCACCGCGACTTCTTCGACGCCGAGATCACCGAGTGCCCCGACCCGTCGGTGATCGGCAAGACCTTCGGCCAGGTCGGCCTCGACCGCGGTGGCCTGCACCCCGTCGACGCGTTCCTCGACCTGGTGCTGGAGCACGGCGAGAAGGTGCGCTGGCGCACCACCATCTCCAACCACCGCCCGGCGGTCCTCGACAAGCTGACCTCCGACCCCGGCGTCCAGCTCGGCTTCTCCGACGCCGGCGCCCACCTGCGCAACATGGCGTTCTACAACTTCGGGCTCCGGCTGCTGCGCCGGGTCCGCGACGCCGAGCGCAGCGGGACGCCGTTCATGACCCTCGAGCGCGCCGTGCACCGGCTCACCGGCGAGCTCGGCGACTGGTACGGCATCGACGCCGGGCACCTGCGCGAGGGCGACCGTGCCGACCTGGTCGTCATCGACCCCGAGCGGCTCGACGGCTCCCTCGACGCCTACGTCGAGGCGCCGGTCCCGGCCTTCGGCAACCTCTCGCGGATGGTCAACCGCAACGACGCCACCGTGGTCGCGGTCCTGGTCGCCGGCGAGGTGGTGGTCGAGAACGGCACCCTGAGCGAGGTGGTCGGCGTGCGCCGGACCGGGCGGTTCCTCCGGGCTCAGGCGGCGCGGTAGCGCTCGATCTGCTCGCCGAGCTCCTCGAACAGCGCCTGGTTGAGACGGAACACGGCCCGCACCTCCTCGACGACCCGGTCGACCTCGTCCGAGGTGAGGTCGAGCGCGTCGAGCCGGGCGCGGTAGCCGTCCTTGTAGGGCTTCGGCTTGGGGATCTGCGCGAACTCGTAGAAGGCGACGCCCGTGTCCTCGGGCAGGTCGAAGGTGCGCTGCAGTACCCGACCGATCACCTGGCCGCCGGACAGGTCACCGAGGTAGCGGGTGTAGTGGTGCGCGGCGAGCAGGCCGCCCCAGGCGGCGCCCGCCCGGATCCGCTCGACGTACGCCGCCGCGGCGGGGGAGTCGAGCATCTCGGGGTCGACGCCCGGGGCCCAGTGGGCGAGGTCGGCGTCGATGGCGGCGAGCCGCTCGAGCGCGGGGTCGTGGACGGCGGCGACGATCGGGTCGGCGTGGTGCTCGGCGAGGACCTCCTCGAGCGCGGCGTAGACGCGGCGCAGGCGCAGCAGCAGGTCGGCGTACGCCTCGGCGGTGAGGCGGCCGTCGAGCAGCTCGGCCATGAACGTCGAGCCCTCGGCGGCCTCGTGCTCGGCGCGTGAGCCCTCGCGCAGGGCCGTCGACAACGGCACGAGGTCGGTCTCGGTCGGGGACACGGGGCGCTCCTTGGGGGATCTGGGGAAGTTGTCGACGGATTGTCGACAAGATTCTGACAACTTGTCAACACCTCTCAATCAAGATTAGCCTAGCCTAAATAAGGCTGACCTAATTCCCGATCTCGAGAGTGAGCTCCCGCGTGCTGTCCCACCCCGTCCGTCCGCTGCGACGGCTGCTCACCGTGTCCGCCACCTGCGTCGTGCTGGGCCTGGCCGGGTGCGGACTCTCCTCGCCGGTGGACCCGGAGCGCAGCGGGGGAGCGGGCGACGGTACGGCGGCCCCGCGGCTCGCCGACGTCACCCCCCTCACCGACGCCCGGGACTGGACCGGCGCGACGCGCGCGGTCGTCGCCGACGACAGCGTCGACCCGGTCGCCGAGCCGGCGCCGCGGCTGCCCGTGACGGTGACCGACGCGCAGGGCACCCGGGTCACCGTCCGCGACGCCAGCCGGGTGCTGGCCCTCGACGTCTACGGCACCCTGGCCCGCACCGTCTTCGAGCTCGGCCTCGGCGACCGGGTGGTCGGCCGCGACATCTCGACCCGGTTCGATGCCGCCGCCGACCTCCCGCTGGTCACCCAGAACGGCCACGACCTCGCCGCCGAGGCGATCCTCGAGCTGGACCCGACGGTGATCCTCACCGACACCTCTCTCGGGCCGTGGAACGTGGTGCTGCAGATGCGCGACGCCGGCATCCCGGTCGTCGTGGTCGACAGCCACCGCGGGCTCGACAACGTCGCGGAGCTGACGACGCAGGTCGCCACCGCGCTCGGCGTCCCCGAGGCGGGCGCGGCGCTGATCGAGCGCACCGACGCCGAGGTGGCCGCGGTCCGCGCGGCGATCGCCGATGTCGCGCCGGAGGCACAGACCGACCGGCTGCGCACCCTGTTCCTCTACGTGCGCGGGCAGTCCGGCGTCTACTACCTGTTCGGCGAGAAGTCCGGCGCCGACGGGCTGATCGATGCGCTCGGGCTCTACGACGTGGCCGAGGAGATCGGTTGGGACGGCATGAAGCCGGTCACCGACGAGGCGATCGTCGCCGCCCAGCCCGACCTCGTGCTGATGATGAGCGGCGGCCTCGACTCCGTCGACGGTGTCGACGGCCTCCTCGAGCGGCTGCCCGCCCTGGCGAACACGCCGGCCGGCGAGCGCGAGCGGTTCGTCGACATGGAGGATTCGCAGATCCTCGGCTTCGGTCCGCAGACCGGCGACGTCCTCAACGCCCTGGCCGTCGCGGTCTACGCACCCGGAGCCGTCTCGTGAAGGGGAGCCTGCTCGCGGTGCTGACCGGCCTGCTCGTCGTCGCGCTCGTCGTCGGCGCCGGCCAGGGACAGCTGCACGTCCCGCCGCTGGAGGTGCTCGGCTCGGTTCTGCACCGGATCGGGATCGACCTCGGCCCGCTGCCGACCCACCCGCGCGCCGAGGACACGCTCTGGGAGGTCCGCTTCCCGCGGGTGGTCCTGGCCGCGCTCGTGGGTGCCGCGCTCGCCACCGCCGGCGCCGTCATGCAGGGCATCTTCGGCAACCCACTCGCCGAACCCGCCGTCGTCGGGGTCTCCTCGGGCGCCGCGGTCGCCGCGGGCAGCGTGATCGTCTTCGACGTCGCCGTGCTCGGCTCGTGGACCATCGCCGTCGCCGCGTTCCTCGGCGGCCTCGCCGCCACCTTGGTGGTCTACCTGCTCTCGCGCGCCGGCGGCCGGACCGAGGTCGTCACCCTCGTCCTCACCGGCATCGCGCTCAACGCGATGACCAGCGCTGCGTTGGCGTTCTTGATGTTCCTCGGCGACCAGCAGGCCCGCGAGGAGATCGTGTTCTGGACCCTCGGCAGCCTCAACGGCACCCGCTGGGCCGCGGTCGCCGTAGTGGCCCCGCTCGCCGCCATCGGCATCGCCGTCGCCCTGGTCCTGGCGCGCCGCCTCGACCTGCTCGCGCTCGGCGACCGGGCCGCCTTCCACGTCGGCGTCGACGTGGAGCGGCTCCGGCTCGCGGCGATCGTGGTCGTCGCCCTGCTCACCGCCGCCGCGGTCTGTTTCTGCGGCATCATCGCGTTCGTCGGGCTGGTCGTGCCCCACCTGGTGCGGATGGTCGCCGGCCCCGGCCACCTGCTCCTCGTCCCCGCCAGCGCCCTCGGTGGCGCGGCGCTCCTGACCTTCGCCGACCTGTGGGCGCGCACCGCCGTCGACAACGCCGACCTGCCCATCGGGATGCTCACCTCCCTCGTCGGCGGCCCCTTCTTCCTCTGGCTCATCCGCCGTTCCCGTCGCACCGCAGGAGGCTGGTCATGATCGAGGCTCGCGGCATCCACGTCACCCTCGGCGACAAGGTCGTCCTCGACGGCGTCGACCTCGCCGTCCCGCCCGGCGAGCTGGTCGCGCTCGTCGGCCCCAACGGCGCCGGGAAGTCGACCCTCCTCGGTGTCCTGGCCGGCGACGTCCGGCCCGCGGCCGGCTCGGTCCAGCTCGCGGGGCGCCCGCTGTCGTCGTACGCCGCCCGGGAGTCGGCACAGCACCGGGCGGTCCAGCTCCAGCAGCAGGGACTCGCGTTCGGCTTCCGGGTCCGCGACGTGGTCGCGATGGGGCGCTCGCCCTGGCACCGCACCCCGCGTGCGGCCGGCGACGAGGAGGTCGTGCGCGCCGCGATGGTCCGCACCGACGTCGACCGTCTCGCCGAGCGCGCCTTCCCGACGTTGTCGGGTGGCGAGCAGGCGCGCACCTCCTTCGCCCGGGCGCTCGCCCAGGAGACGCCGGTGCTGCTGCTCGACGAGCCCACCGCCGCCCTCGACATCCGCCACCAGGAGGCGGTCCTCGGGGTCGCCCGGGCGGTCGCTTCGGAGGGAGCCGCCGTCGTGGTCGTGCTGCACGACCTGTCCCTGGCGGCGGCCTACGCCGACCGGATCTGCGTCATCGCCGACGGCCTTGTCCGGGCCGCCGGACCGCCGCACGAGGTGCTCACCGAGGACCTGCTCGGCGAGGTGTACCGGCACCCGGTGCGGGTCCTCGACCACGGCGGCACCCCGGTCGTCGTACCAGTCCGGGCGGCCCAGGAGGCGCGGTGCTGACCAGGACGACCCTCGTGCTGCTCGGCGTGCTCGCGGCGCTGGTGGCGCCGGTGCCCGCGGCCCAGGCCCAGGCCCGGGTGTCGGTCAGCAGCGAGCGCGGCGGCGCGGTCATCGACCCGACGTACGCCACCACGTTGAAGGTCGCCGGCGCCGGCTTCCAGTCGGTCCATGGCGGCCACGGCGGCATCTACGTCTTCTTCGGTACCGTTTCCGGCAGTTGGCGGCCGAGCAAGGGCGGGGTGACCGGCCAGGACTACTTCTACGTCCCCGACAGCGAGAGCCAGGCCAACGCCGGCTACCAGAAGTACGTCGCCTACCCGGGATCCGACACCGCCGCCTCCGCCAACGGCGGCACCGTGTCCGCGAGCGGTCGCTGGTCGACGACGATCGCGGTCCCCGGCGCGACCTTCCGGGCCGTCGACCGTGACGGTGGCACCCGCACCATCGACTGCCGCAAGGTCCGCTGCGGGATCATCACCGTCGGCGCGCACGGCGTCACCAACGCCGCCAACGAGACCTTCACACCGGTCACCGTCAAGGACCTGTACGGCGACCAGGCGCCGGCTACGACGGGGACTGCCGCCGCGCAGCAGCCGGCGGCGCCCGGCACAGCGGTCCCGGACGTCGCGGCTGCGCCGTCGCCGCCGTCGTCGGCGACGGCGCTGGCGCCGGTGCTCGACGTCGACCGGCCCTCGGCCGTCGCCGGCCGCGCGCTGTCCTTCACCGCTCGGGGCCTGCCGCCCGGCGCCCAGGTCAACGCCGTGCTCGACGACGGCGTCGCCGCGGCCGGGCCGTTCCTGGTCGGTGCGCAGGGCCAGGTGACCGGCGTGGTCGCCCTGCCGGCCGAGGTCGCCGGCGGCACCCACGAGCTGCGGCTGTACGGGCTCGACGGTGACCCGGCGCCGCTGGTCCGGTTCGCCATCGCGGCCGGGGACGAGCCGGTGGCGGCGCCCGTCGCGGCCCCGGGGCGTTCCCGTGTCGACCGGCTCGGGGCCTGGTTCTTCGGGGCTGCCGGACTGGTCCTCCTCGGCGCGCTCGCCCGCCTGCTCCTGCTCGCTCGTCGCCGGGGAGCCTCTCGTGCGTAGGCCGCTCGCCGCCGTCCTCGCCGCGGCCGGGCTCGTCGTCTGGCTGGTCGCCGTCGCTGGCCTGGTCGTCACTCCCGCCCGCGCGGACGACGGCCCCGAGACGCTGGCCGGCGCCGTGCTCCGCTGGGGGCTCAACACCGAGTCGAACACCGCGGCGCACAACCCCGGCACCTACAACTTCCTGATGGCCGGCGCGCTGCCCGATCCCGGGCGGGGCGGCCAGACCGTCCCGGAGGGCCAGTGGCAGCAGCGCTCCGGCGACGTCGCCGTCGAGAAGTGGGACGCCCGCAGCAGCGCCTGGACCGACGCCACCTGGGCGGGCCTGAGGACCGACAGCGCCGGCGTGCCGCTGCAGGTCGGCGTGTCCAGCAACCACCAGCTGGTCTTCTCCCGGGGCGCGGGCACGCTCGACCGGGCCGCCGGCACCGCGCGGATCGCGTGGCAGGGGAGTGCGACGGTGGCCTTCTACTCCGGCTTCTCCTTCTTCCACCTCAGCGACCCGGTGCTCGAGGTCGCCGACGGCCGGGGCACCCTCACCGCCACGCTCGGCGGCTTCGCGTCCGCCCAGGACGACCCGACCCGATGGGAAGCGGCGCCGGCGGCGACCGTCACGGTCGCGACGCTCCCGTCGGTCTCGCTCACCGGCAACGGGTTCACCGTCGACCCGGCTTACCGCGGTGTGACCTTCGACCCCGTCACCGGTGCCCAGGTCCGCTCGGGGGCTTACTGGGGATCCTTCCCGGCTCCCTGGGTGCGGTTCATGGAGATGCTCGGCACCGGCCCCTTCTGGTACTCCAGCGGCGGGTCCGACGACGCCCACAAGGTGGCCGCGCCGGTGACCGTGTCGTTCGACGGGGCCGCCGTCGTGGTGCCCACCCCCACGGTCGCGACCAGCCAACCGCCGGTCGTCAGCAACAGCGCACCCCCGCCGCCACGCTCGAGCCCACGCCCCACCCCGACCTCCCCGACCACCGCCGCCGCGACGCCACCGGACCTCGTGGTGCCTCCCGTGGGAGCGGCGCCTCCGGCGCCGGAGCCGGTGGCCGCCCTGCCCCGACCGGCCACCGACCTACGTCTGGCCGCCGCCCCTGCGGCGCCGGGCGCTGCCGCCCCCACCGACGACCGCACCTGGCCCTGGTGGGCCGGGGGTGCGCTGCTGCTCCTCGCGGCGGCCGCGTTCGTCGTACCTCCACCCGTGCGCGGCCTGCGCTGAGCGGCGCCGCCTGCTTGTCCATCTCGGGACCACAACAGAAGGGAACACCCATGTCCATCCGACCGAACCCCCGCCGCGTCCTCGCGGCGCTCACGGCCGGCGGCGTGGCCGCCACGGCGCTCGCGCTGAGCGCCCCGTCGCCTGCGCAGGCCGTCGCCGCCGTACCCGAGCTGCAGTGGGAGATCAGCCAGCAGTTCGACGACCACCTGTCGACCCACGTGCTCACCGACGGTGCCACCGAGAACGCCGACGGCGTCATCACCTTCCCCAACGGCGTCGGGTCCTACGACGCCGCCTCTGGCGTGACCACGATGGCGTACGACGGCTCGGTGGCCGGCTCCTTCGAGAACATGGGCTCCACCTTCTACACGGTGACCATCGCCGACCCGGTCGTCACGGTCGACCGGACCGGCAAGGGCTCGCTGTCGGCCGTCGTCTCGGCGTGGAACGCCGCAGCGATGGGCAACCCCGAGGCGAGCACCGACCCGGCTCGGGTCGTGGTCACCACCTTCCAGGCCGGCACCGGCGACTGGACCGTGGCGGAGGGCGCCGCGACGCTCGCCGACACCCCGGCCTGGACCGGCGTCCTGCCCGCGGGCGCCGAGTCGGCCGCCCTGGGCATCCCCGCGGGCAAGCCGGTCGAGGGCGGCTCGTTCGCCCCGTCGTTCCTCGCCCAGCTCACCGCCGGCCTGCGCGCGCACTTCTACGCCAGCGCGACCGGTCAGCCCAAGAAGGTCGCCGCGCCGTTCCGGGCCAGCGTCCGCGCGGCGCAGGTCGCCCTGCCCCAGGCCACCACCGCGGCCGCGACGGTGGCGACCAAGCCGCGCACCACCAAGAAGGGCACGGTCACCATCACGGTGACCAGTGCTCGCTTCACGCCGACCGGCGCGGTCACCGTCGTCTACCGGGGCGGCAAGCTCAAGGGCAAGAAGGTGAAGCTGTCGAAGACCGTCACCCTCGCCGCCGACGGTACGGCGACCGTGCGGCTGCCGAGGTCCGCCCAGGGCAAGCGCACGCTCACGGTGACCTACCTCGGTGACCAGCTGCACCAGGCCTCGGCCGCCACCACGGTGAAGGTCAAGGTCAAGAAGTAGCTCGACCCGCGCCGCGGCCCTGAACGTCGGGGCCGCGGCGCCGGCACGTCCTCAAGCGGCGTCGCCGCCGGCGAGGACGATGGCGTCGTGTTCGTGGAGCTGGTACTCGGCTTTGGTGAGCACGGTGGTGCCGGTGGTGGTGACGAGGCGGTAGAGGCCGTGGGGTGTTGCCCAGATCCATCTGTCGGGTCCGAGCTGCAGGACGGTGTAGCCGAGGTGGGTCTTGGCTCGGTGGTGGTGTCTGCCGAGTGGGGTGTCGTTGTGGTCGCCGGTCTGGCCGGGTGGGCCGTTCTTGTCGTAGGGCACCGTGTGGTCGTGATCGGGGCTTCGGCCGTGCTTCGTGAAGAGCTTCGTGGCGTGGGGGAAGACGTCGCCCAGGGTGCGTAGCTCGGTGCGGTGCTTCACGTCCGCGGGGTGTTCGTAGCCGTTGACGGAGCGGCCGGTGTGGAGGTCGACGACCGGGCTGATGGTCACGTGCGCAGCGCTTCGCAGCAGGTTGCGGACCTGGTCGAGGAGGCGGGGTCCGTTCACCCGGCCCTCGACGCGGGCCAGGGGTCCGAGGTTGCCGGTGGTGTCGTGGGCGAGGTGGATCACCAGGTCCACGCTCGTCCGGTCGGGGGCCGCGGTGCCGGGGTCGTTCTCCTCATCCGATCCCTGGAGGAACGCGAGGACGGCGGCGGGGTCGGCGAGCATCGCGAAGGCTTCGGCTCGCCAGTGGTCCATGCTCAACGGCTCCTCCCCGTCAGCGCGAGCGGGGGCGTGTTCGGCGAGTGCGGTGGCGAGGTAGTCGACCATCCGGGCATGGGCGAGGGCGTCGGCCTCGTCGATACGGGCGAACACCACTCCGATGCCCGCGGTGTTGTCGAGGGAGTCGATCTGGGTGCCGGGGCGGGGCTGGGGGAACCAGACCCCCTTGTCCTTCCGGTTCGCGTGGATCCGTTCCCGGTGGGCGAGGGGGTCGGCTTCGATGATCTTGGCCTCGGCGATCTTCAGGGGGTGTCAGATGGTCTGTGTAAGGGGTCGGTCTCAGCAAAGGAACGATGATGACTGCTGTGACCGAAGGGACCGGGCGACCGGACTACAAGAAGGCCGCTGCTGCTCGGCGTGCTGACCGCGCGG
>NZ_JAHTKU010000015.1 GCF_019192965.1 Nocardioides daeguensis
GTCATCGAAGACAGGTCGGATCGTGTGAGAAGGTTTCACTTACGAGGTGCCCCTTTGGGTAGGTCAGATGCTGACGTCGCAATCAACATCGTCCCTGCTCAAGGGGCATTTCTCGTTCTACGCCACGCTCACCTGACCAGCCGCCCGTGGTGGATCAGGGCTGAATCACATCGTTGTAACTATCGGGTTCGGTTGCTTGTTGAAACAACCAGCAAAGAACTAGCCCTGTGTTTGCGCAGGTCAGGTGGCGTCTAACTGTCAGCGTTAGTGATTGCGTCAAAGAACCGGCAAGCAACTACGACAGCCAGGTGCTAGGCCGCCCAGTAGGGCACGTAACTCATCGCACGCTTCCCGGCGGTTGGGTCGTAAGGAACGATCAGACCGGCCTCCAGCGTCTCCTTCAAGAGCCTGGAGGCTGTGGCGGCACTGGAGTCCGGCAGGCCGAAGCGAGCGCGGATCGACGAGTTAGTTGCCTGCTCGCGGTTGACGTACTTGAGGCAGGCGTGGAGGTAGACGGTCGTCGCGCTGCATCGCTGTCAGCTTCCTCGGCCCGAAGAGGACCACTCGAGTGTGCGTGTCCGTGGTCTCGATGAGCGGGGCGGGCAACTGGTGGATCTCGATCTCGAACACGATTTTGTCCCAGCCGCTGCCGCGCTCTTCGCAGACGCGCATCTGACGCATCGAACGGGCGAGTTGCTCGTTTCTGGAAACTGGCGGACTGTCGATGAACCGCTTGGTGTCGATGAGAGGGACGCCTGGATTCGTGATCTCGAGTCGATCATCGAAGATCTCGATCGTCGGTCCGGTGCCCTTCTGGCTGAAGTCCTGGTGGATCAGCATGTTTGCGATGAGCTCGCGGACCGCCAGGTCTGGATACACCGGTTCGAGGCGGCGAAGACCTCCTTCGATCACTTCGTCTGCGGGTAGGGCGTTGGAGGTGTAGGTGAAGAGCCCTTGGAAGCCGGCGGCGTAACCACGCTCGCCGATCTGCTCGCGGGTGGTGTGCACTCGCGTTCGGTCCTTGTAGTGGATCACTCGCGGCGCCTTCCGCGACAAGCCGCCAGAGTCGTTCAAGTTCCGTGCGAACAACAGCGCTCCGAGATTGGTGATGGTCCACTCGTCGCTGACGTTCCAGCCCACCATGCCGGCAGCGTCCAGCTGCGCAAGGGTTTCCTGCTCGCTACTCGGAGGGCGAATGTCGGTGAGACTAAAGTAGGCGTCTACGTCTAGGAGGCGGAAGATGTCCGCTGGCGTCACGTGGGTCAAGGCTGGCAGCGCTTCGAACGAACGCGACTCGAAGGTGAGCCACAGTCGCTTCTCGAGCTCCGGGTGGTTCTTGAGCTTCTTGCGATAGGAGCCCACCCGGATGAACTCTTCGCCCTTCCATTGAGTCGGCCGGTGTTCCGCAGCGGCGACCTCGAGAAGAACGACGGCGAGGCCGTCGATCTCGCCCGCCTGGAACTGGATGTGTGGGGCGGGGTCGAGAAGTCGTGACAGCCACGGAATGAGGTCTTCCTCACCCGCCCCCTTCTTGGTGGCCGGCTGGAAGTTGGTGCCCACAACCCTGTGCGTCTGATTCTCGATTCCCCACACCACGTAACCGGCGCTGACCCGCTCGAGTGCAGCCGCGTTGGCCAGCGCGGAGATGTACTCGCCGATCTCCTCAGGCGCGGAGTTGTTCTGCTTGAACTCGACCCAAGTGGTCTCCGAGGGCAGTCGGCGAAGCTCGGAGACGATGCGCTGCAACTCCTGGTCGAGCAAAGCCGTCTCCTTCTGAACAGGGACTGGTACAGCAATCAAGCCTAGACGTCGGCCGGGCTGCACCGATCAGCGCCGACCAGCCACGTCTGCGAGCACCTCGACTGGCCCGTCGGCCGAACCCCGGCGCGGAGGGGCGAGGCTCAGCCACCGGTTTCCGGTTGACCATCACTGACAGGAGCCAGCGTCGAGATTCCTCCGCCGATGCGGATCCGCGACGGCCGGCGGCTATTTGGCGGCGGCCAGCACACGACTCAGGCCCGAGACGTCGAGCCGCAAGAACCCTCAAGAATGGGATGACGGTAGGGATGCGGGCCCGGAAATGTCAGCAGGTCAGGCCCGGAGTCCGGGCCTGACCTGCGAAGACATCTGCGCGCCTGTAGGGATTCGAACCCCAAACCTTCTGATCCGTAGTCAGATGCTCTATCCGTTGAGCTACAGGCGCCCGTCGCTGGGCGACCGAATGAGAATAGCCGAGGCGACGCGCAGATGCCGAATCAACGACGCCGCCGCGGCGCCGGGCGGTGTGGAAGCATGACGCCATGACCGCCTACCAGCCCGAGGACCGGGCCCTTTTCGAGGCGGAGGCGATCGGTCTGTACGAGCAGGTGCTCGCCGAGGGCGGGCTGCCGGCGGACGACCCGCGCCTGGTCGAGGGCTCCTCGCTCCGTCGTGCGTTCGACCTGCTGGTCGAGCTGGGCCTGCTGCAGCTCGACGCCTCCCGCAAGACCTGGCGCCCGCTCGAGCCGAGCAACGCGCAGTCGCGGGTCGTGACGCCGCTCGGCAACGAGGGGGCGCGCCTGCTCGAGGAGTCGGCGCGCTGGGCGTCGGCGTTCGCGCACCTGGCGCAGAGCTGGCGCCGGTCCCCGGCTGCGAGCGAGTCGGGCCCGTTCCTCTACCTGCACGGCGAGGCGATCAACCCCTACCTCACCACGCTGGTCAGCGAGGCCCAGGAGGAGCTGCTGACCGCCCAGCCGCAGGCGACGCGCAGCGCGAAGACGGTCGCCGAGGCGAGTGCGCGCGACGTCGAGGCGCTCCGGCGGGGCCTGGCGATGCGCACGCTCTACCAGCACAGCGCCCGACGGCACCCGGCCACGCACAAGTACGTCGCGACGGTGACCGAGCACGGCGCCGAGGTCCGCACGCTCGACGAGTTCTTCAACCGGATGATCGTGGTCGACCGCCGAGTCGCGCTGATCCCGGCCGCCGACAGCCTGGCGACCGCCGTCGTCGTGCGGGAGCCGGCGATCGTGGCCTACCTGGTCGACGTGTTCGAGCGCGCCTTCGCGCGCGGGCGCCCGTTCGCGAGCGCGGGGCAGAGCGTGACGAAGGAGATCGCCTCGGAGCAGCGCTCGATGACGATCCGGATGCTCATCGAGGGACACGCCGACGCGGTCAGCGCGAAGCGGCTCGGCGTCAGCCCGCGCACCTACGCCGGCTACGTCGCCGAGCTCAAGGAGGAGTACGACGCCGAGACGCGCTTCCAGCTGGGTTACACGATGGGGACGTTGGGCATCGCCGGTCAGGACGACGACGTCAGGTCGTCCTGATCGCGGCGGGGGTCCGCCGGGTCAGCGGCGGGCGTGGTTGAAGACCCTCCAGCCCCAGCCGGTGTCGGCCTCGGCGGCGGTCGGGATGGAGATGATGACGGTCGCCGTGATCAGCGCGGCCAGACCGTAAGCGGTCTTGCGAGCGAGCTTCTTCATGAGCATTCCCCTCATTGGTGGTCGGCCGAGCCCGTCCTGCGGATGCACCCGAACCGCTGACGCCTGCCCCCCTGTCGGCGTCACCAAACATCTTTCACCAATGAGCGTGAATATGCGAGACCCCCGGCAGTGGCTGCCGGGGGTCTCGTCCTGCGGCGGAGGCGGAGGGATTTGAACCCTCGATGGGCGATAAACCCAAACCGCATTAGCAGTGCGGCGCCATAGACCGGACTAGGCGACGCCTCCTCCACTGCGCCGGTCAGGGACCGGCCAGCGTCCCCAGGCTACTAGGACGCGATGCGCGCGTCCCAATCGGGCCGTCCGGATCCCGGGGCGCGGACAGGTTCAGCCGGCGGCGCGCTGGAGGTGGGCGCGTACGTCGCGGGCGAAGTCGTCCTTGTCGCCGGCCACGAGCTGCACCGGGATGGTCGTGCTCCGTCCGTCGCGCAGACGCAGCACCAGGCACTCGATCCCGGACGGGGCGGCGGCGACGGCGTCCTCGACCTCGGTCCAGCGAGCCTCGCTCGCGCCGACCGCGCGGATCATCCGGACCCGGTAGCCGGCCTCGGTGAGACGGACGACGACCAGCCGGGTGCGCAGCCACCAGCCGAGGGCGATCAGGCCGAGGACGCCGAGGCCGAGCACGAGGACCAGCAGGTCGGCGTTGAGGTCGGCGGCGGCCACGACGGCGGTGATCGCGAGCAGCACCAGCGCCAGCAGCACCAGGTAGGCGCCGACGAAGCGGGCCGCCACCGGCGGGGCGAGGCGGTAGTCGGTGACCCGGTTCGGCTGCGCGCTGCTCATGGCCGCATTGTCCTGCGCCCCTCGCGGACCGGCCAAAGCGGCGCACGCGCCCCCACTAGACTCGACCCGGTGCCCGGCCGACGCGCGCGTCGTACCGGGTCCGGGAGAGGTGCCGGAGTGGCCGATCGGAACCGCCTTGAAAGCGGTCGTAGGGAGACCTACCGCGGGTTCGAATCCCGCCCTCTCTGCAGATCGCCCCGAGCCGGCCGGCCCGGGTCGCACGCTCACAGGAGCGGCGCGAACCGCCCCGGCTCCGGGCGTACGGCGGCCGCCTGCTCGGCCACGCGGCTGCGCCGGCCGCGGTTGCCGGTGAGGGCCAGGTCGAGGCGGATCAGGAACCAGCCGAGGACCAGGCCGACAGCCAGGCCGTAGACCACCGACAGCGCGGCCTCGGTGACCGAGACGGCCGGGTTGGCGAGGGCGGTGGCGGTGGGCGAGGTGGCGGCGACACCGAAGGCGCAGACCCACCAGCCCTGCCGGCGCCGGGCCCGCATGTGGCAGCCGTAGGCGAGGGCGGGGACGCCGAGGACGGTGGCGATCGGGCGCGGGAAGGCGCCGAGGTGGTCACGGCTCCACGCGACCCAGTCGAGCAGCTGGTCGACCAGGCCGGTCGAGCCGTAGCGGCGCAGCATCTCGGCGTACAGCAGCGTCACGGCGAGCACGAGCACGCCGATCGCGACGATGATCAGGCCACGCCTGCCGAGGCCGTGGAAGCCAGCACCCAGGCGGTGCACGAGGACGATGGCGCCGAGGAAGGCGAGCCCGAGCCCGACGTACTCGAAGCGCTCCTTGTGGATCGCCGGCTCGAAGCCGACGGTGGCCATCGCGCCGATCCCGGCGACGACCAGGCCGACCACGCACTCCCGGGCGGCGGTGGCGATCCCCGCCGCGGGCACGGTGATCATCACGCCGAGCACGGCGGCGACGGCGGAGGTGCCGACCGCGGCACCGGTCAGCAGCAGGTCCTGGTCGGTCAGCACCGCGACCAGGCCGCACACCAGCGCCAACGGGGCGAACACGAACGGGCGACCGCCCGTCCGCGCCGCCAGACCCCAGGTGAACGCGGTCGCCACGGCGACCGAGCCGGCGGTGCCGAGCCAGTCCGGCCCGACCGGCACCATCGCGCAGACCAGGGCGGCCGCGCTGAGCACGACCACGACGAACCAGATGGTCAGCGGCGCGCGCGACGCCCCGAACTCTCCGATGCGCTGCTCGAGCGGGACACGGGAGGGGGCGCGGGACACGGAGAGGCAGCCTACATTCGCCTGTTGAGCAGGGACGGATTGAGGCGACGGGCCTCCTCGAGCACCGTGCGCTCGATCACGGCGCGGACCACCTCCGGCTGCTCGGGACCACCGGGACCGGCCTCGACCAGCACCTCGCCGTACGGGTCGACGACCAGGGAGTGGCCGCAGTAGCGGCCGGCGGGCTGGCCGACGGCGGCGACGTACACGGTGTTCTCGATCGCCCGGGCGAGCAGCAGGGTCCGCCAGTGGTGGACCTTGCGGGGACCGGCCACCCAGGCGGCGGGGACCACGATCAGCTCGGCGCCGCGGTCGACCAGCGCCCGGGCCAGCTCGGGGAAGCGCAGGTCGTAGCAGGTCATCAGCCCGACCTTCCACCCGTGCAGCTCGACGACCACCGGATCGACCGGTCCGGCCGTGAGGCGGTCGGACTCGCGGTAGCCGAAGGAGTCGTAGAGGTGGATCTTGCGGTACGACGCCGTCACCTCGCCGCGCACGAGCAGGGTGTTCCACGGCCGCGCCGGGTCCGGCCCCTGCTCGAACATGCCGGCCACGAGCGTGGTGCCGTGCGCGGCCGCCGCCTCGGCGAGGGCCGTGCCGAACGGGCCGTCGACCGGCTCAGCGTACGCGCTGACGTCGGACCCGGCCTCGCCGAAGTCGCGGGCGAAGACCTCGGGGAAGACGACGAGGTCGGCGTCTCCCGCGTGCTCCGCGGTCAGCTTCGCGACCGCGTCGCGGTTGACCGCGGGGTCGAGCGCCGCCGCGGCCTGCACCAGCGCGAGGCGGAGCGTGGGGGCTGTGGGGCTGCTCACGGTGCCAGCCTACGAGTCCTTTGGGAGGATCCAGGGGTGGTGATCGAGCTCGGACTGGCCGGATTCGCGGCGATCGTGCTGGCCGGCGGGCAGGGGTCGCGGCTCGGTGGGGTCGACAAGGCCTCGATCGAGGTCGACGGTCGCCCGCTGCTCGAGCATGCCCTCGACGCGGTGCTCGACGCGAGCGAGGTGGTGGTGGTCGGGCACCAGGTGCCGACGGACCGGCCGGTGACCTTCGTGCGGGAGGAGCCGCGGTTCGGCGGCCCGGCGGCCGGGCTGCTGACCGGGCGCGACATGCTGCTGCGCTCGTTCCCGACGATCGCGGTGCTCGCCGTCGACATGCCGCGGCTCGCGCCCGGCACCTTCCGGCGGCTGCAGGAGGCCGCTGTGGGCCACGAGGGCGCGGTGCTCGCCGACGCCGACGGTCGCCGCCAGCTCGCGTTCGTCGTGGAGACCGCCCGGCTGGACGCCGTACGCCCGGACCACGAGGGTCAGCATGGCCTGTCGATCCGGGCGCTGCTCGAGCCGCTCGACCTGGTCGAGGTCGCCCCCCTGGGCGACGAGGCCCGGGACATCGACACCTGGAGCGACCTGCGCGACATCGCCGGCGAGGCCGACGGGGACGCCGGCCCGTACTGATCTGGACTGGCCCCGGGGTGTCTGGAAAACCTTGCACCCGCGAGACCCGCGGGTCACTCTGGACGGGTGAACCTCCACGACTGGATCGATGAGTTGTGCGACGCCCTGGACATCGAAGCCGAGGCTGACGAGGGCCTGCTCGTCGACCTCGCCGGGATCGCGGTCGAGAACGTCCACCCGGCCGCGGGGCTCGTGACCGCCTTCCTCCTCGGGTTCGCCGCCGGCGAGCAGGGTGCCGACCCGGACGCCGTCGAGCGGCTCGCCGCGAAGGCGCAGGGGCTCGCCGAGTCGTGGGACCGGCCCGCGGGTGCGGCCGACGAGGACGATGCGGACGTCGCCTTCGAGGAGCTCGCGGACGCCGACTACTCCGACGAGGACTCGCTGGTCTGACTTCCGGACCCCATGCGAATGGGTCGCGTGAAGGCCGAATCCCCGACCAGAACGCATGGTGTGCCGGCCACCCGACACACTGGTCCCATGCGTGCCGTCACCCAGTCCGCCCCGGGCGGGCCCGAGACCCTCGCCGTCACCGAGCTGCCCGACCCGGTCCCGGGGCCCGGCGAGGTGCTCCTCGACGTGGCCGCGACCGCGGTCAACCGGGCCGACCTGCTGCAGCGGCAGGGGTTCTACCCGCCGCCCCCCGGCGCCTCGGACATCATCGGCCTGGAGTGCAGCGGCACCGTCGCCGCGCTCGGCGAGGGCGTCACGCAATGGGTGGTCGGCGACCGGGTCTGCGCGCTGCTGGCCGGCGGCGGCTACGCGAGCCGGGTCGTCGTACCGGCGGGACAGGTGATGCCCGTGCCGGACGGCGTCGACCTGGTCAGCGCCGCGGCGCTGCCCGAGGTGGCCTGCACGGTGTGGTCCAACGTGTTCATGATCGCCGGGCTGCGGCCCGGCGACGTCTTCTTGGTGCACGGCGGGGGCGGTGGGATCGGCACCTTCGCGATCCAGCTCGCCGCCGCGTCCGGTGCCCGGGTGTTCACCACCGCGGGCAGCGCGGACAAGCTTGCCCGCTGCCGCGAGCTCGGCGCCGAGGTGGGGATCAACTACCGCGAGGAGGACTTCGTCGAGGTGGTGCGCGCCAACACCGGCGGCGCGGGCGCCGACGTCGTGCTCGACAACATGGGCGCCAAGTACCTCGCCCGCAACGTCGACGTGCTCGCCGACGAGGGCCGCCTGGTCGTGATCGGCATGCAGGGCGGCACCCGCGCCGAGCTCGACCTGGGCCGGCTGCTGGCGAAGCGGGGTGCGGTGATCGCGACCGCGCTCCGGTCACGTCCGGTCGAGGGGAAGGCCCGGATCTGCGCGTCGGTCGTCGAGCACGTGTGGCCGCTCGTGGCCGACGGGACGATCCAGCCGGTCGTCTCCGCCGTGCTCCCCCTCGACGACGTCGCCGAGGCGCACCGGATGATCGAGTCCGGCGACGCCGTCGGCAAGGTGCTGCTCACCCCCTGATCCGGGCCGCCGACGTCAGTCGGTCCTACGGTCGTCGAGGCACAAGATGTTGTCCTCGCTGTCCTTGAACCACGCGGCGTGGCCCATGCCGCCCATCCCGGCGATGTCGCCGTCCCACGTGACACCGGGCATGTCGTAGTGCTCGAACGTCAGTCCGCGGGTGCGGAGCTCGTCGACCACGGGGCGTACGTCGGGGACGTGGAACTGGGCGATGGTGTGTCCCGCCTGGCCGGCGTACTCCGTCTCGTAGAGGAAGAAGTCCGTCCCACCGGCGCGGTAGACCAGGCCTCCCGGGTTCTCGTCGGCGGGCGTGAGGCCGAGCGTGTCGGCGTAGAACTTCCGGGCGCGGTCGAGGTCCGCGGTCGGGATGTTGGCCGAGACCGTGCACTCCTCCAGCAGCATCGCGGCCCCTCCTCAGGCGCTCTGGAAGTGCGGGTGGTGCAGGTCGTGGAAGGTCGCTCCGTGCATGGCGTACTCCAGCTCCTGGCGTACCTCGGTCGGCGGCTCGACCTTCTCGCCTTCCCGGGCCGCGGCCTCGGTGGTGAAGGCGACGGTCTCGATGAAGCTGCCGTCGGGCTCGACCGCGAGGGTGCCGCCGAGGATGTCGGGGCGCATGTCGTGCAGCGACGCGGTGTCGGCCAGCATCGCCTTGAGCCGGCTCGGGTCGTCGACCTTGCCGCGGATGATCTGGACGAAGCCGGCGTCGTCGGAGCCGCCGTCCATGAACATCGTGACGTCGTCGCAGTCGTGGAACTCGGCCGGGCCGTCCATGAGGGCCATGAAGCGCTCGGCCCAGGCGCTCTGCTCCGGGCGTGCGGAGTTGGCCATCGCCTCCTCACGGGACGCGAACCGGACCACGGCCATCAGCTGGTCGTCGTCGGTGAAGCCGTAGGTACCGCCCAGCCAACCGGGCGCGCCGGGCGCCAGGTCGCGGCGCCACTCCTCGAGCATGGCGTTGGCCTCGTCCTGCCGGGTGCAGGCGGCCTGGATCATCTGGATGAACATGTGCTGCTCCTCGGTCGTCGGATCGGACGTGGATGTCCACAGAGCCGGTCGAGGCAGCCACACACCGGGCCCCGGCCGGGCCCATCGGCAACCTACGCCGCGCCGCGCGTACTGCCATCACCCAACGGGGGGAAGATCCGGCGCCCGGTGTCCCGGGGGCTGCCGGTGGGCTGCCGGTAAGTTGGGGGCATGAGCGATAACGCCTCCGGGAGCGAAGAGCAGATCCTCGTCGTCGGCCCCGACGGGCAGCCGATCGGCACCGTCCCGGCGTCGGAGGTCCAGCAGGCCGAAGCCGCCGCACACGACGAGGACGGCGACGACGGCGAGCGCGCGCTGACCGACCTGGTCGAGCAGCCGGCGAAGGTGATGCGGATCGGCAGCATGATCCGCCAGCTCCTCGAGGAGGTGAAGGCGGCTCCGCTCGACGAGGCGAGCCGCAGCCGACTCGCGGCCATCCACCGCTCGTCGATCGCCGAGCTCGAGCAGGGCCTCGCCCCCGAGCTGGTCGAGGAGCTCGAGCGGCTCTCCCTCCCGTTCTCCGAGGACTCCACCCCGTCCGAGGCGGAGCTGCGGATCGCCCAGGCCCAGCTGGTCGGCTGGCTCGAGGGTCTGTTCCACGGCATCCAGACCGCCATCTACGCCCAGCAGATGGCGGCCCGCGCCCAGTTCGAGCAGATCCGCCGCGCCCTGCCCCCGGGGATGAGCCTCGCCGGGCCCGGCGGCGGGCCCGGCGGCCACCCCGGCCACGCGGAGGGCCAGCCGGCGGCCGAGCAGGCGAGCGGCGAGCAGCCGACGAGCGGCGGGATGTACCTCTAGGAGCCTGCCGTCAGCGCCGGCGGCCCAGCCGCGACACCAGCAGCAGACCGAGCACGCCGATCAGGCTGATCGCGCCGCCCGACGCCAGCACCCGCCCGATCTCGGGCGGCTCGCCCAGCGGGTCGGTGGGCTGGTGGAAGGTCACCGGAGCCGGGGTCGGGATCGGCAGGGGCGGCGGCTCGACGGTCGCGAGGTACTGCTCGAGCATCGCCGCGAGCTTCGGCGTCAGTCCCTTGGGCAGCGGCACCGTGCCGTCGCAGGGGTCGGCCACCATGCCGTCGACGGTGTCGTCGGTGAAGAAGAGGTACGACGTCCCCTGGGCCACGCCCGGCTGCGCGCCGACCGGCCAGTCGACGGTCACCGCGGCCTGCTGGCCCTGGGCGACGTCACCGAGCCAGACACGCTGGACGCTCACGCCGTAGCCGACCCGACCCGAACCGGTGACCGGCGCGGCCGCCTCGACGCGGCCCACGAAGACGTCGTCGGCGGCCGCGGCCCGCTGGTCGAGCGCCGCCTCGTTGGTGATGTCGACCGGCGTGCAGTCGGCCGGCAGCCCGCTGGAGGAACCGGCCGCGGCGCCGGGCAGCGCGACCAGCGCCACCGGCACCGCCAGCAGGGCGGCACGAACCAGACGGGGAGACCTCACCGCCCCATCCCACCAGATCCGACGGCAGGGAACCAGCGGCCGATCTCGACGGCGGCGCCGTCGTCGTCGACGGAGTGGGTGACCGCGTCGGCCTTCTCCTTCACCTCGTCGACGGCCTGGCCCATGGCCACGCCGCGGCCGGCCCACTGCAGCATCTCGATGTCGTTGCGACCGTCGCCGATCGCGAGCACGTCGGCGCGGTCGACGCCGAGCTGCTGGGCGACGTACTCGAGGCCGGAGGCCTTGGAGATCCCGACCGGGGCCAGGTCGAGCCACGCCGTCCATCCGACGACGTAGTCGGTGCCCTGGAGCCCGAGGTTGGCGGCGAGGGCGACGAAGTCCTCGGCTGTCGCCTTCGGGTCGCGGATGATGACACGGCTGACGGGCTGGGCGACCATGTCGTCGACGTCGGCGATGATCGTCGTACCCCCGAGCTCGCCGTCGGGGAAGGGTCCGGACACGCGGTAGCCGATCCCGCGCTCCTCGACCGCGACCAGCGCCTCGGGGTGCTGCGCGAGGACGGCGGCGACGGCCGGGCGGGCGTCGAAGGTGACCTCGTGGACGACCTCGGCGGGCGGGTAGCGCAGCACGACGGCGCCGTTGGCCGCGATGATCCAGAGCCGCTCACCGTGGCCGTGGAGGTCGAGCTTGTCGGCGACGATCGTCATGTTGTGGGGCGCGCGCCCCGAGGACAGCACGACGTGGGCGCCCGCGTCGAGGACCCGCTGGACCGCGTCGTGCACCGCCGGCGTGACCTCCTCGTGGCTCATGCCGAGCCCCGTCACCCACTTGAGCAGGGTGCCGTCGATGTCGAGCGCGACGAGGCGGGGCTGCCAGTCGGGGGCGGGCCCGGTCATCGGCTCACGGGCTCCAGCAGCTCGAGACCGCCCAGGAACGGCTGCAGCGCCTTCGGGACCCGGACCGAGCCGTCGGCCTGCTGGTGGGTCTCGAGGACGGCGACGATGGCGCGGGTGATGGCGGTCAGGGTGCCGTTGAGGGTGGCGATCGGCCCGATCGGTCCGGCCTGTCCCGAGCCTGTCGACGGGAACCGGCCGCGGGTGTCGAGGCGGCGGGTCTGGAAGTCGGTGCAGTTGGAGGTCGAGGTGAGCTCGCGGTACTTGCCCTGGGTGGGGATCCACGCCTCGCAGTCGAACTTGCGGATCGCGCTGCCGCCGAGGTCGCCGGCCGCGATGTCGACGACCCGGTAGGCCAGTTCGAGCTTGTCGAGGAACTCCTTCTCCCACGCCAGCAGGCGCTGGTGCTCGGCCTCGGCGTCCTCGAGGGTGGTGTAGACGAACATCTCGACCTTGTCGAACCAGTGGACCCGGATGATCCCCTTGGTGTCCTTGCCGTGCGAGCCGGCCTCCTTGCGGAAGCAGGGGCTGAACGACGCGTAGCGGCGCGGCAGGCTCTCGACGTCCAGGATCTCCTTGGAGTGGTACGCCGCCATCGGCACCTCGGAGGTGCCGACCAGGTAGAGGTCCTCGCCCTCGATGCGGTAGATGTCCTCGCCGCCGCCCTGGTCGAGGTAGCCGGTGCCCTCCATCGCCTCGGTGCGCACCAAGGACGGTGCGATCACCTGGGTGAAGCCGGCGTTGCGCGCCTGCTCCATGGCGAGGTTGACCAACGCCAGCTCGAGCTGGGCACCGACCCCGGTCAGGAAGTAGAAGCGGCTGCCGCTGACCTTGGCGCCACGCTCGAGGTCGATCGCGCCGAGCATCCGCCCGAGCTCGATGTGGTCGCGCGGCTCGAAGCCCTCGGCGGCGAAGTCGCGCGGCGTACCGACCTCCTCGAGGACCACGAAGTCGTCCTCGCCCCCGGTCGGCGTCTGCTCCGCGACGACGTTGGGGATCGCCTTGAGGGCGGTGGTCCAGGCCTCGTCGGCGCTGGCCTGCTCCGCCTCGAGGTCCTTGACCTCGGCGGCCAGCTGCTTCACCTGCGCGAGCAGCGCCTGCTTCTCCTCGCCCTGCGCCTGCGCCACCTGCTTGCCGAAGGTCTTCTGCGCGGCGCGCTTCTCCTCGAAGGCGGCGATCGCGGCGCGGCGGACGGCGTCGGCCTCGAGCGCACGGTCGACCACGTCGGGAGACGCCCCGCGCTTGGCCTGCGAGGCGCGGATGCGGTCGGGCTCGTCGCGGAGGATGCGCGGGTCGATCATGCGGCTCAGGCTATCCGTCGGGTCGGACTCGCCGCGCATCGGTTTCGCCGGTGGCCCGGCTGCATGAATCCCCGGATATCAGGGATTGCATGCGCTTGTCAGGTGTTGCAACCCCTGACAAGCGCAGGGATCCCCGGACATCCGGGGATCCCTGCACCCCTCAGTACGGCGCGATGGGCTCGGGCGAGGGGAAGAGCGCGTCGAGCCCGGCGAGGTCCTCGGGCGTGGGCACCCAGGAACCGGCGGCCGCGTTGGCGACCACCTGCTCGGGCCGGGTGGCACCGGCGATCACGGACGCGACGGGCGCCTGGGCGAGCAGCCAGCCGATGGCGACGGTGACCTCGGAGACGCCGCGGTCGCGGGCGAACTCGGAGTAGGCCCTCAGCGTCGGGGAGACGGCGTCCTCGAGGAGGTGCTGGCGGGTGTGGGACAGCCGGGTACCGGCGGGGGCCGCGCCGGAGGCGTACTTGCCGGTGAGCAGACCGTTGGCGAGCGGGAAGTACGGCAGCACGCCGATCCCGAACGCGCGGGCGGCGGGCAGCACCTCGAGCTCGGCGCGCCGGTCGGTGAGGTTGTAGTGGTTCTGCGCGGAGACGAAGCGCTCGACGCCGAGGTCGCGGGCGACGTACTCGGCCTGCGCGATCTGCCAGCCGGCCCGGTTGGAGTGGCCGAGGTAGCGGACCTTGCCCTCGCGGACCAGGTCGTCGAGGGCCGACATCGTCTCCTCGATCGGCGTGCGCGGGTCGGGGGTGTGGAACTGGAAGAGGTCGATCCAGTCCGTGCCGAGCCGGCGCAGGGACGCCTCGACCGCGGTGCGGACGTAACGGCGCGAGCCGCGGGCGCCGAAGTCGGGGCCGTTGGCGCCGCGCATGTCCATGCCGAACTTCGTGGCCACGATCACGTCGGCCCGGCGCGAGCCCAGGGCCGCTCCGAGCCGCTCCTCGGACAGACCGGGCGTCGCGCCGTACGTGTCGGCGACGTCGAAGAAGGTGATCCCGGCGTCGATCGCCGCGCCGACCACGCGGTCGGTGCCCTCCTGCGACTCCGTGGCGGTGCCGGGTCGGCCGAGGTTGTTGCAGCCGAGGCCGATGCGGGACACGACGAGGCCGGAGCGGCCGAGGGTCACGGAAGCGGGGACGGTCATGGCTCGACGTTATCCTCCGGGGGTGCTCGACCGACCCCGCCGGACCCCGCTGCTGGCCTCGCTGATCCTGCTGGCACTGTTCGTGGCAGTGGCTGGCGCCGTCGCCGCCGAGTGGGCCTGGGTGATGGACCTCGACAGCCACGGCGAGGCCGCGCGCGACTGGGCCGGCGAGCGGGCCTGGTTGCGCGAGCCGCTGCGCGCCATCGAGCTCGCCTTCGGCACCGCCAGCATGACCGCGGTCACCACGGTCCTCACGCTCGCGCTGTTCGTGAAGGGTCACCGCCGGGCCGCGATCCTGGTCGCGGCCGTGATGGCGGCCACCGCCCTGCTGACCTACGTCACCAAGGTCTTCGTCGGCCGCGGCCGGCCCGTGTGGCAGGACCCGGAGTACTTCCTGCACTCCAACGCGTTCCCCTCCGGCCACACCTCGTCGGCCGCCGCGTTCGCCGGTCTCGTGGTGCTGCTCGCCGTCATGCTCGTCCGTCGACCCGGTATCCGTCGCCTGGTCTCGACGCTCGGGGTGCTGACGTGGGCGGTGGTCGCCGCCGACCGCATCCTGCTCGGCCGGCACTACCCGAGCGACGTGGTCGGCGGCACCCTGCTCGGCCTCGGCGTACTGCTGCTCGGGGTCGCGCTCTACAACCCGCTCCCCCGCAGCCACGCGCTCAAGGCCGAGCCGCTGCCTGAGGCGTACCCGTCGGCACGCCGGCTGGCCGTGGTCCTCAACCCGATCAAGGTCGAGTCGGTCGAGCAGTTCCAGACCCTGGTGACCCAGATGGCGATCGAGTCGGGCTGGAACGAGCCGCGCTGGTACCTCACCACCGTCGAGGACTCCGGCACCGGCCAGGCCGAGCAGGCCGCCGTCGACGGCGCCGACCTGGTCATCGTGTGCGGCGGTGACGGCACCGTCCGCGAGGTGTGTGCCGAGCTCGCCGGCACCGGCATCCCGGTGGGCGTCGTCCCCGCCGGAACCGGCAACCTGCTGGCCCGCAACCTGGCGGTCCCGCTGTTCATCCGCGCCGCCATCGACATCGCGCTCACCGGCCAGGACCGGGCCATCGACATGGTCGAGGTCGACGGCGACGGCCTCGAGCCCACCCACTTCATGGTGATGGCCGGCATGGGCTTCGACGCCGCGATCATGGAGGGCGTCAACGAGGACCTGAAGAAGAAGGTCGGCTGGCTCGCCTACGTGGTGTCCGGGCTCAAGGGCTTGATGTTCCCGGCGATGAAGCTGGAGATCTCGGTCGACGACATGCCGTTCACCAAGCACCGCGCCCGCACCTGCGTGATCGGCAACGTCGGCAGCCTGCAGGGCGGGATGAACCTGCTCCCCGATGCCGCCATCGACGACGGCCTGCTCGACGTCGTGCTGCTCTACCCCCGGCGCTTCCTCAGCTGGATCCCTCTGGTGCTGCGCGTGCTGACCCGTCGCGAGCACAACGCCGGCGAGTCGGTCGCCCGGATGACCGGCCGCAAGGTCGTCGTACGCGCGTCGGGCGAGGTGCCGCGCCAGCTCGACGGCGACACCATCGGGCTGGGCTCGGAGCTGCGGATGGAGTGCATCCACGGCCGGGTGCTGGTGCGGGTCCCGCGGACAGTGTGAACCGCACCCCATGCGCATTGGTACGTGATCAGCCCGATCCCCGACCAGATCGCATGGGGTGCCGTCAGCTCCGGGCCAGCCGCGCGTGGGCGACCGCCTCGGACTCCTCCGGCGACAGCTCCTGGTCGCTGCTCCAACCGGCGACCGACTTGGCGTAGGTGCGGGCCTCGTTGCGGCCGCGGATCGAGGTGAGGACGACGCCGTCGCCGGCGTCGTCGAGCAGCGCGAGCGACCAGGACAGCCGCCCGCCCATCTCGTCGAAGGCGTCGTAGCGGACGACGGCGAGGTGGCGCAGCGCACCGACCGCCTCGGCCCGCAGGGCGGCGACCTCGCGGCGCAGGCCGGCAGTGTCGGCGGGCAGGTCGTCCGCGGGCGCCGTACCGCTCGCCCGTCCGTTGCGGAGCGCCACGGCGAGGGCGGCACCGGCCACGAGCAGGGCGAGGAGGGCGAGGACGACGGCCATGGGGCGACGGTAGTCAACGAGACGCGGCGAGGAGCGGCCACCCGCCGCCACTACCCTGGGCGCATGGTCCGTATCGCGTACCAGGGGGAACCCGGCGCCAACTCGCACATCGTGTGCAAGCAGCACTACCCGGACGCCGAGGCCGTCGCGTGCGCCTCGTTCGAGGACGTCTTCGCGGCCGTGACGAGCGGCGACTGCGACCTCGCGCTGATCCCGATCGACAACTCGATCGCGGGTCGGGTCGCGGACATCCACCACTTCCTGCCCGACTCGGGGCTGCACATCATCGCCGAGCACTTCCTGCGCATCCAGTTCCACCTCATGGTGGTCCCGGGCGCGACCGTCGAGACCCTGCGGACCGTGCACAGCCACGTCCATGCCCTCGGCCAGTGCCGCAAGGTGATCCGGGAGCTCGGGCTGACCCCGGTCATCTCCGGCGACACGGCCGGCGCCGCCCGGGAGATCGCCGAGGCCGGCGACCCGACCCAGGCCGCCATCGCGCCGCCGCTCGCCGCCGAGATCTACGGTCTGGAGATCCTGCGCCGCGACGTCGAGGACGAGGAGCACAACACCACCCGGTTCGTCCTGCTCTCCCCGGACTTCGTGATGGCACCGCAGGGCAACGGCCCCGTCGTGACCAGCTTCGTGTTCAACGTCCGCAACCTGCCCTCGGCGCTCTACAAGGCGCTCGGTGGGTTCGCGACCAACGGGATCAACATGACCAAGCTGGAGAGCTACATGGTGGGCGGCCACTTCGCCGCCACCCAGTTCCTCGCCGAGGTCGACGGGCATCCCGACGACCCGGGCCTCAAGCGGGCCCTGGAGGAGCTCCGGTTCTTCACCACCGACATCAAGGTGCTCGGCGTCTACCCGGCCGACCCGTTCCGGGGCTGATCCTCCCGGGATAACGCAGGTGTCCCGGACACGTTGTGACAGGTGTCCCCGCACCGTCGTCGAGCGCACTAGGGTCAGCGGTGACAGCCGGGGGAAGAGCAGGTGAGCCGGGCGCCCCGCGCCGGGCACAGCGAAAGGGTCAGCATGGCAACGTTCTTCGAGCACTTCTCGCCTCAGGAGATCGCGCGGATCAGCGCGACCGGGCGCCGGGTGAAGCTCCCCGAGGGCTGGTCGCCGATCTGGGAGGACACCCCCGCCGACAAGGCGTACATCATCCTCGACGGCACCGTCTCGGTGCGCCGTGACGGCACCGAGATCGCCCAGCTCGGCGCCGGCGACATCGTCGGCGAGGCCGCGATCGTCGGCCACAAGCTGCGCAACGCCACCGTCGTGGCGCTCACCCCCCTCGACACGATCCACCTCACCGACGAGACCCTGCGCCAGCTCGACGCCGAGTGGCCCGCGTTCCACGACGCACTCGTCGAGGTCGCGCAGGCGCGCCTCGGCGACCACGCCTGAGTGGTCCGAGACGGTCGTGAGCGACGCTGACGACCGTCCCGCTGCCGACGGGACCGACGACGGCACCGACGGCACCGATGACGGCACCGATGACGGCGGGGTCGTCGCTGCGCTCGAGGAGCACCTGCTCGGCGAGACGCCGTGGCTGACCCAGGTGCAGGTGGCCGAGCGGGCCGGCGTACCCCTCGAGGTCGCCAACGAGCTGTGGCACCTGCTGGGCTTCGCCCACGTCCCCGACGACGAGGCGGCGTTCACGACCGCCGACGTGCGCGCACTGCAGCTGACCAGCGACCTGATCCGGCTCGGGATCCTCAGCCAGGAGCGGCAGGACGGCCTGGTCCGGACCTGGGGCCGCAGCTTCGCCCGGCTCGCCGACTGGCAGGTGGCGCTGCTGGCGTCGGTCGCCGCCGACGTCGGGGCCGACCCCACCGAGGGTCTGCTGGCGATCTCCGACGAGGCGCTGCCACGGGTGCAGGAGCTGCAGAGCTACGTCTGGCGCCGCCACCTGCTCAGCGCCAGCTCGCGGTTGCTGGCCGAGCAGACCTCCGGCCCGACCGCGACCCTGGCCGTCTGCTTCGTCGACATCGTCGGCTACACGTCCCGCTCGCGCACCCTCAGCGACCGCGACCTGGTGACCTGGCTGGAGTCCTTCGAGTCCACCGTCCTCGGCCTGACCGTCGACCGCGGTGGCCGGATCATCAAGAACATCGGCGACGAGCTCCTCATCGTCGCCAGCTCACCGGAGGCGATGGCCGACATCGCGCTCGAGCTCACCCGCCGCGGCGCCGACCCCGACGACCCGTTCCCGGCCGTGCGCGCCGGCCTCGCGTACGGCGAGGTGGTGACCCGCCTGGGCGACGTGTTCGGACCCGTCGTCAACATCGCCGCCCGCCTCACGTCGGTGGCCCGGCCCAGCTCGGTGCTCGTCGACATCGGCGCCTACGAGGCGCTGACCGGCCGCGCCGACGACGACGCCGACGAGCACACCGGGGCCTACCGGTTCCGGCGGCTGCGCCGGGTGTCGGTGAAGGGCTACTCCCGGCTCAAGGTGTGGGCTCTGCAGCCCGCCTGAGCGCCGGGCTCAGCGGATGGTGACCTGGCGGTTGGCGAGGCCGTTGCGCGCCGAGCGCTGCTCGGTGGTGAGGTCGCTGGTGTCGGCGAGGGCCGCGTCGAGCTTGGCCTTGAACGCGGTCGCGGCCTCCTCGAGCGGCTCGGGACCGGTGCCGACCGGCAGGTCCCAGACCGGGGCGAGCAGACCGTGGGCGCGGAACATGCCGACGAAGCGGGCGTCGGGGACGAGGACGTCGTCGCCGGAGACGTGCAGCCGGGCGAGCGCGTCGAGGAGGGCGTCCTCGGGCTCGGGCATCACCCAGCGCAGGTGCTCCTTGGCGCCCATCCGGGTCCAGTACGCCGCGGTCACGCTGGTCAGCCGCGCGGTGGGCGCGGCCGCGCCCTCGGCCTGCTCGAGCGCCTGGGCGAGCTCGGAGCTGGCGTCCATGTCGGCCACCCAGTAGTCGAAGCCCTCGTGCACCTCGACGGCGAGGTCACCGTCGACGACGAGGTCCTGCAGCCGCGGGCCGGGGCCCGGGGGCGCGGTCAGGCCGACCATGCCGGCGCCGGGCTCGGCGGCGAGCGCCTCGAGCAGGACGGCACCCAGGTCGCGGGCCGGGTCGCCGAAGTTGTGCTGGACCTGGAGGCCGAGCCAGATCTCGCCGCTGTCGCGGACGAGCGCGGGGGCCGCCATCGGGAGCAGGGTGCAGAGCTTGACCACGCGGTCGGCGTACTCGCCCTGGAGGGTGAGCGGCGCGGTCGCGGCCGGCACCAGCTCGCGCAGCGCGACGACGTCGCACTCGGACGCCATGCCCTCGAAGGGGCGCTTGACGAAGACCTGGCCGCCACCGGGCGCGCCGTGGCAGGCCTTGTAGCGCTTGCCGGAGCCGCAGGGGCAGGGCTGGCGGGGGCCGACCTCGCCGGCGGGGGTGTCGGCCTGGGCCTTGGTGCGGTTCTTCTTCGCCATGCGCGGAAACCTACTCGGCGGGGCCGAACCGCTGCTCCAGCAGGTCGAGCATGAGCGCCGGCCGGTCGCTGATCACGGCCTTCACGCCGAGGGCGAGGCAGCGGTCGAGGTCCTTCTCCTTGTTGACCGTCCACACGTGGATGTCGCGCCCGGAGCGGGTGATCGACTCGGCGACCCGCGGGTGGTCGCGCAGCATCTTGATGCCCGGACCGACGATCCAGTCGCGGCCGATGACGCGGCGCAGCATCGGCCAGGAGGCCGGCTTGTCGAGCAGCTGGACCAGCTGGACCTCGGGCGCGAGCCGCTCGACCCGCTGCAGCGCGGTGAACGAGAAGCTCATCACCCGCACCGGGGCTCCTGCCCGGTCCCAGCCGAAGTCGCGCAGCATGTCGACGAGGCGCTTCTCGACGAGGCCGCCGTACCGCGTCGGGTGCTTGGTCTCGATCGCGACCTCGACCCGGCGGTCGTAGTCGGCGACGGTCTCGAGCAGCTTGCGCAGGGTGAGGACGCCGCGCAGGTTCTCGTCCTCGTCGGGCGCCTCGTCGTCGAGGTCGGACCACGGGTTCTTCCACGCCGCGAAGTCGAGCTCGGAGAGGTCGGAGAGCTCCATCGTCGACACGATGCCCTTGTTGGCGGCGGTACGACGCAGGTCGCGGTCGTGCACGCACACGAGGTGCCCGTCGGCGGTGAGCCGGACGTCGCACTCGAGGCCGCCGGCGCCGATGTCGAGGGCCTCGAGGTAGGCACCCAAGGTGTGCTCGGCGAGCTCGTGACTGGCGCCGCGATGGGCGACCACCTGGGGACGGACGGTGGGCACGGGACGATTGTGGCTCAGGGTCGGGCTCGGGGTCGGACCGGGGTCGTTCCCCGATGTGTCGCGGCGCCCGCCGCGGCACCGTTGAGGCATGAGCAACTACGACAGCTACTCCGCCCCGCACTCCCCCTCCGCGCCCCGGCGGCTGACCCGCCGCCAGCAGGACAAGATGATCGCCGGCGTCTGCTCCGGTGTCGCCGCGCACCTCGGCGTCGACGTCACCGTCGTCCGGCTGCTGATGGTCGCCGCGACCGTCTTCACCGGTGGCGCCGCGATCCTGCTGTACCTCGCCGGCTGGTGGCTGATGCCCCGCGGCTGAGCACCTACCCTGAGCCGGTGTCCTCCCCCGACCTCGTCGCGCGCCTGCGCGCTGCCGGCTGCGTGTTCGCCGAGGAGGAGGCCGCCCTGCTCGAGGCGGCGGCGACCTCGTCGGCCCACCTCGAGGAGCTGGTCGTCCGCCGGGTCGCCGGGGACCCCCTCGAGCAGGTCCTCGGCTGGGTCGACTTCGACGGCGGCCGGGTCACGGTGGACCCCGGCGTCTTCGTCCCGCGCCAGCGCACGGCGTACCTGGTGGAGCTGGCGGCGCCCCTGCTGAGGGCCGGGGACACGGTCCTCGACCTGTGCTGCGGGAGCGGCGCCCTGGGACTCGCCCTCGCCCGGCGGGTCCCCGGCGTGGTCGTCCACGCCGCCGACATCGACCCGGTGGCCGTGGCCTGCGCGGCCCGCAACCTCGCTCCGGTCGGCGGGACGGCCCTCGCCGGCGACCTCACCGACGCACTGCCGGCGTCGCTGCGGGGCACCGCGGCGGTGATCGTCGCGAACGTGCCCTACGTCCCGAGCGCCGCCGTGGCGCTGATGCCGCCCGAGTCCCGGGACCACGAGCCCCGCGGCACCGTCGACGGCGGCACCGACGGTCTCGACCTGCTCCGCCGGGTCGCCACCCTCGCCCCCGCCTGGCTCCGTCCCGGCGGGGCGCTGTTCTCGGAGGTGTCCCTCGACCAGGCTGCCGTCGCGGCCGACGTGTTCGCGGCGGCCGGTCTGCTGGCGGCCGCGCACCACGACGACGAGCGCGAGGCGACCGCCGTCAGCGGCCGGCTCCCAGGCTGAGCTCCTCGCCCGCCCACCGCCGCCGCAGCCACCGGTCGTGCGAGGCCACGACCACCGCGCCGGGGCTGGCCCCGATCGCCTCCTCCAGCTCGGTGACGAGCGAGAGCGAGAGATGGTTGGTGGGCTCGTCGAGCAGCAGCAGGTCCGGTTCGGTGGCGACGGCGACCGCCAGCGCGAGCCGTCGTCGTTGCCCCACGGAGAGCAGCACGACCGGCTTGGCGTGCTCGCGCGGGTGCAGCAGGCCGAGGCTGCGCAGCGGCCGGCGTACGGCGAGCTCGGGGCCGACCGCGGCGTCGTAGGTCGCCTGCGCGGTGGCCGCGAGGTCCGGGAGGAGCGGGTCCTGGGTGAGCTCGGCGACGCGCTGGGCGCCGACCTGGACGACCCCGCTGGTCGGCGCGACCCGGCCGGAGAGGACGCCGAGCAGGGTGGACTTGCCGGTGCCGTTGGCCCCGGTGACCAGCAGGTGGCCGCCGGCGTCGAGGTCGAGGACGGGCAGCTCGAGGCGGCCGGCGACGGTGAGGCCGCGGACCGTGAGCACCCGGCCACTGCCCGCGGAACCGGCGGTCAGGCCGGTGGCGAGGCGCAGCGGGGCGGGAGGCTTGCGGACCTGGGCGCGCTCGGCCTCCTCCAGCCGCCGCTCGGCGTCGCGCTTGCGCCGGGCCAGCGCGCGCTCGACGTTGGCTCCCTTGAAGGCGTGGATGAACTTGTCGTTGTCACGCGGCCCGCGGCCCGGCGCGATCGCGGACTTGTCGATCCGCGCCGCCTCCCGCAGCCGCTCGAGCTCCTCCTGCTGGGCGGCGAAGGTCTCCTCCCACCGGCGCCGGGCGGCGGCCCTCGCCTCGGCGTACGCCGTCCAGCCGCCGCCGTAGCGCCGGCCGCCGCGGCCGTCGGTCCCCCTCCCCACCGGGTCGAGGTCGACCAGGTCGGTGCAGACCTCGTCGAGCAGCACGCGGTCGTGGCTGGTCAGCACCACGACGCCCGGCAGGTCGCGCAGGAAGGCCACCAGGAGCGCGACCGCCTCGTCGTCGAGGTGGTTGGTCGGCTCGTCGAGCAGCAGGCACTGGGGGCGTCGGGTCATCAGCGTCGCGAGCGCGAGCCGGGTGCGCTGGCCGCCGGAGAGGCTGCCGACCCGGCGCTGCGGGGCGAGATGGTCGAGGCCGAGCTGCTCGGCGGCCAGGAGCGCGCGACGGTCGGCGTCCCAGGCGTCGTGGGCGAGCGCCAGATCGAGCGCGGCGGCGTACTCGTCGGCGACCTCCGGGTCGTCGAGCCGGTCGGCCAGCCGCTCGACCGCGGCGACGGCGTCGCGCAGCGGGCGCAGCGCCGTCGCGAGCACGTCGGCCACCGTGTCACCGTCACGGAACGGCGGCTCCTGGGTGAGGAACGCCAGGTCGGCGGGACGCTCGATGCTCCCGGTGACGTGCGCGGACGCGGGCAGGTCGCCGGTGACCGCACGCAGCAGGGTCGACTTGCCCGCGCCGTTCTCGCCGATCAGGCCGATCCGGCGGCCCGGCTGGGCGAGCAGGTCGATCCCGTCGAGGACGGTACGGCGGCCGAAGGCGACCGTGAGGTCGCGGACGACGAGCGGGGCGAGGGAGGCGGAGGCGGGCGCTGACATGGCTGATCCGTTCGGTGACGAGGGCGGACTCGCCGGGCGCTGGTCGGTGGGACTCAGCAACGGCCGCGGGCGCGAGTCGGGTCAGGCGAGGATCAGCATGATGGGTCGAGCCTACGGGCCGGGTGGGCGCGGGCGCGACCGAATTGAGCGGCGCTCCTCCACAGGCCGTCAGCGCCCGGGTGTCGCACCGACCTGGTCAGGGGACGGGGCCAGCATGGATCAGGTCGACGAGCTCCTCGCCCTCCAGGACGGTGTCATCACGCGGCAGCAGGCGCTGTGCGCCGGCGAGACCGCGAGCACGATGCGAAAGAGGTTGAGGAACCGCACCTGGGTCGTCGTGCACCCCGGCGTCTACGTCAACCACACCGGCCCCCTGACGTGGCGCCAGCGTGCGTGGGCGGGCGTCCTCGCCCACGCGCCCGCGGCCCTCGACGGGCGTTCCGCCCTGCGTGCCCACGAGGGACCGGAGCGGCGCGGGCACGACGACGACGTGATCGAGGTCGTCGTCGCGCACGGACGCAAACCCAGCGCCATGCCCGGCGTCCGTGTCCGCACCTCCCGGAGGTTCGCCGAGTGCGCGCAGCTGCACCTCAACCCACCCCGGCTCCGGTACGACGACGCCGTCCTCCAGCTCGCGGTCCGCGCCCCGGACGACCTTCGCGCCATCGGGGTGCTCGCCGAGGCGTGCGGCTCGCGCCGAACCACGGCCGCTCGACTCGCGGACCGGCTCGCCGTCACCCCACGGCTCGCCCGACGCGCCTGGCTGGCGTCGGTCCTGCGCGACATCGCCGACGGCACCTGCTCGGTGCTCGAGCATGCCTACCTGACCGAGGTCGAGCGCGCGCACGGCCTGCCCCGCGGACTCCGTCAGGTCGCTGCCCGCGACGACCGGGGTCGCTCGCTGTTCAGAGACGTCGTGTACGGCGGCAAGCGGCCGCCGTGGCGCCAGTACGTCGAGCTCGACGGACGCCTGTTCCACGACTCGGCCTCGGCTCGCGACCGCGATCTCGAGCGGGACCTCGACGCGGCGCTGGAGCTGGTCGACACGGTGCGCCTCGGCTACGGGCAGGTCCTCGGGCGCCCGTGCTCGACCGCGGCGAAGCTCGGCCGGCTGCTGCAGGCCCGGGGCTGGCAGGGCGAGCCCACCGTCTGCCCCCGATGCACCTCCCTGCCGGACACATCGGCGGCCTCTGGTGCCACCAGGTGACACCAGCCGCCGCCGCTGGCGGTCGGCGGCTCAGATCCCGTCGAGGATCCGGGCCCGCGTGGCGTCGTACTCGTCGCGGGTGACGAGGTCCTTCGCGAGCAGGTCGTCGAGCTCGGCGAGCCGTTCGGCGGGGGTCTTCGCGGCGGCCGCGGGCGGGAGGACCGCGGCGCTCGGCACGACCGGCGTGATCGGGTCGGCGGCGTCCCAGTCGAACTCCCACTCCTGCGACTCCGGGTCGACGAGGACGGGGAGGTCACCGGCGTAGAGGAGCGGCATCCGGAAGTCGGAGACGACGGTGCGGCTCTCGACCTCGAACGGCGCGAGGTCGGCGCCGTGGATGCGCAGACGCAGCTTGAGGAGGGGCTGGTCGTTGATCCGGACGTTGGTGGGGTCGAAGGAGAGCACCTGGGCGCGGGCGGGACGGCCGTTGCTGCGCAGCCGGTGGAGCTTCTGCGCGGAGCGGTAGCGGCCGCGACCGATGAGGACGCCGATGACCAGGTCGAGGACCGTGATCGCGATGCCGGTCGGGAGCAGCCAGCCGGCGCCGGGCTCGTCGCCCGTGGCGAGGCCCATGACCCAGAAGATCGGGCCGACGATGCCGCAGACCAGCAAGAAGAGCACCGGCGGCAGCATGCTGCGGAGCAGGGACGGCGGCCGCGGCACGTCCCGAGGAGCGACGGTCATGGCGACAGCGTAGGTCCGGTTTCAGGCCTGGGTGCGCAGATAGCGCCCGAAGTGCGGCACCGTGAACGCGATCCGGCCCCGCTCGCCGGAGTAGATCAGCCCCTTCTTCAGAAGCGAGTCGCGGGCGGGCGAGAGCGACTGGGGCTTCTTGCCGAGCACGGCGGCGACGTCGGCGGTGGCGACCGAGCCGACCGGGTCCTCGACGCCGTCCTCGGCGTCGGCGACCGCGGCGTCGGCCATCGCCCGCAGGTAGTCGCGCTCCGCGGGGGTGGCGCGCTCGTAGCGGGAGCCGAAGAAGCCGACGGCCAGCTCGGTCTCGGCCTCGGGTCCGGCGACGGCGACGTCGGCGGCGGTGATCGGAGTGCGGGGGGCGAGGTCCCACACCGAGCGACCGTAGGCCTGGATGAAGTACGGGTAGCCGCGCGTGGCGTCGTACATCGCGGCGAGGGCCTCGGGGGTGAACTCGGCGTCCTCCTCGGCGGCCGGTGCGACGAGGGCGCGGTCGGCGGCGTCGCGGGAGAGGCGGTCGATGCGCTGGTAGGAGAAGAGGCGCTCGGAGTAGGACTTGCTGGCCGACAGCACGGCCGGCAGGTGCGGCAGCCCGGCGCCCACGACGATCACCGGCAGGCCGTTCTGGCTCAGCTCGTGGCAGGCGGCGCAGAGGGCGGAGACGTCGGCGGCGCCGAGGTCCTGCATCTCGTCGATGAACACCGCCACGCCCTTGCCGGCGTCGGCGGCGAGCCCACCGACGTCGGTGAGCAGCTCGACCAGGTCGATCTCGACGTCGCCGGAGTCGGCGCGGCCGCGGACGGCGGGGGCGTCGATGCCGGGCGACCACTTGTCGCGCAGCTTGGCGTCGGTGCCGGCCTCGCGCTGGGCGAAGGAGCGGATCACGCCGAGCACGTGGGTGACGCTGTCGGCGGAGGCGGGTCCCCCCGCGACCGGTCCGAGCTCGCGGACCGCCTGGTGCAGCGCCGAGGACAGCGGCCGGCGCAGCGACTGGTCGGGGCGGGCCTCCAGCTTGCCCGTCCCCCAGCCCTTGCGGACCGCGGCCGAGCGCAGCGCGTTGAGCAGGACCGTCTTGCCGACCCCGCGCAGCCCGGTCAGCACCAGCGAGCGCTCCGGGCGCCCCCGCGCGACCCGCTCGAGGACGACGTCGAAGGCCGTCAGCTGCTCGTCGCGACCGGCGAGCTCGGGCGGGCGCTGCCCGGCGCCGGGGGCGTACGGGTTGCGGATCGGGTCCATGATCCGACGCTATCGAGGTCTCTAGCGGCGTTCCTAGATTCGCCTAGCGTGTCGCATCGTCGGTCTGCGACCGCTCCCGGCGGGCGCAGGCTCAGGCGCCGGTCGACGGCAACGCGCTGCTCGGCCCACCGGCCGTGGCGGGCGCGACGGCACCGTCCGTGACGACGACCTGCTCCACTATCGGGTTCACCTCCGTCGTCCCGAGCACGCCGGACGGGACGGGACCCTCCGGCAGCATCGGGACGACGACCGGCGGGTCCACGCCCTCGTCGATCGGCAGCACGGGGCCGTTGCCGGGCTCGGAGCAGGCGGGCGTGACGGGCTGGGCGGGGACCACGATGAAGTCCTCGACCCAGGCGGGCTTGACGACGACCTCGTGCGCGGCCTCGACCACCACCTGGATGGCGGAGCCGGCAAGCGCGGTCCACCCCTCGCCGGCGGGCGGCAGGGCGGAGGTGGCGGCGGTGGTCTCGACGACCGGCGTCCCCGACCGGGTCGCTCCGGTCGCGGTGAAGCCGGCGGCGGGCGCGGCGCCCTCGGGCAGCCAGATCCGCTCCTCCTCCGCGGCGGAGATCTCGAAGGTCGCGCCCTCCACCCAACCGGTGCCGGCGGGCCGCTGGCCGACCGGCAGGTCCTGCTCCTCGGTGCTCGACGAGGCGACCCGGCTGCGGCTGGTCGGGGCCGAGGCGGCGGGCGGCGTCGTACCGTCGGCGACCCAGGCGGTCTCGACGTAGGACTGCTCGGGCTCGGCCGGGACGGCGGCCCGGTCGACGACCCAGACCTCCTCGGTGACGGCGGGCTTCACCTCGACCGTGCGGGTGAGGCCGGTCGGCGTCCAGCCCTTGCCCTTGTCGCCGGCGTTCCAGCCCTCGCGCTCCCACCGGGTGGTGCCGTTCTGCTGCTGGACGTACTCCATCTCGACAACGGTGACCGCGGGCGTCACGACCCGGGTCTCGGTGTGGCCCTGCTCGGGCGAGCCGGGCTCGGCGGGCCGGTCGACGACGGTCCAGGCGTACTCACGCTCGACCTGGTCGCTCGTGCGGGTCCAGTGCACGAGGACGACGGCCGCGGCGCTTTCGCGGACGTACTCCCGCTCGAGGACGGTGGTGCTCCGCTGCCAGCGCCATTCCGAGCGGGTGAGGGCCGGGACGAGCCGCGTCACGGCCGGGTGCTCGATCGAACCCCACTGGGCGGGGATCTCGGGCTGGCCGCAACCGCGCGGGTCGCCCGGTAGCCCCGGGTCCCCGGGCGCGGCGGCCGCGGCCGGGAGGAGGCCGGATCCGATGCCGATGACCGCCACGAGGGCGAGCGAACCGAGGGTGAGGTGCCTGCTGTGCATGGGAGGGGCCCTTCCGGAACGGGGCTTCGGGGGGCTCCCGAGCGGCGCCGATGCACGACCAACGCGGCCACGGCGGCGGGGTCATGGCGACGAAACGGAATCAGGACGAAGTCCCGGCTCCCCTGGTTCCGTCGGCCCCACGTCCTAGGCTGGGCGCGTGCCCGAGCTGCCCGAGGTGGAAGCCCTGGCCCTCGACCTGCGGGGCCGGCTGGCGGGGCGCGCCATCACCCGTGTCCACGTCGCGGCGTTCAGCGCCCTCAAGACCTACGACCCGCCGCTGTCGGCGATCGAGGGCACCCTCGTCGACGACGTACGACGCCACGGCAAGTTCCTCGACATCGAGGCCAGCGGCCTGCACCTGGTGCTCCACCTGGCCCGCGCCGGGTGGGTGCGCTGGAAGGACGAGGTCCCGGCAGCGCCGCCGCGGCCGAGCACCAAGTCGACGCTCGCGGTGCGGATCGTGCTCGACGAGCAGGACGGCGTCACGCCGGGCCTCGACGTCACCGAGGCCGGCACCAAGAAGTCGCTGGCGCTCTACCTGGTGCGCGACCCGCTCGACGTCCCCGGCGTCGCCAGCCTCGGCCCCGACCCGCTGAGCGACGACTTCACGCCGGAGCGGCTCGCCGGCATCCTGGCCGATGCCGGCCGCAAGCAGCTCAAGGGCGTGCTGCGCCACCAGGGGACCATCGCCGGGATCGGCAACGCCTACTCCGACGAGATCCTCCACGCGGCCCGGATGTCGCCGTTCAAACCCGCCGACAGCCTCGACGAGACCGAGCTGGCGACGCTGTACGCCGCCGTCCGCGACACCCTCGGCGACGCGGTCGAGCGCTCCCGCGGGCTGGCCGCGAGCGAGCTCAAGGCCGAGAAGAAGTCCCACCTCGCGGTGCACGGGCAGACCGGCCGGCCCTGCCCGGTGTGCGGCGACATCGTCCGCGAGGTGTCCTTCGCCGACTCCAGCCTGCAGTACTGCCCCACCTGCCAGACCGGCGGCAAGCCCCTGGCCGACCGCCGGATGAGCAAGCTGCTCAAGTAACCCCCGCGCCGGCCGATCGGGGCTCCCATGGGCGCGACACCGGTCCCGGACGCGGCGACCTGGCACGGGATCCGCCGGTTCACCGCCGGCTACACGCCCGCCCTGCGCGCCCAGGTCGAGGCGGCCGGCGGCTTCGACGCGTGGTTCGAGGGCCAGCTCGACGGCTCGTACGACGACGCGTGGTTCGACCGGACCGCACAGTGGTGGGTCTCGATCAACGCCGACGACGCGACCGTGTGGCAACGCGACCGTTCGGGCGTGGAGTCGCTGTGGTGGGCCGACGCGAGCTACCAGAGGTGGGCGATGGTCCGCCGCCTCGGCTCGCAGCGGCAGGTGCTGGAAGCGATGGCCGAGCTGTGGGAGCACCACCTGCACGTGCCCGCGCTCGGCGAGGTGGGGCCGTTCCGGGCGTCGTACGGCAAGACCATCCGTCGGCACGCGCTGGGGAGGTTCGCCGACCTGCTCGAGGCGGCGACCACCCACCCCGCGATGAGCGTCTACCTGGGCAACGCGAACTCCCACAAGTCCGCCCCCAACGAGAACCTCGGTCGCGAGCTGCTCGAGCTGCACACCGTCGGGATCGGGCAGTACGACGAGGCCGACGTCAAGGACTCCGCGCGCCTGCTGACCGGCTTCCGGGTGGGGGTCTGGACGACCTGGGCCACCTCCTACGACCCGGCGGCGCACTGGACCGGGCCGGTCCAGGTGATGGGGTTCAGCCACCCCAACAGCGACCCCGACGGACGACCGGCCCTGTCGGCGTACCTCCGCTACCTCGCGACGCACCCCGCGACGGCCCGGCGGGTCGCCCACCGGCTCGCGGTCCGGTTCGTCTCCGACACCCCGTCGGAGGTCCTGGTCGACGACCTCGCCGCGGTCTACCTCGCCCACGACACCGACCTACGGGCGGTGCTGCGGGCGCTGGTCGCCTCCGCGGAGTACCGGGCCGCGACCGACACCAAGGTCCGCACCCCGGCGGAGGACGTGATCGCGACCTACCGGGCGCTGGGCGCCGAGCTCACCGCCGCGCCGGCCGGGCACGACGACGAGTGCGCGGCGAACGCGCTGCTCTGGCAGGCCCAGGGGATCGGCGCGATGCCGTTCGACTGGCCGCGCCCCGACGGCCGGCCGGACACTGCGCTCGCCTGGTCCTCGACCTCCCGCTTCCTGGCCTCCCTCGACGTCCACTACACGATGAGCGGCGGCTGGTGGCCCAGCGAGGGCGTCCGCTACCGCGACCCGCTCGCGTGGCTGCCGACGACGCCCGCCGCCCCGGCCGCTGCCGCCGCCCCTCCCCCTGCACCCTCGGCGGCCGAGGAGCTCGTCGCCGGGCGCCCGAAGAAGGACAAGAAGCACAAGAAAAAGAAGAAGAAGAAGAAGCGGCATCCGGCGCCCGTGCCGACGCCCCTGCCGCCCGCCCCGCCGACACCGCCGGTCACACCGCCGCCGACACCGCCGCCGACACCGCCCGAGGTGCCGGTGACGAGCATCCGCTTCGACGCGCTGGTCGACCACCTGTGTCGCACCATGCTCGGCCGCCCGGTCGAGGCGACCATGCTGCAGGCGGCCGGCGAGGCGGTCGGCTGCGCTCCCACCGACGTGATCACCCACGACCACCCGGTTGTCGCCTGGGAGATGCCGCGCCTGCTCACCGTCCTGCTCGACTCCCCCCTCCACCTGACCCGGTGAGGTGCCGATGACCTCCTCCAGCCCGTCCCCCGGCACGTCCCCGTGCTCGTGCGAGGAGTTCGCCACCCTCTCCCGGCGCGGCCTGCTCCGCGGCCTGGTCGGCACCGCTGCGGCCCTGACGACCACGACCACCATCGGCGGAGCCTTCATGTCCACCTCGTACGCCGCCACGCCGACGGCTCCCGCGGTGCTCGTCGTGCTGTCGATGCGCGGCGCGGTCGACGGGATGAGCCTGGTCGTCCCGCACGCGGACCCGGTCTACTACGCGGCCCGCCCGCGGATCGCGATCCCCGCGAGCCGGCTGCTCGCCAAGGACGGGTTCTTCGGACTGCACCCCGACCTGGCGCCGCTGCTGCCGTGGTGGGACGCCGGCGCCATGGCCGCCGTCCACGCGACCGGGCTCCCGGCGCCGAACCGCTCGCACTTCGCGGCGATCGAGGCCGTCGAGGACGCCGACCCGGGCTCCTCGGAGCGGGTCGGCTGGTTGAACCGGCTGATCGGTCGCGACACGACCACCAGTCCGCTCCAGGCGATCCAGCTCGGCGAGTCCGTGCTGCCGGCGGCCCTCCTCGGGCCGCAGCCCGCCGTCGCCGTCGACTCGGTCGAGGCGATGGTGCTCTCCGGTGCCGACCGCTGGGACCCCGCCGGCCGGCGGCCCCGGTCGATGACGACGATGTGGACCGACGTCCCCGGTCCGCTGGGGGCCGGCGCACGCGCGGCGATGCAGGCGGTCACCGACTTCGCGCCCGTGCGTACGTCGAGCGCGACGCCGGCCAACGGGGCGGTCTACCCGCAGGGCGACCTCGGCGAGAGCCTGGCGGCGGCCGCCCGCACCATCCGCGGCGACGTCGGCGCCGAGGTGATCACCATCGACTCGGGGAGCTGGGACCACCACGTCAACCTGGGCACCCTCGAGTGGGGACACCTGCAGCGGATGACGAAGGAGCTCGCCGCGGCGCTGGCCGCCTTCCTCACCGACCTCGGGCCACTCGCCGGGAAGGTCACCGTCGTGACGCTGTCGGAGTTCGGCCGCCGTACCCGGGAGAACGCGAGCTGGGGCCTGGACCACGGCCACGGCAACGTGATGCTGCTGCTCGGCGCCGGGGTGAAGGGCGGCTACCACGGCACCTGGCCGGGCCTGGTCGACACCGTCGACGCCGACCTGCGGGTGACGACCGACTACCGCAGCGTGCTGTCCGAGGTGGTGGTGAGCCGGCTGGGGGCGTCGTCGGCACAGGTGTTCCCCGGCTTCGCGCCGGAGAGCGTCGGGGTCATGCGGGCACCCTGACCGGCGTCTCTCGGCGCGCCGGCGCGAGGAGGCCGACCCGGGCCAGCAGCCCGGCCGGGACCTGCACCAGGACCACGGCGCCGAGCACGAGCAGCCCACCGAGCCACTGCGTCCCGGTCAGCACCTCACCGAAGAGCACGGCCACGCTGAGCACGGTCACGACCGGCTCGAGGATCGAAAGGATCGCGGCGGTGGACGGGCCGACCTTCGCCAGCCCGGCGAAGAAGAGGAGCACCGAGCCGACGGTGCTGATCAGGACCAGCGCGACCAGCCAGCCCCAGCCGGCGGCGCTGAAGCCCAGGTCGGGCAGGCCGCGCACGGAGTCGACGGTGAGCAGCGCGCCGGTGGCGCCGGTGCAGACGAGGGCGGCGAGGGCGAGCGGCGCGATGCCGGCCGTGACGCGCTCGCCGATCACGATGTAGCCCGTGTAGGTCGCGGCCGCGCCGAGCGCGAGCACCACGCCGAGGGCGTCGAACTGCCCGGACGCCGCACCGGCGAGGACCAGGCCGATGCCGCCGAGGGCGACCAGCAGCGCGACGACCCGGCGGGCGGAGGCCCGCTCGCGGCCGACCGCGACCGCGGCGAGCATGACGGTGACGGGGTAGACGTAGAAGACCAGGGCGACCAGCGAGGCGTCGAGGTGCTGCAGGGCGGAGAAGTAGAGGCTCGCCTGCACGGCGTACCCGAAGACGCCCATCGCCAGCCCGACGAGGACGGCCCGCACGGTGAGCCCGCGCAGCGCGCCCCGGCTCGCGGCGATCGCCAGCAGCACGGCGGCTGCCAGGCCGAAGCGCACCAGGAGCAACGCCGGGACCGAGACGCCCTCGTCGTAGGCCGACTTGGCGAAGACGGCCATCAGGCCGAAGCCGGCGGCGGACAGCAAGCAGGACAGGGCACCCACGACTCCAGGGTGACTCGGGCGACCGTTCACGTCCATCTCGGCTTCGTGGTCCCGTTTGTTCAGATAATCTGAACGAATGCTGGACCTGCACCGCCTCCGCCTGCTGCGCGAGGTCCACGGGCGCGGCACCGTGCACGCCGCCGCCGCCGCACTCGGCTACTCCCCCAGCGCGGTGTCCCAGCAGCTCGCCGTCCTCGAGCGGGAGGCCGGCACCCCGCTGCTCGAGCGGACCGGCCGCAACGTCCGGCTGACCGCGGCCGGCCAGGTGCTGGTCACCCACGCGATCGGCCTGCTCGAGGGCGTCGAGGCGGCCGAGGCCGATCTCGCGACCCTCGCCGCCGGACGGGTGGCGGGCGTGGTGCGGGTGGCGGCCTTCCAGTCCGCGCTGCTGCGGATCGTCGCCCCCGCCGTCCGCGCGCTCGCGACCAGCCACCCCGACGTCCGGGTCGAGGTCGCCGAACGCGAGGTCGAGCAGGCCGCGCCCGGCCTGCGGCTGCACCAGTACGACCTCGTCCTCGGCGACGAGTACGACGACCAGCCGCGCCTGGTCCACGCCGACCTGCGCCGCGAGCGGCTGCTGCGCGAGCGGCTGCACCTCGTGCTCCCTGCCGACCATCCCGAGGCCGGCTCGGCCCGGGTCCCGATCACCCGGCTCGCCGGCCTGGCCTGGGCGGCCTGCCAGCCCGGCACCGGCCAACGCGCGATGCATCTGCGGGTGTGCCGCGAGTACGGCCGCTTCGAGCCCGACCTGCGCTACAGCTCCGACGACTTCCTGATCCTGCTGGAGATGGTGCGCACCGCCGGCGCGGGCGCGCTGCTCCCCGAGCTCGCCCTCGACGGACGCGACGCCGGCGTCGCCGTGCGCCCACTCGCCGAGGGACCGCTCGGCCGGGAGGTGTTCTTGCTGACCCGGCAGGCGCGCACGCCCGCGGTCGAGGCGGTGGCGGCAGCCCTCCACACCGCCACGCCTAGAGTGGAGCCATGATCCCCCAGGTCGAGATCGACGCCGTCCCGGACCCGCTGCCCGAGGGCCTGGTGGTGCTCGACGTCCGCGAGGTCGACGAGTGGACCGCCGGCCACATCGACGGGGCGGTGCACATCCCGCTGATGGAGCTGCCCGCGCGGCTGGGTGAGTTCGTGGAGCTCGAGGCGCCGCAGACGCTCGTGGTCTGCAAGGGCGGCGGGCGCTCGGCGCGGGCCGTGGCCTACCTCGCCCAGCAGGGCTACGACGTGGTCAACCTCGTCGACGGCATGCTCGGCTGGGAGCGCGCGGGCCGGCCGATGACCGCCGACGGCGACCAGCCGGCGTACGTCGTGTGACCCGGCCCTCCCCCGACGACACGACGGCCCCGCTGCCCGGAATCCCGGGCAGCGGGGCCGTCGTCGTGCTGGGCTCAGCGTCGCGTCACTGCGTGGGCACGTCGGAGAGCAGGCTCGACAGGTCGCTCGGCAGGTCGGAGAGCAGGCTCTCGATGTCCTCCGGCGACGTCGGGAAATCCGTCGGCAGGTCGGTCGGCAGGTCGGTCGGCAGGTCCGTCGGCAGGTCCGTCGGCAGGTCCGTCGGCAGGTCGTCGGACTCGGGGACCGCCGCACCGGCGCACTTCTTCTCCTGGTACTTGGAGAAGGCCTCAACCTTCTTCTGCTCGTCCTTCGAGAGCAGCTCGTCCTCGAACTTGTCCGCGTCCTTGGTCTCGAAGCCCTTCTTGACGGTGGCGCCGTCGATGTCCTTGAGGGCGTCGATCTGGATCTCGAAGCCCTCGCGCGCGTCGTCCGGGATGCCCTTCGGCGTGCCGACCTTCTCGGCCTCCTTCGCCTGCTCGTGGAAGAGGTCGGCGAGCTTGTCGTAGTCCTCCTCCTGCAGGGCCTTGAAGAACTCCTCGTCGCCGGTGTCGTTGGCGATCTTGCAGAAGTCCTTGGTCGAGGCGTCGCTCGGCGCGCCGCCGCCGCAGGCGGTGAGGGACAGGGCGAGCAGGACGGCGGCGCCGGCGGAGGCCAGCGGGCGCTTCAGGTGCAGCATTCAGGGGTTCCTTTCGGTGCAGCTACAGGTGGGGGTGGGTCAGCCGCCGAGCTGGTCGGCGCAGGTCTTCGAGCTGTACGTGAAGAACTTCTCGGCGTCCTTCTCGTCGTTCTTGGAGACGCCCGGGATGCTGTCCTCACCGTCGTTGTCGCCGAAGGACTTCTTGGCCTCGTCGTAGTCGAGGTCGGTGATCGTGTCGACGATGACCTCGAAGCCGTTGCGCTCCGCGTCGCTGATGTCCTTCGGCGTGCCGATGTCGCCGAGGTCGCCGTAGGCCTTCTGCAGCTTCTTCCACTCGGCCTCGGTCGGCTCCTCGCCGGAGACGGAGCTCGTGGAGGTGATCACGTCCTCGACACCGCCGCAGAAGTCCTTCTTCGACGCGTCGGTCGGGTAGCCGCCGCAGGCAGTCAGGGAGAGGCCCAGCAGCACGGCAACGCCGGCACCGGCCAGCGGGCGCTTGAACGGGGTCATGTCGTTTCCTTTCCTCAAGGGTTGGGGCTCGTCGGCGCGCCCCAGGTCAGGGCGCGGCCGAGCGGGCGACCACGCGGCCACCCTGCCCCACCGGGCTCAGACTATTCACAGGTTCGGCGAACGTCAGGTTGCGCGCCGATGACCGGCGCGCCGCGCCGGCAGGCTCAGCGCTCCCAGAAGGCGGCCGTCGGGACCGCGAGCAGGCCCTCCAGGGCGGCGAGGTACGACGCCCGCGGCACCTCGCGCACCCCGAGGCTCGCCAGGTGGCGGGTGGCCCACTGGACGTCGACCAACCGGTTGCCCGCGGCGCCGTCCGGGTCGGACCGGAGCCCCTCGACGAGCCCCACCAGCGCGACCTTCGACGCGTCGGTGACGTGGTGGAACATCGACTCACCGGCGAACAGGCCGCCGATCGCGACGCCGTACAGGCCCCCGACGAGGCGGCCGTCTCGCCAGGTCTCCACGGAGTGCGCCCAGCCGAGGCGGTGCAGGTCGCCGTACGCACGGGCGATCCGGGCGTCGATCCAGCCGTGCGGGCGCCGCGGGTCGGCGCACGCGGCGACCACGGCGTCGAAGGCCGTGTCGACACGGACCTCGAAGTCGCGCGCCGAGCGGCGCAGCGAACGGGACACGCGCAGCTCGTCGAGCTGGAGGATCCCGCGGTAGGCCGGGCTCCACCAGCCGATCGAGCGGCCCTCGGGCATCGGGAACAGGCCGTGCCGGTACGCCGCCAGCAGGGTGCCCGGCGCGAGGTCGGCGCCGACCGCGACCAGGTCGCTGCCGTCGTGGGTGCCGTCGTCCGGCTCGCCGTCCTGGTCCTCGGCGAATCCGGGGTCGTCGGGGTCGTCGAGGTCATCGGGGTCGTCGAGGACCGGCAGCGCGGCGAGCTCCGCGCGGCTCGGGAAGACCCACGGGCTGGGCTCGGGCTCGACAGGCACGAGCCGAGCGTAGGCGCTGGTCCCCCCGTCTAGGCTCGCAGGCATGGCTTCGCTCAAGAAGGGCCTGGCGCTGCGCACCGCGCAGCAGCTCGCGCCGAAGGTCACCCAGCTCGCGCCGGGCCTGACCCAGTCGTTCGTGCGCGAGGCCCTGCACCGGGCGCTGGTGGGCGTCGGACCACTGCCGCCGGCGGCCGAGGCGGCGATGGCGCAGCTGCACGAGCAGCACGGCGACGTCGACAAGGCCGTGCGGGAGCTGATCGAGAACCACGTCGCCTACGCCACGGTCGAGGGCCTCACGACCAACCTGGGCGGCCTGGTCACGGCGGCGATCGTGGCGCCGGCGAGCATCACCGGACTGGCGCTGATCCAGTGCCGGCTGGTGGCGGGCATCGTGCACCTGCGCGGCCACGACCTCGACGACCCGCGGGTGCGCAACGCGATCCTGGTCTGCGTGCTCGGCGAGGACACGGTCACGACGATGGTCAAGCGGCGCCAGCTGCCGGCGCCCCCGATGGCGATCGCGACCGCCCCCCAGCACGACCCCGGCCTGGACCGGACCGTGTCGACGGTGCTGGCCGGCGAGCTGGTCAGCCGGGTGCTCGGCAAGCGGGTCGTGACCACCGTCGGCAAGAAGGTGCCGCTCGTCGGCGGTGCCGTCGGCGCGGTGGCCGACGGATGGAGCACGTTCCGGGTGGGGCGCTACGCGGCTCGGGAGTTCCTGCCCGCGCGCCGGCCCTGAGCTCGGCTCAACGGGGCGCGCGCTTGCGTGCCTTGCGGTAGACGTCGAGCGCCTGGCGGCCCTTGCCGCTGCCCTCCAGCTTCTGCACGGTCCATTCCATCGACCGCATCAGGCGCGGCGTCCGGGCGCGGACCAGCTCGCGGCGCGCATCCTCGAGCTTGCGGCGCAGCCGGTCGTTCTCGGCGTGCGCCTCGGCGTTGTCGAGCAGGAGGGCCTTGATCGCCTCGACCGCGGCCGCGGCGACCTGGCGCTCCGGCGGGTGGTCGGGGTCGACCCACTTGCCGCTGGGAGCGGGAGCACCGCGCAGGTCCTCGAGGTCGCCGACGACGTGGTACCCACGCCGGGACAGCTCGGCGATCCAGCTCTCGGTGAGCTCGTGCACCCACGGATACTGGTCCGGCGGCAGGCCCAGGCGGGCCGACTTGGTGCGCTTGGAGAGGGTGCGGTGAGCGAGCAGCTCGCGGACCAGCGGCCGGTAGTGCTGGGGCGGCAGGTCCCGCGCGGCGACCCGGTTGATCCGCCGGATCAGCGCGGACTCGGGGACGCCGAGGCTCGGGTTGGCGCGGCGGGTGGTGAGCTTGAGGTCGAGGCCGTCGAGCCCGAAGGTGGTGCTGAACCGGTCCCAGAGCAGGTCGGGCGATCCTCCGGAGGGCGGGACGGTGACCAGGTGGATCCGCTCGGGCGGGATGTCGGCGCCCCACCGGTCCAAGATGTCGGGGATCTCCTGGACACCCCAGAACCACGCCCCCACACGGTGGGCGCGCTCCGGGTCCTGGATCAGCTCGAGGAAGCGGCCGTACCCGAAGCGGGCGCGGTGCTTGACGTTCTCCTGCCACTCCGCGGGGATCTGGCGGACCAGGTCGCGCACGGAGAGGACCAGGTGGATCTCGGTGCCGCCGTTGCTGGTGTCGCCACCCGGCTGGTGGCCGAGCGCGGCCAGCGCCCGGGCGACCTGGCTGCGCGAGGCGGAGGCGAAGATCTCGTGGCTGATGATCGCGGTGCCGTCGTGGGCACGGACCTCGGCGGCGAGCTTCTCCCACGCGCCGACGGCCTCCGCCTCGAGCCCGCCCCAGCGCAGCCGCATCAGGTCGAGCGCGGCGAGGAAGTGGGCGTCGAACCGGTCGGCCGGGTAGAGGATGCCGTCCTTCAGCAGCCGGTTGCGGTTCTTGTAGAGGACGTCTTGGAGGTACGACGTCCCGGTCTTGGGCGTGCCGACGTGGAGCAGGACTCGCCGACTCACGATCTCTCCTTGGCCTTGACCCTCGCGGGCACGGTGACGGGGTCGAGGAGCAACCCCAGCGCGAGGGCCAGCACCTCGGCGTCGACCGGAGCCACGGAGCCTGCCTGCTCCCCGAGGGGGCGCGGCAGCAACCGGTCGAGGTCGCCGAGCACAGGGTAGCGAGCGGCGGCGAGGTCGTGGCGGGTGCGTTCGGCCTGCGTGCTCAACCAGGCGTCCCACCGCGGCGGCAAGGTCGGGGCCGGCCCGCCGAGGCCGTCGAGGCGGGTGCCGAGGGTGTCGCGGAGCAGCTGGGGGCGGTCCGCGGAGGGAACGAGCAGGCCGAGCGGCTCGCCGACCCGGCGGACCAGGTCGACGGCGTGGACACCCAGGCGCGGCGGACCGCCCAGGCGGTGCACGCCGAGCTCCTCGGCCATCAGCCGGTCGTCGAGGACGACGCGGACCCGCTCGGCGCCGTACTTGTAGGCGGCCGAGCGCGCCATCCGCGCGAGGTCGGCGCGGGGCGGCAGGTGCCCGGCACCGGCGTTGGCGCGCACGAACCCGCGCCAGGACGCGCCGCCCTGGTCGAAGCTGCGGGCCGTCCAGGCCTGGACGAGCACGGTCTCGAGGTCGTCGGCGAGGAGGTACGCCGTCGGCCGGCGCCCGCCCGGACGATGGCCCTGCGCGGTGAGGTCGGCGCGGACGGCGTCGGCGCGCCAGGGCATCCCGACGACCACGAACGAACGCACCCACGGCCGGCGCACGGCACGGACCCGGTCGACGATCCCCGGCGCCGGCCGAGGCACGGCGGCCACGGCCGCGATGTCGTCGGCGATCAGCGCGCTGGCGACCCGCAGCAGCTCGTCGTCGGCCAGGGCGTCAGGATCGACGGGACGCGGGCCGAACTGACCCGACTCCCCGGCCTCGGCGACGCCGACGAGGGCCAGCTCGCTGCGGCCGCGCCCGGAGACACCGGCCGCCAACACCCGCTCGGCGGTGGCCGCCGGGACGGTGCGGCCGCTCGCGGCGGCATGGGCGTTGAGCCGGCGCAGCAGCGCGAGCTGCTGCGCCCCGGGCAGCTCCGCGGCGAGCGCGGCGCCCTCACCCGAGCCGTCGGCCGGCCAGTCGAGCCACGGTGTCGTCGCCCCGGCCCGCAACGCGGCCACCCACCCCCAGGCGCGTCCTCGACCACTCATGGCCCCACGTTAGAGGGAGGTCAGGAACCGGCGCCCGCCAGGGCATCGGACCGGGCGACCGCACCCCATGCGTTCTGGTCGTCGATCCGGTGAATTCACGACCGGAACGCATGGGGTGCGGAGCCGATCACGCGCCGCTGAGGGCCCGGACCACGGCCGAGGGACTGGGCCGGCCGAGCTGCTGCGCCATCCACACGCTGGCACCGACGACCGCGTCGAGGTCGACGCCGTGCTCGATGCCGAGACCGGTGAGGAACCAGACCAGGTCCTCGGTGGCGAGGTTCCCGGTGGCGCTCTTGGCGTACGGACAGCCGCCGAGGCCACCGGCGGAGGCGTCGTACGTCGTGACGCCGGCCTGGAGCCCCGCGTGGACGTTGGTGAGCGCCTGGCCGTAGGTGTCGTGGAAGTGCAGCGCGAGCCGCTCGCAGCCCATCCCGGCCTCGGCGAACCCGGCGACCAGCGCCCGTACGTGGCCGGCGGTGGCCACGCCGATCGTGTCGCCCAGGCTGAGCTGGCCGACGCCCAGGTCGAGCAGCCGCTTGCCGACGGCCACGACCTGCTCGACCGGGACCGCGCCCTCCCAGGGGTCGCCGAAGCACATCGACACATAGCCGCGGACGTCCATGCCGGCCGCCAGGGCGGCCTCGATGGTCGGCTCGAACATCTCGAACTGGGACGCGAGGGTCCGGTTCAGGTTCTTGCCGGCGAAGGTCTCGGTGGCCGAGGCGAAGACCGCGACGTGGCGCAGGCCGAGCTCGACGGCCCGGTCCAGGCCGCGCCGGTTGGGGACGAGCACCGGCAGCTGGCGGGCAGCGTCGCCGAGGTCGGCGGTCAGGCCGGTCATCAGGTCGGCCGCGTCGGCCAGCTGGGGCACCCAGTCCGGGTGCACGAAGCTGGTGGCCTCCACGACCGGCAGCCCGGCGTCGAGCAGCCGCTTCACGAAGGCCGCCTTGACGTCGGTGGGCACGACGGACTTCTCGTTCTGCAGGCCGTCGCGCGGCCCGACCTCGTAGATCGTGACCTTGCTCGGCAGTCCCGGCTCGGGCACCACCATCGGCAGGGCGGACATCACGCCTCCTCGGTCTCGACCACGAACAGCTCCGCCCCGAGCGCCACCTGCTGGCCGGTGCTCGCACCGACCGCGGTGACGGTGCCGGCGTACGGCGCCTTGAGCGCGAGCTCCATCTTCATCGCCTCCACGACACCGAGCACGTCGCCCTCGGCGACCGTGTCACCGACCGCGACCCGCACGTCGAGGACGGTGCCCGGCATCGGCGCCACCACGGTGCCGTCCCCCGCCGCCGCGCCGTGGTCGGCGCTGGCGTCGGGGCGGTGGAACACGTAGCGCTGGCCCTGGTGGGCGAGCTCGACGTGGTGGCGGGTCACCCGAGCGACCGGCGGGGTCCTCAGATCGTTCGATCGAACGATCTGAGGGGATCCGGGCAGCACCACGGTCCCGTCGGTGAACTCGACGACGGCGGGGGCGGCGGGGGCACCCGCGCGGAAGCCGTCGGCGGCGAACGGGCCGCTCGCGGCGGTGTTGGCGTCGAGCCAGAGCCGGGCCGCGATCGTCCGCGCCGGCGTGGGATCGGGGGCCGGGACGTCGTGGCGGTCGAGCCACGCGGTGTCGATGCCGCCGGGGACGGCGAACTCCTCGCCCGCCGCCAGCACCCGCAGGAAGCCGGTGTTGGTGGTGAGTCCGAGGATCGCGGTGTCGTCGAGCGCGGCCACGAGGGCGCGGCGCGCAGCCTCACGGTCGCGCCCGGAGACGATGACCTTGCCGAGCATCGGGTCGTACGACGTGCTCACGACCTGACCGGACTCGAGCGCGTGGTCGACCCGGGCGGTCACGGGCCAGGACACGACGGTCGCCGTACCGGCCTGCGGGAGGAAGCCGCCGAAGGCGTCCTCAGCGTAGATGCGGACCTCGATCGCGTGGTCGCGGAAGCGGATCCCGGACTGGTCGAACGGCAGCGGGTCGCCCGCCGCAACGGCGATCTGGAGCGCGACGAGGTCGGTCCCGCTGTGGATCTCGGTCACCGGGTGCTCGACCTGGAGGCGGGTGTTCATCTCCAGGAAGTAGAAGTCGCCGGTGCTGGCGTCGAGGAGGTACTCGATGGTGCCGGCGTTCTCATAGCCCACGGACCGTCCGAGTGCAACCGACGCCTGGTGCAGCCGCTCCCGCAGTTCGTCGTCGAGCGCGGGCGCGGGCGCCTCCTCGAGCACCTTCTGGTGGCGGCGCTGCACCGAGCACTCGCGGGTGCCGAGGTGGACGACGGTGCCGTGGCTGTCGCCGAGCACCTGCACCTCGATGTGGCGGCCGCGCTCGACGTACTTCTCGACGAGGATCGTGTCGTCGCCGAAGGCGCCGGCGGCCTCGCGCTTCGCGGCCGCGACGGCGGCGTCGAAGTCGGCGGCCGCGCGCACGACGCGCATGCCCTTGCCGCCACCGCCGGCGGCGGCCTTGACCAGCACCGGGTAGGCGAAGGTGGCCGGGTCCGCGTCGACGGCGTACGACGGCACGACCGGCACGCCCGCGGCGACGGCCAGGTCGCGGGCGGCGTCCTTGCGGCCCATCTGCTCGATCACCTTCGGGCTCGGCCCGACCCAGGCGATGCCCGCGTCGGTGACGGCGGCGGCGAAGGAGGCGTTCTCGGAGAGGAAGCCGTAGCCGGGGTGGATCGCGTCGGCGCCGGTCTCCTTGGCCGCGGCGAGGAGCGCGTCGCCGTCGAGGTAGGTGGGCACCCGGACCGCTACGTCGGCGTCGCGGACGTGCAGCGCGTCGGCGTCGAGGTCGGTGTGGACGGCGACCGTGCGGATGCCGAGGTCGCGGCAGGTGCGGAACACCCGCCGGGCGATCTCGCCGCGGTTGGCGACGAGGAGGGTCTGGATGGTCATGGGATCAACCCCTTTGCAAACGCGAGCTTGCGAGTGTTTGCCCGACCAACCGCGAGCGAAGCGAGCCTGGTTGGTCGGAACAGCGATGAGTGCGGCGAAGCCGCTCGATGTCCTTCATGCGCGCAGCGCCCCTACATCCGGAAGATGCCGTAGTTGGGGGCGGGCACCGGTACGGCGGAGACCACCTCGAGCGCCATGCCGAGCACCCGGCGGGTGTCGGCGGGGTCGATCACGCCGTCGTCCCAGAGCCGCGCGGAGGCGTAGTACGGCGAGCCCTGGGTCTCGTACTGGTCCTTGATCGGCTGCTTGAACTCCTCCACATCGGGGTCGTCCTCGCGGCCGGCGACGGTGGCGAGCACGTTGGCCGCCTGGTCGCCGCCCATCACGGAGATCCGGGAGTTCGGCCACATCCACAAGAAGCGCGGGTCGTAGGCCCGCCCGCACATGCCGTAGTTGCCGGCGCCGAACGAGCCGCCGATGACGACGGTCAGCTTCGGCACGACCGAGCAGGCGACCGCGGTGACCAGCTTGGCGCCGTCGCGGGCGATCCCGCGGTTCTCGTACTCGCGCCCGACCATGAAGCCGGAGATGTTCTGCAAGAACAGCAGCGGGATGCCGCGCTGGTTGCACAGCTCGACGAAGTGCGCGCCCTTGAGCGCGGACTCGCTGAACAGGATGCCGTTGTTGGCGACGATGCCGACCGGGTGGCCGTGGATGCGGGCGAAGCCGCAGACCAGCGTCTCGCCGTACAGCTGCTTGAACTCCTGCAGCCGGCTGCCGTCGACCAGGCGGCGGATCACCTCGCGGACGTCGTACGGCGTGCGGGTGCTGACCGGCACGACGTCGTAGATGCTCTCCGGCGGCTCGAGCGGGTCCTCCACGTCGGCGACGGGCGTCGGCACCGGGGCCGGGAGCGTGTCGACGATGCCGCGCAGGATGCGCAGGGCGTGGGCGTCGTCGTCGGCGAGGTGGTCGACGACACCGGACTTGCGGGCGTGCACGTCACCGCCGCCGAGGTCCTCGGCGCTCACGACCTCACCGGTCGCGGCCTTCACCAGCGGTGGCCCGCCGAGGAAGATGGTGCCCTGGTTCTTGACGATCACGGTCTCGTCGGACATCGCCGGGACGTAGGCGCCGCCGGCGGTGCACGAGCCCATCACCGCAGCGAGCTGGGGGATCCCGCGCGCGGACATGTTGGCCTGGTTGAAGAAGATCCGGCCGAAGTGCTCCTTGTCGGGGAACACCTCGTCCTGCATCGGCAAGAAGGCGCCGCCGGAGTCGACGAGGTAGAGGCACGGCAGGTCGTTCTCGGCGGCGACGGTCTGCGCCCGCAGGTGCTTCTTGACCGTCATCGGGTAGTAGGTGCCGCCCTTCACGGTCGCGTCGTTGGCGACGACCATGCAGTTGCGACCCTCGATCCGGCCGATGCCCGCAACGACGCCGGCCGCCGGGACGGCGTAGTCGGCGTCGTCGCTGGTGGCCGGGCCCGGCTTGCCGTACATCCCGTACGCCGCCAGCGGGGCCAGCTCCAGGAACGGGCTGCCGGGGTCGAGCAGCCGGTCGACCCGGTCGCGGGCGAGCAGCTTGCCGCGGTCGGTGTGCTTGGTGCGGGCTGCCTCGCTGCCGCCCTGGCGCACGCGCGCGAGGCGCTCGCGCAGGTCGGCAGCCAGGTCCCGGAGGGTGGGCTCGGAAGTCTGGGACACGCGAACAGGTTAATGATCATTAACCTGTTCGCGCAATCCCCTGTCTCCTAGCGCAGCTTGAGCAGCGATCCCGGACCGAACAGCGGCCCGACCACGTAGACGTGGTCGCTGACGTCGACGCCACCCGGGTTCATCAGCTTCCCCGCGGCCAGCTCACGCACCCGCGCCTTGGCACCGCGGTGGCGGATCAGGAACAGACCGCCCTCCTGCGCACCGGGCAGACCGAGCTCGAAGGCGAGCCAGCTCATCTTCGACAGCTCGAGGGCGTAGATCCCCTTCCGGCCGGCAGCCAGGTCCGTGATCGAGGTGAACCCGTCGGCGAACCGCTTGCACTTGCCGCGCCGCGGGTGGTCCGGGTCGCAGGTCGCGTTCGTCGTACCCGGCTTGATCCGCCACACCTGCGAGGTGCCCGGGGTGGCCGGGAAGCCGCGCAGCTCGCCGACGTACCAGTAGCCGTCGTCACCGACCGTCACCGACGTCGCGACCGCCTCGGAGACGATCGCGGTGCCGGCGGGCGGGAGCGGCCCCATCGGCGGGGGCACGTCGGGCAGCCCGGCCGGGACCGGCACGGTGCGCGGCATCAGGCGGGCGACGGTCCGGATCTTCCCGCTGCGCGGCCAGACCCGCAGCAGGTCGTTGCCGGCCGCGTCGGAGACCAGCAGGGTGCCGTCGTCGAGCGCCACCAGGCCGAACGGGTTGCTGTCCGCGGGCAGGTTCTCCTGGTCCCACGGGTCCGGGTCGGTCACCTGGTAGGCGCCGATGTCGACGACCGGCTTCGGCGCCGGCCAGCCGCGCTTCCACTTGAACAGCGTGGCCGCGGGAGCCGGGGCAGCCGCGCCGCGCAGGTTCGCCGAGCGCTCCTCCGGCGGCGGACCGGAGGCGCCGGTCAGCAAGAAGATGGCGCCGTGGCGTCCCTTCGCGATCGCGGGCGGGAAGTCCGTGGGGAGGTTCCCGAGCGGAACCACCCGGGCCGGCTTGTGCCTGCGCTCCACCACCAGGCTGAAGTCGCCGCCGGTCTCCGTGACGAGGGTCCGGCCGCGGCCGAGCGCGTCGACGCCGCGAGGACCGTCGAGGGGCGCGACCACCCGCGGTTCGGCCCTTCCGCCGCCTGATCCGTCGCCGGACTCACCGCCGGACGCACCGCCGGTCGCGCCCGCCACCGCGGGGGCTCCGGTCGCTGCGAGGGCGAACGCCGCCACCGCCGTACCGATCCTGATCGCTGCCTTGCCCATGGTCTGCTCCTCGGGTCCGTGGCGCGCGCCGCACCGTTCTCCTGCCTAGCAGCGGCGGACCGGCAGCGTCATGCCCCATCGTGGGTACCCGCCCACGAAAGCGCACCGTGTCCTAGCCTTCGGGGGTGAGCGCGACCGAACCGACCCGTCGCGAGCAGATCCTGACGACCGCCGCCGACCTGTTCGCTGCGCGCGGCTTCCACGGCGTCTCGGTCGCCGACCTCGGCGCGGCCTGCGGCATCTCCGGTCCGGCGCTCTACAAGCACTTCGCCTCCAAGCAGGCCGTGCTCGCCGAGATGCTCACCTCGATCAGCGAGCGGCTGCTCGAGGTCGGGCGCGAGCGGGTGGCCGCCGGCGCCGGGGACCCGGCCGCCGCGCTGCGCGGGCTGGTCGACTGGCACGTCGAGTTCGCCCTCGGCCACCGACCGCTGATCATCGTCCAGGACCGCGACTGGGAGTCGCTGCCCGAGGACGCCCGGGAGCAGGTACGTCGGCTGCAGCGTGCCTACGTCGACCTGTGGGCCGACCAGCTGCGCACCCTGCGGCCCGACCTCGACAAGCCCCGCGCCCACGCCGCCGCCCAGGCCGCGTTCGGGCTGCTCAACTCCACGCCCCGCGCCGGCCACGGGATTCCCGACGCCGCGCTGCGCGACCTGCTGGCCTCGATGGCGCTCGGCGCACTCGGCATCGCACCCCATGCAGTTTGGTCGTGACTCGGCCCGAATCGCGACCAGTTCGCATGGGGTGCGGTAGTGATCAGAACCCGGGCTCGGTGCGCTCCAGGATCGGGGCGAGGTCGAGACCGGCGGGCAGGGTGCCGAAGGCGCTGCCCCAGTCGCGGGCCAGGCGGCTCGCGCAGAACGCGTCGGCGACGGCCGGCGGGGCGTAGCGGATCAGCAGGCCGGCCTGGAAGAGCACCGCGATCTGCTCGACCAGGCGGCGCGCGCGCAGCTCGATGTCGCCGAAGTCGGTCAGCTCCTTCTTGAGCGAGGTCAGCGCGTCGTCGTAGCGCTGGTCGGTGCCGACGGCGAGCTCGGCCTCGGCGAAGAACGCGTCAAGGGACTCGGGCTCGCGGCCGATGGCGCGCAGCGCGTCGAGGGCGGCGACGTTGCCGGAGCCCTCCCAGATCGACAGCAGCGGCAGCTCGCGGTAGATCCGCGCCAGGTCGAAGTCCTCGACATAGCCGTTGCCGCCGAGGCACTCGAGCGCCTCGTTGGCGAGGACCGGGCCGCGCTTGCAGACGTAGTACTTGGTCGCGGCCAGCGCGAGGCGGCGCAGCGCGGCCTCGCCGGCGTCGCCGTGGATCGCGCGGTCGTTGGCGCCGGCGAGGCGCATCATCGCCGTCGTCGCGGCCTCGGACTCGACCGCGAGGTCGGCGAGCACGTTGCGCATCAGCGGCTGGTCGATGAGCAGCTTGCCGAAGGCGGCGCGGTGGCGGGCGTGGTGGGCGGCCTGGACCAGCGCGCTGCGCATGCCGGAGGCACTGCCGATCACGCAGTCGAGGCGGGTCATGTTGACCATCTCGACGATGGTCTTGACGCCCTTGCCCTCCTCGCCGACCAGCCAGCCGATCGCGTTGTCGTACTCGATCTCGGACGACGCGTTGGACTTGTTGCCGAGCTTGTCCTTGAGCCGCTGGAACCGGATCGGGTTGGCCTCCCCGCCGGGCAGCACCCGCGGGAGCAGGAAGCAGGACAGCCCGCCCGGGGCCTGGGCGAGGGTGAGGAACATGTCGGACATCGGCGCCGAGGTGAACCACTTGTGGCCGACGATGCGGTAGCTGCCCGGCTCGCCGGCGACCGGGGTCGCGGTCGTCGTGTTGGCGCGCACGTCGGAGCCGCCCTGCTTCTCGGTCATCGACATGCCGGCGATCAGGCCGCGCTTGGTGGCGGGGTCGCGCAGGCCGAAGTCGTAGGCCCGGTTGGTCAGCAGCGGCTCGAAGCGGGCGGCGAGCTCGGGGTTGGCGCGCAGGGCCGGGACCACGGCGTAGGTCATCGAGATCGGGCAGCCGTGGCCGGCGTCGACGTTCCAGGCGTAGAACTTCGCCGCCCGCGCGACGTGGGCGCCGGGCCGGTCGTCGGCCCAGGGAGCCGCGTGGATGCCGTGGGTGACGGCGGTGTCCATGAGCTGGTGGTACGCCGGGACGTACTCCACCTCGTCGACGCGGCGGCCGTAGCGGTCGTGGGTGTGCAGCCGCGGCGGCACCCGCTCCGCGAGCCGGCCCCAGTCCATCGCCTCGGGCGTGCCGGCGAGGCGGCCGACCTCACGGATCTCGGGGAGCGCCCAGCCGGCACCCTCACGCTCGATGCCCTCGAGCAGCGCCGGGTCGGCGGAGGTGTCGTGGCCGACGAGCGGCGGGACCTGGTTGACGACCTCGTGCGTAGCCATGCCTCGATGTTACGATTTTCTCGACAACCGTGTCCAGATGTGTAGCATCGTCGCTCGTGGAGGACCTCGCACCGCTCTCGGCGCGCTCGGTGATGCTGAGCCTGCTGCTCGGCTCGCACCCCGACCGGATGTCGGCGGCCGAGCTGGTGCGCGCCGGTGAGCACTTCGGCGTCCCGCCCGCCACCGCCCGGGTCGCGCTGACCCGCGCGGTCGCCGCGGGCGACCTGCGGCGCACCCCGGACGACTCCCACTACGTCCTCGGGGACCGCCTCGCCGCCCGCCAGCGCCGACAGGACGAGGCCGTGCTCGACGCCGAGACCGGCTGGGACGGCAGCTGGGAGATGGCGGTCGTCGTGGTCGCGGGCCGCACCGGAGCCGAGCGGGCGGCGTTGCGCGACCGGCTGTCGTCGTACCGGATGGCGGAGCTGCGCGAAGGCGTCTGGACCCGGCCCGCCAACCTCCGCCGCCCGCGGGAGTACGCCGACGAGGCGGTGCTGAGCACGTTCGCGGCGACGCCCGACGAGGACCCCGCCGACCTCGCCTCCCGGCTGTGGGACCTCGCCGGCTGGGCCGGGGAGGGCCGGGCGCTGCTGGAGCGGTTCGAGCGCACCGCCGCGCCGGCGCCCCGGCTCGCGGTCGCCGCGCACCTGGTCCGCCACCTCGCCACCGACCCGCTGCTGCCGGCCGCCCTGCTTCCCGCCGGGTGGCCGGCGGCGGCGATGCGGACGACGTACGCCGGCTACCAGGACGAGCTGCGCGCGCTGGCCTTCACCCCGCGCTAGGAGTCACCGCGCTCAGAGCAGCCCGTCGGGGAGCTCGGCGCCGGCCTCGAAGAGCGCGATCAGCCGCTGGGCACGCACGGCGGCGTCGACGACCAGCTCCACGTCGTCGGCCAGGTCGGCGGTGCTCGGCGGCCCCGCGGACCCGGTCGCCGAGGTCGCCACCGACGCGGTCCGTGCGTGCAGGTCGGCGAGCAGCTGGTCGCGCTCCACGCCGCGCAGCGCGAAGAGCACCAGCGGGTCGGCGTCGACCAGCCAGCCTGCCTGGATCAGCACCGCGATGGCGTGCGGGCACGGGTCGAGGTAGTGGGGGCAGGTGCAGGTGGCGCTCAGCTCGCCGCCGTACGGCAGCAGCTCGACGCCGACCTCCTCGGCGTGCTCGACCAGGTCATGGGGCAGGTTGCCGGCGAGCAGCTCGGCGATCCGGCCGGACTCGGCGGCGACGGCCTCGACCAGGGCGGTGCGGGCGGCCTCCTCGAGGAGGGGGACGCCGACCTGGACCGTCCACGCGTCGTCGCCGTCGCGGCAGGCGGCGAGCAGGACGCCCGGCTCGACGCTGATCGCGCCGACGTCGCCGCGACGCGCGTGGGCGCGGCCGGGGCGCAGCTCGGCGTCGGAGTACGCCGCCTCCTCCACCGCCCGCTGCCACGCCTTGCCCCACCACGAGCGGACGCCGCGCGTCGGCTGGGTCTGGCGGGTGAAGGTGGTGCGCATCAGTCACCCACCTCCGCGTCGACGGCCTCCCGCGCCTGGCGGCGCAGGGTGACCAGGTCGCGCAGCTCCTCGTTGCTGAGCTCGGTGAGCGCGGCGTCGCCGCGGGCCAGGACGGCGTCGGCCAGCTGGCGCTTGCGGTCGAGCAGCTGGGCGACGCGCTCCTCGATCGTGCCGCGGGTGACCATCCGGTGCACCTGCACCGGCCGGGTCTGGCCGATCCGGTAGGCCCGGTCGGTCGCCTGCTCCTCCACGGCCGGGTTCCACCAGCGGTCGAAGTGGACGACGTGGTCGGCGCGGGTCAGGTTGAGGCCGGTGCCGCCCGCCTTGAGCGAGAGCAGGAACACGGGGACCTCCGCCGCCTGGAACCGGCGCACCATCGCCTCGCGCTGGGCGACGGGCGTGCCGCCGTGCAGGAACTGGTGGGGGACCCCCAGCGCGGTGAGGTGCTGCTCGACGAGGCGGGCCAGGGCGACGTACTGCGTGAACACCAGGACCGCGCCGTCCTCGGCGAGCACGGTCGCGACCAGCTCGTCGAGCAGCTCGAGCTTCTCGGAGCGGCCGGTGAGGCGGACCGCGCCGGACTGCTTGAGGAACTGGGCGGGGTGGTTGCAGATCTGCTTGAGGCCGGTGAGCAGCGCGAGCACGAGGCCGCGTCGGGTCTCCTCGTCGGCGCGCTCGATCCGCTCCATGGTGTCCTTGACGAACGCCTCGTAGAGGACGACCTGCTCGCGGGTCAGGCCGAGCAGGTGGTCGGTCTCGGTCTTCGGCGGGAGCTCGGGCGCGATGCCGGGGTCGGACTTGCGGCGGCGCAGCAGGAACGGGCCGATCAGGTCGGCGAACTGCCGCGCCTTCGTCGGTTCGGCGCCCGACTCGATCGGCGCACCCCACACGCGGCGGAAGGCCTGCCGGCTGCCGAGCAGCCCGGGCACGCACCAGTCGAGGATCGACCACAGCTCGGTGAGGTCGTTCTCGACGGGGGTGCCGGTCAGGGCCACCCGCGCCCGAGCGGGCAGACGGCGCAACGCCCGGGCGGTCGACGTACGGGAGTTCTTGACGTGCTGGGCCTCGTCGGCGACCACGAGGTCCCAGGCCACGCCGGCCAGGGTCTCGGCGTCGCGGCGCAGGGTGCCGTAGGTGGTGAGCACGAAGCCGCCACCGCGCTGGCCGGGCCTGTCGAGCCCCTCGAGGGAGCGCGCGCCACCGTGGAAGCGGCGGACGGGAACGCCGGGCGCGAACCGCTCGACCTCGGCCTCCCAGTTGCCGAGCAGGCTGGCCGGGCACACGACGAGCGTCGGCCCGCCGTCGGAGCGGCCCTGCTCGAGGCGGTGCAGGTGGAGCGAGATCAGCGTGATCGTCTTGCCGAGGCCCATGTCGTCGGCGAGGCAGGCCCCGAGGCCGAGGCCGGTGAGGTCGGCGAGCCAGGTCAGGCCGTGACGCTGGTAGTCGCGCAGGTGGGCGGCGAGACCGGCCGGCTCGGCGACCGGCGCGCGGGTCGCGGCCGCGAGGATCTGCTCACGGACCTTCAGCAGGCTCGCGCCGACGACGACTTCGGTGGTGTCGGGCTGCTCGTCGCCGGCGGTGGGCAGCTCGGTGACGCCGGTCAGCGCGGCGGCCAGCGCCTGCGCGCCGCTGGCCTTGCGAATCAGGCGCCTGCGGGCGCGCTCGGCGGTGGTCGGGTCGACGACGGTCCAGGCGCCGCGCAGCTTGATGACCGGGCTGGCCGCCTTCGCGAGCTCCGCCATCTCGTCGCTGGTGAGGGCCTCGCCGTGCAGCGAGACCTGCCACGAGAACGAGAACAGGCCCTCGGTCGAGAACGGGCTGTCCTGCAGCGGCAGCTCCTCCCCACGGGCCGGGCCGCCGCGCTCGCGGCGCCGGTCGAGTACCGCGCGGGTGGTCAGCTCGGGGCCGAGCGCGCGCGGCCAGTGCACGTCGACGCGGGCGTCGCGCAGGGCACCGACGTGCTCGAGCAGGCTCCCGATCTCGGCGCCGTCGAGGGTCAGCTGGTCGGGGACGGCGAGGCCGAGCAGCCGGTCGAGCACCGGCCACGCGTCGGCAGCCGCCCGCAGCGCGATGCTCGCGTGCACCCGGGCCCGGCGCCCGAAGCCGTGCTCGGCCGCTCCGCCGGTCCACAGCAGCGCGGCGTCGCACACGTGGAGCGGGTCGCGCTCGTCGTGGACCTGCAGCACCAGCCGCACCGTGCCCGCGACCAGCTCCTCCTCGTCGGCCTCGACCCGCAGCGAGATCCGGACCAGCTCGGGCAGCACGGCGTCGTCGCGCCGCTCGGCCAGCCGGCGTCGTACCCGCTCGGCGAACTCCTCCGGGGTGCCGGCGGCCACCGGGGCGGGGCTGCGTGGCGCGCTCGGCGCCGCGCGCGGCAGGGTGTCGGCGACCGCGTCGAGCATCTCGCGGACCAGCTCGTCGTCGGCATCGAAGGAGCGGGCGAGGCGCTCGACCGCGTCCTGGTCGCGCGGGTCGAGCCCCTCGACCCGCCAGGCGCGGCCGCCCGCGTCGGGAGCGACCTTGCCGGCGGCGACCAGGCGCAGCCCGAGCAGCGCCGCACCGCTGAGCAGGCGCACGCTGGGGTGGGCGTCGTCGGCGGTGCGCGACCTGCTCAGCACCGGCAGCGCGGCACTGACGGGCAGGGCGATCCGGCGGTCGCCGGCCGCATCGGTGAACTCGATCGTCGCGGGATCCCCGGGCCGGAAGGTCGCGGGTCCGGAGACGGGAACGAAGCTCACATGGGGACGCTAGCCGGTGGGGCCGACACGACGACCACGCAGCCGGGCCAGCGCCACACCGCCGAGCAGCAGCACGCCGCCGGCCGTCGCGGTGATCGCCGCCCACCAGGTCGGGTGCTCGGCCGCCAGGGCGACCGAGGCGAGCGGGACGCCGAGCGCCGGCATCGCGATCGCGAGCACGGAGAACCCGGAGTGGCCCGAGACCGTGGCGGCCAGCGCCCAGAGCACGGCGAGGATGCCGCCGAGGACGACCACCCACCACACGTCGTCCTCCCGGAACCCGGGCGACACGCTGACCCACCCGAACGTCGCGCCATCGTCGGACGCAGCGTCGAACCCCGATGACATCCCACCGAAGAACCCGTCGAGGATCCCGCCCAGGAAGCGCATCACCGCGAAGGAAGCCAGGGTCGCGAGGATTCCGACCAGGCCGAACGCCCCGACCACGACCCCCGACACCGCCCGGCTCGGCAGCGCCCAGCCGACGAGGGTGACGACGACGACGAAGAGCGCGACCAGGACCGCGGTGATCACCTGCGGGTGGTCGTCGCCGAGGCTGTCGGCGACGACATCGTCGAACGCGACGCCGTAGACGAGCGCCAGGCCGAGGATGGCGACCACCACGAAGGCGGCGCGGCGCGCGGCGAGGTACCCGATCACCGCGAGCGCGACCATCACGCCGCCGACCAGGTAGGCGACCCAGCTGTCGCCGCGGTCGATCCCGACGGCGATCATCAGGCCCGTGGCGAGGATCCCGGCCACGCCCGGCCAGGTGACGACCTCCTCGCGCGCCCGGCCGCCGGTACGACGAGCGGCCAGCGCGCCGAGGATCGCGATCACGAACAGCACGGCGGTGGCGCCGAGGCCGACGCCGTAGTTGGACCAGTCGAGCCCGTCGTCGCCGCTGCGGCTGCGGAACGCCGCGATGAGGACGGCGGCGCCGAGCAGGCCGGCGCCGAGCGCGACCAGGCCGGCCGTCGTACCCGCTCGCGCGGCACGGGTCGGGTCCCCCGGCTCGATGGGGCCCGGCACGCCGGCGCCGACCGGCGGCGGGGGCGGCTGGGCGGACCCACGGTCGTCGGTGGCCGTCGCATCCGTGTCGTCCGGGTCGGTGACGATCGCCGAGGCCGGCGGGCGGATGACGGTCTCGGGCGCCGAGGACCCCGGCGGCGGGGGCGGCGGGGGCGGCCCGTCGGCGGGCTGCTCGGGGGTGCCGTTCGCGGGAGCGTCGTCGGTCATGGTTCGGACTCTAGGGGCGCCAGGCGCCCGATCGCGGGAGGCGGACGCGCGGGCGAACTACCCGTTCACCCCCAGCACGAGCGGTACGACGCCCGCGGCGCCGGCTGCGTGCAGCGCCTCCGCCGCCAGGGTGAGCGACCACCCGGTGACCACCCGGTCGTCGACGAGCAGCACCCGGCGCCCGTCGACCGCGGCCGGGTCGTCGAGCTGGAGCGCGCACCGGCGGCTCACCGCGGCGACCCGCTGGGCCGAGTTGGTGGCACCCCGGTCGGGCCCCACCGACAGGTCGACCACGGCCCAGCGGCCGACCACCGGGACCTGCAGGAAGCGGGACAGGCCGCTGGCGAGGTCGGCGGTCAGGGCGGGCTTCCGCTCGGACTCGGCGACCACGATCGCGTCGACCCGCGGCTGCCAGTCGCGCAGCATCGTGACCATCGCCCGGGCCAGCGAGTCGGGCACCGGCCCGTCGGGGGCGTCGACCGCGAACAGTCCGCGCAGCGCCGCCCCGTGGCCGAGGTCGGTGAGCCGGGCGACGGCCCGGCCCTCCTCGGCGGGCTGCTTGATCCGCCCCGACCGGCTGACCCCGATCGCCGCGAGGCCACTCGGCCACAGCTTGCGGGGCTCGATCGGGACGCCGGGGCGGGCGATCCGGTCGGCGGCCTCCTCGACCGCGGCGGCGGACACCTCGGTCGACAACCCGAGACCCCCGCAGTTGTCGCACCGGCCACAGCGCCACTCCGGGTCGGCCAGCACCGCCGGGTCGTCGAGCTGGCGCCGGAGGTAACGCATCCTGCACTCGTCGCTGCGCAGGTAGTCGAGCATCGCCTGCTGCTCGGCCTGGCGGGCCGCGGCGACCCGCTCGTAGCGCTCGGCGTCGTACGACCACGGCTGACCGGTGGACTCCCATCCGCCCTTGACCCGGCGCACGGCGCCGTCGACGTCGAGCACCTTGAGCATCGTCTCGAGCCGGTTGCGAGACAGGTCGACCCGCGGCTCGAGCGCAGCGGTGCTCAGCGCGCGGCCCGCCTCGGCCAGCACCGCGAGGGTCTCGCGGACCAGCTCCTCACGCGGGAACGCGAGCGAGGCGAAGTAGGCCCAGATGTCGCGGTCCTCGGTGGCCGGCAGCAGCACCACGGTGGCGTCGTCGACGGTGCCGCGGCCCGCGCGGCCGACCTGCTGGTAGTAGGCGACGGGGCTGTTGGGCGCGCCGAGGTTGACGACGAACCCGAGCGCCGCGTCGAAGCCCATCCCGAGCGCGCTGGTCGCCACCAACGCCTTGACCTCCCCGGCGACCAGCGCCTGCTCGAGCGCGAGCCGCTCGGTCTGCTCGGTCTGGCCGGAGTACGCCGCCACCCGGTGCCCCCGCGAACGCAGGTAGTCGGCGACCTCCTGGGTGGCCGCCACGGTCAGGCAGTAGACGATGCCGCTGCCGGGCTGCTCGGCGAGGTGGTCGGCCAGCCAGGCCAGCCGCTGCTCCGCGGTCGTCAGCCGCACCACGCCGAGGCGCAGCGACGCCCGGTCGAGGGAGCCGCGCAGGACGAGGGTCTCGAGGCTCGTCGCTGGCGCTCCTCGCACCTCGACCACCGAGTTCAGCTGGTCGGCGACGTCGTCGGTGACGCGCTGGTTGGCGGTGGCGGTGGTGGCGAGCACCGGGATGCCGTCGGGGAGCTCACGCAGCAGGGTCCGGATCCGGCGGTAGTCGGGCCGGAAGTCGTGGCCCCAGTCGGAGATGCAGTGCGCCTCGTCGACGACCAGCAGCCCGCAGGTCGCCGCCAACCGGGGCAGCACCTCGTCGCGGAAGCCCGGGTTGTTGAGCCGCTCGGGGCTGACCAGGAGCACGTCGACCTCGCCCGCCGCGATCGCACGGTGGACCTCGTCCCACTGCTCCATGTTCGTCGAGTTGACCGTGACCGCCCGGATCCCCGCCCGCTCCGCCGCCGCGATCTGGTTGCGCATCAGCGCCAGCAGCGGCGAGATGATCACCGTCGGCCCGCTGCCCTGCTCGCGCAACAGCAGGGTCGCCACGAAGTAGACCGCGGACTTGCCCCACCCCGTGCGCTGGACGACCAGGGCGCGGCGCCGGTCGACGACCAGCGCGGCGATGGCGGCCCACTGGTCGTCGTACAAGGTGGCGTCGGGGCGTCCGACGAGGGCGCGGAGGTGCTCCTCCGCCCGGGCGCGGACGGCGGCGTCGGCGGGGGCCTGGGTGTCCATGCCCCGTGTCTACCAGCGGCGCCCGACACGACCGACCGGGCATCCACAGGCGGACCGCTCCCGGTGTGACGAATCTTTAACGACCGAACCTCGCCGATCGCGAGACGGCCCGACCACCCACCCCGTAGAGTGTCTCTTGCAGCCGCTGGTGACCCGAGACGCCAGCGGCTGCACCTATTTCCCGGGCTCTCCGGCGGGCGGCCGGTCGCGTGGTCGTTGAGTTGCCACTTCCTCGCCGTTGAGTTGCCGCTTCCTCTCGGTTGAGTTGCCACATGTTCCGAAGGCGGCGACGTGGAAGGGACCCAGGAGGACGGGTTCCGCCGTCGGCCCACGGCCCTCCCGGTGGTTGGGCATGAGGAGCGCCAGCGACGAGCCCCTCGGTGGTTGAGGTGTGAGGAGCGCCAGCGACGAGCCCCTCGGTGGTTGAGGTGTGAGGAGCGCCAGCGACGAGCCTCGAAACCACCCGCCGCGCTGCCGGAACTGTCCACCGCGCTTCGGTCACGTAGCCGGCACCGTCCCGAAAGGCAGCAACGAGGAAGGGGCGTAGGGCCCCGGCTCGGCGGTCGGCTCACGGTCCCCGCCGCGACAGCGCAGCCGCGATGAGCAAACGCGAGAACCCGCTAGCAACAAGGGGAAGGTCCTCGACAGCCATGGCGTACGAACGTGTGTTCGAGCAGAATCGACCCATGATCTCGGGCCTCTCGGACGCCACCGCGGCGCAGCTGCTCCACGCAGCCGAGAACGGCGTCCAGGTCCGCCGGATCCACGAAGTCCACCAGCTCGAGCTGCTCTGCCCGGGCGGGTTCGCGGTGGTGACCTACGAGCGCAACCCCAGCACCATCGCGCAGACCGACGAGGGCCTCCTGTTCCAGATCAACTGAGCCCGATCGGGCGGCCCGGCCCCGGAAGCGGGTCGCTCAGTCGTCGCGCCAGCTCTTGTTGACGAGCTCGGACTCGACGTCGCCGTCGAGGTCGGCCCACAAGGAGACGCCGCCGTGGTCGACCTCCGTGACGCTGACGTAGATCCAGTGGTCGGCCGCGTCGACGGGCTTCTCGACGCCGTACCGGCTGTCGCTGAGGCGCCCGTCGCTGCGGCTGCGGGCCTCCTCGTCGACGGCGACCAGGACCGCGGGCTTGACGTCGGCGAGGTCGAACGGCGCCCGGTCGCCGGCCTGCTCGCCCATCCACTTCTCCAGGCGGGAGCCGTCCCAGCGCCACACCTCGGCGAGGTCGTCCGGCTGCGCGGGCGGGACCGTCACCTGCATCTCGTCGGGGCCGTAGCCGCGCAGCTCGAGGATGTCCGTGCCCCCGGTCTGCACCGTCAGCGCCTCCGCGAGCGCGGCGAAGCTCCCAGCGGTCGCGATCGGCTGGTACCCGGCCTCGGCCGGGTATGGCTCCGGCTCCTGCTCACCCCCACCAGCGCGGCTCACCGCGCCCCAGGTCGAGACCACGGCGACGACCACACCCAGCCGGAGCCACTTGCGCGACCGCCGCGCCCTGGACCGGCGCGACTCCCACGCCGTGACGGCGTCGTGCCCGCCGTCCGCCGACGGCAACGGCAGGCCGTCGGTGTCGAGATGCTCGCCGAGCCGTTCATCGGGCTCGAGATAGCGAGGCCACCGTCCCGGATCGCCCGAGCGTTCGCGGGGTGCCTCGTCCTTCACCAGATCCGGACCCGGTCCTCGGGGTCGAGCCACAGCCCGTCCCCGGGGGCGGTGCCGAAGACCTCGTGGAACTCGTCGAGGTTGCGCACGATGTTGGCGCGGAACTCCGGCGGGCTGTGCGGGTCGATGGTGAGGTACTGCTGCTCCTGCTCGAGCCGGCGCTTGGTGCGCCACACGTAGGCCCAGTTGAGGAAGAGCTTGGCGCGGTCCTCGACCGACGCGGCGCCACCCTGGGCGATCTGGAACGCGGTGTGGGCGATGGTGAGGCCGCCGAGGTCCCCGATGTTCTCACCGACGGTGAGCGCGCCGTTGACGTGCTCGCCGGGCAGGTTGCGCGGCGAGAAGGCGTCGTACTGGGCGATCAGGGCCTTCGACTTCACCTCGAAGGCGGCCTTGTCGTCGACGGTCCACCAGTCGTTGAGGTTGCCCTCACCGTCGTACTGCGCGCCCTGGTCGTCGAAGCCGTGGCCCACCTCGTGCCCGATCACCGCGCCGATGCCACCGTAGTTCTCGGCCTCGAGCGCGTCGGGGCTGAAGAACGGCTTCTGCAGGATGCCCGCGGGGAAGCAGATCTCGTTGGTGCCGGGGTTGTAGTAGGCGTTGACCGTCTGCGGGAGCATGAACCACTCGTCGCGGTCGACCGGCGAGCCGATCTTGGCGAGCTGCCGGTCGGTCTCGAAGCCGGCGGCGGCCTGGGCGTTGGCCACCAGGTCGTCCGGTACGACGACCAGCGCGCTGTAGTCGCGGAACTTCTCCGGGTAGCCGATCTTGGGCCGGAAGGTCGCGAGCTTCTCGTAGGCCCGCTCCTTCGTCTCCTCGGTCATCCAGTCGAGCTTGCTGATCGACTGGCGGTAGGCGGCGAGCAGGTTGGCGACCAGCTCGTCCATCATCGCCTTGCTGGCCGGCGGGAAGTGGCGGGCGACGTACTCCTTGCCGACGGCCTCGCCGATCGCGCCCTCGACGAAGGCGACCGCGCGCTTCCAGCGGGCCCGCAGCTCGGGGGTGCCGGACAGGGTGCGGCCGTAGAAGTCGAAGTTGGTCTGCACGAACTCCTCGGACAGGTACGGCGCCGCGGAGCGCAGCACCCGCGAGAGGAACCAGTCGCGCCAGGCCTCGATCGGCTCGGACTCCAAGACGCCCGAGAGGTGCTCGAGGTACGACGGCTGCTTGACCACGACCTCGGCGATGGTCGCGTGCGGGCCGGTGAGCTGTCCGCCGAGGTTGGTGACGTAGGCGTCCCAGTCGAACGCCGGGCACAGCGCCTTGAGCTCCTCGGCGCTCATCAGGTTGTAGGTCTTCTGGACGTCGCGCGTCTCGGCGCGCTCCCAGTGCCCCTTGGCGAGCTCGGTGTCGAGGGCGAGGATCCGCTGTGCGGCGGCCTCGGGGTCGGCGTGGCCGCCGAGGGTGAGCAGCCGGGCCAGGTAGGCGACGTACGCCGTGCGGATCTCGGCGAACTTGTCGTCGCGGTAGTAGGACTCGTCGGGCAGGCCGAGACCGCCCTGGACGACGTGGAACAGGTAGCGGTCGGACTGCTTGCTGTCGGTGTCGACGTAGGACCCGAACAGGCCGTAGCCACCGATCCGCTCGAACTCGCCGAGGAAGGCGGCGACGTCGCGGACGTCGCGCAGCGCGGCGACGGCGTCGACCAGCGGCTGGGCCGGCGCGAGGCCCGCGGCCTCGACCCGGTCGGTGTCCATGAAGGAGTTGAACAGGTCGGCGATCTTGCGGGCGTCGTCGTCGCCGGACGGACGGGCCGCGAGCTCGGTGATGATCGCCTTCACGTCCTCCTCCGCCTGGTCGGCGAGCTGGACGAACGGTCCCCAGCTGGACCGGTCGGCGGGGATCTCGGACTCGGTCAGCCAGGTGCCGTTGACGTGGCCGAAGAGGTCGTCCTGCGGGCGGATGTCGAGGTCCATGCCCGGGCGGGCGTCGTCGAGGATGCTCACGCGCCGAGACTAGACCCGGACGAGTAGTCGTTGCTCGGCACGTCGCGCATCCGCGCGGGCACGAGAGCGGTCCCCGGGGGTCCGCTCGGATGGGCGCCCCGGGGACGTAGGTCCTGATTTCCGCGGTCGCGCTCAGGACGCCCGCGCGGTCACCGATCGACCGGGCATGACCCGCTCGCTCGCCCTGGTGCCGTGCCTCGTGCTCGGCCTCGGCCTCGGCCTGCTCGGGCCCGCCTCCGCCGACACCGGGACGGGTACGACGGCCGCGGCCGTCGTACCGACGCCGGGTCCGCGGCTGGTCCCCGCCCGGATGCTGGTGCAGCGGGCGATGGAGGACCGGGTCCTCCAGCTCACCAACGAGCAGCGCAGGAGCAACGGCTGCCGCCCGCTCAAGGCGTCGAACCAGCTGCGCAAGGCGGCCCGTCGGCACACCATCAGCATGGCCCAGGCCCGCGTGATGTCCCACCAGCTGCCGGGCGAGGCGAAGTTCTCCGCCCGGATCACCCGGGCGGGGTACCGCGGCTGGAGCCTGGTCGCCGAGAACATCGCCCGCGGGTTCAGCTCGCCGGAGGCGGTGACGACCGCGTGGATGAACAGCCCGAGCCACCGGCACAACATCCTCAACTGCCGGCTGCGCGAGCTCGGCGTCGGCGTCGTGCTCGAGGGCGACCAGCTGTGGTGGACCCAGGACTTCGGCGTCCGCTGACCTCCGCTGCTTCTTGCTAGCCCTTCAGGACTAGCCGCCGCCTTTTGCCTAGCCCTTCGGGGCCAGCGAACGCGACACGGAGTGCCGACGCGGCGAGAGCGCCGCACAGCGCACCATCGATGTCATGCTGCTCCGCCGCTCCCGCTCCCTCGCGCTGGCGGCCACCCTCGCGGTCCTGACCGCGCTGCCCGTCACGCTGTCGGCCACCTCCGCCTCGGCGGCGCCGGCGGGGACGACCCTCACGGCGTCGGACACGCCGCCGCCCACCGGCACCCTGACCGACCTGCTCGCCGGCCTGCTGGCCGCGCTGCTCGGCGGGCAGCAGAGCGCACCGTCCCCGCAGCCGGCGGCGCCCGGCACCGCGGCCCAGGCGCCGACGCCGATGTCGATCAACGTCGCGTTCGAGGACCGCGTGGTCCGGCTGGTCAACAAGCGGCGCGCCCGTGCCGGCTGCCGCACGCTGCGCCCCAACGCGAGGCTGCGGACCTCGGCGCGCACCCACAGCGTGGGCATGGCGCAGTACCGCACCATGGTCCACTTCCTCCCCGGCGAGGCCGGGCTGGGCGAACGGATCACGTACGCCGGCTACCGCGGCTGGCGGCGACTGGCCGAGAACATCGCCTCCGGCTTCGCGTCGCCGCGCGACGTGATGCAGGCGTGGATGGCCAGCCCGAGCCACCGCAAGAACATCCTCGACTGCCGCCTGCGCCAGATCGGAGTCGGCGTCATCGCGCAGGGCGACCACCTGTGGTGGACCCAGGACTTCGGCCGCCGCTGACAAACCGGCCGGGGACCGCCATGATGCTCCCCGTGCGCTCGGTACTCCTCCCCGGCGCCGTCCTCGCGACGGTCGTGCTGACCATGGCGCCCGCCTCGTCGCACCCTGCCCCCGCGCCGCGTCCGGCGCCCCGGATCGACACCGCCCGGGTCGAGGTCCAGCTCCTCGACCGGGTCAACGTCGTACGACGCCAGGCGGGCTGTCGCCGGCTCCGCCCCAAGGCCGGGCTCCACGGGGCCGCCGCCGCGCACTCGGCGGCGATGGGGGCGACCGGCACCCTGTCCCACCAGCTGCCCGGCGAGCCCGTGCTGCGCGACCGGGTCGCTGCGGCCGGCTTCCGCAACGCCGCGAGGATGGGCGAGGTCATCGCGAGGGGGCCGACGAGCGCCCGCAGCGCCCTCGACCGGTGGCTGGACAGCCCGCCGCACCGCGCGGTGCTGCTCGACTGCCGGCTGCGGCTGGTCGGCCTCGGCGTCGAGTCGGTCGGCGAGCAGCTGTGGTGGACGGTCGACCTGGTCCGCTGCTGACCGCTCAGTCGCGCAGGCGCACCACGAGCTTGCCGAACGCGGCGCGCTCGTCCATGTCGGCCAGGGCCCGGCCGAACTCCGCCATCGGGTACACCTTGCCGATCGGCGGCTTGACCACGCCCGACTCGATCATCGGGACCAGCTGGGCCCACTGCTGCTGGAGGTAGTCGGGGCGGGTGAAGGCGTAGGCGCCCCAGCCGACGCCGCGGACGTCGATGTTGTTGAGCAGGAGCCGGTTGACCTTGACCTCGGGGATGCCGGCACCGGCGGCGAACCCGACGACCATCAGCCGGCCCTGCGGGGCGAGGACCCGCAGCGAGTCGGTGAACGCGTCGCCGCCCACGACGTCGAGCACGACGTCGACGCCCTTGCCTCCGGTCAGCTCCATGACGGCGTCCTTGAAGCCGTCGAACAGCACGGCCTCGTCGGCACCCCCCGCCCGCGCGTACGCCGCCTTCTCCGCCGTGCTGGTGACCGCGATGGTGCGCGCGCCCAGGCCCTTGGCCACCTGGATCGTGGCGGTGCCGACGCCACCGGCCGCGCCGTGGACGAGAACGGTCTCGCCGGGACGCAGGCCGGCCCGCTCGTCGAGCGCGAACAGCGCGGTGAGGTAGTTCATCGGCAGGGCGACGGCCTCGTCGAACGTGACCCCGTCGGGCAGCGCGAAGATCGACTGGCGCGGCCCGGCGACCAGCTCGCCGGCGCCGCCGTACCCCCCGACACCCACGACCCGCTGCCCCGGCTCGAAGCCCGGGCCGGACACGACGACGCCGGCGTAGTCGACGCCGAGGGTGAACGGCGGCTCGGGACGCAGCTGGTACTGGCCGCGGCTGAGCAGCAGGTCAGGGAACGACACCCCGACGGTGTGCACCTCGACCAGCACGTCCTCGGGTCCGGGCGTCGGATCCGGCACCTCCCGGACGACGACGTCGGCGGGACCCGTGGTGGTGACGACCTGGACTGCGCGCATGCCTCGAGAGGCTAGTACTCCCTAGGCTCCGGCCGACCGCCGGGCGTGCTCGGCCACGAGGTCGGCGTACCAGCTGTAGGAGCGCTTGGGGGTGCGCTTCTGGGTCTCGAAGTCGACGTGCACGAGGCCGAACCGCTGGGTGTAGCCCTCGGACCACTCGAAGTTGTCGATGAGCGACCAGGCGTAGTAGCCGCGGACGTCGACGCCGCGCTCGATCGCCTCGGCCACCGCGCCCAGGTGCAGCGCGTGGTAGTCGATGCGCAGGTGGTCGTCGACGACGCCGTGCTCGTCGGGTCCGACGTTGTAGGAGCAGCCGGACTCGGTGATCACGATCGGGGGGACGGCGGCCCGGAACCGCGCGCGGAGGGTGATCAGCCACTCGCGCAGCGCGTCCGGCACGACCGGCCAGCCGAAGTCGGTCATCGGGTAGCCGAGCACCTCGCGGAACTCGAACGGCAGCTCGGCGCTCTCGTCGGCCGCCGCGATCCGCATCGGGTTGTAGTAGTTGACGCCGTAGAAGTCGAGCGGCTGGCGCATCGTCGCGAAGTCGCCGTCGCGCACGTGCGGCTCGAGCAGCGTCATCAGGTCGTCGGCGTAGCGGCCGAGCAGCATGCCCTCCAGGTAGTGGGCGTTCCACAGCGTGTCGAAGAGCTTCGCGGTACCCACGTCGGCGGGGTCGTCGCTGGCCGGCCAGATGGGGGCGTGGTTGTTGGCGCAGCCGACGCTGGTGGCGCCCGCGGCGCGCAGCGCGATCGCGGCGCGGCCGTGGGCGACGAGCAGGTGGTGGCCGGCGGGGAGCGCGTCGAACATGAGCGCCTTGCCCGGGGCGTGCATCGCGACGGCGTACCCCATCAGGGTCACGACGTTGGGCTCGTTGACCGGCACCCAGTCGGTGACCCGGTCGGCGAGACGCTCGCCGACGATCGCGGCGTAGTCGGCGAACCGGTCGATGGTCGCGCGGTTGAGCCAGCCGCCGTCGTCCTCGAGGCCCTGCGGGAGGTCCCAGTGGTAAAGGGTCGCCATCGGCTTGATCCCGGCCTCGAGCAGGCCGTCAACGAGGCGGTCGTAGAAGTCGAGACCGGCCTGGTTGACCGGGCCGGAACCGGTCGGCTGGATCCGCGGCCAGGCGATCGAGAACCGGTAGCCGGAGGCGCCGAGGCCGCGCATGAGGGCGATGTCCTCGGGCCAGCGGTGGTAGTGGTCGCAGGCGACCGCGCCGCTCGAGCCGTCGACGATCCGGCCGGGCTCGGCGCTGAACGTGTCCCAGATCGACCGGCCGCGTCCGTCCTCGTCGACCGCGCCCTCGATCTGGTACGACGCCGTGCTGGTGCCGAAGCGGAAGTCGGCCGGAAAACGGCCGGCGAGATCTCCCACCCTGTCCCCCGTCGGCCCGACCATCGCAAACAGGACCTTTCCACGACCGCTTCCTGTGCCGGCCGACGACACGCCCACGCGCGACGGCCGGAGCGCCGGGAGCTCCTCGATTCCCTCCCGGCACAATCTGTCACGTGAACGTGGAGATCCGCAGGGGAACGGACCGGTTCCTCGAACGGGAGCCCGGGCGGCTGAGCCGCCACGGGTTCTCCTTCGGTCCGCACCTCGACCCCGACCGCCTGTCCTTCGGCCCGATGGTGTGCCACGACGACCACGTCCTCGGGCGCGGAACCGGGTTCGAGGAGCACCCGCACGAGGGGCTGGAGATCATCACCTGGGTGGTGTCCGGCGCGGTCGTGCACCGTGACGCCACGGGCGCCGAGGAGACCCTGGCGGCCGGGGACTGCGCAGTGCTGTCGGCGGGCGCCGGCGTGCGGCACGCGGAGGTCGCCGGCCCCGACGGGCCGGCGCGGTTCGTGCAGGTCTGGCTGCGGCCCGACGACCCCGACGCCCCACCCGGCTACGCGCGGGCATCGGTGGCGGCCGGACCCGGCGCCGGGCTGGTCCGCCTGGTCGGCCCCGGCGGGCCGCTGACGGTCGGTGTCGCCGGCGCGAGTCTCGACGTGGTCCGCCTCGGCGCCGGCGAGACCGTCGCCCTGCCCGCCGCGCCGCGGGTGCACGCCTTCCTGACGACGGGCGCGCTGCTCCGCTCGTCGCTGGCCGAGCCGCTGTCGGCGGGCGACGCGCTGTGCGTGAGCGACGGGCCGTCGTACGAGGTGACGGCGGGGGTGCCGACCGAGATCCTGGTCTGGTCGTTCGGCTGACCCCGGCGGCGTGGGTCAGGCCTCGCCGAAGGCCTCGACGGGGTCGACGAGGGCGGTGGCGATCTCGGCGAGGCTGCGCACCTGCGCCGGGGTGAGCCGGTCGAAGACCAGTGAGCGGACCTGGGCGAGGTGGTGGGGGGCGATCCGGTCGAGGAGCGCCTGGCCGTCGTCGGTGAGGACCGCGAACTGGCTGCGGCGGTCGCTGGGGCAGTGCGCCTTGGTGACCCAGCCGCGCTCCTCGAGGACGGCGATCGCGTGGGTGAGCCGCGAGGGACTGGTCACGGTCAGCCGCGCCAGCTCGCCCATCGTCAGCATCCGGTCCGGCGCTGCGGAGAGGTTGGCGAGCATCGCGTAGTAGGTATGCGTGATGCCGGCCTCCTCACGCAGCCGCCGGTCGATCGCCTGCGGGAGCTCGTGGACCAGCCGGACGAGCGGCAGCCAGGCCGCCATCTCCTCCTCGTCGAGCCAGCGGATCTCGCTCATCGGGTCCCCGGTCCGTTGTTCGCGGAGGAGCGGAGCGGGAGAGCGGAGAACGGAGTGGGGCGGTTCATGCCGAGAGCCCGTCGAGGTCGAGGGTGTGGGCGGTGTGGTCGCGCTTCACGGTGAGGTAGCGCTCGTTGGCCGCCGACAGGTGCACCCCGGTCGGGACCCGCTCGCCGACCGCGACGCCGTACTCCCCGAGCTGGCGGGCCTTGTCGGGGTTGTTGCTGAGCAACCGGATCCGGTCGGCGCCGATCGCACGGAGCATCTGGGCGGCCGCGCGGTAGTCGCGCTCGTCCTCGCCGCGGCCGAGCGCGACGTTGGCCTCGTAGGTGTCGAGTCCGGCGTCCTGCAGGGCGTAGGCGTCGAGCTTGGCGTACAGGCCGATGCCACGGCCCTCCTGGCGCAGGTAGAGCAGGAAGCCGCCCTCGTCGGCGATCCGCTCCACGGCCTCGCGCAGCTGGGGTCCGCAGTCGCATCGCTGCGAGCCGAACACGTCGCCGGTCAGGCACTCGCTGTGCGGGCGGACCAGCGGTGCCGGGCCGCCGTGGACCAGGTCGTCGAGGCGCTCGCGCCACGCGCCGAGACCGAGCAGCAGGTGCTCCTTGCCGTCGACCAGCCCCTCGAAGGTGACGACGTCGGCGGTCGTCTCGTAGCCGTCCGGGAAGCGCAGCGGGACGACGACCCGGGTGCGCACCGCGGCCGCGGGGACGTCGGCGAGATCGGCGGGGCCGGCGGGATCAGCGATGCCGGTGGCGGCGCCGACGCGGGGTGCGCGTCGGGCGCGGGTGGGGCAGGTCGTCATGGTCGCTCCATTATTTCAAACTTGAAATGATGGTGCCACAAGGCGGCCGCCGGCGCGGGTATTCCCGGCTCAGTCCTCCGACCTCGCGGGGACCGGCCGGAACACGAGGCCGTCGGGGACGACGAGGCCGTACTGCGCCAGGGTGTCGACCAGCACCGCGACGACCTGGCGGGTGAGGCGGTCGACGAGCTGGTCCTGGGTCTCGTCGTGGTGGTCGAACCACCAGATGATGCTTGCGTCGACCATGCCCATCACCCCGACGAGGACGCCCTCGGGCGGGTCGGCGGACAGCGGCGTCTCGCTGAGGTACGCGCGGGCGGCGTCCGCGATCTCGCTCAGCAGCCGGGTCCGGCCCACGCGCGCGCGGTGCAGCGCCTTGGTCTGCTGCTGGGCGGCGAGGAAGCGGAACAGGTGCGGGTGCTCGGCGGCCCAGGCGACGCACGGCGCGATCAGACCGCGGACGATCTCGACCGGCGTACCCGGTGTCGACAGGTGGGGCCGCACCCGGCGCAGCAGCTCGGCCGCGGCGAACCGGGCGACCTCCGCGTCGAGCTGCTCCTTGCTCGCGAAGTGGCGGTAGACGTTGGGTCGCGGGATGCCGGCGCGCTCGGCGATCTGGCCCATCCCGACCTGCGCGCCACCCTCCTCGATCGCGTCGACGGCGGCCTGGACGACCTGGGCCCGGCGCGCGTCGCCCTCGAGCGCCTCCTTGGCGCTGCGCCGGCGCACGGTCGAGTCGACCCACTTCGCCACGTCCGCCACGTCGACCATGGCGCCGACGCTATCGCGCGCGGACTTCCGGATACACCTTGTATCCGCAGGGCCCGACGTGATACACCCTGTACCCATGCGCCGCTCACCCTGGATGGACTCCGACCTCGACGACGTCCGCGATCTCGCCCGGACCTTCTGCGAGAAGGAGATCAAGCCCAACATCGAGACCTACATCGCCAACAAGCAGGTCGACCGCGACCTGTGGAACAAGGCCGGCGAGGTCGGCCTGCTGTGCCTCTCGGTCCCCGAGGAGTACGGCGGCGGGGGCGGCACGTTCGCCCACGAGGCGATCCTCATCGAGGAGCAGGCCCGCGTCGGCGACAGCTCGTGGGGCGCCTCGCTCCACAACGGCATCGTCGCCCACTACATCCTCAACTACGGCACCGAGGAGCAGAAGCACGCCTGGCTGCCCAAGCTCGCCAGCGGCGAGGCGGTCGGCGCCATCGCGATGACCGAGCCCGGCACCGGCTCGGACCTGCAGAACGTGAAGACCAAGGCGATCCGCGAGGGCGACGAGTACGTCGTCAACGGCGCCAAGACCTTCATCACCAACGGCGCCCAGGCCGACGTGGTGATCGTGGTCGCCAAGACCAACCCCGAGGAGGCCGCCGCCGGCATCTCGCTGATCATCGTGCCGACCGACACCCCGGGCTTCTCGCGGGGCCGGGTGCTCGACAAGGTCGGCATGAAGGGCCAGGACACCTCCGAGCTCAGCTTCGTCGACGTCCGGGTCCCGGTCACCAACCTGCTCGGCACCGAGGAGGGCCAGGGCTTCATCCAGCTGATGGAGCAGCTGCCGCAGGAACGACTGATCGTCGCCCTCGCCAACGTGGCCGCCATGGAGTTCTGCCTTGAGGAGACCCTGCGCTACGTGCACGACCGGCACGCCTTCAACCGGCCGATCTGGGGCTTCCAGAACACCAAGTTCAAGATGGCCGAGGTCGCCACCGAGGCCCGCGTCGCCCGCTCCTTCGTCGACGAGTGCATCGGCCTCCACATCGAGGGCAAGCTCGACATCCCCACCGTCGCGATGGCCAAGCTGTGGTGCTCCGAGCGCGCCCAGAAGGTCGCCGACAAGTGCCTGCAGCTGCACGGCGGCTACGGCTACATGAACGAGTACCCCATCGCCCGCGTCTGGGCCGACCTCCGGGTCTCGCAGATCTACGCCGGCACCAGCGAGATCATGAAGGAGATCATCGCGCGGTCGCTGCCGGCTCCTTCCTGAGCCGGGCGGCGCCCGAGACAGTTTCACCGGCCGGCTGGTGGAACTGCCGGGGGGTTGGACGACAAAACTGGCGCTTGGACGAGGAAGTTTCCTCGTCCAAGCGCCAGTTTCACCGGCCGGCCGGTGAAACTCATTTCAGGCCAGCACCCGACCCGCGGCGGGCAGCAGCTCGACGGTCAGCGGCGCCGCATCGTCGGCAGGGAGGGCTCCGAGGGCCTCGCCGTCGGCACCCACGGGTACGGCGCCGCCCCCACGGTGCTGCCCGGAGAGCCTGACCCGGCGGCCGGTCCGCACGGTCACCTCGGCGAGGTCGACGTGGCTGCCGTCGTACACCTTGGGGAGGGCGCGGATCAGGTCGAGGTGGGAGGCCGCCTCGATGACGATGACGTCGAGCAGGCCGTCGTCGAGGGAGGCGGCCGGCGCGATCGCCATGCCCTTGCCGTAGAAGCGCGAGTTGGCGATGACGACGGTCGCGGCCTGGTGGGTGCTGCGGACGCCGTCCACCTCGAGCACGCACTCGACGGGGCGGTAGGTCGCGAGGGCGCGGACGGCGGCGTAGGGGTACTGCAGCTTCGAGGGCAGCCAGCGCGAGCGGTCGACGATCTCGGCGGCGCGGGCGTCGACGCCGGCATAGACCGACCCCGCCACGACGGACGTCGTGCCGTCGCCCCCGGTCACCCGGAGGAGGTCGATGCGCCGCGGGGCGCCGTCCAGCAGGAGTCGCGCCTGGGCGGCGGTGTCGGTGGGCACCTCGAGCATCCGGGCGAAGTCGTTGCCGCGACCGGCCGGGACGACGGCGAGCACGCCTTCGCGCTCGGCCACCGCGCCGGCGACCGACGAGAGCATCCCGTCGCCGCCGACCGACACCACGACGGCGCCGCGGGCGACTGCCGCCTCGACCAGCGCAGGCGTCTCCGCCGCCGAGGCCGTGTAGGTGACCTCGACCTCGGCACCGGCCTCGCGCAGCGCCCGGGCGAGCGGAACGACGACCTTGGGCGCCGCGCCCCCGCCGGAGGCCGGGTTCACGAGGAAGGCGAACGCCCTGCGGCTGCCCGGCGTCACGGGATCAGCACCCCGGGGTTGAGGATGCCGGCGGGGTCGACGGCCCTCTTCACCGCGCGCAGCACCTCGACGCCGATCTCACCGATCTCCGCGGTGAGGTACGGCTTGTGGTCGGTGCCGACCGCGTGGTGGTGGGTGATCGCGGCGCCGGCGGCGACGATCGCCTCGCAGGCCGCGGCCTTGGCGGGCAGCCAACGCCCGAGCGGGTCGTCGCCCGCCGGGGCGGCGACGGTGAAGTAGAGCGAGCAGCCGGTCGGGTACACGTGCGAGATGTGGCAGAGCACCATCGTGCCCTCACCCAGGCTCTCCTCGAGCGCAGCCTTGACCCGCGCGTAGAGGTTCTCGCGGTTGCTCCAGAAGGTGGCGGTCTCGAGGGTCTCGACGAGGACGCCGACGTCGAGCAGGCTGTCGCGCAGGTACGGCGCGTTGAAGCGGCCGTGCGCCCACGCCTCGCCCGGACCCGAGCCCTGGGGGGTACCGCCGAGCGCGGTCAGCGCCTCGGTGACCGCAGCCCTCTTGGCGGCGACCGCGGCCGGCGTGCCCTCGTGGCCGACGATCATCAGGCAGCCGGCGTTCCCCTCGCCGCCGATGGACTCCGGGTCCGCGAGGTTGATCGCGGTCTCGTTCTCGTCCGAGAGCCGGATGACGGTGGGCAGCAGGTCGGACTGGGCGAGCGCGCGCATCGCGTCGGCCCCGTCGGCGAAGCTCGCCCAGCGCCAGCCCTCGTACTCCTTGACCTCGGGCAGCGGGCGGACCCGGAGCGTGACCTCGGTGATCACGCCGAAGGCGCCCTCGGAGCCGAGGAAGAGCTCGCGGAGGTCGGGGCCGGACGCGTTGGCCGGGGCGCTGCCGAGGCGCACCTCGCCGACGGGGGTGGCGACCCGCAGGCCGACGACCATCGCGTCGAAGCGGCCGTACCCGGCGCTGGACTGGCCGCTCGACCGGGTCGCGGCGAAGCCGCCGATCGTGGCGTACTCGAAGGACTGCGGGAAGTGGCCGAGCATCATCCCGTGCGCCGCGAGCAGCGCCTCGGCCTCGGGGCCGCGCAGGCCGGGCTCGAGGGTCGCGGTCGAGGAGACCGGGTCGAGCGCGAGCAGGCCGCGCATCCGGCCCAGGTCGAGGGAGAGGACGCCGCCGAGCCCGGCCGGGTCGGCGACGAGACCGCCGGTGACCGCCGTACCGCCGCCGAAGGGGACGACGGCGATCCGCTGCTCCTGCGCGTAGGCCAGCACCGCGACGACCTCGTCGTGGCCGGCCGGGCGGACGACGACGTCGGGCGCGTCGCCCAGGTCCCCGGCGCGCTGGCGGAGCAGGTCGGGGGTGGACTTGCCGCGGGTGCGCTGGCGGCGCAGCGCGTCGTCGAGGACGACGTGGTCGTCGCCGACGATCGCGCGCAGCCCGGCGAGCTGGGCGTCGCCGAGCCGCGGCGCGGGAACGGCGACGTCGGCACGAGCAGGAGTGTCCTGGATCGGGAACGCCAGCCCGACGAGGTCGCGGACTCCGTCCGGGAGGCCGGTCTCGTGGGCCGGGTCGCCCCAGCGGGTCGGGGGCATCTCGGGCTGCAGGACGGAGGGACGCTCGGTCGTCATGTGTTACAGTGTTACACATGACGTCACATCGTCACAACACCGATCCGCGGGACACCTACCTCGACGCGGCCCGCGAGTGCATCCTCGACGTGGGCTGGCGGCGTACGACGCTCACCGAGGTCGCCCGTCGGGCCGGCGTCTCGCGGATGACGATCTACCGCGCGTGGTCGGACATGCCGGCGCTGCTCGGCGACCTGATGACCCGCGAGTGGGGGACGCTCGTCGCCTCCGGGGTCGATGTCGCCGCGTCACCCACGCCCGACGCGATCGCCGACGCCGTGGTCACGACCGTCAACGCGCTGCGCGAGAACGAGCTGTTCACCCGGATCGTCGAGCTCGACCCCGAGCTGATCCTGCCCTACCTGCTCTCGCGCCGCGGCCGCTCGCAGGAGCTGATCCTCCAGGTGCTCGCCGCCGCGATCGCGGCCGGGCAGGAGGCCGGCACGATCACCGACGGCGACCCGCAGGCCGTGGCCCGCGGCCTGGTCCTCGCCGCACACGGCTTCGTCCTCTCCGCCCACACCATGGTCGACGACGCGGTCGACCAGTCCGCGCTCGACGACGAGCTGCACGCCCTCATCTCCCGGAGCCTCGCGCCATGACCGCCTCCCCCACCCGGATCACGCCCGGCCTGGCCGCCGTCCCCACCGAGGTCGACGTCCTCGTGGTCGGCCTCGGCGTCACCGGCGCCGGCGTCGCCCTCGACGCGGTCTCGCGCGGGTTGACGGTCCTGGCCGTCGACGCCCACGACCTGGCCTTCGGTACGTCGCGGTTCTCCTCGAAGCTCGTGCACGGTGGCCTGCGCTACCTCGCCTCCGGCCAGGTCGGCATCGCCCACGAGAGCGCCGTCGAGCGCGGGATCCTGATGGAGACCACCGCGCCGCACCTGACCCGGCCGCTGCCCTCGATCATCCCGCTGGCGGCCGGCGTCAGCCGTCCGATGGGCGCCCTCGCCGGGGCCGGCTTCCTGGGCGGCGACCTGCTCCGCCGGGCCGCCGGGACCAGTGGCGACACCCTTCCCCGGCCGCGCCGGCTGAGCGCCGCCGAGACCCGCCGGATCGCGCCGCCGCTGCGCACCGACGGGCTGCGCGGCGCCTACCTCGGCTGGGACGGCCAGCTCGAGGACGACGCCCGGCTGGTCACCACGATCGCGCGGACCGCGGCAGAGCGCGGTGCCCACGTGCGCACCCACGCCCGGGTCGTCGCGGCCACCGGCCGCGCGGTGGACCTGCGCGACGAGCTCACCGGCGAGACCGTCAGCGTCACCACCCGCAGCGTCATCAACGCGGCCGGCGTGTGGGCCGGCGACCTGGTCGACGACGTCCGGCTGCGCCCCTCGCGCGGCACCCACCTGGTGCTGCGAGCCGGCACCCTGCCCGGCCTCGACGTCGCCGTGTTCGCTCCGATCCCCGGCGAGACCAACCGCTTCGTGCTCGTCCTGCCCCAGCCCGACGGGCAGTTCTACGTCGGCCTCACCGACGAGCCGGTCGAGGGCCCGGTCCCCGACGTGGCCGAGCCGACCGAGGTCGAGATCGGCTTCCTGCTCGACGTGGTCTCCGCGTCGTTCGCTCGCCCACTGCGCCGCACCGACGTGGTCGGCGCCTTCGCCGGCCTGCGTCCCCTGCTCGACGGCGGCGACGACGCGACGGCCGACCTCTCGCGCAAGCACGCCGTGCTCATCTCGCCGACCGGTGTCGTCACCATCGTCGGCGGCAAGCTCACGACCTACCGGCGGATGGCCGAGGACGCCGTCGACGCGGCCGTCGCCCACGCCCGGCTCACCGCCGGGCCGTGCATCACCGCGAGCCTCCCGCTCGCCGGCGCCGCGCCGCGCGAGGCGCTCGCCGACCGGGCCGCCAAGGCCGGCCATCGGGGCGCGGGCCGCCTGGTCCGGCGGTACGGCGCCGACGCGGACCTCGTCCTCACCGCCGCGGTCGAGGCCAGCGGCTGGACGCAGCAGGAGCTGCTCGCACCGGTCGCCGACACCTTGTCGACCCTCTGGGCCGAGCTGTTCTTCGGCGTCACCCACGAGGGCGCGGCCGACGTCGCCGACCTGCTCGACCGGCGCACCCGGATCGGGCTGGTGCCGGCCGACCGGGCGCTCGCCGTACCCGCCGCCGAGAAGGTCCTGGAGATCCTGCACGCCGACCGATGAGTTTTCCCGTCGACCCCGGTCACCCCCATCAGGCAGACTGGCGAGACCACGGGGGTAGCGATGGGAAGCGCAACGGTGACCGAGGCGACGACGACCGGGCAGACGACCGAGCAGGCAGCGGCGGCGAGTGACGAGCTGGCCGACTTCGACACCCTGACGGGGCGCTACCAGCGCGAGCTGATGGCGCACTGCTACCGGATGAGCGGGTCGGTGCACGAGGCCGAGGACCTCGTGCAGGAGACCTTCCTGCGCGCCTGGAAGGCCTCGGCGAGCTTCCAGGGCCGCAGCTCGGTGCGCACCTGGCTCTACAAGATCGCCACCAACGTGTGCCTGACCAACCTCGAGGCCAAGCCGCGGCGGCCGCTGCCGACCGGTCTCGGCACGGCGGACTCCGCGCCCTCCGACGAGCTGCTCGAGGACCACGAGGTGCCCTGGCTCGAGCCGATCCCCGACGCGGCGGTCGAGGTCGCCGAGCGCGACACGATCCGGCTCGCCTTCGTGGCCGCGCTGCAGCACCTGCCGGCCCGCCAGCGCGCGGTGCTCATCCTGCGCGACGTGCTGCGCTGGTCGGCGGCCGAGACCGCGACCGCGCTCGACACGACGACGGCTGCCGTGAACTCCGCCCTGCAACGCGCCCACGCCCAGCTCGCCGAGCGCGGCCTGTCCCCCGACACCGTCGAACCCGACCTCGACCAGGCGCAGCGCACCCTGCTCGACGCCTACCTGCAGGCGTTCTGGCGCAAGGACATCGACCAGATCGTCCAGCTGCTCAAGTACGACGCCACCTGGGACATGCCGCCCTTCCTCAACCACTACCGCGGCATCGACGCGATCGGCCAGCTCATCGGCACCAAGTGCCCCGGCGGCTGCAACGACATGCCGATGGTGGAGACGATCGCCAACGGGCAGCCGGCCTTCGGCCTCTACATGCGCCAGCCCGACGGGCACTTCGAGCCGTTCCACCTGCAGGTCCTGCAGCTGACCGGCGCGGCCGACGACCTGCGCGTGGAGCACGTGACGGCGTTCTTCGACGCCCGGCTGTTCGCGCGGTTCGGGCTGCCGGAGCGGTTGCCCGCCGACTACGTCCCGGCCTGAGGCCGGTCCGCGATGACCGCCGCCACCGCTCCGGACGGGATGGTCGCGGGCCTGGACCTGCTGCAGCGCGCGCTCGACTACACCCGCGACGCGCTCGGCACGATCACCTGCGCCGACGTCGACCGTCCGACGCCCTGCGCCGGCTGGAACCTCGCCGACCTGCTGGCCCACATGGAGGACGCCCTCGACGCGTTCGCGGAGGCCGCGGACGGCGCGGTCGGGCTGAGCAGCGCCGCCCCGACGCCCCTCGAGGCCCGGGTCCAGGCCCTCCAGCACAAGGCCTGTGCTCTGCTCGCCGCGTGGCTGCGGGCCGACCGGCCGACGGTCGAGGTCGGCGGGCGCCCGCTCGCCATCGACGCGATCGCCCGGATCGCGGCGCTCGAGATCGCCGTCCACGGCTGGGACGTGGGCCAGGCCACCGGGTGCGGAGCACCGCTGCCCGAACCGCTCGCCGTCGCCCTGCTCCCCTCCGCGCTGCAGATCGCGCTCGCCGGCGACGACCGGTTCGCGCCACCGCTGCCGGTGGCTGTCGAGGCGCCCGCCGGGCTGCACGTGCTGGCCCTGCTGGGACGGCGCTCGTCGCCTCCGCGTGCCCGAGGAGACTGCTCCTAGACTGCCGCGCATGTCGGAGCAGCACGCAGCGCAGGCCGAGGACCACGGCCGCGAGTCCGCGGTCCGCCACCGCACCCGTCGCATGACCGGCCGCGATCCCCATGAGCAGCACCGCACCGCGACGCCCCTGGAGCTGCTGTTCGACCTGACCTTCGTCGTCGCGTTCGGCACGGCGGCCAACGAGCTCGCCCACGCGCTGGCGGAGGACCACGTGGGCGCCGGCATCGTCGCCTTCTGCTTCGCCACCTTCGGCGTCTCCTGGGCGTGGGTCAACTTCACCTGGTTCGCCTCCGCCTACGACACCGACGACTGGGTGTACCGGCTGACCACGATGGTGCAGATGGTCGGCGTGCTGGTGTTCGCGCTCGGCCTGCACCCCATGTTCACCTCCGTCTACGACCACGGCGAGACGCTCGACAACGACGTCATGGTCTGGGGCTACGTGGTGATGCGTGTGGCGATGCTGGTGCAGTGGTGGCGCGCCGGACAGCACGACCCGAGTCGCCGCGGCGCGTGCCGCACCTACATCGTCTCGATCGCCGTCGCCCAGGTGCTGTGGTGCGCGCTGGCGCTCGTCGACCTGCCGGTCGGCACCACCTTCGCCCTCATCGTCATCCCGTTCCTGGTCGAGATCGGCGGCCCGGCGTACGCCGAGCGGCAACGCGGCGGCACACCGTGGCACGCCCACCACATCGCCGAGCGCTACGGCCTGATGGTCATCATCGCCCTCGGCGAAGGGATGATCGGCACGATGGCCTCCATCAACGTCCTGGCCGAGGAAGGGATCACCGCGGACATCGGGCTGCTCGCCCTCGCCGGCACGGCCCTCACCTTCGGCCTGTGGTGGGGCTACTTCGCGGTCCCGTCCGCCGAGGTCCTGCACGCCCACCGGGAGCGGTCCTTCGCGTTCGGCTACGGCCACATCCCGCTCTTCGGCGCCATCGTCGCCATCGGCGCGGGCCTCCACGTCGCCGCCTACTACCTCGACGGCGAGGCCCACCTCACGCAGACCGGCACGCTGCTCACCGTCGCCGTTCCCGTGGTCGCCGCCACCCTCGTCTTCTACGCCGGGTACGCCGTGATGACGCGGACCTTCGACGTCTTCCACGTCGTGCTGCTGGCGCTGACCGCGGTCGTGATCGCCGCGGCGGTGCTGATGGCGATGGGCGGCACCGGCCTCGTCTGGTGCCTGCTGGTCCTCTCGTTCGCCCCCTGGGTGACGGTCATCGGCTACGAGGCCTTCGGGTACCGCCACCACGTCGAGGTCCTCGACGACCTCGACATCGGCTGAGAGCGGCTCAGGTCACCGGCAGGGCGACGTACGTCGTGTCGAGGTACTCCTCGATCCCCTCGAACCCACCCTCGCGGCCGAACCCGCTGGCCTTCACGCCGCCGAAAGGGGCCGCCGGGTTGGAGACCAGGCCGGTGTTGATGCCGAGCATGCCGGTCTCGAGGCGCTCGGCGAGCCGGATGGTGCGGGCGAGGTCACGGGTGAAGGCGTACGCGACGAGGCCGTACTCGGTGGAGTTGGCCAGCCGGATCGCCTCGTCCTCGCTGGTGAACGGCGTGATCGGGGCGACCGGGCCGAAGATCTCGTTGCGGACCGCCTCCGCGTCGGGCGGCACGTCGGCCAGCACGGTCGGCGGGTAGAAGAAGCCGTCGCCGCCGGGTGCCTTGCCGCCCGCAAGCAGGCGGGCGCCGCGGTCGACCGCGTCGTCGACGAGCGCGGAGACCGAGGCGACGGCCTTCGCGTCGATGAGCGGACCGACCTGGACGCCGACGTCCTGGCCGCGGCCGACCCGCAGGCCACCCATCCGCTCGGCGAGCCGGGCACCGAACTCGTCCGCGACCGGCACCTCGACGAGGAACCGGTTGGCCGAGGTGCACGCCTCGCCCATGTTGCGCATCTTGGCGATCATCGCGCCGTCGACGGCAGCGTCGAGGTCGGCGTCGGCGAAGACGAGGAAGGGGGCGTTGCCGCCGAGCTCCATCGACATCCGCTGCAGCTGTCCCGCCGACTGCTCGACGAGCGACCTGCCGACGGCGGTCGAGCCGGTGAAGCTCACCTTCCGCAGCCGCGGGTCCGCCTGCAGGGTCTTGCTCAGCCCGCCGGAGTCGGACGTCGTCACGACGTTGAGTACGCCGGCCGGCAGGCCCGCCTCGGCCAGCAGGGCCGCGAGCAGCAGCATGGTCAGCGGGGTCTGCGACGCCGGCTTGACCACCATCGTGCACCCGGCCGCGACGGCCGGGCCGATCTTGCGGGTGCCCATCGCGAGCGGGAAGTTCCACGGGGTGATGAACAGGCAGGGACCGACCGGCTTGCGCACCGTCAGCAGCCGGCTGCCGCCCGCCGGGTTCTGCATCCAGCGGCCGTGGATCCGGACCGCCTCCTCGGAGAACCAGCGCAGGAACTCCGCACCGTAGGTCACCTCGCCCTTCGCCTCGGCGATCGGCTTGCCCATCTCCAGGCTCATCACGAGTGCGAGGTCGTCGGCGTGCTCGGTCACCAGCTCGAACGCCCGCCGCAGGATCTCGCCGCGCTCGCGCGGCGGGGTCGCCGCCCACGACTCCTGGACGCCGGCGGCCGCGTCCAGCGCCGCGCGGGCGTCGTCGAGCGTCCCGTCGGCGACGTCGGTCAGCACCGAGCCGTCGGCGGGGTCGAGCACGTCGATCCGGGCACCGCTGCCCGAGGGGACCCAGGCGCCGCCGACGTACAGCTGGCGACGCGACTCCGGGAGCAGGTGGGCAAGGCGTTCGCGGAAGGTCATGCGCCCACTGTGGCACTGCACGCCGGCCGCCAGAAGCCCTGAGGCGGCCGGCTGCGAAAAAGGAGAGAGCCCCTCATTGCATGGGGTCAACGAGGGGCTCAGTCGTATCGGTGCTCCCTCCGAAGTACGACTGACACAACTCTAGCGCGCCCGTGGCGAGGGACAAGCCCTCCCGCAGAGTTTTCCTCCGGTCGTCCCCCGACTCCTGGGACCTTGGTCCCGCGTGCATAGCCCGATCGGTCAGGAACGACCAGGAACGGTCACCGGGCGCCGCGGAGGAAGGCCTCGAGGAGCGGTCCGGCGGTCTGCGAGCCGGACTCGCCGGTCTGCACGAAGACCGCGACGGCCAGGTCGCCCTGGGCCGCGACCATCCAGGCGTGGGTACGGACGGCGCCGCCGTCGGCGTACTCGGCGGTCCCGGTCTTGGCGATCACCGGGGGTCCGGGGACGTCGGCCAGACCGCGCCCGCTGCCCTCGGTGACGACCTGGCGCAGGATGGCCCGCAGCGCCTCGGCCTCGCCGGCGGCGAGCGGCGTCGCCTCGGACGGGACGGAGACGTCGACCTGCTCGACGAGACGCGGGACGACGGTCTTGCCGGCCTGGACGCTGCCGATCACGGTGGCCATCGCCATCGGCGAGGCGAGCACCTTGCCCTGACCGATCAGGGACGCCGCGGCCTCGGTCTCGCTGGCGGGGTCGGGGACCTCGCCGAAGTACGCCGGGAAGCCGAGGTCGTGGTCGATGCCGAGGCCCAGCGTGGCGGCCGCCGACGCCAGGTCGCCCTTCCCGAGCGCTTCGCGCTGCCCGATGAGCGCGGTGTTGCACGACTGGGCGACCGCCTCGCGCAGGGGGATCCGTCCGAGCGCGGAGGACGGGTAGTCGGAGTAGTTCTTGAACTCCTTGCCGTTGACGCTCACCGTCGGCGTGCACTCGACCGGGCTCTCGGGCGTGAGCCCGGCGCGGAGCAGGGCCAGCGAGGTGACGATCTTGAACGTCGAGCCCGGCGCGAACTGCCCGAAGGTAGCGTAGTTCTGCCCGCCGGTGGCCGCGTCGTTGGCAGCGGCGAGGATCGCGCCGTCGCTGGGGCGCAGCGCGACGAGCGCGGCGCCCGGCGCGGTGTTCGCCAGGACCCGCTCGGCCAGGCCCTGCAGGCGCTCGTCGAGCGTGATCGCGAGCGGCCGGCCCGGGGCGGCGTCGTGCCGGTAGAGCTCGCGGCGGGCGTCATCGGCCGCCTTGTCGGCGGTGGGGACCGCGTAGACCACTCGGCCGACGCTGCCGCGCAGCTGGTCGTCGTAGCGTGCCTGGAGACCGGAGACGCCGGCGATGTCGCCGGAGCGGTACTTCTCCGGGTCCTTCTCGACCATCTCGGCGGTCACCGGGCCGACCCGGCCCAGGATCGGAGCGGCGAAGTCGCGGCTGGGCGCCAGGGCGAGCTCGGCGTCGACCGTGTGACCGCCCTCGATGGCGGCCAGGGCCGCGTCGAACCCGGCGGGCTCCTCGCCGACGCGGTAGGTGATCGCCTCGACGAAGGCGCGCGGGCCCGCCCCGGTGACGGCCTTCACGTAGGGCTTCACGTCGATCCCGACCAGCTGGGCCAGGGCGCGGGCGGAGTCGGCGGCCCTCGCGGCGTCGACCTTCGAACGGTCGATGCCGACCCGGACCACGGCCCGCTCGGTCACCAGCACCGCGCCGCCGGCGCCGGTGATGTCGCCGCGGTCGGTGGCCTCGGTGACCGCGTCGAGGACCTCGCCGTCGGCGAGGTCGGGCGCGACGAGGTCGGGCCTGAAGACGACCTGGGTCGCCCCCTCGTCGAGGGTGCTGGCGGGGTGGAACTCGGCGGTGGTCTCGTAGATCCAGGGCTTCTCGCCCTCGACGACGGGCCAGGACCAGGTGACCTGGGCGGTGTAGAGGTCCTTGCTCTCGGAGGCCTCGCCGATCGTCACCGCCGGCGCGAGGCCGTCCATGCCGGCGACGATCGAGCGGTAGTCCTCGAGCACCTCGTCGGGGGTCTCGCTGCTGAAGGCGAGGCCGGCGAACGGGTTCGGACCGTCCTTCGTCGTGGCGGCCGCGACCAGCGCCTTCTCCAGCTTCCGCGCCGCGGCGTCGGCCTCGTCGGTCGCGTCGCTGCCCGAGCACGCGCTGAGGGCACCGCCCAGCACGAGCAAGGTGATGAGGGCTGCCGAGGTCCGCCGCATGGGAAAGGTTCTACCAGCCGGCTCCGTCACTCCCCGCTCGCCGCGGGGCCACGACTCAGTGTCCGGCGAGGAAGCGGATGCCCTGCGTCGTACCGTCCACGATGTCGGAGACGTGGGCCTGGAAGCCCGGGCAGGTGGTGATGTCGTGGGCGCGGCACTCCAGCGCGTGCTTCGTCATGTGCCGCGACCGCTCCAGCTCGGCCTGGCGCCGGTCGAGCTCGTCGAGATGGGCGCGCAGCGCGTCCCGGCGACCCTCCACCGAGGCGTCGACGAGGGTGCGGATCTGGTCCAGGCTCATCCCCGACGCCTTGCTGGCGAGGATCGCGGCGACCCGGTAGGCGTCGTCCTCGCCGTAGACCCGGCGGCCCGCGGAGTCGCGCTCCGGGTGCAGCAGCCCCTTGTCCTCCCAGTGCCGCAGCACGTGGGTCTCGAGCTCGAAGCGTGCGGCCAGCTCTCCCACGGACCACCGGATGTTCCGGGTACTTGACTTCATGTTCACATGAAGTCACAGGCTGGGCGCATGATCAACTCCCACCCCTCCTCGAAGCCGTACGACGTCGCCGTGGTCGGTGCCGGGTCCGCCGGTCTCCAGGCCGCCCAGACCCTCGGCCGGATGCACCGCTCGACCGTCGTCATCGGCACCGACCGCTACCGCAACGACCCGACCGGCCACATGCACAACTTCCTCGGCCACGACGGCGCCCCGCCGGCCGAGCTGCGGCTCGCGGCCCGCAAGGACGCCGAGGCGTACGACGACGTGCGCTTCCTCGACGCCGTCGGCGCCGGCGTCACCCGGATCACCGGCGGGCTCGGCGACTTCCTCCTCGAGGTCGAGCGCGAGGAGCCGGTCCGTGCGCGGCGGGTGCTGCTCGCCACCGGCGTCCGCGACACCCTCCCCGACGTCCCGGGGATCGCCGAGAGCTTCGGGGCCCTCGTGGCGCACTGCCCGTTCTGCCACGGCCACGAGTACGCCGGCACCCGGGTCGGCATCCTCGGCTCCGCGCCGCACGTCGCCGCGATGGCGTCGATGCTCCAGCCGATCGCCGAGGACCGGGTGGTGCTGACCAACGGCGAGGCGCTCGACGAGGCCACCGCCGGCCACCTGGCCGCACTGGGCGCCAGGGTCGTCACGGACCCGCTGGTCGCCGTACGCGAGGAGTGTGCGGGACTCGTCGTGGCCCTGGCCGGGGGCGCGGAGCTCGCGCTGGGCGGGCTGCTCGTGAAGACCGAGTGGAAGCAGGCAGCGCCCTTCGTCGGCCAGCTCGGGTTGGAGCTGTCGGACGTGGGGGCCGTGGTGGTCGACGCGTTCGGCCGCACCAGCGTCCCGGGCGTCTACGCCGCCGGCGACCTCGCCCAGGGGCCCGGGCTCCCGATGCCGATGGCGTCGGTGCTCGTCGCCGCAGCCGCCGGGATGATGGCGGCCGCGGCGTGCGTGCAGGACGCGGCCCTCGCCCGGCTCTCCTGACCACGGCAGGGCGGCCGTCGCGGGAAGCGAGGGCGACGGAGCGCAGAGAGCGAGGAACGAGCGACCGGAGCGGAGGAGCCGAGACTTTCCGCGAGCCGCCCGTCTTGCCGCCACGCGAACGTGACCATCTCATCGAGGCAACTGCGTGCGCGGCAGCGCGGCGCGAGGAACGAGCGACGCGCTCGCGCCATCGAGCTCAGTACCAGCCGGTGCGCTCGGAGTGCTCCCACGCCTTCTGCACGTTGCCGTAGCGCGCGGCGATGTAGGCCAGGCCCCACCGGATCTGGGTCTCGGGGTTGGTGCGCCAGTCGCTGCCGACGACCGCCATCTTGGCGCCGGGCAGCGACTGCGGGATGCCGTAGGCGCCGGAGCTGCGGTTCTCGGCGAGGTGGTTCCAGCCGGACTCGCGCTGCCACAGCGCGTCGAGGTAGGGCCACTGGTCGGCGGGGAAGCCGAACTCGATCAGCTCGCGGTACCCGAGGCCGCGGTTCGACGCCGGGTCGACCTCGGTGGGCACGATCACCGGCGGCAGCCTCTTCGCGATCCGCTCGGCCCGCCGGGCCAGCGCCGCCATGATCTCGGGCGTCGGTACGTCGACCCGGGCGCCCGAGCGCGAGGGCTCGACCCCGCGCGGGCTCGGCGTGGGCGTCGCCGAGGTGGTGACGGCCGGCTCGGCAGCCGGCGCCGGCGTGCTGCCGCAGGCGCTCAGCAGCAGCGCGCCCGCTGCCAGTGCAGCGGCCACCGCCCAGCGAAGCCCACCCCCCATGGGGATCGAGGGTAGGTCAGTCGCGGGGCTTGCGCGAGCGGCTCGGCGGGCCGAAGTCCTTGGCCAGCTCGATCAGCTTGCCGCTGATCCGGGTCGCCTTGAGCCGCTCCCACTGGTCGGCGGTCAGCTGCGCGGGCAGCTCGACGATCGAGTAGTCGGGCCGGATCGTGATCTTGCCGAAGTCGCGGCGGTCGAGGCCACCCTCGTTGGCGAGGGCGCCGACGATCTGGCGCGGCTCGACGCGGTGCCGCTTGCCGACCTGGATCTTGTACGACGCGAAGCTGCCGCCCGAGCGCGGCGCCCGGTCGCGACCGCCCCGCTCGCCCCGGTCGCGGTCGCCACCCCGGCGCTCGCCCCGGTCACCGCGGTCGCCCCGGTCGTCGTACTCGCGACGGGGACGACGCTCCGGCTCCGGCTCCTCCTCGAGCAGCAGCGGGGTGTCGCCCTGCAGTGCGATGGCGAGCGCGGCGGCGACGTCGGCCTCGGGCACGTCGTGCTCGCGGACGTAGTGACCGACGACGTCGCGGAAGAAGTCGATCTGCGGCGACTCGAGCGCCGCGGTGATCCGGTCGTCGAAGCGGCTGAGCCGCGACTCGTTGATCGCCTCGACGTTGGGCAGCTGCATCTGCTCCAGCGTGGAGCGGGTGGCCTTCTCGATGTGCTTGAGGAGGTAGCGCTCGCGCGGGGTGATGAAGGAGACCGCGTCACCGCTGCGCCCGGCGCGGCCGGTGCGGCCGATCCGGTGCACGTAGGCCTCGGTGTCGGTGGGGATGTCGTAGTTGAAGACGTGGCTGATCCGGGGCACGTCGATGCCGCGGGCCGCGACGTCGGTGGCGACCAGGATGTCGAGCTTGCCGTCCTTGAGCTGGTTGACGGTCCGCTCGCGCTGCGCCTGGACGATGTCGCCGTTGATCGCGGCGGCGCTGTAGCCACGGGCACGCAGCTTCTCGGCCAGCGTCTCGGTCTCGTTCTTGGTGCGCACGAAGACGATCGCGCCCTCGAAGTTCTCGACCTCGAGGATCCGGGTCAGCGCGTCGACCTTCTGCGGGTAGCTGACCATCAGGTAGCGCTGCTTGATGTTCTCGGCGGTCCGGGTCTTGCGCTCGATCGCGATCTCGACCGGGTTCTTCAGGTACTGCGCCGACAGCGACTTGATCTGCTTCGGCATGGTCGCCGAGAACAGCGCCACCTGCTTGCCGGCCGGGGTGTCGGCGAGGATCGTCTCGACGTCCTCCGCGAAGCCCATGTTGAGCATCTCGTCGGCCTCGTCGAGGACCAGGAAGCGCAGCTCGGTGAGGTCGAGCGTGCCCTTCTCCAGGTGGTCCATGATCCGGCCCGGGGTACCGACGACGACGTGGACACCGCGCCGCAGGGCAGACAGCTGGACGCCGTACCCCTGGCCGCCGTAGACGGGGAGCACGTGGACGCCGCGCAGGTTGGCGGCGTACTTCTCGAACGCCTCGCACACCTGGAGCGCGAGCTCGCGGGTCGGCGCGAGGACCAGCGCCTGCGGCGTCTTCTGCGACAGGTCGAGCTGGTCGAGGATCGGCAGCGCGAACGCCGCGGTCTTGCCGGTGCCGGTCTGGGCCAGGCCCATCACGTCGCGACCCTCGAGCAGGTGCGGGATGGTCTCGGCCTGGATCGCGGACGGCGACTCGTAGCCGATGTCCTTGAGGGCCTTGAGGATGCGGTCACCGAGACCGAGGTCGGCGAAGGTGGCGGGCTGGTCCGCGGCGTCACTGGCAAGGTCACTCACCCGTCAAGACTAGTGCCGTCAAGCGCGCAGGGCGTGATCCTCGTCGCGGTGCGCTGGGTCACGGCGGATTGAACGACCCGCAATCTGGTAAGGACGGCCTGTAATGCCGCAAGGTCGTCAACCGCTGTCACCTCGGCATACGGTCATGCTCCGCGACGAGAAAGCTCCCCATGACACCCGACACCACTCCCCGCCGCCTGCGGCGGCTGCTGCTCGCGGCGATCGCCGTCCTCCTGTGCACCACCGGCCTCGTCGCCGGGTTCGCCGAGCCCGCGAGCGCCGCGCCCAAGCCGGCGAGGGTGAAGGGCGTCAAGCTCACCAAGCCTCGCGTCGACGGCACGACCGCGTCGTTCAAGGTGAAGTGGAAGCGCGCGTCCCGCGCGACGTCGTACAAGGTGAAGTGGAAGGCCCCCGGCGGCAAGGCCCACAAGGACCGCACCCGCCTCACGTCGCTGACGATCAAGGGGCTCGCGCAGGGCACCGACTACTGCGTGAAGGTGCGTGCCTACAACGGCAAGCGCAAGGGCAAGTGGTCCAAGAACCGGTGCCGTACGACGGCGCAGCTCGCCCAGGTGCAGCCGGTATGGGTCGACCGGCAGCAGGCCCAGGGGGCGACGGTGGCGCTGACGTTCCGCTGGAACGAGGTTCCCGGCGCGACGTCCTACGACTTCGACTACCTCGGCAACGAGAACCCGATCCAGGGCGCGAAGAACACGAAGCGGGTCACCGTGCGGGGAACCGGCAGCGGCGTTGCCAGTCTGACCCTCGGCGGCTTCGACCCGGGGCGGATCTACTGCTTCCAGGTCCGCCCCTCCGGTCCGCGGGGCGTGGGGGCGTTCGGCACCGCGGGCTGCAAGTACACGACGCCGCTCGGACGGACCGGCGGCGCGGTCACGGCGGACATGATGACCTGGAACGTGTGTGCCAACGTGTGCGACGGATGGGACGTCCGCGAGTCCCTCATCCGGGACCGGATCAACGAGCTGCACCCGGACGCGGTCGCGATCCAGGAGGCTCCCAACGTCGAGTACGACAACCTGGAGCCGAGCCCTGAATACAGCCGCGCCTGCAAGGTCGGGGACGGTTACGGCAAGGACTGGCGCAATCAGACGCTGTTCGTTCGTGACGACAAGTTCACGGTCACCGGCACCCCTGGCGGCCTGCGGTTCCCGAACGTGACCCACGGAGGCTGCTGGGCGAAGGTCAAGGACTCCACTACGCAGAAGGAGGTTGTTCTCGCAAGCATCCACCTGGTCAACCCCGGCTGGAACAACGGTTCCGGCTCCGACGCCATGCGCCGGGACGAGATGGACCTGTTCTGGGCCGCCGTCAGCGCCTATGCCGGCGGCCTCCCGATCTTGGTCGCAGGCGACTTCAACTCCACCCGAAACAACAAAAGGGACGCGCCCCGCGAGGTGCTGAACTCCGCCCTCCATGACGACGCCTACGACGTCGCTGAAACGTGGGCCACGTTGCCCTACCTCAACTCGTGGAACGGCTGGCGCAACCCGCCCCCGCAGTCCTGGCGCTGGGGTGAGCACGTGGACCGGATCTTCGCGCCGCCGGCGGCCCGCGTCACCAGTTGGCGGATGGAGCAGCCCATCGGCGGCGGAATCCAGCTCTCCGACCACTCCCCTGTCCGGGTGACGGTCGAGATCCCCTGACCCTGCACCGAGCCCCATGCGAACTGGTCGCTGAAACGGCGAATCAACGACCAGTTCGCATGGGGTGCGCTCACTCCACGGTGACGGACTTCGCCAGGTTGCGCGGCTTGTCGATGTCGTGACCCAGCTCCAGGGCGGCGTGGTAGGCGAGCACCTGCAGCGGGATGGTCAGCAGGATCGGGTCGAGCTCGCGCTCGTTGCGGGGGACGTCGATCCGCCCGGCCACGATGCCCTCGAGGTCGCCGAGATCCACGCTCTCGTGGGTGATCACGACGAGCGGGCCGCCCCGGGCCGCGATCTCGTGCAGCGCCGCGACGTTGCGCTCGACCAGCTCGTCGTCGGGGACGATGGCGACCGTCGGCACCTCGGGCGAGATCAACGCGAGCGGGCCGTGCTTGAGCTCGCTGGTCTGGTAGGCCTCCGCGTGGCGGTAGGTGATCTCCTTGAACTTCTGCGCGCCCTCGCGCGCGACCGGGAAGCCGCGGACCCGGCCGATGAAGAACAGGCTCTCCGCCTCCGCGAGCCGCTTGGCGACCAGGGCCAGGTCGGCCTCGGTGGCGAGCACCTGGTCGATCTGCTCGGGGATCCGGGTCAGGCCGGCGATCAGCCGCTTGCCGTCGGCGATGGACAGGTCGCGGACCCGGCCGAGCTGGACGGCGAGCATGCCGAACGCGAGGAACATGTTGGTCAGCGCCTTGGTCGAGGCGACGGCGACCTCGGGGCCCGAGTGCAGGTAGATGCCGCCGTCGACCTGGCGCGCGATCGCCGAGCCGACCACGTTGACCAGCCCGATCACCCGGCCGCCCTTGCGCTGGATCTCCTGCACGGCCAGCAGCGTGTCGATGGTCTCGCCGGACTGGCTCACGGCGACGTAGAGGGTGTCGGGCTCCACGATCGGGTTGCGATAGCGGAACTCGCTCGCGGCCTCGGCGTCGGCGGGGATCCGCGCCAGCTCCTCGATGAGCGAGGCGCCCATCTGGCCGACGTAGTACGCCGATCCGCAGCCCAGGATCTTGACCCGGCGGATCGCGCGCAGCTCGCGTGCGTCGAGGTTGAGGCCACCGAGGTGGCCGGTGCCGAAGCGCTCGTCGAGGCGACCACGCAGCACGGCCTCGGCGCACGCCGGCTGCTCGAGCAGCTCCTTGTGCATGAACGAGTCGTGCTCGCCGGCGTCGTACGCCTCGGGGTCGATGTCGACCTCCTTGGCGCGGCGGTCGGTGGCCGTGAGACCGGGGCGGCCGGTGCCCTCGATGCTCCCCAGCGCGTACGTCGTGAAGCCGCCGGCGGTGATCGTGGCCATCTCACCGTCGTCGAGGTGGGCGAGCGTGGTCGTGTACCGCACGAGCGCCGCGAGGTCGGAGGCGACGTGCATCTCGTGGTCGCCGACGCCGATGATCAGCGGGCTGCCGTTGCGGGCGACGACCAGTCGGTCGGGGAAGTCGGCGTGGGCGACCGCGATGCCGTAGGTGCCCTCGATCCGGCCGAGCGCCTCGGCGATGCGCTGCTCGAGGGTCTTCGCGCTCGAGCGGGCGACCAGGTGGGCGAGCACCTCGGTGTCGGTGTCGGAGGCGAGGACGACGCCCTCGGCGGTGAGCTCGGCGCGCAGCGCGGCGGCGTTGTCGATGATGCCGTTGTGCACGACCGCGACCCGGCCGGCCTCGTCGGTGTGGGGATGTGCGTTGGCGTCGGTGGCGGGGCCGTGGGTCGCCCAGCGGGTGTGGCCGATCCCGATCTTGCCGCCGAACCGCTTGGGCAACCCGTCGGCGAGGTCACGGACCCGGCCGGCCTGCTTGGCCACCTTGAGCCCACTGCCGCCGAGGACGGCGAGGCCCGCGGAGTCGTACCCGCGGTGCTCGAGCCGGGTCAGTCCCTCCAGCAGCAGCGGCGCCGCCTGCTGGGTGCCGATGTAGCCGACGATCCCGCACATGTGTGTCTCCCTGTTCCTTCTGACCGGCCCGGGTGGGGACCTAGCCGTAGATGATCCGGCGGAGCTGGCGTTCCGACAGGTCGGGAGCCGCGACCACCGTGGTCCGCAGCTCCTCGCGGAGCCGGGCGAAGATGTCGTCGTTCCTCGCGCCGAGCAGCCTGAGCTCGGCGTGCCGCCGCCGGACCCAGCCCTCGACCGTCTCGTCGTGGAAGGCGAGGACGTCTTGGACCAGGCGGGTCGCCTCCGCGGGGCCCAGGCCGGTGCTGTCCTGGACGTGCCGCAGGAGCCGCGGATCGACGTGCACCCGGCGAGCGTGCACCCATCGCAGTCATATCTCAAGTTCTTGCCCGGAATCGGGCAGGAACCGGCGCATTCGGCCGTCCCGGCTGTCGCCAAGCACAGGTGGAGCGCAGGGGGCTTCCGCGACCGGCCACAGTCCCCCACAGTGGAGCGCGGGAGTGGAAATGGAGCGAAACGGGACGACCGGGTGGAGGACGTGCTACCTTGGTGAACACAAGGTGAACAGGAGGTGACCCATGACCGACACGAACATGACCACGCCGCATCTCGAGATGCGCTGGCTGCCCGTGACCGCCACCGACGGACGCACCCGAATGGAGGCCGTCTGGGTCGAGGTCGGCCAGCCCGCGGCCGCTCACGCGCACGCAGCCTGACGCTCGTCCGTCTTCAGGAAGCCGCTCCCCGAACCGGGGAGCGGCTTCCTGCATTTCCCGGCGCGCACTTCCCGGGACCCGGGGGCCGCCGCCGGGACTTCACCGGCCGGCCACCCGCGCGTGACCCGGATCACGCCTTGCCCTGGAATGGTTGCCGTGTCACCATTGGTTACGGTCTTTGAAAGTTCAAACAAACCACCACCCCAGGAGCCAGCACCATGAGCGAGTCCACCGCCCTCACCGACATCACCGGCGACTACACCCTCGACACCGCGCACAGCCGCCTCGGCTTCGTCGCCCGGCACGCCGTGGTCACCAAGGTGCGCGGCCAGTTCACCGACTGGAACGCCACCGCCCACATCGACACCGCCAACCCCGCGGCCTCGTCGGTCACCGTCTCCATCAACCCGGCCAGCGTGTCCACCGGCTCCGCGGACCGCGACGGCCACCTGGTCTCCCCCGACTTCTTCGACACCGCCGCGTTCCCGGAGTGGAAGTTCGTCTCCACCGACGTCTCGCGTGACGGCGACGAGTGGACCATCACCGGCGACCTGACCATCAAGGGCGTCACGAAGCCGGTCACCATCGAGTTCGAGGAGAACGGCTCCGCGAAGGACCCGTTCGGCAACGTCCGCGTCGGGTTCGAGGGCGATGTCACCATCAACCGCAAGGACTGGGGCCTGACCTGGAACGCCGCGCTCGAGACCGGCGGCGTGCTGGTGTCGGAGAAGATCAAGCTCGAGTTCGACATCTCGGCCATCAAGAACGCCTGATCGTTCCCGCATAAATCGCGCGCGGACACCCGGGTGAGTCGTCCAGACTCACCCGGGTGTCCGCCATTTCGCTGCCCTCGGGGCTGACCTCCCGCCCGCTCGCCCTCGCCGACGCGGCGGCCGTCTTCGCGGTCGTCGCCGAGCAGGAGCGGCACGACACCGGCACCGTCGAGGTCGAGGAGGCGGACCTGCTCGCCGACTGGGGCCGGCCGTCGTACGACCTGGGGGCGAGCTCGGTCGCGGTCCTCGACGGCGAGCGGATCGTGGCCTACGCCGAGCATCTCGGCGAGGAGAGGTACGACGCGGCCGTGGCGCCGTCGTACCGGGGGCGGGGGATCGGGACCTGGCTGGCCGGCTGGATCCAGCAGCTGGCCCGCAGCCGGGGCGTCACGATCGTCGGGATGCCGGTGCCCGAGGGATCGGACGGCGACCGGCTGCTGACCGCGCTCGGCTACGAGGTGCGCTGGACCAGCTGGGTGCTCCGGCTGCCCGAGGGCGCCCGGATCGCCGAGCGACCGCTGCCCGAGGGCTACCGGCTGCGCGTGGCGACGCCGGCCGACCACGAGCAGGTCTGGACCGTCACCGAGGACGCCTTCCTCGAGTGGTCCGTCCGCGAGCGGGCCAGCCTCGAGGACTTCGGCGCCCAGGTGTGGGGGCGTCCCGGCTCCGAGCCCTGGCACCTCCCGGTCGTCACCGGCCCCGACGGCGCCGTCGTGGCCGTCGCGCACGCCTGGAACGCCGGCACCGACACCTACGTCTCCAAGCTGGCCGTGGCCCGCGCGCACCGCGGCCGCGGTCTGGCCCAGGCGCTGCTGGTCGCCGCGTTCGCGGCGGGGCGCGAGCACGGCGCGACCTCCTCGTCGCTGTCCACCGACTCGCGCACCGGCGCCCTCGGCCTCTACGAGCTGGTCGGGATGCGGACCGCTGCCACCTGGGTGCACCGGGCGATCCGGCTGGCCTGAGGTCTGCGCCGGCTACGAGTACTGCGGCCGGGGCTGATCGGACATCACCTCGCGCGCGAGCAGGGCGACGTGGAGGGCGAGCACGTTCTCCGGGTCGGCCAGGTCGATGTCGACGACCTGGCCGATGCGCTGCAGCCGGGCGTACAGCGCCGGGCGCGAGATGTGGCACAGCTCGGCGGTGCGGACCTTGTTGCCGCCCGTGCGGCAGTACGCCGCCAGCGTGGCCGTGAGCTGCTCACCGGTCCGGGCGTCGTGGGCCAGGAGCGTGCCGAGCTCGCGCTCGACGTACTGCTGGACGCGGGGGTCGCTGCGGAGCAGGTGGAGCAGTCCGCGCAGGCGCAGGTCGTAGAGGCGGACCGCGCGGGGTGGGGTGGTGGGGGCGGCCGAGTCGGCGACGACGAGGGCCTCGCGGACGCTGCCGCCGGCCCCGGCGACGTCGTCGACGGGCGAGCCGACGCCGACGACCAGGCGGGCCCCGGTCCGGGCCAGGCGCTCCACGAGCCGGTCGGTCACCGCATCGGCGCTGCCCGGCGCGTGCGCGACCAGCGCGACCACCCGCTCGTCGTCGACGAGCCCGACCAGCCCGCTGGTCCGGCGCACGCGCAGCTCGTCGAGGAGGTCGGCGGCCACCCCTCGCAGCTCGTCGGCGTTGCCCGGCCCCGGCAGCCGGACGACCAGCCCGGTGACGTGCCGACCCTTCCACCGCAGCCCGAGCGAGGTCAGCCGGGAGGCGAGGTGGGGGACGTCGACGCCGGCAGCGAGCTCGGTGAGCAGGGTCCGGTGCGCCTGCAGCTCCAGGTTCTGGGCGTCGCGGTCGATCAGGCGGCCCATCGCCAACGCGGTCGCGCCGCGCTCGAGCAGCATCCGCTGCCGGGGCGTGGTCGCGGTGTCGCTGCCGTCGGCCAGCAGCACGAGGCGGCCGAACCGGCCGGGCTCCGGGCCGACGTCGACGGCGGTGTCGGTGCCGAGCATCCGGGCGCTGCGTGAGCGCCGCTCCCAGTCGCCGATCACGGCGTCGTGGTCCCGACCGGCGGCGTTGTAGGCGATGACGTGGTGCACCAGGTTCTCGAAGACCACCGGCCGGTCGGCCATCTCGGCCACCAGGTCGACGACCTGCTGCGGCCGGGCCCGGCCGAGGGTCAACCGGGTGAAGGCGCGGTGCGCCTCCTCCGAGGCCTGCAGCTCGGTCATCTGCGCGTTGACCACGATCTGGTGGACCGCCTGGGTGACGGCGACGAACGACGTCTCCCGGCGGAAGGCGATCAGCGGCAGGTCGTGCTCCTCGGCGGCCTCCACGAGGGCGTCCGGCAGCCGGTCGGTGAACCTGCGACCGAGCTCGATGGCCAGGCCCGCGAGGCCCACCTCGGCGAGCCCGGCGACGTACTGGCGCAGCCCGCGATCGGTCGAGGGCAGCAGGATGCCGGTGTTGAGCAGCAGCTCGTCGCCCTGCAGCAGGGGGGCGATGTCGGCCAGCTCCGCGACGTGCACCCAGCGGATCGCCCGGTGCAGCCGACCCGCCCCGGCGAGCACGGCCGGGTCGCCGCGCTGGACCTCCGGGAGGGCCAGCACCTCGGCGAGCGTGGGCAGCATCGGCTTCCTTCCACTCTGTAACGTCGACGGGACATCTCGCGACACGTTGATGCTACTCGGGGGGCGTCGTCGCACCTACGTTCGACATCATGAGCACGATCAGCCACTGGATCGACGGCGCCGCGGTGACCGTCCCCGACGCCCGCACCCAGCCCGTCTTCAACCCCGCCACCGGCGAGGTCACCGGACAGCTCCAGCTGGCCGACACCGCCCTGGTCGACCGCGCCGTCGCCTCGGCGAGCGCCGCCGCGGCCGAGTGGCGCCGCTCGAGCCTCGCCCGGCGTACGCAGGTCCTGTTCGCCTTCCGCGAGCTGGTCCGCACCCACGCCGACGAGCTCGCCGCCGCGATCACCGCCGAGCACGGCAAGGTCCTCGACGACGCCGCCGGCGAGGTCGCCCGCGGCCTCGACAACGTCGACTACGCCGTCGGCATCGCCGAGCACCTCAAGGGCAGCTACTCCGCCGAGGTCAGCACCGGCATCGACGTGCGCACCGTCCGCGAGGCGCTCGGCGTGGTCGTCGGCATCACGCCCTTCAACTTCCCGGTCATGGTGCCGCTGTGGATGTGCACCACCGCGATCGCCGCCGGCAACGCCTTCGTCCTCAAGCCCAGCGAGCGCGACCCCTCGGCGTCCCTGCTGCTCGCCGACCTGTGGCAGCAGGCCGGCCTGCCCGACGGCGTCTTCACCGTCGTCCAGGGCGACCCGACCGCCGTCCAGGCCCTCATCGACCACCCGGACGTCGCGGCCGTCAGCTTCGTCGGCTCCACCCCGGTCGCGAAGTCCGTCTACGAGTCGGGCACCCGCGCCGGCAAGCGGGTCCAGGCCCTCGGCGGCGCCAAGAACCACATGGTCGTCCTGCCCGACGCCGACCTCGGCATGGCGGCGGACGCGGCCGTCTCGGCGGCGTACGGCTCGGCCGGCGAGCGCTGCATGGCCGTCTCCGTGCTGGTCGCGGTCGGCGACGTGGCCGACCAGCTGATCAAGGAGATCACCGTTCGTGCCAACGACATCGTCATCGGCGACGGCACCGTGGCCGGCACCGGCATGGGCCCGCTGATCACCGAGGCGCACCGCGACCGGGTCGCCGGGTACGTCGACGCCGGCGCCGCGGCCGGCGCGACCGTCGTCCTCGACGGCCGCCGGTCCGAGCTCCCCGCGTCCGGCTTCTTCCTCGGCCCCTCCCTCATCGACCACGTCTCGGAGGAGATGTCGGTCTACCGCGACGAGATCTTCGGCCCGGTGCTGTCGGTCGTCCGGGTCGACACCTTCGACGAGGCGATCGCGCTGGTCAACCGCAACGAGTACGCCAACGGCGTCGCCCTGTTCACCCGCGACGGTGGCGCCGCCCGGCAGTTCGAGCGTGACATCGAGGTCGGGATGGTCGGCGTCAACGTGCCGATCCCGGTCCCCGTCGCGCACCACTCCTTCGGTGGCTGGAAGAACTCGCTGTTCGGCTCGCACCACATGTACGGCCCCGAGGGCCTGGCGTTCTTCACCCGCGCGAAGGTCGTCACCTCGCGCTGGCCCGACCCGGCGACCTCGACGGTCGACCTCGGCTTCCCCCGGAACCGGTGAGCGCGATGACCCTCCTCGACCCCGCCACCAGCTCCTCGGCCAGCTCCTCGGCCAACTCGCCGGCCGACTCGCTCGCCGCCACCGTCGTCGCCGACGACCGCGCGCACGTCTTCCACTCGTGGTCGGCCCAGGACAAGATCAGCCCGCTGCCGGTCGCCGGCGGCGAGGGGTCCCGGTTCTGGGACTACGAGGGCAAGAAGTACCTCGACTTCTCCTCGCAGCTGGTCAACCTCAACCTCGGCTACCAGCACCCGGCGCTGGTCGCCGCGATCCAGGAGCAGGCCGCCCGCCTGTGCATGGTGCAACCGGCCTTCGCCAACGACGTACGCGGCGAGGCAGCCCGCCTGATCGCCGAGCGCTCGCCCGGCGACCTGAACCACGTCTTCTTCACCAACGGCGGCGCCGAGGCCAACGAGAACGCGATCCGGATGGCGCGGCTGCACACCGGCAGGCACAAGGTGCTGTCGACCTACCGCAGCTACCACGGCGCCACCGCCGGCGCGATCGCGCTGACCGGCGACCCGCGCCGCTGGCCCTCGGAGCCGTCGATCCCCGGCTCGGTGCACTTCTGGGGGCCCTACGCCTACCGCTCGGCCTTCCACTCGACGTCCGAGGCGGAGGAGGGCGCCCGCGCCCTGCAGCACCTCGCCGACACGATCATGGTCGAGGGCCCCGCGACGATCGCCGCGATCATCCTCGAGACCGTGGTCGGGACGAACGGCATCCTGGTGCCGCCGCCGGGCTACCTGGCCGGCGTACGGGAGCTGTGCGACCGGCACGGCATCGTGCTGATCGCCGACGAGGTGATGGCCGGCTTCGGCCGCTGCGGCGAGTGGTTCGCGATCGACCACTGGGGCGTCGTACCGGACCTGATCACCTTCGCGAAGGGCGTGAACTCCGGGTACGTGCCGCTCGGCGGCGTCGTGATCTCGGAGCCGATCTTCGACACCTTCCGAGAGCGCGCCTACCCCGGCGGCCTCACCTACTCCGGCCACCCGCTGGCCTGCGCGGCCGCGGTCGCGTCGATCAAGGTGATGTCGGACGGCGTCTTGGACCACGTGCGGACGATGGGCGCCGACGTGATCGGGCCGCGGCTCGCCGAGCTCGCCGCGAAGCACCCGTCGGTGGGCGAGGTCCGCGGCCTGGGGATGTTCTGGGCCATCGAGCTGGTCCGCGACCGCACGACCCGCGAGCCGCTGGTGCCGTTCAACGCCGCCGGTCCGGACGCCGAGCCGATGGCCCGGTTCACCGCCGCCTGCAAGGAGCGGGGGCTGTGGCCGTTCGTGCACTTCAACCGCACCCACGTGGCGCCGCCGTGCACCACCACGCGGGAGGAGCTGCTCGTGGGGCTCGCGATCCTCGACGAGGCGCTCGACGTGGCGGACGAGTACTACGTGGGCTGACGCCGCCCGCACGCACGAGACCCGCTGGAGCCGATCGGCTCCAGCGGGTCTCGTCGTTGTGGACTCAGGCGTCGGCCGGGTCGGCCGGGTCACTCGGGTCGGTCGGGTCGGCCGGGTCCTCGGGGTCGGCGTCCCGGGTCGGGCCGTCGGCGAGGATGCCGTAGAGGCTGCGTCGGGCCTCGACCAGGACGTCGACCGCGGCCCGGCGCTGGGCGTCGGAGCCGGCGGTGACGATCTGCCAGATCGCACTCATGACCTGGCCGATCTCGGCCTTGAGGTCGGCGTGGCCCTGGTCGGCGGGACCGGCCTGCGCCTTCTCCCGCGTGCGGTCGAAGGGCACCCAGACGGCGGCGAGCTCGGCGGCGTGCTCCTCGCACCAGACCGCGCCCCTGGCGGTCAGCCGCATGGCGCGGCGCCCACGCGCCTCGTCGATCTCGACGAGCTCCTCGTCCTGGAGCTGCTGGACGGTCGGGTAGACCGAGCCGGGGCTCGGCTTCCAGACCCCGCCACTGCGGTCGGTGATCGCCTGGATGACCTGGTAGCCGTTGGGCGACTCCTCGCGCTGGTTGGCGTCGCGGAGCACGTCGAGGATGGCCGAGCGGACGTCGCCGCGGCGCACCCGCGGGCCACGGCTCGGCTCGGGGCGGCCCATGCCGAACAGGCCGGCGAGCCACGGCGGCGGCATGCCCGGTCCACCGGGACCACCGGGACCGCCCGGGCCGAAGCCCGGACCACCGTGGCGGCCGCGGCCGCGGCCGGGCTCCCCCCACTGGTCCCAGCCCGCCCAGCCACCCCAGCCACCCCAGGGGCCGGGGCCCCCGCCGCGGTTGCGGCGCTGGAACCCAAGGGGCTCGGGGCGACCCCAGGGGTCGCGGTCGTCGTACGCGTTCTCGTGGTGTCCCATGACGGGACCTCCTTCAGTTGCGGGGGCCTCGTGAGCCCCATCGGGTCTCGGGGATATCGCGGGAACAGTTCGTGTTCGTATCGCGATATATCGCAACCGTACGTCGGCTCGACCCGCCACGCAAGGGGCGAGCTCGCTTGTAACTAAGTGTTACAGCACGAATTTGGGGCTAGTGAGGCTCATGTGGTGGAAAACCGTGCTGTAACACTTAGTTACAAGCGGACGGGTCAGCGGTCCAGCCAAGCGGCGTACGCGTCGAACGAGAACGGCCGACCGAGGAAGTCGGCGACCAGGTCGGCGGCGTCGGCTGCACCGCCGGGGACCAGCACCCGGTCGCGGTAGCGCTGGGCGACCTCGGGCGCGAACGGGTCGGCCTCGTCGAAGGCGCTCCACATGTCCTTGGCGATCACCAGCGACCACATGTAGGTGTAGTAGCCCGAGCTGTAGCCGCCGAGGTGACCGAAGCTGGCGAACATGTGGGTGCCGGGGAGGTACGGCAGCGCGGCGTACCTGCGCTGCAGCTCGACCATGCGCGAGGTCAGGTCGGGGGCGTCCGCGCCGTGGACCCGGTCGGCGTGGAACCAGTACGACATGGCGGCGTAGAACATCTGGGTGCGGGCGTAGATGCCCTTGCCGTAGTCGTCGGCGGCGCGCATCGCGGCGACCAGGTCGCCGGGGATCGGCTCGCCGGCGGCGTCGGTGGCGAAGGTGCGCAGCACGTCGGCGTGCCAGGCCCACTCCTCGAGCATCTGGCTCGGGGCCTCGACGAAGTCCCACTCGGTGGCGACGCCGGCGAAGCGGTACCACGCGCCGTGCCCGCCGAGCACGTGGTGGAGCAGGTGGCCGAACTCGTGGAAGAGCGTGACGACGTGGTCGTGCTCCATCAGGCCGCGGGAGAAGTTGCAGACCAGCACGCCCTCGGGCAGCTGCTCGCCGGCGACGCCGTCGGTGAGCGTGAACTGCGCGGCGTGCTTGTACTTGCCCTCACGCGGGTGCAGGTCGAGGTGGATCCGACCGATCCGGGTTTCGAGGCTCGGCGCCGGGGCGCCTCGCACCTCAACCACCGGCTGGGTCGCGAACACGTCGTACGACGTGACGTCCTCGTGCCACACGGGTACGTCGACCTGCTCGTAGCGCAGCCCGAACAGCCGGCCGGTGACCTCGAGCAGGCCGGTCCGCACCTTGGCGAAGTCGAAGTAGGCGCGCACCCGCTGGGAGTCGACGTCGTACCTCTCGGCGCGGACCAGCTCGGCGTAGTGGTTGTAGTCGTAGCCGGGGACCTCGGTGGCGTCGGGGAAGTCGCGGCGGTAGCGCTCGAGCAGCTGGGCCAGGTCGCGGCGCATCGGCTCCTCGGCCGCCGCGACGATCCGCTCGATGAACGCGGGGATGCTTCGCGACGGCTCGTTCCTCGCCTCCTCAGCAACCGGGTTCGATCGTCCGATCATCTTCACGTCGGCGTCGTACGACGGCCAGTCGGCGTACCCGACGGTCGTGGCGAGCTCGTGGCGCAGCGCGAACAGCTCGGTGAGCAACGGCTCGGTGGTGGGCCAGCCCCGGTCGAGGAACGCGACGGTGACCTGGCGGCGAACGTCCTGGTCGCGGGCGAACATCCGCACCGGCACCGAGTCGGGGTAGTCGGTGGTGACGGTGACCATCCCCTCGGCGTCGACGGGGTGAGCGGCCAGCCAGTCGTCCGGCATCCCGGCCAGCTGCTCCGGCGTGACCCGCACGGTGCGGACGTCGTCGCGGATCACCCGGCTGAACTCCTGGTCGAGCTCGGTGAGCCGCTCGTGGATCTCGGCGATCCGAGTCCGGGTGGCCTCGTCCTTGTCGACGCCGGAACGCCGGAAGTCGTTGCGCACCTTCGCCAGCACTCGCGCGGCCAGCGGGTCGTGGGCGACCGCGCCGTCGTCGATCGTCGCGAACACGTCGTACAGCTCCCGGTCCAGACCCCAGGCCGTGCCGATCCGCTGCGCCTCCTGCTCCGCGGCGTCGGCGAGGTCGCGGACCTCGTCCAAGGGGTGCACGTTGCCGAACAGCGAGCCGGCGGCGGCCGCGTTGCCGAGGTGGCCGGCGGCCCGGTCCCACTGACGCAGTACGGCGACCGGGTCGGCCGGCGGGGCGGACCGCAGCGCGTCGACCAGCTCGGTGGCCCGCGCCAGCTCCGACGCCGTGCGGGCCCGGAACCAGGCGGGCCAGTCGGCGGCGGACGAGGGCAGGGCGAGCGGGTCACACGTCATGCGGTCAGCCTGCCAGTTGCCCCCGCTTCCTGAGCAGGAACGCGCGCTCGGCCACGTTGTCGCACACGGCCAGCGCGGCGTCGTACTGCTCCCGGGACTCGGCGCTGCGGCCCAGCCGGCGCAACAGCTCGGCGCGGGTGGCGTGCCAGGCGTGGTAGCCGTCGAGCGGCAGTCGCTCGACGATCGCCAGGGCCACCTCGGGCCCGTCCAGCTCGGCGATCGCGACCGCGCGGTTGAGCGCGACGATCGGCGACGGGTCGATCCGCGCGAGCTGGTCGTAGAGCGCGACCACCTGGGACCAGTCGGTCGCGGCGGCGGTCGGGGCGTCGGTGTGGACGGCGTTGAGCGCGGCCAGGATCTGGTAGCGGCCGGGCCGGTTGACGGCCAGACAGCTGCGGACCAGCGCGTGGCCCTCGGCGATGAGCGCCCGGTCCCAGCCGCCCCGGTCCTGCTCCTCGAGCGGGACCAGCTCGCCACCCCGCACCCGAGCCGTACGGCGGGCCTCGGTGAGCAGCAGCATCGCCAGCAGTCCGGTGACCTCGAGGTCGTCGGGGAGCAGCTCGTGGAGGGTCCGGGCCAGCCGGATCGCCTCGCCGGTGAGCTCCTCGCGGATCGGGTCGCCGTCGCCGGAGGACAGGTAGCCCTCGTTGAAGATCAGCAGGAGGACGGCGAGCACGGCGCCGACCCGCGCCGGCAGGTCGTCCTGCTCCGGCACCCGGTAGGGGATGTTGGCGCCCTTGATCTTCGCCTTGGCGCGGGTGATCCGCTGCGCCATCGTCGTCTCCTGGACGAGGAAGGCGCTGGCGATCTCGGCGACGGTGAGCCCGCCGAGCAGGCGCAGGGTGAGCGCGATGCGTGCCTCCGGCGCGAGCGCCGGGTGGCAGCAGGTGAAGATCAGCCGGAGCCGGTCGTCCTCGATGACGCCGGTCGGCTCGTGGGGTGTGTCGTCCTCGATCATGACGGCCGCCTGGTGCTTGCTCATCCGGTGCTTCTCGCGGCGGAGGCGGTCGATCGCCCGGTTCCCGGCGGTGGTGGTGAGCCACGCACCGGGGTTGGGCGGTACGCCGGACACCGGCCACTTCTCGAGCGCGGTGACCAGCGCCTCCCCCGCCGCGTCCTCGGCGAGGTCGATGTCGCCGAAGCGGCGTACCAGCGAGGCGATCAGCCGGCCGTACTCGTCACGGAAGATCCGTTCGACAGCCTCGGCGGTGGGCGAGGTGCGAGCGGAGCGAGCGTCGGGACCGCTCATTCGGCCTGGAAGGGACGGACCTCGACCTTGCCCTGGCAGGCCTTGGAGCCCGCGGCGGCGTACCTCATCGCGGCGTCGTGGTCGGGCACGTCGATGATCCAGAAGCCGCCGATGTGCTCCTTGGTCTCCAGGTAGGGACCGTCGGTGACGACGGGCGCGTCGCCGGTGCCGTCGACGACCGACGCGGAGCCCACGGTCTCGAGGCCGCCCGCGAACACCCAGACCCCGTCCGCCTGGAGCTGCTGGTTGAAGCGCTCGGTGTCCGCGAACATCTGCTGCATCTGCTCGGCGGTGATCTGCGCGTAGCCGGCCTCGTCGCCGTGCACGGCCAGCAGGTACTGCGTCATGGGAATCTCCTGGTCTCGGTCGGTGCGGACGGCCCCGATGACCGCCCCTAACCCCCTCCACGAACGAGGGATGCTCGGTACGACAGCCTTCCACGACTTCGGTGCCGAGTTCACCGGCTCGGCGGGCGGTCCGTAGCCTTCTCCGGTGAGTCTTCGCGCGATGCTGGCCGACACCCGGCCGCTGCGGGACCCGCACTTCCGCCGGCTGTGGTCGGCCAACATCGTCACCGTCGTCGGCGCCCAGCTCACGGTCGTCGCGGTCCCGGCCCAGATCTACGCCGAGACCGGCTCGTCGGCGTACGTCGGCCTGACCGGGGTGTTCGGCCTGGTGCCCCTCGTCGTGTTCGGACTGTGGGGCGGGGCCCTCGCCGACCACTTCGACCGCCGCACGATGCTGCTCGTCACCACCTGCGGTCTGGTCGGCACCGCCGCGCTGTTCTGGCTGCAGGCGGCGCTGGGGGTGGGCAACGTGTGGGTGCTGCTCGGGCTGTTCTCCGTGCAGCAGGCGTTCTTCGCGGTCAACCAGCCGACCCGCTCGGCCGTGCTGCCGCGGCTGCTCGGGGAGGAGATGCTGCCCGCGGCCAACTCCCTCAACATGACGGTGATGCAGGCGGGTGCGATCGGCGGGCCGCTGATCGCGGGCATCCTGATCCCGTTCACCGGCTTCGCCTGGCTCTACGCCGGCGACGCGGTCTCGCTGCTCGCCACCCTGTGGGCGGTCGTCCGGCTGCCCGCGCTCCCGGTCGAGGGCGCGGGGGCCGGGACGCCCGGGCTGCGCTCGGTGGTCGAGGGCATCGCCTACCTGCGCGGGCAGCCGGTGCTGATGATGTCCTTCGTCGTCGACGTCATCGCGATGGTCTTCGGCATGCCGCGGGCGCTGTTCCCGGAGATCGCGCACGAGAGCTTCCTCGGCCCCGACGAGGGCGGCCTGGCCTTCGCGCTGCTGTTCGCCGGCATCCCCGCCGGCGCCGTCCTGGGTGGCGTGTTCTCCGGCTGGGTGTCACGGGTCTCGGCCCAGGGCCGCGCGGTGGTGTGGTGCATCGTCGTGTGGGGCCTGGCGATGGTCGGCTTCGGCCTGGCCGTCGTCGGCGCGGACTCCCTGCCGGGGTCGGCCCACGCCTGGCTGGTGGTCGCCGTCCTCATGCTCGTCGTCGGCGGCGCCGCCGACATGGCCTCGGCCGCCTTCCGCACCTCGATGCTGCAGAGCGCGGCCGCCGACGAGGTCCGCGGCCGGCTGCAGGGCATCTTCATCGTGGTCGTCGCCGGCGGCCCGCGGATCGCCGACGTCGCGCACGGCGCGAGCGCCGCCATGGTCGGTACGGCGACCGCGGCTGCCGGTGGCGGCGTGCTCGTCGTCGTCCTGGTGGTCGTGACGGCGCTCGCGGTGCCGTCGTTCGTGCGCTACCGAGTGGTGGCTACCGGAGGCGGAGCGGCCTCCCGCGGCTGAGGGTGCTCCCCGGCCGCACGGGCCCGGACCGCCGCGAGGGGCAGCTCCACGAAGGCCGCCATGTCGGGCACGATGTCGGCGAGCTGCTCGAGGCGGCCCTCCTCGATCTCGTGGTAGAGCATGGTCGACAGCGCGCCCACGATGCCGCTGAAGACCGGCCCGCTGACCTCGTCCGAGAGCTCGTCGAGGAGGGCCCGGAACCCGACCAGCACCTCGAAGTGGCGGCGGCGGGCCGCGTCGCCGGCGGCCCAGACCTCCATGATGCACAGGGTCGTGAAGGCCGGGCTGCGGGCCGCCGACTCGGCCAGTGCGGTCATGCACCGCACGACGCGGTCGTGCCAGCTGGCGTCGGGATCGATCGCAGCGGAGATGTCATGGGTCAGCGCCGCGACCCCGGTCTCGTACGCCGCGGAGAAGGCATCGGCCTTGTCGGTGAAGATCTCGTAGAAGGTCTTGCGGGAGACCCCCGCCCGCTTGATGATGTCGGCCACCGAGGTGTCGGCATAGCCCTGCTCGGTCATGCACAGCGCCGTCGCGGAGAGCAGTCGGCGCCGCTGGTCCTCCCGGACCTCCTCGGGCGTCAGTCCGTGTCTTCCGGTCGGTAGATGTTCGGCCCCCATGGCCCGATTCTACGAGCGCGCGCCGCTGCGGCCCGGGCCCCGTGGTCGGTGGAGAGGGCCGGGCAAGGGCAACTCGATGTGCAACTTTGGGTTACCGAAACCTCGCAAATTGCTTGTCGCGACATGGTGTGACCTGTAACACTAGCGAGAAACAGCAACGTTTATACCCCCGAGAGGAACATTGATGTTTATCGCTTCGTCCCGTCGTCTTGCCGCCCTGACCGCCGGCGGTCTGGCCTCGGCGGCGCTCACCGCCGCCTCCTTCGGCGCGGCGCCGGCCCATGCCGCGGACAGCGTGATCACCATCGACAAGCAGTTCACCTACGACTGCGAGCCGATCGTCACCATCGGCCCCGACTCCGAGACCCTGGGGCACCACCCGATCCAGGTCCAGGCCCAGTCCACGATCCCCTCGGTCGCCTACGCGGGCCAGACGCTCGCCGCCACGCCCACCACGATCACCCTGCACATGTCGAACAACCTCTGGTTGGCCAACAAGGTGCTGACCCACGTCGCGAACGCGGTCGACGGCTCCTCCGACGACTCGACGCTCGGCATGTCGATCGACGGTGCAGCGCCCTCCTGGGTCCCGATCGACGGCCTCAGCGTGACCAACGCCCCGATCCCCGTCGCCGCCGAGGACGTCTGGACCCCGCCCGAGCCCTGGCTGATCCCCACCTCGGGCACGGTGCGCGCCATCCCCATCCCGGCCGACGCCGCGGGCAAGGAGATCACCTTGCACATGCCCCAGCAGTTCACCGCCGACGCGCTGATCAAGGGCGGCTGGCTCGACAACGGCGACGGCGTGAAGGACTACCAGAACGTCAAGACCGACATGACCTGCGTGCTCGACCAGCCGGACGACACCCTGCTCGAGGCCCCGGTGCCGATCCAGGAGCCCACGGCCACCACGCTGAGCGCCACGACCGCCCCCTCGGTCTACGGCTCCTCCTCGAAGGTCGCCGTGAACGTCTCCGGCGCGGCCACCGGCCCGGTCGAGGTCGTGGAGAACGGCGCCGTGCTGGCCCGAGGCGCCGTCACCAACGGCACCGGAACGGTGCCGCTCCCGGCGAACCTCGCGGTCGGCACCCACAACCTGACCGTGCGCTACCCGGAGGCCTGGGGCTTCCTCGCCAGCTCCGCGACCACGAGCGTCACCGTCGGCAAGGCGACGGCGTCGATCACCTCCGCGAAGGTCGCACCCAAGAAGGTCAAGGCCAAGAAGGCGGCGAAGCTGACCGTCGCCGTCGCCGCGCCTGCCGGCACGACGGGCGCCGTCACCGTCACCCTCAAGGGCAAGACCGTCGGCACCGGCACCCTCGCCAACGGAACCGCCACGATCAAGCTCAAGAAGTTCAAGAAGGCCGGCAAGCAGTCGCTGACCGTCACCTACGCCGGGGACGCCAACTCCACCGGCGCGACCAAGACCGTCAAGGTCAAGGTCGTCAAGTAGCCACTGAGCCCGCGACCCCGGCGGGGCGTCATCCGACGCCCCGCCGGGTTTCGCCATTTCCCCCACGAGGCCATGTCCGATCGCATCCCGACCTCCCGGCGTCCGTCGGGGCGGCTCCTGTCCACGCTGCTCAGCGTGCTCATCGTCTGCCTGCTCGCCTGGCTGGGCTGGCAGCTGTGGGGCACCAACGTCGCTGCCGAGCACCGCCAACGCGGGGTCGTCGGGGCCCTCCAGGACGAATGGGGTGACCGCGGCGGCGACGCCACGAGCGATCCACTGCGCCTGGGCGAGGGCTTCGCCGTGCTCCGGGTCCCCCGCTTCGGCGAGGACTTCGAGGTGCCGGTCATCCAGGGCGTGAGCGAGGACGACCTCGCCTCCGGCGTCGGCCACTTCTCCGACACCGCGCGGCCCGGCCAGGTCGGCAACTTCGCCGTCGCCGGCCACCGGGTCACCCGTGGGCAGCCCTTCGCCGACTTCCCCTCGCTGCGCGCGGGCGACGAGGTCACGGTGGAGACCCGCACCCACCTGTACACCTACGTGCTCGACGACGACGGCACCGACATCGAGGTGCCGGCGAGCGACACCAGCGTGATCCGTCCGGTGCCCGGGCGCCCCGGGGCGGTCCCGGATCGGGCGCTGATCACGTTGGTGACCTGCGCCGACCTGACCACGACCGAGGACCGCTCGATCGTCCACGGCCACCTCGTCTCGAGCACTCACCTCTGACCCCGGCCCCCGGAGGGCTGGGAGGGCCGGGCCGGGATCAGAGGGAGACCGAGTCGCTGACCAGCCAGCCGTCGCCCGAGCGGGTCATGGTCAGCACGGTGCGGACCTCGATCGGGTCGAGGGGCTTGCCCTCCCCCGTCCGCTCCTGGTCGACGAAGAGCAGCACCCGCACCGTCGAGGTGGAGCACTCCTCGCCGCACTCGACGACGGCGACGTCGCGCACCGTCGCCGTCACGACCAGCTGGCGCTGCTCGGCCAGCGAGGTCACGGTGGGGACGACCTCGGCGAAGTCCTTGGCGAAGGCCGGGGTCATCCGCTCCTGGGCGGCCTCGAGGTCCTCGGCGACGGTGTCGTGGGCGTAGCTGAGGATCTCCTCCGCCGCGCCGGCGGCGGCCGCGGCCGCCGCGTCCTGGGCGGCCGCCTGGTCGGCGACCTGCGCATCGCGCTCGGCCCGCTCCAGCGTGGTCACGGTGCCGAAGGCGGCGCCGGCCAGGCTCGCCGCCAGCAGCGGGGCCAGCCAACGCCAGCTGCGTCGGGGCACCTGCAGCCTGCGGCGGGCCCTGCCCGCGGCAGGCTCGGCCGGGACGGCGTCGTCCCCGGTCGAACTCGGCTGGGCCGGCTGGGTCGGCTGGGTCGGCTGCGGTTCGTCCGCGGTCCGTACGCCGACGGCCTGGCCGACGGCCTGGCCGGCGACGCGGGGGCGGCGCCGGGGCGCGGCGGTGGCTCGTCTCGGCTGGCGGATGCTCACTTGCCGGCCTCCTCGTCCTCGGGGGTGCCGGGCTGCGTCGGGGTGGCCGACGGGGTGGCCGACGCGGCCTCGACGGCACGGAAGTCGTCGACCAGCCAGCGTCCCTTCTCCCGCACCAGCGACACCTCCCAGCGCAACCGCGGCGGGTTGGCCAGCAGGCCCGCCGGCGTCGTCTCGGCGTCGACGGCGACCAGCACCTGGGCGGAGTCGGAGTCGATGCTGTCGACCGCGGCCTGACGGACCTTCCCCCGGCTCTTCAGGCCGGTCTCGGCGTAGGCGGCCAGCAGGCCGTCGGTCGAGGCCCGGAACTGCTCGGCGAACGGCTCGGTCAGCAGGGAGGCGACCCGGTCGGTGTACGCCGCCACGTCCGTGACGTCATAGGTGTTGACGCTGGACGCGAAGCGGGACGCCGCGGCGACGGCGTCGGCCCGTGCGTCGGCCTGCTCCTGCTGCGTGGACACCGGACGCACCAGGGCCCAGACCCCGAGGGCGACGCCGGCGACCAGCACCAGGCCCAGCACCAGCGCGACCGGCCGCGCGGCGGCCCAACGCTCGTCCGGCGCGCTCACTCCTGCACCGCCGCCCCGACCACCAGCGATCGCCACGACTCACCTCCCTCGTCCTGCGCCGCCGACTCGGGGACGCCCGCCCCCGGCAGCAGCCGCTTCGTCGTCTCGTCATAGGTGGCCACGATCCGCGGCGTGGCGCACCGGCCCGCCGTCGCGGCCCGCTCCGGGGAGCCGGCCGAGGTGTCGAACGGCGGACGGACCGGCGTGTTGTTGGTGCAGATGCCCGGGCTCGGCTGCATCGAGAGGCTGAAGCGGGCGGCGTACTTCCCGGTCACCGGGTCCTTGGCGAGGATCGAGTACGCGCCCTCCAGCCCGTAGGGCGCCAGCACCAGCACTCCTTGGATCCCGGGCAGGTGCGCCCGCACCACGCGGTTGGTCGTCACCATCTTCTCGACCAGGCGCCCCAACGGCTTGGCGTTCTCCGCGATCACGGCCTCCACCGTGCGGGCGGCCGACGCGCCCTTGTCGATGACCTGTCGCAGGTCGGGGTCGGCGGACCGGATCGCCTCGGAGAGCAGGGCGAGGTTGTGCACGAAGGTGCGGATGTTGTCGCCGTGGTCGACCTGGGCCTGGAGCGCGACCCGCGAGTCACGGATCAGCTGGGCCGTGACGTCGTACTTCTCCTGCGCCGTGGCGATCACCTCCGAGGAGGTCTCGATCAGCCGACGCAGCTGGGGGCCGGTGCCGGTGAAGGCGACGCCGAGCTCGTCGACCACCGTGCGCAGGTCGTCGGTGGACACCGACGCCACAAGCGCGTCCAGGTTGGTGAGCAGCGCGTCGGTGCGCACCGGGATCTTCGTCGCGCCGCGGGCGATCTCGGAGCCGTCCCGCAGGAACGGCCCGCCGTCGCTGCTGGGCTGGAAGTCGAGGTACTGCTCACCGACCGCCGACTTGTTGGCGACCACGGCGACGGTGTCGACGGGGATCCGCGCCGAGCGCTCGATCTCCACCTGCGCGTCGACACCCCCCGCGGTGAGCGTCATCGTCCGCACCCGGCCGATGCTCACGCCGCGGTACGTCGCGTCGGCGCCGGCGAAGATGCCGCCCGAGTCGGCGAGGTGCACCGTCACGGTGTAGCCGCTGCGCCCGAAGAGCCGGCCCACGTCGGCGTACCGGGCACCGATCCAGGTGGACCCGGCGACGGCGATCACCAGCAGCACGACGAGCTGGGTGCGCAACGTCGGCCTCACTGGACCGCGCTCCCGGCCACGACCGACGCCACGCCGTCCTGGGACTGCAGCCAGGCGACCATCGCGTCGCGCTCGGCCGGAGTCATCGCGGCGAAGGTCTTCTTGAAGTCGGTGGTGAAGTCCAGGACCGTGTTCAGGTAGTCGCCCGTCGCGGCCTGTGCCGCCTGCTCGGGCGAGTTGCCGACCACCGCGTCGGGGAAGGGGAACGTCGGCAGCACCCGCAGGGCGTCGACCAGGGCGTCCCCGCTGCGGGCCAGCTGGGCCACGATCGGCGCCAGGCGCTGCAGGTCGCGGACCGTCGCCGCGTGGGACTTGTCGATCACCTCGGTCGCCACGTCGCTCAACGAGGTGAGGGACGAGATCATCGCGACCAGGTCGTCGCGCTGGGAGTCGAGGACCCGCAGCGCGGCCGGGAGACGGTCGAGGGCGGACTCGATCGCGGTGGTCTGGCCGCGGGTGGCCGCGGCCAGACGGTCGATCTGGCGCAGCGCCTCGACCAGGTCGCGCTTGGAGTCGTCGGCCGTCCCGACGATCGTGTCGAGCCGACGCAGCAGGATGCGCAGGTCGCTCTCGCGGCCCTCGATGGTGTCGTTGAGCTCGCTGGTGATGGCCGACAGCTTCGCCACCGAGCCTCCGTTGAGCACCATCGACAGCGCCCCCAGCACCTGCTCGATCTCCGGGTTCTGACCGGTGCTGGCGATCGGGATGGCGTCGCCGTCACCGAGCCGCCCCGACCCACCGTCCGGTGGCGGGGCGAGGGAGACGAACTTCTCCCCGAGGATGCTGGTCTGCCGGATGCTCGCCGTGGCGTCGTCGGGCAGCGTCACGTCGCCGTTGATGAGCAGCCGCACCCGCGCGTGCCATCCCTGCAAGGAGACGTCGGTGACCCGACCGACCGAGACGTCGTTCACCTTGACCGCGCTCTGCGGGACCAGGTCGAGCACGTTCTCGAAGTCGACGGTGATCGAGTACGGCCGGTCGCCGACGTCGGCGCCGCCGGGGAGCGGGACGTCGCCCACGGAGCCCGAGCAGGCCGCGAGGGTGACGGCGAGGGACAGGGCGGCCGGTACGGCGACCAGGGCGCGGGCGCGGTTCACGGGGCGACTCCCATCAGCGCGTCGATGCCACCGGTCTCCGCAGTCCGCGACGACGTACCGGCAGCGCCGGCGGCCAGCTGCTGGAGGACGCTGCCGACGGCGTAGCAGGCGTCGGCATGGTCGGGGTTCTGCTCGGCCGCGAGACCGCAGTACGCCGCGACCACCGCGGGCTGGGTGAGCAGTGAGAAGTCGTCGCTGGTCGGCGACTTGAGCAGGCCGCGGGTGTCCAGGGTCCCGGTGGCGGGGTTGTAGGCGGACACCAGGTGCGTGATCGCGTCGGGGCCGCCGACCAGCACCTCGGCCAGGTGCTCCTTGTTGCGGGCCAGGGTCTCGGCCACCTTCGACAGGCCCTTGACGGTCCCCTTGAGCGAGGTCCGGTTCTGGGCGACGTACCGCTCGACCTCGCCGAGCGACCCGGCGAGGGACGACAGCGCGGCCGTGAGGTCGTCGCGCTCGCCGGCGAGGACCTGGGACACGGCGGACAGGCTGGTGTTGAACTCGCGGACCGCGGCGTCGTTGGCGTCGAGCATCTGCACGAAGCCGGCGAGCTTGGTGATCGCGTCGAAGAACTCGTCCTTGTTGTCGGCGAAGGTGCTGCTGAGCTCGGAGAGCGCGGTGATGGACTCGTTCAGCGCGGCGCCCTGGCCGTCGAGGTTGCGCGCCCCGTTGCTCACGAGCCGGGCCAGCGCCCCGTCCCGGTTGGCGCCGTCCGGGCCCAGCGCCGTGGCGAGCTGGTCGAGGGCCGCATAGGTCTCGTCGAGCTCGACGGGGACCTCGGTGCGCGCCTGGTCGAGGTAGGCGCCGTCCGCCAGCTTCCTGCCGCCCTCATAGGCGGGCGTCAGCTGCACGAACCGGTCCCCGACGATCGCCGGGGAGACGATGATCGCGTGCACGTCCTCGGGCACGGGGTAGCGCGCATCCCAGGAGAGCTTGACCCGCACCTTCGTCCCCCTCGGGGTGACGGAGTCGACGGTCCCGACCGTCACGCCGAGGATCCGGACGGTCGAGCCCGGGTAGAGCGAGACCGTACGGCTGAAGTCGACGGTCAGGTGCTGCCGGCGCTCACCGGGCCACAGCCGGATCACGCCGGCTCCGGCCAGCGCGACCGTCACGACCACGGCGAACAGGGTCGCCACCCCGATCACCGCTCGGGGACGGATGCGGCTGCTGCGCGACTCGACGGCACTCACAGGCCCGGCACCCCCAACATGCTCATCAGGTTGTAGATGAAGCCGTCGATCCACGGCCCGTTGCCGGTCGCGCTGTTGACCCCGTCGTAGAAGGCGGGCAGCTTCTCGAGTGCGGCATCGATGTTCTTCTCGTTGGCCTCGAGGACGTCGAGCACGCTGTCGAGGTGCACCAGGGTCGGCTTCAGCGCCGCGCTGGTGTCGCGCACCAGGCCGCGCAGCTGCGTGCTCAGGTCGCGCACGGCGACGAGCAGGTCGTGGACGGCGTCGCGGCGCGCCGTCAGCGCGGCGAACAGCGTGCCGCCGTCGCGGAACAGCCGGGCGAGCTCACCCTTGCGGGCGTCGAGGGTGTCGGCCACCCCGGACAGGTTCTTCAGCAGGGCGTCGATCTGCTCGTCGCGCTTGACCAGGTTCCGCGAGAGCCGGGTGATCCCGTCGACCGTGCCGCGGAAGCCCTCCGGGGTGTGCTCGCTGGCGTCGGCCAGCACGTCCATCGCGTGTGCCAGCTGGTCGGTGTCGATCTGCTGGGTGGTGGTCGCCAGGTCGGAGAACGCCGCCACGACGTCGTACGGCGGGGTCGTCCGCGCGGTCGGGATCGTGTCGCCGGCGTCGAGGCGTCCCGTGCCCTTCGGCTCGAGGGCGACGTACATCGTCCCGAGCAGGGTCTTGATCCGGATCGCGGCCTCGGTGTCCGAGCGGAGATCGTCGGCGTGGCTGCTCATCGTGAACGACACCGTCACGGTGGCGCCGTCGAGGTCGAGCGCGGTGACCTTGCCGACCCGGACGCCGGCCATCCGGACGTCGTCGCCCTTCTTCAGCCCGCCCACCTCGGTGAACTGGGCGCGGTAGGTCTCGCCGTCCCCGATGAGCGGCAGCCGCTTGACGTTGAGGGCGAGCGCCAGCCCCAGGACCAGGATCGCGACACCGATGACGCCCACGACGGTGGGGTTGCGGTCGCGCACGGGCTTCATCGGCATCGCTCCACGCCCTCTCCTTGGACCTTCACGCGCGTCGTGGTGAAGAAGTCGCGGCGCTGCTGCCAGCCCTGGACCGTCGGCAGGGCCGGCAGCGACCCGCGCACGCCGATCTCGCAGACGTAGAAGTTGAAGAAGGAGCCGTACGCCATGGCGCTGGTGAGCCGGTCGAGCTTGATGGGCAGCACCTTCACGGTCTGGTCGAGTCGGGTCCGCGCCGAGGGGGTGTCCAGGCTCGCGCTGAGCGTCGCGAGCCCGGCGAGGTCGTCGGCCAGCGGCTCCCGGATGTCGCCGAGGAGGTCCGCCGTGGAGCCGGCCAGGTCCGCGATCGGGTCGAGCCCGCCGAGCAGCTTCCCCCGGTCCGCGGCCAGGCCGCTGATCAGCTGCTGCAGGGTGGAGATGGTGTCGGACAGCTCGGTGTCGCGGTCGTTGAAGGTGGTGAGGACGGCGGTGAGGTTGCCGATCAGGTCACCGATCAGCCGGTCGCGATCGGCGAGGGTGCCGGTCAGCGACGCGGTCCGGTCGAGCAGGGACGTCACCGTCCCGCTCTCACCCTGGAAGACCTGGATCAGCTCGAAGGCGAGCTGGTTGGTCTGCTCCGGGTCGAGGGCCCGGAAGAGCGGCTTGAAGCCGGCGAACAGGGCCGTCAGGTCGAGGGCGGGGGTGGTCCGCGCGATCGGGATCGTCCCGCCCGCGCGCAGCGGACGCCCGCGACCCTCGATGCCCGGGCTCAGCGCCAGGTAGCGCTGGCCCACCATGTTGCGGTAGCGCAGCGCGGCCACCGTCGCGTCGGTGAGGGTGAGCGAGGAGTCCACCGAGAAGCCGACCACGGCCTGGGTGCCGCCGCGGACGTCGATGTCGGTGACCCGGCCGACCCGGACGCCCGCGATCCGGACGTCGTCGCCGGTCACCAGGCTGGTGGCGTCGGAGAACACCGCGCGGTACTCGGTGCGCTCGTCGAACGAGGCGTTGCCGATCACCATCGCGATGGCGGTCGTCATCAGGGCGGTCGCGACGAGGAAGCTCAGCAGCTTGACCAGCGCCCCCACGCTGGACCGGTCCCAACGGTTCACCGGACGCTCACCTCCGCACCCTCCAGGGCGGGTGCCGCCAGGTCGGTGGCCAGGTCGGGGACCTCGCGCGGGTCCACACCCGCCGCCCCGGCGACCAGCGCGGTGACCAGGCTGCGCCGGTGGTCCGCGATGCCGAACAGGGCCAGGACGTCCGCCGACGCCCCCGGGGCGGGCTTGTCGCCGTCGTACGGCGGGCTCGGCAGGGTCCGGCAGCCCGGGCCCGGGGCCCGGCCGACCGCCGGATACCTCGGCTCCTCGCCGGCGGCGTACCCGGTCGCGAGGCGCGGGCCGAACTCGATCGAGACATGCGCGCGCCGGTCGCGGAAGGCGTCGTCGAGACGGGGCATCAGGCCCTCGATGCCGTTCAGCACGCAGCTCAGCGTCGGCGCGTAGCGCGCCAGCAGGTCGAGGGTCGCCTGCGACTCGTCGGCGAGGGTGATCACCTGGTCGCCGTACTCGTCGAGGAACGCGTCGGCGGTGTCGGCCAGCCGGTCGACGCCGGCGAACAGCTTCGCGATCTGCTGCTGCTTGGCGACCACGGTGTCGCCGGTGACGACGGCGTCGGCGAGCAGGTCGCCGATCTCGGGCATCGCGTCGCCGTAGATCTGCGAGGCCTGCCCGAGCGCGACGATGTCCTCCACGAGCTCGTCGCTGAGCGGCTCCAGCTTCACGAGGTAGGCCTCGAGCTCGTCGAGGGAGGCGCCCAGCTCGGCGCCCTGGCCGTCGAGCGCCTCGGAGAGCGCCGTCAACGTCGCCGAGAGCTGGGCCGGCTGGACGGCGGTGAGCAGCGGGTACGCGTCGTCGAGCAGCCGCTCGACCTCGGCCGGGATCGTGCCCTGCCTGATCCGGTCACCGGCGGCGATGGCCCGGCCGCCGGCCCCCGACACCGGGCGCAGGTCGACGTACTTCTCCCCGAACAGGGTCTTCGGCACGATGAACGCCTCGACCTGGGCCGGGATGGTGGCGGCGAGGTCCGGGTCGAGCCGCAGGTCGATCTCGGCGGCGCCCCCGTCGACCGCGATCGCCTCCACCCGGCCGACGATCACGCCGCGCAGCTTGACGTCCGCGTTCTTGCTCAGGGCGAGCCCGACCCGCTCGCTGACCACCGTCACCGGCACGTCGTTGCTGAACCTCTTGGTGAACACGGCGTGGGTCAGCCAGAGGACCGCCACGATGAGGGCGAGGAAGACGATGCCGCAGGTGCGCACCACGCCGGTGCGCTGGTGCAGCGCGACGCGCGCCATCAGCCCGCCAGCCGGACGGTGGTGGTGGTCCCCCAGATGGCCATCGACAGCAGCAGGTCGATGACGTTGATCGCGACGATCGAGGTCCGCACGGCGCGGCCGACGGCGACGCCGACCCCGACCGGGCCGCCGGTCGCGGTGTAGCCGTAGTAGCAGTGCACCAGGATCACCACGACGGCGAAGACCAGCACCTTGACGAACGACCACGCGATGTCGGCCGGTGGCAGGAACAGCGTGAAGTAGTGGTCGTAGGTGCCGCTGCTCTGCCCGTAGGCCAGGGTCACCGTCAGCCGGGTGGCGGCGTACGACGACAGCAGGCCCGCGACGTAGAGCGGGATCACCGCGATCAGCCCGGCGATCACCCGGGTCCCGACCAGGTAGGGCAGGGAGCGGATCGCCATCACCTCGAGGGCGTCGACCTCCTCGGAGATCCGCATGGCGCCGAGCTGCGCGGTGAAGCCGCAGCCCACGGTGGCCGCCAGCGCGATGCCGGTGACGAGCGGGGCGATCTCGCGGGTGTTGAAGTAGGCGGAGAAGAAGCCGGCGAAGGCGCCGGTGCCGAGCTGGTTCAGGGCGGTGTAGCCCTGCAGCCCGACCTCGGTGCCGGTGAAGAAGGCCATCGCGACCACGACGCCGACGGTGCCGCCGATGACGGCGAGCGCCCCTTGGCCGAACGCGACCTCTCCGAGCAGCTGGAAGGTCTGCCGCGGGTAGCGGACCAGGGTGCCCGGCAGCCAGGAGACGACGCGCGCGTAGAAGACCAGGTGGTCCCCGAGCTCGTCGACGAGACCGGTGGAGCGGCGGCGCAGCGAGTCGAGGGTCGCCATCACAGGGCCTTCGCCGGGATGATCTGGAAGTAGAGCGTCGTCATCACGAAGTTGGCCACGAACAGCAGCAGGAAGGTGATCACGACGGTCTCGTTGACGGCCTGGCCGACGCCGCGCGGGCCGCCGCCGGCGTTCATCCCCTGGAACGCCGCACACACGCCGGCGATCAGCCCGAACACGAGCGCCTTGGCCATGCCCTGCCACAGGTCCGGCAGCTGCGCGAGTGCGGTGAAGCTGGCGAGGTAGGCGCCGGGCGTGCCGCCCTGCAGGATCACGTTGAAGAAGTAGCCGCCGAGGACGCCGACGAAGCTGACCAGCCCGTTGAGGAAGACCGCGACCAGCATGCTGGCCAGCACGCGCGGGACGACCAGACGCTGCACCGGGTCGATGCCCATCACCATCATGGCGTCCAGCTCCTCGCGGATCTTCCGCGCGCCGAGGTCGGCCGCGATCGCCGAGCCCCCGGCGCCGGCCACCAGCAGGGCGGTCGCGATCGGTCCGGCCTCCCGCACGATGGCGAGCACGGCGGCCGAGCCGGTGAAGGACTGGGCGCCGAACTGCTGGATCAGGCTCCCGGCCTGCAAGGCGATCACTGCGCCGAACGGGATCGCCACGAGCGCCGTGGGGACGATCGTGACCGACGCGAGGAACCAGGCCTGTTGGACGAACTCACGCACCTGGAAGGGTCCGCGGAACAGCGCCAGGAACGCGTCGGCACCGAAGGCGAAGAGGCGACCGGCAGCGGTGAAGGGTCGTCCGGCAACGGCGAGAGCGCTCACCGACGCACAGGGGTGCGTCGCCCGACGGCCACTGCGACCCGGGCGAGCACGGCCACCACCAGCAGGCCGTAGACCCAGCCGGGGACCGGAGATCCGGTGTCGGCGAGGGCACGGGTCACGACGATGTCGCCGGCCTGGTCGCGTCCGCCATCCGCCGCGCCGTCCCGCCCACCCGGCGCCTGGCCGGCGGGATCGAGACCGGCGCCGCCGGTGCTGCCGCCGGTGTTCCCGCCGGTGTTCCCGCCCGTGCTGCCGCCCGTGTTGCCGCCGGTGTTGCCGCCGGTGTTGCCACCGGTGTTCCCGCCGGTGTTCCCGCCCGTGTTGCCGCCGCGGACCCGCTGGACCCAGGTCGGCTCCTTCGAGCGGTCGACGGCGGGCATCGGGCAGGCGCTGGTGCTGCAGCCGGCACCGACCTCGATCGTGCCGATCACCCGCTGGCCGGCGGTGTCCGAGAGGCGGTAGCAGTCGAGGTCGGTCTCGGCGATCGAGCCCAGGACGGGCGGATCCAGCTTGGCGTGCAGCTGGAAGTAGAACGGCAACGCGACGTACACCAGGCCGGCGCTGCCGACGCTCGGCGCGGTGAAGGGCGCCACCGTGCCGTTGACGTCGGCGATCGTCATCGACCCGGTGGCCGGAACGGCCTGCAGGGGCGCGGCGAGGTTCTGCACCGCCCGGTTGACGATCAGCGTTCCCCCGCTGCTCGCCACGCCTTCGAGCACGACGTCCGCCGTCGCGCTGCCACCGAGGCGGTCCACCCGTCCGCTGGGACCGTTGGTCGGCAGGATGCGGATCTTGTCCATCAGCGGGGTGGGCATGACCAGGTCCAGCGAGGCGGGAACGGCCGGGATGCTCTCCCCTCCGTCGAACCTGGAGGGCACCGTGGCCCGGGCGTTGACGACGAACTTCTGCGGGCCGCCGACGGTCGCGTCGATCACGGAGTTCTTGGCCTTGCAGGCGTACTCGACTCCGCTGACGCTGATGTCCTGGTCGGGTCCGAGGTCGGCCTGTGCCGGCAGCGGCGCCCCGAGCAGCATCAGGGCCGCCACGCCCACCGCCGCCGGAAGTCGCCGGACCATCAGCGGTCGCACCGCACGATCAACCATGCGCTCATCCCCTCCCAAGGATCTGGCTACTGGCGAGTACAAGAAACAACACTGTTTACCGATCTGTCAACCGATCTGGCGATACCTCTCCGGGAACAGCGGCCGATCGTCCCGCGTGAACCGGGTCACAGCCTAGCCGTTGATAAACATCTGCGTTCCTGAATCTGGCGCGGAAAGTGGCGCCGCAGCGCCGTGCTTCGCGCCCCCTCGACGCGACGGGCGGGCGGCAGTCAGGTTGCTGGCAGGTCGGGCCCGTCACGCTGGTCGCGTGTTCGATCTGATCAACGGTCTTCCCATCCATCCCCTCGTCGTCCACGCCGTCGTGGTGCTGCTGCCGCTCGCCGTGCTCGGCACCATCGCGATCGCGGTACGCCCGGCCTGGCGGGAGCGCTACGGCCCGCTCGTCGTCGTCACCGCCCTCGTCGCCACCGTGCTGCTGCCCGTCGCGACCTCGAGCGGCGAGGCGCTCGAGGAGCACGTCGGCGACCCCGGCCAGCACGCCGCCCTGGGCGAGCAGCTCATCTGGTTCGCCATCCCGCTGCTCCTGCTCTCCGCGGCCCTGACCTGGTTCGGCCGCAGCGGCGACCGGGTCCGCGCGCTGCGGGTGATCGCGGCCCTCGCCGTCGTGGCCTCCCTGGCCACCGCCGTGCAGGTCTACCGGGTCGGCGACTCCGGCGCCCGCGCGGCCTGGGGCGACCAGGTCGGCACGTCCTCCTCCGGTGGCGACGGGGACTGAGCGAAGATGGTCGTCGTGCTCACCATCGGCGTGTGCGACGACCACCCCGCCATCCGCAAGGTCCTCGTGCGCGGCCTGAGCGCGGCCGGCCACACGGTGGTCGTGGCGCACGACGGCCGGGAGGCCGTGACCCGCCTCGGCCCCGACCAGTCGCTCGACGCGATCGTGATGGACATCGGCCTGCCCGACGCCGACGGCCGCGACGTGGTGCAGGCGCTCCAGTCGGCGGGGCAGCACGCCCCGGTCCTCTTCCTCACCGCGCTCGGCGAGACCCACGACAAGCTCTCCGGCTTCGCCGCCGGCGGAGCCGACTACGTGGTCAAGCCCTTCGACATCCGCGAGGTGCTCGCCCGGATCGAGGTGCTGGCCCGACGTACGCCGGCCCCCGACTCCGCGGCGGGCGGACTCCGCCTGGACCCGCTGACCCACGCCGCCCGGACCGACCACGGCGAGGTCCGCCTGACGCCGACGGAGTTCCGGGTCCTGGCGGCCGTGCTGGCCCGCCGGGGCGAGGTGGTGCGACGGCGGGCGGTCGTCGCCGCCGCCTGGCCCGACGGCGCCATCGTCGCCGAGAACACCCTCGACAGCTTCGCCCGGCGGGTGCGCGACAAGTTGCGCGCCATCGACGCCCCGGTGACCCTGGAGACGGTGCGCGGCGTGGGGTTCCGGATCCCGTGACGGTGGCTGGAAGCCTCCGCCGGCGGCTCGTGCTCGGCGCGGCCGGGCTGGGCGCCGCGGTGGCGCTCGCCCAGGTCGCGGTCGTGCACCTGGTCATCGACAACACCGCCGACGAGGCACTCGCCGAGCGGGTCGAGGGCTACACGGTGTGGTCGAGCATCGCCGCCGGCCTGGTCATGGTCCTGCTCGCGGCCGGTCTGGCCGCCTGGGTCGGCCGGCGGGCGCTCGAGCCGGTCGGGCGGATGGCCCGCACGGCGACCGAGTGGAGCCAGCACGACCTGGACCGGCGCTTCGCCCTGGGCCCGCCGACCGACGAGATCCGTGCGCTCGGGGCGACCCTCGACACCCTGCTCGACCGGGTCTCGCAGGTGATCCTCGGCGAGCAGCGACTCACGGCCGAGCTGGCCCACGAGCTGCGCAGCCCCCTCACCACGATCCGGGCGACGGCGGACCTGGTCGCGATGCGCCCCGACCTCGACGACCAGCTGCGCGAGGACGTCGACGACATCCTCGCCGCCTGTCACGAGATGGCCGCCACCATGACCGGGCTGCTCCACCTCGCGCGGACCGGACGGGCGCACTCCGACGAGCAGACCGACGTCTCCTCCGCCGTCGCCGCGGCCTCCAACGGCCCCGGGCACGACCGGATCACCCTGAGCGAGGGCGCCGACCTCGTCCTCGCCGCGCCCGCAGCGCTGGCCGCCCGGGCGATCGGACCGGTCCTCGACAACGCCACGCGCCTGGCCGACCACGTCGTCGTACGGGCGGTGGCCCGGGCCGGCTGGATCGAGATCGAGATCACCGACGACGGTCCCGGCGTGCCGTCCGGGATCCGCGAGGTGCTCTTCGAGCCCGGACGCTCCGGAGGCTCGGGCAGCGGGCTCGGCCTGTCGCTCGCGCGCCGGGTGGCCCGCAGCTTCGGCGGCGACGTCACGCTCGCACCCGCCGTACCGGGCGCGGGGGCCACGTTCCTGGTCCGCCTGCCCGCCGCGTGACCAGCCAGGGCTGGGGGATGCTGGGGTGGTGCCCCTGCTCGAGTCCGACCTCCCGCTCGCGGCCGCACCCATGGCGGGCGGCCCCTCCACCCCCGCGCTCGCCGCGGCGGTCACCACCGCGGGGGGCTTCGCGTTCTGGCCGGCCGGCTACCTCTCGCCCGAGGCGTTCGCCGCCGACCTGGCGCTCGCGCACGCGACGGGTGCGCCCTTCGGGGTGAACCTGTTCGTGCCGCAGCCGGGCACGATCCCGCCGGAGGCCTACCGCGCCTACGCGGCCGCGATCCGCCCCGACGCCGAGGCACTGGGCGTCGAGCTCCCCGCCGAGCCGCGCCACGACGACGACGCGTGGCGGGCGAAGGTCTCCCTCCTGGCGGCCGAGCCGGCGCCGGTGGTGTCGCTGACCTTCGGCCTGCCGGACCGCGCCGACATCGCCGCGCTGCGCGCCGCCGGCACCCGGGTCCTGGCGACGGTGACGACGCCCGAGGAGGCCCGAGCGGCCGAGGAGGCCGGCGTCGACGGCCTCGTCGTGCAGGGTCCGGCCGCCGGCGGACACAGCGGCACCTTCGACCCGCGCCGCACGATCACCGACGCCGCGACCGCGGACGTCGTCCGCACGGTGTCCGGCGTGACCCGGCTGCCGCTGGTCGCCGCGGGCGGGATCGACGGGCCGGACGCCGTCCGCGACCTGGTGGCGGCCGGCGCGGAGGCGGTCGCCGTCGGCACCCTGCTGCTGCGGGCGAGCGAGGCCGGCACGACCGCGACCCACCGTGCCGCGCTGAGGGACCCGGCGTTCCCGACCACCGTAGTCACCCACGCCTTCACGGGGAGGCCGGCGCGGGCGCTGCGCAACGCCTTCGCCGAGCGGCACCATGCGGAGGCGCCGTACGGCTATCCGGAGCTGCACCACCTGACCCGCGACCTGCGCCGGGCCGCCGCCCGCACCGGCGACCCGCACCGGCTGCACCTGTGGGCGGGCACGGGCTGGCGCCGCGCCGAGGACCGGCCGGCGGGCGAGATCGTGCGAGATCTCGCGGCAGCTCTCTAGGTCAGGCCGGGGCGAGCAGACCCTTCACGTACGCCGCCTGCCCGGCGTGCTGCGCACAGTCGTCGACCACGCTGACCAGCCGCACCCCGAGGGTGACGGGCGGGTCCCACCGGGTGTCGACCACCCGGTCGAGGTCCTCGGGGCTCAGCGCGCCGACGTAGCCGAGGGTGCGGGCGTGGGTGGCGCGGTAGTAGTCGAGCAGCAGGCCGGCAGGTGCCCGTACCGTGGCGACCTGCTCGCTCGTGTGGCCGTAGCCGATGTCGCGCTGGTCGAGCGGGAGGGCGAAGCGCTCGGCGTACCCGCCGTCGGTCCAGACCTGTCCGGTCCCCGCGACGTGGGCGACGTGGTCGTCCTGCACCCGGGTCAGGTGCCAGACCAGCCACGCGATGCTGTTGGCGTCCGGACCGGGGCGCTGGACCAGGAGGGCGTCGTCGGCGCCGTCGAGGACGGACTCGACGACACCGAGCACACGGGACAACGCGTCGGTCAGCAGGTCGGCAGGTGTCATGGGGCGACGCTACGCCGGGGATTCACCGCACCCCATGCGTTCTGGTCGCGAAACCACGGATTCCACGACCAATTCGTATGGGGTGCGGCCCTCACGAGCGGCAGGCCTGCGCCGCGTCCGCCATCCCCACGATGGGCGAACGCGGCGCAGGGGTCTGGGGGTCAGCGCACCCGCTTGGCTGCGCTCACCCGGGTCACCGCGGCGTACGCCGGCCGGGTGCCGGTCACCTGCACGGAGATCCTCTTCCCCCGATCCCGGTTCTTCAACCGGTAGACCGCCGTCGTTGTCGTAGGAGAGCGTGACGTGCTGCGGGATCGACCAGCTGGGCTACTCGACGAGCGAGGGCTCGGCGACCCGGTCGCTGCCGGTGAGGACGGGGAGCGCCTCGACGCCGTAGACCGCCGACAGCTTGCGGAAGTCGAGCTCGGAGATGTCCGCGGCCATGGTGAGGTCCGGGAACCGCTCGGCGAGCATCCGCAGCGCGGTGCGCAGCTCCATCCGGGCCAGCTCGGCGCCGACGCAGCGGTGCATGCCCCAGCCGAAGGCGAGGTGGCGGGTGGGCTCGCGGGTCGGGTCGAAGGCGTCGAGGCCCGACGCCAGGCGCGGGTCGCGGTTGGCGGCGAGCAGCGAGACGCCGACGGCGTCGCCCTCCTTGATCAGGGTGCCGCCGATCTCGACGTCCTGCTTGGCGAAGCGCAGGAACGCGAGCTGGACGACGCACAGGTGCCGCAGCAGCTCCTCGACGACCTGGTTGACCTGCTCGGCGTCCTCCGAGCGCAGCATCTCGCCCGCCTTCGGGGTGGTCGCGATCAGGTAGGCCCCCAGCGCCAGCATCGACGCGGAGGTCTCGTAGCCGCCGAGGAACACGCCGTCGGCGATCCCGCCGAGGGTGACGTCGTCGAGCTCGTCGCCGTGCTCCTTCAGTAGCGCGCCGATCAGACCGTCGCCCGGGTTCGCCCGCTGCTCACGCACCGCGTTGATGAGGAACTCGCGGGTGTGGGCGGCGGCCCCGAACGCGCCCGCGCCGCCCTCGGTGAGGTCGAAGCGTGCGACGCCGAGCTCGAGGAACCGGGCCCGGTCGTCGACCGGGAGGCCCAGCAGGTCGCAGATGACGTCGAACGGGACGGCGAAGGCGAACTCCTCCACCATGTCGACCGGCCTGCCGTCGCGGCCGGCCTCGGCCATCGCGTCCAGGCGCTGCTTCACGATCGCCTCGATGCCGGGCTGCAGCCGGGCGAGGCGGCGCATCGTGAACTCGGGGGTCAGGTAGCGGCGCAGCGCGGTGTGCAGCGGCGGGTCGGTCATGCCGAGGCCGCCGATCTGCTCCTCGTCGGAACGACCCTCCTGCGACACGAACTGGCCGAGGTCGTTGGACCACACCTCCGCGCCGCCACCGAGCACCTCGCGCGCCTCGTCGTACCCGCTCACCAGCCACACGCCCTTGCCGAACAGGTCGGCCAGCTTCTTGACCGGCTCCTCGGCCTGCACGGTCGCGAGCTCGGGCACCGGGTCGAGCCCGTCGCGGCGCAGCGGGAGGGTGAAGGCGTCGGGCAGGAAGCGCAGCTTGCGCAGGTCGATGCCGTTGCGCATCGTCCGGTTGAGCAGCCAGATGCCGATCCGCTGCTTGGCGGGGCCGAGCACGGGGTCCAGGACCGGCCGCAGCAGCGAGTCGAAGAGGGGGATGCGCATGGGTGTATTCCATCAGACGAGACGCCTCGACAAATCCGGTGTGGCCCGGATCGCGCCCTGACCCGACCCTGAGGTCCGTCCCGTTAGCCTGAGTGGGTGCCTCGGACGCTGGTGGACTGGGATGCCTGGGATGCGGTGCTCTTCGACCTCGACGGGGTGGTGACACCCACCGCCGCGGTGCACATGCACGCGTGGTCGGCGATGTTCACCTCCTTCCTGACCGCGCGGTCCGCGGCGGACGGCGTCGCGTACCCGCCGTACACGGAGCAGGACTACTTCACCTACGTCGACGGGAAGCCCCGCTACGACGGGGTCCGCTCGTTCGTCGCCTCGCGCGGGATCGCGCTGCCGGAGGGATCGCCGGACGACCCGCCGACCGCGGAGACCGTGTGCGGGCTGGGCAACCGGAAGAACGAGTCGTTCAACCAGATCCTCGCCGCGGAGGGGGTCGTGGCCTACCCGGGCTCGGTGGCGCTGATCGTGGAGCTGCACGAGGCGGGTACGCCGATGGCGGTCGTGTCGTCCTCCCGCAACGCACCCGCGGTCGTCGCCGCGGCCGGACTGAGCGAGTACTTCACCACGATCATGCACGGCGGCCTGGCCACCGAGCTGGGCCTGCCGGGCAAGCCGGCGCCCGACACCTTCACCCACGCCGCGCAGGTCCTGGGCGCGACGAACGCCCGGTGCGTCGTCCTCGAGGACGCGATCAATGGCGTCGCCGCCGGGCACGCCGGCGGCTTCGGGCTGGTGATCGGCGTCGACCGCGGCGCCGGCGCCGACGCCCTGCGCGCCGCGGGAGCCGACCTCGTCGTCCGCGACCTCGCGGACCTGGTGCCGGAGGGGGAGCAGGCATGAACGCGCCGGAGGGCCCGTCCCACAAGGCCCCGCCGGTCGGGGACCCGCTCGACCGGACCCGGTTCCCCGTCGACGAGTGGCGGCTGGTCGAGACCCGCTTCGACGGCAGCGACCTCGGCACCACCGAGTCGCTGTTCACCGTCGGCAACGGCTACCTCGGCCTGCGCGGCAACTACTCCGAGAGCCGCGACGCCCACCTCAACGGCACCTTCATCAACGGCTTCCACGAGACCTGGCCGATCTCCCACGCCGAGGAGGCCTACGGCTTCGCGCGGATCGGCCAGACCATCGTCAACGCACCGGACCCGAAGGTGATCCGGCTCTACGTCGACGACGAGCCGCTGCAGGTGTCGGTCGCCGACCTCGTGGAGTACGAGCGCGCCCTCGACTTCCGCAGCGGCGTGCTCAGCCGGGACCTGCTGTGGCGCACGCCCGGCGGGAAGCGGGTCCGGATCCGCAGCACCCGGATGGTGCCGCTCGAGCAGCGTCACCTCGCCGTCCTCACCTTCGAGGTCACCCTGCTCGACCAGCGGGCGTCGCTGGTGATCTCCTCGCAGCTGGTCAACCGGCAAGACGAGCAGCGCGAGGCCGGCCCGCTCGACCAGAGCGGCGGGGGTACGGCGGACCCGCGCCGGGCCGAGGACTTCGACCGCCGCGTGCTGGAGCCGCGGATCCACGAGGCCGACCCGGCCACCGGCCGGCTGAAGCTCGGCTACCGCGCGGCTCAGAGCGGGATGACGCTCGGTGTGGTCGCGGACCACCGGCTGGAGACGGAGGCGCCGTACTCCTTGGAGGTGCGCGCCGAGGACGACATCGCCAAGGCGATCTACCGGGTCGCGGCCGAGCCCGGCGTCCCGGTGGTGCTGACGAAGCTGGTCTCGTTCCACACCGCGGCCACGGTGCCGCCGCGCGAGCTGATCGACCGCTGCGAGCGGACCTTGGCCCGCACCCACGAGGAGGGCGTCGCCCACCAGTACGCCGCGCAGAAGGCCTGGCTCGAGGGCTTCTGGGCCCGGGCCGACGTCGAGGTCGAGGGCCACCCGGACCTCCAGCAGGCGATCCGGTGGAACCTCTTCTCGGTCCTGCAGGCGTCGGCGCGCGCCGAGGGCCAGGGCATCGCGGCCAAGGGCGTCACCGGCTCCGGCTATGGCGGCCACTACTTCTGGGACACCGAGATCTACGTGATGCCGTTCCTCACCTACACGATGCCGTGGGCGGCCCGGAACGCCCTTCGGTTCCGCTACAACCTCCTCGGCAGCGCCCGCTCGCGGGCCCGGGAGCTCTCGCAGAAGGGCGCCCTGTTCCCGTGGCGCACGATCAGCGGGCAGGAGGCGTCGGCCTACTACGCGGCCGGCACCGCGCAGTACCACATCGACGCCGACATCGCGTACGCCCTGAGCCAGTACGTCGGCGCGACCGGCGACGAGGAGTTCCTCGCACGCGAGGCGGTCGACATCTTCGTCGAGACCGCCCGGATGTGGGCCGACCTCGGGTTCTGGCGCGACGAGTCGCGGCGCACCTTCCACATCCACGGCGTCACGGGGCCCGACGAGTACACGACCGTCGTCAACGACAACCTGTACACGAACGTGCTCGCCCGCTTCAACCTGCGGCGCGCCGCCCGCGCCGTGTGGGAGCTGCAGCGCGACGCCCCGGCGGCGTACGACGACCTCGTCCGCCGCACCGGCCTGAGCCCGCGCGAGCCCGACGAGTGGGCCGAGTGCGCCGACGGGATGTCCATCCCGTTCGACTCGTTCCTGGGCATCCACCCGCAGGACGCGCACTTCCTCGAGCGCGAGATGTGGGACCTGGAGAACACGCCGCTCGACAAGCGGCCGCTGCTGCTGCACTACCACCCGTTGGTGATCTACCGGTTCCAGGTGCTCAAGCAGGCCGACGTCGTGCTCGCGCTCTACCTGCAGAACGAGGAGTTCACCGCCGAGCAGAAGCGCGCCGACTTCGAGTACTACGACCCGATCACCACCGGCGACTCCACGCTGTCCGCGGTCGTCCAGTCGATCGTCGCCGCCGAGGTCGGCTACCACGAGCTCGCGCTGCGCTACTTCCACTCCGCACTGTTCGTCGACCTCGCCGACCGCCACCACAACACCGCCGACGGCGTCCACGTCGCCTCCACCGGCGGCGTGTGGAGCGCGCTCGTCGGCGGCTTCGGCGGCTTCCGCGACCGCGGCTCCGGGGCCGGCGACCAGCAGTGGCTGCTCGACCCCCGGCTGCCGGCGGACTGGTCCTCGCTCACCTACCGACTGACCCTGAACGGCACCCGGGTCCGGGTCACCGTCCGCCCGGACGAGCTGGAGCTGGCCATCGAGGACGGGGCCGGGCCGGTCACGTTCGCGGTGCGGGACTCGCTGGTGAAGGTCGGCCGCGGGGAGCCCGTGGTCGTGCCGCTCGAGCACCAGGGTCCGCGCCTGGACGGCGACCCGCCGTACCCGGCCGGGATCCAGCGCGCCGACGGGACGGTGATCTCGGCGATCGTGCCGAGCGGGGACTGAGGGGGTGCATGGATCCCCGGATGTCCGGGGATCCATGCGCTTGTCAGGGGTTGCAACACCTGACAAGCGCATGAAATCCCTGATGTCCGGGGATTCATGCAGCCGGCGGTTGCCACCCGATCCGGTTGGCGAGGCCAACGGCCGTGAGCTGCGAGGACACCTCGAGCTTGGCCAGGATCCGCTTGACCTGGGTGCGCACGGTGCTCTCGGACACCACGAAGGCGTGCGCCACGTCGCGCACCGACTCGCCGCGCATCAGGTGCCCGAGGACCACGGCCTCCCGTCGGGTGAGGGTCTCGAACCGGGCGCGGATCTCCCGCTGCTCCCGGCCCTTCTCGAGCGCCAGGGCGACCAGCTCACCACGCTCGGCCGGGTCCAGCACCGCCTCCCCGCGGGAGAGCGCGGTGATCGTGTCGAGGACCGTGTGAAGGGTCCCGGTCTTCGACAGCACCCGCCGCGCCCCGACCGCGAGGCACTCGCCCCACCGCACCCGGTCCGTCGTCGCCGTGAGTACGACGACCTGGATCCCGGCCCGGTGGAGCGGTGCGATCAGCAGCCGGCCGTCGCCGAGCGGCCCGAGGTCGAGGTCGAGCAGGACGACGTGGGGGCGCACCTGCCGGATCCGGCCCAGCAGCGCGGCGGCGGTGGTGAACTCGTCGGGGGTCAGCGCGAGCACCGCGTGCCCCTCCCGCGACAGCGCGAAGTCGAGGGACTGCGCGAACAGCGCGTGGTCCTCGACGAGCACGATCCGCAGCCGGGTGCGCACGACCCTCAGCCCCGATCGGGTACGGCGCCGGCCCGCGGCAGCTCGACGGTGAACGTCGCGCCCTCGCCGAGCGCCGAGGCGACCCGGACCGCGCCACCGTGGAGCGCCACGACCCTGCGCACGATCGCCAGGCCGAGTCCGGCGCCGGGACGGCGTCGTACGGCGTGCCGGGGGGAGCGGAAGAACTCGTCGAACACCCGTTCGCGCTCGCAGGCGGCGATCCCGATCCCGCGGTCGCTGACCACCAGCGCGACGCAGCCCTGCCCGGCCTTCACCCGGACCAGGACCCGGCCGCCGGGCTCGGAGTACTTGACCGCGTTGGACACCAGGTTGGCGACCATGCGGCCGAGGTCCTCCGGGTCACCGAGCAGGGTGGCGCCGTCCTGCGCGTCCAGCTCGACCTCCACCGCACGGCTGCGGGCCTCGGCGCGGTGCAGGCCGACCGCCTCGCTGGCGAGCTCCCCGAGGTCGGTGGTGACCGCGCGCAGGAGGGCGTCGGAGCGGCCGAGCTTGGTGAGCGCCGCCATGTCGTCGACCACCGAGCGCAGCCGCTCGGCACCGCCGTGGACCACGCCGAGCGCGGTCGCCACGTCGTCGGCGAGCGCCGGACCGCGTTGCAGGGACTCGACGGTGTGGGCGATCGCGGCCGCCGTACCGCGCAGCTCGTGGGACAGCACGTCGATGATGGAGCGGCGGTACTCGGCGACCGCGTGCTCGCGCTCCACCAGCAGCGCGAGGTCGTCCCGCTCGAGGGTGGTGACCAGGGCCCGCTCGGCGAGGCGGACGTACATCTGCAGCGTGGCGCGCTGCACCTGGTCCGGACGGCGGCCGCTCGTGGGCAGGTCGACCGAGAGCAGGCCGCGCAGGCGTCCGTCGTCGTCGTGGAGCAGGCCGCAGAGCAGGTCCTGCGGATGCCAGGCGTCCTCGACCTCGAGAGGAGGTACGTCGGACACCCAGGCGTGCTGGTCGAGGTGACCGCTCGCGCGGTCGGCCGGGAGGAAGCGCAGCGCCCCCCAGACCTCCGCCGGCGCGAGCTCGCGCTCGACGAGCTCGACCGGCGCGCGCCAGTCGAGCAGCTGGGCGGCGGCGCCGTCGTCTCCGACCACGGCCACCGTGTGCAGGGCGCCGTCCTCGACCAGGCTGACGGCAGCGACGCCGAAGCCCGCGAACTCGATCACGCCCTCGGCGAGGAGCTGCAGGGTACGGGCCAGCGTCCGGTCGACCTCCACACGGGGAACGGTGCCCGCAACCGGCCGGACTCATTCGTCGGCCGGGCCGGACTCCTGGTCAGGCGCTGAACAGGGTGGGCGCGATCCAGTCCGCGGTCCACGAGATCGGCGCCCGGCCCGGCCCGACCTCGCCGAGCTCGCGGACCGCGAGCTCCAGCAGGAGGAGCAGCGCGATGCACCGGCTCTCGGCGACGACCCGGCCGTGCCAGCGGGCGAGCAGCCGGGGCGCCTCGTCGACGAGCGCCGAGCCCGCGCCCCACCAGCGCCGCCCACCCCTGAGCTCGTCGAGCCGGAAGTACAGGGTGTCGAAGCCGATCGGGCGGTTGAGGCCGTAGCGGTCCCACTCGCGCACCAGCACCGTGCCGTGGGGGCCAGCGGCCACCGTCGCCCGCGACCAGCTGCCGTGCCAGGCGCCGCGTGGCAGGGCGTCGAGGTCGTGGCACGTCGCGAGCCGGTCGAGCGACGCGAGGAGCTGGTCGCCGAACGCCGACGGTTCGAGGGCGTGCAGCCGCGAGCGCAGCGACCCTGCATAGGAGTGGTCGAGGTCCGCGATCGTCGCGAGCTCCGCGACCACCCGCTCGGCGTCCTGGCGGGCCGGGCGGGTCGGCACCCGGCCGGGGTACGGCGCCACGCACCACTCGTGCACGAGGAGCGGGCGCCCGTGCCAGGCGGTCAGCGCGAGCACGCGGGGCGCCACGAGGCGGCTCGTGTGGTGGTGCGCCTCGAGGGTCGCGAGCGCGGTGGCGCCGTCGAGCAGTCCGGGCGCGGCGGACTCGTCCCCGGCCCAGCGCACGACGGCGACGCGGCGCGCCTGCTCGTCGTACGCGTGGAGGAGGGCCTCGCCGGGCAGGCCCGGCTGCGCCATCAGGCGGACCGGGCGCTCGAGCGCGGCGCCGACGAGGTCGGCCAGGTCCACGAGGTCGTGCGGGCTCAGCTGGTTCATCGATGGGTTCCCTCCCCTGGTCCGGCGCGTCCCCCCGACGCGCCGGACCACCAGCGTCGGGTACGTCGGGCGGCGAGGGGAGAGGATGCGGCGCGACGTCCCCAGAATTTGGTAGCACTTGCCCCCACCGTCTCGACTGGCAAGATGGTGGTCTCACTTGTTGGACGCGCCTGCTTGACTGGGGCGGTGACCTCGACCGCCGCCCCGCAGCAGACGGGGACGCGGACGGTCTCGGCCGCGCGCCGCTGGGCGATGCTGGCGGCCGGCACCGGAGCGCAGGCGGCAACCGCCGCGATGGTGACCGCGCCCAGCTTCCTCATCCCGCAGCTGCACCGCCCGGTGGCGTCCGGCGGCTACGGCATGAGCCTCGCCGAGGCCGGTCTGGTCGCGTCGGCGTCCATGACGGGGATGATGCTCACCCTGGTGCTCTGGGGTCTGGTCGTCGACCGCCGCGGCGAGCGGTTCGCGCTGCTGTCCGGGCTGCTGGTGACCGCGGCCGGGGGCGCCGCGGCGGCAGCGCTGGCCGCGCCGTGGCCGATGGCCGCCGCCCTGTGCTTCGCGGGCGTCGGTGCGGCCGCGACGAACTCCGCCTCGGGTCGCGTCGTCGTCGGCTGGTTCCCACCGGAGCGCCGCGGCATCGCGATGGGGATCCGGCAGACCGGGCAGCCGCTCGGGGTCGGGATCGCAGCCGGGACGGTCGCGGTCATCGCCCACCACCACGGCATCGGCCCCGCCCTGTGGGTGCCGACCGCGGCCGCGGTCCTCGTCGCGGCGTTCGTCGCGGTCGTCGTCCTCGACCCGCCCCGGCCCCCCGTCAGCGCGGCCGCCGCAGCCGTCAATCCCTACCGCGCAGACCGGTACCTCGCCCGCATCCACGCCGCCTCGGTGCTCCTGGTCGTCCCCCAGTTCCTGGTGTGGACCTTCGGCCTGACCTGGCTGGTCGACGACCTCGGCTGGTCGCCGGGCCTCGCCGGCCTGGTCGTCGCCGGCACCCAGGTCGCCGGCGCCGCCGCCCGGATCGGCGCGGGTTGGGCCTCCGACTTGGTCGGCAGCCGGATGCGCCCGATGCGCGCCGTCGCGTTCCTCGCCGCCGCCACCATGGCCCTGCTCGGCCTCGCGGCCACCGCCACCGACGGGTCGGCCGTGGTGACCGGCCTCGCCGTGGCGCTGCTCGTGGTCGCGTCCGCGGTCACCGTCGCCGACAACGGGCTCGCCTTCACCGCGGTCGCCGAGCGCGCCGGCCCGTTCTGGTCCGGGCGCGCCCTGGGCCTGCAGAACACCGCCCAGCACCTCGCGGCCGTCGCCGTCCCGCCCGTGGCCGGACTGACCATCACCGCGGCGGGGTACGGCGCGACGTACGCACTCGCGGCGGCACTCCCGCTGCTGGCGGTGGCCGTCGTCCCGGTCGCGGGCGAGCGGCGGATCGGCGCCTGACGTCCGGCGCTCCCGGTCGAGGTCCGCCCTCCCGGAAATGCGCGGAACGCCGACCCGGCCGACATCAACCCCACTAGTCTGGCGCCGACCTCGCCACCGGCCGGCAGATCCCGGACCACCGAGCGAGGTCCGCACTGCTCCCTGCCGTCCGGAACCACCTCCCGCGCGGTGAGCCCGTGCCGAACCGCCGCCCAGTAGGACGACAGCACACGGACCGAGGAGAGCGACATGGGGAGCATGGGGGCACGCCCGGCAGGGCAAGGGCACACCGGCATCCGGCGGATCCGACGCAGCCGGATCGCCGTCGTCACCGTCGCCGCAGCACTCGCCGCGGGCCTGCAGGCGGCACCGGCGACGCCCGTCGCCAGCGCGAGCGTCGAGACCGCGTCGGTCGCGACCAGCGCGAGGGCGACCCCCGTGCTGCGGCGCCCCTCCCACGACGGTTCGTCCGTGACGTTCCGCGGTCGGGCCAGGCCCCGGACCGCCGTCCGCCTGCAGGTCCGCGGCGGCGGGCGGTGGACCGAGGTCGCCGTGCGCCGCTCCTCCCCGTCCGGGCGGTTCTCGATGACCCTGCCCGCACCCCGCCGCCCGCGCGTGTTCCGTGCGGTCGCGGCGGGCCGCGCCAGTCAGTCGCGCCGCGTCGACCTCGCCCCCGCGGCGCCGTCCGCGCCGGTCGACGCGTGCGGCCCCCGCGTGCAACGCGCCGACGGCTCGTCGTACAGCTGCACCTTCCACGACGAGTTCGACGGCACCACGCTGGACCGGACCCGCTGGATCGCCCAGGACACCGCGCTGACCGGGGTGTTCACCGGGCAGGGCGGATGCTACGTGGACAACGACCGGGCCATCCGGGTCGACGACGGGACGCTGCACCTGACCGCCACCATCCGCGACCGGATGTTCCTGTGCCGCAGCCCCTACGCACCGTTCCCGACCCGCTCCGAGGTCGCGACCGTCGCCACCACCCATCGGTTCGCGCAGACCTACGGGCGGTTCTCCGCGCGGATGCGCTTCTCGGCCGCCACCGGCGGCCACGCGGCGTTCTGGCTCTCTCCCCAGGACCACGCCTACGGCAAGTGGCCGCTCTCGGGGGAGGTCGACGTCGCCGAGTGGTTCGGCAACGACGCGACCCGCGTGTACCCCTCCGTCCACTACCTCGGCGAGGACAAGTCGCAGAGCACGGGACGCGAGTGCCCGGTGCCCGGAGCGACGACCGGGTTCCACACCTACACCGTCGAGTGGACGCCGACGGAGATGAGGTTCCTCTACGACGACCGGTTCTGCTGGTCGCACAGCTGGACGCCGAGGAACGTCCGTGCGCCCGCACCCTTCGACCAGCCGTTCACCGTCGTCCTCGCGCAGATCTGGGGATCCGGCTGGGCCGCCCGTCGGACGACGTCGCCGACGACCACGACCCTCGACGTCGACTGGGTCCGCGCCTGGGAGTAGCTCTCCCGCCCTCAGCCGAACGCGTAGTCGACGACCACCGGCGCGTGGTCGCTCAGGCGCACGCCCGCGTGCTCGCGATCCACGACCGCGGACACGGCGGCGCGGGCCAGGGCGGGCGTGGCGAGGTGGTAGTCGATGCGCCAGCCGGCGTCCTTGGCGTAGGCCTTGCCGAGCCAGCTCCACCAGGAGTACGGGCCCTCGACGTCCGGGTGCAGCCGACGGACCACGTCGACCAGGGTGCGCGGCGAGAGCTGCGCGTCGAGCCAGGCCCGCTCCTCGGGCAGGAAGCCCTCGACCTGGTTGCTGCGCCGCCAGTTCGCGACGTCGGCCCTCGTGTGCGCGATGTTGAGGTCGCCGGTCAGCAGGAACTCCCGACCGGCCGCGGCAGCCGCCTTCCGGGAGGCCGCGAGGTGCCGGGCGAAGCCGGCCATGAACGCCATCTTGCGCTCGTACTTCGCCCCGCCGTCGGGCGCCTCCCGCATCCGCTTCGGGTCCTGCAGGTGCGCCGGCAGGCCCCCCTTCGGGAGGTAGAGGCTCGCCACCGTCAGCGGTACGTCGGCCAGGTCGACCTCCACGTAGCGGCCCTCGGCCGCATGGCTGCGCAACGCCCGCGGCAGCGGACGGTCCGGGTCGGGCACCGACCAGGTACGCACCGCGGCGGCGGGCTCGCGGGTCAGCACGGCGACCCCGTTGCGGCCGGCGAGCTCGCCGGCGTCGTAGGCCACCTCGTAGTCGCCGAACGCCTTCTCCGGAAGCGCGTCGACCGGGCAGCGCACCTCCTGGAGGGTGATCACGTCGCACCCGCGCATCGCCAGCCAGTCGCCGAAGCCGCGACGGTGGGCAGCGCGGATGCCGTTGATGTTGGCGGTGGCGACTCTCAGCACGGGCGGGACGTTAGCGAGCCCGCCAGCGCGTCAGGAGGTCGGCCTCCCGCTCGGTCGTGATCCCCGTGATCCGCGCCGCAGGATCGGCGTCCAGCCAGGCCCGGGTGTCGCGCGTCGTGGCATCGGCGGCACGCGGCTCGAGGCCCGCCGCCAGAGCGGGTGCGGCGTCGTGGGCGAGCATGCCGTCGTACGCCGGTCGGGGCAGCCACAGCGGGATGCTGTCCGGTCCCGACCACGGCTCGACGCCCTCGCCGGCAAGGAAGTCGTGGTCGACCCAGACCAGGTCGGCGTCGGGCAGGCAGGCCGCCAGCAGGTCCCCGAGGGGCCGAGCGGAGCCGACGGCGTCGTAGGTGCCGCCGATGCCCTCCTCGGCGAGGGTGACGATCCAGGCCGCGAGGTCGCGCACGTCGATCATCTGCCCGAGGTCCGCGGGGTCGCCGGGCGCGAGGACCTCACCGGTGGCGGCCGAACGGCGGGCCCAGTAGGCGAACCGGCCGCTCGGGTCGCCGGGGCCCACGATCAGGCCGGGCCGGACGACGGCGGCGCCGGGCACGGCGTCGAGGACGAGCCGCTCGCAGGCGAGCTTCATCCCGCCGTAGTTCTCCACGCTGGCCATCGGGTCGAGGTCCTCGCCGATCGCCTCCTTGAGCCGGCCCGCGCCGGGGCCGGCCGGGTCGGCGTCGTCGGCGTACACCGAGATGGTGGAGACGAACACCCAGTGCGCCCCCGGTACGGCGGCCAGGGCGCGCCGCACGTGGGAGGGCGTCCGCGACACGTCGACCACGGCGTCGTACGGGTCCCCGTCGATGAGCCGGTCCGGCGCCTCCTGCTCCCGGTCCCACCGCACCGTCGTCACGCCGGGGGGCACGGTGCCGGACCGGCCCCGGTTGGCGCACACCACGTCGTGGCCGCGGCGCGCCGCCTCGGCCGCGACCGCGCGGGAAAGGAACTGGGTACCGCCGAGAACCAGGAGCCTCATCCCGACAGCATGCCCTGCCGGTGGCTGGGGTCGGGTGGACCTCAGAGGAACTGCGTCGGGTCGAACTCGTCGATCGGGATGATCCGGACCCGCGGCAGCCGCTCGTTGAACGCGTTGACGTCGTACTCGAGGTCGAAGAACTCCAGCCCGCGCGGCGTCAGCTGCGAGAACGCGCTGTTGCGGAACTCCGTGAACCCGACCAGCCCGACCCGACGCCCGTCGAGGACCTGGTCGACCTGCTCGACGAAGTCGCCGTCGTTGCTGACGAGGACGACGTCGGCCTCGCGGTTCTTCAGCTCCTCCAGCGTGCGCTGGATGGCGATGTCGACGACCTTCTGGTTGGCGCCGCCGGAGAGCGGGATCGGGCGGTACCCGATGGCCAGCAGGGCCTGCACGAAGGACATCGGCAGCTCGCTGTTGGCCGCCAGGAAGAACAGCCCGTTGGTCGGCTGCCCCCACTGCCGCTCCACGAACTGCAGCAGCCGCTCCCACCGCGGACGTTCCTCGGGCCGGGGGCGCCGGCCCAGGATCGACGTGCCGAGGGTCGCGTCGATGTTCTCCCCGTCCACCAGGACGTGGGTGGTCCGTGCGGTCTCCATGGGAGGAGGCTAGCCGTCCCGCCGGATCGGCCGCGGGGAGTCGGGGGAGTCGGGGGGTTCGGGGAACAATCCGGCTCCCGGAGCGTTGGGAAGACATGTCCACCATCGACCTCACCGCCGGCAACTTCGAGCAGACGGTTCTCGACAACGAGATCGTGTTCGTCGACTTCTGGGCGTCGTGGTGCGGCCCGTGCCGCAACTTCGCCCCGATCTACGAGGCGGCCGCCGAGGAGCACGGCGACCTCGTCTTCGGCTCGGTGAACACCGAGGAGGAGCAGCAGCTCGCCGCTGCCGCGCGGGTCACCTCGATCCCGACACTGATGGCCTTCAAGAAGGGCGCGCTCGTCTTCTCACAGGCCGGTGCGCTGCCTGCGCCCGCGCTCGCCCAGGTCATCGCCGCCGTCCGCGACTTCGACGTCGACGCGGCGAAGGCCGCCGACCAGTGAGCGAGCTGGTCTTCGGTCTCGACACCTTCGGCGACGTCACCCTCGACCCGGCGACGGGCGAGCGGCTGCGCCACCCGCAGGTGGTCCGCAACGTCGTGGAGCAGGCGGTGCTGGCCGACGAGGTCGGCGTCGACGTCTTCGGCATCGGCGAGCACCACCGCAACGACTTCGCGGTGACCAGCCCCGAGATGGTGCTGGCGGCGATCGCGGCGCGCACCGAGCGGATCCGGCTCGGTACGGCGGTCACGGTGCTCAGCTCCGACGACCCGGTCCGGCTCTACGAGCGGTTCGCGACCCTCGACGCGCTGTCGAACGGTCGTGCCGAGATCACCATGGGCCGAGGCTCGTTCACCGAGTCGTTCCCGCTCTTCGGCTACGACCTGGCCCACTACGACCAGCTCTTCAGCGAGAAGATCGACCTGTGGGCAGCCCTGCAGGGCGAGCAGGCCGTCACCTGGGACCGCGGCGAGCTGCGGGCGCCGCTGCGTGACGCGCGGGTCTTCCCGACCACCGAGCGCGGCTCGATCCCCACGTGGATCGGGGTCGGCGGCTCGCCCGAGTCGGTCGTGCGCGCCGCCCGCTACGGCTTCCCGCTGGCGATCGCGATCATCGGCGGCGAGCCCGCCCGGTTCGCGCCCTTCACCGACCTCTACCGGCGCGCGCTGAAGGAGTACGGCCGGCCGGCGCTCCCGATCGCGGTGCACTCCCCCGGCTTCGTCGCCGACAGCGACGACGAGGCGCGCGAGGCGCTGTACCCGCACTTCACCGAGAGCCGCAACCGGATCGGCGCCGAGCGCGGCTGGGGGCCCGCCACGCGCGCGCAGTACGACGCCGAGGTCGACCACGGTGCGCTCTTCGTCGGCTCGCCGGAGACGGTCGCGCGCAAGATCGCGACAGCGGTCCGCGACCTCGGGATCCAGCGCTTCGACCTGAAGTACAGCAACGGCGCGATGCCGCACCCGCAGCTGCTGCGCAGCATCGAGCTGTACGGCACCCGGGTCGTGCCCCGCGTCCGTGAGCTGCTCGCGCAGGCCCCCGTCACGGCCTGACGGCGGCCGCGCTCACGAACAGCTCCACGAGGACGTCGACCAGCCGCTCGCGCTCGACCTCGATGTCGCCGTGCAGGGCCGCGCCGAGCGTGTGCGCGACACCGCCGATGAGGAACTGCGCCCGCAGCCGCACCTCGACCGGCAGTCCCTCGGGGGACTCGGCCGGGTCGCCGGACGACGCGGTGGCGGCGAGCATCCCGGCGAAGCGCCGGGACTCCGCCAGCACCCGCGGACCGAGCACAGGCGAGGTGATCGACTCGAGCAGCGCGATCCGACCCTTGCGCGGGTCCTCGAGGAACAGCTCGACCATCTCGGCCAGCACCGCCCGGGTCCGCGCGACGGCGTCGTCGGGAGCGGTGGCCAGCGCGGCGAGCGAGCGCGCGGCGGCCTCGGCGGCGATCTGCTCGAAGACGGCGAGCTGGAGCGCCTCGATGCTCGGGAAGCTCTCGTAGAAGTACCGCGCCGCCAGGCCCGACTCCTCGGCGACACCGCGCACGGTGGTGCCGGCGACGCCGCGGGTACCCATCAGCGCGAGGCCCGCGTCCAGCAGCCGGGTACGACGCTCAGCGGTCCGCTCCTCGGCCGCGCGGCCGCCGTACCGTCGGGCGCTCTCCGTCACCGGCCCATCGTGGCACGCACGTGGACCGACGCCGGCCACCGGCGCCTGTCACGGGAGCACAAATCCCGGCTGGCTCTCTGTTGCCGCGCACGAGCGAGGGCACCGCCCGGCGCCGCAGACTCGGTGCGACCGAGACCCCGACCGGGAACCCGACGGAGGAGCCGCGATGCACGACCTGATGACGCTGGTGCCGATCTTCGCCTTCATGCTGATCCCGCTGTGGATCCCGCTCGCCGCGATGGCGTTCGGCGCGCTCCACGACGCCGTCCTCGCCCCGGCCCGCGCGGCGCGGCGCACGACGACGGGCGGCGTGGCCCAGCCCGCGCCCCGCGGCGCCGTCAACCCTGGCGGTCCTCGGGTCCCTGCGGCAGGAACTGCGCGGTGAAGGCCGGCCAGGCCTCCGCGATCAGCTCGTCCATGTCGAGACAGGTCGCCTTGCGCACGTAGGCCTTCGCCAGCTCGGTGTCCAGCACCTTGAGCAGGAACCGCCGCAGCTCGGCGTCCAGACCGGCGATCTTGCGCAGCATCGCCCCGCGCCGGGTGTCGGTGGTGAGCTCGAGCCCGATCTGGTCCTCGGTCGGGGTCTTCAGCTCCAGGCGCAGCTTGAGCGGCGCCTCGGTGTGGACCACGAGCACGAGCGGGACGACGACCTCCGCGGTGAACGTCAACCGGTCCATCGGCAGGCCGAGCTCGAACACGACGCTGATCGGCAGGTCGATCGCATAGGTCAGCCGCTCGCCCGGCACCGGCTCGCCCGTCGTGGGCCGATAGGTCCCGACGAAGCTGACGCTCGCGAACGCCCGCCCGGGCCCCGCGCCGATCGGGCCGAGGGCGATCTGGTCGCCCAGCACCTCGTCGATCGTGCGCAGGATCCGCTCCTTGTGGAGCACCCGGTGGATCCACGCGACGCCGAACTCCTCGTACGTCGTCGGCGTGCCGACCTCCTCGGCCACGGCTCCCTCCCGCACGACTCTCCTCCCCCACGAAGCGGACCCCATCGTGGAGTCCTGCCCCGGAATCCCGCTCCAGGACTGATGATCCTCGTACACCCCAACGACCACCGTGGCGGCGGGTCCCGCGATCGGGGGCCCGTGTCGGTGTCGTCGGTCATGATGGGCGACATGCCGAAGCCTGCCGCCCCCCGCACCAGCGACAGTCACCCCGCCGACAGCCACGACACCATCCGGGTGCAGGGCGCCCACGTCAACAACCTCAAGGGCGTCGACGTCGACATCCCCAAGCGCCGCCTGAGCGTGTTCACGGGCGTGTCCGGCTCGGGCAAGAGCTCCCTGGTCTTCGGCACCATCGCCGCCGAGTCGCAGCGGATGATCAACGAGACCTACTCGACGTTCGTGCAGGGCTTCATGCCGTCGCTGGCGCGACCCGAGGTCGACAACCTCGAGGGGATCACCACCGCGATCCTGGTCGACCAGGAGCGGATGGGCGCCAACGTGCGCTCGACGGTCGGCACGGCGACCGACGCCAACGCGATGCTCCGCGTCCTGTTCAGCCGGATCGGCGAGCCGTTCATCGGTCCCCCGACCGCGTTCGCGTTCAACGTGCCGACCCGCCGGGCCGGCGGCGTGATGCAGACCGAGAAGGCCGGCGGCAGGGTCGAGAAGAAGGTCGTCAAGAACGCCGTCTACCTCGGCGGGATGTGTCCCGAGTGCGAGGGCCGCGGCAGTGTCTCCGACCTCGACCTGACCGCGATCGTCGACGAGAGCAGGTCGCTGGTCGACGGCGCCATCCTGGTGCCCGGCTACACGGCCGACGGCTGGATGGTGGCCGCGTTCAAGGCGGTGCTTCCCCCGGAGAAGCCGGTCGCGGACTTCACCGACGCCGAGCGCGAGGACTTCCTGTACGCCGAGCCGCGCAAGGTCAAGGTCGACAAGATCAACGTCACCTACGAGGGCCTGATCCCCAAGATCCGCAAGTCGATGTTCAGCAAGGACGTCGATGCGCTGCAGCCCCACATCAGGGCGTTCGTCGAGCGGGCCGCGGTGTTCGCGCCCTGCCCGGCGTGCGACGGCACCCGTCTCAACGAGGCCGCGCGCGGCTCGAAGATCAACGGCAGGTCGATCTCCGACGTGTGCGCGATGCAGATCACCGACGCCGCCGCGTGGGCCCGGGGCATCGAGGACCCGGGCGTCGCTCCCCTCGTCAAGAACCTGCTCCACCTCTTCGACTCGTTCGTCGAGATCGGCCTCGGCTACCTCTCCCTCGACCGACCCGCCGGCACCCTGTCGGGTGGCGAGGCGCAGCGCACCAAGATGATCCGTCACCTCGGCTCCGCGCTGACCGACGTCACCTACGTCTTCGACGAGCCCACCATCGGGCTCCACCCCCACGACATCCAGCGGATGAACAAGCTGCTCCTCGAGCTGCGCGACAAGGGCAACACCGTCCTCGTCGTCGAGCACAAGCCGGAGACCATCGCCATCGCCGACCACGTCGTCGACCTCGGCCCGGGCGCCGGCACGGGTGGCGGCACCATCTGCTTCGAGGGTGACGTCGACGGCCTCCGGGCCTCCGACACCCTCACCGGTCGCCACCTGTCCTACCGCGCGGCGGTGAAGGACACCGTGCGCGAGCCGACCGGTGTGATCGAGGTCCGCGGCGCCTCCACCCACAACCTGCGCGACGTCGACGTCGACGTGCCGCTCGGCGTGCTCTGCGTCGTCACCGGTGTCGCCGGGTCCGGCAAGAGCTCGCTCATCCACGGCTCGATCGCCGGGCGCGACGAGGTGGTGGTCATCGACCAGGGCGCGATCAAGGGCTCGCGGCGCAGCAACCCGGCGACGTACACCGGTCTGCTCGAGCCGATCCGCAAGGCGTTCGCGAAGGCCAACGGCGTGAAGCCGGCGCTGTTCAGCGCCAACTCCGAGGGCGCCTGCGAGAGCTGCAACGGCAACGGGATGATCTACACCGAGCTCGGCTTCATGGACACCGTCGCCACCGTCTGCGACGAGTGCGAGGGCAGGCGCTTCCAGGCCTCCGTGCTCGAGCTGCGGCTCGGCGAGCTCAACATCTCCGAGGTCCTCGACCTGCCGGTCGCCCAGGCCCACGCCTACTTCGCCTCCGGGGACGCCAAGACGCCGGCCGCGGCGGCGATCCTGCAGCGGATGGAGGACGTCGGCCTCGGCTACCTCAAGCTCGGCCAGCCCCTCAACACCCTCTCGGGCGGCGAGCGGCAGCGGCTCAAGCTCGCCATGCGGATGGGCGAGAAGGGCGGTGTCTACGTCCTCGACGAGCCGACCACCGGCCTCCACCTCGCCGACGTCGCCAACCTGCTGGGCCTGCTCGACCGCCTGGTCGAGGCCGGCAAGTCGGTCATCGTGATCGAGCACCACCAGGCCGTGATGGCCCATGCCGACTGGATCATCGACCTCGGCCCGGGCGCCGGCCACGACGGCGGCAAGGTCGTCTTCGAGGGCACCCCGGCCGAGCTGGTCGCCCAGAGGTCGACGCTCACCGGTGAGCACCTGGCGGAGTACGTCGCGGGCTGAGGCTCACCGACCGATGGTTGAGGTGCGACGAGCGCCAGCGAGGAGCCGTACCGATGGTTGAGGTGCGACGAGCGCCAGCGAGGAGCCGTACCGATGGTTGAGGCGCGACGAGCGCCAGCGAGGAGCCTCGAAACCACCGGATGCGAAGCCGGCACTGTGCCCGAGCGAGCTGTCGAGGTTCGGCCGGAGGTTTCGAGGCTCGGCCGCGGGCGGCCTCGCACCTCGACCACCGGCGGTGTCACTCCCAGGCCTGGACCGCATCCGGGTCCCCGGCCACGCCGAGGTCGCGCGCAGCCGCCGAGATCCGCTGAGCGAGGTCGAGGTCGGCGGTGGTGAGCGTCCCGGTGTCGTGGGTCGTCAGGTGCACCGCGAGCGAGGGGTAGCCGAGCTTGAGGTCGGGGTGGTGGTTGGCGGCCTCGGCCAGCTCACCGATCGCGTTCACCAGCGCGAGGCCCTTCACGAAGCTGCCCGTCCGGAACACGGCGTACGCATGCTCCCCCAGGACCCGCCAGTCCCCCACGCCCTCGGCGTGGCTGAACTGCTCCGCGCTGATCTGTTCGTAGCCCATGCTCCGACCGTACGCCGGCCGGCTCGGCCTCGGGCCGGCCTGCTCCCGCTGGAGTAACACGCCGTCCACCGCACTGGTCGCCAGTTCTCAGCACGACACGCCGACAACGCGCCGACGCGCGCGCCGACAACCGTCGGGTAGTCGGGTGGAAGCGTGTTACAGCGACGGCTCGGCGCGGATGGCGAGACGCCCGGATCAACCGGCGTGCACGTACGGCCGCCGCCGCGGGTCCGGCTCGGCGCGACGGAGCACCTCCCGGGTGAGCGGCGCGACCTCGCCGGTGCCGAAGATCAAGAAGCGCACCATCTGCGGGACCGGGGAGCCCTCGGTCCACTCGAAGTACATGTGCGGTCGGACGCCGGTCCGCTCACGCAGGTCGAGCAGCAGCGCGGCGAGGGCATTGGGGATGGTCGCGGCGTGCACGGTCAGCACCCGGTACTCCCCGTGCGCCACCGAGCCCGCGACCACGACCCGGCTCTCGAAGTCGGAGTAGTCCTCGACGACGACCTCGACGAAGAGCAGGTCGCCGCCGTAGGGCAGCTCGTGCGCCTCGACGATCTTGCGCACCTTCGCGCGGTAGGCGCCCGCATCGCCATGCTCAGGATCGTGGGCGACGAGCCGGAGGGTCCGGCGGGCACAGTCTCGGATGAAGGCGTCCGCCTTGGCGTCGTACTCGATGTGGGTGGTGCGCAGCTCGAGCGAGCGGGTCATCCGCGAGAGCAGTGAGACGGCGATGATCGCGGCGATGAAGCAGGCGCCGATCTTCACGCCGTCGGGGCGCTCGAGGACGTTGTCGACGGTCGTGTAGACGAAGACGACCGAGATCACGGTGAACGCGATCGTCCAGCCGCGCTCGCGAGCCTTGCGGGCGGCCAGGGCGACGGCGACGCTCGCCGAGGTCATCAGGACCAGGACGCCGGTGGCGTACGCACCGCCCTGGGCGTCGACGTCCGCGTCGAAGAGCCAGGTGATGACGAAGGCGGTCACCGTGAGCACGCCCACGAGCGGCCGCACGGCGCCCGCCCACTCCGGCGCCATGCCGTAGCGCGGCAGGTAGCGCGGGATCAGGTTGAGCATGCCGGCCATCGCCGACGCACCCGCGAACCAGAGGATGAGGATCGTCGAGACGTCGTACACCGTGCCGAAGCCGTCGCCCAGGAAGTCGTGCGCGAGGTAGGCCAGCGCACGCCCGTTGGCGCTGCCGCCGTCCTCGAACTCCTCGGCCGGGATGAGCAGCGTGGTCACCAGGCTCGAGCAGATCAGGTAGGCGCTCATCATGATGGCGGCGGTGGTGAGCAGCCGCTTCGTGTTCCGGATCCGTACGGCGGGCCGCTCGGCGTCGTCGTCCGGGGCGCCCTCGACGTGGGTCATCACGGCCACGCCGGTCTCGAACCCGGACATGCCGAGCGCGAGCTTCGGGAACAGGGTCAGCGCGACGGCGATCATCAGCACGACGTTGCCGTGCTCGGCGCTCAGCGCGCTGGTCCAGTCGGTGACGACGTGGCCGTTCTCGAACACGTGGACCGCGCTGACGACGATCACCACCGCGTTGAGGAGGAGGTAGACGCTGACCAGCCCGACGGCGAGCCCGATCGCCTCGGTGAACCCCTTGAGGAACACCGCGCCCAGCAGGGCGATCAGGCCGAGGGTGATCCACAGCTCCTGGCCGTGCAGGAAGGCGGGGACGTGCGGGTTCTCGACCACGTGCGCGCTCGCGTCGGCCGCCGACAAGGTGATGGTGATGATGAAGTCGGTGAGCGCGAAGCCGAGCAGCGCGAGCACGAACAGCTTGCCGCGCCAGCCGACCAGCAGCCGCTCGAGCATGGCGATCGAGCCCTGCCCGTGCGGGCTCTCGGCCGCGACCCGGCGGTAGACCGGCAGCGCCCCGAACAGGGTCAGCAGGACCAGGACGATCGTCGCCAGCGGACTGAGCAGGCCGGCGGCGAGGAACGCGATGCCCGGCTGGTAGCCGAGGGTGGAGAAGTAGTCGACGCCGGTCAGGCACATCACCTGCCACCACGGCCGGGTGTGGTCGTGGGTGGGATCGGGCGCGCCGGGTGACCGGGTCACTCCGTCGAGCGTCTGCGCCGCCGCGGGCTCCTCCGTCGGGTGGTGCGCAGCGGGCGGCTGGCGACGGATCAGGCCTCGGGCACTCACGCATCAAGTCAATCCGGCACCGGCATCCCCAGCAGCGTCTCTAACACGTTCCTAACAGCCGTTAGGGCCTGTCAGGCCGTCGTTAGGGACGCGTCAGGACCGCCGCCGCCGTCCGCCGGCCGGCGAAGACTGCGAGGCATGACATCCGTCCACCTCCTCCACCGCGCCACGGACGACGCAGGGCCGCGGATCATCGAGGAGCCCGCCGTCCGGTTCGGCCTCGGCGGCTTCGCACTCTTCGTCACCGCCGGCCTGGTCACGGCTCTCGACCTCCCCTCCGCGATCGGCACCGCCGTCGTGCTCGGTGTCACCGCCGCTGCCGCGCTGCCGCTGGACCGCGGGCCGGCCTGCGGGCTGGGCCTCGCCGGCTGGGCCGTCGCGGAGGGTTTCGCCGTGCACGCGTACGGCGAGCTGCGGCTCGCGCCCACCGACCTCGGGCTGCTCGCGGGCTTCGTCCTCGCCAGCCTCGCCGCCGCGCTGCTGGGCGGCGCGGAGCGGAGGCTCTCGTGAGCGCCGAGAACGTCGTCGCGCTGGTCGTCAGCGCCCTCCTCCTCGGCTACCTCGTCGTCGCCCTGATCCTCCCGGAGCGTTTCTAGTCATGCCCGACACCCTGGCCGGCCTGCTCCAGGTCGGCGCGCTGATCGCTGCCCTCGCCCTGTGCTACCGCCCTCTGGGCACCTACATCGCCCACGTCTTCACCTCCGAGAGGGACCTGCGGGTCGAGCGCGGGATCTACCGGGCCGTCGGGATCGACCCCCGCGGCGACCAGGCGTGGCGCACGTACGCCGTGTCGCTGCTCGCCTTCTCGGTGGCGGGCCTGGTGCTGCTCTACGCCCTGCAGCGGCTGCAGGACCACCTGCCCTGGTCGCTCGGCCTCCCCGACGTGGCCCCGGACCTGGCCTTCAACACGGCCGCGTCGTTCGTGACGAACACCAACTGGCAGGCCTACTCGGGCGAGGCCACGATGGGCCACCTGGTCCAGATGGCCGGACTGGCCGTGCAGAACTTCCTCTCCGCCGCCGTCGGCCTGGCCGTCGCCGTCGCCCTGATCCGCGGCTTCACCCGCTCACGCACCGGCCGGCTCGGCAACTTCTGGGTCGACCTGACCCGCGGCACGATCCGGGTGCTGCTGCCCCTCGCCGTCGTGGCGGCGGTCGCGCTGATCCTGCTCGGTGTCGTGCAGAACCTGTCCGGCGGCGTCGACGCGACGACGCTGACCGGCGGCCACCAGACCATCCCCGGCGGGCCGGTGGCCTCCCAGGAGGCGATCAAGGAGCTCGGCACCAACGGCGGCGGCTTCTTCAACGCCAACGCCGCGCACCCCTTCGAGAACCCCAACCCGGTCAGCAACCTGTTCGAGGTGTTCCTGCTGCTCCTGATCCCGGTCTGCCTGACGCGGACCTTCGGCGTGCTGGTCGGCGACGTCCGCCAGGGCTACGCCGTCCTGGCCGCGATGGCGGTGATCTGGGTGATCATGCTCGCCGCTGTCTGGGCGATCGAGGCGGCCCACCCGACCACGGCGTACGACGTCGTGGGCGCGGCCATGGAGGGCAAGGAGACGCGGATCGGCGTACCGGGCTCAGCCCTGTTCGCGGTCTCCACCACCGGCACCAGCACCGGCGCGGTGAACTCCTTCCACTCGTCGTTCTCGCCGGTCGGCGGCGGCCTGCTGATGCTCAACATGGGCCTCGGCGAAGTGGCGCCCGGCGGCGTCGGGACCGGCCTGTACGGCATGCTCGTGCTGGCGATCCTCACCGTCTTCATCGCCGGCCTGATGGTCGGCCGGACTCCGGAGCTGCTCGGCAAGAAGCTGAGGGCCCGCGAGATCAAGCTGGTGGCGCTCACCATCCTCACCATGCCGCTGCTCGTCCTCGGCTTCACCGCCCTGGCGCTCTCGCTGCCTGGACCGCGGGAGTCGATCCTCAACACCGGGCCGCACGGGCTGAGCGAGGTGCTCTACGCCTACCTGTCGGGCGCCAACAACAACGGCTCCGCGTTCGCGGGCCTGTCGGCGAACACGCCGTTCTACAACATCACCATCGGTCTGGCGATGCTGCTCGGCCGGTTCGTCCCGATCGTGCTCGTGCTGGCCCTGGCCGGCTCGCTGGCCAGCCAGGTCCCGGTCCCGCGGACCGCGGGGACACTGCCGACCCGTGGCCCGCTGTTCGTCGGGATGCTCGCGGTCGTCACGTTCATCGTCGCCGGCCTGACCTTCTTCCCCGCGCTCGCGCTCGGCCCGCTGGCGGAGGGCCTGTGAGCACCCCACGACGTTCTTCTCCTCCGCTTCGCTCCCCCGAACAACGTCGTGGGGACCCCGGTTCCTCAGCGGGTTCCTCGACGAAGCAGACCCCACACCCGGAGACCTCCATGCTGCACACCCTCCTGACGTCCCTGCCGGATGCCTTCCGCAAGCTCGACCCCCGCGTCATGGTCCGCACGCCGGTGATGTTCGTCGTCGAGGTCGGCGCCGTCTTCTGCACCGTGCTCACGATCCGCGACGGCTCCGGGTTCGGGTGGGCGATCACCGGCTGGCTCTGGCTGACCGTCGTCTTCGCCAACCTGGCCGAGGCGGTCGCCGAGGGCCGCGGCCGGGCCCAGGCGGCCACCCTGCGCAAGGCCAAGACCGACACCCTGGCCCGCCGCCTCGAGGCGGACGGCGGCCTGGTGCCCGTGCCGGCGACCGACCTGCGGGTCGGCGACCGGGTGGTCGTCGAGGCGGGCGAGGTGATCCCCGGCGACGGCGACGTGGTCGAGGGCATCGCCAGCGTCGACGAGTCCGCGATCACCGGCGAGTCCGCACCGGTCATCCGCGAGTCGGGCGGCGACCGCTGCTCCGTCACGGGCGGCACCAAGGTGCTCTCCGACCGGATCGTCGTCCGGATCACGACCAACCCGGGCGAGTCCTTCATCGACCGGATGATCGCGCTCGTCGAGGGCGCCAGTCGGCAGAAGACCCCCAACGAGATCGCCCTCAACATCCTGCTCGCCAGCCTGACCATCGTCTTCCTGGCCGCCACGGTGAGCCTGAAGCCGCTGGCGATCTACTCCGGCGCCGACCAGTCCATCCTGGTCCTCGTCGCGCTGCTGGTCTGCCTGATCCCGACCACGATCGGCGCCCTGCTGAGTGCGATCGGCATCGCCGGCATGGACCGGCTCGTGCAGCACAACGTGCTCGCCATGTCCGGCCGCGCGGTCGAGGCCGCCGGCGACGTCAACACCCTGTTGCTCGACAAGACCGGCACCATCACGCTCGGCAACCGCGAGGCCGCCGAGCTGATCCCGGCCGACGGCGCGGGTGTCGCGGTCCTCGCCGACGCCGCCCAGCTCGCGTCGCTGGCCGACGAGACGCCGGAGGGTCGCTCGGTCGTCGTCCTCGCCAAGCGCGAGCACGGCCTGCGCGAACGCTCCGCCGGCGAGCTCACCGACGCGCAGTTCGTGCCCTTCACCGCGCAGACCCGGATGTCCGGCGTCGACCTGCCCGGGCGCGAGATCCGCAAGGGTGCGGCGTCCGCGGTCACCGCCTGGGTGCGGGAGGGCGGGGGCCGCCCCTCTCCCGAGGTCGGTACGACGGTCGACGCGATCTCGTCCGCCGGCGGCACCCCCCTCGTCGTGGCCGAGCGCACCGCGGGCGCCGTACCGCGGGTCCTCGGTGTCATCCACCTCAAGGACGTGGTCAAGGAGGGGATGCGCGAGCGGTTCGAGGAGATGCGCCGGATGGGCATCCGCACCGTGATGATCACCGGCGACAACCCGCTCACCGCCCGGGCGATCGCCGAGGAGGCGGGGGTCGACGACTTCCTCGCCGAGGCGACGCCCGAGGACAAGATGGCGCTGATCAAGCGCGAGCAGGAGGGCGGGCGGCTGGTCGCGATGACCGGCGACGGCACCAACGACGCGCCCGCGCTCGCGCAGGCCGACGTCGGGGTCGCGATGAACACCGGCACCTCCAGTGCCAAGGAGGCCGGCAACATGGTCGACCTCGACTCCAACCCGACGAAGCTCATCGAGATCGTGGAGATCGGCAAGCAGCTGCTCATCACCCGTGGCGCGCTGACGACGTTCTCGATCGCCAACGACGTGGCGAAGTACTTCGCGATCATCCCGGCCATGTTCGCCGGTGTGTACGGCGGCCTCGACGCGCTCAACGTCATGCGGCTCTCGTCGCCGGAGTCCGCGATCCTCTCGGCGGTCGTGTTCAACGCCCTGATCATCGTCGCGCTGATCCCGCTGGCCCTGCGCGGGGTGAAGTACACGCCGTCGAGCGCATCCGTGATGTTGCGCCGCAACCTGACGGTCTACGGACTCGGCGGCCTGGTCGCGCCCTTCCTCGGCATCAAGCTCATCGACCTGCTGGTGTCCACGATCCCCGGCATCGGCTGAACAGGAGGCGATCCCATGTCCCTCACCTCCACCCTGCGCGGCGGCCTCACGCAGCTCGCCGCCGCCGCCCGCTTCCTCGGCGTGCTGACGGTCCTGCTCGGCCTCGCCTACCCGCTCGCGCTCACCGGGTTCGCCCGCGTCGTGGTCCCGCACCGCGCCGACGGTGCCCTCGTCGAGCGTGACGGCACCGTCGTCGGCTCGGCCCTGGTCGGCCAGTCGTTCGCCGGGGACGCGTCGTACTTCCAGTCCCGTCCGTCCGCGGCGGGCGACGGCTACGACCCGCTCGCCAGCGGCGCCTCGAACCTCTCGCCGGAGAACCCCGACCTGGTCGCCACCGTCCGGCAGCGGATCGCCGACGTGGCCGCCTTCGACGGGGTCGACCCGGCCGAGGTCGCCCCCGACGCGGTCCTCGCGAGCGGGTCCGGCCTGGACCCCCACATCTCCCCGGAGTACGCCGAGCAGCAGGTCGCCCGGGTCGCCCGCACCCGCAAGCTCGCCCCCGCCACGGTCCGGAGCCTGGTCGCGGACAGCACCACGGGCCGCACCCTGGGCTTCCTCGGCGAGCCGCGCGTCAACGTGCTCGAGCTCAACCTCGCTCTCGACGGGCTGGAAGACTGATCCCATGAAGCGAGGTCGGCTGCGGGTCTACCTCGGCGCCGCCCCCGGCGTCGGGAAGACCTACGCCATGCTCGGCGAGGGTCGACGACGGCTCGACCGTGGCACCGACGTGGTCGTCGGGTATGTCGAGGCCCACGGCCGCAGCCACACCGCGTCGATGCTCGACGGGCTCGAGCTGGTGCCTCGTCGGACCAGCCGCTACCGCGGCACCGAGCTCGAGGAGATGGACCTGGACGCGGTGCTGCGGCGCCGGCCGAAGGTGGTGCTCGTCGACGAGCTGGCGCACACCAACGTGCCCGGCTCACGCAACGCCAAGCGGTGGCAGGACGTGCAGGAGATCCTCGACGCCGGCATCGACGTCATCTCCACGGTCAACGTGCAGCACCTCGAGTCGGTCAACGACGTCGTCGAGAAGATCACCGGCGTCCGGCAGCAGGAGACCGTGCCGGACGCCGTGGTCCGGGCGGCCGACCAGGTCGAGCTGGTCGACATGTCGGCCGAGGCGCTGCGCCGCCGGCTGGCCCACGGCAACGTCTACGCGCCCGACAAGATCGACGCCGCGCTCTCCAACTACTTCCGCGAGGGCAACCTCACCGCGCTGCGTGAGCTGGCGCTGCTCTGGGTCGCCGACAAGGTCGACGACGCGCTGCAGGGCTACCGTCGCCGGCACGACATCACCGGCACCTGGGAGGCCCGCGAGCGGGTCGTGGTCGCACTCACCGGCGGACCCGAGGGCGAGCAGCTGATCCGTCGTGCCGCGCGGATCGCCGCCCGCTCGGGCACCGGCGACCTGCTGGCCCTCCACGTGAGTCGCTCCGACGGCCTGACCGGGGCCGACCCCACGCACCTCACCCACCAGCACCAGCTGGTCGAGTCGCTCGGCGGCAGCTACCACCAGCTGCTCGGCGACGACGTCCCCGAGACCCTGCTCGCCTTCGCCCGCGCCGAGAACGCCACCCAGCTGGTGCTCGGCGACAGCCGGCGATCGCGGTGGGCGGCGTCCGTCCTGCCGCCGGGGATCGGCGCCCGCACCATCCGTGCGTCCGGCGACATCGACGTGCACATCGTGTCCCACACCCACGCCGGTCAGGGGCGGCGGCTGCCGGTCGGCCGCGGCGCACTCAGCCTGCGCCGCCGAGTGCGCGGCTACGCGCTGGCCGGGCTGCTACCAGCGCTCCTCACGCTGGCCCTGCTTCCCGTCGACCACGCGCTCAACCTGGTGAGCGACGTGCTGCTGTTCCTGCTTCTCGTCGTGGCGGTCGCCCTCGTCGGCGGCGTCGGGCCGGCCGTGGTCGCCGCCCTGCTGGGCTCCTTCCTGCTCAACTTCTTCTTCACCGCGCCCGTGCACACGCTGACCATCGCGAGCACCAACAACGCCCTCGCTCTCGGGGTCTACCTGTTGGTGGCGGTGATGGTGAGCTCCGTGGTCGACCTGGCCGCCCGGCGTACCCGGCAGGCGGCGCGGGCGGTCGCGGAGTCCCACGTCCTCGCCAGCCTGGCTGCCACCCCGCTCACCGGCAGCCACGACCTCGCCGCGCTGCTGGAGCGGTTCCGGGAGAGCCTCTCCCTGGAGTCGGTGGCGTTCTTGGAGAAGGACGACCGGCACTGGCGGTTGCTGAGCGCGGCGGGACCCGATCCGGCGACGACACCCGAGGCGGCGGACACCGTCGTCCCCGCGGACCCGGACACCTCTCTCGCTCTGCGCGGGCACGGCCTCGCCCCCGAGGACGCCCGCGTGGCCGCGGCGTTCGCGGCCCGGACCAGCCAGGCGGTGCACCAGATCCGGCTCGCCGAGGAGGCAGCCCGGGCCGGCACCCTGGCCGAGGCCAACACCGTGCGTACGGCGTTGCTGGCTGCGGTCGGCCACGACCTGCGGACCCCGCTCGCGGCCGCGAAGGCCGTCGTGTCGGGAATGCGGGCCGAGGACGTCGCCCTCACCGACGACGACCGGCGCGAGCTGCTGCGCACCGCCGACGACGCGCTCGACACCCTGGCCGGCCTGGTCGACAGCCTGCTCGACCTGAGCCGGCTGCAGGCCGGCGCGCTGCCGGTGCACCTGTCCCCCACCCTCGTCGAGGACGTGATCGCCGGCGCCCTCGACGACGTCAGCATCGCCGGCCCGGTGCGCCTCGACGTTGCCGAGGACCTGCCGCCCGCGCTGGTCGACGCCGCGCTGCTGGAGCGGGTCGTGGTCAACCTGCTGACCAACGCGCACCGGTACGCCCCTGAGGGCGTGCCGCCGCTGCTGACCGGCAGCGCCGTGCTCGACCGGGTCGAGATCCGGGTCGTCGACACCGGTCCCGGCATCCCGGCGGCGGAGTACGAGCGCGTGTTCCTGCCGTTCCAACGGCTCGGCGACCACGACAACAGCACCGGGGTCGGCCTCGGCCTGGCGTTGTCGCGCGGCCTGGTCGATGCCATGGGCGGCACACTGGAGCCCGAGGAGACGCCCGGTGGCGGGCTGACCATGGTGATCTCGCTGCCCGTCGCGGCCGGCGAGCCCACCGGAGGCGACCTCGGCATCAGGGAGCGGGTGGGATGACGCGGATCATGGTCGTCGACGACGAGCCGCAGATCGTGCGGGCGCTGTCGATCAACCTCCGGGCACGCGGCTACGAGGTCACCACGGCCGGCGACGGCACCGAGGCCGTGGCGGTCGCCGACCTCGCGCCCCCCGACCTGGTCATCCTCGACCTCGGCCTGCCCGACCTCGACGGCGTCGACGTCATCACCCGGCTGCGCGCGCGTTCCGCCGTGCCCATCCTCGTGCTGTCGGGCCGCAGCGACAGCGCCGACAAGGTCGAGGCCCTCGACGCCGGCGCCGACGACTACGTGACCAAGCCGTTCGGCATGGACGAGCTGCTCGCCCGGCTGCGCGTCATGGAGCGGCGTACGGCGCCCCCCGACGACGCCGCACCCGTCGTCACCTTCGGCGCGGTCACCGTCGACCTGGGCGCCACCCGGGTCACCGTCGACGGCGACGAGGTCCGCCTGACGCCGACCGAGTGGCACCTGCTCGAAGTGCTGCTGCGCAACCCCGGCCGGCTGCTCAGCCAGCGCCAGCTGCTCACCGAGGTGTGGGGACCGGGGTACGAGAACGCGAACGGCAACCTGCGGCTCTACGTCGCCCAGCTGCGCCGCAAGCTCGAGGCCGATCCGGCCCGGCCGGTGCATATCCGCAACGAGCCGGGGATGGGCTACCGCTTCGAGCTGTGAACAGCCGGTGGTCGAGCGCTGCCGGTGGTTGAGGTGCGAGGCCGCCCGCGGCCGAGCCCCACCGGTGGTTGAGGTGCGAGGCCGCCCGCGGCCGAGCCCCACCGGTGGTTGAGGTGCGAGGCCGCCCGCGGCCGAGCCTCGAAACCACCCGCCCGACCTCGAACCCCGCCCCGACGCCCAGCCGTCATCACGCCCAAAGGTCTCGAGGCTCCTCGCCGGCGCTCCTCACACCTCGACCACCGGTGCCCGGGAGAGCGGGTGAGCCCCTGCTGCGAGGATGCGGTCCGTGGGCAAGGTCTTCGAGTGCGAGATCCAGGCGCGGCTGCGCGACATCAACCTCGGCGGCCACGTCGACAACGTCGAGGCGATCCGGGTGCTCGACGAGGCCCGGCTGATGTTCTTCCGGCACGGCCGCCTCGAGGAGGGGGACGAGCCGCGCGGCCTGCTCCGCGACCTGCCGCCGGGCGTGACCGAGCTGGTCGGCTCCCAGCACGTCGAGTACCACACGGAGATGCGGTTCGCGGCCTACCAGCCCTTCCTGGTGCGGATCTGGGTCAGCCACGTCAGCCGTTCCTCGTTCGCGGTCTCCCTCGAGCTGCGGGTCGCACCGGACCACCCGCCGGCGGTCGTCGCCGAGACGAGCACGGTGTTCTGGGACACCGCGGCGGGGTCGTCGTGGCCGATCTCGGACGCGCTGCGGGCTGCGCTCGCGTCGTACACCGGTCCGGCGGTGGCGCTCAGGCCCCGGCCCGGTCACTGACCTGCGGGGCGATGCGCCAAGCCAGGCCGAGCAGGCCGACCAGCGCCGCCAGCGCGAGGATCCCGGCCACGGCGGCGTGGAAGGCCGCGTCGTGCCAGCCGCCGTCGAGGTGGAGCACGCCGCCGGTCAGCGAGATCGCCGTGGCGACGCCGAAGCCGACCGGCAGCGTGGCGGCGGGCAGGCGCCGAGGCCGCGGTCCGCTGCGCGGCGAGCGGCGCACGTGGTGGACGATCGCCCACCCGACGACGAGCAGGCCGAGGATGCCGGAGGCGAACTGCGCCCACTGCTGGCCGGGCAGCGCGCCGTGGGTGTCCCGCAGCCAGGCGACGTGCCGTGCGCCCCAGCGGCCCTGGTGGGTGAACGCGTCCCACAGCGTGTGGGTGGTCGAGCCGACGACGGCGGCCAGCGGGGCGAGCAGCCAGCCGCGACGCCCGATCCGGGCGTGGGCGGGGAGCCGGTCGCGGACGGCGGCGGGCGCGGTGTCGACGAGGGCGTCCCGGCCCCAGCGGTCCCAGAAGGCCAGCAGGACCACGCTCAGCGCGAGGTCGAGCGTGACGATGCCGGCGAGGCTGTGGCTGAAGGTGTAGAGCCCCCAGGTCTGCGCCAGCACCGGCAGGTCCGGCGTCATCGACCCGATGACCAGGGCCGAGAGCGGCAGTCCGAGACCGCGCAGGGGCAGGACGGCTGCCGGGTGGGCGAGGGTGACGGGCACGGCGTCCCTAGCCCCGGTCCCTCGACGCGAGGTCGAGGGTCGCGGTGAGCTGCTGTCCGACCTCGATCCCCTCGGCGCGGCGTACGGCGACCTTGAGCGGCACCAGATAGCGCCCGTCCTTGGGGAACAGCGCCGTGCGGAAGTCGGTCTCGCCGATCCGGACGTCGACCGCGACCTGCCCCCAGTACTCCTGGCCGCGCGCCGCCTCCTTGATGTCGTCGCTGGTCTCCACCGGGACCTCGAGGAAGTGGAACGGCGCGGGGCCGCGCCACTCGAGGACGGCGCCGCGGAAGACGAAGGGCATCCAGGAACCGTAGTCGGCCTCCGCCATGCCCCGCACCCCATGCGCTTTGGCGCGGAATCAAGCGAGCGGACGACCAGAACGCATGGGGTGCGGTCGGCAGTCCGTCGGGGGCATCACCGTCTCTCGCCACCCGGCTCCGCGCCGGCGCTCGTCACCCCTCACCGTCGACGAGGTCGGCGAGCGGCACCGACGGATCCCGCACGGCGTCGGTGACCGGCTGGCCGACCACTGCCCGCAGCGGACCGATCGCGTCCCAGTCGTTGAGGTGCAGGCCGGCGACCACCCGGTCCTCCCGCAGCCACAGCACGCTCGCCTGCCGGGCGGCCAGGTCGCCGCGGACCACCAGGTCGTCGTACCCGGTGCCGCCGGCGACGTGGCCGACGTACTCCATCCCGAGGTCGTACTGGTCGGTGAAGAAGTACGGCAGCCGCGTGTACGGCTCGTCGCTGCCGAGCATCACCCGGGCGGCGTGGCGGCCGTGCTGGATCGCGGTGTCCCAGTGCTCGACGCGGACGTGGGTGCCGAGCACGGGGTGGTCGTGGTTGGCGACGTCGCCGGCGGCGAAGACGTGCGGGTCCGGGGTGCGCAGCCGGGCGTCGACGAGGATGCCGTTGTCGACCGCGAGTCCGGCTCGCGCGGCGAGCTCGTCGGTGGGCGAGACGCCGACGGCGACGAGGAGCAGGTCGGCGACGACCGGGTCGGATCCCTCGGCGTGGAGGACGACCTTGCCGTGGTCGTGCTCGACGCCGGAGACCTGGGCGCCGAGGCGCAGGTCGACGCCGTGCTCGCGGTGCAGGTCGGCGAACACGGTCGCGAGCTGGTCGCCGAGGACCCGCTGCAGGGGCAGCGGCGCGGACTCGAGGACGGTCACCGACGCGCCGCGCTGGCGGGCGGCCGAGGCGACCTCGAGGCCGATCCAGCCGGCGCCGATGATCGCGATCCGGGCGCCCTCGGTCAGCTGCTCGCGCAGCGCGATCGCGTCGTCGAGGGTGCGCAGGTGGAGCACCGGCGCGCCGGAGGCGTCCGCCGGCGGCAGGTGGCGCGGGGTCGCCCCCGTGGCGATCAGCAGCCGGTCGTAGGGCAGCTCCTCCGACCCGAGCCGCACCCGGCGCCGGTCGAGGTCGATCCCCGTCGCGAGGGTCCCCACACGGACGTCGACCTGGTGCTCGTCGTACCACTCCCGGGGGTGGACCAACGCGTCCTCCGGCTCCGCCGAGCCGAGCAGGAGGCCCTTGGAGAGCGGAGGACGCTCGTACGGCAGGCGCGGCTCGCCGCCCACGACGACGATGTCACCGCCGTGGCCCTGCTCGCGCAGCTCCGCGGCCGCGTTGGCGGCCGCCAGCCCGCCGCCGATCACCACGACGTTCATCGCCGATCCCACCCCTTCTCCACAGCCGTCACGCCTTCTATGGAGAACGAGGAGGAGGGCGCCTGTCAACCGTCGGACCCTGCGCACACACTCCTCCCATGGCTGAGCGACGAGGCGGCACCCCCACGGGGGAGGAGGCGGTGCCGATGGCGTCCTGACAACTCCACACCGGACCGATCCGGCCGGCCACCGGCCGGCCACGATCAGTCGAGCCCGGCCACCGCCGTCGCGGCCCGGTGCAGCTCCTCGCGTACGACGGCCGTCGGGACGCCCCCCGCCACGAGGTCGGCCGACGAGCGGACCAGGCCGGCCACCAGCAGGGCGCGGACCCGGACCTCCTCCGGCGTGCGGGCGCCGCCGGTCCGGAGGATGCCGCCGAGGGTCGCGTAGAGCTCGCGGTGGCGCTGGCCGAAGTGCTCGAGGATCTCCGGCGACAGGTCGGACGCTCCCGCGCTCGCGTCGACGAGGGCGCCGTGCGCCTCGTCGGCGACGAAGTCGAGCTGCACGTCGAGCCAGGCGCGCAGCGCCTCGACCGTCGGGCCGAGCTCGTCGACGACCTCCTGCGAGCGGGCGAGGAGCGGGTCCATCTCCCGGTCGAACCAGACCTGGAGGATGTGCCCCTTGGTCGGGAAGTAGCGGTAGAGCGACGTCCGGCGCAGCCCGACCTCGGCGGCGATGTCGCCCAGCGAGACCGCCGCGACGCCGCGCTCGGCGAAGAGCCGTTGCGCCGCGGCGACCACGGCCGCCTCCTGCGCGGCGACGTGCTCGGCGATGCTGGCGCCGGTGATCCGCGGCATGGGGCTCCTCCCGTGAGGTCGGCTCGAGTGGCATCGGGGTCGCCCGGGCGGCTGCCCGGGTCGTCGGTCAGGCCCTGCTGCCCGCCTGGATCGTGCCCCTGCTGAGGTGCAGGTGGCGGTCCGCGCGGGCGGCCTGGTCGGGGTCGTGGGTGACCACCACGGTAGCGGCGCCGACCCGCCGGGCCTCGTCGAGCAGCAGGTCGAGGACGGCCTGTCCCCGCTCCGGGTCGAGCGACGCGGTCGGCTCGTCGGCGAGCACGACGGTCGGCTCGTTCATCAGCGCGCGGGCGATGCCGACCCGCTGGCGCTCGCCACCGGAGAGCTCGGCGGGCCGGGCGTCGAGGCGGTCGGCCAGGCCGACCCGCTCGAGCAGGTCCACCGCCCGGGCGCGGGCGGTCGCGTCGAGCGCGCCGGCGATGTGGGCGACCACCTCGACCTGCTCGCGCGCGGTGAGCGCGGGCAGCAGGTTGGGCGACTGGAACACGATGCCGACCTGGTCGCGGCGCAGCCGGACCCGGCCGCGGTCGTTGAGCGCGGTGGCGTCGGTGCCGCCGAGCAGGACCCGGCCCTCGTCGGGCGCACGGAGCAGCCCGGCGACGGCGACGAGCGTGGACTTGCCGGAGCCGGACGCCCCGGTGACGGCGACCGTCTCACCGGGCTGCACCCCGAGGTCGAGCCGGTCGAGGAGGACGCGGCGGGTCGTGCCGTCCGGGACGGCGACGGTGATGTTCTCCAGGCGGAGGGACATGAGGGTTCTCCTGGTTCGGGTTCGGCGAGAGGTCAGTCGGCGCTGCGCAGGGCCATGGCGGGATCGACCGAGACCACCTTGCGGATGCCGGCGAGGCAGCCGAGCAGGCCGGCGACGACCAGGAGGCCGAGGGCGGTGAGGGCCGGGGCGGCGGCGAGCCGGAACGGCACGGCGGTGTTGCCGACCAGCGCCCCGGCGCCGAAGGCGACCAGGCCGCCCAGCGCGGTGGCCAGGAGGAGCACGACGACCAGCTGGCCGACCGCGTCGCGGGCGACGTAGCCGCGGGAGGCGCCGAGCGCCTTGAGCACCGCGATCTGGCGGGCGCGTTGCATCGTCCACACCACGAAGAAGGCGCCGACGATGAGCGCGGAGATGACGAGCAGGAACCACTGGATCATCGACATGGTCTGGGTCTCGCCGGCGTACCCCGGCGAGCCGGCGTACGCCTCCTGCTTGGTGACGGTCGCGGTGCCGTCGGCGGCGTCGATCCGCTCGGCCGCGGCGGCGACGGTGTCGGGGTCGCCCTGGAGCGCGATCGCGGAGAAGCGGCCGCGGGCGTTGTCGCCGTAGAGCAGCGACTGCCAGGTCTCGAGGCTGGTGAAGGCGATGTCGACGTGCCCGTACGAGCCGGCGTAGGTGAACCCGAGGACCGGCACCTCCTCGTCGACACCGACGATGGTCAGCCGGTCACCGACCTCGATGCCCTGCTCCTCGAACTCGTGGCTCAGCACGAGCCCCGGCGGTCCGGCGAGGGCCTCCTCGGCGTCGTGGCGCGGGGCGAGGAAGGAGCCGGCCGGTACGCCGAACAGCGCGACGTCGACCGTCTTCCCGCTCTCGGTCCGGGCGTTCACGAAGGACACCCCGAGCGGGGACGCCTCGACGCCCTCGACGCCGGACCAGCGCTCGAGGTCGCGGTCGTTGAGCGTCGATCGGCTGAACGTCTCCTCGGCACCGTGCTGGAAGGCGAGGTGCGTCATCGGCAGCCGGCGCAGGCCGGAGATGCCGTCGTCGACCAGGCCGTTGGCCAGCCCGGACAACATGGTCGTCAGCATCGCCACGAGGGCGATCACCGCCCCGACCAGGACGAATCGCCCCCGGGCGACCCGCAGCTCCCTCAGCGCGAGGTACATCTCCACCACTCCCTGTTTGACGACACCTTGTCGACATCATATCGACGAGATGTCGGCAAACAAGGGAGCCCGGCGCGACCTCGTGACGACCGTGACGGCCCTCCCCCAGACAGGGCGGTCACGGACCTCCGGCGACGGACCCGGCGACGATGACCGGGCGACGATGACCGGGCGGTCTCAGGCCAGGCGGCCCAGCACCGCCTCGGACTCGACCAGGCCGGCGTCGCTGGGCGCCTCGCCGCGGCCGAACACCTTCTCGTGCTGCTTCGCGCGCCAGGCCAGGTGCGCCTCGGCCGGGCGGTCGTACCCGTAGCGCGCCTGCGCCTGGGTCGGCGTGAGCACCTCGGGGCTCACCGGTGGTACGCCGAGCAGGACCGGCGCGGCAACCGGCACCGTGCTGGGCGAGAGCAGGGCGAGGAGCCGCAGCTGGAGCCGCTTGTTGGTCGCCAGCACCGCGAAGGTCGAGCGCAGGACCGGCCGCGCCAGGAGATCCAGGGCCGGCGGCTGGGTCACGTCGCCCATCTCCCGCATCCAGTGCGGCAGGGTGGCGATCACGCCCGCGCGGAAGAACCGGCCGACCACCCACTGCGCCGGACGCAGCACCGGCGGGAGGTCGCCGACGAGCTGGTCGAGGTCCATCAGGTGCTTCATCGCCCGCTGCGCGATGGGCGAGCCGGACATGACCGGGCGCATCCGCTCGTAGTACGCGTGCAGCTCGGCTCGCGAGCGCGGGACGTCGTCGGGCGAGCAGGTCTGCAGCTCGGCGGCCCGGGCGCACTCCTCCCAGTACTGCGCCTCCTCGGCCTCGGACAGCCGGCCGGGCCCGTACATCTCGTAGGCCTTGAGCACCGAGTGCCACCCGGTGACGAGGATCCACAGCTGCGAGTCGGGGTCGTTGGCGTCGTAGCGCGCGCCGCTGTAGGGCTCGGTGCCGATTGCCTTGCTGTGCACCTTGACCAGCACGTCGGCAGCGTGCGCGGCCGCCCGGCTCCCCCCGAACGCGACCAGCGCGAAGTAGTGGATGGTGCGGTCGTAGCGGGTTTGCGGGCGTCGGTAGATGTCCTGGGTGCGGTCGACCGAGGCCACCAGGGCCGGGTCGAGCTCCTCGACGACGACCGCCCGGCTGAAGCCGATGGTCAACGACGTGGGGTAGCTCCAGACCTTCCAGGTCACCGAACCGGGACCGAAGAAGCCGTGGTCGTCGGCGGGGGTGATCGCGCCGGAGCGCTTCGTGGTCGCCATGCAGGAGAGAATGCTACACATGCGTAGTAAATGGAAGGGTCCGGTCGCCCTAAGGTGGGCACCATGTCCGCGCCGGCCCGCAAGCGACGCCCGTACGCGCCCCGTGTGCCGATGGCCGAGCGCCGCGAGCAGCTCCTCGACGCCGCGCTGACGATCATCGACCGCGACGGGTACGACGGCGTCTCGATCGACGCCATCGCCCGCGAGGTCGGCGTCACCCGCCCGGTCGTGTACGGCGCCTTCGACGGCCTCGGGCCGCTGCTCACGGCGCTGCTCGACCGACAGCAGCAGCGCGCGATCACCCAGCTGTACGGCGCCCTCCCACTCACCGCGCTCGCCAGCACGCCGCTCGGGATCGTCGAGCGCGCGGTGCCGGCGCTGCACGCGATGGTGCTCGCCGACCCGGTCACCTGGCGGGCGATCCTGCGCTCGCCGGCCAACGTCCCGGACGTCGTGCGCGAGCGGATCGAGGGCGACCGCACCCGGGTCCGCGGCACCCTCCAGATGATGGTCGCCGCGGTCCTGCCGGGCGCGGACGCCGAGGTGCTCGCCCACGCCGTCCTCGCGCTCCTCGACCACTTCGGCCAGCTGGTGCTCGCCGAGCCGGAGCAGTTCAGCGCCGAACGCCTCACCGCGGCGGCACGCGCCATGATCGGGGCATGGATCCCGTGACGGTACGGCTCGCGACCCCCGCCGACGCGTTCGTCGTCGGCGGCCTCCTCTTCGACTTCAACACCGAGTACGACACCCCGACGCCGAGCGCCGCCGACCTCGGCGACCGCTTCACCGCCCTGCTGGCGCGCCCGGACGTGCTCGTCGTGCTCGCCGAGGACCCGGCGAGCGGCGACGCGACCGGGTTCGGCTACCTCACCTTGCGCCCCACGCCGTACGGCGACGGGCCCCTGGCCCAGCTCGAGGAGCTGTACGTGGTCCCGCCGCTGCGCGACCGGGGCATCGGCACCGCCCTGCTCACCCGGGCCGTCGCCGAGGTCGAGCAGCGCGGCGGGATCGAGGTGCACATCAACGTCGACGAGGTCGACGTCGACACCCGGCGGTTCTACGAGCGGCACGGGTTCACGAACATCCAGCCCGGCGCGGACTACCGGATGCTCTGCTACCTGCGCGAGCTGACGTGAGCCCGCCGGGCTGAGGTCACCCCCGCTGTAACACGCTGTCCACCCGACTTCCCGACGGTTGTCAGCCGAAAGTCGCCGAACTCCGGGCCGATTCTGCTGAATCGCGACAGCTAGTTGCGCGGACAGCGTGTTACTTCCGGTGGCAGCGGCCGCCCCCGCGGGGGTCCTCCCCCGGCTCGACCTCACCCTCGACCGGACGGCTCCGCGCTGAACTCCCCCGGCGTCAGGCCGGTGACGGTCCGGAAGTCGCGGGTCAGGTGCGCCTGGTCGGCGTACCCCAGCTCGGCGGCGACCCGCGCCAGGTCGACGCGCTCACCGGCGCGCAGCAGGTCGGCCGCGTCCTGCAGCCGGCGGCGCTGCACCAGCCACTTGGGCGAGAGCCCGATCCGGCGCCGGGTCAGCCGCTGCAGCGCCCGCTCGCCGATGTCGAACTTCGCGCAGACCTGGGAGACCCGCTGCACCTCGCGGTCGCCCTCGACGTGCTCCACGATCGCGTTGACCAGCCGCCCCTCGTCGTCCACCGGCACCAGGACGGCGAGCGCCTCGGCGACCAGCGCACACGCCTCCTGCTGCCGGGCGACCTCGGCGGGATCGTCCCCGAGGGCGGCCACGACCGCCGCGACCAGGCCAGCGGCGTCCAGGCCGGGGACCGCGGCCAGTGCTCGCCGCTGGTTGGTCAGCTCCACCACCGGACCACCGACCAGCGCGAGTCCGGCGGCCGGCTGCATCATCACGCCGACGGCCCACCCGGAACCGGCGAGCTCCTCGGTGCTCAGCCCGGCGTGCGGACCGACCAGCTGCCCGCCGTCCGGGCCGACGACGACCTGGCACACGGGGTACTGCAGCACCCGCTGCACCGAGGTCTGCCCCGGCGGCAGGGACCACACCGGCACCCAGAACCGGCGTACCGCGTCGGCGAGCGCCGGCGGCGGGGCGTAGCGGCGCAGCGAGGGGCTGTACCCGCGGACGTCGCGCAGCTGGGCGGGCTCGACCACGTCGAGCGGTCCGTCGGGCGTCCAGCGCATGTGTCGGATTCTTTCAAGACCACTGTCGGTGGCCAGGGGCACGGTGGGGACATGACCTCTCCCGTGACCGAGCTCATCGCGTTCACCATCGACTCGGCCGACGCCGCCGCGCTGGCCCGCTTCTACGCCGACCTGACCGGCGGCGAGGTGACCGGCGACTACCCGGAGTACGGGTACGCCTCCGCCTCCGTCCTCGGCGCGACCCTCAACTTCCAGACGGTGCAGGACTTCGCCCGTCCGCAGTGGCCGGGCCAGGCGCACCCGCAGCAGTTCCACCTCGACTTCCGGGTGCCCGACCTCGAGGCGGCCACCGCGCACGCCGAGTCGCTCGGCGCGAGCGTCGCCGACACCCAGCCGGCGGCCGAGGTGGGCGGCGCCTGGCGGGTCATGCTCGACCCGGACGGCCACCCGTTCTGCCTCTGCCCGCCGCAGGAGGGCTGACAACGCAGCGCACCCCGGCGCATGATGGGGCATGCGCCGGGTCCACCAGCCCCTCCCGAGCGCGGGTGCGGCCTACCTCGACGCCCGCGGGGACGGCCGCGCGATGCGGGTCAGTTGGCACGCCGAGGCCGAGGTCGTCGTCCTCTCGCTGTGGCGCGACAACGTCTGCACCGGCACCTTCCAGCTCGCGTTGGAGGACGTGCCGGGCCTGGTCGACCTGCTCGCGGCCCGGTACGCCGACGCACCTGACGAACGGGCTGTGTATCCGCCGGATACGGAGCCCATCCGCCAGGTGCGTGGCAGCGCCTGAGGTCTCGAGGCGCGTCGCTCGCGCTCCTCGCACCTCACCCAGCGATTGCGTCAGCCGACGGTGCGGATGAGCTTCTTGTTGACGAACTCCTCCATGCCGTAGCGGCTCAGCTCGCGGCCGAAGCCGGAGCGCTTCACGCCGCCGAAGGGCAGCTCGGCCGCGTCGAGCCCGACGCCGTTGACGAAGACCATGCCGGCCTCGATCTGGTCGGCGACGCGCTGCGCCTGGGCCGCGTCGGTGGAGAAGACGTAGGAGCCGAGGCCGTACGGCGTGTCGTTGGCGATCCGCACCGCGTCGTCCTCGTCGCTCGCGCGGAACACCATCGCGACCGGCCCGAACAGCTCCTGGCGGTACGCCGGGTTGTCGGTCGTGATGCCCGACAGCACGCCGCTGGGGTAGAAGGCGCCGTCGCGCTCGCCGGCGGTGGCCAGGATCGCGCCGCCGGCGACGGCCTCGTCGACCTGCTTGGCGAGGTTGTCCGCGGCCGTGACCGAGGACAGCGGGGAGCCACCGGAGGCCTCGAGGAGCTTCTCGGTGAAGCGGGAGACGAAGTCGTCGTACAGGCTGTCGACGACGATGAACCGCTTGCCGCCGTTGCAGACCTGGCCGGCGTTGTCCATCCGCGCGAACACCGCCGCCTCGACGGTGGCGTCGAGGTCGTCGGTGGACAGCACGATGAACGGGTCCGAGCCGCCGAGCTCGAGGACGACCTTCTTCAGGTTCCGCCCGGCGATCTCGGCCACCGCCGCACCGGCGCGCTCGGAGCCGGTGAGCGAGACGCCCTGGACGCGCGGGTCGGCGATGATGTCGGCGACCTGCTCGTTGGTGGCGTAGATGTTGACGTAGGCGCCCTCGGGGAACCCGGCGTCGCGGAAGATCTGCTCCTGCAGCGCGGCCGAGCGCGGGCACTGCGGCGCGTGCTTGAGCAGGATCGTGTTGCCGGTGACCAGGTTCGGGCCGGCGAACCGGGCGATCTGGTAGACGGGGAAGTTCCACGGCATGATGCCGAGCAGGACGCCGACCGGCATCTTGCGGACCACCGCGGTGCCCTCGCCCTCGCCGAGCTCGATCGGCTCGTCGGCGAGGAAGCGCTCGGCGTTGTCGGCGTAGAACTCGTAGATCGAGGCGGAGAAGTCGACCTCGCCCTCGGCGTCGGAGAGCGGCTTGCCCATCTCCTCGACCATCGCGGCGGCCAGCTCGGCGGTCCGCTCACGGTGCAGCTCGGCGACCCGGCGGATCAGCGCGGCCCGCTCGGCGACGCTGGTGGTGCGCCCCCAGGAGGTGTACGCCGCGGACGCCGCGTCGATCGCGGCGGCGATGTCGGCGTCGGTGGCGGTCGGGAAGGTCTCGACCAGCTCTCCGGTCGCGGGGTTGCGGACGGCGTACTCGGTCATGGGGTGGGGCTCCTTCGGATGATCGGTCGGTGCGCCGGTTCGGTGCGCCGGGTGGGGTGGATCAACGGACTCCTTCGACGTCCGAGGACAGTCGCTGTGCGAGCCAGACGGGGATGATCGAGAAGACGATCAGCACGACCGCGACCACGTTGACCACCGGCGCCTGGTTCGGGCGGAACATGTTGTTCAGGATCCAGATGGGCAGGGTGGTCGCGCCGTTGCCGGCCGTGAACGTGGTGACGATGATCTCGTCGAAGCTCAGTGCGAAGGCAAGCATGCCACCGGCGAGAAGCGCCGAGCGCAGCTGCGGGAGGGTCACCAGCCGGAAGGTCGTGAGCACCCCCGCGCCGAGGTCGGCGGAGGCCTCCTCGAGGCTGGTCCCCATCCGTCGCAGGCGGGCCTGGACGTTGTTGAACACGGTGACGATGCAGAAGGTCGCGTGTGCCACGACGATGGTCCACAGCGCCAGGTCCACGCCCAAGATGCCCTTGAACCCGTTGTTCAGCGCGATGCCGGTGACCACACCGGGCAGCGCGATCGGCAGGATCACCAGCAGGTTGACCGCGTTCTTGCCGAAGAACGAGTAGCGCTGCAGGGCGAGCGCGAGCAGGGTGCCGAGCAGCAGCGCCAGCGCGGTGGCGACGGCCGCCACCTGGAGGCTGGTCACCAGCGCCTCGCGGGCACCCTCGCTGTGGGCGGCCCGCCGCCACCACTCGAAGGTGAGGCCGTCCGGCGGCCAGGTCATCGACTGGCTCGGGTTGACCGAGTTGGCGACGACGACGAGCAGCGGCAGGTAGATCAGCGCCAGGACACCGAACGTGAGGCCGGCCAGGACTCGCCGGGCGAGCGGGCTGAGGGTCATCGCAGGATCTCCATCACAGGTTGTCCAGGGCGCCGGTACGACGGATCGCGGTCAGCAGGACCAGCATCACCACGATCGGGATCATCGCGATCGCCGCGGCCAGCGGGAGGTTGTTGGCCGCGCCGGCGTTGATGTAGACGAGGTTGCCGAGCATCTGGTTGGCGCCGCCGACGATGTTGACGGTGATGTAGTCGCCCATCGTCAGCGAGAAGCTGAAGATCGCGCCGGCCACGATGCCGGGGACGAGCAGCGGGAACACGACGGTGCGCAGGACGAAGCCGCTCGGTGCACCGAGGTCACCGGCCGCCTCGAGCAGCGAGTCCGGGACCCGCTCGAGCGAGGCGAAGATCGGCAGGATCACGTAGGGCAGCCAGATGTAGGCCTGCGTGATGACCACGGCGGTGAGGCCGTAGCCGGGCGAGCCCAGGCCGGTCCAGTCGGCCAGGCCGCCCTCGGAGAGCACCACCCGCCACGAGAACACCTTCACCAGGTAGCTGGCCCACAGCGGGGTGAGCACCGCGACCACCAGCATCCGGCGCACCCGCGGCGAGGCGACCTTCGCCATGTAGAAGGCGATCGGCAGGGCGATGGCGACGTCGATCAGCGTCACCGCGACCGCCACCCCGAGGGTGCGCACGGTGACCTTGCGGTAGACGTCGTTCTCGAGGAGCGTGCGGAAGTTGTCGAGGGTCCACGTCCGGTCGATCTCGCTGGTCAGGCTGTCCACCGACCACAACGAGGTGATCAGCAGCGCCGCCAGCGCGACGACGTACACCAGGAGCATCCAGGCGAGCGGCGCGGAGAGCAGGAGCGTGAGCCGGAGCCACACCATGCGGTGCAGCAGCCGGGACCCCGGCCGGGCCACCGGGCCCCGCAGTGCGGGGTCGGTGGTCCGGCCGGGCCGGGTGTCAGCGGACGTGGCGGACATGATCAGCCCTTGATCTCCGTCCACGCCTCGGTCCACTGGGCGTAGTCGGTGCACTCGACGTCGGTGCGCCCGTCGAGGCAGTCCTTGACCGGGGTGCGCCAGAACCACAGCTGCTTGGCGTACTCCTGGTCACCGGCGTGGAAGGTGTCGCAGTGCTTCGGGTCGGCCGTCTTGGTGCAGGCCTCGGGGCTGTTGGGCGCCTCGCCGAAGTACTCGGTCGCCTGGGCGTTGGCCTCGGGCGAGAGGATGTAGTCCATCCACTTGTAGGCGCAGTTGGGGTTCTTCGCCTGCGAGGACAGCATCCAGGTGTCGTTCCACGCCGTGGCGCCCTCGGTGGGCAGCGTGACGTCGACGTCCTTGTTCTTGATGTTGTTCTTGATGACCTGCCAGGTGGTGCCGACGACGGAGTCCCCGGTCTCGAAGGCCTGGATCTCCTTGAGGTAGTCCGACCAGTACTCGCCGACGTACTTGCGCTGCTCCTTGAGCAGTGCGACGGCGGCGTCGAGCTGGTCCTGGTCGAGCGCGTAGGGGTTCTCGATCTTCAGCTCGGGCTGGGTCTTCATCAGGTACAGCGCGGCGTCGGCGATGTAGATCGGCGAGTCGTACGCCGTCACCTTGCCCTTGTTCTTCTCCAGCTGCGCCTTGTCGAAGACCGCGCTCCACGAGGTGGGCGCCTCGGCGAAGTTCTTCTTGTTGAACATGAGGAGGTTGGCGCCGTAGCCGTGCGGGACGCCGTAGTTCTTGCCGTCGACGGTGTTCCACTCGGTGTTCTTGAGGAAGTCGTAGACGTTGGCGTAGTTGGGGACCAGGTCGGTGTTGATCGCCTGGGCCTCCTTCGAGGCCACCAGGCGCAGCGACAGGTCGCCGGACGCGGCGATGACGTCGTACTCGCCGGACTTGGCGAGGTTGAACGCCTCGTCGGAGGTGCCGTAGCTCTTGCTGGTCACCTCGCAGCCGGTGTCCTTCTCGAAGGCGGAGACCCAGTCGACGGCCGGGTCGTTGCTGCCGTCCTCGACGTAGCCGGGCCAGGCCAGGATCGAGACCTTGCCCTCGGTCTTGCCGAGCTTCTCGACGGCCTCGGTCTTCTTGTCGTCGTCGCTGCTGCCGCAGGCGCTGAGCACGGAGACCGACAGCAGGGTCAGGCAGGCTGCGGCCACACGGCCTCTCCGGAGGGTGTTCTTCATCGGGTTCTCCGCTTTCTCGTTGGTTTGCAGATGGGGCGGGAGCACGGGGTGGTGCGGGGCGGGTCAGGAGCCGCTGGTCAACGGGACGACGTCGGCGCGCGCGAACCGGACGGTGACGTCGTCGCCGCGGTGCTCGCGGGTGTCGAGCGAGCCGGTGGACTGCTCGAGCGCGACCAGCTCGACGCCGTCGGAGGTGCGCAGGTGCACCCGGTTGCCGGTGCCGAGGTAGATCGTCTCGACGACGACCGCGTCCAGCCGCACCTCGTCGGGACGCGCGGGCTCGGTGTCGGTCCCGGGCGAGAGCCGCAGCCGCTCGGGCCGTACGGCGTGCTCGGCGGCGACGCCCAGGAGTCGCTGGGAGGTGGCGGCGTCGAACAGGTTGGTGGTGCCGACGAACCCGGCGACGTACGCCGACGTCGGGTTCTCGTAGATCTCCCGCGGGGTGCCGAGCTGCTGGATGCTGCCGGCGTCGAAGACGGCGATCCGGTCGCTGAGCGTGAGCGCCTCCTCCTGGTCGTGGGTCACGAACACGAAGGTGATGCCGAGCTCGCGCTGGAGCTGCTTGAGCTCGACCTGCATCTGCTCGCGCAGCTTGAGGTCGAGGGCGCCGAGCGGCTCGTCGAGCAGGAGCACCCGCGGCTGGAGCACGATCGCGCGCGCCAGCGCGACCCGCTGCCGCTGGCCGCCGGAGAGCTGCGCCGGACGGCGGGCGCCGAGGTGGCCGAGCCGGACGGTGTCGAGGGCCTGCTGGGCGCGCTCGCGCCGCTCGGCCTTCTTCATCCCGCGCACCCGCAGGCCGTAGCCCACGTTGTCGAGCACGCTCATGTGCGGGAAGAGGGCGTAGTCCTGGAACACGGTGTGCACGTCGCGCTCGAAGGGTGCCGCGCGGGTCACGTCGACGCCACCGAGGGTGACGCTGCCCGCCGTCGCCTGCTCGAAGCCGGCGATCAGCCGCAGCACCGTGGTCTTGCCCGAACCGGACGGGCCGAGCATCGAGAAGAACTCGCCGTCGGCGATGTCGAGGTCGACGTGGTCCACGGCGACGACGTCGCCGTAGGTCTTGCGCAGCCCCCGGATCGAGATCGCGGGGGCGCGGTCGACGACGGCGGCCTGCGCGGGAGCGCTGGTCGAGAGAGACATCGGATGTGCCTTTCGTCACGAACGGATTGGCGTTAACATATGACTTCACAGTTCACAGCACAAGAGCATCCGGCAAGATTGCGGCGAAACGTCACGCAGCGGTAACACGCGACAACGAGGGACAGGGAGGTCGGACGGTGACCGTGCCGTTCTACGGGCGCGCATCCGCGGCGGTGTTCTCGCCGCTGGAGTCGATGAGCCGCTCGGAGCTGGTCGTGCGACGGCTCACCGACGCGATCGCGCTCGGCCTGCTCCCCGACGCCGAGCAGCTCCCCGGCGAGCTCGACCTCGCCGGCATCTTCGGCGTCTCGACCGTGACCGTGCGCGAGGCGCTGTCCGTGCTGCGCTCCGAGGGCCTCATCGAGACGCGGCGCGGGCGCGGGGGCGGCAGCTTCGTGCGGACCCCCGAGGACGGGATCAGCCACCTCGCCCGCCGTCGGCTCGACGGGTTCGGCCTCGGCGAGCTGCGCGACCTCGGCGACGTGTACGCCGCCATCTGCGGCGCCAGCGCGGCCCTGGCCGCCCGCCGCTCCAGCCCCGAGGACGTCGACCGGCTGGAGCGGGTGGCCGACGCCCTCGAGCACGCCGAGAAGCCCGACGCCCGACGCCGCGCCGACGCCCAGTTCCACATCGAGGTGGCCGCCGCCGCCCAGTCCCCCCGGCTCTACCACGAGGAGGTCAACCTCCAGGCAGAGTTCGGGACCCTGCTGTGGCTCGCCTTCGGGGACGACGACAGCCACGCCCAGATGGTCCGCAGCTGCCGGGCCGTCGTCGCCGCGATCGCCGAGCGCGATCCCCACGCCGCCCGCGCGGCGGCCGAGCAGCGGGTGGCCGACTCCACCGCCCGCCTCGTCGACTACCAGCTCAGCGAGGCCCGCCCATGAACCCCTCGAACACCCGCCCCGCCGTCGCCGACACCGCGCCGGTCATCGCGGCCGTCGCCACCATCGCCGAGCAGGCCTTCGGCGTCGCCACCGCCATCGCGGCCGCCGTCGAGCAGGCGCTGGCCGGCCGGCCGGCGCCCCGGCGTAGCGACCTCGCGGCGGTGGAGCCGCTCCTCGTCCCGGTCCTCGGCGACGCCGCCCAGCCCGTCCAGGGCGCCGGCTTCGTCGCCGCGCCCGGGGTGCTCCAGGACGCCGAGTGGTGGCTGGAGTGGTTCGCCCGCGACGCGGACGGCCGAGCACAGCGGCTGGTGACGCACTCCGAGCCACAGGCGATCGGGTTCTACGACTACCAGCACCTGCCGTGGTACGTCGTGCCCCGCGAGACCGGGCAGCGGCACGTCACCGGGCCCTACGTCGACTACCTGTGCACCGAGGAGTACACGCTCACCTTCACCGTTCCCGTCGTCGTCGACGGCCGGTTCTGCGGGGTCGGCGGCGCCGACGTCGCGGTGAAGAACGCCGAGCGCGCGCTGCTGCCCTCGCTGCGCGCCAGCGAGCACCGGATCGCCGTGGTCAACGGCTTCGGCCGGATCCTGGCGAGCAACAGCGGCCGGCACCTGTGCGGCGACCTGCTCGACGGAGTCGCCTTCGACGCGCTCCCCAGCGAGCAGCGCGTCGGCGACCTCCCCCTCGCCGTGGTGGCCCTCGACTGAACCTGCGGTGGTCGCCGGGCCGCCCCGGTGGTCGCCGGCCGCCCCGGTGGTTGAGGCGCGACGAGCGCCAGCGAGGAGCCTCCCCGGTGGTTGAGGTGCGACGAGCGCCAGCGAGGAGCCTCGAAACCACCGCAACCGATGCCGGGACGGTGCCAACCCCCGGCTTTCGAGGTCCGGCCAGAGGTTTCGAGGCTCGGCCGCGGGCGGCCTCACACCTCAACCAGCGGGAGCACTCGGCCGCGGGCGGCCTCACACCTCAACCAGCGGGAGCACTCGGCCGCGGGCGGCCTCACACCTCAACCATCGAGGAGCCGCCCCGGTGGTTGAGGTGCGACGAGCGCCAGCGAGGAGCCTCGAAACCACCGGACCGGATCACCGCCGGTACGTCAGGTGGGTCACGTACGGCGTGGGCCGGGTCGCGACCGGCTCGAGATCGAGCGGACCGACCCCGTCGAACATCCGGGAGCCGCTGGCCAGCCCGGCGACGTACGGGACGACGTGGAGCCGCAGCTCGTCGATCGCGCCCGCCGCCAGGTAGGCGTTGATCGTGGACGCCCCACCGGCGATGGCGACGTCGCGCTCGCCGGCGGCGGCGCGGGCCTGCGCGAGCGCGGAGGCGAGGCCGTCGGTGACGAAGTGGAAGGTCGTGCCGCCCGCCATCGGCAGCGGGTCCCGCTCGTGGTGGGTCAGGACGAACACCGGTGCGTGGTACGGCGGGTCCTCGCCCCACCAGCCGCGCCAGGCCGGGTCCCACTCCCCGCGGCCGGGCGTGAACATGTTGCGGCCCATCACGAAGGCACCGGCGTCGACGATCGCCGCGACCTCGGCGGCGTTGTCGTCGGCGTGCTCGAACATCCAGGCGTGCAGCCGGCTCGCGTCGAGGGACCCGAACGGGTGCTCCCGTGACTGGTCGCTCGCGGCGCCGAAGCCGTCGAGGGTGATGGCGATGTCCGCGGTCACGATGCCCATGACCTGCAGACCGGCGCGGGCGCGCGAACTCATCGCTCCCAGCTCGGCGTGGGAGGATCGGGTCCGTGCTGGGCATCACCGACCTGTCGACGTACCTCGTCGGTCTCGTCCTGATCATCCTGCTGCCCGGCCCGAACTCGCTCTACGTGTTGTCGGTGGCGGCGCGCCGCGGCGTCCGTCCCGGGTACGCCGCCGCGGCCGGCGTGTGGACCGGCGACGCGGTGCTCATGACGCTGTCGGCGGCCGGGGTGGCCTCGCTGCTGCAGGCCAACCACGTGGCGTTCGCGCTCGTGAAGTACGTCGGCGCGGGCTACCTCGGCTACCTCGCCTTCACCATGCTGCGCGGCGCGATCGTCATGTGGCGCCAGCGCCGGCGCGCGGTGCGGGCGATCGAGGAGGGCTCGCCGCCGCCCGTGCCGGGCGAGCGGCCGTACCGCCGAGCGCTGGTGATCAGCCTGCTCAACCCGAAGGCGATCTTGTTCTTCGTCGCCTTCTTCGTGCAGTTCGTCGACCCCGACTACGCCCATCCGGCGCTGTCGTTCCTCGTGCTCGGCACGCTCGCCCAGATCGCCAGCGTGGCCTACCTGAGCGCGCTGATCTTCGGCGGCACCCGCCTGGCCGCGGCCTTCCGCCGCCGCAAGGGCCTCTCCGCGGCCGGGACGTCGGCCGTCGGCGCGGTCTTCCTCGGCTTCGCGGTCAAGCTCTCCCTCGCGCACGCCTGAGTCGCCGCGTCGCACCTGACGTGGGTTGCGGAACGCGCCAGTTCACAGCCCATCCGTCAGGTGCGACGCGGAAAGGTCACCAGGTGACGGCGTCGCAGGCGGCCGAGCGGTGGCCCTCGATCTGCAAGGTGGCGTGCTCGATCTGGAACTGCTCGCGCAGCAGCAGCTGGCCCTGCCGCAGCACGCCGGCGCCGTCGGCGCCCTCGTCGAGGACGAGGTGCGCGGTGGCGACGTGCATGCCGGAGGTGAGGGTCCAGGCGTGCAGGTCGTGGACGTCGCAGACGCCGTCGATCCCGCCGAGCGCCCCGGCGACGGTGTCGATCTCGACGCCGGCGGGGACGTGCTGGCCGAGGACGGCGAGCACCTCGCGGCCGAGCAGCACCGCGCGGACCGCGACGAAGGCGCCGATGAGGAAGGCGACCACGGTGTCCCAGACCCCGTCGCCGGTGGCGAGGATCAGCCCTCCGGCGACCATCACGCCGACGCTGCCGGCGGTGTCGGCGACGACCTCGACGTAGGCGCCCTTCACGTTGAGCGAGTCCTGGGACCCGCCGCGGAGCAGGGCCATCGCGACCAGGTTGACCACCAGACCGAGGAAGCCGACGCCGAGCATCGGTCCGGTCTCGACGTCGGGCTCGCTGCCCGCCCGACCGATCGCCTCGACGACGACGTAGACCGCGACGCCGAGCATCATCAGCACCGCGAGACCGGAGGCGAAGACCTCGGCCCGGTAGGAGCCATAGGTACGACGACCGGTGCTGTCGGCGCGGGTGGCGATCTTGGTCGCGACCAGGGCCGCCCCGAGGGTGACGACGTCGGCGGCCATGTGGCCGGCGTCGGAGATCAGCGCGAGCGAGCCGCTGACCACGCCGACGACCAGCTCGACGACGAAGAACGCGGAGATCAGCCCGAAGGAGGCGCCCAGCCGCCAGCGGTGCCGGCCGCCGGCGTGCCCGGCGCTGCCCGAGCCGGCGGCGCCGCCGCCGTGTCCGTGCCCGTGTCCGACGCCCATGGTCAGTCCCGCCCGCAGGGGAGGCCGGTGACCGCGACCAGGCGCTCGGCGGCGCGCACCACCGCCCGGGTCAGCTCGGGCTGGGCGAGTGAGATGAGCGAGGCCCGCCCGCTGGGCCGGGACACGACGAGGCCGCAGTCGCGCAGACAGGCGAGGTGCTTCGACACCGTCGACTGCGCGAGCCCGAGGTGGGCGGTGAGGTCGACGACGCGGTGCTCGCCGAGGGTGAGGTGCTCGAGGATCGCCAGCCGGTTGGGGTCGCTCAGTGCGTGCAGCAGGCCGGCGACGTCGGCGAGCGCGTCGACCTCGGTGGGCGCCTCCGGGAACGACCCGTCCAGCTGATTCATCGCCATATGGCGATGTAATCACCCTAGGGCGACACCGTCAAGGCGGTCTCCCACCGTTTCTGCTGCTGCTCGCCGGGTTCTCCCGTACCGTCGAGCCCGGGGACGGCGCGTTGGGGCGGCCGGACGTGACGGGAGCACGAAGTGACCAATGCCGAGCCTGGCCTCTACGACGCCGAGACAGGACTGCCGAGCCGCGGGCTGATCGCGGACCGCCTGGGCATGGCGCTGCGGAGCGCCGAACGCGGCGGGCACGAGGTGGCCCTGGTCCTCGTCGCCCTCACCTCCATCGAGGGGACCGGTGGGCCCGTCTCGGACGCCGACGTGCGCACCGTGGTCAAGGAGATCGCCGAGCGGCTCACTGCCGCCGTCCGCGGCATCGACTCGGTCGGCCGGTACGGACCGGAGACCTTCGCCCTGGTGTTCCCGGGCGAGGTCGGCGACGACGGGGTCCGGATCCTGGCCCGCCGGATCCTCGTCGAGCTGAGCCCGCCCGTGACCATCGGCGTGCGCCCCTGCTTCGTCACGGCTCGGCTCGGGGGCACCACGGCCCGGCCGGGCACCGACGACCCCCGCGCGATGCTGCGGCGCGCGGACGATGCGCTCGCCCGGGCCCGGCGCCCGGACGGTGAGCTCTTCGTGCTGGTCGGGCCGGACGACGAGCTGGGCGGCGCCGACTAGGCTCGGTCGTCGTGATGATGCGACCCGCCGAGCTCGACGGCGTGCGTGCCGGCACCGTCGACCTCGCGTTCCGGCGCTGGGACCGGCCGCGGGTCAAGGCCGGCACCCGGCTGCGCACCGCGGTCGGCGTGGTCGAGGTGCTCAGCGTCGAGCAGGTCGCGCTGTCCCGGTTGCGGGCCGAGGACGCCCGCCGGGCCGGGGCCGCGTCGCTGGCCGCGCTCAAGGAGGCGCTCGCCGCACGGGCCGACCGACCGGTGTTCCGCGTCGGCCTGAGCTACGGCGGTGCCGACCCTCGCGAGGCCCTGCGTGCCGCCATCCCCGACGCCGCCGAGATCGCGACCATCCTGCACCAGCTCGACCGGCTGGACGCGGCCTCGGCGATCGGGCCGTGGACCCGCGCGACGCTGCGGATCATCGACCGCAACCCCGAGGTCCGCGCGCCCGACCTGGCCGCGGAGCTGGGCCGCGAGACGCTCGACTTCAAGAAGGACGTGCGCAAGCTCAAGGAGCGTGGGCTGACCGAGTCGCTGGCGATCGGGTACCGCCTCTCCCCGCGCGGCGAGACCGTGCTGGACCACGAGGACGGTCCGCGCGAACGCGCCCCCCGCCGTACCGGGACCCCACTGCCGCGAACCATCGGGGCCCCGGCCACCCGCGCGCTGCGGGCGGTCGACGTCCACACCCTCGAGGCGGTCAGCGGCTGGACCCGTGCCGACCTGGCCGCACTGCACGGCGTCGGCCCGATCGCGCTCGAGCGTCTGGAGACCGCGATGGCACAGCTCGGTCTCGGCTATGCGACCTGAGCCTGACCTGCTGCGGCGCCTGCTCGTCACGTTCGCCGCGCTGGCGGGGCTGTTCGCCATGCACGGCATGGCCGACCACGGCGTCGCCTCGGCTCCGCTCCCCGCGGCCGCCGTCACCCACCACGACCCGATGACACCCGGCCACCACCCGATGCCACCCGACCACGGCGGCGGCTCCACCGGCCACGACATGGCCGGGCTGTGCCTGGCGCTGCTGGTGATGGCCGCCGGGATGGTCGCCGGCCTGGTCGGCGTACGACGAGCGCTGGTCGCCCCGCGCGAGGCACCCACCCGGTGGCGGGTCCTGGTCGCCCGGGCCGCGCGGTTCCGCGACCCACCCGATCTCCACCGGCTCTCGGTGCAGCGCTGCTGAGGAGCCCCCGCTCCCCAGCAACGCACACCGACCCCAGGAGAACCAGATGCACCGCACCACCCTTCGCCGACTGGCCTGCGCCACCGGCGCGATCACCCTTGCCCTGGCCCTCGCCGCGTGCGGCGACGGCGACGACGGGCGCGAGGGCAGGCCGGCTGCCGTGGAGACGGCCCGCAACGGCAACGTCTTCAACAGCGCCGACGTCGCCTTCGCGACCGCGATGATCCCGCACCACGCACAGGCATTGCAGATGGCGCTGCTCGCCCAGGACCGCCCGCTGTCCCCGGAGGTCCGCGCGCTCGTCGACCAGATCCAGGCCGCCCAGACCCCCGAGGTCGAGACCATGACCACCTGGCTGACCGACTGGGACAAGAAGGTCCCCGCCACCTCGCTGGACCATGCCAACGCCGGCCACGACCTGGACGACATGGAGGGCATGGGCGGCGCGGACGACAGCGACGTCCCGGGCCACGACATGCCCGGGATGATGTCGGGCGACCAGCTCGACGAGCTCGAGGAGTCCTCCGACGCGGACTTCCCGCGGCTGTGGATGGAGATGATGATCGAGCACCACGAGGGCGCGATCACCATGGCGAGGACCGAGCAGGCCGACGGGAGGTTCGCCGACGCGATCGCGCTCGCGAAGGCGATCGTCGAGGGCCAGAGCGCCGAGATCACCACCATGGAGAAGCTGCTCGACCAGCAGTGACCGGCAGTGGGCCGTCGGGCCCGGGTGTGTCACACCCGGGGCCCGAGCGGTGTCTTCATGTCGTACCCCCGACCAAGGAGAACGACATGACCACCACCGCCCGCATCCCCGCCGCCCCGATCACCGGCCTCTACGGCGCCCTCGTGAAGAGGTTCGCCGGCAAGATGTTCGGCAGCGTGCCCGAGTCGATCGGCGTGCTGTGGCACCACCAGCCGGCCCTCAAGGCGAGCATGGCGTTCGGCCAGAGGCTGCAGAAGTGGGACGCCTGCGACGAGACGCTCAAGACCTACGCGCACATGGCGGTCGCCTCGCTCGTCGGCTGCTCGTGGTGCCTCGACTTCAACTACTTCCTGGCCCGCGACAAGGGGCTCGACCTCGCCAAGGCCCGGGAGGTCCCGCGCTGGCGCGAGTCCGAGGTGTTCTCGCCGCTCGAGCGCCGGGTGCTGGAGTACGCCGAGGCGGCGAGCCAGACGCCCCCGACAGTCACCGACGAGATGGTCGAGCCGCTGCTCGCCGAGCTCGGGCCGGCGGGGCTGATCGAGCTGACCAGCGTGATCGGCTTCGCGAACATGACCACCCGGTCGAACACGGCGCTGGGCATCGAGTCCGAGGGCTTCGCGGCCGCGTGCGGCATGAGGCCGCTGGCCGAGCGGCCCGCCGTAGGCTCGCCGGCATGACCTCTCCGGCCCCGGCCGGCGATCCCTTCGTCGCCCACCGCAACCTGCTCTTCACGCTCGCCTACGAGATGCTCGGCTCGGCAGCCGACGCCGAGGACGTCGTGCAGGAGACCTGGCTGCGGTGGGCCGAGGTGGACCACGCCCGGGTGCAGGAGCCGCGGGCCTACCTGGTCCGGATCGTCACGCGCCAGGCGCTCAACCGGCTGCGGACCCTGTCCCGACGCCGGGAGGACTACGTCGGCGAGTGGCTGCCCGAGCCGCTGCTGACCGCGCCCGACGTCGCCGAGGACGTCGAGCTCGCCGAGAGCGTGTCGATGGCGATGCTCACCGTCCTCGAGACGCTCGGCCCGACCGAGCGCGCGGTGTTCGTGCTGCGCGAGGTGTTCGACCTGCCGTACGACGAGATCGCGGCCGCCGTCGGCAAGACGTCGGCCGCGGTGCGGCAGATCGCCACCCGGGCCCGCAACCACGTCACCGCCCGCCGGCCGCGGGTCGACGTCGACCGGGACGAGCAGCAGGCGGTGGTCGACCGCTTCCTCGCCGCGGTGCAGGGCGGCGACCTCCAGGGGCTGCTCGACGCGCTCGCGCCCGACGTGGTCCTGCTCGCCGACGGCGGCGGGGTGGCGAACGCGATCCGCAGGCCGCTCGCCGGCGCCGAGCCGGTCGCCCGGCTGCTGGCCAACTTCGCGCTCTACGCGCCGGGCGCGAGCATCGCACCGGTCTGGCTCAACGGCGCCCCGGGCGCCCGGATCGACGCCCACGGCGAGCTCACCGCGGTCAGCCTCGTCGTGGAGGACGGCCGGATCACCAGGATCCTCGCCATGCGGAACCCGGCCAAGCTGACCTCGATCGACGCGGAGGTCGCGCTCAGCAGGGCGGCGCAGCAGTAGGCGGAGGTCACCCGGCTGAACGCGCCCGACCCACGAAGCCGCTGACGTGGCGCCGGGCGTCCATCCCCGGCAGCGCGGTCACGGCACCGGGTCGAGGACCGGCGCGGCCGTCAGCTCACGGACCTTGGCGACGTCCAGCCCGGGGGCGACGTCGACGAGCACGAGACCCTCGGGCGTCACGTCGAGCACCGCGAGATCGGTGATGATCCGGTCGACGACGCCGGCGCCGGTGAGCGGCAGCGTGCAGGACTCGACGATCTTCGGCGTCCCGTCCTTCGCGACGTGGTCGGTGATGACCACGACCCGACGGGTGCCGGCGACCAGGTCCATCGCGCCACCCATCCCCTTCACGAGCTTGCCGGGGACGGTCCAGTTCGCGAGGTCGCCGTTGCTCGCGACCTGCAGCGCGCCGAGGATCGCGATGTCGACGTGGCCGCCGCGGATCATGGCGAAGCTGGTCGCCGAGTCGAAGTACGACGCCCCCGGCACCGTCGTCACCGTCTGCTTGCCGGCGTTGATGACGTCCGCGTCCTCCTCGCCGTCGTACGGGAACGGGCCCATGCCGAGCAGGCCGTTCTCGCTCTGCAGCAGCACGTTGACCCCCGACGGCAGGTGGTCGGCCACCAGTGTCGGGATGCCGATGCCGAGGTTGACGTAGTCGCCGTCGTTCAGCTCGCGGGCGGCGATCGCCGCCATCTCGTCGCGGCTCCAGGCCATGTCAGGCACCCACCTTCTCGTTCACGCTCTCGCTGGGACGCTGGCGCACGATGCGCTGCTCGATGTCCTTGGGACGCTCGCTCGCCCGCACGATGACGTCGACGAAGATGCCCGGCGTGATCACCTGGTCCGGGTCGAGGAAGCCGTCGATGACCTGCTCGGCCTCGGCGATGCAGACCCGACCGCTCATCGCGACCAGCGGGTTGAAGTTGCGGGCCGTCGCCCGGTAGCGCAGGTTGCCCTCGGCGTCCGCGGTGTGGGCGTGCACCAGCGCGAGGTCGGCGACGATGCCGCGCTCGAGCACGAAGGTCTCGCCGTCGAAGACCTCGTGCGGCTTGCCCTCGGCGACCTCGGTGCCGACGCCGGTACGGGTGTAGAAGCCGGCGATGCCGGAGCCGCCCGCACGCAGCCGCTCGGCGAGCGTGCCCTGCGGGCAGAACTCCACCTCGAGCGCGCCGTCGAGGTACTGCTGCGCGAACAGCTTGTTCTCGCCGACGTACGACGCGACGACCTTGCGCACCTGGTTGTTCTCCAGCAGCACGCCGAGGCCCTTGCCGTCGACGCCCATGTTGTTGGAGACGATCGTCAGGTCGCGCACGCCGCTGTCGCGGACCGCCTCGATCAGGTCCCGCGGGACACCGCACAGGCCGAAGCCGCCCACGGCGATCGTCATCCCGTCCCGGACCCGCTCGGCGATCGCCGTCCGGGGGTCATCCACCAGCTTCCTCATGCCCGCCATCACCGCCGACGCCCGCCAGGGGCGTCAACGAAGTGCTCAGGCAGCGGATGCGCAGATCGATTCACGTCCACTGAACGGACGCGTAGGATCGCACCGTGGAGCGCGCGCCCGGGGTGGTCGAGAAGGTGGCTGCCCTGCTCCGCGCGCTCTCCACCGCCGAGTCCGGTACGACGACCACCGAGCTCGCCGCCGCCACCACCCAGCCGCGCGCGACCACCCACCGGCTGCTGGAGTCGCTCGCCGCCGAGGGCCTGGCCGACCGCGACCCGCAGACCGGACGCTGGTTCCTCGGTCCCGAGACCTACGTGCTCGGCCTGGCCGCCGCCACCCGCTACGACGTCACCAACGAGGCCCGCGCGAGCGTGCACCGGCTCGCGAAGGAGACCGGCGAGAGCGCGTTCTTCTCGGTGCGCCGCGGCGACGAGACGGTGGTCCTGCTCCGCGAGGACGGCGACTTCCCGATCCGCTCCTACGTCCTCTACGAGAGCGCCCGCTTCCCGCTGGGCGTGGTCTCGGCCGGCCTCGCGATCCTCGCCCACCTGCCCGACCGCGAGGTCGACGCCTACCTCGCCCGCGCCGACCTCACCGCCGCGTGGGGGCCCCAGCACTCCGACGCGGCGATCCGCAGGCGCCTGGCCGCGACCCGCCGTACCGGCTGGTCCGTCAACCCCGGCCACGTCGTCGAGGGCTCCTGGGGCATGGCGGCCGCGGTCTTCGACAAGTCAGGGCGGCCGGACTGGGCGCTCACGCTGACCGGTGTCGAGCAACGGTTCCGCCGCGACCGGCAGCCGGTGCTGGGCAAGCTGCTGCTCGAGGAGGCGCACCGGCTCTCCCGGCTGGCGTGAGGCCGTGCACGTTCATCCGGCGGCCACCTGACAGCGGTTGAATGGCCCCGTGACCAGGCACCCACACCCCGTCGGCGACGACGTCATCCCCTTGCGGGAGGCGACCCGGGCCTGGTTCCAGATCTCGCTGCAGACCTTCGGCGGACCGGCCGGCCAGATCGCGGTGATGCAGCACAAGCTGGTGGACGAGAAGCGCTGGATCGGGCAGCGGCGGTTCCTGCACGCCCTCAACTACTGCATGCTGCTGCCCGGCCCGGAGGCCACCCAGCTGGCGATCTACACCGGTTGGCTGCTCAACGGGATCCGGGGCGGCCTGATCGCGGGCGGACTGTTCCTGCTGCCGGGCATGCTCGCCCTGCTCGCGCTGTCGGGCATCTACGTCGGGTACGGCGAGACCGACGTGGTGACCGCGCTCTTCGCCGGCGTCGCGCCCGCCGTGATCGCGATCGTCGTCCAGGCGGTGCACCGGGTCGGGAGGCGAGCGCTGCACCACCCCGCGCTGGTCACCCTCGCCGTCGCTTCGTTCGCGGCGCTCACCTTCCTCGCCGTCCCGTTCCCGGCCGTCGTGTTCGCGGCCGGGCTCCTCGGCTGGCTGCTCAGCCGGAGCATCCCCGCACTGCGCGAGCCGCCGGCACCCGACACGGGCGACGGTCCCGCGCCCCTCATCAGCGACGACGCCCTGCACCACGAGCTGCCGACGGTGCGCCGCTCCGGGACGGTGCTCGCCGTCGGCGCCGTGCTCTGGTTCGCGCCCGTGGTCGCGTTCGCCGCGCTCGCCGGCACCACCGGCACCCCGGTCTTCGTCGACCAGGGAGTGTTCTTCTCCGGCGCCGCGGTCGTCACCTTCGGTGGCGCCTACGCGGTCCTGTCGTACGTCGCCCAGCAGGCCGTCGGCGTCTACCACTGGCTGGCACCGGGCGAGATGGTCCGCGGCCTCGCGCTGGCCGAGACCACGCCCGGGCCGCTGATCATGGTGGTCCAGTTCGTCGCCTTCGTCGGCGCCTACCGCAACCCCGGCTCGCTGGACCCGTGGCTCGCCGCCGTCCTCGCCTCCCTGCTGGTCACCTGGGTGACCTTCGTGCCCTGCTTCTTGTTCGTGCTCCTCGGTGCTCCGTACGTCGAGCGGCTGCGCGACAACCGCGGCCTGAGCGCCGCGCTGACCGGCATCACCGCGGCGGTCGTCGGTGTGATCGCGAACCTCGCGGTGTTCTTCGCGCTGCACACCCTGTTCGACCGCAGCCGGGCCGTGGACGCCGGGTGGCTGCACGTCGACGTCCCGGTCCTCGGCTCCTGGGACCCGGTCGCCTTCGCCATCACCGCGGTCGCGCTCGGCGTCATGTTCCGGCTCGGCTGGAGCCCGCTGCGGACCCTCGGCCTGTGCGCGGCCCTCGGCGTCGGCGTCCACCTCCTCGGGCTGCTCTGAACGTCGCACCTGACGAATGGGCTGCAGATCCGGCGGCCGATCCACAGCCCGTTCGTCAGGTGCGGCGGTGGGAGGCGACCCAATACGCCCCGGCCGCCGCCGCCCCGCGCAG
>NZ_JAHTKU010000016.1 GCF_019192965.1 Nocardioides daeguensis
CCCCCACCCCCCCCCTCGACCCGTGGCCCCCCCCCCCGCGCCCCCCCCCCCCCCCCGTTCGTCAGGTGCGACGGTGGGAGGCGACCATCTCCGCCAGGGCCGCCGCCGCGCAGCGCAGCGCGCACACGACGGCGACCCGGAGGACGTCCCGGAGAGTCACGACCGAGGATCGCGCAGCAGCACGCCCGAGGCGAGCGCACCCACCGCCGCGACCACGGCAGCGCCGACGAAGGCGGCCGCGTAGCCGTCCGTGAGCGCGGCCGGGTCGCCCAGCCGGTCGGCGCCGGCGGCCGTCGCGATCGCGGTCATCACGGCCAGTCCCAGCGCGGACCCGATCTGGTAGCTGGTGTTGACGATCCCCGAGGCGAGGCCGCCCTCCTCCGGCGGCGCGGCGGAGATCGCCGTACCCAAGGTGGGGATGAAGGCGAGCGACATGCCGAGCGCGGCGACCAGCGAGGCGGGCAGGACGTCGACGGCGTAGCTGCCGTCGGGGTCGACCATCGCCAGCCAGGCCATGCCGGCGGCGAGCAGCGCCAGCCCGGTGACGGTCGTGGTGCGGACGCCGAGCGCGGCGAGGACGCGGGGCGCCAGGACGACCATGCCGACCATGATCAACAGCGTCATCGGCAGCAGCGCGGCCCCGCTGGGGAACGCGGTGAAGCCGAGCACCTGCTGCAGGTAGAGGTTCAGGAAGAACCACATCGGGATCCACGCGGCGCCGAGCAGGAGCTGGGCGAGGTTCGCGGCGGCCAGGCTCGGCGCCCGGAGGATACCGAGCCGGACGAGCGGGTCGCGGCCGCGGGCCTGCTGGGCGACGAACAGCGCCACCAGGAGGAGGCCGGCAGCGAGGACCCACCAGGTACGCGCGGCCCCCCAACCGACCTCGGGGGCCTGGACCACGGCGTACACGAGCGCGGCGAGGCCGGCGGTCACGGTGACCGCACCCACGACGTCGACGCGGCGCGAGCCGCCCGTCGCGCCGGCGGGCATCGAGGAGGGGACCAGCGCGAGGATCACCAGCGCGATCGGGATGTTGATGGCGAACACCCACGGCCAGCTGAGGTACTCCGTGATGACGCCACCGAGGAAGACACCGGCCGTGCCGCCGGCGGGGGCGGCGGCGCCGTACAGGGCCAGGGCCTTGGTCAGCTCGCGCGGGTTGCCACCGAACAGCATCATCAGCAGGGTCAACGCGGACGGCGCGATGAGCGCGGCGCCCGCCCCCTGGATCGCACGACCGGCGAGCTCCACCTCGACGTTGCCCGCCATCGCGGCGACCAGCGAGCCGGCCGCGAGGACGACCCAGCCGGCGGCGAAGACGGTGCGGGCACCGAGGACGTCGGACACCTTGCCGCCGAGCAGCAGCAGGCCGCCGAACGCGACGACGTAGGCGTTGAACACCCAGGACAGGTTCTCGGCGCTGAAGCCGAGGTCGCGCTGCATCTCGGGCAGGGCCACGCCGATGATCGACGTGTCCATGATGACCATGAACTGGGCGGCGGCGATGACCGCGAGCCCGAGCCAGCGGCGGTTCCGACGACCGGCCTCCGGCGGGGTGAGGACTGACATCTCGATTCTCCTTCTTGACGAATGGGTACCCTAGGGGGGTACCGTATGGAACGGATCGGGACGCTACCACGAAATACCGCAGGGGGGTATCCTGTTCGGGCAGGTCGATTCCCCCGCACACGAAGGACACAGGGCCATGGCACACAGCGACACCGGCGCGGAGCACCAGCACAGCTACATCGCCAACCGCACCAAGGACGACTACCTCAAGCGGCTGCGCCGCATCGAGGGCCAGGCGCGAGGTCTGCAGCGGATGGTCGAGGAGGAGCAGTACTGCATCGACATCCTCACCCAGGTCTCCGCCATGACGAAGGCCCTCCAGTCCGTCGCGCTCGGCCTGCTCGACGAGCACCTGGCGCACTGCGTCGTGAACGCCGCCAAGGAAGGGGGCGAGGAGGCCGACATCAAGCTCAAGGAGGCCTCCGACGCCATCGCCCGCCTGGTCCGTTCCTGACGCGTCCCGATCCGACTTCCATCCCATCCAGCGAGAGGAATCTCCGATGAGCACCACCCAGACCTTCACCGTCACCGGCATGACCTGCGGCCACTGCGTCGCCTCCGTCACCGAGGAGGTGCAGGAGATCGCCGGCGTGGAGGACGTCGCGGTCGACCTGCCCACCGGTGCGGTCACCATCACCAGCGCCGCTCCCCTCGACGAGTCCGCCGTGAAGGCCGCCGTCGAGGAGGCCGGCTACCAGCTCGCATGAACAACCCGACACGGCTGGCCGGCTTCGGTGCCGTCGCCGCGGTCGTGTTCGGCGTCGCCCTTCTCGCCGGCCGGGCCATCGGCCCGGTCGGCGCGGAGCCGGCGACCCACGACACGCACGCCGAGCGCACCCACCTGACGCCGGCACCGCCCGGGAGAACCGAGATCCCCGGAGGACTCATGACCTCGCAGGACGGCTACACCCTCACCCTCGACCGCCCACAGGCCGCTGCCGGCAGCGCGGTCCCGGTGAGCTTCACCATCACCGGACCCGACGGCGCCCCCGTGACGTCGTACGACGTCCAGCACGAGAAGCAGCTCCACCTGATCGCCGTACGACGCGACTTCAGCGGCTTCCAGCACGTCCACCCCACCCTCACCGACGGCACCTGGTCGACCGACCTCGCGCTGACGCCGGGGACCTGGCGGCTGTTCGCCGACTTCAAGGCCACCGGCGGCGCGGCGCTCACCCTCGGCACCGACCTCGCGGTCGACGGTGCGTTCGAGGCGGCAGCGCCGACCGAGGAGTCCCGCACCGCCACCGTCGACGGCTACCAGGTCACCCTCGCCGGCGACCTCGCCGCCGGCGCCGACGCGCGGCTCACGCTGAGCATCAGCAAGGACGGCAAGCCGGTCACCGACCTGCAGCCCTACCTCGGCGCCTGCGGCCACCTGGTCGCGCTGCGCAGCGGCGACCTCGCCTACCTCCACGTCCACCCGGACGGCGAGCCCGGCGACGGTACGACGCAGCCGGGCCCGGACGTCGTGTTCCACGCGGCCGTCCCCAGCGCCGGGACCTACCACCTCTACCTCGACTTCCAGCACGACGGCGTCGTCCGCACCGCGGCGTTCACCGTCACCGCCGAGGGTGTCGCGCAGAGCACCGACCAGGAGCACGGAGACACCAGTGGACACGCACACTGACCCCACGACGCCGGCCGGCGGGGAGCAGCAGGTCGAGCTCGCCCTCACCGGGATGACCTGCGCCTCCTGCGCCAACCGGATCGAGCGCAAGCTCAACAAGCTCGAGGGCGTCACCGCGACGGTCAACTACGCGACCGAGAAGGCCAAGGTGACCTACGCCGACGGCGTCTCCACCGACGACCTGGTCGCTGCCGTCGAGGCGGCCGGCTACGGCGCCTCGCTGCCGAAGCCGCCTGCTGCGGAGGGCCAGGAGCCCGCAGCGGAGGCAGATCCGGTCGCGACGCTGCGGCAGCGGCTCGTCGTCTCGGCCGTGCTGTCGGTGCCGGTCATCGCGATGGCGATGGTGCCGGCGTTCCAGTTCGACAACTGGCAGTGGCTCTCGCTGACCCTGGCCGCTCCGGTCGTGGTGTGGGGCGCCTACCCGTTCCACAAGGCGGCCTGGACCAACCTGCGCCACGGCACGTCCACCATGGACACGCTGATCTCGCTCGGCACGCTGGCCGCGCTCGGTTGGTCGCTGTACGCCCTGTTCTGGGGCACCGCCGGGGTCACCGGGATGAAGCACCCGTTCGAGCTGACCATCGAGCGCAGCGACGGCAGCGGCAACATCTACCTCGAGGCCGCGGCCGGCGTGACGACCTTCATCCTGGCCGGTCGCTACTTCGAGCAACGCTCGAAGCGGCGGGCCGGGGCGGCGCTCCAGGCGCTGCTCGAGCTCGGCGCCAAGGAGGTCGCCGTCCTCGGGCCCGACGACACCGAGACCCGGATGCCGGTGGCGGAGCTGAAGGTGGGCGACCGGTTCGTCGTACGCCCCGGCGAGAAGATCGCCACCGACGGCGTGGTCGAGCGCGGCAGCTCCGCGGTCGACGCCTCGATGCTGACCGGCGAGTCCGTGCCGGTCGAGGTCGGCGAGGGCGACCCGGTCGTGGGCTCGTGCGTCAACGCGGGCGGCCGGCTGGTCGTCCGGGCAACCCGGGTCGGCGCCGACACCCAGCTCGCGCAGATGGCGCGGCTGGTCGAGGACGCCCAGAACGGCAAGGCCCAGGTCCAGCGCCTGGCCGACCGGATCTCCGGGATCTTCGTGCCGATCGTCATCCTGCTCGCGGCCGGCACGCTCGGCTTCTGGCTCGGGACGGGCGACGGCCTCGCCGCGGCGTTCACGGCCGCGGTCGCCGTCCTCATCATCGCCTGCCCCTGCGCCCTCGGCCTGGCCACGCCCACCGCCCTCATGGTCGGCACCGGCCGGGGCGCCCAGCTCGGCATCCTGATCAAGGGCCCCGAGGTGCTCGAGTCGACCCGCGCCGTCGACACCGTCGTCCTCGACAAGACGGGCACGGTCACGACCGGGCGGATGACGCTGCGCGACGTGGTCGCCGAGCCGGGCGAGTCCGCCGCGGAGGTGCTGCGGTACGCCGGTGCGCTCGAGGACGCCTCCGAGCACCCGATCGCCCGCGCCGTCGCCGACGCGGCGCGCGAGGCCGGCGACCTGCCCACGGTCGAGGACTTCGCGAACATCGAGGGGCTCGGCGTCCAGGGCGTCCTGGTCGAGGGCGACGCGTCGCACGCGGTGCTCGTCGGTCGCCCCCGGCTGCTGGAGGAGTGGTCGCAGCACCTCTCGCCGGCACTGCAGTCGGCGCTCGAGCAGGCCCAGGCGACGGGCGGCACGGCCGTCGCGGTCGGCTGGGACGGCAAGGCTCGCGGGGTCGTCGTGGTCGCCGACGCGGTCAAGCCGACCTCGGCCACCGCCATCACGCAGCTGCGCTCGCTGGGGCTGCGACCCGTGCTGCTCACCGGCGACAACGCCGTGGTGGCGCGGACCGTGGCGGCGCAGGTCGGGATCGACGAGGCGGACGTGATCGCCGACGTACTGCCCGCCGACAAGGTCGACGTCGTCAAGCGGCTGCAGGACGAGGGTCGCGTCGTCGCGATGGTCGGCGACGGCGTCAACGACGCCGCCGCGCTGGCCCAGGCCGACCTCGGCCTGGCGATGGGCACCGGCACCGACGTGGCGATCGAGGCCAGCGACCTCACCCTGGTCCGCGGCGACCTGCAGGTGGCGGTCGACGCGATCCGCCTCTCCCGGCGGACCCTGGCCACGATCAAGGGCAACCTGTTCTGGGCCTTCGCCTACAACGTCGCCGCCCTGCCGCTGGCCGCCGCCGGCCTGCTCAACCCGATGCTGGCCGGGGCCGCGATGGCGTTCTCGTCGGTGTTCGTGGTGTCGAACAGCCTGCGGCTGCGCAGCTTCCGGCCCACCGCTGGTTGAGCCTCGGCCCGCCGCTGGTTGAGGTGCGACGAGCGCCAGCGAGGAGCCTCGAAACCAGGGGCCGTGCTGCCACCGCTGGTTGAGGTGCGACGAGCGCCAGCGAGGAGCCTCGAAACCAGGAGCCGTGCTGCCGGAAGGTCCGCATGGCCGGGTCCCAGCATCGGGCCCGGAGGTTTCGAGGCTCGGCCGCGGGCGGCCTCGCACCTCAACCACCGGACAGGATCGGCCGCGGGCGGCCTCGCACCTCAACCACCGGACAGGATCGGCCGCGACCACCGCGCCGAAGCCGTCAGGAATCGAGAAGCAGCGGCGATCGGGGCGGACCTAGCGTCGGGGACATGAACCCGAACTCCCTGGACGCCCTCACCCTCGAGGTGGCCGACCCGGCCGCCGCTCGCGACTTCTACGCCCGGGCCTTCGGCTCGGACCTCCCGCTCGAGTTCCGCGCGTCGGACGCGCCGACCGACGGCTTCCGCGGCTTCCACGTCTCCCTCACCCTGGCCCAGCCGGCCGACGTCGACAGCCTCGTCGAGACCGCGCTCGCGGCCGGCGCGACGGCGATCAAGCCGGTCGCCAAGTCCTTCTGGGGCTACGGCGGCGTGCTGCGCGCGCCCGACGGCACGATCTGGAAGGTCGTCAGCTCGTCGAAGAAGAACAAGGGACCGGCCAGGCGCGACATCGAGAGCATCGTGCTCCTCATCGGGTGCGAAGACATCGCCGCCAGCAAGGCGTTCTACGTCGAGCGCGGGTTCGCGATCGCCCGCAGCTTCGGGAGGAAGTACGTCGAGTTCGAGCCCGGCTCCGGCTCCGTGATCCTGGGCCTACTGCCCCGCAAGGCGCTGGCGAAGGACGCCGGCGTGCCGATCGAGGGCAGCGGCTCGCACCGCGTGGTCCTTGTCGGCGGCAGCACCGCGGCGAGCGACCCCGACGGCTTCGTCTGGGAGCCCACGACCGGTCAGCGGACCGCGAAGCCGAGCCAGGAACCGAGCACCAGCGTCGCCACCCCGACCTCGACCCGGCGGGCGAGGCGGGACGGGTAGACCCGGTCCTCGAGGTAGTGGGCGATGAACCCACGCTCGTCCATCCGCGGCTTGCCCGCACCCTCGCGGCCCCAGTCCTCCAGGCGCGAGAGGGGACACGCGGCATCGGTCACGGCCATCCGCCCACCCCACAGGGCCGCGGCGAGGTGGGGAAGCAGCACCCACGGCATCAGCCACGCCAGGAAGCCGCCGATCACCGTGAAACCGACGAACACCACGTGCACCGCGAAGGCTCCTGCTGCGACGACCCGGTGCATAGAGCGGATAGTAGTGACACGGCGTCACGGTTTTCCCGGCAGGTCAGTGGCGGGGTTCCTGCTCCGCGCCCCATGCGATTTGGCTGAAGATCGGGCCCGTTCGCAACCCATTCGCATGGGGTGCCCGACTCAGACCAGCCCCGCCGCGACTGGGCCCGGCGCCGTCGACCCACGGCGAGGCGCCGGGCGGCACCGGCGGGTCGTGGAAGGTGACGATGTCGTGGCGGCTCGGCACGGTCGGCTCGCTCAGCCCGCCAGGCCGTGCTCGTGCGCGAAGACGACGATCTGCACCCGGTCGCGCAACCCGAGCTTGCGCAGGATCGCGCCGACGTGGGTCTTCACCGTCGACTCGCTGAGGAACACGTGCCCGGCGATCTCCTGGTTCGACAGCCCCCGGGCGACGGCGGAGAACACCTCGCGCTCCTTCTCGGTGAGCCCGGTGTACGACGCCGGCGGAGCCGCGGGCGCTTGGAACTGGCTGTCCAGCAGGGTGGACAGGTCGGCCGGGGCGAGCACCGCGTTGCCGACGTGCACGGTGCGGATGGCGTCGCGCAGCATGACGGGGGTGGTGCCCTTGAGCAGGAACCCGCTGGCGCCGTACCTGATCGCCGTCGCGGCGCGGTCGTCGAGGTTGAAGGTGGTGAGCACGACGACGCGGACCGGGCGCTCGCGGCGGGCGGCGCGGTCGGGCAGGAAGATCTGCCGGGTCGCCTCGACGCCGTCCATCTCCGGCATCCGAATGTCCATCAGCACCACGTCGGGCGCCAGCTCGTCGACGAGCCGGACCGCCTCGAGGCCGTCGGCCGCCGTACCGACGACCTCCATCCCCTCCTGGGCGTCGACGATCACCCGGACGCCCTCGCGGAAGAGCTCCTGGTCGTCGACGAGCAGCACCTTGATCATCGGTTACGCACCGGCACCCACGCGGTCGCGGTGAACGTCGGCGGATCGGCCCGGCGGCGTACGTCGAGCCGGCCGCCGACCGCCTCCAGCCGGCGCCGCATCCCGTCGAGTCCCTGTCCCCCACCGGGTGCCGGATCCCCCGCGGGTAGGGCGTTTCGGACCTCGATGCGCAAGTCACCCTCCCAGTGCCGCTCGACGTGGACCGGCTGGTCGCGCCGGCCGTGCTTGATCGCGTTGGTCAGCATCTCCTGCAGCACCCGGAACGCCACGACCGCGAGCTCGGGCGGCATCGGGTGCGGCGTACCGACCTCGGTCGTCACCACCTCGTGCCCGCTCGCGCGCACCCCCTCGACGAGGCTGTCGAGGTCCGCGTGCTGCGCGGCCCGGGTGGCCGCCGACGCCTGCCCGGCGGTCGAGGCGAGCACCTCGCGGACGTCCTCGAGCGAGGAGCGCGCCGACCCGGCGATGTTCGCCATCGTGGTCTTGAGCCCCTGGGTGTCGGCCTCCTCGAGGTACTGGGCGGACTCGGCCTGGGCGAGGATCACCGCCAGCGAGTGACCGACGACGTCGTGCACGTCACGGGCCAGCTGGGCCTGCTCCTCCCGCAGCCGGGCGATCTCCTCGGCCTGGTCGCGCTGCGCCTCGGCCGCGACCTGCGAGCGGTGCGAGTCCTGCGAACGGGCGGCGAAGCGGACCGCCAGGCCGAGCAGCCACGGTGTCGCCAGCAGCGCGAAGCCGACCAGTGCCGCGGCCAGCCGCCAGTCGTAGCGGCTGTAGGAGTCGACGGCGAGCCGCTCGACGCCGAGCATCCGCATCGCCTCGTAGAAGGCGTACGGCGACCACATCAGCACCGCGATGGCCGCGCTCAGGGGGATCGAGAGCCCGCTGAGCCACACGGTCAGCGGGCGGCCCCACCGCGCGCAGCCGAACGCGACCACGGCGAGCAGCGCCTCGGAGAGCATCGGGTCGACGCCGAGCAGGATCTGCACCGTCCCGGTCCCCCACGCGACGGCGAGCGCCGCCGCGGGCAACCGCCGGGCCAGGCCCACCGCGACCGCGACACCGGCCACGACCAGGAGCGCAGCCCCGGGAGGCGGCTCGTAGGACCGGTCGACCTCGACCAGCGCGACGACGAGGACGCCCACCCCCGCGAGCAGGTCCGGCAGCCAGCGCTCCGCACGGTTCACGCCGGTCCTCCTGCCGATCGGGTCGGTTCAACTACCGAGTTTGTAGTGAACCCGTCCCCGACACGACAAATCCGGTCGTTGAACCGCAACCCGGCCGGCCACGCACTCATCGGTGGGCGGCGCGGACCAGCTCGTCGAGCAGGTCGGCGTATGCCATCCCGCCGGCGGCGAACATACGCGGCGCCTGGGAGTGCGCGGTCAGGCCGGGCATCGTGTTGACCTCGTTGAGCACCGGGCCGGTGGCGGTGAGGAAGAAGTCGACCCGGGCGACGCCCGCGCAGCCCAGCGCCTCGAACACCGCGACCGCGGCCTCCTTCAACGCCTTGGCATCGACGTCGTCCAGCGGGGCGGGGAGCCGGAAGTCGGCGTGGCCGCCGTACTTCGCGTCGTAGTCGAAGATCCCGTCGGCGACGATCTCCAGCGCCGGCGGGACGAACAGGCTGCCGTCCGCGCGCCTCAGCACGGCGACGTCGACCTCGCGACCGACCACGACGTCCTCGACGAGGACCCGGTCGTCGAGCGCGAAGGCGGCCTCGAGGGCGGGCCCCAGCGCGTCCGGTACGTCGACCCGGCTGACGCCCTGGCTGGAGCCGGCCGCGACCGGCTTGACCACCACCGGGTGGGTCCAGCGCAGGTGCCGCGCGGTGCCGGCGGTGACGAGCGTGCCGGGGGCGACGGCGATCCCGACCGCCTGCGCGACCAGCTTGGTCGCCCACTTGTCCATCGCCAGCGCGCCGGGCCGGATCCCGCTGCCGACGTACGGCAGTCCGGCGAGCTCGCACAGCGCGGCCAGCGCGCCGTCCTCACCGCGTGGGCCGTGCACGACCGGGAACACGACGTCGCAGCCGCGCAGCACCTGGGCCGCGCCGCTGAGCCCGATCGGCCGCAGGCCGCGGTCGCGCCAGGTGCCGTCACGGCCGATGGTGAGCGGGACGACGTCGTACGTCGCGGGGTCGAGGGCGCCCGCGACCGAGGCCGCGGAGGCGAGGGAGACGTCGTGCTCGCAGTTCTGTCCGCCGCCGACGACGGCCACCCGGGTCCTCATGCCAGGCTCCGCAGGTGGGCGGCCGCCCGGGTGGCGCGCGGGACGCGGGCGCCGATCCCGGTGACCACCTCGTGCTCGATCGTGCCGGCCCAGGCGGCCCACTCGGCGACGGTCGGCTCGCCGTCCCGGCCGGGCCCGAAGACGGTCACGGTCTCGCCGGCCTCCGCGCCGGACGCGCCCAGGTCGACCACGACCTGGTCCATCGAGATCCGGCCCACGAGCGGACGCCGGACGCCGCGGACCAGCACCTCGGCGCGGTCCGAGGCGACGCGCGGCAGGCCGTCGGCGTACCCGAGCGGGAGCAGGCCGAGGTACGTCGCGCGGGTGGTGCGGTGCACGTGGCCGTAGCCGACGGCGGTGCCGGCGCGGACCCGGCGGACCTGGACGAGCGGCGCGGTCAGCGTCATCGCCGGCTCCAGCGCGGTGGTGCCGGAGGGGTCGATGCCGACCAGGCCGGCGCCGACGCGGCTCATCGTGTGGTGGGCGCGCGGGTCGGTCAGGGTGGCGGCGGTCGCGGCGAGGTGCCGGTGGCGCGGCCGCAGCCCGGCGGCGCGGGCGACCTCGACGGCCCAGGCGAACCGGGTCCGGCCGCGGGCGTTGCACCCGTCGGCCGGGTCGTCGGCACAGCCGAGGTGACCCATCACGCCGACGACCTCGACCTGGCCGCGCTGCTCGGCGCGCCGGGCGGCCCGGCACAGCGCACCCCACTCGCCGGGCTCCGCGCCGTCGCGGGCCATGCCGGCGTCGACGTGGAGGTGGATCCGGTGCCGGCCGGGGGCGGCGGCGACCGCCGCCAGGTGGGCGCGGCTCGGGACGGCGACCTCGACGTCGCGGACGGCGGCCGCAGGGAAGTCGGCGTCGACCGGGTTGAGCCAGCTGAGGACCGGGACGACGAGCCCGGCGTCGCGGAGCGCGAACGCCTCGGCGAGGCTGGTCACGCCGAGCCGGGTGGCCCCGTGCGCGAGAGCGGTCCGGGCCACGTCGACCGCCCCGTGGCCGAAGCCGTCGGCCTTGACCACGGCCATCAGCTCGCCGGACGCGCGCTCGGCCAGGGTCTGGGTGTTGCGGGCGACGGCCGCGAGGTCGACGGTGAGCCGGGGCGCGCCCGTCGTACGCGGACCCACGGCCACCGCGAGCCCGCACACGGGACTCACGCCGCCACCGCCGACGCGAGCGGGCCGTAGCGGGCGTGCGGCGCGTGGGTGAGCAGCGCCCAGTACCGGTCGCCGTGGCTCCAGTGCCACCACTCCGTCGGGTAGTTGACCAGCCCCTGGGCCCCGAGGACCTCGGCGAGCAGGGTGCGGTGCGCCCGGGCGTCCGCGCCGATCCCGGCCGCCGCGAACCAGCACCGGCCGTCGCTCTGCTCGGGTGTCGCGTCGATCGGCGTGCCGAGGTCGAGCTCCTCGCCGGTGACGTCGACCAGGGTGAGGTCGACCGCCGCCCCGGCCACGTGCGGCGCCACGTCGACGGGAGCGACGAAGCGACTGGTCAGCCGCTCGAGCGCCTGCTCACCGAGGCCGGGGTGCAGTGCGGCCAGCTCGGCGCCGTACGACGCCACGATCGCGCGCTGCTCCTCGACCGGCCGGAAGCCCTCGACGCCCCGGAGCCGGACGCCGGTCGGCAGCAACCGGTCCGCGGCGACCAACCGGTCCGCGAGGTCCGCGCGCACCAGGGCGCCGGCGGGCGAGAGATCGTGCGGCAGCCGGACCAGCGGCGCCCCGCACTCGACCACGGGCACCGCGCGGACACGGGGATCGGACAGCAGGATCGTCATGTCGTCCACGCTAGGAACATGGCGGGGTGCGGCACCTCGGCCTGAGGTACCGGGGTGCGGTCCTCAGGTGCCGGTCCGGGCCCCGCCGGTCGAGGGTGTCGGTGGTGGCGTCCACCCGGGTTGCCGGGTCGCGGGGTCGATGCCGCCTCGTGCGCTCATCCGACTCGGGCGCATGGTCGACGACAAGGGTCCGTGATGTCCGGGACTTCGTCCCCTACCTCGTACCCCTGAGGGGCGGGATGCTCGCAGGCACGGACGAGCGGAAGGCCTGCCCCATGAGTCACGTGATGAGTCGCTGTGGATTCGTCGTCGGCCTGACCAGTGCGGCGATCCTGTCCCTGACCGCCTGCGCCGGCGACGGCTCCGAGTCGGGGTCGCCGCCGTCCAGCGCCCCGGCCACGACATCGCAGGCGGCGGTACCGACGCCCGAGGAGCTGGCGGCCGCCTTGGTGACCGAACACGACTACGACGGCACGTGGTCGGTGAACGTCCCCCCGGACGCGGCAGACGCGGTGGACGGCGTGGTGCCGGAGAAGCAGCGCGAGCTGCTGCCACGGATCGACCTGTGCGACAAGGCCGGCGACGAGGCTCGTTCCGCCGCGGCGGACCTGCGCTGGCAGGCCTTCCGGCAGCTCGACCAGTCCGAGAAGGACCCGATCGACATGGCCGGGGGCGATCGGGTGGGCCACCTGATCTTCGTCCAGGAGTTCCTGATGGCCGCGGATCCGGCGGAGGTCGAGACGACCTTCGACGCGCTGCGCGCGGGGATGCGCGCCTGCGAGGGAAAGATCCCCGCTGGCGAGGAAGGGCCCGGCAAGGCGGAGCCGATGACCATCCCCGACGTGGGCGAGGACCGCTACGGCGCACTCACCACCATGGAGGAGGCCGGCGGGGGCGCGTACTGGCTGCTGCACAGCTCGTTGGTGCGCCAGGGACCCGTGCTGATGGAGCTGCAGGTGGTCGACATCGTGATGGGCAAGCAGACGAAGCCGGTGTTCACGACCGAGGACATCGCCTCCTTCCTGCTCACCGCCGTTGAGAAGCTGCCACCGACGCGATAGCCGCCGCGATCGGCGTCGCGTCGCCTCCTGGAACCCGGCCCCGGCCGCCGAATCTCGCCGGGATCGGTCCGAGGGGGTGTCCGGTGGCCGCGATCGGGTACCGCAGCGGCGCGTGCCCGTCGGGTCTCGCCTTCGGGTGAGACACGCTCACGCCCGTGGGTGCGAGCGCGGCGGGCATGCACCGAAGGCGCGGCGCCGCGGAAGGGACTCAGTCCCCGCTGCCGGCGCAGGCGACCGTCTCGCCGAGCGGCACCCGCTCGCTCCCCTCCAGCGCATCGGCAGCGCAAGCCCGGCCGAGGTTCCACTCCAGCCAGTCGTCGCCACCGACCTCCCGCCCGGCCAGCGCGCACACCCGGTCCTGCCCGTCGAGCCCGGCCAGCACCGGGACGGCGTCCTCGGACAGGTCACGCAGGTAGAACCAGTCGACGCGGCCGGTCTCGGCGTACCGCTCCAGGTTGTGCCGGGCGATCCAGGCGTCCGGGTTGACCAGGGCCAGGCCGAGCAGACCGACGACGCCGCTGAGCAGCGCGAAGCGCGGCAGCCAGGCCGCCCGCAGCCCGATCCCGCTGACCAAGACGGCCAGCACCAGCACACCGAGCCAGCCCTCGAAGACGTCGACCAGCAGCCGCAGCCGGGTGAAGCCGTAGGCGTCCTGGTAGACGTCCATCCGGTACAGCGCGGAGGCGACGACGACGAGCGTCTCGGCGCACAGGGCGCCGAGCGCGGCGCGCAGCCAGAGCCGGTCGGCGGCGGTCTCCCGCGCGGCCTTGCGGGCGGCGACGGCGATCACGAGCAGGGTGAGCGCGGTGGCGACGGTCAGCTGGGCGAAGCCCTCGTGGACGTACTCGGCATAGGTGAGCCCGGTCGTGCGCCGCAGGTAGGCGTGCCCGCCGAACACCACGGCCGCCTGGGCGACGAGGAAGACCGCGAACACGCCGACCACGACCAGGACCGGCGCGAGCCACTCGTAGCGCCGGGCCACGCTGCGTGCGGCGGTAGGGTCGCGGTCGACCCGCGGCGGGTTGAGGGCGAGGTACGCCGCCGCGAGAACCGTGCCGCCGACGGCGACCGTCACGAACGCCCGGAGCACGAACGTGTCGACGGTGAGGTCGGGCAGCAGGGCGTCGACCCACTCCGCGACCAGCGCGTCGGCTGAGGCGAACAGGGCGCCGAAGACGACCAGGCCGAGCACCGACCAGACCAGGGTGCGCAGCAGCGCGGCGCCGTGCCCGACGACCGGCAGCGCGGCGACCGTCCGCCCCAGCCACGGCATCCCCCGCAGCCCGGCGACCGGCCACATGAGGCCGGACAGCACGAACCCGCCGAGGCTGCGCCCCCGGGTCACGCCGATCACGCACAGGCCGGCGCCGGCGAACAGGCACAGCACCACCACCCACTCGGCATCCCGTACGACGGCCGTCGCGGCGAGCAGCACGCACAGTCCGGTGCAGGCGAGCGTGAACGGGTCGCGCCGTGCGCGGCTCGCGGCGAGCACCACGGACCCGGCGGCGAGCAGGACCAGGAAGGTGCCGATGCCCAGCGCCCGCTCGGGCAGGACCAGGCCGCCGAGCAGGCCGGCGCCCAGGGCGCCCAGCAGCAGGCCGGGGCGGACCGGGACGCCACGCTCGGGCCAGAAGCCGCCGAGCAGGTCGTCGGTGACCGACGGGGGCGGTGGGACGGGTGCCGGCAACGGCGGCGGAGCGATCGGGGCGGACACGGGGACCTCCTGGGTCGGTGCGGCGGCCGGGCGGGCCGCGGGTTCGCGGGGCAGGTCGACCCGGACCCGCGCACCGCTGGTGCCGTCCGCCGGGTCGAGGAAGCCGATGGTGCCGCCGTGCAGGTCGGTGACCCATCGGGCGATGGCGAGGCCGAGCCCGGTGCCCCCCGTGCCGGCGGCGGCGGAGGCGGCGAGGGTGCCGAACGGCTCGAAGACCCGCTCCCGGTCGGCGGGGGGCACGCCGGGACCGGAGTCGCGGACGTCGATCCGGTAGCGCTCCCCCGTCGCCGCCGCGTGCACCTCGACGGTGCCCCCGGCCGGGCTGTGCCGCGAGGCGTTGTCGAGCAGGTTGGCGACGAGCTGGTGCAGGCGCGCCGGGTCGGCGGTCACCACGAGCTCGGGCGGGGCCACCTGCACGTCGTACCGGACGCCGCGACCGAGGGCCTCCGCCTCGGCGACCGCGTCGGCGAGGAGCGCGGCGATGGGGACCGCGCGGGGCGCGAGCGGCGCCTTGCCGGCGTCGACGCGGGCCAGGTCGAGCAGGTCCTCGACCAGCCCGCTCATCCGTTCGGCCTGGGCGAGCGCGGTGGCGAGCACCGCTCGGTCATCGGGGACGACCCCGTCGACGACGTTCTCGAGCACCGCCCGCAGGCCGGCGAGCGGGGTGCGCAGCTCGTGGCTGACGTTGGCGACCAGCTCGCGGCGCTGGCGGTCGACGCCCGCGAGGTCGCGGGCCATGGTGTTGAACGCGCGAGCCAGCTCGCCGACCTCGTCGCGCGCGGTGTCGGGGACCCGGACGTCGTAGTCGCCGGTGGCCATCCGGCGCGCGGCGGCGGTCATCTGCCGCAGCGGCGAGGTCATCCCGACCGCGAGCAGCTGGGTGAGGGCGAGCGCGAGGCCGATGGTGACCGGGAGGGTGAGCCAGGTCGGGACACCACCCGAGCGGCCCAGTGCGGCGACCAGCGCGGCGACGGTGGCGCTGGCCGCGACGAGCAGGCCGAGCTTGACCTTGATCGAGCGGACACCGACCAGCGGCTGCGGGGTCCTGCCTCGCGCGCCCCATGCGGATTGGTCGCTCATCGGCCTATTCCCCGACCATTTCGGATGGGGCGCGGTTCCCCGGGACCTCCAGCGCGTAGCCCACCCCGTGCGCGGTGCGGACCAGGTCGGCGCCGACCTTGGCGCGCAGCCCCTTCACGTGGCTGTCGACGGTGCGGGTGCCGGTCGCGCCGTCCCAGCCCCACACCTCGGCGAGCAGCTTCTCGCGGGTGACGACCGCGCCCGGGGTGGCGGCCAGGCAGAGCAGCAGGTCGAACTCGGTCGGCGTCAGCCGCACCTCCTCCTCGCCCCGCCACACCCGGCGCGCCGGGGCGTCGACCCGCAGGTCGCCGAGCTCGAGCGCACGACGGCCGGCCAGCTCGGCGGCACGGTCCACGCGACGCAGCAGCGCCGCGACCCGGGCGACCAGCTCGCGCATCCGGAACGGCTTGGTCAGGTAGTCGTCCGCGCCGACCCCGAGCCCGACGAGCACGTCGGCCTCGTCCGCGCGGGCGGTGAGCATGAGGACGGGCACCGGACGGTCGGCCTGGATCCGGCGGCACACCTCGTGGCCGTCGTACCCGGGGAGCATGACGTCGAGCAGCACCAGGTCGGGGGCGTGCTCGCCGTACGCCGCCACGGCGGCGGGACCGTCGACGGCCCGCACCACGTCGTACCCCTCGGCCTGCAGGCGGTCCGTGACCGCCTGGTTGATGACCGGGTCGTCCTCGACCACGAGGACCCGGCGGCGCACGCTCTGCATGCCCTCGAGGCTAGGACCCCGCAAGCGCGGGAGGCGGGGACGACGTGTGCAGGTTCTGTGCAGATCGGCTCAGCCGCGCGGGCCGAGCTCGTCCTCGACGTACCGGTCGCGGGTGGCGTAGAGGCCGCACAGGTAGAGCGGCACGCACAGCGCGAGGAGCACCAGGACCGGCACGGTCCACCCACCCGTGGCGGCGTGCAGCAGGCCGACGCCGAACGGGCCGGCCGCCGCGATCAGGTAGCCGGCGGACTGGGTGAACCCGGAGAGCGCGGCGGTGCCCTCCGGGGTGCGGCTGCGCAGGCCGATCAGGGTGAGGATCAGTGGGAAGGTGCTCGCGCCGCAGCCGATGGCCAGCGCCCACAGCCAGCCGAGGGGCCGGGGGTCGGCGAGGAAGCCGAGGTACCCGACCGGGTAGCAGGCCATCAGCGCGGTGAGCAGCCAGCGCTGGTCGCGCAGGCGGCCGGCGAGGACCGGGATCAGCAGCGAGAGCGGGATGCTGGCGCCGGTGACGACGCCGAGCAGCACGCCGGCGGCCTCGGCCGAGTAGCCGGCGTCGCGGCACATCTGGGCGAACCAGCCGAAGACGGCGTAGGCCTGCAGCGACTGGAGGCCGAAGGCGCCGGCCATCGCCCAGCCGAGCCGGGTCCGGGCGATGGCGCTCACGCCGAGGGAGTGGGGACGACGACCCTCGTGGAGGTCGTGCCCGAGCAGCCCGATCCACGGCAGCACCGCGATGGCCGCGGTCACCGCCCAGGCGCCGAGGCCGCGCGCGTAGTCGACCTCGCCGCCACCCGCCGTCGCGATCGGCACGCTGAGGGCGGAGGACGCGGTGAGGCCGACAGCCATCGACGTGGTGTAGACCGCGGTCAGCTGGCCGACCCGCTGCGGGAAGTGCAGCTTGACCAGCGACGGCATCAGCACGTTGGCACTCGCCGCCCCCGCCAGCGCGGCGAAGGACAGGACGAGGAACAGCCAGCCCTGGTGGACCTGACCGCGGCCCCACAGGCAGCCGGCGAGCAGCAGCAACCCGAGCAGCGTGACCCGGTGCAGTCCCAGCCAGGACGCCAGGCGAGGCGCGAGGCCGCCGACCAGCGCGAAGCAGATGACCGGCAGCGTGGTGAGCAGCCCGGCCTCGGTGTCGCCGAGCGGTACGCCGCCCCGGATCTCCTCCAGCAGCGGGCCGACGCTGGACGCCGCCGGGCGCAGGTTGAAGGCGAGGACCACGATCCCGAGGACGACGAGCAGGCGCTGGAGGCTGGTGTCCTGGGCGGCGTCGACGGAGGTGGTGGCTGTCACGGAGTCATGCAACACCAACGGTGGCGCGCGGATTCCGGCGGGGCCACCGCCCCCCGCGCCGTCGGCCCCCTCCGGCTCAGGGCGCCCGGAAGATCACGCTCACGAACACCGTGCCGTGCTCGTCACGCCAGGCGCCCACCGCGGCCTGACGGTACGACGGCCGCACGATGACCTCGTGGTGCGTGGGTGACTCCATCCAGGCCCGGACCACGACGGCCGGGTCCCGAAAGCCCCTGCCGCGCGCGATGATCTCGCCGACCCGGGCACCGCCGCACCGGCCGAAGACCTTGCTCAGGCCCGGGTAGTGCACCATCTCGTCGCGCACCGCCATCCGCCTCGAGCGCGCCTCGGCGAGCGCGTCGACGCACGCCGACGGCACCAGGCCGCGCAGCCCGCGGCGCTCCCGGCGCCGCTCGAGGGCCTGGAGGACGGCGCTCTCGTAGCTCTCGCCCATGGCCCGCAGGCCGCGATCGCCGGCCTCGGCGCGACTCGCGGTGGCGTGCGTGGGCACCGGGCAGGTCGCGAGCAGCGCTGCCGCGACCGCCAACTGCGCCAGGCCGGCGCGGACCGGTGCACGCATCCTCGTTACCTCCCCGTCGGGGGCGGTACCCGGGACCTGGCGGTCGATGCGACCGACCCGGCCGGGAACCTCGACGCCCGGACCCGAGCTCCGTCACCGTCGAGCGGACGCCCCGCGCGACCGCGGTCACCGCTCGCCGGGCAGGCGGTGTCACGGAGGTGTGCTCAGCCGGTCCGGTCCGCGCGCAGGATGCTGTAGGAGTAGCAGTCGTGGAAGGAGCCCGCGCGCCACTGCGCGCCCCGGACGGCGCCCTCGCGGGTGAAGCCCGCCTTCTCCAGGGCCCGCTGCTCGGCGAGGTTCTCGACGTCGGTGCAGGCCTCGACCCGGTTGACGGTGGTGTGCCGGAAGAACAGGTCGACGAGCGCGCGCTGGGCCGCCGTCCCGGCGCCGCGACCGCGAGCCTCCGGGCGCAGCCAGATGCCGATCATCGGGTTGCGCGACTCCGGCATCGGGCCCCACTGCTGCCAGATCCAGCTGACGCTGCCCAGCAGCAGTCCGGCCGCGTCGCACACGGCCAGGCCGCCGAACTCGCGCAGCTCCGGGGAGTAGGGCTCGGTGCGCGGCGCTCGCGGCCCGAAGTCGTCGTACGGCGCGTCCCCGCCGCCCAGCAGCGGCAGGTCCTCGGCCACGACCGGTCGCAGCACGACCTCGGTCTCTCTCATCGCCTCGGCTCCCTCCGGGTCGTGCGCCACAGCAGCACAGCGGCTGCCGCCTGCAGTACGCCGATCACCATGGCGAGCAGTCGCGCGTGGTGGTCGACGAGCGCGCCCGCGAGGGCGCCTCCGGCGAGTGCGCCGAGGCCCTGGACGGCCGCGAAGACACCGTACGCCGTGGCGCGGCGCCCGGCCGGGACCAGGTCGGCGACGTACGCCTTGACCGTGGAGTCCTGCACGCCGGTGGCCGCGCCCCACACGACGACGCCGACGAGCACCAGCGTCAGCTGGTCGGTGAAGACACAGAGCGGGACGGCCGCCACGAGCACCGGTACGACGAGCAGGACGCGCCCGCCCCAGCGGTCGAACATCCCGCCGGTCGCCAGCGCGGCCAGCGCCTCGACGGCCATCGCGAGCGCGTAGACGAGCGGCACGACGGCCGCGGCGACCAGGCCGGCCTCGACGAAGCGGTAGGACATCACGCCGAAGGTCATCAGGCCGGCGGTGGTGAGCGCCGCGGACAGCGAGAACAGGTGGAACGTGCCCGGCAGGTCGGCGCCGAGCGCCGCCGCACGGACCTCGGCCCAGGCGCTGCGCCCCGTCGGGGCCGGCACCGTGGCCTCGTCGTCGGGCTCGGCCCGGGTGGCGATCGGCGCCCGGCGACGCAGCTGCGCGAGCAGCAGCATCGCCAGCGCGCCGGGGATCGCGAGCACCGCGAACCCCGGCCACAGCAGGCCGGTGAGGCCGGCGATCCCGGCGAGCAGCAGCGGGCCGGTGAACGCGCCGACCTGGTCGAGGGCCTTGTGGACCGCGAAGCCCTTGCCCCGGCCGGTCGAGGTCGCCATCCGCGCGAGCAGCGCGGACTTCGCGGGGCTGCGGACCGCCTTGCCGGTGCGCTCCAGCACGATCAGCGTGGCGGCGACCGCGAGCCCGGCGCTGCCGAGGAACGGGGTGACCGCGAGCAGCGGCACGCACACCGCCGTCATCGCGTACCCGACGACGGTCAGCCGCCAGTGCCGCTGGCTGCGGTCGGCCCACGGCCCGGTCACCAGCCGGAACATCAGCGCGACCGCCTCGCCCGCCCCGGTGACCAGGCCGACCGTCAGTGCGGATGCCCCGAGGCTGCCGAGGAACGGCCCGGCCATGGCCCGCATGCCCTCGTAGACCATGTCGGCCGCGAGGCTGACCAGCCCGAACGCGAAGACGGTGCGCCAAGGCGTCCAGACCGGGTGCGCCGGTGCTGCCTGGTCCGAGGGGGTCACCCTCAGATCCAACCAGCCCCGCTCGCGACGAGCAGCAGCCCGAACAGCGCGAAGAGGGCGGCGGCGCCGTACTTGATGACCTTCTCGGGCAGCTGGCGGCCGAGCACCGCACCGAGACCGATGGCCAGCGCGTCGGCGGCGACCATGCCCACCGTGGAGCCGAGCCAGGTGCCGAACCAGCCCTCCTGGGTGGCCAGGGTGATGGTCGCGAGCATCGTCTTGTCGCCCAGCTCGGCGAGGAAGAAGAACACGGCGACCACCAGGACGGCCCGGCCAGTGGCGCTGGCGGCCTTGCGCTCGTCGTCCTCGGTCAGCTCGTCGCCCCGGAGGGTCCACAGCGCGAAGCCGAGGAACGCCAGGCCCGCGCAGACCTCGATCGTGCCCTGGTAGCCGGCGAACGCGTCACCGATCACGTAGCCGATGCCGACCGACGCGAGGTGGACGACGGCGGTCGCGGCGGTGAGGCCGATCAGCACGTCGCGAGCGCGGTAGCGGGTGGCGAAGGTCATCGCCATGAGCTGGCTCTTGTCGCCGAGCTCGGCCACGAAGATCACCGCGGTGCTCAGCAGGAAGGCGTACATCAGGGGTTCCTCTCCGGCACCTGGCCGAGGAGCCCGCCGCGATGACGTGCCTTCGACCAGGCACGTCCGTCACAAAACAGGTCGCACAACTGGTCGAAAGTCTCGTCCGCCACCTCACGGTGGCCTGCTGTGCCGGGCCCGCGGACGCTCTTGCGAGCGCGGCGGTCCAGTGTGTCGACACAGCCGTTGAGGACTACTCCCCTTCGTGCCGCCAGTCTAGGGCTGCGCGGCGGCGCCCGGCGAATCGGCCGGGACCAGGCCGAACGCGTCGAGCAGCGAGGGGGCGTTCGCGGCCCGGCGCAGCGGTGCGCCGCCGGCCACCTCGGACAGGGCCCGGGACAGCGCGTAGTGGTCGAGCCGGCGCCCGACGACGACGTGGTCGAGCGAGGGGTGGACCACCACGGTCAGCACCACGTTGTCGTGGTGCTTGTCGTCCTCGTCGGCCGTGATCACCACCGCCAGCCGGCCCGACCTCCAGTCGGGGCCGGCCAGCACCTTGCCGACCACGTCGCGCATCCACCGGTCGGCCGAGTCGAGACCGCAGTCGTGGGCGTCGTTGCACAGGTCCGGGACCGCCATCCCGACCGCGGGCAGGCGGCCGGCGGCGATGTCGGCGTCGAGGCGGGTGAGCGCGACGTCGTACGACGAGCAGGGGGTGCGCTCGTCGGCGAAGTAGGTCCAGGGGTTGTGCCGAACGGCGTACCTGGCGTGGTCGGCGAGCGCGCACGGGGCCGTCATGCCCTCGGCGTACACGCCGGCGGTGCGGCCCGACGCCACGGCCTGGCCGAAAACGCTCGCGCCCCGCAGCCGGTGGGCGGCGGGCGTGCGGTCGTCGGCGATCCCGAAGGTGTCGCCGCCGGCGATGGCCAGGTAGTTGGGCAGCGAGGGGTGGGTCAGCGCGTGGTAGTCGGTCGCGTGGCCGTAGCGGGTCGCGAGGTCGTAGGTCCACGGCATGCCGGTGCGCATCTGGTCGAGGGAGTGGTTCTCGACGACGAGGACGAGGAGCTTGTCGACCTGGTGGGCCGGCGCGGCCGGCTGCGCGGGGGTGGGGGTCGGGCTGGCGCTGGGGCTGGGCGTCGGACTGGGGGTCGGGCTCGGCGTGGGGCTGGGCGTGGGGCTGGCCGGGCTGGTCGTGCTGGCGGGACTCGCGGTCGGCGCCGCGTCCTCGCCGGATCCGCCGCCACACGCCGCGAGCAGCAGCGCGGTGCAGCAGGCGAGGACCGCCCACCCGCAGCGCCGGGTCGCCGTGGCCATCAGGCCCCGATCGGCGTCAGCGCACCGGCCAGCGCCCGCAGGGCCTGGGGCGCGACGCGGTAGTAGGCCCAGCGGCCGCGCTGCTCACGGGTGGCCAGGCCGGCGTCGACGAGGAGCTTCATGTGGTGCGACACGGTGGGCTGGCGCAGCCCTACCGGCTCGGTCAGGTCGCAGATGCACGCCTCGCCCTCCGGCGCCACCGCGATCAGGGAGAGCAGCTTGACCCGGGTCGGGTCCCCGAGCGCCTTGAACATCCGCGCCAGCATCTCCGCGGCGTCGTCGCCGACCAGGCCGGCGGTGACCGGGGAGCAGCAGGCGGCGATGTCGTCGGGCTGGAGGACGGGCAACGGGGACGGCATGGGTCCATGATGCCCCATCCATTGACATCTGTCGATGGATGGGGCAACGTTGTCGCATCGAAGAACATCGATGGACGATCGACGCCTCGAGGAGAGACATGAACAACCTGCCCGTCGTGGTGATCGGCGCCGGCCCCCAGGGCCTCGCCGCCGCAGCCCACCTGCTGGAGCGCGGCCTGGAGCCGCTCGTGCTGGAGTCCGGCGACGGCCCGGCCGCCGCGGTCGCCGAGTGGGGGCACGTACGTCTGTTTTCGGCCTGGCCCGAGCTGATCGACGCCGCGGCACGACGGCTGCTGGAACCGTCGGGGTGGAGCGCCCCGAGCGCGGGCTACCCCACCGGCGCCCAGTGGGTCGAGGAGTACCTCGCCCCGCTCGCGGCCGCACTCGGCGACCGGGTCCGCTACGACGCCCGGGTGAGCGGGGTGTCGCGCAAGGGCCGCGACCGCCTGGTCGACGCCGACCGCGCCGCCCAGCCGTTCACCGTCCACCTCACCGACGCCGCAGGCAACGAGTCACGCCTCGAGGCGCGCGCGGTCATCGACGCGTCGGGCACCTGGCGGCGACCGAACCCGGCGGGCGCCGACGGCCTCCCGGCGCTGGGCGAGCGGGCCGCCGCGGACCTGTTGACCTCCCAGGTTCCCGACCGCGCCCGGCCCGAGCGGTACGCCGGGCGGCACACCGTGGTCGTCGGCTCCGGCGACTCGGCCTTCAACGCGATCCACGAGCTGACCCAGATCGCCGAGACCCACCCCGGCACCCGGATCACCTGGGCGATCCGGCGTGCGGTCGGAGCCGGCACCTTCGGCGGCGGCGCGGCCGACCAGCTGCCCGAGCGGGGCGCGCTCGGCCAGCGAGCCCGCCAGGCCGTCGACTCCGGCGCGGTCGAGCTGGTCACCGGCTTCCGGACCGCCGAGATCCGCACCGAGGACGGGCAGGCGGTCCTGGTCGGCGAGGACGGCCGCACGCTCCCGGCCGCCGACACGGTCGTCGTGCTGACCGGTTTCCGCCCGGACCTGTCCTTCCTGTCCGAGATGCGCCTGGACCTCGACCCGACCCTCGAGGCGCCCCGCCGGGTCGCGGCCGAGATCGACCCGAACATCCACTCCTGCGGCTCGGTGCAGGCCACCGGCGCGGCCGACCTCGCACAGCCCGAGCCGGACCTCTACCTGGTCGGCATGAAGTCCTACGGGCGCGCGCCCACCTTCCTCGCGCTGACCGGCTACGAGCAGGTCCGCAGCGTCGTCGCGGCGCTCGCCGGCGACCACAAGGCAGCCGCGCGGGTCGAGCTGGTGCTGCCGGACACCGGCGTGTGCGGCGGCGCAGGGGTCTTCGACGCCCCGGAGGCGGCGGGCGGCGGGTGCTGCGGCACGGCGCCCGCCGAGGCCGCCGCAGGCGAGATCCTGACGATCGGGCGGGCCCCTGCCCACTCCTGAGCGGCCGCGCGGGGTCCTGCTCACGCTGTGCGGGACGGTCACGATCGCCTACGGCGTGCTCTACTACGCCTTCACCGTCCTCGCGAGCGGCATCGTCGAGGACACCGGGTGGTCCTCGAGCGCCGTCACCGCCGCGTTCTCCGCCGGGACGCTGTTCGGCGCCCTGGCCGGCGTCGCGACCGGCCGGGTGCTGCAACGACACGGCCCTCGCGTCGTGATGACCTCCGCGAGCGTGCTCGCCGCCCTCGCGGTCACGGTGGTCGCGACGGCGCCCTCGCTGCCGGTGTTCACCCTGGGCTGGCTGCTCGCGGGCGCCGCGAGCGCCGGCACCTTCTACCCGCCGGCGTTCGCGGTGCTCACCCAGTGGTACGGCGCGCGCCGGGTGCGGGCCATCACCACGCTGACGCTGGTGGCGGGCTTCTCCTCGACCGTGTTCGCGCCCCTGACCGCCGTCCTCGGTGAGGAGCCCGGCTGGCGGGCGACGTACCTGGTCCTGGGCGCGGTGATGCTGGTCGCGACCGCACCGGCGCACGCCCTGGCCCTGCGCCTGCCCTGGCACCCGAGCACCGGCGCGGACCGCGGCCACGCCCACGGCCGCTCGGATCGCGGCATCCTGACCAGCCGCACCTTCGTCCTCGTCACCGTCTCGGGCGCCCTGACCTCGCTGGTCATGTACGCCTCCCTCGTCCACCTCGTCCCCCTGCTCCAGCAACGGGGCACGAGCGTGCAGCTGGCGGCGTGGGCGCTGGGTCTCAGCGGCGCCGGCCAGGTGGGCGGGCGCCTGCTCTATCCCACGCTGGAACGCCGGATGCCGCCGCACGTCCGGGCGGCCGCGGTCATCTCGGTGCTCGCCGCCACGGTGCTGGCCCTGGGCATCGTGCGGGGACCGGTGCCGCTGCTGATCTCGATCGCGGTGCTCGCCGGCTCCGCCCGCGGCCTGTTCACCCTGATCGGCGCCACGGTGCTCACCGAGCACTGGGGCCCCGAGCGCTACGCCGCGCTCAACGGCGTCTACAACGCCCCCGTCGGCGTCGCCGCCGCCCTCGCCCCCGCCGTCGGGTCGGGCCTCACGGCCCTGACGGGCAGTCCCGCGGGCCTCTTCGTCGCCCTCGGGCTCCTCGGGCTCGTCGGTGCGGCGCTGGCCGTGGCCAGTGGCGACGGCACGCCGCGGACCCCGCGCGTCGTACCGGTGCCGGCAGGGGCCGAAGAGCACGCCTGAACCGTGCCGAAGGGCCCTGGGGCCGCGACGCTGCGACCCCGGAGGATGGGGCTGTGCCAGCACCGACCACCTACCAGGTCCGGGCCGTGTCCCGGGCCGGCAGCGACGCGGCCGTCACCGCGCGCTCCACGTCCGTCCCGATCGACGCCGCCTGGGGGGCGGCGCCGACCGGGTCGCCGGGGCCCGCCGAGCTGTTGGCCTCGGCCTTCGCCGCCTGCCTGCTGAAGAACCTGGCCCGCTGTCGCGAGCTGATCGGCTTCGACTACGACGACGCCGAGGTCACCGTCACCGCGCGCCGCCAGGACGCGCCGCCTCGCTTCGTCGAGATCACCTACGCCCTGCGGGTGACGAGCCCGGAGCCCGCCCGTCGGGTGGACCTGGCGCACCAGAACCTGCGCAAGTTCGGCACGGTCTACAACACGCTGGCCGCCGTGTGCGACGTCCACGGGACGGTCGAGGCCGTGCTCCCCACCGCGCGCACCTGATCGAGCGCCCTCAGCAGGCCCGCCCGAGGAGCGGCACGAGCTGGGCGACCCGGGCGGCGAGCTCGTCGTAGGCGCGGTCGAAGGCGGCTCGGGTGCCCGTGACGACCGGGTCGGCCACCGACCAGTGCACCCGCGACACCGACCCGAGCTCCTCGTGGGCGAGGTCGCAGACGGTGACGACGAGGTCGTCACCCGCGGGCCCGACGTCGGCGAGGTGCTGGGGGGCGACGTCGGGCAGGTCCAGGGCGTGCCGCCGGGCGGCGGCGCGCGCGCCGGGCGCCACCCGCTCGGCCGGCCGGGTCCCCGCCGACGTGGCCGGGATGGTGCTGGCCCCTCGCCACAGGGCGGCCGCCAGCTGCGAGCGGGCGGTGTTCGCGGTGCACACGAAGACGACCCGGGCCGGCACCGCGAGCCCGGCCCCGCCCGGCGCAACCGGCAGCGCGCGCACCAGTCGCCAGTAGCTGCGCCGGCCGTCGCCCTCCGAGCGGTGACGCGCGACCACACCCGCGCCCTGGAGGACCTTGAGGTGGTGGGCGAGCAGGTTCGACGGGACGTCCAGCCGCTCGGAGAGCTCGGAGGATGCGGCGTCGCCGAGCGTGAGCAGGTCGACCACGCGCAGCCTGGTGGCATCGGCGAGCGCGGCATGGACCGCGACCCGGCGCTCCACGTCCCCTGTTTGCTCAGTGTTCATTGCCTCAAGTTTGACTGAGCAAAATGCGCCGGTCAAGATGATCGCCGTGAGCATCCCGCTGCCCCGCCGCCTGCTGGCCGAGTTCCTCGGCACCGCCCTGCTCGTCGCCGTCGTGGTCGGCTCCGGCATCGCCGCCGAGACCCTCTCCCCCGGCGACGTCGGCCTGCAGCTGCTGGAGAACTCGACGGCGACCGTCTTCGGGCTCACCGTGCTGATCTTGTGGTTCGGGCCGGTCTCGGGCGCGCACTTCAACCCGGTCGTCTCCGTCGCGGACTGGTTCCTCGGGCGGCGCAGGGGCGCCGGCCTGAGCCTGCAGGAGGTGGGCGCGTACGCCGTCGCCCAGGTCGCCGGAGGCATCGCCGGCGCGGTCCTCGCGAACGTCATGTTCGAGGTCGACCAAGGCCTCTCCGCGAAGGACCGGGTCACCGACGGCCACCTCGTCGCCGAGGTCGTCGCGACCGCGGGACTGGTCGCGCTGATCTTCGCGCTGGTGCGGACCGGCCGCGGCGCGCTGGCCGCGCCCACCGTCGGCGCCTACATCGGCGCGGCCTACTGGTTCACGAGCTCGACGTCGTTCGCCAACCCCGCGGTGACGATCGGCCGGGTCTTCACCGACACCTTCGCGGGCATCGCCCCGGGTTCGGCCCCGGCCTTCGTCGCGATGCAGGTCGTCGGGCTGCTCCTCGGCATCGCCCTCACCCTGGCGCTCTATCCCGACGCCGGGGCCCGGGCCGACGACGTCGTCGTCCCCCATCCCCACTGACCCACCCAGCACCCCACCCAGCACCCCACCCAGCACCGAGGAGACACCCATGAGCACCCCCACCGTGCTGTTCGTCTGCGTCCACAACGCCGGCCGCTCCCAGATGGCGGCCGGCTTCCTGCAGCACCTCGCCGGCGGTCGGGTCGAGGTCCTCTCCGCCGGATCCCAGCCCGCCGACCAGGTCAACCCGGTGGCGGTCGCGGCGATGGCGGAGGTGGGCATCGACATCGCCGCGGAGCAGCCGAAGGCGCTGACCGACTCGGCCGTGCGCGAGGCCGACGTCGTGATCACGATGGGCTGCGGCGACGAGTGCCCGTTCTTCCCCGGCAAGCGCTACGAGGACTGGGTCCTCGACGACCCGGCCGGCCAGGGCATCGACGCGGTCCGGCCGATCCGCGACGAGATCCGCCGCCGGGTCGAGGCGCTGGTCGCCGAGCTGACCTGACTCACTCCGGCACGGGGCTCGACCAGCGCGGCGCGTGGTCCTTGTCGACCAGCACCGCCCGGACACCCTCCACGAAGTCGGCGCTGCGGATCATCTCCGCGGCCGTGGTGAGCTCGGCGCGCAGGCACTCCTCGAGCGAGCGGCCGCGGCCCTCGACGAGGAGACGGTCCGTCACCGCCAGGCTGTACGGCGACGCCGACTCCAGCGCCGCCCGCGTGGTCGCCGCCCAGGCAGCCGCCGCTCCACCGTCGGCGACGAGGCGGGCCAGGCGCGCGGAGATGCCGTCGAGGCCGGGAGCGCTGAACACCCACTCCAGCTCGGGCCGGACCGCCGCGAGGTCACCGGCCGGGCCGGGCTCGCTGGGGGCGAGCTCGCGGAGCAGCTGCTCGAGCGGGCCGTCGTACCCGGCGATCAGCTCGGGGAGGCGGGCCAGGTCGGCGGCGGAGCAGGCGTGGGTGGCCAGGCCGAGGGCGAGCGCGTCGGCGGCGCCGATCCGGGCACCGGTCAGGCCGAGGTAGCGGCCGGTGTGGCCCGGGAGGCGCGGCAGGAAGTGGGAGCCGCCGACATCGGGGAAGAAGCCGATCTTGGTCTCCGGCATGGCGAAGGACGCCTCGGGCGAGACGACGACGAAGGTGCCGTGGACGCTGAGGCCCATCCCGCCGCCCATGCAGACGCCGCCGACGAGCGCGACGACGGGAACGGGGTAGCTGCCGAGCAGCGCGTTGACGGCGTACTCCGTCTCGAAGAAGCGCAGGCTCTCGTCGTGGCGCCCGGCGAGCGAGCTCTCGCGGACCCGGCGGATGTCGCCGCCGGCACAGAAGGCGCGGTCCGACGCGCTCTCCACGACCACCGCGCGCAGCCCGGCGTCACGCCACTCCTCGAGCGCGGCGTGGATCCGCTCCACCATGCCGAGCGTGATCGCGTTGAGCGCCCGGGGACGGTCGAGCACGATCCGGCCCACCGGGCCGAGGCGTTCGATGCGGACGTCGTCACTGTCGACCTGCTGCACGTCGAGCAGTCTCGCAGTGGGAGGCTGGACCCCGTGAACGGGGAGCAGCTGGCGGACTGGCTCGAGGGTCTCGGCCTCGCCGACCACCTGGCCGCGGCCGGGTTGCCGTCCTTCGAGCGCGACCTCGGCGGCGTCGTCCGCTGGCGCGACCCCCGCACCGGCGACCCGCTCACGGCCGAGCAGCTCGCCGACCTCGACCGGGTGCTCCACCAGGACGGCGACGAGCCGGAGCACGCCGTACCGCTGGCGCTGGTGCAGCTGCGCCGTCAGGCCCAGGTCCGCAGCGGCCTGCTCGCCTCGCCGACCCACACCTACGCGAGCCTGGCGCAGGTGCGTGGGGTGTCGGAGAACGCGGCGCGGTTCGCGGTGCACAAGGCGGCCGAGCGCAACGCGCTGCTCGTCGTCCCCCACGACGGGGACGTGCTGGTGCCGGCGTTCCAGCTCGGCGACGACGGCGAGCTGCGGCCGGAGCTGGCGGCCGTCCTCGAACCGCTGCTGGCCTCCGCGATGGACCCGTGGCAGGTGTGGGCCTGGCTCACCCAGCCCGCCGGGCTGCTGGGCGGCCAGGTCCCCCACGAGGCGGCCCGTGACGACGACGAGGTGGCGATCGTGCGCCACGCCGTGGTCCGGCTCGCCGAGCGCGCGAAGGCCTGACCCGGCTCGGTCAGTGGCCGGAGAGCCGGCCGGTGAGCCGAGCGTGGAATGCCGCGCTCGCGTCGTTCAGGCCTTCGATCTCGACCTTCTTGCCCTTGCGGGCGTACTTGGTGCTGATCGCGTCGAGGGCGGCGACGCTCGAGGCGTCCCAGACGTGCGAGCCGGACAGGTCGATGACGACCAGGTCCGGGTCCGTGGCGTAGGAGAACTGCGAGTAGAGGTCGTTGCTGGAGGCGAAGAAGAGCTCGCCGCTCACGCGGTAGCGGGCGGTCACGGTGCCGGCGCCCGACTCGACGAGCTCCCGCTCCACCGCCACCAGGTGGGCGACCCGTCGGGCGAAGAGCACCATGGCGACCAGGACGCCGGTGACGACGCCGATCGCCAGGTTGTGCGTCGCGACCGTCATCACGACGGTCGCCAGCATGACCGCCGACTCCGATCTCGGCATCCGGGGCAGCGTCTGCAGCGAGTGCCAGTCGAAGGTGCCGACCGACACCATCACCATCACCGCGACCAGCGCCGCCATCGGGATGAGGGTGACGACGTCCCCGAACCCGACGACCAGCACCAGCAGGAAGGTGCCGGCCAGGAAGGTCGAGATCCGGGTGCGGGCGCCGGAGACCTTCACGTTGATCATCGTCTGGCCGATCATCGCGCAGCCGCCCATGCCGCCGAAGCAGCCGGTGATCACGTTGGCGGCACCCTGGCCCAGCGCCTCGCGGGTCTTGTCGGAGTGGGTGTCGGTGATGTCGTCGACGAGCTTCGCGGTCAGCAACGACTCGAGCAGCCCCACGACCGCCATCGCAAGGGCGTACGGCGCGATGGTGCGCAGCGTCTCGAGCGTGAACGGCACGTCGGGGACGAACCACGCGGGCAGGCTGTCGGGCAGGCGACCTTCGTCTCCTACGTCCGGCACGTCGACCGACGCCAGCAGGGTGAAGGCGGTCAACGCCACGATCGCCACCAGCGGCGCGGGCACCACGGAGCTGATCCGCGGGAAGCCGACGATGACGGCGATCCCGACGGCCGTGAGCGGGTAGACCGCCCACGGTACGTCGACGAGGTGGTCGAGCTGGGCCTCGAAGATGAGGATGGCCAGGGCGTTGACGAAGCCGACCATGACCGAGCGCGGGATGAACCGCATCAGCCGGGCCACACCGAGCCCTGCCAGCACGATCTGCAGCACGCCGCCGAGCAGCACCGTGGCGATCAGGTAGTCGTAGCCGTGGTCACGCATCACCGGGGCGATCACCAGCGCTACCGCGCCAGTGGCCGCCGAGATCATCGCGGGGCGACCGCCGAGGAAGGAGATCGCGACCGCCATCGTGAAGGACGCGAACAGGCCGATGCGCGGATCGGCGCCGGCGATGATGGAGAACGAGATCGCCTCGGGGATCAGGGCCAGTGCCACCACCAGCCCCGCGAGCACCTCGGTGCGCAGCAGGCGGGGGGACCGCAGCGCGGACCGGACGGTGATGGTGTCGCTCACGTTCGCGGGAGCCTACCCTCACGTAACGTGAGAGTCGGCATCGTCGCGACGTGCGGGAGGATCGGCACATGATGCAGATCGGCGAGGTCGCCGCCCGCACCGAGCTGTCCCTGCGCAGTCTGCGCCACTGGGACGAGGTCGGCCTGCTCCGGCCGTCCGGACGGACCGACGGCGGATTCCGGCTCTACACCGAGGACGACGTGGAGAAGATCCTGGTGATCCGCCGGATGAAGCCGCTCGGCTTCACGCTCGAGGAGATGAGCGCCGCCATGCGCGACCTCGAGGCCCTCCGGGACGCGGGTGCAGCCGACGCTCACGCCACCGCTCGAGCACGGCTGACCGCGGTCCTCGCCGATGCCACCGCACGCCGCGCCCGCTTGGAGACGCAGATCGCCATGGCCGACGAGTTCCTCGACCAGCTCACGCGGCAGCTCGCCTGACCAGCCGGCTGCGGCCGCCCCGCCGGACCGCGGCGAGGCGGTACGGTGCCGACGTGACGCACGAAGCAGCAGACCGGCACGACCAGGTCGTCGCGGCCGCGATCCGGGTGGTCGAGGCGCTCGGCGCTGCGGGGACGACGATGGACGCGGTGGCGGCGGAGGCAGGCGTCTCGCCGGAGGCCCTGGCCCGCGACTTCTCGTCGCGGGACGAGCTGCTCCGCGACGTGATCACCCGGGTGGTGGACGACACCTCCGCCGCCCTGCGGGAGTCGCTCGACCTCGAGCAGGGCATCGAGCACGCGCTGCGCCAGGGAGTCGGCACGTTCTGGGCCAGGCTGCTCGACGGCGGGACGGGGATGCGGGTCGCGCAGTTCGAGCTCGCGCTGTACTCGGCCCGCACCGACGCCGGCAGCGGTCTCGCGCGCCTGGAGTTCGCGCGCTACACCGATCTGCTCACCGAGCTGTGCGCGGAGGCAGCGGCGTTCGCGGGCGAGGAGTGCGCGGTGCCCCTGGACGTGCTGGGCCGCCTCGTCCTCGGGGTCGTCGACGGCCTGGTCCTGCAGCACATCGCCAACCCCGACCCGGCCCGCTCGCAGCGCGACCTCGCGCACGCCCTGGACATGCTCGTCGCGCTCGCTGCGCCCCGGCGGCGCTGACCGCCCGTCGCGCCCCGCCAGGCGGCGGCGCTCAGCTCGAGCGCGGCGCGTACATGATGATCGCGACGCCCAGCAGGCAGACCAGCGCGCCCGCGACGTCGTACCGGTCGGGACGGAAGCCGTCGAGAGCGACTCCCCACAGCAGCGAGCCGGCGACGAACACGCCGCCGTAGGCCGCCAGGATCCGGCCGAAGTGTGCGTCCGGCTGGAGGGTCGCGACGAAGCCGTAGAGGCCGAGCGCGATCACGCCGGCGCCGATCCACAGCCAGCCGCGGTGCTCGCGCACGCCCTGCCAGACCAGCCAGGCGCCGCCGATCTCGGCGATCGCGGCGAGCACGAACAGCGGGAGCGAACGCACCAGGTCCATGACGCCCGATCCTCGCAGGAAGATCAGGACCGGGTCAGGACCGGGTCAGGACCGGGTCGGAGCCGGATCAGAAGTAGCCGCGGGGGCGCTCGGCGGTGTCGCCGGGCCGCAGGCCGTCCTGCCAGTCGGTGATCGTGCTGCGCGCGTCGAGGTCGACCTCCGGGTTGGCCCGGATGAAGTCGTGGACCACCCGCTCCGGGTCGACCCGCTCCCGGTTGACGATCAGCCGGCCGTACGCGACGAGCTCGCGCACCGTGAAGGTCCGGATCCCGTCGCGGTCCTGCACCTGGGTGCTCGATCCGTAGGAGCCGCCACCGAAGCCGTGTGCCCGAGTCATGGCAGCACGCTACCCCGGGCCTCCCGGTCCCCGTCACGCCGGCGCGGTTCGACGGCTCACCAGAAAGTTGCTGCCGATCCGGGGGTTGACCTTGACGCGACGTCAACCCTGCACGCTTCTCGTATGACCAACGAGACCACCCCCGGGCAGCGCCCGGAAGGGGCCATCCGGGTCACCGGCATCACGAAGGCGTTCGGTGACGTGGAGGTCCTCAAGGGCGTCGACCTCGACGTCGCGGCGGGCACCATCGTCGCGCTGCTCGGCTCGAACGGCGCCGGCAAGACCACGCTGATCCGGATCCTCGCGACCCTGCTCCGCGCCGACGCCGGGACGGCCGGCGTGCACGGCTTCGACGTCGCCACCCAGCCGGACCGGGTCCGCGAGTCGTTCAGCCTGACCGGACAGTTCGCGGCCGTCGACGAGATCCTGACCGGACGCGAGAACCTCGTGCTCGTCGCCCGGCTGCGCCACCTGCCCGACCCCGGCAGGATCGCCGACGGCCTGCTCGCCCGGTTCTCGCTCACCGACGCCGGCGGGCGCCGGGTCGCGACGTACTCCGGCGGCATGCGCCGGCGCCTCGACATCGCGATGAGCCTGATCGGCGACCCGCCGGTGATCTTCCTCGACGAGCCGACCACCGGCCTGGACCCACAGGCCCGGATCGAGGTCTGGCAGGCCGTCCGGGAGCTCGCCGAGGGCGGGACGACGGTCCTGCTCACCACGCAGTACCTCGAGGAGGCCGAGAGCCTGGCCGACCGGATCGCGATCCTCCACGAGGGCCGGATCATCGTCGACGGCACCCTCGCCGAGCTCAAGGCGCTCCTGCCCCCGGCCCGGGTCGAGTACGTCGAGAAGCAGCCGACGCTCGAGGAGATCTTCCTCGCCGTCGTCGGCACCACCACCACGCAGAAGTGAGGAACCCATGAGCACCCACGCCGTCGGCGACACCCGCACCCTGCTCGGTCGGTCCCTGCGCCACATCCTGCGCAGCCCCGACACCATCGTCACCACGGCGATCACCCCGGTCGCGATGCTGCTGCTGTTCGTCTACGTCTTCGGCGGGGCGATCGAGAGCGGCGAGGAGGAGTACGTCGACTACCTGCTGCCCGGCATCTTGCTGATCACGGTCGCCTCGGGGATCGCCTACACGTCGTACCGGCTGTTCCTCGACCTCAAGGGCGGCATCTTCGAGCGGTTCCTCTCGATGCCGATCGCGCGCTCCGCCGCGTTGTGGGGCCACGTGCTGACCTCGCTGGTCGCCAACCTGCTCTCGGTCGGCCTGGTCGTGCTGGTGGCGCTGGTGATGGGCTTCCGGACCGGCGCGGGCGTGCTCGCCTGGCTCGGTGTCGCCGGCATCCTCGTCCTGTTCACGCTGGCGCTGACCTGGCTGGCGGTGATCGCCGGACTGGCGGCCAAGTCGCCCGACGGCGCCGGTGGCTTCGCCTACCCGATCATCTTCCTGCCGTTCGTCAGCTCCGCGTTCGTGCCGACCGAAGGGATGCCCGGTCCGGTGCGCTGGTTCGCCGAGCACCAGCCGGTCACCTCGATCGTCGACACGATCCGCAACCTGTTCGCCGAGCAGCCGGTCGGCGACGAGGCGTGGATCGCGGTGGCCTGGTGCACCGGTCTCCTGGTCCTCGCGTACGCCGTCGCGATGCGGGTCTACCGCCGCCGCTTCGCCTGACCGGGCAGGCTGGTTCCGTGCTGACGATCGGACAGCTGGCGTCGTACGCCGGGGTGACCATCCGGACCGTGCGTCACTACCACCAGGTGGGGCTGCTGCCGGAGCCGGAGCGGGACCGCTCCGGCTACCGGACGTACGACGCCGGCGCGGTCGTGCGGCTGATCCGGATCCGCACCCTGGCGGACGCCGGCGTGCCCCTGGCCCGGGTCCAGGAGCTCCTCGACGCCGACGCCGACACGTTCGGTGGGGCGGTCGAGGAGATCGACCGGCGGCTGCGGGCCGAGATCCGCGAGCTGCAGCAGCACCGCCGCCGGATCGCACAGCTCGGCTCCGGGGACACCCTGGCGGTGCCCCAGGAGGTCTCGGACTACCTCGAGCTGGTGCGCGCGACCGGCGTACCGGAGGAGATGATCGAGGCCGAGCGGGACGCCTGGATCCTCGTCGCCGCGCGCTACCCGGACCGGATCCCCGCGTTCATGGCCGACAAGCGGGCCCAGCTCGAGGACGAGCGGACCGTGCGGTTCTACCAGCTCGTCGGCCGGATGCTGCGCAGCGACGGGACCGACGACGAGCCGCTGGTGCACGAGATGGCCGATGTCCTGGTCGAGCTGTTCGAGGAGGCCGCCGCCACCGGCCAGCTCGAGCAGCAGGACCTGCTGATGGACGACTCGGCGTTCGTGCAGCTGCTGGACTCGATGGCCGACGGGCACCCCATGGTCACCCGGCTGCGCGAGCTGCTCGCCGAGCGCGGCTGGGCGGGCTGGACCCGGGTCGAGCGCGCCTGACCCGCGCTGGGGCGGTTGTCGTAGCCTCGCGCCCATGGACATCCAGCGACTCCTCGACGCCCTCGCGCCCCTGCTGCGCGACCCCGAGGCCGAGGACGGCTTCGCCTACGGCATGGCCGACCTGCCCGCGGCCGGCACCGACGTGATGGTCAACGTCGACCCCGAGCTCGAGGACCGCGACGACGTCGAGGTCGCCGTGCTCGTGGAGCGGGTCGCGGCCTTCCTCGCCCTGACCGGCGAGCAGTGGGACCAGGTCGTGGCGCAGACGGTCGCCGAGATCGAGGACGCCGTCGGGGACCAGCCCGTCGCCGAGCCCACCGCCCTGCGCGAGGACCTCACGCTCACCTCGGCGGTCGTGTTCGTCGACGCGGTGCTGCTCTCCTTCGTCGCCCCGCTGCAGCTGCCGGACGCGATCGTGCGGGTCCAGCTCGACCAGGACCTCCGGTTCGAGGACATCGAGGTCGAGATCGAGGGCGTCGAGTCGGTCGCCTTCGACGACCTCGACACCCTCCTCGACCACCTCAGTGAGGACCCGGGACCGGCCGGCCCGACCGCGCCTTGACGTCCGCGAACAACGACCGGAGGTCGGGAGCGACCTGCGCGAGCTCGACGTACGACGCCCCCGCGGCGGACGTGTCGAGGTAGGCGAACCGCATCAGGCCACCCGCCATGGTGCCGGCCTGGACGACAGTGAACCCGTCGTGCCCCGCCCGCGCCAGGGCCGCGTCCAGGTCCGGGACCTCGCAGCAGACATGGTGCAGGCCGGGGCCGTGCTCGGCGAGGAACTCGGCGTAGATCGACGCCCCCCGCACCGGGCGGATCAGCTCGAGCTGCAGGTCGCCGGCGTAGCTCAGCGAGATGTCGGCGGTGAAGTCCGCCGGCTCCCCGCGCAGGGTGCAGGTGTCGGGGCCGAAGTGGATGCCGGGCATCCGGGTCCACCCGACGGCCCCGAACGCCGTCCCCAGCGCCCGCTCGGTGGCGTCGAGGTCCGCGGTGACCCAGGCCAGCTGGGTGACGGGGCCGAACCCGGTGGTCTGCGCGTCCGCCATCGGCGCTCCTCTCGGTCGCGCCCAGACTAGGCTCCTGGCTAGGGCGTGGCCGCGCCGGCCGCGGGCCTCGTGGCGATGCCGTCGAGCCACAGGGTGTCCGAGTCGTCGCGGTGGCTGCCGGCGGAGCCGACGTGTCGCGTGCTGATGGTCGCGCCGTTCTTCAGGACGTGGACCAGCGCCATGGCGTGGCCGCGGCCGAGGTCGTAGTCCTCCTTCAGCCAGGCGACGACGTCGTTCGCCTTCAGGTCGGGTCCCGCGAAGCCTCGATCGCGGGCCTGCTCGATGAGCTGGCGCGGGGTCTGGCCGGTCCGCTTCTCGATGTTGTCGAGGTAGGCCTGGAAGGACATGGTCGGTTCCTCTCGTGGTGGCGCCGACCCACCGGGCGGCGTCGGTTCAGCCGTACGTCGAACCAACGGGCCCGATCTCGACATCGGGCCACCGGCCTTCTCCGCGATGAGTCCGCGATGACTTCGCGGCGTCGTACCGGTCCATCCGTGCGTGGCGAGCCTCGACGACGTCCGGCCCCTGGCCGACGAGCTGGAGCGGTCCTACCCGGTCTACGTCCGCAACCGGCTGAAGTTCCGCGTCGGCCGGATCGTGTACGCCGCGTTCTCGCTCGACGAGGCCGTGATGGGCTTCGCCTTCCCCAAGGAGGAGCGGGCGGCGCTGGTCGCCGGGGAGCCGCACAAGTTCCACCTGCCCGCGGAGTCGGACCTGCGCTTCGCCTGGGTGCACGCCGAGCTGGCGGCGCTCGACCCGACCGAGGCGCGCGAGCTGGTCGTCGACGCGTGGCGGATGGTGGTGCCGCAGAAGCTGTCCCGGGCCTACGACCTCACGCATCCCGAGGGGCCCGGGGCCCCTCGATGAGCGCGGCCAGACCGTCGAGGGTGCGGGCCAGGCCGAACCGCCAGGCCCGGTCGGCGTCCCACGCGCTCCCCTGCGCCGCACCGGCGGCGGCACCGACCCGGACCGCGCGCGGGTAGGTGGCGGGGTCGAAGGCACGGGCCAGGATCGGCTGGTTGGCTGCCCACCAGTCGGCGTCGCTCATCGCGCTGTCGGTGCTCGCACGAGCGGCGTCGTGGGCGGCCCGGCAGTGCGCGTGGACGAAGCCGAGCAGGTAGGAGAGCGCAGCATCGGTGTCGACGTCGCCCAGCCCGGTGCCGTCGTACGCCGCCAGCTCGTGCTCGTACTTCGCCAGCACGCCGGGGCCGAGCGGCGGGCGGCTCAGCGCGGCGACCTCGGTCAGCCACGGGTGCGCGCGCAGGAGCTCGCGGTTGGCCTCGGCGACCCGGGTCAGCCGGCTGCGCCAGGACCGGCTGCGCCAGGCGGGGCGCGGCATCGCCAGGTAGACCGCGTCGACCATCAGGTCGAGCAGCTCGGGCTTGCCCGGGACGTAGGTGTAGAGCGACATCGCCGAGATGCCGACCCGCTCCGCCACCGCACGGGTGGTCACGGCGGCCAGGCCCCGCTCGTCGGCGAGCGCGAGGGCCGCTTCGACCAACTGCTCGACGCTGACCGAACGGCCGGGTCCCTTGCGGCGCGGGCCGGCCGACGGGTCGCCCCACAGCAGCGCCAGCGTCCGGCTCGGCTCACCGGCCCCGGTGCTCGTCGTACTCACGGGAACAGTCTGGCATGGTCGTACGTTGTACGCTGTACAGCGTATAGAGAAGCCCGTCCAAGGAGGACCATGAACATCACCGCCACCGCCGTCTCCCTCAACGTCGCCGACGTCGAGGCGTCCGCCGCCTGGGCGCAGCGCCACCTCGGCTTCACCGAGGCGATGTCCGCCGACGGCTTCTGCTCCCTCGAGCACCCGCAGGCCGGGATGAACCTGATCTACCTGCGCACCGGCCTCGCCAGCTTCAAGCCGGCCTCGGCCGCAGGACCGGCCGACGGGCTGCTCGTCGTGTTCACGGTCGACGACATCGACACCGAGTACGCCCGCCTTCGGGCCGAGGGCGTGGAGGTCGTGACCCCGATCGAGACCGAGCCCTGGGGCGAGCGCTACTTCCAGATGACCGACCCGAACGGGGTGGTCTTCCAGCTCGTGCAGTGGGTGATGCCCGCGAGCCCTCAGCCGACCGCGCCGTAGAGAAGGCGGAGGACACCTTCGGTCAGGTCGGCCAGCCCCTGCTCGATCTCGGCCTCGCCGACGGTCGCGAGGACGCGCATGCGCGCGTCGCGCAGGTCGAACACCATCTGCGCCAACGCGCGGGCGTCCACCCCTTCGGGCGCGACCCCGTCGGCCCGGTCCCGCAGGATCTTCGCCGCCAGGCCGTCCACGAACCGGCCGCGCGCCCGGTCGGCCCATTCGATCAGCGGCGGGTAGTCGAGGCTGGGGCCGGTCGTACAGGCGAGGACCGAGAGGTGTCCACGCCAGACGCCGGCGACGAGGCGGTGGTGCTCGAGGAGCGCCGCACGGTCGACGCCCGTCGTGTCCAGCCAGCCGTAGGTGCCACCGAACTGGTCCCACAGCTCGTCGAGGAGCGCCGCGACGACGGCCTGCTTGGTCGGGAAGTAGAAGTAGAAGGCGGTCCGGGAGACGCCCGCCGCCTTGGCGATGGCGTCGACGGTGAGCTCGTCGACCGACTTCGTGGCCAGCAGCCCTCGCGCGGCGTCGACGATCGCGTTCACCAACGCCGCCGCCCTGTTCGTCGGCTACGGCATGTTCTCGGTGTTCCTCGGCGCCACGTTCTTCGTGCAGGCCCCGTCGGCACTGACCGGCTACGGCTTCGACGCCTCCGTGCTGCGCACCTCGCTCGAGTTCATGCTGCCGGGCACCCTGCTGGCCATCCCGCTCGGCCCCCTCTCCGGCGGGTTGGTCGGCCGGTACGGTCCCCGCCGGGTGCTGGTCGGTGCCACCGTGCTCGGCATCGTCGCCATGGCGGCACTGGCGCTCTTCCACGGCCACGCGGCGGAGTTCATCGTCGCCCTCGTGGCGGGCAACGCCGCCATCTCGGTGGCCTACGCCTCCATGCCGGCCCTGCTGAACCAGCACGTCGCGCCCCACGACACGGGCATCGCGAACTCCGTCAACGCGGTGATGCGCACCATCGGCGGCGCGATCGGTTCGGCCATCGTCATCACCATCCTCGCCTCCTCCTCGCACACGCTCACGACCCCTGCCGGCAGCTTCTCGGTCCCCACCGAGGCGGCGTACACCACCGTGTTCACCCTTGGCGCGATCGCCTTCGTGCTGGCCGCACTGTCGGCCGCGTTCGGCGTACGCAAGCACCACGTCGCGCCGTGAGCGCCCCGGGCGCGTCCGTCGCGCCCGGGCCGCGTGGCCTAGGACAAGGCGGTGCGGACCGGGTGGGCCGGGCGCCACCGCGCCCGGAAGGCCACGCTCACCGCCCCGATCTGGGAGGTGACACCGAGCTTCGCGAGGATCGACTTGACCTGCGTACGCACGGTGGCCTCGGAGACGACGTCGGCGTGCGCGATGTCGCTCACCGTGTCGCCGTAGATCAGGTGGGTCAGCACCTCCCGCTCCCGCTGGGTCAGGGCATCGAGCCGGGCCCGGCACTCGAGGATCTGGTGATGCTCGCGGTGGTGGAGCTCGACGAGCCGGTTGCGCTCCTCGCGCGAGAGCACCTCGCGTCCCTCGCCGATGGCGCGCAGCGCGGCGGACAGCTCGGTGAGCGTCACCGACTTCGACAGCACGGCACGCGCACCGAGGAAGAGCCAGCCTCCCCAGCGAGCACGGTCGATCTCCGCGGTCAGGACCACCACGACCACGCCGCACCGGCCCAGGGTCCGGATCACCTCGGCGCCGTCGACGTCGCCGAGGTCCGGGTCGAGCAGGAGGACGTGGGGCCGCGAGCGTCGTACCGCCTCGACCAGGCGTGCGGGTGACGCCGCCGGCTCGGGGGGCGACATGCGCTGCACCTGGTGGCCGGCGTTCGTGAGGGCCAGGTGCAGCGTCTCGGCGAAGAGCTCGTGCCTGTCGAGCACGGTGATACGGCTCTGTTCCCGGCTCAGGGACATGACGGCCTCCCGCCCATCGCGGTGACCAGGTGCGTGCTGCGAACCATCGGGACCTCCTCGAGTCGGCCGATCCGGGGACCCCGGTCCGTCCGGAGTCCTCCCGTGGTCCCGCCTGCGCACGGGGCCACGAGCAGCGGGGAGGTGACGGGGCCTCGGGAGGAGGCAGGGCACGCCAGAGGACATCTCTCGTCTACTCTCAGCGGCACGGATCCGGCTCCGCCCTGTGCCACGTCGGACGCATCCAGCAGTTGCTCTCCGACGCCGGCCCCCCTACTACCGGATCACCGTCCACCGTAGGTCACCTGGCCGGCCGGCGCCGGCAATGGGCGACATCTCCGCCCGGATCGCCGGAATTTGATCCGCCGGAAGGATCCCGCCCGGCCCGATGGCACCAGCGCTTGCGGGACAAAGGCCCGGATGTGCGGGCGGGAGCGCCGTCGGTCCGGCGCTTCAGCGCCCCACGCGGCCGGTGTCGTAGGCCCACATCGCGATCTCGACCCTGTTCCGGGCGCCGATCTTGGTCAGCAGGCTCGCGACGTGGGTCTTGGCGGTGGTCAGGCTGATGAACAGCTCGGCGGCGATCTCGGCGTTCGTGCGGCCGACGGCAACCAGCCCCAGCACCTCCTCCTCGCGTCGGGTGAGCGGCTCGACCGGCTGGGCGCGGCGTTTCGGGGAGCTCCCCGCGGCGAGGGTGGCCAGCAGCCGCCGGGTGATGTTCGGCGCGATCAGCGCGTCGCCGGCGGCGGCGGCGTGCACGGCCTGCACCAGCAGCTCCGGACCGGCGTCCTTGAGGAGGAACCCGCGGGCGCCGGCCCGCAGCGCGCCGTGCACGTACTCGTCCAGGTCGAACGTCGTGATCACGACCACCGCGATCGGGTCCGGGACGTCCCGTCCGGCGAGCAGCTCGGTCACCTCGATGCCGTCCAGGCCGGGCATCCGGATGTCGACCAGGCACACGTCGGGGCGGAGCCGACGCGCCAGCTCGACGGCCGTCCTGCCGTCGGCGGCCTGGCCGACGACCTCGATGTCGGGCTGGTCGTCGAGGATCATGGCCAGGCCGGTGCGCACCAGGTCCTGGTCGTCGGCCACCAGCACCCGCACCGTCATCGGCCCACCTTCATCGCCCACCTCATCGGCCCACCCTCATCGGCTTGTCTCCGTCGGCAGCTCGGCGTCGACCGCCCACCCGCCCTCGGGCGCCGGTCCGGCGTGCAGCGTGCCACCGAGCAGCTGCACGCGCTCGGTCATCCCCAGCAGCCCGAAGCCGTGGGTCGCCGGCCGCGTCGCGTCGGTCCGGCCGTCGTCGCTCACCCGCAGCCGCAACCTTCCGGCGCGCTCGGCGACCCTGATCTCCACCCGCGAGGCGTTGCGGGCATGTCGCAGCGCGTTGGTCAGCGACTCCTGCGCGATGCGGTACACCGCTGCGTCGACCTGGGGCCGCAGCCCGGCCAGGTCGCCCGACAGCTCCACGTCGACGACGGGGCCCGGGTCGCGGCGGGCGAGGGACACCAGGTCGGCGACACCCGGTCGGGGGCCGTACTCCGCCGGTGCCCCGTCGCGCAGCACTCGGACCATGGCGCGCATCTCCGCCAGGGTCCGCGAGGCCTCCCCCTCGATGACCGCGAGCGCCTCGAGGGCCGCCTCGGGTCGCTTCCGGGCCATCGTCCGGCCGGTCTGCGCCTGCACCGCGATCGCGGAGACGTGGTGGGCGACCGAGTCGTGGAGCTCGCGGGCGAGTCCGACACGCTCCTGGTTGCGGATCTGGTCGAGCGCCCGGCGCCAGCTCTCGGCGCGGTAGCGGAACGCCGCCCCGCCGGCTGCCGCCGCCACCAGGACGGCGATGCCGCCGAGGAGCTCGGCGGCATCGGTGTCGTCGGTCGCGATGCTGACGCCCGCGGCGACCAGCACCCCCGCCAGCCCGGTCACGATCTGCCGTCCCGAGCCCCAGCGGACCAGGGCGTAGACGAGCACCAGGATGAAGCTGGTCGTGTGCAGGCCCACGCCCGGGAGCCCGGCCAGCTGGCCGGCCACCGCCAGCGCCGTACCGGTGCCGAAGCCCACCGCGACGCAGACCAACGGGTGGGTACGGCGCCACAGCAGCACCGGCGCCAGCGCGAGCGCCACGACCGTCACCACCGGCCGCCAGGCGACGTCCTCGCGGAAGATCCCTTCGAGCAGCGCCACGACCATCACCGCGCCGACCAGCACCCGGTCCCGCCACGCCGCTCCGGGCGGGTCGGCGGCGCGGGGCTCGTCCCACAGCGAGCGCAGGGCGGTCGTGATCACGCCCCCAGCCTAGGGATCGGCGAGGCGGCGGCGATCGGCCGAAAGAACGAGACGCCGCCCCTCCCCTCGGCGGAGGCGGGGCCGGCCTCGAGGCCGATGCGGTGGCAGGCAGGTCGCGACGAGGCTTCGGTCCACGAGCACCCACGAGCACCGGCGCGCCGGCACCGATCCCGACGGAGGGCAGCACGATGAGCACCCAGAGCACCACGACGACCGCGGGCCGCGCCGTGGCCCCGATCCCGACCAGCCGGATCGTCCGCGTCGAGCTGCGCAAGATGTTCGACACCCGCTCGGGCTTCTGGCTGCTCACGAGCACCGGCCTGCTCTCGGTCGTGGCGACCGCGGCCGCGATCGTCTTCGCCCCCGAGGGCACGCTGAGCTACGACACCTTCGCCACCGCGATCGGCTTCCCGATGACCCTGATCCTCCCCCTGATCGCGATCCTCGCGGTCACCAGCGAGTGGAGCCAGCGCAGCGGACTGACGACGTTCACGCTCGTCCCCGGTCGGGGGCGGGTGATCGGCGCCAAGGCGATGGCGACCGTCATCGTCGGGATCGTCTCCATGCTGGCGGCGCTCCTGATCGGAGCCGTCGGCAATGTCGTCGGCTCCGCCCTCGCCGGGGTCGACACGGTGTGGGACATCAGTCCGGCCCACGCCGCCGAGATCGTCATGGGCAACCTGGTCGGGATGGCCATCGGCTTCACGCTGGGCGTGGTGCTGCGCAGCTCCGCGGCCGCCGTCGTCGGCTACTTCGTGCTGTCCTTCGTCCTCTCCGGCATCCTGGTCCTGCTGGCCCGGGCCCGGGAGTGGTTCACCGACCTCCAGGCCTGGATCGACTGGAACCAGACGCAGGTCGCCCTGTTCGAGGGTCGGACCTCATCGGCACAGGAGTGGGCGCAGCTCGCATCGACCACGTTGATCTGGATCGTCGTCCCGCTCGTCGTCGGCCTGGCGCTGTTGCGGCGCTGCGAGGTCAAGTAGCTGGTCCACCGGTCTCCACGGCGCGAGCCAGGCACAGCCCGGGCGTCGCCCCGCTCTGCGGCTCCGTCGCCGTCGCCGTGCCCGTCGGCGAGCCGGCCGCGAAGCTCCGCGACCTGGTCCTGGACCGGGGCCACCACCTCCGGGCTGTCCTCCCAGAGCTCGAGGAAGTCCATCTCGTCGTCCTCGGGATCGAGCATCCGGGTCAGCACGTCGATCCCGCGGCGCAGGTGCTGGCCGAGTGCCGCGAGATCACCGGGCCACACGTAGCTCCGACCGAGGACCTGCAGCAAGTAGCACGCCGCGCGGATCTGGTCGTCGTCGTCGTCCGTCCCCAGCGCCTCGGCGATCCGGGCGTCGGCGCCAGGTCAGTGCGCCATGTCGACGAACCGGCTGTAGTGACCCTGGAAGGCCACGACGATGTCGCGGGTCGCGCCGTTGCGGTGCTTGGCGACGATCAGGTCGGCCTCGCCGGGGCGGGTCGACTCCTTCTCGTAGACGTCGTCGCGGTGCAGCAGGACCACCATGTCGGCGTCCTGCTCGATGGATCCGGACTCACGCAGGTCGCTGACCGCGGGGCGCTTGTCGGCGCGCTGCTCGGGGCCACGGTTGAGCTGGGAGAGCGCGATGACCGGGATCTCCAGCTCCTTGGCGAGCAGCTTGATCTGGCGGGAGAACTCCGAGACCTCGAGCTGGCGGGACTCGACCTTCTTGCCCGAGCTCATCAGCTGGAGGTAGTCGATCACCATCAGCTTGAGGTCGTGCTTCTGCTTGAGCCGACGCGCCTTCGCGCGGATCTCGGTCATCGTCATGTTGGGGGAGTCGTCGATGAACATCGGCGCCGCGGACACCTTCGCCACGTGGCGGGCCAGGCGGTCCCACTCCTCGGTGCCCATCTTGCCGTTGCGGATGTGGTTGAGCGGGATCCGTGCCTCGGCCGAGAGCAGGCGCATGACGATCTCCGCGCGCGTCATCTCCAGGCTGAAGAAGCAGGCGGTGAGGTTGTTGTGGATGGCGGCGGCCCGGCAGAAGTCGAGGGCCAGGGTCGACTTGCCCATGGCGGGGCGGGCGGCCACGACGATCATCTGGCCGGCGTGGAAGCCGTTGGTGAGCTCGTCGAAGTCGGCGAAGCCGGTCGGCACGCCGTAGATGCCCGTCTCACGGTTCTCGATGGCCTCGATCTCGTCGAGGACCTGGTCCATGATGTCGGACAGCGGGACGTAGTCCTCCGACTTGTTGCGGTCGGTGACCTTGTAGATCTCGGACTGGGCCTCGTTGACGATGCCCTCGACCTCGCCCTCGCCGGCATAGCTGATCTGGACGATCTTGGTGCCGGCGTTGACCAGCCGGCGCAGGATCGCCTTCTCGTAGACGATCTCGGCGTAGAAGCCGGCGTTGGCGGCGATCGGCACGTTGGAGGCGAGCGTGTGCAGGTACGGCGCCCCGCCGATCTTCTGCAGCTGGCCACGCCGCTGCAGCTCCCCCGCGACGGTCACCATGTCGGCCGGCTCACCACGGCTGTAGAGGTCGAGGATCGCCTCGTGGATCTCCTCGTGCGCCGGGCGGTAGTAGTCGTTGCCGCGGATGACCTCGACGACGTCGGCGATGGCGTCCTTCGAGATCATCATCGCGCCGAGCACCGACTGCTCGGCGGCCATGTCCTGCGGTGGCGTGCGGCCGCCGCTGGGCGCCTCGCCCGGCTGGTACGGCGCCGGTCCGTCCCCCCACTGCTCGGGCGGCTCGGCGGTCCAGGCCGGCGGGTCGTCCGTGAGGCTCACGGTCCTTGCCCCTTCCTGGTCTCACGCCCCGGGCGCGATGCACGGGTCGTCCGGTGCCCAGCATGCCGAGCGGGTCCGGCACAATCGCCGGACGGCGACCGGTGCCGGCCCCCGATGCGGCAACCTACGGGGTCGACCGGGGCAGCCGATAGCGGCCTGTCCACAAGGGTTGGGGATAACTCGGGGCAGGTCGTGGACGACACGCGGACATGGTGTGCACGGGGTGGGGAGGAACTTGTGGAGAACGTGCGGGCCAGCCAGCCGAAAGGTTCTCTGACCTGCGCAAACGTCCTCAATGGCCTGTGGACGGCAAAAATGTCGGGTGTGATCCTGTTCACCCGCCGGTCACCGACCGGTCGGGACGGGTCTGCCGTCGCCGTACCCCCGCTCCGCCGCCGCCACCGCCGGTTTCCACAGGGGGACGCCACTTATCCACCGGCCGCCCGCACCGCCCGGGCAGCCGCGCGGTGAACGGCCCGCGCGCCCTCGACCGGGAGATCGCCCGGCTCGCGTTCCCGGCCTTCCTCGCCCTCGTCGCCGAGCCGCTGTTCCTGCTCGGCGACGCCGCCGTCGTCGGCCACCTCGGCACCCCGGAGCTGGCCGGGCTCGGCATCGCGGGCACCGTGGTCACCACGGTCGTCGGGCTGTGCATCTTCCTGGCCTACGGCACCACCGCGGGCGTCGCCCGCCAGATCGGCGCCGGCCACCGCGACGCCGCCCTCGCCCAGGGCCTCGACGGGCTCTGGCTCGCCGTGCTGATCGGCCTCCCGGCGACCCTGGTCACCGGGCTCGGCGCCGACCCCCTCGTCGCGGTGTTCGGGGCCTCACCGGACGTGGTCGAGCCGGCCACGACCTACTTGCGGGTCGCCGCGCTCGGCCTCACCCCGCTGCTGCTCATCCTCGCCGGCACCGGCGTGCTGCGCGGCCTCCAGGACACCCGCACGCCGCTCGTGGTGGCCGTCGTCGGCAACATCGCGAACCTCCTGCTCAACCTCGTCCTCGTGTACGGCGCCGGGCCGGCGCCGCGCCTCGGGATCGCGGGCTCGGCGCTGGGCTCCGTGCTCGCCCAGTCCGCGATGGCCGTCGCGCTCGTGCTGGTCGTCGTCCGCTCCGCCCGGCGCGAGGGTGCCGCCCTTCGCCCGCACCTGGGGGGCGTGCGCGCGGCGGCCCGGGCCGGCGTACCGCTCATCGTGCGGACCCTGACTCTGCGTGCCTCGCTGTTGGTGACGACCTACGCCGTGGTGCTGACCGCGAGCGGGTCGAGCAGCGCGGCGGTGCCGGTCGCCACCCATCAGCTGGCGATGACCCTGTGGGGCTTCCTGGCCTACGTGCTGGACGCGATCGCCATCGCCGCGCAGGCGATCACCGGACGCTTCCTCGGCGCCGGCGACGTGGCCGCGACGCGCGCGGTCACCGGCCGGATGGTGGGCTGGGGGATCCTCAGCGGTGTCGTCACCGGCCTGCTGCTGGCCGCGACCAGTCCGTGGCTGGGCGCGCTGTTCACCCCGGACGCGGGGGTCCGGGACGCGCTCGTCCCGGTGCTCGTCGTGGCCGCGCTCGCCCAACCGGTCGCCGGGGTGGTGTTCGTGCTCGACGGGGTGCTCATCGGCGCGGGCGACGGGCGGTACCTGGCCCGGGCCGGCGTCGCCGTCCTCGCGGGCTACGCTCCGCTCGTGCTGCTGACGAGTGCGCTGGGCGCGGGACTGCCCTGGCTGTGGACCGTGTTCTGCGTGGTCTTCATGGGCGGGCGGCTGGTCACCCTGGTGCGCCGCGCCCGCAGCGACGCGTGGCTGGTGCCGGGCGCGTGAAGCCGCTGTACTGGATCGCGATCGGCCTGGCCGTCGTCGTGTTCACCGCCGCTCCAGCCGACAAGGTCGACGTGTCGGAGGTCCTCGGCTGCCTGCTGGTGCTGGTCGGCTACGCCCGGCTGGTGCGGGCGGCGCCCGACCTGCCGCTGCGGCTCACGCTCGGGTACCTCGCCGTGCTCGCGGTGGTCGTCGCCATCGCGCTCAGCCCGCCGGACGCGCGCGCCTGGCTCGACGACGCCGACCCGGCGCTCGTGTGGGCCGCCTCGCTCCCGGCGCTGGGCTTCCAGGCCGCGCTGTGCCACGCCCTCGGCACCCGGGCCCGCGCCGCCGGCGTCCGCAGCGGGTGGGTCTGGTTCGTCGCCGAGACGGCCATCGTCGTCTCGCTCGTCGCCAACGTGCTCTACAACGGCGCCGACTGGCACTGGCTCTACGGCGTCGGCACCGTCGGCCTGGCCGGGGTGCTGCTCGTCATCGTGCTCTGCGCGCTCCTGGGCTCGGCCCCGTGGGCGGGCGCGGGGGAGCCGGAGGACGCACGCACCTGACGAACGGGCTGTGGAACGAGCGCGTGCACAGCCCGCCCGTCAGGTGCGACGCGAAGGACTCAGCCCTGGATCGTGGCCAGGATCTTCTCGGCCAGCCCGACGGACTGGTTGAGCGGGTCACCCTCGTACTCGACGCCGTCCTCGTAGTCGAGGTCGATCTCCAGCAGCACCGTGGCGGCGCAGGCGCGCAGCTCACCCTCGAAGTCCGGCGGGTTGCTCACCTTCCACCAGCCCCGGGTGGCGCCGGCGATGTCGTCGGCCGGGTCCACGACGCCGTCGTTGTCACGCGGCTGGGGGCAGCCGAAGGCGCCCTGGGTGAAGTCCTCGGGACCGGTCAGCTTGACCGTCACCTCGGCGAGACCCTCGGCCTCGAAGGAGCAGTTGTCGCTGGACCACTCCACGCCACCCTCGCTGGTGGCGCCACCGCCGACCTCGGCGGGGCCGAACGACATCCCGTAGGCCTCGGCCAGGTCGTCGGCGCTCACCACGTCGCAGGCCATCGGCAGCCCGGCAGCAGCGGTGCTCGACGGCGCGGTCGGGGCCGAGGTGGGGGCGCTGGTCGCCTCGGTGGGCGTCGACGCCTCGGTGGCGCTCGACGCGTCGGTCGGGGTGTCGGAGGCGTCGGGTTCGTCGTCGCCGCAGGCCGCGAGGACCGGGGTCAGCAGCAGCAGGGCGGCAGGCGCCAGCCGTCGTACACGCATGGGGGAAGCTCCTGGGGATCGGGGAAGGAAGGAGTGTCCCAAAACTAACGGCGTGGGGGGGGGCCGGGGGGGCCGCCCCCCCCCGGGGGGTTGGGGGGGGGGGGATAGGGGTAGTCAGGTTTCGACAAAAACCTACGGCCGGGCCGGGCCCCGGGGGCCCCCCCCACGCCGTTGTTGGTCGTCGAGTGCAGATCGTGAGGAACGAACGATCTACGTATCGAGACGCTGCGTCAGCCCGGGATGACGTTGAGGGCCACCGCGGCGGACACCTCGTCGTGCAGCTTGACCGACACCGCGTGGTTGCCCAGCGACTTGATCGGGTTGCCGAGGACGATGGTCCGCTTGTCGATCGCCTCGCCGGCGGCCTCGCCGAGCGCGGCGGCGATGTCGGCGGGGGTGACCGCACCGAACAGGCGGCCGCCCTGGCCGGCCTTGACCTTGACGTCGACCGGCGAGCCCTCGAGCTTGGCCTTCAGCTCAGCGGCGTGGGCCTCGTCGCGGACCGCACGAGCGGAGCGAGCGGCCTTGATCGAGTCGGCCTGCGCCTGGGCGCCCCGGGTCCACCGGATGCCGAAGCCGCGGGGGATGAGGTAGTTGCGGCCGTAGCCGTCCTTGACCTCGACCACGTCACCGGCTGCGCCGAGGTTCTCGACCTCCTGGGTCAGGATGATCTTCATGAGTTCAGCTCTCCTTCTCTGACTCTGCTCAGCGACCGGCGGAGGTGTAGGGCAGCAGCGCGACCTCGCGGGCGTTCTTCACCGCGATCGCGACGTCCCGCTGGTGCTGGACGCAGTTGCCGGTCACCCGACGGGCGCGGATCTTGCCGCGGTCGGAGATGAACTTCTTCAGAAGGGCGGTGTCCTTGTAGTCGACACCGGTGGCCTTCTCCTTGCAGAACTGGCAAACCTTCTTCTTCGGCTTGCGGACGACTGCCTTCGCCATTGTGGTGCTCCTCCTCAGAGCCCGGCCGCGTCAGTCAGAAGGCGGCCGGAATGGTTGGTTGTATCGGTGGTTGAGGTGCGAGCCTCAGAACGGGGGCTCGTCGCTCGACGAGACGCCCGGCGCGGCCCACGGGTCGTTGGCCGGTGCGCCGCCCCCGTAGTTGGAACCGCCACCCTGGTTGCCGCCACCGGACGGGGCGCTGCCCCACGGGTCCTGACCCGCGGGACGGCCACCGCCCTGGTTGCCGCCACCTTGGTTGCCGCCGTACCCACCGCCGCCGCCGGAGCGGCTCGCGCGGGTGACCTTGGCGGTCGCCCACGTCAGCGACGGGCCGATCTCGTCGACCTGCAGCTCGTTGACCGTGCGCTTCTCGCCCTCACGGGTCTCGTACGAGCGCGACACCAGACGGCCCTGCACGATGACGCGCATGCCCTTCTGGAGGGACTCGGCGACGTTCTCCGCGACCTGGCGCCAGACCGAGCAGCGCAGGAACAGGGTGTCCCCGTCCTTCCACTCGTTGGTCTGACGGTCGAAGGAGCGCGGCGTCGAGGCCACCGTGAAGTTGGCGACAGCCGCGCCCGACGGGGTGAACCGAAGCTCGGGGTCGTCGGTGAGGTTGCCGATGACGGTGATGACGGTGTCGCCAGCCATGGGGGTCTCCTGGTGAGGGTGGAATGAACGGGCGTGCCGGGTCAGACCCGGACAACGGCTCCCATCGTGTCGTGGACGTCCGACATCGGGTAGCCGTCGTCCACAGGCACGATCTCTTCAGTTCCTCAGACGGTGGGTCGCAGGACCTTGGTCCGCAGGACGGACTCGTTGAGGGTCAGCTGACGGTCGAGCTCATCGACCGTCGCCGGGGCGGCGGTCAGCTTGACGATGGCGTAGATGCCCTCGGCGTGCTTCTTGATCTCGTACGCCAGGCGGCGCTTGCCCCACACGTCGACGTTGTCGACCGTGCCGCCGTCGTTGCGGACGACGTTCAGGTACTTGTCGAGCGACGGCTGAACCGTCCGCTCGTCGAGGCTCGGGTCGAGGATGACCACGACTTCATAGTTGCGCAAAGCGGTCTCCACCTCCTCTGGACTCAGGCGGCCGCGGACTTTCCACGGCAGGAGGGCCTTGCTTGCCTGCTGGTTCGGCCCAGCAGACGCGTACGGCGCCAGCGGCACCGGACGGGACAGGCTAACAGCGCCCGCCCGCCCGGGCCGAATCCCGACCTCGGCGGGCCGGGGACGGGCGTGCTACCCGAACAGCACCGGGTTCTGGATCTGCGTCTCGTCGATGACGAGCACCGCGATCGCGCCCGCCAGGCCCTCGGGCACGTCGAGCGAGACCGAGGCGCAGACCTCGTCGGAGCCGAGGTCCCACGACCCGTCCAGCGAGCCGAGCAGCTCGCCCTCGGGGTTGTAGAGCTCGATCGTGAACGGCGTCCCGTCGGGCAGCCCGGTGACCGCGAAGTGGGCGTACAGCGTGGCCGGGAGGCTCACGCCGCCGAGCACCTGCGGGTCGTCGAGCGTGCTGGTCGTCGAGCAGTCGCTGTTGCCGTCGGTGGTCCAGCCCGAGGGGGCGGCGCTGGCCTGGCCCATCGGGTCGGCCGGGGGCTCCGGCACGTCGTCGAGGTACGGCGAGACGTACTCCGGGTCGCCGCCCTTCTCCGCGATCGCGATGATGTCCTCGGTCAGGTTGACCGGCCGGATCCGCGCGGAGCCGCCGGTGAACGCGCCGCCCTCGCCGCTGTCGCCGACGGTCGACTCGGTGACGACCGCGCTGTTGATGCCGACCAGCTCGCCGTCCTCGTTGATCGAGGCACCGCCGGAGTTGCCGGAGCCGATCCGGATGTCGCTGTCGATCCAGGCCCGGTTGCCGGGGACGGCCGCCTCCTTGAGGAAGGTGGACACGACGCCGCGGGTCACGGTCAGCGCCCGGTCGAGGCCGTCGTCGGAGGCGACGTGCGCGACGGCGGGGAAGCCGAGCGCGGTCAGCTCGTCGCCGGTGCGCAGCTCGTCGCTGTCGCCGAGCTCGACGGGCCGCGGCAGGTCGAGGTCCTCCTCGGCGATCTTCTTGCCCTCGGCGTCGGCGGTGATCTTGAGGACCGCGAGGTCGAGAACGCCGTCGGCGACGATCGCCTCCGCGGAGTACGACGGCGCGGCCGGCTTGTCGTCGGCGGCGGAGGTGAGCGCGACCAGGAGGCCCGCGGGATCCTCCTCGCCGCCCTGCTGCCCCGGCGCGCTGGGCTTGCCGACGTGGGCGTTGGTAAGGATCAGCCCGTCCTCGCTGATGATCGTGCCCGAGCCGGTGTAGAGGGGTTCGCCGCTGTCGTCGACGGCGATGATCAGGACGCTGGCGAGCTTGGCCCGGTCGAGCTCGGCGGTGCTGAGCCCGGCCGCCTCGTTCGGGCCGTCGTTCGCGGGGGAGTCGTCGCCGCCGAGCAGGACCGCGGCCGTGACGCCACCGCCGGCCAGGACCAGCGCGGCCACGACGGCGCCGACGAGGGCGGCGGTGCGCTTGCGCTTCTTCTTTGCGATCGACTTCTGGGCGACGCCGGCGGCCACGATCGGGACCACCTCGACCTCGGCACCCGCGGTCGGGTGACCGAGCATCAGCGTGATCGGCTCCTCGAGCCTGCGCTGGGTGACCCGGTCCTCCTCGAGGAAGGTGCCGGCGCTGGACCGGTCGACGTACCACCAGCCGTCGGGGCGGCCCTCGACCACGCCGTGCAGGCGGGAGACGGACGGGTCGTCGACGACGACCTCGTTGCCCGGGTCGCGGCCGATCCGTACGACGACGCCCGGGGGGAACCGCGTCGAGGAGCCACCGACGCGCACCAGCAGCCCGGGCCCGTTGACGTACCCGGGGCCCACCGGCCCGGTGCCGGGCAGCATGGTCTGGGCCAGGCCCGGCGGCGGCAGCTGGGCCGGGTCCGGTGCGGCGGGGCGCACGGCGCCGGCCGGGGTCAGCACGACCTCCTCGCCGTCCACGCCGCCGAAGCGGACGCTGGTCGGCCCGGTCAGCCGGATCTCGCTGACCCGGGCGCCGCCCAGGAAGGTGCCGCCGCTCGAACCGGTGTCGACCAGCACCCAGCCGGAGCCGTCCGAGCGCAGCTGCGCGTGCTGCCGCGAGGCCGAGGGCGCGGTGAGGACGATGTCGCAGGAAGTGTCGCGGCCGATGCTGACGGTGCGGGGTTCCTCGAACGACCAGGTCCGGCCGCCCGAGGTGACATGGAGGGTGGTCACGCGAGGACGTTAGTGCCCGGATGCCCCTCTCCACGAGGAAATGCGGTGAAGACAGGACAGCGGCGGGACAAGTGAGGACACTGCGGGACAGCACTGTCCGGGCCCGTCCTTACGATGACCGCATGAGCGAGCTGCGCATCGGAGCCCACGTCGACCAGACCGACCCGATCGCCGAGGCGGCGGCCCGCAACGCCCCCCTGGTGCAGTTCTTCCTCGGCAACCCGCAGTCCTACAAAGGCCCCGTCCTCGCGTACGACGGCGGCCCGGCCGCGCTGCGCGCCGCGGCCGAGGCGGCGGGCGTGGACCTGTACGTGCACGCGCCGTACCTGATCAACGTCGCGACGACCAACAACCGCCAGCGGATCCCGAGCCGCAAGCTGCTCCAGCAGCACATGGACGCCGCGGCCGAGCTCGGCGCCAAGGGCCTGATCGTGCACGGCGGCCACGTCACCGACGACGACGACCCGGCGAAGGGCTTCGACAACTGGCGCAAGGCGATCGAGGCGACCGACATCAAGGTGCCGCTGCTCATCGAGAACACCGCCGGCGGCACCAACGCGATGACCCGCTACCTCGAGCGGATCAAGGGCACCTGGGACGCCATCGCGTCGGCCGAGGGCGCCGACATGGTGGGCTTCTGCCTCGACACCTGCCACGCCCACGCCGGCGGCAACGCGCTGGAGACGATCGTCGAGGACATCCGCGCGATCACCGGCCGCATCGACCTGGTCCACGCCAACGACAGCCGCGACGCGTTCGACTCCGGCGCCGACCGGCACGCCAACTTCGGCGCCGGCCAGATCGACCCCGACCTGCTGGCCCAGGTCGTGCGGGACGCCGGTGCGCCGGTGGTCTGCGAGACGCCGGGCGGGGCCGCGGAGCACGCCGCCGACTTCGCCTGGCTGCGTGAGCGGCTCTGACCCGGGCTCCGCGCCCCGGCTGCCCGCCCCGGCTCCGGCTCCGCGGTCGGAGCCCTTGCCCTGCCCGCAGATCGGCGTAATGTCGATTACATGATTACAACCGAGCAGCGCGATCAGATCCGCGGCTGGTTCACCGGACGGCTGCCGGCGGACCTGTTCGCGTCCCTGGCGGAGGTCACCGTCGACCGCGAGGAGATCACCGTCATCGGCCGCATCGCGGCCCCGACGCTCGCCGAGGACGCCTCGGCGACCGAGCGCGCCGCCGCCGTCCAGGGACGGATCCAGGAGTTCCGCGAGCGCACCCGCGACGTACGGATCGCCATCGCCCGCGAGGCGGAGCGGCAGTTCGACCAGAAGGTCGCCTGGGGTGTCGAGTGCGACGGCACCCGGACCCTGTTCACCCACCTGGCGGTGCCGGTGATGACCCGGCTGCGCCAGCCGGAGCGGGTCGTCCTCGACACCCTGATCGCCGGCGGCGTCGCCCGTAGCCGCAGCGAGGCGCTGGCCTGGTGCGTGCGGCTGGTCCAGCAGCACGCCGACGACTGGCTGAGCGAGCTGCGCGACTCGCTCGAGCACGTCCAGCGGGTGCGCGCGCAGGGTCCCGACGCCCGGACCGGTCCCCAGGACGTGCCCGAGGGGGACGAGGCGGTGTCCTAGGAGTCCGGCCGGGACGCGAGCCAGCCCAGGTTGGTCGCGACCCGCTCGAGCGAGCCCAGCAGCGCGTCGTACTCGTCCGCCGACAGGCCCTCGGCCGCCCGCTCGGCGACCGCCTGCACCGGACCGGTCTGGAGCTCGCCGACCAGCTCGCTGCCAGACTCCGTGAGCCGGTACTCGCCGCTGCGCAGCTCGACGAGCCCGCCCGAGACGAGGCGCTCGAGCGCCGGCAGCATCTCCTCCGCGACCTCCTCGGCCACCGCGCCGTGCTCGAGCCGGCCCAGGGCGTGCCACTCCCGACGGGTCAGACCCCGCGCGGCGACGGCGTCCTCGACCTGCTCCTCGAGCAGGCGGTCCAAGGTGATCAGCCAGTAGCCGAGGGGACGGGGAGCGGTCATGGCGACGCGGTACCCCGGTCGCCGGGGCTCAGCCCCGCGCCACCGGCCCGATAGGTTGGCCCCATGCCCAGCGTGCGCCCGATCAGTCCGACCGAGCACCGCGACCACCTCGCCACGCTGCCGTCCGCCAGCTTCCTGCAGACGCCCGGCTGGGCGCGGGTGAAGAGCGAGTGGCGCAGCGAGTCGCTCGGCTGGTTCGACGACGCGGGAAAGCAGGTCGGCGTCGCGCTGGTGCTGTACCGCAAGCTCCCCAAGCTCAACCGCTACCTCGCCTACCTGCCCGAGGGACCGGTCATCGACTGGGAGAGCGACGACCTCGACGCCTGGCTCGACCCGATGGTGCGCCACCTCAAGGAGCAGGGCGCGTTCGCCGTCCGGATCGGTCCTCCGGTGGTCACCCGACGCTGGACCACGGCACAGGTCAAGGACGGCATCGCCGACCCGTCGGTGCGCCTCCTCGGCGAGATCCCGCCCGCCGAACGCACGCCCGTGGGGGCTCGCGTGGTCGCCCAGCTCCACGAGCTCGGCTGGCGCCACCAGGGGGTCGAGGGCGGCTTCGCCGCCGGGCAGCCGCAGTTCGTGTTCCAGATCCCGCTCCGCTCCGCCGACGGCACCCAGCGCAGCGAGGACGACGTCCTCAAGGGCATGAACCAGCTGTGGCGCCGCAACATCAAGAAGGCCGTCAAGGAGGGCGTCGAGGTCACCCGCGGCACGCGGGAGGACCTGTCGGCGTTCCACGGGCTCTACGTCCACACCGCCCAGCGCGACCACTTCACGCCGCGCCCGCTGCGCTACTTCGAGACCATGTACGACGCCCTGTGCGCCGACGACCCCGAGCGGTTCACCCTCTGGCTGGCCCGCCACGACGGCGACCTGGTGGCCGCCACCATCGCGATCCGGGTCGGCGAGCACGCCTGGTACTCCTACGGCGCCTCGTCCACCGAGAAGCGCGAGGTGCGCGGCTCCAACGCGATCCAGTGGGCGATGATCCGCGACGCGATCGCCGCCGGCGCCGCCGTCTACGACCTGCGCGGCATCACCGAGACCCTGGACGCCGACGACGCCCACGTCGGGCTGATCCAGTTCAAGGTCGGCACCGGCGGCGAGGCGGTCGAGTACGCCGGCGAGTGGGACCTGCCGGTCAACCGCGTGCTCTACAAGGCGTTCCAGGTCTACCTGCAGCGGAGGGGCTGATGGTCTCGACAGGCTCGACCGGCGGGCTGACCCTCACCGTCGACGGCCCGCGCTGGCGGGCCCACCTCGAGGCGGTCGCCGACGCCCAGCCGGGGATCGTCCCGGTCGCGAAGGGCAACGGCTACGGCTTCACGCTGGGCCGGCTGGCCCGCAAGACGCAGTGGCTGGCCGACCGCGGCCACGACGTACGCACCCTCGCCGTCGGCACCTACGACGAGCTGCCGGAGGTCGCCCAGCGTTGGCACGGCGACCTGCTCGTGCTCACCCCGTGGCGCCCGTGGGTGCCGCTGCCCGATGCCGCGACCCGCCGGCGCCTGGTCCACACGGTCAGCCGGCTGAGCGACCTGCGCGACCTGCTGCACGCCGACCCGGCTGCGCGGATCGTGCTCGAGCGGATGACCTCGATGCGCCGCCACGGCATGGCCGCCCGCGAGCTGTGGGAGGCCGGCGACCTGCTCCGCAAGCACCCGGGTGCCCGGGTGGAGGGCCTGGCCCTCCACCTGCCGCTCGGGCAGGGCACCCACCTCGGCGAGGTCACCCGCCTGGTCAACGACTTCGTCGGTGCCGAGGTCCCCGTCCACGGGAGGCCCGAGGTCTGGGTCAGCCACCTCAGCGGTGCCGAGCTGGCCACCCTGCGCAGCCAGTACGGCGACTTCACGGTCCGTCCCCGCATCGGCACCGGTCTGTGGCTCGGTGACCGCGGCGCCCTGCGGGTCACCGCGACCGTCCTCGACGTCCACCCGGTCGAGCGTGGCGACGCGTTCGGCTACCGCGGCCGCACCGCCCCGAAGTCGGGCCACGTGCTCGTCGTCAGCGGCGGCACCGCCCACGGCATCGGCCTGGAGGCACCGACCGGCGAGCAGTCGATCAAGGCGCGGGCCGCGACGCTGGCCCGCGGCGGACTCGACGCGGTCGGCTTCGTGCGCTCGCCGTACGCCATCGACGGCAAGCAGCGGCTCTTCGCCGAGCCCCCGCACATGCAGGCATCGATGCTGTTCGTCCCGCACGGCGCCCGGGTGCCCGAGGTCGGCGAGGACGTCGACGTGCGGGTCCGCTACACCGCCACCGCGTTCGACCGGGTCGTCGTCTCCGGCTGATCCTGTGACCGCACCCCATGCGTATTGGTCGCGGATGGGGGCGATCAGCCGCCGATTCGCATGGGGTGCGGTTCCACGACCCGCCCCGGCTCGACCCGCTCGAGCACGACCGGGTCGTGGCTGGGGCGGTAGAGGTCGCGCACGATGACGGCGGCGAGGTAGAGCTCGCCGAGGACCCGGACCACGATGCCGACCCAGTAGAACCCGGCGTCGCCGCCGCCGGCCGGGGCGAGGTAGCCGCCGAGGTACCACCAGACGGTGCAGAAGTAGAAGACCTCGCTGGCCTGCCAGATGATCTGGTCGCGCCAACGGGGCCGGGCCAGGACAGCGAGGGGGAGCAGCCACAGGACGTACTGCGGCGAGTAGACCTTGTTGACCAGCAGGAAGCCGACCACGACCAGGTAGCCCAGCTGCGCGAGCCGCGGGACCGTCGGCACCGCACCGGAACGCCCGGCGGTCATGCCGATCACGAACACCCCGACGCACCACGCGCCGAATAGCGCCCACGACCAGATGTTGATCGTGTGCGCCGCGATGCCGAGGTCGCCGGCCTGGTCGACGAGCAGCCACAGCGAGCCGAGGTCGGCCGGCCGCTGCGCGTTGAACGACCAGAACACCTTCCACTGCTCCGCGCCGCTGAGGTACGCCGGCGCGTTGGCCACCGCCCAGGCGGCGACCGAGGCCAGCGCCGCCACCACGAACCGGCCGAGGCGGCGCTGGCGCAGGCAGATCACGAGCAGCCCGCCGAGCAGGAACAGCGGGTAGAGCTTGGTCGCCGTCCCCAGGCCGATCAGCACGCCGGTGAGCAGCGGCCGGTCCCGCGACCAGGCCCACAGCGCCCCCGCGACGAGGACGACGGCGAGCAGGTCCCAGTTGATCAGGCCGGTCAGCAGCAGGGCGGGGGACAGGGCGAACGCCGCGGCGTCCCAGGGCCGCGACCGGTTCACCCCCGCCAGCAGCCAGGTCGACAGCAGCGCGAGCGCGGCGAAGCCCACGGCGTTGACGAGCAGGAAGATGTTCTCCTCGTCCTGGACCGCCGGGTCGCCGTACAGGTCGGAGACCGGGGCCTTGGAGCGCGCCGCGACGTCCGGTGACCCGTTGAGCCCGTGGGTGATCCACGCGGTGCCCCACGCCCAGTAGGCGATACCGACGGGGTACTCCATCACCTCGTAGCGGGCCCGGGTCTGCGCGTCGTCGGAGTAGGGCCAGGCGTGCTCGGCCAGACCCCGCGGCACGTAGAGCGGCTTGAGGTCGGTGTAGCACATGTGGGAGTAGACCCAGTTCTGGTCGCGTCCCTGGGCCAGCGAGCACGGCGCCTTCTGGACCAGGCCGGCGGCGAACACCACCGCCGTCAGCAGCAGCAGCACCCGCGCCGGCGTCCACCACCGGTGCGGCCGCGCCCGCTCGCCCATCGGACCACCGACGACCTCGCTCAGCGCCGTGACGACCGCGTCGTCACGCGTCGGGTGGACGTGGGTCACCGTTCCCTCAGCGGGTGGCCGGACGGCGGCGGCCCTGGCGCACGCGCGGCTTCTGGCCGGGCGGAGTGAACGGCGTGCCCGGTGCGGTCGGCGTCGTCGGCGTCGTCGGCACGGTGTCCGTCGGCAGCGGCGGCAGCTCGGTGGTCGGCGGGGGAGGCGGCGGCAGCTCCGTCGGGGGAGCCTCCGGCGTCTTCGTCTCCTTGGGCTTCTTCGGCTTCTTCGGCGGCGGGGGCGGCGGCGGGACGTACTCGTGGCCGTCGCTCGGCGCCTCACCCTTCACGTAGGCGGCCGGCGGCAGCTCCTCGACGTCGGTGCCGTCGAGGGCGCGGGTCATCACCGCGGTCCAGGTCTCGGCCGGGTAGGCGCCACCGAAGTACGACGGCAGCCAGTCCTTGAGCTGCTCGTTGCCCTTGCCGCGCACGTACATCACCGCGGTCGCCAGCTGGGGCGTGTAGCCCACGAACCACGCCGAGGAGACCTCGCCGTTCCCGTTGGTGGCGGTGCCGGTCTTGCCGCCGGCGGGCCGGTCCAGGCCCAGGGCCGCCGTACCGGAGCCGGACCGCACGACCTGCTGCAGGGCGTAGCCGACGTCGTCGGCGATGCCCTCGCTGAGCGCCTCGTGCGTGGCGTTCTCGTGGGTGAAGCGCACGACGCCGTCGCGGTCCACGACCTTCTCGATGATGTAGGCGTCGGCGGCGACCCCGCGGTTGGCGATGGTCGCGTAGCCGTTGGCCATGTTGATCGGGCTGACCGTCTGCGAGCCGAGCGCGACACCGGTGTTGGGCTGCAAGCCGGGGCTCGAGGTCGGGATGCCGTACGCCGGCGAGGCCGGCTCGGCCGGCGGGATCCCCATCGCGTTGGCGGTGGCGATGATCTGGTTCGGCCCGTCGGGCATCGCCAGGGTCATGTCGATGTAGGCGGTGTTGATCGAGTCCTCGGTGGCCTTGATCAGGTTGACCCGGCCGTAGCTGTGGTCGCCCTGGTTCTCGATCGGGCGGCCACCGCCGGGCAGCTCGTAGGGGGAGTTGCCGTCGAAGGTGTCCTTGAGCTCGAAGCCCGACTCGATCCCCGACGCGAGCGCGAACGGCTTGAACGTCGACCCGGCCTGGCCGCCGGACACCGCCCAGTTGATCTGCGAGAGCAGGTAGTCCTGGCCGGCGTAGAAGCCGCGCACCGCGCCGGTTCCGGGCTGCACCGACGCGACCGCGACGTGCAGCTGCTTGGGGCCGAACCCCTCCGGACGCGCCTCGGCGACACCGTCGGCGGCCGCGGCCATCGCCTTCTTGGTGAAGGTCGTGGTGACCTGGAGGCCGCCGCCGTTGATCTCCTGCTCGCTGAAGCCCATGCGCAGCAGCTCCTGGCGGACCATGGTGAGCGCGTGGCCGCGCTGGCCGCCGTACTGCTCGCTCTGCTTGACCTTCGGGAACTTCGGCAGCGCCTCGCGGACCTGGGAGACCTCGCCCGCGGGGGCGGTGCCCATCTTGACCATGGAGTCGAGCACGTACTGGTAGCGACCGAGCAGGCGCTGGACCACGTCGTCACCGTCGGCGGGGTCGAGCCCGTTGGGGTTGTTGAGGATCGCGGCCAGGGCCGCGGACTCGGCCAGGTCGAGGTCGGCGGCGTCCTTGGCGAAGTAGGCCTGGGCGGCGGCCTGGATGCCGTACGCGCCGCGGCCGAAGTAGATGGTGTTCAGGTAGCCCTCGAGCACGTCCTGCTTGCTCAGCTGGTTCTTCACCTTCAGCGAGAGGATCGCTTCCTTGAGCTTGCGCTTCCAGGTGCGCTCCTGGGTGAGGTACAGGATCTTCACGTACTGCTGGGTGATCGTCGAGGCACCCTGGGTCGCGTTGCCCTGGGCGTTGCTGAACGCCGCCCGCAGGATGCCCTTCGGGTCCAGGCCGTTGTCGGTCCAGAACGTCTGGTTCTCCGCCGCGACCACCGCGTCCTTCACGTACTGCGGCATCTCGTCGTAGTCGATCGAGTCACGCTTCTGCACCGCGAACTGGCCGAGCTGGCCCTTGCCGTCGGCGTAGAGGACCTTCGTGGTCTCGGTCAGGAACTCGGCGTTGGGGTCGGGGATATCGATCGACCGGTAGGCGACGAAGAAGCCGGCCGCACCGAGCAGGGCCATCACCACAGAGGCGATCAGGCCCCAGACGGTGATCCGCTTGAGCCACTGCTTCCACGTGAGCGGCGCACGGTCCTTCGAGCGCGCCTTCGACCTCTTGGTCGGCGCGCCGGTCTTCCGTTTTCCCTGAACCACGCAGGACAGGGTACGGCGCGGGCCTCGGCCGACCCGATTCCCGGATCGCTGTCGCCGGACCAGGGGCGGCCGGGGCGGGGTCGGTCCAGGGGGTGGGGACAGTTTCACCGGCCGGCCGGTGAAACTCACGCTGGGACGAGGAAGCTTCCTCGTCCAGGCGCGAGTTTCGTCGTCCAACCCCCCGTGCCGACACTCCCGATCCATCGGAAGTTCACGTCCCGCGGATATATCGCTACGATAGGTCGCATGGCACGGCGCGGGGACACCATCGAGCTCGCAGTCCTCGGACTGCTGCACGAGGGACCCATGCACGGCTACGAGTTGCGCAAGCGGCTCAACCTGATGCTGGGCTGGGGCCGGCTGCTGTCGTACGGCTCGCTCTATCCCGCGCTGAAGAAGATGCTCCGCGGCAACCTCATCGAGGAGACCGTGCCGTCGGGTCCGCAGACCCGCCGGCAGCGGATCGTCTACCAGGTGACCGACCTGGGCACCCAGGAGTTCTCGCGCCTGATGTCGGAGGTGGGTCCGACCGCTTGGGAGGACGACAACTTCGACATCAGGTTCCGGTTCTTCTCCTCCACCGACATGGAGATCCGGCTGCGCGTCCTCGAAGGACGCCGCTCCCGGCTCCAGGAGCGGCTCGACCGCGTCCAGCGCGAGCTGATGATGACGCAGGCCGAGGCCGACCGGTACGCCGCCGAGCTGCAGCGTCACGGGGTGGAGTCGGTCGAGCGTGAGGTCCGGTGGCTCTCGGAGCTCATCAACGCCGAGCGCAGCGGCCAGCAGGCACCACCCGGACCGGAGACGCCGACGCCAGCACCGTCGACGCCGTCCTGACCGGCACCGCACAACGGAACAGGTCAGCACCTGTCATTCACGAGATGTCATGAGTACCAAGGAAGGAAACCCCATGGGTTCGGTTCGAGTAGCGATCGCCGGCGTGGGCAACTGCGCCACGTCCCTCATCCAGGGCGTGCAGTACTACCGGGGCGCCGATGCCGCGAGCACCGTCCCGGGGCTCATGCACGTCCAGTTCGGCGACTACCACGTGAGCGACGTTGAGTTCGTCGCCGCGTTCGACGTCGACGACAAGAAGGTCGGCAAGGACCTGTCCGAGGCCATCAACGCCTCGGAGAACAACACCATCAAGATCGCCGACGTCCCGACGCTGGGCGTCGAGGTCCAGCGCGGCCCGACGCTCGACGGTCTCGGCAAGTACTACCGGATGACCATCGAGGAGTCCGGCGCCGAGCCGGTCGACGTCGTCCAGGTGCTCAAGGACGCCAAGGTCGACGTCCTCGTCTCCTACCTGCCGGTGGGCTCCGAGGAGGCCGACAAGTTCTACGCCCAGTGCGCGATCGACGCGGGTGTCGCCTTCGTCAACGCCCTGCCCGTCTTCATCGCCTCCGACCCGGTCTGGGCCAAGAAGTTCGAGGACGCCGGCGTCCCGATCGTCGGTGACGACATCAAGTCGCAGGTCGGCGCCACCATCACCCACCGCGTGATGGCGAAGCTGTTCGAGGACCGCGGCGTCGTGCTGGACCGCACCTACCAGCTCAACGTCGGCGGCAACATGGACTTCAAGAACATGCTCGAGCGCGAGCGCCTGGAGTCGAAGAAGATCTCCAAGACCCAGGCCGTCACGTCGAACCTCAACGGCCCGCTGGCCGGCGTGGGTGCCGACGACCGCAACGTCCACATCGGCCCGTCCGACTACGTCGCGTGGCTCGACGACCGCAAGTGGGCCTACGTCCGCCTCGAGGGTCGCGCCTTCGGTGACGTCCCGCTCAACCTCGAGTACAAGCTCGAGGTCTGGGACTCCCCGAACTCGGCCGGCATCATCATCGACGCCGTCCGCGCCGCCAAGATCGCCAAGGACCGCGGCATCGGCGGCCCGATCATCCCCGCCTCGGCGTACCTCATGAAGAGCCCGCCGGTGCAGATCGAGGACACCGAGGGCCGCGCCCAGCTCGAGGCCTTCATCAAGGGCGTGTGACCGAGCGAGGAACGAGCTCGGTCACCACGACGCCCGCAGGTTGAGCAAGCCCCGCGACTGAGGAACGAAGTCGCGACGGGCGCGTCGAAACCAGGTGAGGGACCTCGAGTCCACACCACCCGCATCGCCCCGTTTCGGACACCGAACCGGGGCGATGTGCATTTCACCTCCAGGTCACCCGCAGGCCGGCGGCGGCTGGAGCTGCATCCGGGTCCACACGGCCCGGTGGTCGGAGACGGCCGAGAACAGCACCTCGGCCTGGACCGGGGTGAACCAGCCGTCGTGGAGGATGAAGTCGATCCGGCTGCCGGGTCGCTCGGCGGGGACGGTGGCGCCCTTGCCGGAGCCGACCGCCCACGAGTCGCCGAGGCCGGAGCGCTTGAGGATCGCGATCGGGCGCGAGTCGGGGCCGGTGTTGAGGTCGCCGCCGAAGAGCTTGGGCAGCGGGTCGGCGGCCATCAGTCCGACCACCTTCTTCGCCTGGACCCGGCGCGCCTCGCGGCTGCGGTGGTCGAAGTGGCTGGCATAGACGCTGACCGGTACGCCGCCCACGTCGAGCTGGGCGTGCAGCAGCCCGCGCAGCTCCTTGCCGCCCGCCATCGGCAGGTGGGTGTTGGTGGCGGCCGCGATCGGGAACCGGGTCAGGATCGCGTTGCCGCGGGGTCCGGCGCCGGTGTTGCGCGAGTTGCCGCCGTAAACGTGGTGGAGGCCGGTCTTGGCCCCCAGCACCGCCGCCTGGTCGAGGTCGCCGCTGACCGGTCGGGCCTTGTCGACCTCCTGGAGCAGGACCACGTCGGGCTGCCAGGCGCGGATCTCCCGGGCGATCCGGTTCAGCTCGATCCGGCCGGTGTGGCTGGTGCCGAAGTGGATGTTGAACGTGAGGACCGTGAGCTGGACCGGCGCGCGGGCCGGGCAGGTCGGCGCCGGGAGCGTCGGGACGGGCGGCAGCGGCTCGGTCCGGGTGGGCGTGGAGCCCGAGGACGGCGGCGGGGGGACGGTGCTGCCCGGCGCGCTGGGACGACCGCCCGGGGCGTCGCCGCCGTCCGGCAACAGCAGCACGACGGCCACGCCGACCAGGACGAGCAGCACGACCGCGAGGGTCGCGATCGTCGTCGCCCGGCTCGTGGCGGGGACCGCCGCGGGCCGCGGGCGCGGGGGACGGTCCTGGCTCACGCGCCTATGAGACCAGAGGAGCGGTCAGGATCAGGCCTCGGCCTCGGCCTTGATCCGCTCGAGGGTCTGCCGCATGCCGCGGCGCAGCTCGTCGGTGAACGGCTCCTGGCCGCCCAGGACGACCTTGGTGAGCAGCATCGAGACGCCGGAGATGCCGTCGGGGGTCTCGCGGCGCTCGGTCAGCCGGGTGCCGCCGTCGGCCGTCGCCTCGAGCTCGAAGGACCAGATGGTCCGGTTCTCGCGGATCCGGAAGGCGAAGTCGCCCGGCGTCGCACCGGCCGGGGGCTGGAAGCGGACGACCTTGCCGGCGGTCGGCCAACGCTTGATGCCCTGCTTGTTGAGGTTGGTGAAGGTGGCGCCCTTCTTGACCACGCCGCCCTTCACCGTCGACTTCACGACCTGCGGGCTCCACTTCGCCATCGCCGGGATGTCGGTGACCAGGCTCCACACCTTGTCGACGGGAGCGGAGATCTCGATCGAGTCCTCGATGAGCTTCTCGTAGGTGTCAGCCATGGCGATTGCCTTCCGTGGGAACAGGGCGGTTGCGGGCAACCTACCCGCAGGTAGCAGACCGGCGGTATGTGACCCCCCGCACAGCCTGCGACGTCCGATTGCCGCCAGACCGGCGCCCTCCCGCCGCGCGAGGCTGGAGGCATGACGACAACGACGATGAACCCGAGGGTCGCCCTCGTCACCGGCGGCAACCGCGGCCTCGGCCTCGCGACGGCGCGCAGCCTCGGACGGAAGGGCGTGAGCGTCGTGATCGGCGCGCGGGACGCGGAGCGTTCGCACCAGGCCGTCCTCGGCCTGCGGTCGGCGGGGGTGTGGGCCAGCGCCGTCCCGCTCGACGTGGACGACGAGGAGAGCATCCGCGCAGCCGGCGAGCGGATCCGGCGCGAGCACGGCCGGCTCGACATCATGGTCAACAACGCCGGCATCCTGCCCGAGGCGACCGCCACGCACGCCACCGACCCGCTCGACCCCGAGCTCTTCGCACGCACCTTCCGCACCAACGTGCTCGGGGCGGTCGGGGTGACCCAGGCAGTGCTCCCCCTGCTGACCCGCTCGGAGCGGGGACGCATCGTGAACGTCTCCAGCCGGATGGGCTCGCTCAGCGACCAGCTCGACCCCGCCTCGCCGTACCACTCCCTGGTGGTGCCGGCCTACCAGGCGTCGAAGGCCGCGCTCAACGGGCTGACGGTCGCGCTCGCGAAGAAGCTCGCGGACACCCCGATCAAGGTGAACTCGGTGTGCCCGGGCTGGGTGCAGACCGACCTCGGCGGCCCGGAGAACCGGGCGGCGGCCCCGACCCCCGCCGACGAGGCCGCGGACGTGGTCGTGCGCGCGGCCCTCCTCGACGACGACGGGCCCTCGGGCAGCTTCTTCGACGCCGCCGGCCCGGTGCCCTGGTAGCGGCGGCTCAGCCGCGCGCGGCCCACCACTCCCGCAGCGCGGCGTCCGCGTCCGCCTCGGCCATCGGGCCGTTGTCGAGGCGCAGCTCGAGCAGGAACCGGTAGGCCTCGCCGACCTCGCGGCCGGGCCCGATGCCCAGGATCGTCATGATCTGGTTGCCGTCGAGGTCGGGCCGGATCGAGGCCAGCTCCTCCTGCGCGGAGAGCCGGTCGATACGCAGCTCCAGGTCGTCATAGGTACGACGGAGCCGGTCGGCCTTCCTCTTGTTGCGGGTCGTGCAGTCGGCGCGGGTGAGCACGTGCAGTCGCTCGAGCTGCTCGCCGGCGTCGCGGACGTAGCGGCGCACCGCGGAGTCGGTCCACTCGCCGGAGCCGTAGCCGTGGAAGCGCAGGTGCAGCTCGACCAGGTCGCCGACCGCATCGATCTGGTCGTTGCTGAACTTGAGCGCCTTCATCCGCTTGCGGGTCAGCTTGGCGCCGACTACGTCGTGGTGGTGGAAGGTGACCGCGCCGTCGTCCTGGAAGCGGCGGGTGCGTGGCTTGCCGACGTCGTGCATGAGCGCGGCGAAGCGGGACACGAAGTCCGGGCCCGGGATGTCGGCGCGCTCCAGCAGCCGCGGCTCCAGGTCGATCGCCTGCTCGAGCACGGTGAGCGTGTGCTCGTAGACGTCCTTGTGCCGGTGGTGCTCGTCGCGCTCCAGCTTGAGCGCGGGCAGCTCCGGCAGCACCCGGTCGGCGAGCCCGGTCTCGACCAGCAGCTCCAGCCCGAGCCGCGGGTGCGGCGCGCAGACCAGCTTCACCAGCTCGTCGCGCACCCGCTCGGCGGAGATGATCTGGATCCGATCGGCCATGTCCGTCATCGCCTGCACGACCGACGGGTCGACCGAGAAGCCGAGCTGGGCGGCGAACCGGGCGGCCCGCATCATCCGCAGCGGGTCGTCGGAGAACGACTGCTCCGGGGTACCGGGGGTGCGGATCACCCGGTGGGCGAGGTCCAGCACGCCGCCGTACGGGTCCTCGATCTCGCGACCCGGCAGCCGTACTGCCATCGCGTTGACGGTGAAGTCGCGGCGGCCCAGGTCACCGGCCAGCGTGTCGCCGTACTGCACCTCGGGCTTGCGGGAGTCGGGGTCGTAGGACTCGGAGCGGTACGTCGTCACCTCGACCACCCACTCGCCCTTGCGGCAGCCGATGGTGCCGAAGTCGCGGCCCATGTCCCACCACGCGTCGCCCCAGGCCTTGAGGATCCGGTCGGTCTGCTCGGGGCGCGCGGAGGTGGTGAAGTCGAGGTCGTTGGACCGCCGGCCGAGCATCGCGTCACGCACCGGACCGCCGACCAGGGCGAGCTCGTGGCCCGCCGCGGCGAACAGCGCGCCGAGCTCGTCGATCACCGGGCCGATCCGGTCCAGCTCGGCGGCGACCGCGGCCTGGACGTCGACCAGCCTCAGCGGGGCGCCGGAGCGTGTCGGGTCAGGCGTGTCAGTCACGGGCGGAGAGTCTAGGAGAGAGCACAGCCGAGGCCCTACTACCCTCGGTCCGTGGTCCGCCGTCCTCCCCGCCTGCTCGCGGGCTTGGCGACCGCTCTCGTCCTCGCGGCCGGACTCCCGGTCGGACTGCCGGCGGCGCCCGGTCATGCCTCGCCCCCGACGCCGGCCGACGCCGCACCGAAGAACGCGGAGTACGACCCGCCGCTCGAGGTCAGCATCGACGCGCTCACGCCGGGCGTGCTGCCGCGCTCCGGGCCGCTCGTCATCAGCGGCACCGTGACCAACGTCGACCTCGACACCTGGCAGCGGGTCAACCTCTACCCGATGTTCGGGTCGACCGCGCCGCCGATGACGGCCGAGAAGCAGCTGGCCTCTGCGATCGCCACCGACCCCGAGGCCGAGGTCGGCCAGCGCTACACCGAGGACCTCGAGGTCCGCGCGGAGGTCGCGTCCCTCGGGCCCGGCGAGTCCGCCGAGTACACGATCCGGATCCCGCAGCGGGTGCTGCGGCTGCAGTTCCCCAACCCGACCACCGGCGTCTACTGGTTCGGGGTGCACGCGCTCGGCGAGAACGCCGACGGGCGCGACACGCTGGCCGACGGCCGGGCCCGCACCTTCCTGCCGTACGTCGCCCCCGGTGCCGGCCAGGCCGTCGACACCGCCATCGTCGTCCCCCTGCGCGGCCGGGTCGCGCACTCCGCCGACGGCGAGCTCGGCCGCACCAGCTGGTGGGACGCCGCGCTCTCTCCGGAGGGCAGCCTCGGCGGGCCGCTCGCGTTCGGTGCCGCCGGCGGCACCACGCCGATGACCTGGCTGGTCGACCCGGCGGTGCCCGACGCCGTCAGCCAGCTCGCCAGCGGCAACCCGGTGCGGGAGATCGCGCCCGCCGCGCCGGCCGGCGAGCCCTCCGGGAGCGAGAGCCCCTCGCCCAGCGAATCGCAGAGCGGGGACGACGACGCCGGCGAGGGCGGGGACGACGCGGCCGACGTCGGCAACGCGACCCTCGAGCCCGACAGCCCGCTGGTGCGCTCCGCACAGTCCTGGATGCGCAACGCCGGCACCCTGCTGCCCGACGACACGGTCGCCGTCCTGCCGTACGGCGACCCGGACCTCGCCGCCGCCGCTCGCGCGCTGCCGAGCCTCTACGGCACCGCCCGCAAGCACCCGACGGCGACCCTGGACGCCTGGGGCGTCGAGGGCACCCCGGTCGTCGCCTCGCGCAACGGCTATCTCGACGCCGCCGCCATCGGGAAGGTCGACGACGACGCGACCGTGCTGCTCGGCGACCAGGTGTTCGGCGCCGACGCCTTCCCGGACGGCCCGCCCGCCGGCCCCCTGGTCGGGGACCGGCCGGTCGTGCCCACGAGCACCGCGACCGCCCGCGGCGGTCCGGGTCCCGACCCGGCGCTGGCGCCGGTGGCGCTGCGCCAGCGGCTGCTCAGCGAGGCGACCGTCCGGATCCTCGCCGCCGGTGACGAGCGCCCCGCGCCGCTCGCCGTGGTGCTGCCCTCCAGCATCGACGCGGCCGGCGCCGACGAGTTCTGGACCGGCCTCGACCCCGCGCTGGTCCGGCCGGTCGACCTGCCGACACTGACCCGCACCGACGAGCTGGCCGCCGATCCGGGCGACCCGGGGCGCCAGGTCGACCCCGACGACCTCACCTACCCCGAGGGCCAGGTCGCGGCCCAGCTCGACGCCAGCGTCCTCGACGAGGCGGGCGCGCTGATCCGGTCCGGCCGGTCGCTGCAGAGCATCCTCGGCGAGGAGTACACGATCGGCACCACGCTGGTCGGCGAGGCGCTCGCCGGGACGTCGTACGCCATGCGCGACGACGCCGACGCCGCCCCGCGCCTGGCCCGGTCCCGCTCCTGGGTGAGCGACCAGCTCGACAAGGTCAGCATCGACGCGCCGCAGGGCGTCACCCTGTCGAGCAGCTCCGGCAGCTTCAACGTCGCGATCCGCAACACCCTCGACCATGCGGTCACCGTGCGGATCGAGGCCGCCACCGACTCCGACGCCACGATCAAGGCCGCCAACCCGATCGTGCTGGCTGCCAACAGCCGCTCGTCGGTCCCGATCAGCGCCGACATGCACGGCACCGGCGTCCACAACGTCCGGCTCCGGCTGACCGACGCCGACGGTACGCCGATCGGCGCCGAGGACCAGCTGCCGATCCGCTCCGGCCAGGTGGGCGTCGTGATCTGGGCGATCATCGGCACCGGGGCCGGGATCCTGTTCGTCGCCATCGGCATCCGCCTGGTCCGCCGGTTCCGCGCCTCGCGCGGCGACGGCATGCCCGACGACGCCGACGAGGTCACCGCGTGAGCGAGACCGACAGCGACGCCGGGTCCGGCGGGGAGCAGAAGAAGATCCTCGCCAACACCGCGGTGATGGCGGCCGGCACGATCGTGTCCCGGTTCAGCGGCTTCATCCGCTCGACCCTGCTCGCAGCCGCCCTCGGCATCTCGCTGCACGCCGACATCTTCACCGTGGCCAACACGGTGCCGAACATGCTCTACATCCTGCTCGCGGGCGGGGTGTTCAACGCGGTGCTGGTGCCGCAGCTGGTCCGCTCGATGAAGAACGACCCCGACGGCGGCGCGGCGTACGTCGACCGGGTGATGACCCTCGCCGCCTGCTTCCTGGGCCTGGTGACGGTGCTGCTCGTCGTGGCCGCGCCGCTGGTGATGCAGGTGCTGGTGCCGAGCTACAACGCACCGGAGCTGGCCGAGCAGCGCCAGTCGGCGATCGACTTCGCGCGCTACTGCCTGCCGCAGGTCTTCTTCTACGGCATGTTCGTGCTGGTCGGGCAGGTGCTCAACGCCCGCGGTCGGTTCGGCCCGATGATGTGGGCGCCGATCGCCAACAACGTCATCTCGATCGCCGTGCTGGTGGCCTACCTGGTCGCCTTCGGTCCGGCCACGACGGCCGAGCAGCGGGGTGCGTTCACCTCCGGCCAGGAGGCCCTGCTCGGCATCGGCTCGACCGTCGGCATCGCCGTCCAGCTGCTGATCCTGCTGCCCTACCTGCGGGCGGCCGGGGTGCGCGTCCGGCCCCGCTTCGACTGGCGCGGCGTTGGGCTCGGCCACACCCTGCACCTGGCGATCTGGACGGTGCTGTTCGTCGTCGTCAACCAGATCGCGTACGTCGTCGTGGTGCGTCTCGCGTCGGGCGGCACCGCCGCCGCCGAGGACGGCACCGGCATCACCATCTACTCGAACGTGATGCTGGTGACGATGGTCCCGCACTCGATCATCACCGTCTCCCTGGCGACCGCGATCCTGCCGCGCCTGTCCGCGGCCGCCGCCGGCGACGACATGGGCCGGCTCGCCACCACCCTCGGCTCGACGCTGCGCACTGCCCTGTCGGTCGTCGTCCCGTTCGCGGCGCTGCTGCCCTCGATCGCGCTCCCGCTGGCCCAGGTCGTGTGGGGTCACGGCGCGACGGCGCCGTACGTCCACCGCTTCGAGTCGTCGATGGTGCTCTTCGGCTTCGCAGTCGTCGCGTTCACCGTCCACTACCTGGTGCTGCGCGGGTTCTACGCCCTCGAGCTCAACAAGATCGTCTTCTTCGTCCAGTGCGCGATCGCGGCCACCAACATCAGCCTGGCGCTCCTGTTCGTCAGCCGGGTCGACCCGTGGGACACCTCGCCGATGCTGGTGCTGGCGTACGGCGGCGCGTACACCGTCGGCGCGAGCCTCTCCTCCGTCGTGCTGCTGCGCACGCTGCGGCGCGGCGGCCTGCCGAAGGGCGCCGTGTGGCGCCGGCGCGGTTTCCTGCTGCGCCTGCTGGCGGCCGGCGTGGCCGTGTTCGTGGTCGCCCGGTTCCTCGACATCGTGGTCACCGACACCGTCGTCGAGCTGGTCGGCACGCACCCGAACTGGCTGTGGGCCGCGCTCGAGGTGGCGCTGGTCAGCGCCGGCGCGGGCGCCGTCCTGCTGGGCGTCTCCCGGCCGCTGGGCCTCGACGAGGTGACGTCCGTCGCCGACACCGTCGGCCGGCGGCTGCGCAGGCGATAGTTCAGGCAGCGCCCGGTCTAAGGTGACCGGAGGGACTCGAGGATGGATCGGTAGGGGGACGAGGTGGCGACGTCGACGCGGTCGGGCGATGTCCTGGCCGGCCGCTACCGGTTGATCGACCTGCTCAGCGAGAGCGGGGGCGGGCGCTTCTGGCGTGCCCACGACCGGGTGCTCGAACGGTTCGTGGCGCTGCACGTCATCGACCAGGACGACGCGCGGGCGCGCGACCTGGTGGAGGCCGCGCGTACCTCGGCCCGGGTCCTCGACCCCCGGATCCTGCGCGTGCTCGACGCCGAGGAGGAGGACGGCCGCTGCTTCGTGGTCAACGAGTGGGGGACCGGCATCTCCCTCGACATCCTGGTCACCCACGACGGGCCGCTGAGCCCGCGCAACGCCGCCTGGCTGGTGGCCGACATCGCCGACGCCCTGGCCCGCGCGCACGCGGCCGGGGTGACGCACGGCCGGCTCAACCCGGAGAACGTCCTCATCGACCGGTACGGCGCGGTGCGCATCATCGGGATGTGCGTCGACGCCGCCCTGCACGGGCTCTCGCCCGGCGACGTCCAGGGCGACCTCGAGGACCTCGGCGGGCTGCTGCACTGCGCGCTGACCGCGACCTGGCCGGGCCCGTCGGGCTCGATCGTCCCGGCCGCGCCGCGCGAGAACGACACCACCCTCAGCCCGCGCCAGGTGGTCGCCGGCGTCCCGCAGCCGCTCGACGTGCTCTGGCGCGAGCTCGACCAGCGCAGCGCCGCGCCCCGGTGGCGGCGACGCGGCGCCGACCATCCGGACGTCTCCTCCGCGGCCAGCATCGCCGCCGAGCTGCTGGCCTTCGTCGGGGACCCGACCGGGATGCCGGAGAAGTTGGCCCGCGCGATCCCGCCGATCAACGAGCTGCGCCCGGTCTGGCTGCCCGCCATGGCCGACCCGCTGCCCCACGACGCCTCCCGCGACGACATCCCGGTCGTCCCGGCGGCGCCCGAGCCCGAGCCCGAGCCGGCGTCGGAGCCGGAGCCCGAGCGGGAGCCCGCGCCCGAGGACACCGGTCCGCCGATCCCGCTGGTCAGCGAGCTCCCCACCGAGGCCGGCATGCCCGTCTTCGGTGACGAGGACGTGACCTGGCTGCGGACCCGGAGCACCCCGCCGCCCCCGCCGCCCCCGTTCGAGGAGCTGCCCGAGCGACCGCTGTTCGCGCCCGACCCGCCCGACGGCGTACGACGCCGGCTGCCGCCCGTGCCGGCCGAACCCGCCCCCGGCGGCCCGCCGCCGGGCGCCACGCCGACCGGGTTCTGGCCGTGGGACACCGACACCGGCCCCGGCGACCCGAGCGCGACCGGCGAGGTGGAGACGGTGCCCGGCCGCAGCTGGCTGCGCCTGGCGATGGCCGTCGGCCTCGCGGTGCTGCTGCTGGTGGCCGTGGCGATCGCGTTCAACCTCGGCCGCGGCCGGACCGTGCTCGGCGGCGACCCGGAGCGGACGCCGAGCACCGCGGAGACGACGAGCGGACGGGCCGGCGCGATCAAGGGGGTCGTGGCGAGCGCCATCGACCCGCTCGGCACCGACGGCGAGGAGAACCAGGCACTGTCGGGCAACGTGGTCGACGGCGACCCGAGGACCAGCTGGCGCACCGAGACCTACTACGACCAGCTCGGCCCCACCGGCATCAAGACCGGCGTCGGCCTGGTCCTCGACCTCGGCCGCGCCCGCACCGTGGCCGGCGTCGAGGTCCGCATGGTCGACGAGGGCGTGATGGGCCCCAACCGGGTGGGCCTGTACCCCGTGGCGGGCACCACCGCCCCCGCGCAGGCACCCACGGGCACCCCGGTCGCCACCGACACCGGCGGCGGCAGGCTGACGCTGACGCCCGGGGAACCGGTGGCGGCTCGCTACCTCGTGCTGTGGTGGACGGCCCTGCCCGAGGTCGGTAGCGACTTCCGGGCCGAGGTCTCCGAGGTGGTGGTCCGTGGTGGGTGAGTCCGCCGAGCCGAGCGACCAGCAGCTGCTCGACGCGCACGTCGCCGGCGACCCCACGGCGTTCGGCACCCTGGTCGCCCGCCACCGCGACCGGCTGTGGGCGGTCGCGCTGCGGACCTGCGGCCACCGCGAGACCGCGGCCGACGGTCTCCAGGACGGCCTCGTCTCCGCGTTCCGCCGCGCCGCGACCTTCCGCGGTGACGCCGCGGTGACCACCTGGCTGCACCGGGTCGTCGTCAACGCCTGCCTCGACCGCCTGCGCGCGGAGAAGGTACGCCGGGCCGAGCCACTGCCCGACGACCTCGACGACCTCGCCGGCGGTCACGCGCACCACGCGAGCGCCGGCGCCCCGACCGACCCGGCCGAGCCGACCGACCCGGCCGAGCACGGCCTGGTCGTCGAGCGCCGCCAGCAGGTGCTCGCCGCGCTGCGGACCCTGCCCGAGGAGCAACGGGCGGCGATCGTGCTCGTCGACATGGAGGGCTATCCGGTCGCCGAGGTCGCGCAGATCCTCGACTGCGCCGAGGGCACGGTGAAGAGCCGTTGCTCCCGGGGCCGGGCCCGGCTCGCGGTGCTCCTCGCCGACGTGCTCGACGACCTGGCCGACGGGGCCGACGGGGCCGCGGACCGCGCGCCCCACGTCACCGGGAACCCGAGCGCGGCACCGGACGTCGGATCGGTGACGCCCCGCGGACCACCCGCCGGGACCGCCGTCGACTGATCACCCGCCCCGTCCCGCCCGGGACCCCACGCCAGGACCCCCATGAACGACGCCACCGAGCCCCTGACTCCCGCCCGGGAGGAAGCGATCCGCCGCGCCCTCGCGGACGCGGGCGGCCCGGTGCCCATGCCCGGCGACGTCGCCGCCCGGATCGACGACGTGATCGCGGACCTGGCCGCCGAGCGGACCTCGGGCACCCGCCCGCTCGGCGGGGTGCACGCGTCGCATCCCGAGGCGGTCGTCGTCCCCCTCGACGCGGCGGCACGCCGGCGGCGGCGACGGGTCCGGATGCTCCTCGGCGCCGCTGCGGCCGTGGCCGTGGTGAGCGTCGGCGTCGGCATGGTGTCGGACCACCAGAGCCAGGACGACATGACCGCCGCCCACGACGCGGCCCACGACGAGTCGGCCCGCGACAGCGCCGGCGTCGCCGGCACGGCCGGTGCCCTGGACGAGGCCGCGAAGACGGCCCCCGAGGCCGCTGCGCCGACCAGGGACGACGCCGCGGGCGCACCCTCCGTCGAGGCGCAGCGGGTTCCCACCGACCAACCGGTGCGCGAGGTGCGCGCCGCCCACCTGCGCGAGGACCTGGTCGCCCTCCAGCGCGCCGACCTGCCCCACCCCCGCGAGGTCGACTACTCCGGCGCGACGCTCACCTCCCCGGCCGGCTTCATGTGCGACCCCGCCGACTTCGGTCCCGGCTACCTCGTCGGCGTCCAGTACGACGGCAAGCCGGCCGTGGTCGCGTTCCGGCTCCCGGTCGGGTCGACCCAGGTCGCGGAGGTGCTCGCGTGCGGCACGGGCGACGTGATCCACTCCACCACGCTCGCCGCGACCGACTGAGCGCCGCCCACCCTCCGCGCCCGTCCACGGACCGGCGCCCCGCCCGCGGAATCTCTCGGCCTACGATCACGTTGTCGAAGTGTCCGCCGTACCCGATCCGCCGGTCAGATCCCGCTGACCAGATCCCGTTGGGAGTCTCATGTCCGAGTCCGTCACGTCCGAACCCCGCAACGTCATCGTCATCGGGTCCGGGCCGTCCGGCTACACCGCCGCGATCTACGCCGCGCGGGCGCAGCTGAGCCCGCTCGTCTTCGAGGGCTCGGTCACCGCCGGCGGCGCGCTCATGAACACCACCGAGGTGGAGAACTTCCCCGGCTTCCGCGACGGCATCCAGGGCCCGGCGCTGATGGACGAGATGCGCGCCCAGGCCGAGCGGTTCGGCGCCGAGCTGGTCGCCGACGACGTGGTTGAGGTCGACCTCACCGGCGACATCAAGATCGTCAAGACCGCCACCGACACCTACACCGCCCGCGCGGTGATCCTGTCCACCGGCTCGGGCTATCGCAAGCTCGACCTCCCCAACGAGGACCGGCTCTCCGGCCGCGGCGTCTCCTACTGCGCGACCTGCGACGGGTTCTTCTTCCGCGAGCAGCACATCGCGGTGGTCGGCGGCGGCGACTCGGCCGTCGAGGAGGCCACCTTCCTCACCCGGTTCGGCTCCAAGGTGTCCCTGATCGTGCGTCGCGACGAGCTGCGCGCCTCGAAGATCATGCAGGAGCGGGCGTTCGCCGACCCCAAGCTCGAGATCGTGTGGAACTCCGTCGTGGAGTCCATCAACGGCGAGGACTCCCTGGAGTCGCTCACCCTCAAGGACACCGTCACCGGCGAGACCAGCGAGCTGCCGGCGACCGGCCTGTTCATCGCGATCGGGCACGAGCCGCGCTCCGAGCTGCTGGTCGGCCAGGTCGACCTCGACGACAACGGCTACGTGCTCGTTCAGCCCGGCTCGACGGCCACCAACATCCGGGGCGTGTTCGCGGCCGGTGACCTGGTCGACCACACCTACCGGCAGGCCATCACGGCCGCCGGCACCGGCTGCTCGGCGGCGCTCGACGCCGAGCGCTACCTCGCCGAGCTCGACCACGCCGCCGCGACCGCCGGGAATGCCCCGGCCAACGCGTAGGTTCAAGTCCACAGACGTTACGTTCAACCAAGTTCCCGAAGGGGGCCCCCAGTGGCCGACAACATCTCCGCCGTGACCGACGCCGAGTTCGACGCGCAGGTTCTCAAGTCCGACAAGCCCGTCCTCGTGGACTTCTGGGCCGAGTGGTGCGGTCCGTGCCGCCAGGTCGCCCCGATCCTCGATGAGATCGCCGGCGCCCACGGCGACAAGATCACCTTCTTCAAGATGAACGTGGACGAGAACCCGGTCACCCCCGCGTCGTACCGGGTCACCGGCATCCCGACCATCAACGTCTACCAGGGCGGCGAGGTCGTCAAGACCATCGTCGGCGCCCGGCCGAAGGCCGCGATCCTCAACGAGCTCGCCGACTTCATCAACTGACGTTCCCCCGAGCAAGCCCCCGGCCCACGGCCGGGGGCTTGCTCATTTCCCGCTCACTTCCCGCTCATGTCCCGCCGGTCCCCGGACGTCGCGACCTGTTCGCCGCTGCGGCGGGGCCGCTCAGCGGCGGCTGACCGGGGTCGCGGCCTGCTTGGGCCGGCGTACGGCGCCCACGAGCCGCTCCCACGCCGCCTCGACCTCGCTGCGCCAGGTCACCAGCGAGCGCATCTCCATCCGCATCCGCGGGGTGCGCGGGTGCGCGCGCTGGGTCTTGAAGCCGACCCGCGCGAGGAACTCCGCGGGGACGACGCACTCCGGGATCCGGCCCGGCCCGAGGCGGCCGGTGCGGGCGAACGCCTCCACGGCGCGGATGCCCTCGCGCCCGACCAGGTCGCGGGCCATGCCCTGCACCAGCAGCCGCCCGATGCCGCCGCGCGTGTGCTCCGGGCGCACCCAGACGGTCGTCAGCAGCACGGCGTCCGCGGAGACGGGCGCGGTGGGGAAGGCCGCCGCCCCGGGCACGTAGGACGCGGGCGCGTAGACGACGTACCCGACCGGCCGCCCGTCGACGAGCGCGACCCGGCCGCAGGACCCCCACTCACGCAGCACCTCCGAGACCCAGGCCTCCTTCTCGGCCGCGCGCTCCTCGGCGTCGAGGCGCTGGCGGTGCACCGGCTCCCGCTCCCAGAACAGACAGGTCCGGCACGGCGCGTCCGCGTCATCGAACAGGTCGCCGAGCAGGTCGAGCGTGAGGGGGACCGTGGTCCGGGCCACGGCTTCGATGGTACGTCGGTGAGCGCGGGGGAAACCGGTGGCGCTGACCTGAGAGAATGTGGTTCGTGCGCAAGATCCGCCAGAGCCAGAAGCTCCGCAACGTCCGCTACGACGTCCGGGGACCGATCCTCGTCGAGGCCCAGCGCCTCGAGGCCGAGGGTCACAAGATCCTCAAGCTCAACATCGGCAACCCGGCACCGTTCGGCTTCGAGGCACCCGAGGCGATCGTGGCCGACATGGTGCACAACCTGCCCGATGCCCAGGGCTACTCCGACTCCCGCGGCATCTACTCCGCCCGTACCGCGGTCGCGCAGTACTACCAGTGGCGCGGCCTGAGGGACACCGCCGTCGAGGACGTCTTCATCGGCAACGGCGTCTCCGAGATGATCTCGATGGTGCTCCAGGCCTTCCTCGACGACGGCAACGAGATCCTCGTCCCGGCGCCGGACTACCCGCTGTGGACCGGCGCGGTGTCGCTGTCCGGCGGTACGCCGGTCCACTACCGGTGCGACGAGGAGAACGGCTGGATGCCGGACCTCGAGGACATCGAGTCGAAGATCACCGAGAACACCCACGGCCTGGTCATCATCAACCCCAACAACCCCACCGGTGCGGTCTACAGCAAGGAGATGGTCACCCAACTGGTCGACATCGCCCGGCGCCACCACCTGGTCGTGTTCGCCGACGAGATCTACGAGAAGATCCTCTTCGACGACGCCGTGCACCACCACGCGGCGACGGCCGCCGGCAACGACGTCCTCTGCCTGACCTTCAGCGGCCTGTCCAAGGCCTACCGGGTGTGCGGCTACCGCGCCGGCTGGGTGATGATCTCGGGCCCCAAGGAGATCGCCGAGGACTTCATCGAGGGCCTCACCACGCTCGCCAACATGCGCATGTGCGCCAACGTCCCGGCCCAGCACGCGATCCAGACCGCGCTCGGCGGCTACCAGTCCATCAACGAGCTGATCGTCCCCGGCGGCCGGTTCTACGAGCAGGCGATGCTCGCCGACAAGCTGCTCAACGAGATCCCCGGCGTCACCTCCGTCCGCCCGCGCGGTGCGCTGTACTGCTTCCCGCGCCTGGACCCGGAGATGTACCCGATCGAGGACGACGAGGCGTTCGTGATCGAGCTGCTGCGGGCCAAGAAGATCCTGGTCACCCACGGCACCGGCTTCAACTGGTTCGAGCCCGACCACTTCCGCCTCGTCGCGCTGCCCGACGTCGAGATGCTCGAGGAGGCGATCGGCCGGATCGCGGAATTCCTCGCGGCCCGGCGCTGATCCGCCCCACGCGCCTGACAGACTCTCGTCATGCTCGACATCACGTACCCGCCCGTCATCCTCACCGCCAAGGTGCTGTTCAAGCTGATGCGGCAGCGGGTGATCGTGTCCGGCTCCGAGAACGTGCCCCGCAAGGGCGGCGCGCTGATGGCGATCAACCACACCGGCTACATCGACTTCATCTACGCCGGCGCGGGCGCCGAGCCGCGCAAGCGGCTGGTCCGGTTCATGATCAAGAAGGAGATGATGGACGCGCCGGGCGTGGGTCACCTGCTCCGGTCCTTCCACCACATCCGCGTCGACCGGTCCTCGGGCGTGCAGGCGATGAAGGACGCGCTCAGCTACCTCGAGGCCGGTGAGGTCGTCGGCATCTACCCCGAGGCGACCATCTCCCGCTCCTTCGAGATCAAGGAGCTCAAGTCCGGCGCGGCCCGGATCGCCGCCGACGCCGGCGTGCCGCTCATCCCGGTCATCGTGTGGGGCGCCCACCGGCTGATGACCAAGGACCACCCCAAGGACTTCTCCCGCTCGGCCAAGACGATCATCGTCAAGGTCGGCGAGCCGATGTACCCCACCGGAGAGGACGTCGACGCCGAGACCGCCGAGCTGCGCAGGGTGATGCAGCGGATGCTCGACGAGGTCATCGCGGAGTACCCGGAGGCCGAGAAGGCGCCGGGCAGCTGGTGGACGCCGGCGCGGTTCGGTGGTTCCGCACCCACGCCCGACGAGGCCGCCGCCCTCGACAAGGCCGAGCTGCGCGCCCGCGCCGCCAAGCGGGCCGCGAAGGCCGCGGAGAAGAACGCCGGCTGACCCGGATCTGGGCCGGCGCGGTCCTCGACGACCCGCCGGCCACCGAGGCCACGGCCTGCAGCCTCGCGGCGGATGTTCCACGTGGAACATCGGCACCGCGCCGTCGTCGGGCGCCTTAAGCACCCAACGTGACCGCGGAGCTGCCCGCGGAGCTGGTGACCCCGCTGGTGGGACGGGCCCCGTGGTGGCCGACGCTCCCGCTCCGCGGCACCCCGCCAGGTCGACTCGGCGATATATCGCTATGTCGGTCTGTCGCTTTGTCGACAAATCCCCATCGCTCCGCTGAGGCTCGGGAGGGGAGGCGGCGTCCCCACGACGCCGGCGGGAGAGCGTCGCGGGCGCACGCGAGCGGCGTTCCACGTGCAAACGGGGCGCGAGCGCCGAAGCGTTCGCGCCCCGTTCCCGGGATCGGCGCGTCAGATCGGGCGGTCGGCCCGGTTGCGCGGGTCGATCAGGTCGACGATTCGCTGCAGGTCGCCGGTGTTGGCGAACTCGATGGAGATCTTGCCCTTGGCCTTGCCGAGGTCGATCTTGACCCGCGTCTCCAACCGGTCGCCGAGACGCTCGGACAGCTCACCGAGACCAGGGGCCTTGGGCTTGGCCCGGCGCGGGCGAGGTGCCGGCGCCGTGGTCCCGTCGCCGACCGCGACGATCTCCTCGAGGCCGCGCACCGAGATCCCCTCAGCGACGACGCGCTGGGCCAGCCGGTCCTGCTGGTCGGCATCGCCGACGCCCAGCAGCGCCCGCGCGTGGCCGGCCGACAAGACGCCGGCGGCGACCCGGCGCTGGACGGCGGGGGAGAGCTTGAGCAACCGCAGCGTGTTGCTGATCTGCGGGCGGGAGCGACCGATCCGCTGGGCGAGCTCGTCGTGCGTGCAGGAGAAGTCCTCGAGCAGCTGCTGGTAGGCGGCCGCCTCCTCGAGGGGGTTCAGGTTGCTGCGGTGCAGGTTCTCGAGCAGAGCATCCCGGAGCATGTCGGTGTCGTCGGTCTCGCGCACGATCGCGGGGATCGTGGTGAGGCCGGCGAGCTGGGTCGCGCGCCAGCGCCGCTCACCCATGACCAGCTCATAGGCGTCGGTGCCCGTCTTGCGGACCACGACGGGCTGGAGCAGGCCGATCTCCTTGATGGAGTGGACCAGCTCGGCCATCGCCTCCTCGTCGAAGACCGTCCGCGGGTTGACCGCGTTCGGCGAGATCTGCCCGACGGGCAGCTCGGCGAAGTAGGCACCATCGACGGGCTGCAGACCCGAATTCGCGATCTGAGCGCCGTTCGCAGGCGGGGTGGACCTGGGGCCCGCCGATGCGCTGGAAGCGGCTCCAGCGGCAAAGTCCGCATCCTGGGCGTTCCGGTTGACATCGGCGCCCTCGGTCGGGGCAGGTACCGGCGCCGGCGGGGCGGTGGGGATGAGCGAGCCGAGACCGCGGCCGAGACCGCGACGGGGGGCTTGGGCGTTCACGAGAGACTCCCTCGGACGACGATCTCGCGCGCCGCCTCGAGGTAGCTGAGCGCGCCCGGCGAACCCGGATCGTAGGTCATCACGGTCTGGCCGTAGGACGGCGCCTCGGACACCCGCACCGAGCGCGGGATCGCGGTCTTCAGCACCTGGTCGCCGAAGTGCTCGCGCACCTCGGTCGCGACGCCGGCCGCGAGCCGGGTCCGGGCGTCGTACATCGTCAGCACGATGGTCGACACCGCGAGCTCGGGGTTGAGGTGCGCGCGCACCATGTCGACCGTCGCGAGAAGCTGGCCGAGGCCCTCGAGGGCGTAGTACTCCGCCTGGATCGGGATGAGCATCTCGGCGCCCGCCACGAGCGCGTTCAGGGTGAGCAGGCCGAGCGAGGGCGGGCAGTCGATGAACACGTAGTCGAAGCGGTCCTCGCCGACCTCGGCAGCGGTGCCGATCCGCGGGTGGGCGTCGAGCGCCTTCTTCAACCGCTGCTCGCGGGCCACGACGCTGACCAGCTCGATCTCGGCGCCGGCGAGGTCGATGGTCGCCGGGACCACCCACAGACCGGACGCGTCCGGACAGGGCTGGGAGATGTCGGCGATCGCGACGCCGTCGACGAGCAGCTCGTAGGACGAGGGCGTGCCCTGGCGGTGCTCGATGTTGAGCGCGGTCGACGCGTTGCCCTGGGGGTCGAGGTCGATGACCAGGACCCGCTGCCCGAGCTGCGTGAGGGCGGCGGCGAGGTTGACCGTGGACGTCGTCTTGCCGACGCCGCCCTTCTGGTTGGCCACCACGAAGACGCGCGTCTCCTGCGGTCGGCTCAGCTGCTCCTGCGGGATCCCCGCCCGGACCATGACGGTCGCCTGGGCGGCACGAGCGAGGGGAGTGAGGTCGTCGTCGAACCCGGCCGCCCGCTCGGCGAGCTGGGCGGCGGTCAGCGGCGCCGACGGCGCTACGGGAGGCGTTTCACGTGAAACGCCTCCCGTCGCGGCGTCGGTTTCACGTGAAACATGGTCCTCGGTCACGACGGTCCCTTCCGGGCTAGCCTGTGGATAACTAGGGGCGTTCTGTGGAGACTCACGCTCAGCAGTCGGCTCCGGACCGGTGGAAAACCCGGGACCGGGACCCAACGAGTCACTCACGACTTCCTCCTCTTCCTTCGCGACGAACCTCCACGCGCTCCGCGAGGAGCGCGCTGCGCACGAAGCGGCAACGATACGCGGGCCGGGTCGGCCCACGACAGGCGGACGATGCGGATCGGCTCGACGGCGCCGTCGGCGGCGAGCTCCGCGCCGAGCTCCTCCACGACGGCCGGGGCACAGCCGAGACACCGGGTGGTCTTCGCGGCCTCCGCGACCTCCGCGAGGGCACTGGTGCCCTTCATGGCGAGCAGGGCACCGTCGGGGGCGACCAGTGGCATGCACCAGGTCGCGAGCTTGTCGAGCGCAGCCACGGCGCGCGCGGTGACGACGTCGTACGTGGCGACTCCGTGGAGGGCGTCCGCACGGCCGCGGACCACGGTGACGTTGTCGAGGCCGAGCCGCTCGACGGCCTCCTCGAGGAAGGTGGTGCGGCGCAGCAACGGCTCGATCAGGGTCACTCGCAGGTCCGGGCGGGCGATCGCGAGCACCAGGCCCGGCAGGCCCGCTCCGGACCCGACGTCGGCGACGGTGGCGTCGGCAGGCAGGGCCGCGGCTAGCAGGCCGCAGTTGATCAGGTGGCGCTCCCAGAGCCGGGGTGTCTCGCGGGGGCCGATCAGGCCGCGGACGACACCGTCGGTCGCCAGCAGGTCGGCGTACGCCAGCACGAGATCGAGGCGGTCAGCGGAGAAGACCTCCGCCAGGACCGCCGGGGGAGCGGGGAGGGCAGCACGCAGCACCCCCGGGTCCACCCGGTCCTGTGGACCGGGGGACACCGGGGGTGTGGTGTCGTCGTCGTGTTTCACGTGAAACGTCGACAGCGCGACGTCAGGCCGGCAGGACCACGACGTGGCGCCGCGGCTCCACACCGGCGGACTCCGAGCGGAGGCCGGCGGCCGCGACGGCGTCGTGCACGATCTTCCGCTCGAAGGGGGACATCGGCTCCAGCGAGACCGGCTCACCGGACTTCGCGACCTCGGCGGCCGTCTCGGTACCGAGCTTGGTCAGCCGGGTGCGCTTGTCGGCGCGGTAGCCCGAGATGTCGAGCATCAGCCGCGAACGCTCGCCGGTCTCCCGGTAGACAGCCAGCCGGGTCAGCTCCTGCAGCGCCTCGAGCACCTTGCCATCGCGACCGACGAGCTGGGTCAGGTCGGCACCGACGATCGACACAGCGGCCCGGTCGGCCTCCACGTCGATGTCCAGGTCGCCGTCGAGGTCGGCGATGTCGAGGAGCTCCTCGAGGTAGTCGGCGGCGATGTCGCCCTCGTGCTCGAGGCGAGAGATGCGCTCACCCTCGGCGGCGGGGGTCTCGTCCTGGAGGTCGTCGGCCACGTCGGCGGCGGCCGCCGTCTCCTCGGTCTCGGCCTCGGTACCGGTCTCGGTCTCGGTCTCGGCGCTCACTTGGTGTCTCCCTCGCTCTTCTCGGTTCCGGCCTCGGGGTCGTAGCTCTCCCGGTCGGCCGACGGGTTCTTGGTGCCTCCGCCGGCGGCGTCGCCGCCCGGCTTCGGCGTGGTCCTGCGCTGCGCCCGGCTCTGCCGCTTGGGCTGCTGGCGGGTGCTGGGGCGCTGCTCCGGCTCCGGAGCGGCCTCGACGATGGTCTCGGTCGCGGTGTGGCCGTGGCGGGCGGCCTTGGCCTTGTCGCGGTCCTGCTTGGCCTTGAAGGCGGGGGTGCCGGGCGCCGGGTTGTTGCGGATGACGTAGAACTGCTGGCCCATGGTCCACAGGTTCGAGGTCGTCCAGTAGAGGAGGACACCGATCGGGAACGCGATACCGCCGAGGCCGAAGGCCACCGGGAGGATGTAGAGCAGCATCTTCTGCTGCTGCGCGTACGGGCCGCTCATCGCCTCGGCGGGCATGTTCTTGGCCATCAGCTGACGCTGCGTGATGAAGGTGGTCGCGGTCATCGCCAGCACTAGGATCGCGGCGACGATCATGACGGCGGCGTTGGGGTCGTCGCCCCAGGTGCGCGACTCCCAGAAGTTGCCGTTGATCGGCAGCGAGCCGAAGAGCTTCGACTCGCCGAACTGATGGGCCTTCTCGACGGTCAGGAAGCCGTGCGGCTTGTCGCTCTTGGTCGCCCCGGACAGCAGCCGGAAGAGGGCGAAGAAGATCGGCATCTGCAGCAGGATCGGCAGGCAGGACGCGAACGGGTTGGTCCCGGCGTCCTTGTAGAGCTTCATCGTCTCCTCGGCCAGCTTCTGCCGGTCGTGGCCGTACTTCTTCTGCAGCTCCTTCACCTTGGGCTGCAGCAGCTGCATGTTGCGGCTGGACTTGATCTGCTTGACGAACAGCGGGATCAGCGCCGCGCGGATGACCAGGGTCAGACCGATGATCGACAGCGCCCAGGACATGCCGCCGTCAGGGTCGAGCCCGAGGACGGTGAACAGCTTGTGCCAGGCGAGGAGCACCGCCGAGATGATGTAGTACAGCGGCACCATGATGAAGTGGCCGATGTCGCCGATGATGCCCACGAATCAGGCTCCTTGCTGGAAGGGGTGACGCCCGGCGGTCGCCGAGCGGAGTTCGGTGGTGCGCTCAGCGCGCGTGGTGGAGTGCTCGTCGTGCCCGTGCTCGTCGTGCGCGTGCTCGTGCCGGGGTCGACGTCGCGGCGGGACGTGGTCGACGCCACCGGGGGACCAGGGGTGGCAGCGCAGCAGCCGGCGGGCAGCCAGCCAGCTGCCCTTGACCGCGCCGTGCACCTGGAGCGCCTGGACGGCGTACGCCGAGCACGACGGGTAGTAGCGGCAGGTCGGACCCAGCAGCGGGCTGATGAGCAGCTGGTAGCCGCGCACCAGACCGATGAGCAACCACTTCATCGCGCCTCCTCGCCGACGGCCGGGGCGTGGGTCGCCACGCGGTCCAGACAACGTGCGAGGTCGGCCCCCAGTTCCGGGTACGACGCCTGCGCCGCGGCTGCCTGTGCGCGCACGACGAGGACCGCCCCCGCGGGCAGGTCCGCGAGCGCCGGTCGCACGGCGTGCCGCAGCCGGCGCTTCACGCGGTTGCGGACGACGGCGTTGCCGACGGCCTTGCTGACCACGAAACCGACCCGAGCGGGCCGTGCCCCACGCCCACCGTCCCCGGACATGCCGACAACCTGCTGCTCGTCGGGGAGCAGCAGGTGGGCGACGAGGGTTCGCGAGCCGGCACGACGACCCTTGCGGCTGGCGGCCCGGAACAGGTCCGGTTCGCTCAGCCGCTGGTCGGCAGCGAGCACGTCAGCCCCACGGGAACCGCTGGGCGGACACGCTGGTCCGTCCTCAGACGGACAGGCTCGAGCGGCCCTTCCGGCGACGGTTCGCCAGGATGGCGCGACCGGCGCGGGTGCGCATGCGCAGTCGGAAACCGTGCACCTTGTGGCGACGACGGTTGTTGGGCTGGTACGTCCGCTTGCTCACGATCGGCCTCTCAGGATGATGCAGATGTCGGGAAGGGTCTCCGGCAGCCGGGAGCCAGCTCCGGTCTGGAGCCGCACAGCACGTCGGCCGGCACCGCGCAGCCACGATGACCGGTGAGATCCGGGGCGTCGTGGACATGCGGCACCGGTCGACACCGGTTGACCAATCAACGGTACGCGGAGGCCGGATCGGGGGTCAAACCGGCGGCGTCCGGACGGCGGCGACGCACGCCGGAGGTCGGCGACGTCACAACCTGTGGATAGCGGGTTGATCGCCGGCCTCCGGACGGGTTAGGTTCGACGGATCCGGGATTCCCCGCCGGTGCCGGCCGCCTTGGTCGACGGATGCCGCACAGTTGCCCTCTCCTTCTCGGGAGATGGCCGCTGACCTGCGCAAACGCCTCGACCAGGGCTGACCGGACAGGCCTCGGTTCGGCATTGTCAGCCCGATGATGCAAGAGTTCACAACCTGTGGACAAACCTGTGGAGCCAGCGTCGCCCGCCCGACGCGTTCCGGCTCCGGCAGACAGACGAGCGAGAGGGAGTGGCGTGACCGGCTACCCGGATCAGCCCCGAGACGAGACCGACACCTCGAGCAGCACCGCCCCGGACACTCCTCCCGTCGATCCCGCGACGGCGCGCCTCGTCCAGGAGTGGACGACGGTCGTCGGTGAGCTGCAGACCCACCAGCGCGCGTGGCTGCAGGCCAGCCGCCCGGTGACCCTGCACGGCAGCACCGCCATCGTCGCCGTCCCCGACGACTTCACCCGCAAGCGCCTCGAGGGCCGGCTGCGCGGCGAGCTCGAGGACGCGCTGACCGAGCGCTTCGGTCACGAGGTCCAGCTCGCGGTCACCGTCGACAGCTCGCTGCGCCACGAGCTCGGCGCGGACCAGGGGCCCTCCTCGTCCTACGCCGACGGGCCGGCGTACGACGCGTTCGAGACCCCGCCGGCGTTCGAGCGCCCGCGCGAGGACGTCGCCTTGAGCGAGCCGCAGGATCGACATGTCGCCATGTCGACAAATCCACCTGTCGATTCATCGCCTCGCGTGCCCGACCTGGCGCCCCCGCTCAGCGCGCCGGTCCCGCCGGCGACCCCGGCGACCCCGAGCGGCGAGTCGCGGCTCAACCCCAAGTACACGTTCGAGACCTTCGTCATCGGCTCCTCCAACCGGTTCCCCCACGCCGCCGCGGTCGCGGTGAGCGAGGCCCCCGGCCGCAGCTACAACCCACTGCTCGTCTACGGCGAGTCCGGCCTGGGCAAGACCCACCTGCTGCACGCGATCGGCCACTACGTGCGCACGATCTACGCCGGCTCCAAGGTGCGCTACGTCTCCAGCGAGGAGTTCACCAACGAGTTCATCAACGCGATCCGCGACGACCGGCAGGACCGGTTCAAGCGGAAGTACCGCGACGTGGACGTCCTGCTCATCGACGACATCCAGTTCCTGGAGGGCAAGACCCAGACCCAGGAGGAGTTCTTCCACACCTTCAACACCCTCCACAACGCCAACAAGCAGATCGTGCTCACCTCCGACCGCCCGCCCAAGCGGCTCGAGGCGCTCGAGGACCGGCTGCGCAACCGGTTCGAGTGGGGCCTGATCACCGACGTGCAGCCGCCCGACCTCGAGACCCGGATCGCGATCCTTCGCAAGAAGGCCGCGATGGACCGCCTCACGGCACCCTCCGACGTGCTCGAGTTCATCGCCTCGAAGATCCAGACCAACATCCGCGAGCTCGAGGGCGCCCTGATCCGGGTGACGGCGTTCGCCAACCTCAACCGGCAAGACGTCGACATGACGCTGGCCGAGATCGTGCTCAAGGACCTCATCCCCGAGGGCGGCGAGCCCGAGATCACCGCGTCGCTGATCATCGCCCAGACCGCGGCGTACTTCGGGCTCTCGATCGACGAGCTCACCGGCCCGAGCCGCGGCCGCCACCTGGTGATGGCCCGGCAGATCGCCATGTACCTGTGCCGCGAGCTCACCGGTCTGTCGCTGCCGAAGATCGGCGCCCAGTTCGGCAACCGCGACCACACGACCGTCATGTACGCCGAGCGGAAGATCAACCAGCTCCTCGGCGAGCGTCGCGCCGTCTTCAACCAGGTCAGCGAGCTGACGAACCGGGTCAAGATGCAGGCCCGCCAGGGCTGACGACGCGCGACGCCCGGGAGCCGCGCCACAGCCGGCGCACGACCCCGGGCCTGTGGACAAAGCCCACGGAACTGTGCGAACTACACGGGGAGGATTCCGTGGAGGCGCCGACGCGGCCCTCCACACCGGCTCCGTGGTCCACATCGATCCTTGTGATTCCCGATCTCGTCCACAACCGTCATCCACCGGTCACATCGCCGTTCACCTGCGGAAACACCGGTTCTCCACAGTTTCCACCACCGCTATGACCACTCCCTGACTCCATGCGGACCTCGATCGCCGGAACTCCTCCGGACCCCCGATCTGTGGATCAATCCCTCTTCGCTCCCTCCCCATGCCGACCTCAGGGACGACGTGGCAGGATGCAACTCCCACCCATCACGTGAGAGGTACGACGACGTGAAGTTCCGTGTCGACCGCGACGTCCTCGCCGACGCCGTCGCCTGGGCTGCGCGCAGCCTGCCCGTCCGGCCCAGCGCGCCCGTGCTTGCGGGACTCCTCATCGAGGCCGGGAACGAGGGCCTGGTGCTCTCGACGTTCGACTACGAGACCTCCGCACGCGCGACCCTTGCCGCCGAGGTGAGCGACGAGGGCCGGGCGCTGGTCAGCGGCCGCCTGCTCGCCGACATCTGCCGCAGCCTCCCCAACAAGCCGGTCGACCTGGTGCTCGACGGGGCCCGGGTGTCGTTGACCTGCGGTTCGTCCCGGTTCTCCCTGCAGACGCTGCCGGTCGAGGACTACCCGACGATCCCCGAGATGCCGGCCGCCACCGGCACCGTCCCGAGCGAGGCCTTCGCGCACGCCGTCGCCCAGGCGGTCACTGCCGCCGGCCGCGACGACATGCTCCCGGTGCTGACCGGTGTCCGCCTCGAGATCGACGGCTCGACGATCGCGCTGCTCGCGACCGACCGGTTCCGCCTCTCGCAGCGCGAGCTGACCTGGAACCCCGGCACCCCCGACGCCACCCTCGCCGCCCTGGTGCCGGCCAAGGTCCTCGGCGACACGGCGAAGTCGCTCACCGCGGGCCCCGAGGTGACGATCGCGCTCTCCGCCTCCGGCGCGGGCGACGGCATCATCGGCTTCGAGGGCACCGGCCCCGGCGGCGTACGACGCACCACGACCCGCCTGCTCGACGGCGAGTTCCCGAAGGTGCGCAGCCTGTTCCCCAACGAGAAGCTCACGGTCGCGAGGATCGACCGGCAGGAGCTGATCGAGTCGGTCAAGCGCGTCTCGCTCGTCGCCGACCGCAACACCGCGGTCCAGCTGAGCTTCCGCGATGGTGCCCTGATCCTCGACGCCGGTTCCGGTGACGACGCCCAGGCCTCCGAGTCGGTGCCCGCGGAGATCGAGGGCGACGACCTGGTCACCGGCTTCAACCCGAACTTCCTGCTCGACGGGCTCACCGCCATCGACCAGGCCGTCGTCGAGCTGGCCTTCACGCAGGCCTCGAAGCCGGTCGTCATCAGCGGCACCGGCGACGAGAACGACGCCGAGGACGGCAGTTCGTTCCGCTACCTGCTGATGCCGCGCCGCCTGCTCAGCTGATCCCCGCACCGCCACTCGGACCGCCACTCAAAGGGAGCACCGCCGTGCAGATCGGACTCGTCGGACTCGGAAAGATGGGCGGCAACATGCGCACCCGGTTGCGCAACGCCGGCCACACCGTGGTCGGCTACGACCGCAACCCCGAGCTGGCCGACGTCCCTTCGTTGGCGGCGATGGTCGAGGCGCTCGGCGTCGACGGGGCGCCGAAGGTGGTGTGGGTGATGGTGCCCGCCGGCGACCCGACCCGCTCGACGATCGCGGAGCTCAAGGATCTCCTCGGCGAGGGCGACCTGGTCGTCGACGGCGGCAACTCCAAGTACACCGACGACGCGGTCAACGCCGCCTCGCTCGCCGAGAAGGGCATCGGCTTCGTCGACTGCGGCGTCTCCGGCGGGGTCTGGGGCCTCGAGAACGGCTACGCGCTCATGTACGGCGGATCGCCCGACGACATCGCCAAGGTCCAGCCGGCCTTCGACGCCCTCAAGCCCGAGGACGGCGGGGCGGTCCACGCCGGACCGACCCCCGGTGCCGGCCACTTCGCGAAGATGGTCCACAACGGCATCGAGTACGCGATGATGCAGGCTTACGCCGAGGGCTGGGAGCTGCTCGAGAAGGTCGACATCGTCGAGAACGTGCCCGCGATCTTCGAGTCCTGGCGCCACGGAACCGTGATCCGGTCCTGGCTGCTCGACTTGCTTACCGAGGCGATCGAGGACGACGAGCACCTCGAGGCGCTGCGCGGGTACGCCGACGACTCGGGCGAGGGCCGCTGGACGGTGCAGGCCGCGATCGACAACGCCGTGCCGATGCACGTCATCGCCTCCTCGCTGTTCGCCCGGTTCACCTCGCGGCAGGCCGACAGCCCGGCGATGAAGGCGATCGCGGCGATGCGCAACCAGTTCGGCGGGCACGCCGTGCACACCGAGCCGCCGCCGGGCGGCGAGGCCAACCCGGACGCCTGAGCGAGCGGTTGCGCGGACGAGTCAGAGCGCGACGAACGCGCGGACCACGGCCCAGCCGAGCCACGCGACGATCACGGCGACCGCGAGCGGGTGCCTGACGACCCGGTCGAAGGAGGGAGCCGCGGTCCGTCGTACCCGGTTGCGGACGACGACGACGGCGAGTGCCAGCACGAAGGCCGCGAGCAGCGGCCCGAAGAGGTGGGCGGTGAAGGCGTCGCGCCACCAGCCGTGGACGAGGTAGGTCCAGGACCGGGTCAGGCCGCAGCCGGGGCACGGCAGCCCGGTCATCCGGCGGAACGGGCAGATGACCGGCCCATCCTCGATGTGCTCGGGGGAGAGCAGGGTGCCCACACCCAGCGCGGCGACGCCGACGGCTGCGACCACCTCGGAGGTGGCGAGCCGCCGGGTCGCCGGCGCGTGGGTGGTGGACACGGTTCGGATGGTCAGCGCAGCGGGCGGCCCTGGGCGTCGGGAACCTTGCGCAGGGTGATCAAGATGGCGTCGATGAGCGCCCAGATGCCGAGCCCGCCGCAGGTGAGCAGCTTGGCGATGCCCAGACCGGTGTAGCCCAGGTAGAAGCGGTCGATGCCGAGGCTGCCGAGCACCCAGGTGAAGATCAGCGTCATCACCCACTCCTTGTCGGAGAACAGCCCGGGCACGTCCTTGGCGAGGACGTACTGCTGGCTGTCGGCGGTGCGGACCGCGGTGTCGGCCTTGAGCTGGCCGGAGACCGCCATCTGGGCGAGCTGGCCGAAGTCGATCGGGCCCTGCTCCTGGCCGAGGTAGCTGATGAAGAACGGCCCGGCCATCGGCGCGCCGTAGCCGGCCGGCGGCTGCTGCGGCTGATGGGGCTGCTGGCCGTAGGGGTCGGGAGCGCCGTAGGGAGGGGTGGGTGGTTGCGTCATGCGCCTCAGCCTAGGGTTCTGCGGCGGTGTCCAAACGCACTTCGCCGAGCGCGTTGGGGGAGAATCGTCACGTGAGCGCAGCGGGGGAGGTGAGGACGTGCACGTCGCACGGCTGAGCCTGCACGACTTCCGGTCGTACGCCGACGTCGACGTCGAGCTCGAACCCGGCGTCACGGCGTTCGTCGGTTCGAACGGTCAGGGCAAGACCAACCTGGTGGAGGCGGTCGACTACCTCTCGCGGCTCTCGTCGCACCGGGTGGCGACCGATGCCCCGCTGATCCGGGCCGGCGCCGGCCAGGCGGTGATCCGGGCGGCCGTCGTCCGCGAGGGTCGCACCGCGGTGCTCGAGGTCGAGCTCAACCCCGGCAAGGCCAACCGCGCGCGGATCAACCGCTCACCCCTGCCGCGGGTGCGCGAGCTCGCCGGCATCGTGCGCACCGTCGTGTTCAGTCCCGAGGACCTCGCCCTCGTCAAGGGCGACCCCGGTGGTCGTCGTCGCTTCCTCGACGACCTGCTGGTGCTGCGCACCCCGCGCTACGCCGGCCTGATCGCCGACTACGAGCGGGTGCTCAAGCAGCGCAACACCCTCCTCAAGACCCTGTACGCCGCCCGCGGGTCGAGCCGCGACGCGGCCCTCGCGACGCTGGCGGTGTGGGACGACCACCTGGTCACGACCGGCACCGAGCTGCTCGCGGCCCGGCTGGCGTTGAGCGCCGAGCTGGCGCCGTACGTGGGGAAGGCGTACGAGGCGGTGGCCCGCGGTGCGTCGCGCGACGACGCCCGGATCAGCTACGAGCCGAACGTCGCGGAGCCGACCGAGGAGGCCTTCCGGGCCGAGCTGGCGCGCCGGCAGTCCGACGAGATCGGCCGCGGCGTGACGCTGGTCGGCCCGCACCGCGACGACCTGCTGCTCACCCTCGGCCCGGGCGACGACCAGCGGCTGCCGGTGCGCGGGTACGCCAGCCACGGGGAGTCGTGGTCGTTCGCGCTGGCGTTGCGGCTGGCGTCGTACGACCTGCTGCGGGCCGACGGCGACGACCCGATCCTGGTCCTCGACGACGTCTTCGCCGAGCTCGACGCCGAGCGCCGGGTCCAGCTGGCCGAGCTGGTGGCCGGTGCCGAGCAGGTGCTGGTGACCGCGGCCGTGCCGGCCGACGTCCCGGCGCAGCTGGCCGGGGTCACCTTCCACGTCGCCGCGGGGGAGGTGACCCGTGTCTGACCTGCCCGACCAGGCGGACCAGCCCGACCGGCCCGACCAGCCCGTGGCGGCCGACGCCGTCGAGCCCGGGGAGGAGCACCGCCCCGACGGTCTCGACCTGGCCCGTTCGCAGATGCTCGGCACTGCCGGCTCCAGTACGACGCCCGCGCGGCGCCTGCCCCGCGTCGGTCCCGGCACGGGTGGGTCCGGTTCCGCGTTCGCCGCCTTCCGGCGGCGCGGGAGCCGGAACGACCCCCAGCTGAGCGGTGCCCATCCCGACGGGCGCGACCCCCAGGGCCTCGGCAGCGAGGTGGGGCGGTTGATCGACGGGCGCGGCTGGGGCCTCGACCTGCAGGTGCGGGGCGTCTTCGCCCGCTGGGCCGAGATCGTCGGCCCGGAGATCGGCGCCCACAGCACGCCGGAGTCGCTGACCGACGGCGTCCTCGTCGTCCGTACCGACTCGACCGCCTGGGCCACCCAGCTCAAGCTGCTCGCCTCGACGGTGGTGCGCCGCCTCAACGAGGAGCTGGGCGACGGCACGGTCACGGTCGTGGAGGTGCTCGGGCCGCACGCGCCGAGCTGGAAGCACGGCCGGCGCAAGGCCCCCGGCAGCCGCGGCCCGCGCGACACCTACGGCTGACCGGGGACCCGGGCGTCGTACTGGGGCTCATCGACACCCCCGTTCGGCGCTCCGATCGCCGTTTCTGGGCCGCCTGCGACCACATTTCACCCGCCGTTGTCCCCCGACGGCGCCGCCACGCGTGTCCTGGGGCCCTCAGACGGCTAGAATGGGGCATCGGCCGGGAACGCGTCTCGGGACGCCATGCTCGGCCTTCGCCATGCCTTCGACAAAAGTCGGGGACGGGCGTGCCCCGAACGACCAAGTGAATGAGGTCCCGCGTGTCCACTGACGACCAGTCCCCCGAGGTCGAGCCCCAGGTCCCCGCGACGACGGGCGAGTACGACGCCTCGGCGATCCAGGTCCTCGAGGGCCTCGAGGCGGTCCGCAAGCGCCCGGGCATGTACATCGGCTCGACCGGCGAGCGTGGCCTGCACCACCTGATCTGGGAGATCGTCGACAACGCGGTGGACGAGGCGCTCGCCGGCCACTGCGACACGATCAAGGTCTCGCTCAACGCCGACGGCTCGGTCAGCGTGTCCGACAACGGTCGCGGCATCCCGACCGACACCGCTCCCGGCCAGGAGCTCCCGGCGGCGACGCTGGCGCTCACCGTCCTGCACGCGGGCGGCAAGTTCGGCGGCGGCGGCTACAAGGTCTCCGGCGGTCTGCACGGCGTCGGCTCGTCGGTCGTCAACGCGCTGTCCACGAGGCTGCGCCTGGAGATCAAGAACCGCGGCTACCTGTGGGAGCAGGACTTCTCCCTCGGGGTCCCCGACTTCGACCTGCGCCAGGTGCGCCCGCTGGAGGAGGGCGAGCGCACCGGTACGACGGTCACCTGGTTCGCCTCGCCCGAGATCTTCGAGACCACCGACTACAACCTCGAGACCATCTCGACCCGGTTCCGCGAGATGGCCTTCCTCAACAAGGGCCTGCGGATCGAGATGCGCGACGCCCGGCCCAAGGCCGAGGAGATCGCCGACGCGGTGGAGGACGGCACCGGGTCCGACGACGCCGGCGTCGCGCCGTCCACGGCAGCAGCCGGCTCGGTCCACGCGGTCGACGTCGACGGGCACAAGGCGCTCGAGCAGGTCTTCCAGTACGAGCGGGGCCTGGCCGACTACGTCGACTTCCTCAACCGCAACAAGACCACCGTCAGCTCGATCATCGCGGCCGAGGCCGACACCGGCGACGACGTGCCCAACCCGATGAGCCTCGAGCTGGCCATGCAGTGGCAGGTGTCGTCGTACAACGAGTCGGTCCACACCTTCGCCAACACGATCAACACCCCCGAGGGCGGCACCCACGAGGAGGGCTTCCGCGCCGCGCTCACCTCACTGGTCAACCGGTGGGGCGAGGAGTGGGGCCTGATCAAGAAGAAGGAGGACCGGCTGACCGGTGACGACATCCGCGAGGGTCTCACCGCCATCATCAGCCTGAAGATCTCCAACCCGCAGTTCGAGGGCCAGACGAAGGCCAAGCTCGGCAACACCGAGGCGAAGGGCTTCGTGCAGTCGGTCGTCAACGACCAGCTCGGCGCCTGGCTGGAGCAGAACCCCAACGAGGGCAAGGAGGTCATCCGCAAGGCGCAGGCCGCGGCGACCGCGCGGATCGCGGCCCGCAAGGCCCGCGACCTGGCCCGCAACCGCAAGGGCCTGCTCGGCGGCGGCGGCCTCCCGGGCAAGCTGCGCGACTGCAGCTCGCGCAACCCGGAGGAGTGCGAGGTCTTCATCGTCGAGGGTGACTCGGCCGGCGGCTCGGCGGTCATGGGCCGCGAGAACCGGATCCAGGCGATCCTTCCGATCCGCGGAAAGATCCTCAACGTCGAGAAGGCGCGCATCGACAAGGTCCTGGCCAACCAGGAGGTGCAGGCGATCATCTCGGCGCTCGGCACGGGCGTCCACGAGGAGTTCGACCTCGCCAAGCTGCGCTACCACAAGATCGTGCTGATGGCTGATGCCGACGTCGACGGCCACCACATCAACACCCTGCTGCTGACCCTGCTGTTCCGGTTCATGCGCCCGCTCATCGACGCCGGCCACGTCTACCTCGCCCAGCCGCCGCTGTACCGGATCAAGTGGAACAAGCCGCACGAGCACGAGTTCGTCTACTCCGACGCCGAGCGCGACGCGGTCATGCGCGACGGTCTCGAGCAGGGCAAGAAGCTGCCCAAGGACGCGCCGATCCAGCGCTACAAGGGTCTCGGCGAGATGAACGCCGACGAGCTGTGGGAGACCACGCTCGACCCCGCCCAGCGGGTGCTGCTGCAGGTGACCCTGGAGGACGCGGCGCAGGCCGACGAGATCTTCTCGATCCTGATGGGCGAGGACGTGGAGCAGCGCCGCTCCTTCATCCAGCGCAACGCCAAGGACGTCCGATTCCTCGATATCTAGGTCTCTAACCCCAACCCTAGATATCGATAGATCGAAGCAGAAAGAGCAATCGTGACTGAGACGCCTACGGACACCTCCTACGACAACGGCGACGGTGGTGGCCGGATCCAGCCCGTCGACCTGCAGGAGTCGATGAAGCGCTCCTACATCGACTACGCGATGGCGGTCATCGTCGGTCGCGCGCTGCCCGACGTGCGCGACGGCCTCAAGCCCGTGCACCGCCGCGTCCTCTACGCCATGTACGACGGCGGCTACCGCCCCGACCGCGGCTTCAACAAGTGCGCCCGCGTCGTCGGCGACGTGATGGGTAACTACCACCCCCACGGCGACACCGCGATCTACGACACCCTGGTCCGCCTCGCGCAGCCATGGGTGATGCGCAACCCGCTGGTCGCCGGCCAGGGCAACTTCGGCTCGCCGGGCAACGACCCGGCCGCGGCCATGCGGTACACCGAGTGCCGGATGGCGCCGCTGGCCATGGAGATGGTCCGGGACATCGACGAAGAGACCGTCGACATGACCCCGAACTACGACGGGAAGACCGAGGAGCCGACGATCCTGCCGGCCCGGTTCCCCAACCTGCTGGTCAACGGCTCCGCCGGCATCGCGGTCGGCATGGCGACCAACATCCCGCCGCACAACCTGCGTGAGGTCGCGGCCGGCGCCACCTGGGCGCTCGAGCACCCCGACGCCACCCGCGAGGAGCTGCAGGACGCGCTCCTCGAGCGGATCAAGGGCCCCGACTTCCCCAACGGCGCGCTCATCGTGGGCCGCGAGGGCATCGAGCAGGCCTACCGCACCGGGCGCGGCTCGGTCACCCAGCGCGCGATCATCGAGGTCGACGAGGACAAGTCGGGTCGTACCGTCCTGGTGATCACCGACCTGCCCTACATGGTCAACCCCGACAACCTGCTGGTGAAGATCGCCGAGCTCGCCGACGCCGGCAAGGTGCAGGGCATCAGCGACGTCCGCAACGAGACGTCGTCGCGCGTGGGTCAGCGGATCGTCATCGTGCTCAAGCGCGACGCGGTCGCCCGCGTCGTCCTCAACAACCTGCTCAAGCACACCGAGCTGCAGACCAACTTCTCGGCCAACATGCTGGCCCTGGTCGACGGCGTGCCGCGCACGCTGACCATCGACCAGTTCATCAGCAACTGGGTCGAGCACCAGGTCGACGTCATCCGTCGTCGTACCGAGTTCCGGCTGAAGAAGGCCGAGGAGCGGGCCCACATCCTGCGTGGTCTGGTCAAGGCCCTCGACATGCTCGACGAGGTGATCGCCCTCATCCGGCGCTCGCCCGACGTGGCCGAGGCGCGCCAGGGCCTGATGGAGCTGCTCGACGTCGACGAGCTCCAGGCCGACGCCATCCTCGAGATGCAGCTGCGCCGCCTCGCCGCCCTGCAGCGCCAGAAGATCATCGACGACCTCGCCGCCATCGAGCTCGAGATCGCCGACCTCAAGGACATCCTCGCGAACGTCGCGCGCCAGCGGCAGATCGTCGTCGACGAGCTCGGCGAGATCGTCGAGAAGTACGGCGACGACCGTCGTACCCAGATCATCGCGGCCGCCGGCGACATGTCCATGGAGGACCTGATCCCCGACGAGGACCAGGTCGTCTCGATCACCCGCGGCGGCTACGCCAAGCGGACCCGCGCCGACCAGTACCGCACGCAGAAGCGCGGCGGGAAGGGCGTGCGCGGCGCCTCGCTGCGCGGCGACGACGTGGTCGACCACTTCATCTCGACCACCTCGCACCACTGGCTGTTGTTCTTCACGACGGCCGGCCGGGTCTACCGGACCAAGGTCTACAACCTGCCCGAGGCCTCGCGCGACGCGAAGGGCGGCCACGTCGCCGGCCTGCTGTCGTTCCAGCCCGACGAGTCGATCGCGCAGGTGCTGGCGATCCGCGACTACGAGCAGGCGCCGTACCTCGTCCTCGCCACGAAGAAGGGCCTGGTCAAGAAGACCCGGCTCGGCGACTACAACAGCCCGCGCCAGGCCGGCGTCATCGCGATCAACTTCCGCGACGACGACGACGAGCTGATCGGCGCCGAGCTGGTGGCCAGCGAGGACTCGATCCTGCTGGTCTCCCGCAAGGGCCAGTCGATCCGCTTCGGCGCCGACGACGAGCAGCTGCGCCCGATGGGCCGGGCCACCTCCGGCGTGACGGGCATGAAGTTCCGCGACGGTGACGCCGTCCTCTCCCTCACGGTGATCCGGGCTGCGGATGCCGCGCAGGAGGAGAGCGACGAGAACATCCAGTACGTCTTCACCATCACCGACGGCGGCTACGCCAAGCGCACCCGGATCTCGGAGTACAAGATCCAGGGCCGCGGCGGTCTCGGCGTGAAGGCGATGAAGCTGGAGAACGAGGAGCGCGGCTCGCTCGTCGGTGCGTTCATCGTCGTCGACGGCGACGAGGTCCTCTCGATCACCCAGTCCGGCCAGGTCGTGCGCAGCCCGATCAACGACGACTTCCGCCCCACCGGCCGCGCCACCCAGGGCGTGAAGTTCGTCAGCCCGAAGAAGGGCGACGCCGTCGCCGTCGTCGCCCGCTCGGTCGAGGCGAAGGACGCCGACGAGGAGGGCGCCGAGGACGGTGCCGTGGATGGTGCCGTGGACGGTGCCGAGGGTGCCGGCGAGGGCTCGACGGAATCGCAGGTTCAGGCTCCGGATGCCACAATCGAGGGATCCGAGGGCACGAACGAGGCCGCCGGGGAGAGTGAGATCTGATGACCGAGCGCGTCGAGGACACCGTGGTCCGGCCGGCGGCCGCCGCAGGCCGCCCTGCCGGCGCGCCCTCGGCGCCCGGTCCCGTCCCGCCGGCCGCCCCGGGCGCCGTACCGGGCGCGCCTGTCCGGGGTCGCCCCCCGCGCCGGGCGCGCCTGCGCCTGACCCGCGTCGACCCGTGGTCGGTGATGAAGACGTCCTTCCTGCTGTCCATCGCCTTCGCCGTCGTCACCGTGGTGTCGGTGGCGATGGTCTGGCAGGTGCTCGGCGCCGCCGGCGTCTGGGACTCGATCAACTCCACGATCCAGGAGGGCATCGGCGGCAACGACGTGGCGTCCTTCCGGATCGAGGACTACGTCGGCACCAGTCGCGTCCTGGGCTTCACGATGCTCGTGGCGGCCATCGACGTCGTCCTGATCACCGCGGCCGCCACCCTGGTCGCCTTCCTCTACAACATGTCGGCCGCCCTCCTCGGCGGCGTCGAGATCACCCTCGCCGAGGACAACTGACGCCAGGGGAGCTCGTCGCGTGGTCCGAGCCGCTGGGCGAGGACGATCGAGCCGCCCCGTTTTGTCCCCCACAAGCCCCCTCCGGTAGTGTCTGTCCTCGGCTCGCTGCCGAGGGGCTTCCACCCAGATCGGCGAGTCACCCGGGCCTATAGCTCAGACGGTTAGAGCACCACACTGATAATGTGGGGGTCAGAGGTTCAAGTCCTCTTAGGCCCACGGAAAGCCCCGGCCGCGGTCACCGCGGACCGGGGCTTCTTCGAAGAAGGAGCGGTTCATGAAGAAGATTCTTCTCGCGGTCTTCGGGCTCGTCGGCGTCGTCCTCGCCGGCAAGAAGCTCCAGGAGAGCAAGGCCGAGCAGGCCCTCTGGGCCGAGGCCACCGACACCCTCCCCAAGAACTGAATCACCCCCCGGTCGTCGTACGGCCGGGTGAGGGGCCTTGGCGCAATTGGTAGCGCACCTGCTTTGCAAGCAGGGGGTTAGGGGTTCGAGTCCCCTAGGCTCCACCAGAGAAACCGCAGGTCAGGAGGCTGTCGCACGAACCAGGCCGATGCGGCGTTGCGGATGGTGGCTCGGCGACCGAGTCGAAATACTGAGCCGTGGCCTACAACTTCGCTGCTGTCGATCGTGAGCAACTGCTGCTGATGCCGCCGTCGGTGGCGGAGTGGCTGCCCGAAGGTCACTTGGCTTGGTTCGTCATCGACGTCGTCGCCGAGCTCGATCTGTCCGCGTTCCTGGCTGGATATCGAGCTGATGGCCGGGGCGGCGCGGCCTACGACCCGCAGATGATGCTGGCGCTTCTCGTGTACGCCTACAGCGTGGGTGAACGGTCCAGCCGCAGGATCGAGAAGCGCTTGGTCGAGGACGTCGCCTTCCGTGTCGTCGCGGCAAACCAGCAGCCCGACCACGCCACTATCGCCCGGTTCCGGGCGACCCATGAGACGGCTATCGCGGGCTTGTTCGGCCAGGTTCTCGCTCTGTGCGCCCGCGCTGGACTGCTCCGGCCGGGGTTGATCGCAATCGACGGCACCAAGCTCAATGCCAACGCTTCGCGTGACGCGAGCATGACCGCCGAGCAGATCGCCGCAGAGATCCTCGCCGAAGCCGATGCCACGGATGCGGCCGAAGACGCTGCGCAAGAGGCCGACCGCAGCGATCACCACGGCGACGCCGACGGTGGCCTGGGCAATCGAAGCGGGCGCCGCGCCCGCCTGCGTGCCCTGCTCGACGAACTTGAAGCGGAGGCCGCAGAGAAGTCCTACGAAGCACACCTCGCTAGGCGGGCTGAGAAGGAAGCGGCCACGGGCAAGCCGATCCGAGGTCGCCGCCCCACGCCGGGATCGGCAACACACAAGTCACGTCAGCGGGCCAATGTCACCGACCCAGACAGTCGTCTGCTGAAGACCAAGGACGGCTACGTTCAGGGCTACAACGTCCAAGCTGTGTCGACCGCCGACCAGTTCGTCATCGCTGCCGAAGCCACCAACCTGGCGATGGACGCACCGGCGTATGCGCCGATGGTCGCGGCCGCGAAGACCAACCTGAAGGCCGCCGGGGAACGACGCCGGGTGCGCCGAGTCGTGGCCGATGCCGGCTACTGGAGTGTCGACAACGTGGCCCTGAAGGGAGTCGAGTCGTTCATCGCGCCCGGACGTGCTCGGCAACTGAAGAAGATCGCCGAGAGCGAGCAGGCACGCACCGAGGTCCTCGACCGCGTGCAGACCGGCGAACTCGACACGCTCGCCGCAGCCGAGCAACTCGGGGTCACCAGAGCCCGGGTCAACCAGCTCCTACGCCGCCGTCGAGCCGGTGACCCGGATCCGCTGACCACCACGATGATCGCCAAGCTCGACACCCCGCACGGTCGGAGCACCTATAAGAAACGAGCACCGAGCATCGAGCCCGTTTTCGCCCAGATCAAGCACAACCGAGGCATCAGGACGATCGCCCGACGAGGACTCACGGCCGCAGACAGCGAGTGGAAGCTCATCTGCGCCACCCACAACCTGCTCAAGGTCTACCGGCTGGCCTGAGGGGGGTTCCCGGCCCCGGGGAAGGAACGCCCAGCGGGGGCGACTGTGACCCGCCAGAGATTCGTGCGACAGCCTCTCAGCCTGCGGTTTCCTTCATTTCTGAAGGGCTTTGGTTTTTGTCCGAGATCGGGTGATAGCGGGACTGTAGGGGGGAGTGGCTCGCTGCAACGCCGGAACCCAACCGGCCGCACCGGACCGATCGCCTCTCCTCGCTAGGTGGTTTCCGCCAAGGACAGAGCCCCGTGGGGTGGTGGGCTTGAGGTGGTCCTCGGTGCCTACGTGTCGCTGCTCTCGATGGCGGCGACGGGGTCAGTATCGCTGGTCTCGTAGAGCTTCGCCATGGATCCTTCGGACAGGTAGCGGCGGTCGCCCGCGATCCACTCATCGTGCAT
>NZ_JAHTKU010000017.1 GCF_019192965.1 Nocardioides daeguensis
GAGAACCTGGTCCCCGACTTCAACGGCGACCCCACCCTGCTCGCCGAGGTCTTCGACGCACGCCCCGAGGTCCTGGCCCACAACCTCGAGACCGTCCCCCGCATCTTCAAGCGGATCCGCCCCGCCTTCCGCTACGAACGCTCCCTCGACGTCCTCACCCAGGCCCGCGCCTTCGGCCTGGTCACCAAGTCCAACCTCATCCTCGGCATGGGCGAGACCCGCGACGAGGTCTCCCAAGCCCTGCGCGACCTGCACCAGGCAGGCTGCGAGCTGGTCACCATCACCCAGTACCTACGCCCCTCCGTCCGACACCACCCCGTCGAACGGTGGGTCAAGCCCGAGGAGTTCGTCGACCTCGCCACCGAGGCCGAGGAGATCGGCTTCGCCGGCGTCCTGTCCGGACCGCTCGTCCGTTCGTCGTACCGGGCGGGTCGTCTGTATCGTCAGGCGATGGCCGCGCGGGACTCGCGCGCCGAAGCGACTGCCTGAAGTTCCACGTTCCGTCCGAGGAGACCGCAGCACCCCATGTCGAACACGCCTCTCGACCCGTCCACGATGAGCCGCCGCCGGCAGATCCTCGAGACCTACAAGATGTCCCGGGAGGTCGACCCGGCCATCCGCTGGTGGATGCTCGGCTCGTTCCTGGTGTTCGGCGGCCTGGGGCTGGCGCTGTTCCGGCTCGTCCTGCCCCACAACGACTCGGTCTTCAGCTGGATCCTCGCCGGCGTCGCGACCTTCCTCATCGGCCTGCTCGCCGTGATGATCGTGTTCGGTCGTCGTGCCCAGAAGGCGGCGTTCGCCCGCCTCGACGGCCAGCTCGGCGCCGCCGCCCGCGCGCTCACCATGCTGCGCCGCGGCTGGGTCATCGAGGAGGTCGTCGGCTTCACCAAGCAGCAGGACATGGTCCACCGCATCGTCGGCCCGCCCGGCATCGTCCTGGTCGGCGAGGGCAACCCGAGCCGCCTCAAGGCGCTGATGATCAGCGAGCACAAGAAGCACGAGCGGGTCGCCGGCGACTACCCGGTCCACGACGTCCTGGTCGGCAACGACGAGGGCCAGGTCCCGCTGAACAAGCTGGTGCGCCACGTCCAGAAGCTCGGCCGCCAGGTCAAGCCGGCCGAGATCACCGAGATCCGCCAGCGGCTGCGCGCCCTCGACGCCCAGCGCCCGAAGGTGCCGCTCCCCCGCGGCCCCGTGCCGACCTCGATGAAGGGCATGCGCGGCAACCTCCGTGGTCGCTGACGAGCTCTCTCCACACCTGGCCACCTCCCGGTGGCGCCTCCGCCCGGATCGGGATAGCGTCGCAACGCGTCCCCGGTCCGGGCGCAGCACTTCTCGGGAGGACCCATGCGTACGACGAGCCGCGTCGCCGCCCTGACACTCTCGCTGTCGGTCGCCCTGGCGACGCTCACCGCCTGCTCCGACGACGACCCGCCCGCGGCCGATCCGTCCCCCACGTGGAGCCCCACCGGCACGATGGAGTCGCCCACCACCTCCTCCGCGGCCGCCCCGGTCGAGCCGGAACTGCCGGTGGAGGCGACCGAGGCCAGCGAGGCCGGGGCGCGGGCGTTCATCGCGTACTACTGGGAGCTGATCAACTACGCCCAGGTCACGGGTGACGTGAAGGGGCTGAGGGCGGCGTCGGGCAAGAGTTGCGAGGGATGCAACGCCGGCCTTGAAGCGATCCGGTCCCTCTACGAGGGCGGCGGTCATATCCAAGGCGGGCAGTACACCCCGGTCGTAGTAAAGCTGAACCGTCTGCAGGGCAAGGGACTGACCGCATTCGAAGCACTGCTTACGGTGACAAACGTCGAGCAGGTCGTCCTTGACGGCGATGGCTCCGAGCATAGGTCCGCCGCTGGATCGGCATCGGTAGCCGTTGCTTGCCAGTGGTCCGCCGGTACCTGGCACATGGAAGTCATGGATCAGCAATGAAGGCCGCTGCTGCATTCGCCACGGCAGTCGTCGTCGCGATTCTCCCGGCCTCCACGGCCGAGGCCGACTCAAAGCCGACGCCGACAAGCATGCCGACCGCCGGCACCAACGACAACGGCTTCTGGTTGACGCACAGCAATAGCAGCAGTGGCCAACCAGGTAAGGGCGCGCCTCCTGACGCCGCGGGCATCCCCGCCTCACCGACCGCCGGCAGTGCTGCGTGTCAGGCTGCGGTGGCCGTCACTGGTGAATTCGTCGACCACGAGTTCTGCACCGACGACGATTCCGATGGACCGACTCTCGCCGACATTCAGAAGGCCTTTGCGGAGCTCAAGCTCACCCCCGGCACCCTGGTCATCCAGCCACCCGACGGCCTGACCCTGGTCAACTTCAAGACGAACTTCTACACGACCAGCACCACGCCGATCACCACGACGGTCAACCTGCTGGGCCAACAGGTCACCCTCGAAGCCACCCCGGCCACCTACACCTGGCACTTCGGGGACGGCACGTCGACCAGCACGACCGAGCCCGGCGCGGCGTACCCCGACCTCACCATCACCCACGACTACCGACGCACGGGCGAGTACGGGCCGAGCCTGTCGACCACCTACACCGGTCGCTACCGGGTCGGCGAGGGGCCCTGGCAGGCCATCCCCGGCACGGTCACCATCGACGGGCCCGCCCAGCCGCTGCGCGCGATCGAGGCCGAGCCCAAGCTCGTCGGCTACTGAGGCGACACCGAGTGACACCTCCCGCAGGGGCCGAGGGCTGCTCGACCTGCTGTGGGTGTCACGCGCGCGACGGCCGGGGCGGGAGCCGTGGCTACTTGGTCAGCGTGCGCAGGGTGGCGAAGGTGACGGTCGAGGTCCCCGCGAACAGGTCGTGCAGGCCGCGCCCGTCGGGGCGGAACACCAGCGGCGGGATGACCAGCGCGACGAGGACCTGACGGCCGATGGCCTTGACCGGGCTGAGGCGGCGCAGCTGCCCGTCGGCGGGTACGACGCACAGCCCGGTGAGCAGCTTGCCGGCCGAGCCGCCGCCCAGCCAGGTCAGCAGGCCGGACTCGACGACGAAGACGATGAGCACCGCGCCGGAGGCGAAGGAGCCGGGCTTGGTGTACTCGTCGAGGCCGAAGATCACGATGACGACCAGGGTGCTCAACAGCCAGTCCACCAGCAGGGCGAGGATCCGGCGACCCCAGGAAGCGTTCTCGATCACCCTCCCACGCTAGCGGGGGCCTCCCGCGTCTGCGCGAGGGCCGTCTCCGCCGAACCTGTTACACGCCTGAAACATTCGGGCAACCCTGCGAAATCTGGACGCCTTACCGTCACCGGTGAGTCGTCTGCACGACGGCATCTGTTGAGACCACAGGGAGTTCCGCATGACTTCGAACCCGACCCGCTTGGGCGCGATCCGCAACATCGAGGCGAACGAGGCGCCGGCGGCGTTCTTCGACGCCGACGAGAAGACGGGCGCCATCTACGGCGAGAACGTCTTCTCCCTCTCGGTGATGCAGAAGCGCCTGCCGAAGTCGGTGTTCAAGTCGGTCTTCGCGACCATCCAGAACGGCGAGAAGCTGGACCCCGCGGTCGCCGACATCGTCGCCTCCGCCATGAAGGACTGGGCGATGGAGCGCGGTGTCACGCACTACGCCCACGTCTTCTACCCGCTCACCGGGCTCACCGCCGAGAAGCACGACTCGTTCATGGAGCCGGTCGGCGACGGCACGGCGGTCTGGGAGTTCTCCGGCAAGACCCTCGTCCAGGGCGAGCCCGACGCGAGCTCCTTCCCCAACGGTGGGATCCGGGCGACCTTCGAGGCGCGTGGCTACACCGGCTGGGACGTCCAGTCGCCGGCGTACATCCTCGAGAACCCCAACGGCAACACGCTGTGCATCCCGACGATCTTCGTCTCGATGACCGGTGAGGCGCTCGACCACAAGACCCCGCTGCTGCGCTCGCAGAACGCGATGTCGGAGCAGGCCAAGCGCGTGCTGGCGCTGTTCGGCCACGAGGACATCGACAACGTCGTGTCGTACTGCGGCCCCGAGCAGGAGTACTTCCTGGTCGACACCGCCTTCGTGAACTCGCGTCCCGACCTGCTCAACGCCGGCCGCACCCTGTTCGGCGCGAAGCCGCCGAAGGGCCAGGAGTTCGACGACCACTACTTCGGCGCCATCCCGGAGCGGGTGCTGGGCTTCATGCACGACACCGAGCGCGCGCTGTTCAAGCTCGGCGTCCCGGCGAAGACCCGCCACAACGAGGTCGCGCCCGGCCAGTTCGAGATCGCGCCGGTCTTCGAGCGCGCCAACCTCGCCTCGGACCACCAGCAGCTGATCATGTCGACGTTCAAGTCGATCGCGAAGACGCACGGCTTCCAGTGCCTGTTCCACGAGAAGCCGTTCGCCGGCGTCAACGGCTCCGGCAAGCACGTGAACTTCTCGTTCGGCAACGACAACCAGGGCAACTTCCTCAACCCGGGCGACAACCCGCACGACAACGCGCAGTTCCTCGTCTTCTGTGCGGCCGTCATCCGCGCCGTGCACCTGTACGGCGGCCTGCTCCGGCTCTCGATCGCCAGCGCCGGCAACGACCACCGCCTCGGCGCCAACGAGGCCCCGCCGGCCATCATCTCGATCTTCCTCGGCGACCAGCTGCAGGACGTCTTCGAGCAGATCGCCAAGGGCGGCGCCACCTCGTCGAAGCAGAAGGGCGTCCTGTCCGTGGGCGTCGACACGCTGCCCGACCTGACCAAGGACGCGGGCGACCGCAACCGCACCTCGCCGATGGCCTTCACCGGCAACCGCTTCGAGTTCCGTGCCGCCGGCTCGAACCAGACCGTCGCCGCGCCGATGGTCGTGATCAACACGATCATGGCCGAGGCGCTCGACTACCTGGCCACCGAGCTCGAGGCCGCCGTGGCCACGGGCACGGAGTTCAACGACGCCGTCCAGGCCGTGCTCGCCAAGGTCGTCGAGCAGCACGGCGCGGTCGTGTTCAACGGCAACGGCTACTCCGAGGAGTGGCACGCCGAGGCCGAGCAGCGGGGTCTGAAGAACCTCCGCACGACGGTCGACGCGCTGCCGGAGTACCAGACCCCCGAGGCCAAGAAGCTGTTCTCGACGTACGGCGTCTTCAGCGAGGCCGAGCTCGACTCCCGCTTCGAGGTCGGTGTCGAGCAGTACGTGATGACGATCAACGTCGAGGCGAACCTGACCGAGGAGATCGCGCGCACGACGATCCTCCCGGCCGCGGTCCGCTACCAGACCGAGCTCGCCACCAACGTCGCCTCGCTCAAGGCGGCCGGCGTCGAGGCCGACACCACCGACCTGCTCACCGTCACCGATCTGGTGACCACTCTCCGGTCCAGCATCGCCGCGCTCGTCGCCGCCCAGGCCGGCGCCGGGGAGCACCACGGCCTCGAGGAGGCGGCGTACTACCGGGACGCGGTCCTCCCGGCCATGCTCGCGGTCCGCGAGGCCGCCGATGCGCTCGAGGCCGTCGTCGCCGACGACCTGTGGTCGCTGCCGACCTACCAGGAGATGCTCTTCATCCGCTGATCCGGCGTCCCGAGCTGCCCCGGCCCCCTCGTGGGTCGGGGCAGTTCGGCATGCGCACGTTGTTAACACGGACGAAACACTCCGGTACTGCGTCGGCAACAGGTCATTCGGTAGGTTGCCAGGGAGGGTTCCGGCTCATCGCCGTACCGGTGCCCCCGATCGCCACAGGCTGAACCGATGGCTGGGCCGCGGCGCCGCAGCCGAGGAGGACCGAATGTTCAACAACAGCGAAGAGCTGCTCAAGTACATCAAGGACGAGGGCGTCGAGATGATCGACGTCCGCTTCTGCGACCTGCCCGGCATCATGCAGCACTTCACCGTGCCGGCCTCGTCCTTCGACCAGTCCGTGTTCGACGACGGCCTGGGCTTCGACGGCTCCTCGATCCGTGGCTTCCAGGCGATCAACGAGTCGGACATGTCGCTCTTCCCCGACCCGACGACGGCGTACATCGACCCCTTCCGGAAGTCGAAGACCCTCAACGTCAACTTCTTCATCCACGACCCGATCACGGGTGAGGCCTACTCCCGCGACCCGCGCAACATCGCGAAGAAGGCGCTGGCCTACCTCTCCTCCACCGGCATCGCGGACACCGCGTTCTTCGCGCCCGAGGCCGAGTTCTACATCTTCGACAACGTGCGGTACTCCACCGGCGTCAACGAGGGCTACTACCACATCGACTCCGTCGAGGGCTGGTGGAACTCCGGCAAGGCCGACGAGACCAACCGCGGCTACAAGACCCGCCTCAAGGGCGGCTACTTCCCCGTCGAGCCGTACGACCACTACAGCGACCTGCGCGCCGACATGGTCAAGAACCTCGAGGCCTGCGGCCTCCAGGTCGAGCGCGCCCACCACGAGGTCGGCACCGCCGGCCAGGCGGAGATCAACTACCGCTTCGACACGCTGCTCAAGGCCGCGGACGACGTGATGAAGTTCAAGTACCTCATCAAGAACACCGCCTGGGAGCAGGGCAAGTCGGTCACCTTCATGCCGAAGCCGATCTTCGGCGACAACGGCTCCGGCATGCACGTCCACTCCTCGCTGTGGAAGGACGGCTCGCCGCTGTTCTACGACGAGACCGGGTACGGCGGCCTGTCGGACCTGGCCCGCTGGTACATCGGCGGCATCCTCGACCACGCCCCCGCGCTGCTCGCGTTCACCAACCCGACCGTGAACTCGTTCCACCGCTTGGTGCCGGGCTACGAGGCCCCGATCTCGCTGGTCTACTCCTCGCGCAACCGCTCCGCGTCGATCCGCATCCCGATCACCGGCAGCAACCCGAAGGCCAAGCGGGTCGAGGCTCGCTTCCCCGACCCGTCGGCGAACCCGTACCTCGCCTTCTCGGCCCTGATGCTCGCCGGCCTCGACGGCATCCAGAACAAGACCGAGCCGCCCGCCCCGGTCGACAAGGACATCTACGAGCTCCCGCCGGACGAGATGGCCGAGATCGCCCAGGTCCCGACCTCGCTCGGCGCCGTACTCGATGCGCTCGAGGCCGACCACGACTTCCTCACCGTCGGCAACGTGTTCACCCCCGACCTGATCGAGACGTGGACGTCGTACAAGCGGGAGCAGGAGATCGCGCCCGTGCAGCTGCGGCCGCACCCGCACGAGTTCGAGCTGTATTACGACATCTAACCGGGCCTCCGGCTGTGGTCGTTCAACAACGCCGAACAACCACGAAGAACAGCCGCTGACCTGCACAAACGCCGCCGAGCGACCTTCTGGTCGCTCGGCGGCGTTTGCTGTTGGTAGCCGCTCGTCTGTTACAAATCCGGTACAAATCTTAGAAGCGCCATCCCCCGGCGCACGGTTCGCCTGGCTCAGACCGGGTAGGTCGCCGCAGCGGTCTCGAACTGGGTCCGTGGCCCGAGCCGCGAGCGTCGCATCGCACATTTCGGCGACCAGCACCGTGAGTCCCGGGTCAGCTCGCTGCCACATCATTTGCACCTGCGTGATCGCTCCCGTGCCTCCGTCCGACATAGGTGCCTGTAGACCGAATGTCCGTCAACGCCGCAAGGAGGGGCTTGATGATGGCAACGAACTCGAACGTGCCGGCTGTGGAACCGGGAATCTTTGGACCGCGGCGTCGCGGAGACCGCGGCAGCCGGGCACCCAGGCTGGTCGAGGCCCAAGAGCTGTGGGACATCGACGATGTCGCTTCCTACCTTGGCGTGACCAAACAGACCATCTACTCCTGGCGGACGACGGGTTACGGCCCGGCCGGCTTCCGTGTCGGCAAGCACCTGCGCTGGCGGGCAGCAACCGTGATCAGTTGGACGGTGCGACTCGAGGAGAATCAGTGATCCCGACGGGCCATCAGCCTGACCCGGAATCGACTCCATCGCGACCAGCGAGCAGATGCTCGTCAGCATTGTTGGTCACCCGGTCCGACTCTGCCGAGGACAGCCATGGCCAGTATTAGCTCTGGGAGACCAGCCGACGACGGCAGCCCTCGTTACGTCGTCAACTACCGAGATCCCGAGGGGCGGCAGCGCCGTAAGACCTTCCGACGCAAAGCCGAGGCGGTTGCGTTCCGCAACACGGTCGAGGCGGACAAACTTCGTGGAACCTACCTTGATGTCGACGCTGGCAGGATCTCGTTTCGGGCCTATGCCGAGGAGTGGCTCGACAGTCGGACCTTCAGTCCGCTGACCTACGAGGCGACCGAATTGCGACTCAGGCTTCATGTGTTCCCGACGCTAGGACACCTCGAGCTGAGACAGATCAAGCCGTCGACCATTCAGAAGCTCCTACGGTCGATGGAGATGGCCGAGACCTACCGGCGCGTCATCTTCTCTAACGTGTCTGCCATCTTCTCGGCTGCGGTCGACGACGACATGATCGCCAAGAATCCGTGCAAGGCGAGCTCAGTGACAAGGCCCGCAACGTCGCGCCGCAAGGTGGTGCCTTGGCCGACCGAGTGGGTCTCCTCCATGCACGACGCGCTTCCGCCCCAGTACAGGATCGCAGTCACGTTGGGTTCGGGGCTGGGACTACGCCAAGGCGAGGTATTTGGGCTCGCGGTCGAGGATGTCGACTTTCTCCGCGGAGTTGTGGAGGTCAGGCGGCAAGTCAAGGTGTTCGGCGGCAACCGCCTGGTCTTCGGCCTGCCGAAGGGCGACAAGACCCGCACCGTCCCACTCCCCGAGAGCGTCGCAACGGAACTCAGCAGCCACCTCGCGACCTACCCGCGACGTAGCGTCACGCTCCCGTGGGGGACGCCCCAGGCGAACACGAAATCGAGCGCTGGACTGATACTCACCACACGCGAGCGTTCTGCCCTCAACCGCAACTACTTCAACACACGGCTCTGGAAGCCCGGCCAAGCCCACGTGGGCATCGAGCAATCGCGTGACAACGGCATGCACGCCCTCCGCCACTGGTACGCCTCCGTGCTCCTAGACGCCGGCGAATCGATTCGCGCTGTGTCCGAGTACCTCGGCCACAGCGACCCCGGCTTCACCTTGCGCACCTATACCCATCTCATGCCCAGCAGCACGGAGCGAACCCGGGCAGCAGTGGATGCGGCCTTTGCATCCGGGCGCCACGTGAGAGAAGGGTCGACAGAGAACTCGGGCAACCCTCTCGCGGCTAGCGGGCGCCAGCCCGAGCCAACGGCTTGTCTTGGAGCCGCCCGCCCACTGTCCGTCACCGTCGCTCCCGCCCTACGGTCCGACAACGTTCCCAGCTCCCACGCCCGTCGCGATCGGCGCTGACGCCCCTTCGCACCTGGATGGCAGAATCCCGGTGATGACTACGCCAGACCCCTACTCCAGTGCCGCCGGCTGATCGGGGTGGCTGCACGATCCTAGCGCGACAAGCGCATCGACGACCTCCTGGCGGCCGTCTCCGACCTTGGCATGACGATGTCCCGCTCCGCTGCGGGCGAGTTGCTTGACGAACGGGTTCAGTTCGTCGCCGAGCAGATGCGTGTCACAGACACCACAGCCCGCCGGTACCTCACCGACGACGCCCTCGCAGGCATGGCCAGGGAGATCGTCTTCGGCTTCGTCGAAGAGACACCGGGTGCGGACCTGATGAGCGCACCGCGGACCGCCGCGGTTCCCGTGAGGTTCGCCGGCAGGGTCTTCGCGGGGTTGGGCGAGGTTGTCCGCATCCTCCTCGTCGAGCGCGACGATCTCGAGCACACGCGCGATCGGGTGGCTCAGATCGCACACGCGCAGAGCTATCTCGGACTGCTGGTCCACGATCAGGTGGCCACGACCGGCCTTTACGATGAGCCGTCGGTCCAGACGCCCCCGGCGCTTCTTCTGCGCGTGGCGCGCATCCTGGAGACCGCCGCAGACCTGGTGGAGGATGGCCTGATCGGCTATCAGGTTGATCCGGAGGAGAGTTCTGGGCTCTCATCAGCATTCCGCCGCGACGTTCGCCTGATGCGCACTATGGCCGGGCAGGAGTCGAGCGCGTGACCGAGACCGAAGCACGAGTCCTCACCCTGTACGCCACGGTGCAGGAGATCCCGCCCGACCACCGCGGCGGCAACACCCTCGGCCGAGACGAGTTGACCGTCGAGGACTCCAACTACGACCAAGCGCTCGCGGCCGCCCGACGCCGCGTTCGTGACGGGTGGCGAATCATCGCTCTGCGAGTCGAGCGCAACTAGCAGCGGATCCGATGCCGCCCGTGCCCCTCCGCGGTGCGCTCCGCGTTCTGCGGCACGACGGCAGGCGAACCTGTCGGCTCGCCTGCCGCGCGCCGATCTGGCGAAAGCCCTCGCACAGTTGATCGCTCCCAAGGTCCGGGATCACCTAGGTGACCAAACAGAGGAGGACCAAATGAGCACTTCACACGCGGAGCAGTCGGGCCCCCGCATCGTCACCTTCACCCAGCAGGGCGACCGCGCCCTCGATCGCCTCGCCGCCGATCTGGTCGACCACTGCGACGGCTCCACCGCGGGCATCGCCGACATCCTCGAGCAGGTGCTGTCGGCCGACATCGCCGTACTTGCCGACAAGCTCGCCGAATCCCTCGTCGCCGGCGAGGCCGGCCAAGTCCCCGAGAGTCCCGACCATGCAGCCCGTCGACGCCTCAACGCGGACCGGCCTGCTGCCGGCTGTGCTCCTCCCCCGCCTCCCCGGTTGGGCCGTTGACACGCCGGTTATACGCGCGAGAGCTCCTCCGGCCGAGTGAGCCGACTGCGACCTAGACTGACCTAGAAAACTCTTCAAATCTAGGTGAGTCTAGGAAGGTGGCGCTCGTGGATCAGAGCCCATACACGCCCGGTGCTGGCCACAACCCGCCCGTCCTGGCAGGACGCGACGGCCTTCTCCGTGACTGGCACTTGGTGCTCAACGACATTGTCACTGGCGGCCGCGTCCGTGCCCAGGACATGGTCCTTGCTGGCCCGCGCGGCGTGGGGAAGACCGTCACGGTGAGCGCGTTCGCGGACCTAGCCAAGGAGCAAGGCTTCGAGGTGGTCAATCTCCAGGCTGTCTCGGGCCACGCTGGTCTGGTCGAGGCGCTGCTCCAGCGCGCTCGCACCCGCATGGCCGAGGAGGCCGGCCCATGGCAGCGCGCCCGCAATGCCTTCGAGCGGATCGGTGGGGTCAGCCTCAGCATCGCGGGCATCGGTGCCGGGATCTCCACTCGCCAATCCGACGCCGCAGCACCAGGCTTGGACGCAGGAACGCTCGCTGACGCCCTGGCCACGCTGGCGGCCGAAGTCCGCACGGACGCCCACAGCGGCGGCCTGCTGATCACCGTCGATGAGCTCCAGGTCGCCTCTGGGCCCGACCTCGCCCTGCTCGCGGCGACACTGCACCGCCTCAACGTCGACCACCCCTCCGCGCCGGTCCTCTTCGCCGGCACCGGACTGCCCTTCACCCCCGACGCGCTCCGCAAGGCTGGCGTAACCCACCCTGACCGCCTCTTCGTGCTGGAGCCCATCCCCCTCACCCTCGAACGCGACGACGCCCGCTACGCCGTGGTGGAGCCAGCGCGCCAGGCCGGTGTCGCGTGGACCCCCGACGCGGCGGCAGCCGTGGTCGAGGCCAGCAACGGCTACCCGGCCCACCTGCAGCTGTTCGCCCACGCCATCTGGACATCCGCGCCCGGACCCGACCAGATCACCCGTGGCGACGTCGAAGCCGCACTCCCCCAGATCGCCGGCATGCTCGAGCGCCGCACCCTTGGCCCCCGCTGGGACCGAATCAGCGATCGACAAATGGAGTTCCTTGCCGCCCTCGCCCTGCACGGCGGGCGCGCCTCGACAGCAGCCATCGCCAACACTGTCGGTCGCTCCCAGCAAGAGCTGTCCTGGCTCCGTGAGGAACTCATCGAGGAAGGCGACGTCTACGCACCCAAGCGCGGCCAACTGGCGATGGCGGTCCCGCTTTTCAACCGCTACGTTCTGAGCCACTACGAACGCACGCGGCCCGAGGCAGCGACCGAACTGCTGAGCCTGCAGGAGATGATCGCGAACGCCGGGCTGGATCCCTCAGCAGCGCACGCGGGGCCGGACATGCTGCTCCGAAGCGAGCCGAACGAAACCCGCCAGTTGCCACCGCCCAGCGACGGATCTGGGCGGCCGCGTTCCTGAGCTGCGGCGCGCACCGCAACCGAAGGGTGGCGGCATACATTCTGTTACAGGACGCAGCTGTGCAGCAGGCTTGGAGCGGGCCGACACGGACCGCGACCAGATCCCGTCCGAGACCTCAGACCAGCTGGCGGAGTTCGCCGACCTCGCGGCCGCGCTACCCCAGGCCTTTCGCAGCTCTCCAGCACGCTCGAGCAGACCCTGACTCACCAGGTGCTCAGCATGCACGCGATGACCGACGAGTCCGACCCGGCGATGGCGATCGGCGTCGCCCGCCGCCACTGGAGGGGGCCCGCGGTCTCGCGGTCGACCTCCACAAGCACCTCAACGCCGCACGCAACGCCACGGCGCACATCATCAGCCAAGGCGTCGACGACGGGCAGGAGTCGATGCCTTGGGACCAGCCCTGACCGGCCCCACCTGATCGTCACGAGATTCCTTCGGGTCGGGTGATCGCCCCGACGGGTCGACCTTCCTTTGGTGACTGAGAGATGACCCCGGTCCACCAAGGAGCTGCCCGTGAGCACACCCGCCGATTCCCCGTCCGCCGCGGCCGACCGTGACCCGGTACAGGAGGCCCGCGCCCACCTCGAGCAGGCCCTAGCCGCGCTCGATCGACTCCGCGAGGTACTGCCGCCTCCCACCGCTCCCCCGCCCGAAAACCGGAGGCGGTGAGTCGGCATGACCACCGACACCACACTGAGCGCCGCCGACGCTGTGTTCGACGCCGAGCAGGCCGTGAGCAGGGCCCGCTGGGTCGTAGAGGAGCTCCAAGAGACGATCTCCTCCGCTCTCCGCGCGCTCGACGACGCCGAGCTCGACTCGGCCAAGGCCAAGCTTTCCGAGCGCGGCTCCTTCTACCTCGAGGCCGCCGGCGAGCACCTGGGCCGGCTGCGCACGCGGTGCAACGACATGCCGGAGCTCACCCACGACCTGTTCGTGCACCTCAACCGCGCATCGCAGTCCGTCACCGACGCCCGCACCCTCCTCGACCTGGCCGACACCTCCTATCCCGTCATCGCCAGCGAGGTCGCGCAGCTCAAGCCGCGCATCGCGGTCGTCGGCGAGATGGTCGCTCTGGCCAAGCCGGTCGCCCAGCTGGCCGCCCAGCATGTCGAGACCGCGCACCAGGCCAGCCGGGACGTCACTGCCCTGGGCCTGCTGGAGCCGGTCAGCCTGGAGCGAAGCATCGCAACCGCCGGCAAGGAGCTCGGCCGAGCCGACGAGGACGTTCGCCTGCTCGGCAACGTCGTCGATCACGCCGCGGCCAGCGCCCGGGAGTCGGCCGGGATTGCCAGCGAGATCACCGACAACGCACGACGGCGGATCTCGGAGCAGAGCCGGGATCCGGTCCCGAGCGCTTCGCTCCCGACGCCCAGGTCCCCGAGTCGGTAGGGAGAGCCATGGACCTCGACCAGGGCGGCCGCCAGCGGGCGGGCCTCATCCTCGACGCGGCCGGCCGCGGCGAGCACGACCGGGTTGCCGACCTCATTGCACCGCCCGATGCCGAGCAGCTGCGATCCCTGGTGACGGTGCTGGCTGTCCAGGTCGACCAGAGCGTCCCCGCCTCCTCGGCAACCGGCCCCGCCACGGTGTGCGAGCTGGCCATCAAAGCCGCCGCGCCGATGTTCGGCACCACCCCGGAGGCGATCCGCAGCGCCGAGCACTTCAACAAGGACCACGGCTCGGTGATCCATGCAGTCCGCTGCACCGCCGAGCGGCCGCGGCTGGCCGACGCCGCAGCCCGGGTGAGCGAGCACGTCAACAGCCGCTACACCGCCCGGCTTCCCCGCTCCGAGGAGAACGTGGTCACCTCCACCAGCAGCCCCCGGCCTCAACCTTCGGGCCCGAGGGCCCGGTCGAGCACGCCGTGGTGGCGGCCGCAGAGGCCTTCAACACCACACCCGAGGTCCTCCTGGGTGCCGACCGGAGCCGGGTGGCCGCGGACGCCCGAGCGGTGGCCATGACCGCTGCCCGCCTGCACGGCCACAGCCTGCCCACGATCGCGAGGCACTTCGACCGCGACCACACCACGGTGCCGCAGGCCACCCGCCGAATCGAGGAGTCCCCGCCGCTGCGCGACCTGGCCGCGAAGATCGCCGCGGATCTCCCCGAGCAGCCCGCAGGCACCGGCGCCGGCCGGCTCGACGTCGACGAGCAGGTCCCCGAGACCGGCTACCGCTCCCCCGAGCTGCGCGAGCAGCAGCGTGCGATCCCCGTCGCCGGCGAGCGTGCGCAACTGAGGGTCGCCCGGTGAAGGCCCTGCTCGGCTTGGCCGTGGCCGTGATCCTCGCGCTGACAGCCGCCGGGATCAACGCCGCCCTCCCCCGAAACCAGACAGGCCCCGAACCAGCCGAGGGCAAGACCACCCAGGTGCGTGTGACTGCGGTCGTCGACGGCGACACGATCCGCGTCGAGACCCGCGGCGGCCGCCAGCTCGGCCGAGTACGCCTGCTCGGAATCGACGCCCCCGAAGTCGCCCACCCACCGGAGCCGGCCGAGTGTTACGCCGACCAGGCAACCGACCTGCTCGAGGAGCTCGCGCCGGTCGGCAGCACCGTCGAGCTCGTCACCGACACCGCCCAGCCCAACCGCGACCGCTACGACCGACTGGTGCGCTACGTCGACCACGACGGCCTCGACGTAGCCCGCGAGCTCCTGGCCGGCGGTGCCGCCCGCCGCTACGAAGCCGACCAGGCGCTCGCCCGCGAAGAGTCGTACTCCGCGACCGCCGACGATGCCCAGGGCACTGAGCGCGGCCTGTGGGGCACCTGCCGAGAGCCAGGAGACAGGTCGTGGACGAGCAGCTGACGATGGCCGCGAAGACGCTGGCCCGGTGGTGCTACGCCGTGGTGTCGACGAACGAGTCCTCGGCGTCGGTGAGCAGCTGCTCAAGGCGGCGGCCGACCAGGCGCTCGGTCGCACCGCGTCGGCGCACCTGGAGCAAGGGCTGTGGCAACAGACCGCCGCGCTGCTGCGTCAGCGACGCGACTGGGACCGTGACCTCCAGGTGAGCCCACCGCCGCCCGCAGCATGCCTGCCCTGCGCTGTGGCGGTCGACCACCGCCCCACCCACGCCGGCCGGCGATGTCGTGCGTACGGTGGCCAGCTGCACCGCATCGTCGTCGACGAGGGCTTCGATACCCACCCGTGGTGTGACAGGCCGGGCGCGAACGGATCCCTGGCCTTCCTCGAGCAGACCGCGCACCTGCTCGGCGCCACGCTTCTTGCGCAGCCGGCCTGAGCGGCCCGGGGCGCGCCAACACGGAATCAGCCGAAGTGATCGCTCCCACCCCTGGGTCGCACTTAGGAGACCAGGACTGGCGCAGCCGGTGCCGGTCCACGGGATCCATGGGAGTTCACATGAGTGACGCCGCTCGCGAGGAAGCCGCGCTCGAGGAAGAGGCCCGGCAGCGCGCCGAGGAGATCAGGGCCACCGAGGAGGCCGCCGCCCTGGCCGCGGCCGCCGACACCGGCCCCTCCCCAGACGCCGAGATTGCGCAGGTCCACCGATCCGGCCGCCAGCACAAAAACACCGACACGGCCGCCTACCAGCGACCCCAACTCGGCCGCCGCCGAGGCCCGCGCCGCTAGGAGGTCCGCGATGGCTACCGCACTCGCAACAGCGGACCGCAGCTCTGACCGCACGACGGTCCGCTGGGTCGACTGCTCCCACAAGCTGGGGTCGCTTCCCTGCATGAACCACATGCCGCACGAGGGCAACGGCCGCGGCTGCGTGCACCACTCCACGTCCGGCTTCCAGGAAGACGATTAGCCCGCCGACCTGCAGCGCCCAGAGATGTCCTCAGCCGTGCACCAGATGCAGCCGCGGCCGCTGCGGCTGCTCGACGGCCGTCTCCAGGCGCTGCAGCCGCTCGAGCGTCATCGGATGCCCATGACGCCGGAGCAGACCAGCCAGCACCGAGCCCAGGCCGAGCGAGACCACCAGCTGGTCGGCAGCGGCCTCCGACCAAGCCTCGACCCGCAGGCCGGCCGCCGGCACCAGGTAGGTCAGCGCGATCACCGCACCGCCCAGGATCCCCGGAGCGGCCCGCCCCTCAGCGACCGACTGCACGATGCAGATCACCCCGACGACACCCCGCAGCGTCCACGCCAGCCGCATGAACGGAAGCCAGGCGAACGCCCGGCCCGCGCCACGGAACGTCGCGACCACCAGCCGCCACGGCGACGTCGCCGCCAGCACAGCGAGCTCCAGGCGCGGCCGGACCGCTCGACGCCGGCCGACATCATGAGCCATCGCGGCGGCCGCCTCCGCAGCGGTCACTCCTTCGCCATAGGTGGCCTCCACCAGCCCAGGGGTGACCACCACCGCGCGATCCGTGATCGCCACAGCCACCGGGGTGCTCGGACCCTGACGCCGGCGCACGAACAGGGCGCCGACGTCGACGCCGCGGCCGACCAGCTCGGCGAGCACCGGAGCCATCACCTGGAGCTCAGCTGCGGTCGCGGGCCGCGAACCGGTCAGCGTCGCGATCGCCGGCACCTCGAACTGGCCGATCGCCAGCGCAACGAGCAGGCCGCTGGCGGCCAGGAACGCCACCAGGCCGAGCGCCGGCGGGAGCAGGGCGCACACCACCACGGTGAGGACGAAGCTCACCAGCAGCGCAGGCGCCAGCGTCACCACCCTCAGCACGGTCATCGGGAACCTCATCATCACGACCCTCCTCCGTCTGCCAGCACTAGTGCGAACCTCTTGACTTTGCCCGCGGTGATCGTCCGGCAACCGCCGAACGACATAGGCGAACGAGACCAGTTTGTGCCCAGCCGCCGACACGACCCCGAGTTATCCACAGCCCGCCGCACAGCGGAGCGAGGACCAACCCGGAAGTGGGTTCATAGGCCAGACCGACCTTCGACCGAAAGGAACACACCCGTGGACACCCTCAAACCTGACGGCACCTGGGACCGCCTGGGCTCGATCGCCCTCCTGCTGCACCAGGCCGCCATTCAGGTGTGGAGCGACGCAGACCGGGCCACCGCCGACTCGCCGCTGCACGGCCTCGGACTCGGTGTCTATCTCGCGCACTCCCAGGCCAGCGCCATGCTGCCCGACGACTACGAGCTGCCCGACGTCGACGAGGACGCCGACCTCGAGGAGCGCACGCCGCTGCAGCTGCTCACCGAAGCCGAGGAACTGACCCGTCCCCTGCCGCTGCACCGCCCCGACCTGGTGCACGGTTCCCAGCTGGTCGTCGACGTGTGCGACCTCATCCGGGAAGCCCGCGGTCTTGGCTACTGACCTGCGGCTGGCGTACGCCGACATCGACCAGGAGCTGTTCGACGTCGACCAGATCCCGATGACCACGCGCGACGTGCGCAGCGTCGGCGAGATGCTCGTCGACGTCGACTACCTGGCCCGCCAACTCCTCATGGACGTCGACGGCGAAGCCGCCGGCACGCTGCTGCGCAGCTGGCCGACGATGGTCGCGGCCGCCGAGGACCTGTGGGCATCCCTGCCCGGTCGACGTCCTGGCGTCGACGAGCGCGACCGGCCCATCGCCAGTCTCTCCGCCCAGGCCGCCACCATCGAGACCAGCCTCTCCGGCCGCACGGCGTGGCCAGGGCAGGGCCCGACCAGCCCTCGCCTCGACCAGATGGCCCAGACCTTCTTCAACGCCGCGGGCCTGGTGCGCCGCTACGGCGCCGAGATCCCCCACGAGCAGCGCGACGCTCACCGCGACCTCGAGGCAGCACGCACCCGGATCATGCACGGGCTCTACCTGACCGCCCATGCCGTCAACGTCGCGCTCCACGAGCACGGCCGCGACCGCGTCAACGACGCCCGCAGTGCCGGCCGACGGATCCACCTCGCACAGCACCACTCCCCCTACGCGATCGCCCCCACCGGTGTCTGGATCGACCGGATGTCCGCCTGCGAGAACACCGCCCACAGCTACCTGACCGCTCGATTCCCCCAAGCCCTCGCCGGCGAGGCGATGCGGCCCGCCGACGACCCCGGCAGGCTGGCGCAAGCACTGGCCAACTGGGACATTCAGACCCACCGCGCGCTGGCCCGGCATCCCGCGCCCTCCAACATCCTGCTGATCACCCGCACCCAGGGGCTCATCGCCGGCGCGACCATGGTCCTCGTCGACGCGGCCGCGGCCGTCGGCGTGCTCGAGTGTTCCGAGCGCCTGGTCCCCGCCATCGCCGAGGCAGGGCGGTCCTGGAGCAACCTGGCCAGCCGCTGGAGCGACCTCGCTCCCCCGGGAGTCTGCCTCGAGGAGCCGCTGGCTCGCGCGGCCGCGGAGGTCCGCGCTGCATTCCGCCAGACCACCCACGACAAGACCACGTTAGCCAGCCCCGAGGTCATCGCCGGACGCCCAGGGCTGTCTCAAGCTGTTTCCGCGACGCTACGGGCGATCGAGGCCGGCTCCGAGCTCGCGATCGTTGTCGCCGAGAAGGCCGAGGCACCCGACCTCGTCGGGCCGGCCCGCGCATTGTCCCGTCGGGCGCACAACGACGTCGAGGCCGGCCTGGCAACTGCTCCGGCGTTCGGCCGCGACGTCGTCTGGGTCTCGCCCGCCGACATCCTCACCAAGCAGCTGGTCCCTGTCCCGGCGCCAGTCTCGGAGGCGATGCGCGCAGCCAGTAGCGCCACGAGTGCTGCCGCGATCGCCGCTTCCGCAGTCGCGGCCCTGCACGGTCTGAGGGGAGGAACGTCGCCTGTCGGTTCGGGTATGTGCATGGGTCGTGACTTCAGAGAGCCCCACGCGATGTCCCGCACGCGGCCTTCCGGTCCTCCTCGATAGTCTCAGATTGGAACGTTGTGCACAGGACGGCCATCGACAGAGTCCCGCTCATGGCCACGCCTCATAGGCAACTAGAGGCCCCGATCCACTGCCGACTGCCCGCTGTGCAAGGCATGGTGGACGTTGCCATGGGTCAATCCTCTTCATGGGTCAATCCTCTTCGCGAACGTGAAGCCGCTCGAGTGGAGTGCCCGGCAGGTCGGCGGGGGTCGGGGTGTCCAATACCGCGGCATCGATCAGGCGGCACTCCAGGGAATCCCAGAAGCCTTCCTGGCGACTGGCGCCCATCCGGTAGGTATCGACGTTGACCGTCACGTGCACCGGCACGTCGAGTCCGGGTGTAGCGCCCGCCATCATCTCGATGCGTGTCTTGAGCGCCTCGCCGTAGGCGGTCCATTCATGGACTCGTTGCTGCTGCATCTGCTCCTCGAGGTTGGCGATCACAGCGCAGAGGGAGTCTTGTTGTGCCTTAAGGCGGTCGTGCTCGGCCCCGAGCTCGGGAGTCTTAGGGATTGCGGCGCCGGTCGCCCAGCCGGAACGCAGGCTCTCCTCGAGTTCCTGGTGGACCTTCGCTGGGTGCTTCGGGTCCAGCCCTACCCGCCAGTCGTCCCATGACCACGCTGGCGCCTCGGGATCGCGCGCGACGAACTCTCCGGATCCGGTCAGGTCGTAGAGCCACAGGTAGTGATCGTCGTCGATGTCGCTGGCCGCCTCGGCGACCTTGTAGCGGCGGTCGATCTCGGCCTCCGCGGCGTCGTACTGCTCCACGGCCTCGTGGACACGGTCGACCACCAGCTCCTCGATGTAGAGCGTGATCTCGATCGGCTCGGTCCGGTGCGCCCACAGTTGAGCCTCATCGGCGCCGACGGTGGAGAAGAGCAGCTGGCGGACACCTTCGGCCTCCCATGACCCGGGCCGGCCGTCGAGGATGGCGTCGATCCCGCCAATGTTGGCTGCGGCGCCGGCGAGCGCGAGGGTTACGAACTCGGCCCAGTCCGTCTGATCCGGCACCGCCAACGTGTCATCGACCCACTTGCCATCCTCCGTGCGCCGCAACCGCGGCCGGGGAATACGGGCAGCGTCGGTCAGCGCGCGGATCGCGTCGGCCAGCTTCGCCTGATACGCAGCGTGGTACTCCTGCGCTGGAACGGTGGACTCCTCGGGGATGCTGCTCATCTCCGTCCCCTTGTCGTGAGCCCCTCCGCCCCGAGCATGAGCGGCGCGCCCGCCACGGCGCCAAGCATGCGCCAGCGAACGGCCTCGATGCCGAGGTCAAGGTCGAGCAGCCATTGGTCCGGCCTAGCCGGGCGCTCGCGGGACGCTGCGTCCTGGTGCGGGATCTTCTTCGACGGATTTCTCATGGTGACTTCCTCCCGAGTGCGGCCTGGTCGACGTCGTCGCCCCGACCTAGGACTCTCAGCAGAGTAGGTGCGGATTCCGACCCGAAGCGGGTTATCCACAGGTGCCACAGAGGCGTCACCGGCGGGGCGCGGCCACCGGTCCTACAGTGGTGGAGGCCGCCCGCGGCAATCGCACGGGTCCTGGGACGAAGGATTCGTCGAGCTGCTCAGAGCCGCCGGTTGCCGTGACAGCCGCGTGGGCGGTGAGGTCGGTGACGACGTCCTGAACGTTGATGACCATGCTGGCCTGGCCGAGGCGGATCAACTGGTTCACGCCGGTGGAGGCCGCGCTAGTGACGGGGCCGGGGACGCCCATGACGGGTCGGTGCAGGTTGGTGGTCCAGCGGGCCGTGTTGATCGCGCCGCTGCGCAGTGCGGCCTCGACGACGACCGTCCCCTCAGACAGGCCGGCGACGATCCTGTTCCGGGCCAGGAAGCGGGTTCGGGCAGGTCCGGCGCCCGGGGGCGCCTCGGAGACGACAAGGCCGCGTTCGGCGATCGCCTCGAGAAGCTGGGCGTGTGCGGCCGGGTAGGGCCGGTCGACGCCGCCGGGCAGGACGGCGACTGTCGGGCCGCCGGCGATGAGGGCGCCGCGGTGCGCCGCCTTGTCCACGCCGTAGGCGAGGCCGCTGATGACGGTGTGGCCCACGGTGGCGAGGCCGCGGCTCAACTCGGTTGCCTGCTCGGCGCCGTAGCTGGTGGCGGCTCGCGATCCGACGACCGCGACGGAGTTGCCGGCGAGCTGACGCAGGTCGTGCGCTCCGCGGACCCACAGGCCGACGGGCTCGCCGCCGCGTTCGTGGAGGGCGCCGGCATTGCGGAGTGCGCCGAGCTGGGTGGGCCACTCGGCGTCGCCGGGGACGATGAAGCGGATGCCGCGGGCGGCGGCCTGCTCAAGCACGTGGGCGGGGTCGACGCGGCCGAGCTCCTGGGCGAGCGCGAAGCCCCAGTGGGACTCGACGTCCGCGGCGGCCTCGAGGTAGCCGAGGACCTTGCCGGCGCCGAGCTCGCTGACCAGGCCGGTGACGCGGACGTCTCCGGGCTCGATGGTCCTGCTGAGGGTGACGCGGGCGACCCGGTCAACGTCGTCGACGTCGGTGCGGGTGGCGCTCATGCCTGGCCTCCCCGCAGCAGGTCGAGGTCGGGTTCGTGGATGACGTCGAGGCGCTTATCGGGGGCATAGGCCGCGGGCTCGGGCACCACCAGGCGGCGCAGCTGGCGCTCGGTGGCGCTTGTCTGGGCGTCGTCGATCGGGTCGGTATCGTCGTAGTTCATCGCGCTGTCCCTTCTCAGCGGCCCGGGGCGGGGCGGTCGGTGATTGGCTTCGTGCTCGGCAGGTCCCGCGGGTGTTCGGGAGGCTTGGGCACGAAGGACTCGTCGAGCTCGCCGGCGAGGTCGCGCATCTGCGTCTGGTATCGCTCCCACTCGCGGGGGTGGATGCCGTTCTGCAGGGCCGAGGCGACGATGGCGGCCATGGAGTAGGGCCGGTCGCCGGGCACCTGGTCGAGAGCGCACCAGGCCTTGGCTCCGTCCCCATGCAGCCAGCTGGCGAAGCCGAGCATCGAGGCCGGCACCGCCCGCACCTCGTCCGGGGCGCGGCGGGTGAGGTCGTTCCAGATCGCCATGTGGGAGGTGTGGTTCTCCCGGTTCATGTCCTCCCAAAGCGCGTCGCGGGTGCCGATCGTCTCCAGCGCAACGAGCATCCGAGCGCCATCGACGTCGGAGAGCCGATTGGCGTCGGTGTGGAACTGCTCGAGACGGTCCAGTGCCCAGTCCCGCTCGACGGCGGGAGTGCTGTCGGCGGCCGCGACTCGGGCCGCGGGGATCAGCTGGGCGATCGGCTCACGGTCACCGACCATGGATGCGGCCAGCGAGGCCCGACTGGCCGCCGGCTGGGCGGCGCCGGTCAGCACGGTCGCGGCCGCGATCCGCTCGGCGGTCGCCTGGGTCTGCAGCCCGGTCTGGCCGGTGTTGAACTCACACCACCGCTCCCCGTCGGCCCACAGCCGGACGTGGGTGGTGATGCCCACTGTGTCGAGGCGGTTGGACAGATGCTGGCTGGCCAGCTCGGCGCTGCGGCGGTCCTCGGTGAAGCAAAGGATCGCCAGGCGCGCTCCATGGCGGGCGTGTCGGCCGTAGGGGCCACTGAGGGCGTCCCAGACCTCCTCGCGGTCAGCGGCCGTCTTCGGCAGGTCGACGCGGGTGATGGGGAGCCCGGGCCGGAAGGGCACGAGGACGATCGATTCCTCAGGCTTGAAGCCGAGGACGTGCGGCACTGCGGCGAGCAGCTCGTCCGGGGACTGTACGACGAGATCCATCGGAGCGAACCTCCTTACGGCTCAGCTGGCCTGGGCCGGGCGGGCCGCGCGCTCGATGCGCGCGGAGACGTACTTGAGCGACAGGCCGGCCTCGCCGAAGCGGTTGTCGACGACCACGACGTCCTTGGTGCGCTTCTCGCCGGTCTCCTTGTCCGGCCAGCTCTCGGTGCGCTCGAGGCCGTGGACGAAGATCGGGTCGCCGGATCCGCAGCTGTCGTGCACGTGGGTGGCGGCCGAGCCGAAGATCTTGACGTTGTGCGCGGTGGGCTCGTCGTTGACCCACTCCCCCTCGTCGTTCTGCACTCGCCGGTTGACCAGGACCCGGCAACTGACGAACGGCTTGTTCTCGCGGGTGTAGTGCAGCTCGGGAGCCTCGGCCAGGTTGCCGGCGAAGGTGACGGTGGTGGACATGACTTCCTCCTAGGTGACGGCGAGACGGAAATCGGTCCCGCAGTCACCTAGGTCCGTTCGGGGCCCGGCAGCGATCACCTCGCCCGAACTTGTTTCGGATTGCTCGAGCTCGCAGAGAGACCAGGGGCGCTCACCCGGCGGGCGCAAAGAAGCGCCCCGACCGGCTCTCGGGTACCGGATCGGGGCGCTGGGAAGGACGCTAGGCGAGGCCGCCGACACAACCGTTCCGGCGGTTCCGGCGAGCTACGTTGCCGGCCGGCGCCGTGGCGGTCGGTTGCTGAGCTTCTGCGGAGGTGGTGGCAGCTCGCGGCCGAGTCGGCGGCGGGAGTCCTCGGCCGCGGCAATGACCGCCTCCTGGGCGAACGCAGAGCGGGCGAGCATCCGGCCGAGCTCCTGGCGATCGGTGACCAGGGCGTCCTCGACCGTCTCCATCGTCGAGGCCGGCAGGTCGTGCTTCTTGTTGAAGCTCTTGCGGGTCACGCTGGCCAGGGCGGGATGGTTCTCGCCGGCGGCCGCGAGCTCGGCCCGCTGCTGGGGCGAACGTCGGGCGTGCAGCTCGAGCGCCTGGGCGAGCCAGCCGACGAACGAACCGGGCGACTCGGGATCGATGTCTAGGTCGGCGACGTACGCCGAGCGGGCGAGGTCCCACACGCCGGGCTTCCAGTAGATCCCGACCGGGATCGTGGTCTGGCTCGTCACGCCGCCACCACCTCAGCCGCTCCCCTGCCCCGCCGGCCGGGAGCGATCGCCGACAAGCTGCAGCGGCTAACACCAACGCCGTTGCACTCCCGGGCGGGGCCGTGTTCAGCCGTTCCCACGCTCGCTCGATTCCTTCCGTCCAGACAGCTACGAGGTGCAGCTGCGACGCGCCGCCGCAGCGGAGGCCGCGCCCGGTGAGAGCAGGGGGTTTTCCCCACCCTCGGGACGTGCCCACCTTTCCACAGGTTCGCCCTGCGGCCCGGTAGGTGTCGGCCCCCGTTAGGAGACTAGGTCATGTCAGTTCTTTCTATTCTAGACATGGAGGACAGCAGCATGACCGACACCATCCAGACCCCCGCCGACACCGCCGCCGAGGAGGCCACCGAGGCCGTCCAGGCCGAGGAGTTCCTGCACCTCGACCCCGCCGCGATCATCATCGGCACCAACGTCCGCACCGACCTGCGGCCCGACCACAAGGAGTTCCGCAAGTCGATCAAGGAGCGCGGCGTGCTGGAGGCCGTCACGGTCTACCGCGACGAGGACGGGCAGTACGTTCTGCTGCGTGGCCAGCGGCGTACGGTGACCGCCGCCGAGGTCGGCACCCCGACCGGGCTGATCCCGGCCCGCGTCGTACACCAGCCCTCCGACGCCGACCGGATCGGTGACCAGATGGTCGAGAACATCCATCGGGCCGGGATGCGCGAGTCCGAGATTGTCGCGGGCGTGGAGCAGCTGGCCCTGCTCGGCGTGAGCGCCGCGCAGATCGCCAAGCGCACCAGCATCGACCGCCCGACCGTGAACGCCGCCCTGGCGGTCACCAAGGCCGACCAGAGCCGCAACCGACTCGACTCCGGCGACCTGACACTGGAGGAGGCCGCGATCTTCGCCGAGTTCTCTGTTATCTCGACACGCCGGAGTGGCGACGTTCCCAGGGTGGGGACTGCGGCCTGATGGGCTGGGCACCGGCGAGGGAGGCCGGGGTGCGGGTGGTCAAGGAGCGCGAGGGCGGCATCGTCCGTCGCGTCGTGCTGGTCGACGAGGCCGGTGACGAGGTGGTGCCGGTCAATCGGTTCCTGTCCCATCTGGTTGATTCGGGGTACAGCCCGAACACGGTGTGCGCCTACGGCTACGACCTGCGGCACCTGGCGCTGTTCCTGGCCGATCGGTCGCTGGGCTGGAACGACTTTCGTCCGGCGACGGCGCTGGAGTTCCTGGGCTACCTGCGGCGCGTGCCGTCGCGTCGGCCGGCGCAGCGCCTCGGGTTGACGGTGGCGACCGAACAGGGGCGGCTGTTGTCGCCGGCGACGGTGCAACGTGTGCTTGCCGCGACGTCGAGCTTCTTCGACTGGGCGATCGCGGCCGAGCAGTACACCACCGGTGAGAACCCGATGCTGCGGCGGATCGACCACGCGCTGGGCCGGGTGCCGGGGCGTCACCAGCCGTTCGTGGGCGCTGCGAGCCGGCAGCAGCCGATCCGCCGTACGGTGCGGGTCCGGCTGCCGCTGCGGTTGCCGCGGCCGATAAGCAGCGAGGACATCGACGCTCTGCTGGGAAGCCTGACGACGATGCGCGACTTGGCAATCTTCTTGCTGATGCTCGACGGCGGCCTGCGCCCAGGCGAGGTGTTGTGCCTGCAGCTGGACGACATCTCCTACGGTCGCCGTCGCGTCACGATCCGCAAGCGCGATGACCACCCTCGTGGCGCCCGGGCGAAGGCGCGCCACGAGCGGGTGGTGGACCTGCATGAGCCGCGCACGCTGGACGCGGTCAACCGGTACGTGCTGCACGAACGCCCACTCGATGCGGAGAGCCCGTTCGTGTTCCTGGTCGGCGGCGCAGGCGCGCGCCGCTGTGAGCCGCTGAGCTACCAGGCCGTGGTGCGCGGGTTTGCCCGCCGCCTGGACCGGCTCGGTATCCGGTCACCGGACAAGACGCCGCACGCGCTGCGTCACACACATGCGACCGCGATGTGGGAGGGCGGGATGCGGGAGCTGGCCTTGCAGAAGCGGCTCGGGCATGCCTCGCCGGAGTCGGTCCGCATCTACACCCGCGTCTCTGACGAGCAGGTGCTTGCCGACTACGACCACGCGCTTCGGGACCGGTCGTGACCGCGGCCGGTCCCGCGCGGCATCTGACGGCGGCACCTGAACCGGTGGTGGTGCCGCGGGTGCACGCTGACCGGGCCACCTACCAGGAGTGGGTCGATCAGCACTGCACCAGCTACGCGTCGCGCTGGGATCGGATGAAGAACTACGACCGGTTCGTCGAACAGTGGCCGGTGCTGCAGGACTGGTTCGATGCGCCGCTGCGGCACCGCCTGCTGGACAAGGAGAACTGCGTTCGCGGGCAGCATCCGCACGGCGGCGCGAGCGTGATCATGCCCTACCTGACCTACATGTCGCTGGTGCGCGGTGTCGGTCTGGACTACCCCGTGCTGCTCGCCAGGACGTTCACCAGCCCGTTCAAGCTCCAGGCCCGCCACGGCGGCCTCGGCGTGGACGCCGGCCTGTTCGACCGGCACGTGGCCCGGCTCACCGAGCTCGGCTACGCCACGGCGCGTGCGCAGCTGGTCTGGCCGCTGGGCCGGATGCTGCTGCATCGCGGCGACCCGAACCTGACTGCGCTGGGCGTGGACGACCTCGACGAGCTCCGCGTCGCGATCGACGCCTTCACCGCCCGGCTGCGTCTGGACCCGGTGCGAGAGTTCTACTCCCGGGCGCCAGTCGAGCGACCGCCGGTCGAGGTCGCCGACGGGTACCTGCGCTCGGCGATCGCTCGCTTGCACGCGGTGCACGTGTTGCTCTTCGACCTCGGTCAAGTCGACCGCCCACCCACCGGACGCGTCACCGCCGGCAGCTGGGTGGACCGGCTCGCCCCGCCCGAGGCGCCGCCGAAGATTCGCGCCGTTATCGAGCGCTACCTTCGTCTGCACCTGGACGCCAATCTGGACCGGCCACAGACCGTGCGCCACGCCAGGGACGCGCTGCGCCGCCTGGTGACCTGGATGGGCGAGGCGCATCCGGAAATGGCCAGCCTGGCCGACCTGGACCGCGAGCATGCCGAGCAGTTCCTACGTTGGCTCGGCACCCAGAGCAACCAGCAGACCGGCGCTCCGTTGAGCATCAGCTTCCGGCGAACCGTGGTCACGCTGATCACCCGGTTCGTGACCGAGACCGCCGCCTGGGGCTGGGACGACGTGCCGGCCCGGGTGCTGTTCACCCGCGGTGACATCCCGAAGATCCCCAAGCCGCTGCCGCGGTTCATCCCCGACCACGAGCTCGCCAAGCTGATGACCGCGGTGGAGCAGCTGCCCAATCGCTACCAGCGGGCGGCGCTGATAGTGGCCCGGTGGAGCGGCGCACGTCGCGACGAGATCCGCCGTCTCGCCGTCGACTGCCTCGACACCTACCCCGACGGGCACCCGCGGCTGCGGATCCCGGTCGGCAAGGGCTACGCCGAACGCATGATCCCGCTGCACCCACAGGCCGCGGACGCGCTGCAGCCGCTCATCGACGAGGCCCGCCGGCAGGGCGGTCGTCGGCGCTACGACCCCAGCGCCGGCCGGGAGGTCCAGCACATCTTCGTGGTGCGCGGAAAGCTGCTGTCCAAGTCGCTGCTGTTCGACATGGCCCTCGCCGAGGCCTGCACCGCGGCGGGCTTGGTCGACTCGGCCGGCAAAGCGACGATCACCGCGCACCGGTTCCGGCACACCATCGGTACCCAGCTTGCCGAAGGTGGAGCCCGGATCCAGACGATCATGGCGGTGCTCGGGCACGCGACGCCCAACATGTCGATCATCTATTCGACTTTGTCGGACCCGACCGTCAAGCAGCAGTACCAAGACGCCCTTGATCGCCACCTTGGCCCCGACATCGCCTTGGCTGGTCCGGCCGCGGACGCGCTGCGTGAACACCGCCTCGACCCCGAAGCCGTGTCCTGGCTACAGACCAATTTTCTCAAGACCGAGCTCGAGCTTGGCCACTGCCTGCGCACGCCAGCCGAGGGGCCGTGCGAGTGCGATCTCGTGTTGTCCTGCTCGAAGTTCCTCACCACCAGTGACTACGCACCCCGCCTCCGGGCGCGGCTTGACATGGAGCAGCAGCTCATCGACGACGCCACCACCCGCAACTGGCCACGCGAGATCGAGCGGCACGAAGCAACCAAACGACGTCTGGAGCAGCTCCTCCACGACCTGGCCTGACTGCTGCGCGTGTCGGGATGCCCGCGCTAGCCGGAGCCAGACTGTGTGCACGGACATGCCGATGAGAGCGCGTCGGCATTCTGCCGGTCAGACTCGCCGATGCGCATCGAGGTCAGCGGGTCACGTCGGCCGGGCGCAACCCTCACAGACGAACAGTTCAGCGACTGCTGTACTGTCTCGGCCATGTTGACCGTCGCCACGCGCCTGGAAGTGATGAATCGGCTTGGTCGAGCAATGGCCGATCCGACCCGTTCGCGTTTGTTCATGATCCTGCTGGAGCGGCCCGCGTATCCCGCCGAACTGGCTGCCGATCTTGGCTTGACCCGGTCCAACGTGTCGAATCACCTATCGTGTCTGCGGGACTGCGGCATCGTTGTGGCGGAACCGCAGGGTCGCCAGATGCGCTATGCCATCGCTGACCCGCACCTGGCGCGAGCACTCACCGCATTGGTGGAGGTCACCCTCGCGGTCGACGAGAGTGCACCGTGCATCGACCCGGCCTGCTCCTTGCCCGAGTGCGGCAGCGGAGGGGTCGGCGCGTGATGCTGACTTCCGCACTTCAGGCGATCGGGTTGTTCATTGCCACCAACATCGACGACATCATCGTGCTCTCGCTGTTCTTTGCCCGAGGGGCCGGACGAAGCGGGACCACAACTCGAATCTTGGCTGGTCAGTACCTCGGCTTCGCTGGCATCTTGGCCGCAGCGGTGCTCGTCTCATTGGGGGCAGGGGCCTTCTTGCCTGAGGAGGCGATTCCCTACTTCGGCCTCATCCCGTTGGCCTTGGGCCTCTGGGCGGCATGGCAGGCTTGGCGTAACGGCGACGATGACGATGACGAGGCGAAGGTCGCGGGCAAGTCAGTAGCAGTCTGGACAGTCGCCGCAGTCACCTTCGCCAACGGTGGGGACAACATCGGCGTCTACGTTCCGGTGTTCCTCAGTGTTGGCCCCGCCGCGACTGCCGCTTACTGCGTCGTCTTCCTCGTCCTCGTTGCGGCCCTGGTCCTGCTCGCCAAGTTCGTTGCCACTCGGCCAGGGATCGATGAAGTCCTCGAACGCTGGGAGCACGTGCTGTTCCCGATCGTCCTCATCGGACTCGGCATTGTCATTCTCTACAGCGGCGGAGCCTTCGGCCTTTGATCTGACCAACGGAGTTGAACTGTCGGTTGAAGACCATGGCGACTGTCAGGTGGCATTCTTCGATCGGTGCGGCCATCCGGATCTGCCGCATTCCGCGCGCAGGGCCTGGTCTGGTGAACTCTGACCGCGACCGCTACAGCTCCACCATCGCGAATGGCTCCTTACGTCCTGTCATGCGGCTTGACAGGCCACGACTGTCCACATAATCGAGCACCACCCCGACGCCGTCGAGCGGCTGGAGAACGCCAAGCGGTGGCGGCGCTCGCTCGCCCACGAGGCCCAGCGGCTCCGCGACGAGGCCGCCGAGCGCGAGGCCGACGCCGCCGAGGTCGAGCGGCTGCGCGCCGAGGGCCTGCCGGTCCTGACCGCCGAGGAGGTCGAGCAGGCCGAGCAGTCGGGCGAGGTGCTGCGCATCGAGCGGCTGGTCACCGAGGACGGCGAGCCGCTGGCCGAGGAGGAGTGGCCCAACGTCCCCGGCGCTCGCGTTCACGTCGTCAAGGAGTGGGTCTACCCCGAGGACGAGTACGACGAGGAGTCCGAGGACGGCAGCGACGAGCCGGAGGACGAGGACTACCAGCCCGCCGAGCCCTACCAGCAGTACGTGCCGGTCTGGGTCGTGACCGACCTCGCCGCCTCCGGTCTGCGTCGTCGCGGCGGCTCCGGCAGTAGCACCGAGGAGGGCGAGAACGAGGAGGAGGCCGAGGCGCAGCGCGAGCAGCAGCGCCAGGAGCGACGCCGCGTGATCGCCAACAACAAGGCGTGGGCCAGCGCGGAGACGGTGCGCCGCGAGTGGCTGACCGCGTTCGTCGCTCGCAAGACCGCCCCAAAGGGAGCCGAGGCCCTGGTCTGCGAGGCCGTCGTCACCGGCCACCACTCGCTGAGCAAGGCCATGGACCACCGCCACCCGATGCTCTTCACCCTGCTGGGGGTCGAGCGGCCGACCGGCTACTACGGCGCTGGCCACGACGAGTGTCGCAAGATCGCCAACAAGGCGAGCACGCCCAAGGCCGCGACCATGACCACGCTCGCGGCGGTCGTCGCGGCGTGGGAGGCGACGACCGGCAAGCACTCGTGGCGCAACCCGAGCGCGTGGGACGCCCGCGTGCTCGGCGCGCTCGTGGAGTGGGGCTACCAGCCCAGCGAGGTCGAGCGGATCCTCCTCGGCGAGGAACAGCAGCCGACCACCGAGGACGCCAGCGACAACGCCGACGACAACGCCGATGAGGCCAGCGACAGCGCCGCCTGATCCGTCACCCCCTCCCCCACCCGTGTCGAGATACCGCGAGGATTGACGGACCGCACGCGACGCACTTGGCCGAAACCGGCTCTGATGGCGGCCGTGGTCAAAGTTATCGGTTCGTCAGGCCGGCCAGGTGGCTCAGCGCCGACGGTCCCCATCCGGTCGGGTCGCCGCCGGGAGGGACCAGCGCGAGGGCGTGCCAGAGCACGAGGGCATCCCACCAGCCGGCCTCGACGGGGGTGAGTTGACGTGCGCATTGGTAGCCGGACAGGAACTCCGCGCGGACCTCGCCCGAGACGGGTCCGCAGTTCCGGAAGCGCGTGCCGAGCATGACCGCTGACCGGGCCAGCTCGACGACGCCGTGGTCGAACCCGGCTTCCTCGAAGTCGAGGATCGCGGCGACCTCGGCCCCGGCGTACAGGATATTGGCGGAGCGGAAGTCGCCGTGGACAAGCTGCATTGGTAGGCGGTTGGGTGGTGCGCCGACAACCAGTCGGCGCAGGGTGTCGCGAGCTGTCGCGGGTAGGTGCTCGGCGCCGGAGTCGAGCCAGCTGGTGTTCCGGGCCGTCACGGCTCAGACGGGCGTTCGAGCGCAGCGACGCGGTCGTTGTCGGGGTATGCCGCCAACGCGTCGTGCAGCTCGGCCAAGACCGCTCCGGCCGCTCGCACCTGGCGCTGATCGGCGGTGTCGAGTAGCTCGCCCCGGATCTCGTGCTGGAGGCCCATCGAGACTCCGTCGACCTCGACCTGGAGGCGCCCATCCGTGGCCGGAACCGGGGCTGATACTGGCAGGCCACGGTCATCCAGCCAGGGCGTGAGCCGCGCCATTTCCCGACAGCTGCTGGAAACGGCGAGGCACGACCGACCACTTCGCGAGCATGCGCCCGGACGGCGTATGAACCCAGGCCAAGGCTTTGTGGTCGCTCATCACGATCCGATCGCAGGAATGGATCCGTACACCCCAGTGCTCGTTCAGCATGGCGGCTACCCAGCGAGTCGCTGACTCGCCATCGCTGAAGCCGAACCTTCCGTCGAGCGCCTCATCGGGGTCGTGCGCCTCCCACAACATCTCCAGCGCCGGGGCGTGCGACTCGACCACGGGTCGTATCCCATCACAGGTGAACGGGGATGGCGGTCGCTCGGGGCGGGAACCTGCTCGGCTCAATGCGCGGGACGTACCTAGTGTCGAAGTCGAAGTAGTCCGCCGCTCAGCCGTCGCCGGGTTCGTAAAGCAGTTGGGTGAAGGTCGCCTCGACTGAGACCAGCCAGGTGCGGACGAGACCGACGGTGCCGTTGGAGGCGTGCTTGCCGCCCTGAAGGCTCTCGGTCAGGTACGCCACCGATGCGGCGATGGCCTTGGCCTGCGCGGCGATGAGCTTGGTCTCGCCGGGGTGGCGCTCGTGGAACGCGGCCGCGATGCGGCCGGCACGGGTGGGGTGGCGCTCGCCGTTCTTCTCGTGCACGGAGTTCTTCGGGAGGCGCCCTGCGGCGAAGAGCCGCAGGACGAGGTCGGACGGCGCGAGAGCGCGGAGGGTCCGGTCGATGGCTTCCTGGACGGCGTGCGACGCCATCGAGGTCGCGGCGGGGCCGTCCTGCTCGACTTGTGCCCAGGCGCCGCGGAGCAGGTCAGGGACGTGCGGGTCGAGCGCGCCGAGACGGGAGAACAGCAAGCCGCGCAACGCTTCGGGGCCGTTGAGCCACGGTTCGACGATCTCGGCCTCGAACAGCTCGCCGGCTTCGTCCTCGATGGTGCCGTCTGCGACCAGGAGGTCGGCAGCGGCGATGCCGGCGACGCTCCTGCTGGCCCGGACAGCGAAGGTGAGCTCGTCGAGGTCGGGTGCGACCGACATTCCGGCGAGGAACGACCGGAGCTCGCGGGTCGGGCGGGCGCTGACCGTCGGGGCGAGGACCGAGGCCTTGTTGAGTTCGGCATAACGGCCTACGACCCGGGCGGTAGCCGTGTTCGCGGCGACGATGTCGCGCAGGAGCGACGCGCCGGTCTCAGGGACGGCCATCGTGCCGATGAGGGAGCGGGCGGTCGCCTCGGACAGCAGGGACTGCCGCCAAGACGCGACCATCTTGTCGCTGCCGATGAGGTCGGCGATGCCGCTGGTGGCGACGAGCTGCTGCATAGCCAGGGAGCGGGTGCGGGCGATCTCGGTGCCGGCGAGCCCGTTGAAGATGCTACGGACGGCCTCGGACTGCCCGAGCGCGGCCTGGAAACCGGAGACGTCGACCTTCGGGCCGAGGTCCTTGGCGAACGCTGCCAGGGTGGAGGACGCGGTCAGACCGAGATCCGCGGCCCTGAACCCCTTCAGCGACTCGCCCACGGTCGCCGCGAGGGTGCTCCTGGCAATGCCGAGGCCCTCGGTATCAGCCATGAGCTTCCCGATGACCGAGGTGACCGAGTCCGACGCCCTCAGACCGGACGCCAAGGAGAACGCAGCGCGGTCTGCGGTGGACCGTCCGAGTACCTCCGCGAATCCGCTCAGCGCGTTCGTCCGCGCCAAGGCGTTGCTCTCCAAGATGGACTTGTACGCGCTGCCGGCGACGAGGTCGCTCAGCGTCTTGGTCTGCGCAAGCGCACCGCTCGCGAGGATGGACTTGTAGGCACTGCCGGCGACGAGTTCGCTGATGCGCTTGGTGGTCTCGAAGATCTGCGGTGCAACCGCCGGTTGGACGAGTTCGCCGAGCCGTTCCCGTGAGCCCTCGGTGATGGCCAGGGCACGGGCCGCAGCTGCGGCGACCTCGGCGGCCTCGTCGGCGGTGAGGTCGTCGAGCGTGTCCAGATCGAGCACCGGGGTGCCCCTGTCGGTCGTGTCCTGGGCACTCTCGTCCCCGGGCACGGCTATGCCCGCGTCCTGGTCGTCACTTTCGGCGGTCACGCTGCTCCTCCCTTGTCCCGCCCATTCTCCCAGGCACTCCCGACAAGCCCGAGGATTCTCCGTCGCGCGCCGGGCCGTCGTCGTCTGGCGGTTCCCGGCCCGACATCGTGCGGGCGAGCTGCCGGTCGGTGGCCAGCGTTCCCGGGCGAGTCGGAGGCATGGAGGGCGGTAGCCGCCTCACGTCGGAAGGCGGGCCTGGACAGTCGTTCACTCAGCCATCGACGACGCGACCGCTGCTGCGGTTGGCGTGGTCGATGTCGAGGATCTGGAAGCGGTCGCGGAAACCGATGCCAGCCTCGCGTCTGACTTGGCCGCCTCCGGGTGGCGTGGTCAGCGGGAAGCGCATCCCGAGCGGCGCGTGAGCGTCGATGTTCTTGGGCCTCGGGCCGCCGACCGGGTAGCCGGGGAACGGTGGCGGCAACTGGTACTCACGGAGGTCGTCGCGGTCTTTGAAGTGCTCCACGGCCGCGACATGAAATAGCGCTCCGTGCGCCATGGCGAGCATGTAGGCCTCGGCGAGCAGTGCCGACGGCTTGAGGCGGAGTTGGGTGACCTCCAGGCCTTGACGGTGCCCATCGACCTTGGGGCCGCGAGCGAGGAGCTCGAGGACGGGCTGGTCGAAGATGTCGATCGCGTCGGGTCCGGTGAGTGCGCTGAGTGGAACCGAGCCGTCCGCGTTAGGTGGTGTCGTCAGGAAAGTGACCCGCATGTCGGACCTGGCCCGGACGGCGAGGCCATGCTTGACCTTGTTGTGACCTGCTTGGAGGTCGATCTCGGCCGGGCTGAGCAGCCGTGCCGCGTAGCCGAGCCACTCGACGAGGACGTTGCAGGCATCGACGATCTCAGGGCTGCCGCGAGCAGTCTCGAGTCTTCCGGGTTCAACCAGCGCGCGGAGCATCCGCTCGCCCGGGTCCGCCTCCTGGGCACTTGCATTCAGGCGCTCGATGACCTCTGCGATCTGTGTCGGTCCCGCGGCGATCTCCGCCCACAGACACCTCACGCCGGCGCCCATCGAAGGGGCAAGACGGGCGCACGCAAGCCGCAAGAGGGCTTCGGCGGCGTGGTGGCGGACCGCGAGCGCGTCGGCGGCCACCTGCGCATGCACGTCAAGCTCCTTGAACGGTCCGTCGGCGGCGGGGCGTTGCAGGTGCTGGTTGAACTCGGCGCGGATGCTGCCGGGCTCAGGCTCCGGCAAGGGGACGTCCGACATGGGTGCGCCCTCGTGCCATGTCAGCAGCGAGGCAATGCGCGAGCTGAAGTATTGGAAGGGGTCCGAAGCGAGGAACGTGTCATCGAGCTCGCGAGCCTGTTCTTCGGTGAGGTCCTGCCCATCGGGCGGCGGGTACATGATCGAACCGTAGGCCCATCCCTTCTGGGAGGGCTCGCTTCTGTGACGTGGCGCCACAGGTGACAAGCGTGCCGCTCGGACGAACCCCAATGTCTACCCCTTAGGTAGATCTTGACATTGACAGCGACTTGTCAAAGTTCGCTGCATCTCGACAACCCGAGGGCGGTTCTCCCGGTGGAGAACCGCCCTCAGTAGAATAGAAACCATAGAATGAACCCAGTTCGTTTGATCCGCTACCCGGGAGGACCCCGACATGTCACACGAAATCGAGACCCACGGCACACAGGCCGCCGCCGTCTTCGCCCGCAAGGACGCCTGGCACCGCCTGGGCACCACCGTCCGCGACCGCGCGTTCACCGCCGAAGAGGCCATGCGGCTCGGTCACCTGGGCGGCTGGGACGTCCGCAAGCTGCCGCTCACCACCGCCGAGGTGAGCGAGGGCGGCGTCACCGCGATCGAGGTCCCCGGCTTCGCGACGGTGCGCACCAACCCGTTCACCGGCGAGCCCGAGGCGCTCGGCGTCGTGGGCGGCGGCTACACGCCGCTGCAGAACGAGGACCACGCCGAGTTCCTGAACCTGCTGGCCGACGAGTCCGGCGCGATCTTCGACACCGCCGGGTCGCTGCGCGGCGGGCGGCAGGTGTTCATCACCATGCAGCTGCCAAACTCGCTCACCGTCGGCGGCACCGACCGCGTCGACCTGAACATCGCCGCGCTCAACAGCCACGACGGCTCCAGCGCGTTCCGCATCCTCGTGACCCCGGTCCGCGTCGTGTGCGCGAACACCCAGAGCGCGGCCCTGCGCAACCACGAGTCGTCGTTCTCGATCCGGCACACCCGCAACGCCAAGGCCGCCGTGCAGGCCGCCCGCGACGCGCTCGGCCTGACCTTCACCTACGTCGACGCGTTCCAGGTCGAGGCCGAGCGGCTGATCCAGCAGACCATGACCGACGCCGCTTTCGACGCCCTGATCGACGCCACGTTCGGCAAGGCCGAGGCCCACGCGACCAAGCGCGTGCGCGAGACCGAGCGCCGTCGCCGCTCCCGGCTGCACTGGCTCTTCGCCGACGCCGACACCCAGGCCGGCATCCGCGACACCGCGTGGGCCGGCTACCAGGCCGTCGCGGAGTACGTCGACCACTACGCACCGGTCCGCACCGCCAAGAACCACGGAGGCGACGAGAACACCGCCCGCGCCACCCGCGTCCTCACCAGCGACGACCCCGACCGGATCAAGCGCCGCGCCTGGACCGCGCTGGCCACCGCCTGACCGTCCGTCCCGCAAGTCCTCCGGTGGCGGGCTGAGACCCCGAGTCCGGCCCGCCACCGGCCCAAACGAAGGAGGAGCCCATGGCCGACACGACCACCCACACTGACCTCGCCACCGAGCAGGTCCGCGCGTGGGATCTCCGACCCACCGACACTCTGGTCGACCCCGACACCGGAGTCGCGTTCCCCATCATCACGGTGACCGTGGACGAACCCGGCCGCGCCGGGCGCGAGGTCCACATCGCAGCCTTGGTCCTCGGCGCCCGCACCCTGCCGCTCAACCAGTTCGTCACCATCGCGAAGCGGGACAACGTGCCGACTGGCGCTGCCTCCGACGTCGAGGCGAACACCGCCACAGACCGGCACAACCTCAGCGAGACGGCCTGCGACCTGATCGTCATCGAGCACCGGCTGCGCGACGTGGGCCGGTGGACCCCCGAGACCGCCCGCGCCCACCTGGACGCGGCCCTGTCAAGCGTCGCCACGGCGCTGGACGCCCTGCACGCCGAGTACGCCACCCGCACCACCGAACAGGAGCAGTGATGACCGAGCAGACCCAGCCGGACCCGACCGGCACCGTGATCAGCGAGCGCGACCAGCGCCGCATCGTCGCCGCCATGATGAAGATGCCGTACGCCGCCAGCAGCCGCGTCCCGAAGCCGTGGACCGCGATGGGCGAGACGGTCACCGCCGATGCCGTCGTGGCGTTCCTCGACGGCCTCGCCGGGGTCCTGACCGAGGTCGGCACGGAGAACGACCAGCACCGCCGCCGTCTGTTCTCCCTCGAGGCCGACGTGGAGGCGTTCCGCCGCCTCATCGGCACCGCACCCGCCGAGGTGACCCCGTGAGCGCGCACATCGAGTGGCTTGCCGCCCGCGAGACCAGCGTCCAGGTATTCACCCCCGGCGACGACTGGGTGGGAGCCGGGGAGCACCGCCAGCCGGTCCTGACGCTGGCCTGGGACGACGTGGTGGCGATCCAGGGCACGCCCGCCGAGTTGCGGGCGCTCGCCGCCCGGATCACCGCCGCGGCTACCGCCGCCGCTGGACGGCTCGACCTCGCCGCCGCGACCGCCCGGCAGGACCAGCCAGCATGAGCGCCGACGACGCCGCGCTGCGTGCGCTGGAGGCCGCGCGACCCCCCGGCCCCTGGACTCCGAACGGCGACAAGATCCGCGCCACCGCCGCCGACGCCCTGATCCCGGACAACATCCTCGTCGCCTACGCCGGTGCTCACTGGCAGCGGCTCGGGTTCAAGACATACCCACGCGGAGGCGACGTCCTCGAGCACGCGCCCGACGTGGAGTTCATGGCCGCTGCCCGCACCGCGCTGCCCGACCGCCTGGACCGGCTCGACCGCATCCGCGACCTTCACGCCCGGTGGGGCGAGCAGGCACCCGAGGACGCGGACGGCTACCTCGACCTGTGGGAGACGCTCGGTCGGCTCCTCGACGGCGAACCCGGCTGACCCACGCCGACCGCAAGGACGCCCGCAGCGCTCATCGCTGCGGGCGTCCTTCTGGGTGGCGCGTCACCACAAGGTCAGCTGCTCGCCCAGCAGCTCCTGGAGCCGAGCGAGGTCGTCGGCTACGAGCTGCGGGTCCTCACGCGCCAGGTCGCGCAGTTCCCGCGCACGTTTACGCGGGCCGCGCGGGTCGGCCAGCGGGCTGTACGGCAGCCGCCGCTGTACCGACCACTCACGGCGGTTCTGCGCCGCGCTCGACACCACGACGTGGTCCGGCGCGATCCGCTGGCACAGCGGGTTGTGACAGCGGTGCCCAAGCAGCCGCGCCTCCGCGAGCGCGTCAACGCCGTGCATGACTGCGTACGCGAACCGGTGGGCGATGATCACCCGCCCCGGCGCGTACCAGAACCGGCCATGGCCACCGCCGTTCGTGCGCTCCCGCTCGGAGCGACCGGCCACCGCCCCGGTCCACCACAGACACTCACTGCCCGGCACCGTGGCGACCTTCGCCCGGTAGCGCGTGAGCACCGCCGGGTCCGCGATCGCTGCCGCGACCGCCGCGAGACCGGCGTCATCCAGCCGACGTACCGGCACCCGCTCCCTCACTCTCAGCCAAGGCTGCCGCCGCCGCAGGCCGGAAGTCCGGCGTACCCGCGACCTCGTCCAGCATCGGGACCGCGAGCCGCCGCAGCCGCGTCGCCTCCCGCACGGTGACCGTCTCGCCGCACCACTCCACGGCCTCGCCCAGGGACAGCCCCTCGACCTCGGTCAACTCCCGCAGCGCCTCACCGGCGCGCTTCTCGGTCTCGGTCACCGCCGCGTCCCGCTGACCGATCGCAACCATGACCTGTTCGGCCAGGTCGGTCACCCGGCGCTCGCGCTCCTCACGCTCCTTGCGCCGCTTCTCGGCCATCTCCCGCGCCGTACGCCGCGCCTGCTGCTTGATCGTCTGCTGACTCATCCGGTCCTCACTCCGTGTCGACATGGACTCTGACAGTCACCTACGACAAGTCCCGGTGCCCGTGCGATCACCACCGGCCAAGAAACTTCCGAACCCGACGACCTCGACCCCGAATCAGCCCAGCCAGAACCCAGCCCGACCCGTCCAACTCAGCCAGCCCGAACCCGACGACCTCGCCGTCACCGACGCCTCCCAGCGTCCCCCCAGATTTCCGCGACCTCCCAAGTGCCACACACCTCTTGCATCTGCGGCAGAGTTTCGTCCGTCATAAACGCCCTGCGGGGCCGCAGCGCCGCCGGGAAGGCTCTACCTCTTGCTGCCCCTCCCCCGCCCAAAGCTGGGGCCGAGGCTCTGAGAATGGCTGCCTCCCGGCGGCGTCCCCCGGGTCGGCGGTGACGCCCGATAGAGGCATGAAGGACCACCAGCAGCACGGTTGTTCAGCAGATGCTTGCGCGTCGCCGACCCCGCGGACCCCAGGCACACCGCTAGCGAAAGGCACCGCACTTGTACGCCGGCATCGACACCCACAAGGACACCCTCGCGGTCGCCGTTACCGACCCAACGGGACTGCTCGTTGCTTCCCATCAGTTCCCGAACACCACCTCCGGCTTCACCGAACTGACCCGCCTCCTCAGCGACCATCAGGTCCAACGGGTCGGCATCGAAGGCTCCGGCGCCTACGGTCGCGCTGTCGCGGTCCACCTCGCTCTCGAGCACCCCGACGAGCAACTCAACGTCGTCGAAGTGCCCACCCTGATGACCTCCCGGGAGCGACGAAGCAAGCCCGGACAGGGTAAGACCGACCCCGTCGACGCCCTCGCGATCGCCCGAATCACCGCCCGCGAACCCGCACTGCCACCGGTGCGACTCACTGTCGGGCCGGCCGCAGACATGCGCGCCCTGCTCGACTACCGCGACGAACTGATCGCCGAACGCACCGCCCTGGCCAACCGCGTCCACGCCGAGCTCGCCGGCCTGCTGCCCGGCTACCAGCACCAGATCGGCTCCCTGACCACCAGAGCCCGGATCGACCGCGCCACCGAGCTGCTCGCCCAGATCGCAGGCCACGGCGCCGTCCGTGCCGACCTCGCCCGTCGACGTCTTGAGCGGATCGTGGCCATCGACACCGAAGCCAGCCAGCTCCGCAAGACCATCGCCGATCTGGTCGAGGACACCGGAACAACGCTGACCGAGGAGTACGGGATCGGGCCGCTCATCGCGGCTCGATTCATCGCCGAAGTCGTCGACGTACGCCGCTACCCCAACCGCGACACCTTCGCCGCCGCCAACGGCACCGCCCCGATCCCAGCATCTTCAGGGCGCACCGTGCGACACCGGTTCAACCCCGGCGGGAACCGGCAACTCAACCGGGCGCTCTACACGATCGCGATCACCCAGATCCGCGCCGACACCGAAGGCCGCCGCTACTACGAAACCAAACGAGCCCAGGGCAAGACCCGACGCGAAGCACTGCGCTGCCTCAAGCGGCGGCTCTCCGACGTCGTCTACCGCCGCATGCGCAACGACGCCGCCGGGATGAACAACGTGGACCAATGGGCATCGGTAGGTCTCAACGGGCAACAACGGGAGCCGCTGGCGGTGGATGCGGGCGACGCAAACGAGGCACGACTAACGGCCTAGCAGCCAGCGGCGTGGCAGAACTTCCAGCCCCGATCCTGCTCTTCGCTGAGGCGTTCGCCCCGCATCCACCTGCAATCGAGGCTACTCCGGAAACACCCCTCGAAGAACGCTGGACATAGAGGCCCATTCTCGGTTCGCCGAATAGAAAGAACACACCAGAAATCCGGCCGGAAGTGATCGCACCGCGCGCCCGCGCGCACGTAGGGGACCGTGACGATGAGCCTCCACAAGCTGACGGCGGGGTCCGGGTACGACTACCTGACCCGCCAGGTCGCAGCGCTGGACGCCACCGACAAGGGCCACACCGGGCTGGCGAGCTACTACACCGAGAAGGGCGAAACCCCCGGGGTGTGGGTCGGCTCGGGCATGGAGGGCCTGGAGGGCCTCGACGCCGGCGACATCGTCACCGCCGACCACATGCAGAGCCTGTTCGGCTCCGGTCACCACCCGCTGGCCACGCAGCGGACCAAGGATCTGGACCTACGCATCGGCCGCGAGGGAGTCGACCGGCCGACCGAGGCGGACTACAAGACCGCCCGCCAGCTCGGCACGCCGTACAAGGTCTATGAGAACGACATCAGCCCGTTCCGGATCGAGGTCGCCAAGCGCATCGCCGCCCTCAACGAGGCCGCCGGCCTGCCGGGCGACTGGCCGGTCCCCGCGGCCGATCGGGCCAAGGTCCGCACCGAGGTCGCGGCTGAGTTCTTCCGTGCCGAGCACGGCCGGGAACCCGCCGACGCCCGCGAGCTGGCCGCCACGATCGCCAAGCACTCCCGCCCCAAGACCAACGCGGTGGCCGGCTACGACCTGACCTTCTCGCCGGTCAAGAGCGTCTCGGTGCTGTGGGCGATCTCCGACCCGAAGACCGCCGCGGTGATCGAGCGGTCCCACCAGGCGGCGATCAAGGACGCCCTGGACTTCATCGAGTCCAAGGCGCTGTTCACCCGCCGCGGCACCAACGGCGTGCGCCAGGTCGACGTCCGCGGCCTGGTCGCCACCGCGTTCACCCACCGCGACTCCCGTGCCGGCGACCCCGACCTGCACACCCACGTCGCGGTGGCCAACAAGGTCCAGACCCTCGACGGCAAGTGGCTGGCGATCGACGGCCGGCCGCTGCACAAGGCAGTTGTCTCGGCCTCGGAGACCTACAACACCGCGCTCGAGCGGCACCTGGTCGACGCCCTCGGCATGCGTTTCGAGGAGCGCCCGAACGAGGACGCCCGCAAGCGGCCGGTGCGCGAGATCGTCGGCGTCGACCCCGAGCTGAACCGCCGGTTCTCCAAGCGCCGCGCCAGCGTCGAGGACCGCCGCAAGGTCCTCGCGGCCGCGTTCCAGGCCACCCACGGGCGGCCGCCGACGCCGGTGGAGACGATCCAGCTGTCCCAGCAGGCGACGCTGGAGACCCGCGAGGCCAAGCACGAGCCGCGCTCGCTGGCCGAGCAGCGCGAGGCGTGGCACCGCGAGGCCGTCGAGGTCCTCGGCGCCCCGCAGCGGGTCAAGCAGATGGTCCACGGCGCCCTCAACCCGAAGGCAGCGGCCCGGTCCCTGGCCGACTCCGCGTGGTTCGCCAAGACCACCGATCGCATCGTGGCGACGATGGAGGGCGGCCGCAGCACGTGGCAGTACTGGCACGTCTACGCCGAGGCCCAGCGGCAGGTCCGGGGCGCCCACGTGCCGACCAACCAGGTCTCCCAGGTGGTCGACCTGCTGGTCAGCGAGGTCCTCGACGGACGCTCGGTGAGCATGGCCCGCCCGTGGGACACCATCAGCGAGCCGGCCGAGCTGCGCCGAGCCGACGGCGCCTCGGTCTACACCCAAAGCGGCGCCGAGCTGTTCACCTCGAGCAAGGTGCTGGGCGCCGAGAAGCGCCTGGTCGCGGCCGCCGGCCGCCACGACGGCTACGCCGTCGAGGAATCCTCGGTCGACCTGGCGCTGCTCGAGTCGACCGCCAACGGCATCACCCTAAACGCCGGTCAGGCCACCCTCGTCAAGGAGATGGCCACCTCCGGGGCACGGCTCCAGTTGGCGATCGCGCCCGCCGGATCGGGCAAGACCACCGCGATGCGGGCGCTCGCCAGCGCGTGGGCGGACGGCGGCGGCACGATCATCGGCCTCGCACCGTCGGCCGCGGCCGCGGACGCGCTGCGCTCGCAGATCGACACCCAGACCGACACCCTGGCCAAGCTCACCCACTCCCTCGAGCAGGCCCGAGAGACCGGAGCCGCGATTCCCGCGTGGGTTGCCGGCATCGACTCCTCCACGCTCGTGGTCATCGACGAGGCCGGCATGGCCGACACCCTCTCCCTGGATGCTGCGGTGTCCTACATCCTCGAGCGTGGCGGCAGCGTTCGGCTGATCGGCGACGACCAGCAGCTCTCCGCGATCGGCGCCGGCGGCGTGCTGCGCGACATCCGCGCCACCCACGGGGCGCTGCAGCTGACCGAGCTCGTCCGGTTCAAGGACCCCGCCGAGGGCGCCGCCTCACTCGCGCTGCGTGAGGGCAAGGCAGAGGCGCTCGGCTTCTACCTCGACCGCGACCGGGTCCACGTCGGCGACCTGGCCACCATGACCGAGGACGTCTTCGCCGCCTGGCAGGCCGACCGCGCCGCCGGGCTCGACTCGATCATGCTCGCCCCGACCCGCGACCTGGTCAGCGAGCTGAACCAGCAGGCCCGCGCGCACCGGCTCGACGGGATCGACCCGGCCGACGTTGCCGCCAGCGGCCCGGTGCGCCGGCTGGGCGACGGAAACGAGGCCTCGATCGGCGAGCTGATCATCACCCGTGAGAACGACCGCCGGCTGCGCACCTCGGCCACCGACTGGGTGAAGAACGGCGATCGCTGGACCGTCCTGGAGATCCACGATGGTGGCGACCTGACCGTCCAGCACACCCAGCACGGCCGCACCGTGCGGCTGCCGGCCGACTACGTCGCCCGCTCCACCGAGCTCGGCTACGCGTGCACCGTGCACACGGCCCAGGGCGTCACCGCCGACACGATGCACGGCCTGGCCACCGGCGCCGAGTCGCGTCAGCAGCTCTACACGATGATGACCCGCGGCGCGCACGCCAACCACGTCTACCTCGAGGTCGTGGGCGACGGTGACCCGCACTCGGTGATCCATCCGACGCTGGTTCGGCCGCTCACCCCCACCGACATCCTCGAGTCGATGCTGGCCCGCGACGACGCCCAGCGGTCCGCGACGAGCCTGATCCGCGAGCAGGCCGACCCGGCCACCAGGCTGGGCGAGGCCGCCCAGCGCTACCTCGACAGCCTCTACGTCGCCGCCGAGGACCTGCTGCGCCACGAGACCATCACCGCGGCCGACGGGACGACGCTCAACGTGGTCGACGCGCTCGACAGCGCCGTCGAGACGCTCGTCCCGGGGCTCTCGGAGGAGGCGGCGTGGCCGACCCTGCGGGCCCACCTGCTGTTGCTCGGCGCCGCCGGAGAGAACCCCGTCGACGCGCTCCGGGCCGCCGCCGGCGACCGCGAGCTGGAGACCGCGCACGACCGCGCCGCGGTCCTGGACTGGCGCCTGGACGCCTCCGGGCTACGCAACGCCGGTGCCGGCCCGCTGCCCTGGATGCCCGCGGTCCCGGCCCGCCTCGCCGAGGACCCGCACTGGGGTGCCTACCTCGCCCAGCGTGCTCACCTGGTCACCGAGCTCGCCGACCAGGTGAGCACCCGCGCGACCGAGCAGGCCGACAAGGGTGCGCTGCCGGTGTGGGCGCAGAACGGCATCCGTCCCGAGGCTGCCACGGTGGCCGACGTCGAGGTTTGGCGCGCAGCCATGCAGGTACCCGTCGACGACCGGCGACCGACCGGAGCTCCGCAGCTGCAGAAGATCTCCTCCACCTACCAGCGGCGCCTCAACCGGGCCGTCACTGGCGATCACACGCCGGCGCTCAAGGAATGGCGCCAGCTGCTCTACTCGCTGGCCCCGCAGGTCCGCGACGACGAGTTCACCCCGCTCTTGGCCGAGCGGCTGGCCGCGATGTCGCGCGCCGGCGTCACCGCCCACGAACTGCTGCGCACCGCCACTGCCGCCGACCACCCGGCCGGCCCGCTGCCCGACGAGCACGCCGCGGCGGCCGTGTGGTGGCGCATGGCCCGTCAGCTGACCCCGGCCGTCGCCGCCCAGATCGGTGACGGTTCCCACGGCGAGAGCGTCACCACCGAGTGGACTCCGCGCCTCGTGGAGTTGTTCGGTCCCGAGCGCGCCGCGAGCATCCAGGCCAGCACCTGGTGGCCCGCTCTTGTCTCCAACGTGGACCACGGCGTTCAGCGCGGCTGGCAGGTCGACGCCCTGCTGGGTGCCGGGCGGGCGATGCCGAGCGACGGCTGGGAGGGCGTCGACGAGTGCCAGGCGCTGGTCTGGCGGACCTCGATCGCGCTGGAGACTGCCCCTGACGAGCACGGGCACGAGGTCCACTTCGATGAGCCGCCGGCCGACCTGTGGGAGGGCGTGGATCCCGACCCGGCTGCGCTCGTCGACCACCCCGACGACGTCCCGTGGCCGCTGACGGAGGACCCCGGCCCGGAGCACGAGCCGGTCGACGAGGGCCAGTACGACGAGCACCTGGTCAACGCGCTCGAGGCGGCCGACGAGGATCAGTACGTCGAACCCGACCTCACGCTGGCGGCCTACCTCCGCGATCTGGGCGGCACCCGTCTGGAGCCCACCGAGGCCGACATCCGGCTCATGTACCAGCGGGCCGAGGAGTGGCAGTCCTCCCCCGTCTCGCGTGAGCGAATGGTCGAGATCAACGACATGGCGCAGGCGTTCTTCGAGGCCCGGTTCGCCGACTCGTGGGGTCGCGACTACCTCACCGGCCGGTTCGGGGTCGACCTCGCCGGCGACGAGCGGTTCCGTCCCGGGCAGGCGCCGGCGGGGTGGACCAACCTGGTCGACCACCTGCGCGGCCGCGGCGTCAGCGATGCCGAGATGCTGGCCACCGGGGTGGCGACCGAGGCCAGCACCGGCCGTCTGATCGACCGGTTCCGTGACCGGGTGATGTTCCCCGTGATCCATCAGGGCGAGGTGCTCGGCTTCGTCGGCCGCCGCCGACCCGACCTCACCGACGCAGACAAGGCCGGACCGAAGTACCTCAACACCGCCGACACCCCGCTGTTCCACAAGGGCGCGCAGCTGTTCGGCGTCGTCGACGAGCTGCTCGCCGAGGGTGCCGTCCCGGTGATCGTCGAGGGCCCGATGGACGCAGTGGCCGTGACGATCGCCAGCGCCGGCCTCTACGTCGGCGTGGCCCCGCTGGGCACGTCGCTGACCGACGAGCAGGCCGCCCAGCTGGCCTCCATTGGGCGTGACCCGATCGTGGCCACCGACGCCGACTTGGCTGGCCAGGTCGCGGCCGAGCGCGACTTCTGGATGCTCACTCCGCACGGACTGGACCCCGGCTTCGCCCGGTTCCCTGACGGCCTGGACCCTGCCGACCTGCTGGCCCAGCGCGGGCCGGCCGCGCTCACCGCCGCGGTGGCCAGCGGCCAGCCGGCCTTCCGATCGCTGGGAGACCATCTGCTCACCGAGCGGCTCGACAACCTCGCCCCCGAGCAGGCGAGGGTGGCCGCCATGCGGATCCTGTCGGCCCGTCCCAGCCGCGCTTGGGAGCCGGGCGTGAACCAGGTGCGGGCTCGGCTGCAGCTCTCCCAAATGCAGGCCCGCCGCGACCTGCGCGACGCGGTCAAGACGTGGGATGCCGACCCGCGGAAGGCGGCTCTGGCCGAGCTGCACAAGAGCAGCGACGTCCGCGCACGGCTCGCGGCCGCGGCCGAGCAGAGCCCGGCCGAGCGGTGGGCGCCGCTGGCCCGCGAGCTCGACCCGCGCCTGCTCGAGCAGGGCGACTGGCCGGCCACCGCAGCGATGCTGCAGCAGGCCCACGAGCAGGGTCACGACGTCGGTGCCGCCACCCGTGCGATCGTCACCGAGAAGCCTCTGGGTGATAGTCCCGCCCGCGATCTGCGGTACCGGATCGTCTCCCGTCTCGAGATCCCGATCGACACCGGCGAGGGCACGCCGGCGCCGACCACGGCGCCGGGAGCAGCGCGCGACCGGCAGGACATCAACAGTCCGCGGCCGCCGAGCCGCGGCACTCCTCGGCGCTGATGGCCCGGCTGCCCAAGCGGCGGTCAGTGGCCTTGGTCGCCGAAAATCAAAGGTGCCCGAAGGATCTCCGAAATGCCACGTTCCTGATACATCGATCTGTGTAATGTTCCTGATACACGAGCGCGGAATCGAGGAACAGTTGAGCATGGCAAAACCGGCGGCATCGACGACCACGACGGCACGTATCGTCTGGGACACCGCGGACAAGTTCCTGCGCAACGTCGTCGACGAGGAGGACTACGGCGACTTCATCCTGCCGTTCACCGTGCTGCGCAGGCTCGAGTGCATGCTGGCCGACACCAAGGACGAGGTCACCAAGTTCGTCGCGTCGCTGGGAGAGATGCCGCCGCACCTCATCGACATCGCGGTCAAGGACCGGTTCGACCTCAGCTTCTACAACGTCTCGCCCCTTGACCTGAGGACGATCGCCTCGGTCGACGACAACGTCGCGAAGTCGCTGAAGTCCTACATCGACGGCTTCTCCAACAACATCGCGGACATCTGGGTCGCCTTCGACTTCAACCGTCGCGCGAAGATCCTCGCCGACTCGAACCGCCTCCACGCCGTCGTCAAACACTTCTCGGTGCTGGACCTGTCGCCGGGCAGCCTGCCGAACACCGCGATGGGCGACGTCTTCGAGGACGTCATGTACCGCGCCTTCAACAAGAAGGGGAAGGCAGCCGGCAACTTCTACACGCCCCGCGACGCGATCAAGCTGATGGTTGACATCCTGATCACCAACGACGATGAGACGCTCGCCGGCGACAGCGCGCTCCGCTCGATCTACGACCCCACCGCCGGATCCGGCGGCATGCTGCTCGTCGCGCAGGAGGCCCTGCGGCGGATGAACGACAAGATCGACGTCACGCTGTACGGCCAGGAGTTGATGCCTTCGGCGTTCGGCCTCGGCAAGGCCGACCTGCTGATCCAGGGCGGGAGGCCGGACGCGATCAAGCAGGGCAACACGCTGGTCGAAGACCTCTACGAGGGACAGACCTTCGACTACGTCCTGTCGAACCCGCCGTTCGGAACCGACTGGTCGGCCGACGAGAAGTCCGTGCGCGACCAGGCCAAGGTGCCGGGCTCCCGGTTCAGCCACGGCCTGCCGAGCACCACGGATGGCCAGATGCTGTTCCTAGCCCACTGCGCCTCGAAGCTCACCCCCGCGTCACGAAACGGACAGGGCGGCCGCGCCGCGGTGGTCTCGAACGCCTCGCCGCTGTTCAACGGCGACAACGGACCGACCGCCATCCGGCAGTGGCTGCTCGAGGAGGACCTGATCGACGCGATCATCGCTCTTCCGCCGCACATGTTCTACGGCACCGGCATCCCGACCTACGTGTGGATTCTCGACACGAACAAGGACCAAGAGCGCGTGGGCAAGGTCCAGCTGATCGACGGCTCTGGACAATGGGCGCTCCTGCGGAGGCCGATGGGCGAGAAGCGGCGCGAGCTACGGCGCGATCATCGCAAGACGATCGTCGAGGCCTATCAGGCGTTCGAGCACGCAGACCCGACCATCTCCCGGGTTATGACGCCCGAGGACTTCATGTTCCAGGACGTTCCGGTCGTCAGGCAGGCCCGACTCGCCGCCTGCTTCACCGAAGACGTCGTGGAAGCTCTTCGTAGCCGCAAGGACTCAACCGCCGAGCACGTCGATCTCCTCAAACAGCTCGACGGCACGCCGTGGAACGACCTGCCCACAACCTTCGCCACGGCGGCGAAGGCCGCCGGCCTGAAGAGCCCGGTCGGGCTCGTCGACGCCGTCATGAAGGCGATGGCGGTGCCCGACGAGGCCGCACCCCTAGCGATCGACCGAAAGGGTCAACCGGTCCCGGCCAGCGGTTGGAAGATGACGGAGCGCGTTCCGCTTAGCGAAGATCTGGCGGAGCACATGAAGCACGAGGTACTCCCGTTCTCCCCCGACGCGATGTGGGATGCGAGCAAGGCCAAGCGCGGCAACGAAATCCCGTTCACCCGAATCTTCTACGTTCCCACCGAGCCCCGACCTCTGAGTGAGATTGACGCGGAGGTGGAGAAGCTCATGAGTGAGCTCAGCGAAATGTTCAGCGCAGTGAGCGACCAATGACCGCGCAGGCCGTCCATGAGTCGCCGCTCGAGGCGTCGACGTTCCCGCTCGTGCCCTTCGGGTCGATCGTCGTCGAGCGCACCGAGAAGGTCAGTGAAACCGACTTCCCGCCGCTGTCGGTGGGCAAGCTCGGGGTGACGCCGCAGCTCGCTGGAGTCGCGAAGACCCAGGCCGAGGGAGAGCGCAAACTGGTGCGCGCCGGCGACCTGGTCATCAACTCCCGTTCAGACCGCCGAGGGGCTTCTGGGCTGTCTCGACTGGATGGCGCCGTTTCCCCGGTCTACACGGTCATGACGCCCAAACCAGGTCTCCTGCTAGCGGAGTACGGGCACCACCTGCTGCGCAGCACGGCGTTCCAGGACGAGTTCTTCCGCTGGGGCACTGGGATTGTCGACGACCTGTGGTCCACGAACTTCACCCGCATGTCCCGCATCCGGGTGCCGTTGCCGCCGCTGGAAGTCCAGCATCGCATCGCTGAGCGACTGAACGAAGCCGAGAGGATGGTCAAGAAGCTCGACGAGCTCGCCGAAGTCCTCCGGCAGCGGTCGACGGATACGGCCTTGATCTTCGGGCTCGCGGAGGGCCATCCGGGGCACGCAGAAGATGCTCACTCCCCGTTGTCCGGCATCCCTGACCACTGGAATCGTACGAAGTTCGGACACGATTTCATGGAGAGCACGGAGCGAAATGGCGACAGCCCGCCGGGGCCGCTGCTCTCGATCTCGGAGTACCGGGGCGTCGAGATCAACAATCGAACCGACGGCCAGCAGGCGTCGTCGGACGTGTCCAATTATCGGGTTGTTCGGCCGGACCAGTTGGCCGCCAACATGATGTGGCTGAACCACGGCGGTCTCGGCGTCTCGTCACTCACCGGCTACATCAGCCCGGACTACAAGGCCTTCTGGATCTCGCCTCGGTTCTACCCGCGCTATGTCCACCACCTTCTCCGCAGCCCTCGCTACGTCGACTACTTCGGCAGCATCGGAACCGGCGTACGCCCGAATGCCCAGCGGGTCACGAAGACGACGCTCGACATGATGCCCATGCCCGTGCCGCCCATGGGTGAGCAGCGACGCATCGCTGATCACCTCGATGAAGTCGCGAGGCGTGTCGACGACATGCTCGCGAAGGTGGCGCGGTTGCGGGAGGTCCTCATCGAGCGCTCATCCGCGTTCCTCATTGACGTCGTGACCGGACGGAAGGAAGTCGCGTGAGCCACGCACAGTTGATGGAACTCGAGTTCGAGACCAACCTCTGCACAGAGCTGTCGGAGCGCGGCTGGCTGTACGAGGACGACGGCAAGCCGACCGGCTGGGACGTCGGCCTTGCGATGGTGCCCGAGGACGTCCTGCACTGGCTCAGCACCCAGTACCCCGACGAGTACGAAAAGGCCGTGCCGGCGGATCTAGTCAACGGCCAGAAGACCGACGCCGAGAAGAAGCTGCTACTGCACGTCACCAAGGAGCTGGCGAAGGCGACCAAGATGGACGCCACGACGGGTCACCCCGTCGGCGGTCTGCTCGGCGTGCTGCGCAAGGGCTTCGCCTACGCCCAGGTTGGCCGCCCCGCCGCCAAGTTCGGCCCGATGATGGAGTTCCCGCCAGCCAACCCGAACCTCACCGAGGTCGTCGAGGCCGCGGATGCCGTGCGGCTGCGGATCCTGCGCCAGGTCCGGTTCGACACGACCAGCAACGACACGATCGACGTCGTCCTCACCGCCAACGGCATCCCGGTGGTGACGCTGGAGCTCAAGACCGACAACACGCAGACGGTGCGGCACGCGATCCGGCAGTACCGCGAGGACCGCAAGCCCGGCAAGAACCGTCCGCTGCTGACACCGGGACGGGCGCTCGTGCACTTCGCGGTGTCCAACGACCTCGTCTACATGACCACCAAGCTCGAGGGAGGCGACACGGTCTTCCTGCCCTTCAACCAGGGCAACGACGGCCACGAGGGCAACCCGCCTTCGGCGACGGGCTCGTCGACGAACTACCTGTGGCGCGAGATCCTCGCCCGGCCAATGTTCATGCGCATCCTCAAGGACTTCGCGCTGTTCGAGCCGAGCAAGACAGGCAAGAAGGACGGGGGCCGCCTCGTCTTCCCGCGATTCCACCAGCTGCGCGCGGTCGAGCGCATCGTCGCCGACATCGAGGCCCACGGCACCGGGCGGCGCTACCTGGTCTGGCACTCTGCCGGCTCGGGTAAGACCAAGACGATCGCGTGGCTGAGCCACCGGTTGATTCGGCACATGAGTGCCGACTCGAAGTCGACCTTCGACTCGGTCATCGTCGTCACCGACCGCACCGTGCTCGACGAGAACATCCGCCACGACATGAACCTCGTCCAGTCCAGCCAGGGCCTGGTGGTGACGGTTGGGGAGAAGAAGTCGCAGGCGAAGTCGCCGCAACTCAAGAAGGCGCTCCTGGACGGCGACCACATCGTCACCTGCACGCTGCAGACCTTCCCCGAGGTCATGAAGCTGATCGAGGACACCGAGGAGCTGCGGGGCCGCCGCTGGGCGGTTGTGGCCGACGAGGCCCACTCGTCGCAGTCCGGGTCGGCCGCGCGACAGCTGAAGGAGCTCCTGGCCGACGTCGAGCTGGACGACGACGAGGACATCAGCGCCGACGACCTGCTGGCCGCCAAGGACTCGGCGATCGCGGCGTCGAGCAACATCACCTTCGTGGCGCTGACGGCCACGCCGAAGGCGAAGACCCTGCGACTGTTCGGCACCGAGCGGGACGGGCGCTGGGAGGCTTTCGACACCTACACGATGGCCCAGGCGATCGAGGAGGGCTTCATCCTCGACGTGCTGACCAACTACTCGACCTACGACATGTTCCTGCGGGTGAAGAACACGCTCGAGGGCGGCGAGGGCGAGGAGATCCAGGTCAACACCGGCGAGGCCGTCTCAAGGATCGTCAGGTTCGCGGTACTGCACCCGACCGCCATCGCGCAGAAGGTGGTCGTCGTCGTCGAACACTTCCGGCGCAACGTCATGGGGATGCTCGGCGGCCAGGCCAAGGCCATGGTCGTCACGAGCTCGCGGATGGAGGCGCTGAACTGGTCGCGGAAGATTGACGACTACATCGCGTCCAAGGGCTACGACGACATGAGCACCCTCGTGGCGTTCTCCGGGACGCTGAAGGACGAGTCCGGCGAGGACGTCACCGAGATCTCGGTGAACGGCCACAGCGACGTCGCCCGGGCGTTCCGGGAGGAGGGGGTCTACAAGGTCCTCATCGTCGCGAACAAGTTCCAGACCGGCTTCGATGAGCCGCGGCTCATGGCGATGTACGTCGACAAGAAACTGACCGGCGTCGCCACGGTGCAGACGCTGTCGCGGCTAAACCGGATCCACCCGGGCAAGACAGCGCCGATGGTGGTCGACTTCCGCAACACCCCGGCCAGCGTCCAGAAGGACTTCCAGCTCTACTACTCCGACGCCCACGTCGACGGCGACGTCGACCCGAACGCGCTGTACACGCTCGGCGAGCGCATGGACGCGGCCGGGCTTTACGGCCAGGGCGACATGACCGCGGTCGCCGACGCGTTCCTAGCCGATGCCGGCGGCGAGGCCATCGCCAAAGCGCTCGCGCCGGTGAAGCACAACTGGACGACGCAGTGGCGCGAGGCCCGGCTGTCGAAGGACAAGGTCAAGCGCGAGGCGCTCGAGCAGTTCCGCGCCGACGTGCTCGCCTACCGCAACGCCTGGCAGTTCCTGAGCCAGATCGTCGACTACCAGGACCCCGAGCTGCACCGCAGGGCGATCCTGGCGACGCTGCTCGCGCGCAACCTGCATGTCGACGGGAACGAGGGCGACGACAGCTACCTCGAGGGCGTCCAGCTGTCTGGCGTGAAGCTCGTGCCGTCGGCGATCAACGAGGATCACTCGCTGGCCCAGGGCAGCACAGACGGGATCAAGCTCCCCGAGTTCGAAGGCGAGCGCAGAGGATCGGCCGCGCCCGTCAAGGGCCCGCTGGACGAGGCCATCGAGCGGGTCAACGAGATGTTCAAGGCCAAGGGCGTCGAGGTGAATCCCGGCAGCGTCGCGGGCTTCATCACAACCTTCTGGGGATTCCTGGATGCCAACGAGGAGGCCGTGGCCATGGCGAAGAACAACACCGTGGCCCAGTTGAAGGCGTCCCAGGGCTTCAGCAACGCCGTCGGCCTGGCCGTGCTGAAGACCTGCCAGGAGTCGCAGGAGATCCAGTCCTACATGACCGACCCGGCGTTCATCGCCGAGATCTCGAACATTGCGGCGGATGCGTTGCACTCCCGCCACCACGGCGGATCTGCCGGGGGCGAGTCGAACGGATCGCAGTCATGAGCGCCGATGAGCCCGTCCGCCCGCTATTCGGCGAGATCATCCGGGAGGCCCGCAAGAAGCGCGGGTGGTCGCAGCAGGAGCTCGGGCAGGCCGCCGGGCTCTCACGCCCGACGATCGCACGGGTCGAAGCGGACAGCGACGTCACTACCGCCACCATCAGCAAGATCGCCCGAGCGCTTGGGCTTACCCTCGAGCTGACCGACCGGGGCTGACGCCCTCGGCTGGAAATGCCCCCCTCATACGGGACGCCGAGCCTGTCGGCGACTACCTGTCGGTTGCCTCGCTGGCCAAGTGGCGCTGCATGGCGGCGAGCCGCGCCCGCGGCTCAGGGTGGCTGGCGAACCAGCGCCGCTCAAGGCGTGCCCACACGCGGCCGAGCACACCTTCGGGTAGTTGGCGGACGACGTTGTCCTCGTAGAACCGCATCAACTCGGCTGCCGCGTCCAGGTCGCGCATCAGATCGACGGCGAACAGGTCGGCCGCGATCTCCTCTCGGCGATCGAAAGCGACGCGCAACGCCAGGAACGCCACGGCGGCAGTCATCGTGGCCAGCATCGCGGGCCCTGCCAGCTGCGGTGCGGCCACGACCGCGGTGACAGTGAGGCCGGCGCCGGCGAGCACGAGCGCCAGGTAGCCGAGCACCCACGCGTAGCGCGCCGCGGCCGAGGTCCGAGCCCGTCGGATGACGTGAGCGAGCTCGTGAGCAGCCAGGCTCTGCACTGCGGCGCAGCTGAGCCCGGTGAGTGCGACCTGCGCGAACACCACGGTGGCCGTGTGTCCTGCGCGGAAGCGGGTCACGGCCAGCCCGCCGTCACCCACGCCACGGTCGGCGGCACCGGTGGGCGCACCGAGGATCGCGACGACGTCGGTGGCGGGCGCTGCCGCGTTCGCGCGCTCCGCGACGGCCGCCATCGCTGCCGCGGCCCGCTCTTGCAGCGCCTGGTCGACCGGCTCGGCGGCACGGCGGGTGCGCCAGCCCTGCGACCAGGTGGCCATGACCTTGGCCAGCGCCGCGACCACCAGGACCGCGCCGCCCAGGTAGGCGATCGCCACGACGATCAGGAGTGCGTAGGCCACCGTGCCGGACATGGTCTACGCCTTGCTGGCTGCGATGGCGAGCCCGCTCAGAATCGTTCTGACACAACGCGGCCGCTCCACGGCGCTCATCAGACCCGGTTTCCGGTCGCTCAGCGGCGTTCTGAGCCCGATTCGCGCTTCGAGCGGGGCCTTCGGCGTCATCTCGACGCGGTGGGCGCGAGTCCCACATCGGGTGCCGACGATGTCGCCGGCGCGACGGCACGGTCCTGGGCCTCGCGGCCCCGGGCGGCTGTAGCAGGCTCCTCGAGGTCGCCGGCTGCGTCGACCAGCCGGCGGTGCTCCTCGGTGCTGGGGACGCCGTAGCGTCGCTCGGCCATCGCCTCGACCTGCGCAACGGCGTTCCACACGTACTCGCCGGAGCCGTGGGAGTAGCAGGCGTTGAGGTGCTCGCGCGCGTGCCCGAGTTCCTTCTTGCTCGAGCGTGGGTGCTCGCCGAGGGCCTTGAGAGCGCGCTGTGCGCGCCCGATGGCCTCCGACCGCTCCTTCATCTGCATCGTCGCCTCGCTCATTCGCATGGTCCCTTCTCAGTTCGGGTGCGCGGCTGCGCACCGAGCGGGTCTTCCTTGATCTCGCCGGTGTCCAGGTCGACCTCGACCAGGCGTGGTCGACCAGTCGGCTCGGGCTGCTCGTAGGCCCGTCGGTTGACGGGCAGCGCGTCGACGTCGTGGGCGAAGGCGTTCTCACGCCGCTGGGTGCTGGCCTCGCCCAGGTGCTCGTTATGCCGCGGCTTGGCCGGCCAGCTCTTGTGCTCGTCGTCGCAGTGGGTCCGCAGCCGGTTGCGCATGCGGTCGGCGAACGCCGGCAGGCAGTAGCGGTGCCACTCCTCGAGGGCGTCGCTGGTCATCGCGAGTCCGGCGCGGCGGCGCTGGTCGGCCAGGACCGCGATCTCGTGTACCAGGTGCGGGTGCACGGGCCAGCAGCTGGGAATCAGTCCGGAGACGTCCCAGGTGTACTCGCGGTTGAGCCAGATCACGACGTCCTCGAGCCACTCCCACAGCTGGTGACGCAGCTCGGCGTCCAGGCACGTGGCCGGCTCCCACGGCCGGGGCAGCAGGGCGTGGTTGCCCAGGGCCTTCTTCTGCTCCTCGGTGCCGTTGATGGCGATGTGGAGCTCGCGGTAGGCCAGCCGGACGTGCTCCCCCGGCACGGGGAACGCGTAGACCATCGGGGTGGGTGCGGCCCGTCGGGCCTGCTCGGTCGTCACAGCTCACTCCTTGTCGATTCGGTCTCGTCGTCGACGAAGCCGAGGCGACGCGCCTCGACGAGAGCAGCGGTCGCCCGGGCCTCCGGGGTGATGACCATGCGACGGTCGGTCGTCAACCGCGCACGCAGCGCCCGCTGGTCGGCCAGCAACCTCTCGCCGGCCTTGCCCTCCACGCATCGGTGCAGCTTGGCGATGATCGGCTTGCCGTTCTCAGCGATCACCAGGGCACGCCGCTCGGGGAGCTGGCGGACCTCCTCCGGCCGCATGATCGCGATGTCGTCACCCTCGTAACCGCTGCCACCTCCGCGGTGCGTGCGCCGGCCGATCCGGACCTGGCCGAGGAGGTCGGAGATCTCCTGGTTGAAGGCGACGTCCTTGGATCCACCGAACATGACCAGGGTGTTGGTGAGGCCGAGCAGCGCCCGGGCCTCGTGCTCACCGAAGATGCTGGTCAGCTGGGGCCGGATCTGGGCAGCCCAGATGAACGACAGCCCCAGGGCGCGCTCGTTGGCCATGCGGGTCCGCAAGGTAGGCAGCGGCGCGGTCGACGGGAGCTCGTCGAGCACCGAGACCAGCGGCGGACACAGCCGGCCACCCCACGGGGAGTTGTTGGCCAGCAACAGCCCGGTGTCCAGGACGTGCTCGGCCACCGCGGTCATGAGCGGGCTGGCCGAGGCGTAGGGGTCTTCGCGGCCCAGCAGGTAGATGGTGCCGCGGCGGCGGATGACATCGGCCAGGTCGGTGGCCGGGTGCCCCGGGCTGGGTACGCAGCGGCGACGAATGTCGGCCTGGAAGAACAGCGACACCGCCTGCTGCACCGTGGTGACGGTGTTGCCGGCGGTGCGGTCGTCACCGTTGAGTGCACCGTGCAGCAGGCCGTGCCAGAACGGCTCGGCGTGAGGGTGACGGCGCAGGATCTCCATCGGCTGGGTGGCCGCGGTCGGGTTCGCAACCCACTGCAGGACGTCCTCGAGGGTCTTCCCGGTCAGCGCCGCGGCGTGGAAGTAGCCCTGCAGCACCTTCGCGGACTCCGCGGCGTAGAACCGGGCAGCATCGTCACCGGTGCCGCCGGTGATCGCACCCTTGACCGTGCCGGCCGTGAAGGCCTTGGCTCGCCGCTCGGCGACCTTCGGGTCGACACAGCCGGCGATCGGATCCCAGATCAGCTCGTCGACGACGCCCTCGGCCAGCCCGAACGGGTCCAGGACCACGCACGGCCGGTCGTCGCGGGAACGTTCGGTCAGGCTGAGTAGCAGGTCCTCGACCTTCGTCAGAGTCACCAGGGCAGCGCCCGGGGCGCCGAGCAGCGCCGGGGTGAGCAGGTCGAGGGTCTTACCGGAGCCCTGCGGGCCGATCACGCCGGCGGTGCGGTCCCACGGCACCCACAGCTCGCCGCCACGCGGCTCGTGCGCGTCGCCGATGCGCCAGCCCACGTCCAGCGGGTTGAACCTCAGCTTCACCGCTCCTCCTTCGTGCGGCGGCCGTCCAGCAGCCACGGGCTGAGCCCGTGGCCGAGCTGTGGCCCGGGTTGTTCGGTGAGGTCGCCGGCGGTGCGCAGGACGGGCGCCGCCGTGGCGGTGGCGTGCTTGCCGTAGATGTCGGGGCGGACGATGCCGGCGACCTTGCGCAGCCGGGTGACGCCCAGGAGCTTCTCGGCCTCGGCGGCGGTGGCCATGCCGCGCATGCGTCCCGGGCCCCAGCGCTGGTAGGCCCAGACGCCGACCCAGATCGTGGCGGTCAGCAGCGCGGCCTCCGTGAGCGCGAGGCTGACCCACACCAGGCCACGACCAGCCAGTCCGTCGGGGGTGGGAGCGGGCAGGCCGGCGTCGGCGTGGCCGCCGAGCACGCCGGGGAGGCTGGTCCAGAAGGCGGTCCCGATCGGCGAGGGGAACGCGCCGGCGTTGGCGTCCGGCCAGGTCCACCCGGCGCCGGCGAGCAGGTTCGCGACCGATCGGCCGAGCTGGATGCCGATGACGATGACGAACAGCGTCGCCAGGGCGACGGCAACAGGGATCTCCCAGGTCCAGGGGTACGGGTCGCGTCGGCGCTCTCTCTGCATGGATTCACCTCGTGGTCGGAACTTCTGGCTGGTCACCTATGTGCCGGGAGTGCCCGGCAGCGATCACACGGCGCGGGTCGGCTTTGAGGCGTTCTCAGCCAGCCAGGCCGAGGGGTCGACGTTGTCGGGGCCGTAGATCGAGCCGTTCTTGAGGTGGACCTCGAAGTGGAGGTGGCAGCCACTCCCGTTGCCCTCCTTGCCGACCTGGCCGATCGGCTCGCCGGCGGCGACCGTCTGGCCGCGGCTGACGCTGACGCTCTGCATGTGCGCGTACCAGGTGGTCAGCGAGCCGGGGCCGGTGGTGACCTTGACCAGCTGCGGGCCGGCCCAGCCCTGGCTGGTGTCGATCTCGATGGTGCCCGCGTGCGCGGCGTAGACCGTCGTGCCGCAAGGCGCGGAGAAGTCGGTCCCGGTGTGCCAGTTGGACCAGTAGGGCCCGGTGGCGTGCCAGTTCTTCCGGTCCGTTCCGATGTACTGCGCGGGAACCGGGTAGACCACCTCGTCGCAGGACGCGCCATCGAGCCCGATCGGGGTGACCTTGGCGTCGGGCAGCACGTTGATGTGCGGGTGGTCCATGTGGTTCGCGGTGGCCGAGCCTCGGTCCTCCATCCGCCGCCAGCCCTCGTCGGCGCGCGCGACCGACCAGATGCGCTGGTACCAGATGATGTAGTCGATCCCGAGCTCACGAGCGTGGGCCTGGGCGTACGCCACGAGCGCGTCCCCTTGGGCCTTGCCGGCGGGCGTGAGGGGGACCATGAAGTCGGCAGCGAGGCCGGCGGGGTGGCCGTTGGGGTCGGTGGCGCTCGCGCGGTAGCCGCCGACGGTCTTGATGCCGAACATGGGGCCGAGGATGTTGACCAGCTGGGTCAGCTGGGGCTTGACCGGCCCGAGGTTGTAGTTGGTCTCGGTGGCGACGGCGCACCCGGCGCTGCTCCCGGCCGTGGTGGCGGTCACGAGCGGGTGGTCGGCGAGCTTGCTGGCCTTGGTGCTGTTGTCGACCTCGGCGCTGGCCCAGGTGAGGTTGGTGCCGTAGACGTGGTCGATAGGTGCGTCCTGCTTGGGCTTCTTGCAGGGCTCGGCAGACCCGCCGAACGCGTTCGTCAGCTCAGGGGTCAGGGCGCAATGCGAGGAGTCGTTGCCGTCCTTGCCGTCGTTGAAGTCACCCAGGATCACCGCCGGGACGCCGGTACCGGAGAGCTCGGTCATCGTGGCCAGCTGGCGGCGGAGCGCCTCCTTGCGGTGCCCCGCGGCGTTCCCCTGGGTGTCGGCCGGGTTGTGGATGCTCCAGACCCAGATCACCTGCCCGGCGCTGGGGCCGCCCGGTGTGCCGGTGAGCTGCACCAGCGGCATGCCGGTGTCCTTGCCGCCGAAGTAGGGGATGTCCACGAGACGGGCGTCGGTCTGCTCCCACTCGTTGCGGTCCCAGACCACCCGGTTCTGGGCCTTCCCGGTGGCCGGGTACATGCCCCACTTGGCGGCGTACTGGTCGGCCAGGGCCTTGGCCTGGGGCGGGTGGACCTCCTGGAGGCCGGCGATCGAGACGCCGGCGTTCTCGATGGTCCGCATGGCGCCGGGCAGTCGCTTGTCCCAGGTGTCGTAGCCCGGCCGCTCGCCGGCCTGATCGGTGTGGCCGGCTCCGAGCAGGTTGAGGGTGCCGACGGTGATCGGGTTGACGGTGTCGCCCTGGCAGTTGGCCACGTTCGTGGTGGAGCCGTCGTCGGGAAGGTCGGGCAGGTCGCCACCGAGCAGGCCGGTGATGTCGCCGGCGACGTCCTCCCACTGCGCGTAGGCGTCGGGGAACCCGGAGCGCTGCACGGCCTGCGCGGCCCGGGTGAGGGTCATGTTCTGCCAGCCGGGGATGTCGAGCAGGCCCGGGTTCCCGGTGTGCTGGGCCTCGCCGAAGAACGCGCGGGCGGCGAGCACCGGGTTGGTGATCTCGGCTCGGCTCCCCCACCCAGTGGACGGGCGCTGCTGGAACAGGCCGAGGGAGTCACGGTCGCCGCTGTTCAGGTTGACCAGCTTGGACTCCTGGATCGCCGTGGCGATCGCGATCTGCAGGCCGCGGCGGGGAATCTGGAGGTCGCGGGCGACCTGGGCGATGGTGATCGCGTTGCGGGCCTGCTCGCTCGTCATGGTCGGGTAGCCAGAGGCGAACCGCAGCCGCATCAGCTGGGCGAGTACGTCGCCGGCCGGCGGCTCGGCGGACGTCCTCGAGGTGTGGGCAACGTTCACGACACCGTCGGTGGTGGCCGCGGGCTCGGGGGCGCTCTCGGGGCCGGCGCCGTTCATGGCGATGCGCGCGGAGAGCCAGTGGTGGTCCGACACCATGGTCCCGTCCCAGCCCTGCTCGAGCCGGACGCCCTGGTGCTGGGGGAAGAAGATGAAGTCGACGCCGTGGTTGTGCCAGGCGTAGCCGGCGCCCTTCATCTTCGCCGCGGCCGCCCACGGCAGGTCGGTGTAGGAGGCCTGGGTGTTCATGTCGCCACCGACGAGCACCGGGCCGTGCGCGGCGAGCGAGTTGCGCAGCTGCAGCAGGATGTCCATCCCGGCGCCGTACTGCTGGGGGCGGGTCAGCGGCGGGTTGCCGTGCTGCTTCGGCCAGCGGTGCGGGTTGGTCATGTGGTGGGTGGAGACCACCGACACCACCTCTCGACCACCGTGGCCGTCGGCGCGTTCGAGGATCACCCAGGTCGCGAACCGGTCCCAGGTGACCGGCCGACCGTCGTAGAAGGTCTTGTCGTCGTCGACGAGCTGGACGCGGCCGCCGTTGGCCTTGGTCCAGGTCGACCGCTTCCAGAGCACGACGTTGCCCATGGCCTGCTCGGCACCGGCACCGGACTCCGACGGTGTCGACACTCGGAAGGCGTCGTAGCCCGGGGCTGCCGCCTCGATCTGGGCAAGGCTCCAGCCGCCGGCCTCGTTCAGGGTGACGAAGTCGGGGTTCTTGGACAGCACCTTGGGCATGGAGGCCCGGAACCCGTCGAGGCCGGAGCGGCGCGGGATGTTGGCCTGGGCCATGGTGATCTTGCCCTTGACGGGGCCGCCCACGGGGCCGTCGATGGCACCGAGGTTGCCGAGCTGGGTGGGTGCTGACTGGGTGGTCTGGGTACGACACTCGGCGGCCGCCGTGGTGGTCATGACGACCATCAGGGTCACGACGAACGGCAGCCCCATGAAGACGATCAGGACCGGCAGTCCGGCGAGCAGCAGCTTCTTCACGACAGGTCAGTCCCGGACGGCTCAGGCCGCTGTCTCGATGGCCTCGTTGGTGTAGTAGAGCTTCTTCTCCAGCGGATGCAGCACGGTCTGGACCTTGTAGGTGGCGTCGCCGATGCACCACAGCGCGCGGCCCTTGTCCTGCATCGCCCACCCGGAGACGAGGTCCTGGGCGATCGGGCCGAGCCCGAGCATCGAGTCGAGCTCGCGGGCGACGCGCGGCTTCTGCGCGCCGAGGATCTTGATGTCGGCCAGCTCGAGGAGGTCCTTGGCGATCATCGCGGCCTGGGAGTCGGCGTCGCCGACCGAGAGCAGGTCGGAGGGCTTGTGGAGGTTGCAGAACTGGATGTCGCCGCCCTTGCCGGCCATGCCGCGGGAGAGCCGCAGGTCGGCGTCGAAGCTGGCCACCGCGGCGGTTCCGAGACGCATCTGCTTCCAGACCTCGTCGCGCACGACGATGCGCAGGTCGCCGGGCTCGGCGATCTCCCGCAGGCCGCGGCCCCAGGAGTTCATGCACAGCAGCGCGATGCCGACCGCCTCATCGCCCAGGCCGTCGAGCCGGGAGAGGCTGAACGACTGGATCGGGGCGCGCCAGTCGACCTCGATGTTGGTGAAGTCGTCGAAGAGGCCGGCCAGGGTGCCGGTGACCAGCTCGCCGAGTGCGTTGCGCAGCAGCCGGGTGTCGTCGAGGAACACGCGGGTGTTCGCGTACTCGCAGGCCCGGACGAGCTCCTCGGTGGGTTTGCGCAGCAGGTCCCACAGACGCGGGATGGTCGTCTCCTTGAGGACGGTGTTGCCGGCGGCGTAGCCGGTGAGGATCTGCAGTGCGTTGCGAACGACGTCGCTCTCGTCGGGACCGAACGGGACCCGGCGCTCGTCGTCGATCTTCATGGATCCGACGAGGCCGCGGACCAGGACCAGCCAGCGCTTGAAGATGATCGTGGCGCGGCGCTGCTGTTCCTCGGCGGAGAGGTCCTTCCAGCCGTCGCCGAGCGGGCCCATGTCCAGCGGGTTGACCCGGGCCCAGAAACCGGGGGCGATGACGAAGGGCTCGACCCCGAGCGCGCGGCACAGGGACTCGTACTCGTCCTTGACGTCGCCGGTGACCAGGGTGCGGTAGCCGAAGGGCATCATCCGGGTGCAGAACGCCTTGGTGGTGCCGGACTTGCCACTGCCGGGCTTGGCGAACTGAAAGATGTTGGGGTTGGTCGCCGGCACGTCATCGCGCAGCACCCACCCGAACGGGTCGCAGTAGAACGAGCCGCCCGAGAGCTGGTCGACGCCCATCTGCGCGCCGGTCGGAGGCAGGGCGGGCGCGGAGACGAACGGCCAGAACACCGGCGCCTGGTCGCTGGTCATGCACCAGGCCGACGCCGGCGCCGTGGCGGCCGCCCAGCCGCGGCCGCCACGAGCTGCGCCGCGGCGCGGGGTGTACTTGAAGATCCGGGGCTCCCTGGCCTCGGGCTCGAGGGCGGGGATCGTGGGCAGGTCGTGACCGAAGTCCGACAGCAGGGCGGCCATGTCGCGGCCGCCGCGGCGGTTGCGGCGGTTGCGGCGAGAGGTGGTCATCAGGCGTCTCCGCTCCGGGTCAGGCTCGTTCCGAGCGGGATGGTCGAGGCGGCGAACCCCGTGTCCTGGGCGAGGTCGAGGCGCAGCGGCGCGAACCCGGCGCGGCGGACCGATGCGTCCAGGCGTCGGCCGAACTCCGTGATCCGCAGCGTCTTGGGAACCGTGACCGTGCACACCGCGTAGGGGCGGGTCAGCGAGTTGCCGCGGGCCAGCTTGGCGTCCAGTCCGCGGGCCTTGTGGGCCTCGTCGCGCTGCTTGGCGCGGGTCTTGCGGCCGAGCTTCTCGTTCATGCCCTCGGCCAGGTCGGCGGCCCACTCGGCGTTGCCCGACTGCCGGTCGGCCTTGGACTGGGACACGATCGGGTAGGCGACAACGAACGAGCGCCGCTCGCCGGACTCGCTCGGGGTGAGGATCGGCGCGAGTGCGCCCATCGCCACACCGCGGGTCGGCAGCTTGATGGTGGCGCTGATCGAGTTCCAGGCGTCGTGGCTGTAGTGCCGCACCGTGGCGTCGGCACCGGACGGGCCGGCCATCGCCCACGGGACGTCGGCGTTCACGCCCGGCTCCTTCTCCCGCATCGCCAGGGCCTCGACGATGCCGGCGCGATCGCCGGGGGCGAACCCGGTCCGGCAGGCAAGCGCCAGCTCGGGCGAGGTGAGCCACCGGACCGAGGTCATGCCCATCGGGCCGCGCAGCTGTGCCTCGATCTCGGCCATGAGCAGGTAGATCTCGCGACAGCGTCCCTCGAAGCCGCCGCCGGACTCCTTGGCCGACCGGGCGATCCGGGTCTCGGGGACGACGATCGTCACGAACGTCTCGGTGCGCACCGACGCCTGGGTGAGGCCGTGGGCCAGGTCGCTGTTGACGACCTCGGCCAGCTCCGGGGCGTTGGCGCGGCGGTGCTTGGTGACCCACAGATCGCGCTCGGCACCGTCCTCGGGGACGGTGCGAACCATGAAGAGGATCTCGTCGACCTTCTCGGTGCGCCCGGCGACGTCGAGCAGGCCGGCGAGCGCCTCGCCGTAGCGGTTGCGCTCCTCGACGTCCTTCATGCCGATGCCGGGGTGCACGATCGCGGCGGTGACCGCCCACGTCTTGGTGGCGTGGTCCTGGATCACCGCGACGCGCTGCAGCTGCGAGCCGTGCGGCGGGCCGTCGTGGATCTGGACCCCCTGCAGCACCCCGGGTAGGTCCGGGGTGTCGAGGTCATCGCCGCGGCCCTGGGTGGCCTTGGCCCTGAACGAGGTCCAGCCCAGCAGCCCACCCACGGCGTACGCCGTCGAGGCGAACACCCAGCCGGTGGCCGAGCGGCCCCGGACCGGGATGACGGTGATGGCCAGCAGGAACAGCCAGACCAGGGCGAACAGGAACGCGGAGAACCACGCCCCGCGGCTGATCGCCCAGAACGCCGGCAGGCTGGCCAGCGCCAGGAACATCAGTTGGCCTCCGGAGAGGCCGAAGAACCAGCCGATGCGGTCGCGCTGGTAGTCGGCGTAGATGGTCATCGTCGGCTTCCTTCCGGGTCAATCTGGATGTCAGTGAGGTCGGGGTTGGTCGGCAGGGGGGTGAGGCGGATCGGGCGGCGCATCGCTACACCGCCACCGGGGGGATTCCGCCGGCGGCCGCGCCGGCACCACCGGCGCCGCCCGCCGCTCCCCCACCGCCACCGGCGGCTGGGGTCTTGGGAGCTGCTCCGGCTCCACCGGCGCCGCCCTGGCCGCCACCCGAGCCGCCACCAGGTGCACCGCCGGTGGGCAGCGTCGGAGGTGTCGGCGGAGCAGGCGGCATGGGCGGAGTCGGCATCTGCGGGTCCGTGTCACTGGGGTCCCCGCCGCTCTGCGAACCGGGGTGTGTTCCGCTGCTCTGGTCGCCGGACTGGCCGCCGGACTGGCGGCCTCCCATGCCGCTGAAGTCCGGGCCGTAGGTGCTCTGCCCGACGCCGGCCTGGTTGGTCTCGTCCGACATCAGCGAGGTCGCCTTGGCGCCGGCGGAGTTGATCCAGCCCATGCCGGTCGACAGCGCCTGGCCGACCGGGCCGAAGCTGCCGAGGAGGCCCTGGGTCGACTTGTTGAACCGGTCACCGGTCGAGGCCTCGGCGCTCTGCTCACCCGAAGACCGGCCGTTGGCGTCCGTGGTCGACGCGGCCGAGGAGCCTCCGCCGGCGGCACCGCCGCCGAGCAGGCCTTGGAGGCCGCCCTGAATTGCCATGCCCTGGCGGAACGACGCTCCGCTGGGGGTGCCCGGGTCGACGAAGGCCAGGAGCTTGAACAGCGCCAGCGGCGCCACGACGCTGATCAGGATCGTCATCACTGCCGGCAGCGCGGTGCCGAACGCCTTGGCCGCGTCCTCGGCCAGGTGCGCCGCGACGCCGTCGGCGAACTGCACGCCGATGCCCAGGACCATCACCATCAGCACCGGGGTGAACGCCGCGGCGTGGAACCAGCGCAGCGACTTCCAGAACCAGGAGCGGGTGAAGTCGGAGACCAGCCCGGCCGCCGAGAGCGGGCCGGTGGCGGTCAGCACCAGCAGCGACGCGGCGCGGGCGAGGTAGACCAGGACGTGCCCGATCGCTGCCAGCCACAGGAAGATCCCGAGGAAGGCCAGCGCGGTGGCCACGCCGGCGTCGGTGATGTCGTCGATGCCGAGTCCCCCGAGCGGGTCCCAGTCGGGCCAGGTCTGCACCTTGAGCAGCGACTTCATCAGCGCCTTGGTGATGGCGCCGCAGGCGGCGACGATCATCACGCAGTAGCCGAACCAGCAGGCGCAGACCACGACGAACTGGCCGGCGCCGATGAACGCCCGAGCAAGGCTCTTGCCCTCGCGTTTGAAGGCCGCGGCGCCGAGCTGGATCATCGCCAAGATGACCACCAGGGCCAGCGCCAGCCACAGGGTGAAGGCGTAGACGTCCTTGCCCGGTCCGTCGGCGCTCAGGTCGGGGGTCAAGAACAGCTCGCTGAACGTGAGCACGATGCGCAGCACGAACAGGCCGGAGTTCCAGATCGCGAGCATGGCCGCGGTCCAGGCGTCGGCCGCGGCCTTGGCGATGACGTCGCCGATGGCCTCGAACGGGTTGGGAATGTCGCCCAGCCCGGGGATGCCACCGCCGAAGAGGTCGCCGACGTTGGGCAGACCGGGGATTCCGGGCAGGCCGGGGACGCCCGGAAGCCCGGGCAGTCCGCCGATGTTGCCGCAGATCGCGTCGAGGATCCCGCAGCCGTCCGGGAGCAGATCGCCGGCGCCGTCGACCACGTTGCCCGCGCCGTCGAGCACATTGCCAGCGCCGTTCTTGACGTCGTCGGCGGCGTCCTTGCCGCAATCGATCGGGTCCTTGGCGCAGTCGACGGCGTCGCCGCCGAGGTCGCACAGCGCGTCGGGCCCGGGGCAGCCCATCTTGACGTTGCGGGCCGGCAGCTGGCCGGTCGTCGCGACCGGGGCGAGGTTCGCCGAGCTGGCGGCCGGCTCGCTGGCCGCGGCCGCGGCGGGCGGCTGCAGCGCGGTGGCGGCACCCAGGAGCGTGGTGAGGACGAGGACGGCCAGCGCGGCTCGAGCGACGTGGCCCAGCCTGGTCACTCGGTCGACGACAGCGGCGGTCACTGGGGCGCTCCGTTGATCGGGATCCAGCCGGCCTGCTTGTACTCCGGGGTGCCCGGCGCGACCGCCTGTGGCTGGCCGGTGGAGACCAGGTGGTCGATGTCCTCATCGCTGCCCTGGACCAGGCGCCAGTCCCCTACTCCGTCGACCTCGGTCCAGCGCATCAGCTGGGTGCCGGCGTAGAGGCGATCGCTGACCTTGCCGTTGGCGGTGGTGAGGGTGACGTAGCTGAGCAGGTTCACCGCGTAGTAGCCCCCGTCGTCAGCGGCGAGCTCTTCGAGGGTGTAGGCGATCGGTGTCACGGCGTACGACGCGGGCGGCGGGACGTCGCCCTCCTTCGGGACGCCGGCCTGCTGGCGGCGCAGCGCGACGGCGTCGCGGGCCCGCTGCTCGAAGACCGCCTTGTCCTCGGGGGCGGCGTACAGGCCGGCCACGGCGGCGGCCTGGTCGTAGTCGAACCCGAGCTGTGCCTTGGCGACCTCGACCTGCAGCGCGACCGCACCGAGGTCCGTGGCCGGGAACCGGACGGGGTGGCCGTCGACCACCTCGGCGCCGGTCGGGATCACCACGCCGTCCGCGGGAGCGGTGTCCGGGGCCACCTGCTCGACCGAGACGTTCTGCCCCTTGGACTGGCTCGAGCCGCCGGAGGCGGTGTCGGTCCCGCCGTTGTCGTCGGCGCGTCCTCGAGCTCCGAGCCACACGGCGGTGGCCACCAGGGCGGCGATCACCACCAGGACGCCCACACGCAGCAAGGTGGTGCGGGACTCCCCCATCGGGCCGTTGATTCGGTCGCTCATCTCGTTGCGCATCTCAGTGCTCCCCTTCGTGGTCGCCGGGGTTGGTGGGTTCGGTGGTGTGGTCGGTGGACCAGGTGCGCCAGCCGGCCTCGTGGGCCAGCTGGGTGCCGGGCCAGGTGGCGGGTGCGGGTGCCGGCGGAGTGCCGGGGGCGACCATCCAGCGGCCGCCGACCCACTGCATGCGCTCGCAGTGCGCGAAGGCGATCTGGCCCTCGGACTTGTAGGTCGCGCTGACCTTCATCAGCACGCAGACGGTGGCCCAGTCGGGGCCGTCGGTTCCCTTGATCAGCGCGCCGGCCGGCTCGAGGGAGACCGAGGCGCTGGGGTCCTTGACCTCGCCCATGCCGGTGCTGGACAGGAAGGCCCGGACGCTGGCGGTGATCCACCAGTCCTCCGCGCGGACGCCGCCGGGCAGCGCCCAGGCGTTGTAGACCTCCTCGGCGGTGGTCAGGCTCATCGACTGCAGCACCGCGAGGTCGATCTGGGCGAGCTGTCCGATCGCGCCCTCGGGGGTCTGCGGGAACCCAGTCATCACGAAAGCGGGTCCGTTGACGCCGGCGCCGGCCGGGATCTTGATCTCCGGGGCCTTGGTGCTGGCGGTCCCAGGATCTGCAGGGGGGAAGGCCGCACTCTCCGGAACGCTGAGCATCGGCTCGGCCGCGATGTCGTCGCGGTGTGCGGCACCGCGGGCCACCGTCGAGTGGTCGGTCTCGCCGGTGGCCACGCCGGTGTTCGCGTTCGCCTCGTCCCCGATACCGGCGATCGCCAGGTACACCGCGTAGACGAGGCCGACCAGCAGGAGCACAGCCACGGCGACGGCGGCGGCGGCGCCGAGCAGCCGGCGCCGGCCCCACTCGGTGGTGGCCTCGGCCTTCTTCGTGGCTGCGCGCCGCATCAGATGCAGCCCTTGCCGAGGATCCCGTTGAGCATGCCGGGCAGGACCAGGTAGGCGATCGCGCAGGCGAACACGACGACCACCGAGATCACGCCGACCTTGGAGGCGTGCGGCAGGGAGAACACTCGGCCGGCGATGATCGCGCCGATGGCGATGATGATGCCGAGACCGAACAGGACGATGACGCCCCACAGCACGTAGCTGGTGATCTCGTTGGTGGGTCCGACAGCACCCGGGGGTGCCTTCGGGCAGACCTGGGCGGCCATCGGGAGAACAGCGGTCATGACGTCCATGGGTGGACTTCCTTTCTGGGTTGCTGACCCCCGGTGGGTCAGGCGCTTTCGCTTGTGTCGGTGGTGGGCAGGTGTGCGGGCTCGAGCAGTTGGCGGGCTGCCGAGATCAGGGGGGCCGGGACGGGCCGGGAGTCCAGGCCGTTGACCGCGAGCTCGCGGTCCTCGGGGATCTCCACGCACCGGTCTGCGACCAGGGCGCGCCGTACGGCGGGGCCGCCGGCGTGCTCGAGGCCCCGGGGCCACTTTTTGCGGCGCGGACCGCGTACGGCGAGGGTGATCTGCTCGGGCTGCCAGTGGTTGGCCAGCAGCTCGAGCGCGACTGAGGCGCGGCGCATCCCGGGGACGGTGGCGGTGGTCACCAGGACGATCTGGTCGGCGGTGCGGACGGCCTCGGCGAGCCAGCAGTCGGTGGCCAGCAGTTGGCCGGCCTCCCAGCCAATGTCGAGGATGGTCAGCTGGGTCTCGTGCTCGGCGTCGGTGGGCAGCGGGACCTCGTCGACGCCGGCGAGGACCTCGCTGGCGCGCTCGAGCAGGACGTGGTCGCGCTTGCCCTGGCGCCAGTCGGTCGGGTGCAGGCCGAGCTCGGCGGTGCTGGCCGCGGCGAGACCGGATGCGGTGACCGAGCAGCACTCGATGACCCGCACCGGGCTGGCGGCCGCCAGGCCGGCGGCCAGGGCGACGGTGCTGGCCCCGACCGAACCGGCGCAGCCGATCACGGCGATGGTGTGCTCGCCGGCGGACGGGGTCCAGTTGTCGGCGGCAGCGGTGCCGCGGCCGCGGGGTCCCTTGCCGGCGCCCGGGCCGGTCCGGAACTCGCCGGCGCTCACCGCGTTCCAGGCCCGCTTGAGCTCGTCGACGCCGACCGGGCGGCTCGAGGTCTGGGTGCTCACTGGGCCTCCCCGATGCCGCCGCGGCGGTACTCGAGCGCGGCGCGAACCTCAGCCGGGGTGAGGCTGGCCAGCTGGGCCTTGGCGGCCTGCACCTCGTGCAGCTGGGCGATCTGCTCCGGCGTCCGGCTCTCGCCGGCGTCCTGGGTGTTTGTCATGGGCTTCACCACCTCCAGTCGCCTATGTGTCGCGGGGCGGTGGGAGCGATCACGATTGCGCTCATTCGTCATGGCCGAACTTCCTCGGAGCGGCCGCGGCGAGGGCGCGCACGGTGCGCGATCCGTGGCGACGGACGGTTGCCTCCGAGACCCCGATGCGGGGTGCGACGCGGCTGGACACCTCGTTGCTGAGTAGGCCGCCGTAGCCGCGGGTCAGGTTGCGGGTCTCGATCCGGTCGGCTTCGTCGACCAGGCACAGCAGCAGGTAGCGGTCGGCCGCGCTGATCACCTGGTTCTCGCAGGCCCACGCCAGCAGCTCCAGCAGCTCCTCGGTGGCCGACGGCTCCTCCTGCTCGGGACCGGCGTCGGCGAGGATCTCGGGCCGGTGGAACAGTGCGCCGGCGACCGGCTCGGTCGGCAGCTCGCCCTTGCTCCACGCTGCCCCGTCCGAGGCGTCCAGGTCGCCGGTCGAGAACGACTCGACGAGGGTGGTGTTCGCCCAGGTGCGGTCTGCGCGGGAGACGTGGAAGAAGTCGCCGACCTCGCGGAGCACCCCGACCCGGGTGTTGATCAGGATGTTCGCGGCGACCTTGCGCAGACGGCGCCACTTGAAGGTCCGCACCTCGATCCACAGCTGGGAGGCCACGAGCTCGTCGATCCGCTCGACGGCTGACCAGGAGCCGGCGGCGACGGGCTGGCTGTCCCGGAAGACCTCGCGGGGAGGCAGGGTGCTCAGCCAGCCGGCGAGCCGGCACGCACCGGGCAGCAGGCACTTGGCGAGCGCGGCCGCCGCGGCGATGTCGTCACCGCCGTCGGGGGCCGCGAGCATGGCCAGCGCCAGGAGGACTTCGTCAGAGGCTGAGCTGTCCACCGAGGGCAGCCAGGCACGCAGGTCGTCGAACTTCTCGACGACCCCGAGCCGGGGATCCGCTGCCACCCAGGCCGGCCACTTCTGGCGGGCCTGGTCGAGCAGTTCGCTGTTGTCGTCGAGGCCGAGCTGGTCGCCCACACTCATCGCACTCGCTCCTTTCGTCCGTGGCTGAGCACGGCAGAAAGGTCGCGAGCGGGCGTCCCCGCATCCGTCCCCCCAAAGCCCTGATTTGGAGGGGGGACGCTGAGGGGGGACGCGCGTTTCCGCAGGTCAGAGGGCGTCCCCCCGAAAGTTCAAGAAGTTTCGGCCGACCTCCTTGCGCGCCCCGATTGCGGGCGGCGATCGACCGGGCGCGGGAGGCTGTCGCGGCCTCGGCGTCGGCCTCGCGGCCCGGGCCGCAGAGACCCTGCCCGCGATTTCCGATTCCCCGGCGCCGCCCGCAGGGTGCGTGCTCTACTTGGCCCAAGAGCCCCAGGTGACCCGAGACGCCTGGGGCTCTTTCGCGTCCAGCAGCAGACCACGGCCGGGGGAACAAAACAGGTCCCCGTCCTGCTCGAGGACGGGGACCTGCTTCTTGTGATCGGTACTCTACGGGGTGACGCCGACCCCTCGTGGACTCATGTAAGTCGCCACGGTGATGACGCCCATGTGCCAGGTCCCGCTCCACTCGGCGAAGCTCGAGAACGCATCCGGTCCCTGCTCCCCCACCGCGACGATCGCCTCGCCGTCTCTGGCCAGGCGCTCGATCCACGCCGCCGGGTGGTCGTCGACGAGCTCGCCCTCCACGACGACCGGGGGCTCGGCGACGAACCGACCTTCCGGGGCCTCGATGATCCTGACGTCACGAGCTCGGCCGACGTCCAGCGCCCACCCGGTCAGCCGGGGGTACTGAACCGGGTTCCCGGGCTGGAGCAGGCCGGCCTTGAAGGCCCGCCAGGTGGGGGCCATGTCGTACATCTGCGGCCGCGGGTCGATCCCCCGGTTCAGCCACTCGGACAGGCTCGTGAACAGGCCCATCCGGGGCGGCATGCTCGGCAGCACAGTGAGCCGCGCCCACACGTTCTCCACGTCTACGCCCATCACTGCGTGAGCACCTGGGCCTCCCCGATGCGGATGGGCAGCGGGTCGGTGGTCAGGTCGAACTCGATGGTTCCGGACTGGCCGCCGCCGGTCCACTCCACCACCCAGTGGCTCGTGGCGGTGACCTGGTAGGCGCCGTCGGGCTGGTCCGACGACATCTTCGCGTAGCGGTGGCCGCAGGTCGGCGAGGGCTGCTTCCCGTAGTGATCTGCGTACGGCGTGCCCTTGCCCGTGCAGGTCACCTTGGTGCCGTCGCCCATGTTCCACACGATGTTGGAGACGCTGGCCGTCGCGCTCACCGAAACCGATCCCTCGCTGGCGGAGCGGGTGATCGGACCGAACGTGTCCTCAGTCGGGCTGTCGACCCACATCCACACCGGCAAGCCGACCAGGCCGGCACGGTTCGCGCCGGACTCGGGAACGATGCCGATCTCGATCGGGTCCAGGTCCATCGAGGCGATCGCACGCTCGGCGAGGACCACCGGGTCGATTCCAACCTCGCCGGCCTCGATCCACATGTACTCCCACGATGAGCCCGGCGGCGGGAAGTAGCAGACATGCCACCACCCGTCCTCCTTGGTCTGACCATCCGGGGGGACCATGGCGTCCGGACCGCGCTCGCCGATCCAGCACGCATACTTGCTGCTCCAGACCGACCCGCCCGGGCCCGTGCACGGGATCTCCTTCCCGTCGTACTTGCAGGTCGACGAGCCGCCGGTGTTCCCGTTGCCGCCGCCGTTGTTGCCACCCTCGCCCTCTTCGCAGTGAACCTCGCCGGTGACCGGATCTGCCACGCAGTCAGCGCTGGCGATCGACGCGGTTGCGAACACGATTACGACCGATCCCGCCAACGCAACGATGAGCGCTACGACGCGCCTCAGCATGGCTGGTCCCAGAGCAGGTCCGAGTCGGAGACCTTCCACACGCCCTTGTCCTTCACCAGCGTGTACTCCACCGGCGCCGGGTTGCGAAGCGGCTTCCCCTTCGGATCAGTGAAATCGGGCTGCCGAACCGCCCCATCGTTCTTCCACGTCACGCCCGTGCGGTCCTCGCAGTCGATTATCAGCATCTCCTTCCCCCGGTTCCGCGGTTCGTCGAGCGTGTGCGTGTACTCGCCCTCGACCGTGACCTTTTTCAGGCTCATGCTCGCCACCGCGTGCTGCAGCTGCAGGAACTCATCGCCGGTCGCGACCGGGTTCAGAGTCTTGAAGTCGATCGTCCGCTTTCGGTAGGCGATGTCTCTCACCTCGAGGTAGGCCTCCAGCTGGGCCGCGGCCTTCTCCTCCGGGGTCATCGGGGTCGGCGTGCTGGTGGGCGTCGGCGAGGGCGACTCGCTGGGGGTCTCCTTGACCTCGGGGTCAGTGTCGTCGCCGCCGCAACCGCTGAGGGCCAAGGCGAGCGCGAGGGCCACTCCCCCGAGTACGGAGTGGTGCTTCCTCATGCGGTGTCTCCTCCTGTGTTGGGCAGCGTCGTGACTGATCTGCTGACGTCGTTGGCGATGTGCTCGAGGTGCTCTTCTGCGGCGTCGACAAGCTCGGCGAGCGAGCCGTTGTCGGCCGGGTCGATGCCGAACTTCTTGTCGGCGTTGTAGAGGGTCCGGATGGTGTCTCGCACGAACACGGCCCGGGCGATACGGCGGGCGTCCGGGTCGGGACGGTCTCCGCCGGCCGCGACGTAGCGGCCGGTGAGCTCCTGATCGAACGTTGTCATGCGCTGGCGCTCCCTTCCCGAGTCAGCTCGCGAGCCAGCCGTGCGTACGGATGATGGTCTTCGTGCGCTCCGACAGTTCCATAGGCGCATCACCGTCGTCGCTGCGGTTGCAGATCTCCTCGCGGAGGATCCGGTCGGCCTCGAGCTGGTCGCCCTCGGCCTTCATGACATGCGCCAGGCACAGGCGGGTGCTCTCGCCGTCGGGATCGGCCCGGTTGGCGACGTAGGCCGCAGAGCGGGCCTTGACCAGGTCGCCGGCCGCAAGTGCCTCGGTGACGACGATGAGCGCGACGTCGGCGATCCACCCGGCGGCCATGAGGTCGACGCGGTCGGGCTCGTTGGCCAGCCAGGACCATCCCTCCTCGCGCAGCTGGCTGAACGGCTGGGCCTCCCCGACCAGCTCGAGCGCGGTGCACAGGTCCGCGACGCCTTCGGCGCCCCCTCGGGCCTGGCCGCGCTTGCGGAGCCGGAGGAACAGGTCCAGGTCGACGAGCAGGCCGTCGTCGACCTGGTAGACGTTGACGCCGGTGACCCTCGCGGCCGGTGCCTTGTCAGCGTAGGGAAGGTGGTCCTCGCCGGTTCGAGGGTTGGTGCTGAGCCAGTCGCGGACGATGTTGGTGTAGTCGCGCACCTTGCCGTCGGAGATCGAGAACGCCTCGCGGATCTGCTCGCGGGAAGCGCCGTGCTTGCGGTGCAGCGCGAGGAACGCCAGCAGCTCGGTGAAGTACGGCTTGCGCTTGGCCAGCGCCTTGCCGTAGGCCCGGGCTGCGACCGGACCGAGCAGGGTGAGCCGGGGCCGGTCGCAACTGGGTGAGAACCAGTCGGCGACGTCCTGGTCCAGGTCGGGGTCCTTCTCCTCGACCTCGGCGCGAACGTGAGCCGGCACCTTGGGCGCGAGCGCCTCGAGGTCCTCCTGCACGATCGCGCTCTCGCGGATGTACTCCTCGTCCTGACCCTCGAGGAGGGAGGACATCGGCTCGTCGACGGCGTCCTCGGGGGTGTTGCGCGGCAGCGTGTACTCGCGGCGCAGCGCCCCGGAGGAGTCGGTGTAGGCCTCCCAACCGTCGGTGGCGGTCTCGTCCACCGGGGTGTCGACGTACTCCGGGGTCTCGCTCTGGGCGTAGACCAGGGCGCAGCCGCGGGCCTCGTCGCTGGTGAGTCCGACGGCGATGAGGTTGAGGCCGGCGTGCTCGAGGACGACGCGGCCGGTGTTGGTCATGTGCAGCACCGCGCCCGGGGTGTTGGGGCGTTCGCCAGCGACGACGATGGAGGTTGCCGACTGCCCGACGTGGTCGTTGACCAGTTGCAGCAGCTGCTCGATGTCCTCTGGATCACCGGCTGCAGCGTCGACCAGGAGCATCCGGGCCGGCCAGGTGTCGTCGTCGACGCTGCCGGTGCGGGCCGTGGAAACGTCGGTGTCGTGGCGCTTGGCCCGGTCGACGGTGGTGACCGCGGCCGCGAGGATCTCCGCGGTTGCCGGCGACCCGGCTGCTCCGGTCGGGTAGAAGCTGATCCGCTCGTCCATGGCGACGGTCTCCTCGGCCACGCCGATGCAGTCGACCTGCACCCGCCGCGACCAGGGGTTCACGGCCAGCTGGGCGGCGAGGTGGCGGGCGAAGTCGCGACCGTAGGTGGGGTCTCCGCTGATGGTGAGGGTCGACAGCTCCTCGCAGTTCAGCAGCCACGTCTCGCCGGTGTCGCTCATCCCGATGGTGGCCAGCAGCGGGTAGGGCGGCTCGACGTTGTCGGTGTCGGGACCGAGCTGGTCGACGTCGGTGTCCGTGGTGACGTGCCAGTGGGTCTGGTCGGGGCTGCCCACCCAGGGCGCGGGGACGGTGGCCGGGGCGCTGAGGTGCAGGGTCAGCTTGCCGTGCCCGAGCTCCACCGCGGCGAGGGGCGGCATCGTGGTGCCCTGGGCGCCGACGGCGGCCGCGAGGCGACGCAGCGCCTCGTCGGCGAACTCCACGGTGGCGGCCGCGGCGGCGCCGGTGGCGTTCAGGGTCATCTCCACCGGCGCGAACTCCGGCGACGGGGCGGCGATCGCACGGCCGGGCGGCCGGTTGCGGAACGCGGCGCGTCGGCGCGAGCGCAGGGCCATCAGCAGGGCCCCGGACAGCAGCACGCCCCCGCCGGTGAGACCGGCGAGGACCCAGGGTGCCTCAAGGATCGAGTCGTCGCTGTCGTCGACCTGGTCGACATCGGCAGCGGCCGCCGCCGGCTCCGCGGCCTGGGGCGGCGCGACCTCGGGCGCCTCAGTCTCAGGCGCCGCAGTCTCTGACACCTCAGGCACGTCGGGCTCCTGGACGACCGGCGGCTTCTCCTCGGCCGGCGGGTCGACGGGCTGCTGGTCCTCGGGGCTGGCGGGGTCTTCGGGCTCGACCTCACGTGGCTGCTGCTGGTCTTCGGCGCCGGGGATGTTGAGGGTCCAGCCGACGTCGATGACGTCGGGGTCGGTCAGCTGCACTCCGCCGGGCTGGGCGATGCCGGCCGACGCCTGGTAGATCTCCGGCCACCGGTCGGCGTCGCCGAGCTGCTCGTGTGCGATCTCGCTGAGGGTGTCGCCGGCCTGGACGCCGTACTGGTGTGCGGGGGCGTCCTTGACCTGGTGCGCGGGGAGCTTGAGCACCCAGCCGGGCTCGAGGAAGTTCGGCTGCGTGCCGAGCAGGTCGCGGTTGAGCTCGGCGATCTCCTTGTACCTGGCTCCGTCGCCGAAGTGGTCCGCGGCGATCGACCAGAGGCTCTCCCCCGGCTTCACGGCGTGGTCGACGGTCTTGGGCGCCTGGCGCTCCTGCTTCGTCTCGACCGTGACGCCCTGCGGAGCGGGCGCCTGGTCGACGGCGCTGGCGTGGACATGACCCACCGCGGCCGGGGCGGCAGCGGCCGGAGCGGCGGTGGCTGCCTGCGTCGCGATGGGTGCGGCGATGAACAACAGGGCCGCGAGCCCGATCAGGTTGCGGGCGCCGGCCTGCGGGAGCCGGAGGCCCGGCAGCTGGGGTGCCTGGATGTTGCGGAGCCGCGCGATGGCCTCCACGACGAGGCTGAGCGCCATGAAGGCCCACGCGGCCCAGCCGATCACCTTGAACAGGCCGAGCACGAGGGTGCCGTCGTCGGGCGCCAAGAGCGCGTCCTTGATGCTGTCCAGGGTCGGGACCTGGTCGGGGATCGGGCTGGCGCCGATGGCGACGAACAGGGCAGGGAGCCCGACGAGGATGCCGAGCACGGCGACCGAGGCCGCGAGGCCGGTGAGCCGCTGGCCCAGAGTGGAGTGGGTGGGCGTGGTCATCTTTCGATGCCTCCTTCGGCGCGGATGAGCCGCGCAGACGCCTCCCCGGTGACCTGCATGGTGTCCAGGCCGATGATCCCGAGGAACTTGCTGGTGTAGGTGTCGGTGGTGGTCACGATCAGGGTGTCGCCGTCGACGACGCGCGCGTTGCCTTCCACGCCGGCGGCGTGGAGGTAGTCCATCGCGGCCGCCTTGGCGGCGTTGATGTCGACGCGGAGGTCCTCGCCGCGCACGGCGGTCGAGCCCTGGACCTCCTGGGCGCCGGTGCGGGCGGCCTGGGCGGCGGCGCTGCGGGCCTGCTGCTGGGTGTGGACCTTGCCGCCGAGGTCGACGGCCATCCCGACGAGGATGATCATCGCGAACGAGGCGGTGGCGAACCACACGCTGATGGAGCCCCGCTCGTCACGGGTGCGACCCGCCAGGAGGCGGCACAGCTGGCTGATCATCGGCGCTCCCGGTAGGCATCGACGGGGCTGCTGGCGGTCGCGGTGATCGTCCTGGTCCCCGGCACACCGGGGATGGCAAGGTCGGCGACGTCGACCTTGCAGGTCACCGTTGCGGTCACTTGAGCGGTGGTGCCCAGTGGCGCGTTGAACGCGGCGGCGTTGACCGTGACGCTGGTCGTCGCGCACTGCAGGCCCTGGTCGTGCAGGCTGCTGGTGGCCGCGGACTTGCCGGAGCTGATCGCCTCGCTCTGCGTCCGCTCGATCGAGGCGGCGCGAGCTGCTTCGTAGGCGGCTGCCTCCACCGACTGCTTGGCGATCTCCACGCGGCCGCCGAGGATGATCATCGCGATGAACAGGCCGAACGCCGGGACGCCGATCGCGGCCTCGATCGCCACCGATCCTCGCTCGTCCCGGCGCCTGCGCCGCCACCGGGTCCACCCGTGGAGTTGGCTGGTCATTCGGTGAGCCTCTCGACCGGCACGCTGGCGCTCTGGGAGACCGTGACGTGCCACCCCGGAATCACGCTCAGGGACTTGCCCGTGACCGTGATCGTGGCGGTGGTCGTAGTGCGTGACCCCGAGACGCTGGTCGACGTCATCACGTCGGAGCCGCCGGCATGGTTGAGGAAGGTGTTCGCCGTTGCCAGACCGGACTCTCGGGTGCCGGTCTCGCTGCCCGCCTCGCGGGCGCCCTCCTGCGCGGCCGCGAGCGCTACCTGCTTCGCGTGGTAGTACAGCGCGCCCTGGAGGCCGAGGAACATCAGCAGGAAGAGGGCGGGCATCAAGAAGACCATCTGGATGGTCACCGACCCGCGCTCGTCCCGGCGACGGCGCTGAGAGGTGGCGGACATGACGAACTGGCTCCGGCCTACTTGATCTTGCCGGACTCGCTGGTCACGAAGGCCCTGATGGCGGCGACGACGATGCCGACGATGGCGATGGCCGCCACTGCCCAGAGCACCTCCTGAATCGTGACGGAGCCGCGCTCGTCGCGCTGAATCCGGGCCCGGTCCTCGAGGGCATCGCGCACGGTGAGCACCGCGAGCTGGAGGGCGATGAAGAGCTTCAACATCGGGTTGTTCCTTCCTTGGTCGTTCGGTTTGCGGTCTTGGGCGACCCGTGCCGGTGGGTGGGGTCGGTGTTAGGGGCGTCAGGTGGCGAATCGGAGCATCGAGGGGGTGACGAGGATCGCCATGAAGACGATGCCGAGCAGGCTGGCGGGGATGTACATGCGCTCGGAGGCCGCGTTGGCCTTGCCGAGCTCGGCGCTGAGCATCGCCGAGCGGAGGGCAGCGGCCCGGGCGCGGAGGTTGTTGTAGATCTGCGCTCCGTCCTGGCCGGACTGCTGCATGATGTCGGCGAGGTCGTCGAGCTCGGGGACGCCGAGCTCGTCCGCCAGGCCGTGCAGGGAGTCCCACGGTGCTCGCGTCATGTAGCGGGCGCGGCGCAGCTCGCTCTCGATCCGCTTGAACACCCACGTGTCGCCGACCTCGGCGGCCGAGCGCAGCGCCTGCTGGCCGCTGGAGCCGTCGCGGACGCCGGTGGCGACCATGTCGATGTAGGCGCCGAGGGCGCGGTTGAACTCGATGCGCGCCTTCTTGGCCTCGTCGGTGGCGTTGTAGTTGGGCATGAACCAGAACAGGACGGCCAGGGCCAGCGAGCCGAGCGTGGGGATCGCGAACGGCAGCGGGAGCCCGATCATCGTGAAGAAACCGGCCAGCAGCGGCGGCATGATCAGGCCGAGCATCGCCCAGACGACCTTCTCGCCGTAGAACCGGGCCTCGCTGATCTGCAGGATGGCCAGGTCCTTGCGCGGCGTGTGCGCCCAGGCTCCCCCGGGCAGGTTCTTCATCGCCCACAAGCCGATCCGGTCGACCGCCGATCCGGCGTCGGCGCCGGCGTCGTCGAGGCCGGCGGAGCGGCGCGACACGACGTGGTCCGGCGAGAGACGGTCCAGCGCGTCGACCAGATCAGGGTCCGACGGAGCGAGACGCCACACGAGCAGAGCGAGGGCCAGCCCGAGGAGCGTGCCGCTGGCGAGCGCAATCTGCAGCCCGGTCATGCGAGCGCTCCTTCCTTCTCGCCCGATGCTGTGCGCTGGGCGGCGCGGTGCGCGGTGCGGGCGTCGAGGTCGAGGAACCGCGGGAGCGGCTTGGCGACAGCCATCCGGCGCATCCACAGCAGCGTCGCCACGTAGGCCGCCAGCAGAACCGCGAGCACGACCTGCCCCAGCGGGGTGCCGTACGGCTCGATGTAGTCGCCGGTGAACGCGAGGATGCCCAGCACACCGAGGGTGATCACGGTGACGGTGCGTGCAGTGGTGCGGGGCTTGGCCTGATCGGCGGCGATCTGGCGACGTGCGCGCACATCGGCCGCGACGGTCTCAGCGAGGGCGTCCAAAGCCTTCGACAGACCCGCCTGACCGCGGCCGCTGGCGGCGAGGATCAACTGGCTGACCACGACATCGCCGGTGGAGTCGCTGAGGTCCTCGGCGAAGGCGCGCAGCACGTCCTCGGTGGAGGAGGTGTTGTTCCACAGCCGGGAGACCATCAGCCCGACCTCGCGCTCGATCGGCTCCGGCGTCGACTGCAGCGACTTGATGAGCGCAGAGCGCAGGGACTGGCCGGCGGTCAACTTGCCCGACAGGGAACGGGTCCACTCCTCGAGCGCCTCGAGCTTCTCGATGCTCGCGGCCGCCGGCGGGGGCGTCAGCAGCACCGGGATACCGACGATCGCGGCCGGCACGAGCACGATCGCGATCACCCAGCCGGTCACCAGCGCCACCAGGAGACCGGTCACGGCGCCGCCGACCACCAGCAGCCGAATACGGCGGTCGAGCCGGCCGAACCTGCTGCCCAGCCGGCCGAACGGCGTGACGGTCCGCACGGGCCGCGGCGGCTTAGGAGGCGCCGGGATCAGCGCGTAGGCCATGCCGATCAGGCCGATGACGATGCAGGCGCCGAAGACCGCGGGCAGGAACGCCGACGATGTGGTGCTCATGACGTGGCCACCCCCGGGTTGGCCTGGGACTCGGCCTTGTACGCCTCGAGGTCGAACCCGTGCCGCGCCAGCTCCTGGGCGAGGAAGTTGTCGAGCTTCCCGGTGGCCACGGCATGGCCGAGCTGGTTGGGGGCGAAGATCGGGGTGGTCGCGTACCCGCGGGCCGCGTCGATGCTGGGCTGGACGACCAGGACCTCCTCGACCCAACGCTGCTTGCGGAAGGTGCCGTCGTCGTTCGGGACGACCTCCGAGCGCAGGTACATCACGATGTCGATCGCGGCGGCCAGCTTGCTGATCGCCAGCTCGCGGGTGACCTGCGGGCCCTTCTCCATCGCACAGGAGACGAGCTTCTCGATGGTGTGCTCGGCGCTGCGGGCGTGGGTGGTGCTGATCGAGCCCGGGCCGGACTCCATCGCCTTGAGCATGTTCCAGACCTCCGGGCCGCGGACCTCGCCGACGATCTGGCGAGCGAGGTTGAACCGGAAGGAGTGGTGGATGGCCTCCTCGAGGCTGAACTCACCGGCCTGGCGGCCGTCGAGGCCGACCTCACCGGAGCCGGGCCGATGCTCCCAGGCATGGACGATCTTGTGCCGGTCGACCAGCTCGTGCAGGTGCAGCTCGAACTCGGTCTCGAAGGTGCCGATCATCTCCCACGGCGGGATGCACGAGCACAGGGCGCGGACCCAGGTGGTCTTACCCGAGCCCTGGACGCCCGAGACGACGATGCTCTTGCCGGCTCGCACGCAGGCGGCGAGGAAGTCGGCCAGCACCGCGCCGCAGGCCTTGCGGTCGTAGACCATCTCGTCCATCGACACCTCGCGCATGCCGTGGCGGCGGATCACCACCGAGGTGTAGGCCATCACCCAGGAGCCGGCCGCGAGCCGCGCTCCCCCGGGCAGCCGAAGGTCCAGGTGCGGACGGGCCTCAGTGAAGGGCCGGTTCTGCCGAGAGCCGAGGTCGGCGAGGAACTCGCGCAGCTCGTCCTCGGAGTCGGCGATCGGGTCAGCCTCGACCAGGGTGCCGTCGACCAGCTCGAGCCACACCGAGACCACCGGGCCGCGGGCGATGACGATGATGTTCTCCACGTCCGTGCGCTCGACCAGCGGCTGCAGCCGCCCCAGGCCGAACAGCGCGGCCTTGAGGGCGGTCTTGAGTGCCTTCTCCTGGTCCTTGGTCCACGCCGGGCGGCCGGTGGAGACGAGCGTTTCGGCCTCGGACTTGATGAGCTCCTCGATCACGTCGAGGCCCATCTGCTCGCGGTCCTCCTCGGTGACGCGGCCGCCTTCCTTGTCGAGCCGGGCGGTCAGGCGCGAGGAGATCTCGGCGCGGTACTGCGCGATCAGCTCCCAGTCCAGCTCGACCTCGCCCTCCGCTCCCTGGGTGTGGTGGTGCTCCTCCGGGGTATGCGCGACGAGAGGCCGCAGGCTGAACTCCGACCGAGCCCGCCCCGGCAGCTGCTCCTCGCTGGTCCAGGCGGAGGCGAAGATCGGCAGCGAGGTCGGGTCGTGGTCCTCCGTGGCCGGCGGGGGCGGGGGCGGCTGGATGTTGCGGCCGCGGGCGAATGGTGAGGTGCGGTCGCTGGTCGCGGCGTGACGTGCCTCGAGCCACTCGTCGGCGCGCAGCGGGTCGCGGCCGTTGGTCCCGGGCTGGTGTCCGTTGGTGCCGTTGGTGCTCATGCTCGGCCTCCGTTCGTGGGGGCGAGGGCGGCTTGGTTGGCGGCGAGGATGGACTGGATGGCCGCGGCGCTGGCCCGGTAGCCGCGCAGCAGGCCGGAGGACTCGAACTTGCGGGGCTTGCGGGCGCCGTGGGAGTAGACCTCCGCGGCTTCGGGCTCCCAGTCGACCGAGGAGACCACGGGGATCTGCAGGGCCTTGGCGATGTGGCGTGCGGTGTAGGGCCGGACTCGGGCTCCGGTGGGCACCGTGGGCCAGCGGCGGTCCTCGTCGACGAGGAGGACTCCGAGGCGGGAGAGGCCACCGACCGCGGCGAACTGGGCCCGCAGGGTCTTGGCCCAGCTGGTCGCACCGGCCAGTGCCGGCAGAGAGTTGCGGGTGACGAGCAGGGTCAGGTCGGCAGCCGCGATGAGCGGCTGGGGCCATCCGGCGAGGCCGAGCCGGCCGGCGTCGACGATGACGTCTTGGCCGTTGCTCTCCAGCGCCCGCAGCTGCTCGATGAGCGGATCCCACAGCGGCAGCAGGCTGGGGGCCTGCTCGTGGGCCCGGATGCCGGGCAGGAACCACGCCGACCGCTCGGCCGGCGCCTCAGGGTCCAGCAGCAGCGTCTCGCGGGGCAGGGCGTCGGCCAGCGTCCCCTCGCGCAGGGACAGCGCGAGGTTGATCAGCCCGCCGGTTGGCTCCTGGGTGCCGTGGAAGTAGCCGGCGAACACCGCGGACGATCCGGTCGGGTCGGCGTCGACCAGGAGGACGGGGCGGTGCCAGTTGAGGGTGAGCCCGAGCGCGGTGGTGGAGACGCCGGGCGAGCCGCTCGCGGAGGCCAGGACGATCAGCGCCATGGCTCAGCGCTCCCGGGCGTCCAGGACGAGCGCCACGCGTCCGGTGGCGGCGCGGGCGGCCAGGTCGGCGGCCTCGCGCTCGGGCACCGAGACGTCGACGACGGTCTCCCCCGTCTCCACGATCCGGCTAACACCGACCACGGTGGCCTCGATGGTGACCGGCTCCTCGTCGGTCACCTCGCCCTGGTCGCCGGGCGTGGTGACGATCCGGACCTCGTCGCCGCTGTAGAGGGGCTCTGAAGGCATCTGGGCGGGCGTGAGGCTGATGCCCACCAGGGACTCCCCCTCCCCCGGCACCAGGCTGTCGGTGACTGCCTGCTCGGTGAGCAGGGTGCCGGCCCACAGGTCGACGGCCGCGCGGCTGCCCTCGAGCTCGGCCTTCTGACTGCCGGGAACCGGGGTCAGCGCCGGGTCGACGCTGACCCGCACGACGGCGAGGTCGCCGGCCTCGATGGTCTCGCCGCGCTTGATGTCGCTGCTGACGACGAGGACCTCTTGGGTGTCGTTGACCGAGGTGAACGCGAACGCGGTCCCCAGGCCGCCGGCAGCAACAAGGGCCGCGCAGAGTGCCAGGACCCAACGACTGCGGCGGCGCCTCAGCCGTGGGAAGTGGTTGTGGTCGGGAGGTGCCATGATACTGGCGCGCTTCTCGTCCCGTGGTTGTTGAGCAGTGTTCATCGACACGGATCCCGAGTCCTCTCCTGTCTCGATCACCTACGTGTCAAGACGTGCCGGGAGCGGTCATCGCCAACCCGACTCGATAGAAAAACACTAGTGCATTTCTATCGACCGGATCGTCATCCACAACTGACCGATTCCGAGATGTCATCGCCCGAGTCCTGACGGGACTGGTTGCGTGGCTCAGTCCCCCCGATGGGACTGAGCGCTTGCACGCACCGAACGCCCAGGTCCATGGGACCACAGATCATGCGGACTTTCCGGTAGGAATTTCCACTTGTGGATTACGGACAAACTCAGGAGCCACCCGCTCGTGTGGGTCGCTAGACCTGCCCGCGCCGAAGGCGCTGCTGCCGGGCTTCTTGGAAGGCCGTGGCGACGACGTCAACAGTGTCCGCTAACCCACGCGCGAGGCTCTCAAGCTGCGTGGCTGCTGGGAGTCGGGTCCAACGGCCTTGCTCCCAGGCGTAGTAGGTCGGCACAGCCACGTTGACGGCCGCAGCCAGCTCGGGCACCGTCAGCCCGGCGTTCAAACGCAGTGCCCTGAGATCAGGAACCTCACCGTCTAGGTGAATGAGACGAAGGGTCGGGATGTCGAGGGCTCGAGCAAGCTTCACCAAGAAATCCGGCCTAGGGACCGACGCGCCCAGCTCCCATCGAGATATGCGCTCCCCACCGGCGGCACCAACGAGACGCGCCAACTCATGCTGGGTCAAGCCTGCCTTCTCGCGGGCGGCGCGCAGCACTGAGGGGTCGAGTCCGGAAACCATCGCTGACAGACACTAGTCGCAGCATGCGGGGAGCCGCCGCCGCGAATCTCCTCATCGTTGAACGACCCCCGAGTCCGCCCGTCTCCGCAAGCCGTGTCGTCATGCGAATCATCGGGGTCGGCTGCAGGACGTGCGTCCCTGAAGGCGCGCAGAAGCACCGGGGCCAACGCCGGGACCGCCTGGCTCGCCCTCCAGGACTTCTCAACAGAACACATGCTCCCCCGCTCTACACCCAACTTCTGACGGGCCCGCGAAGTCGATGGGCAAGGCGAAAGGCTTCGGTCCTCAAGGGACGGTGAGCAAACTGTCGTTGTCGATCGCGAGCCCGACACTCTGGGCGAGGTCGCGCATGACCAACCAAACTTGGTGGGCGATACGGGTGACGACCTCATCCTGGGACTCGTCGTGGTGGTCGAGCCACCAAATGATGCCCGCATCGACCATGCCCATCAGCCCCGCCATGACGCCGTCGGGCGGTTCAACCTGGACGTCAGGGGTGCGCAAGTACGCCGAAGCTGCGGCCACCACCTCTCCCAGGAATCGCGTGCGCCCCAGCCGAGCCCGATGAGTTGCCTTGGTCTGCTGGCGAGCGGCCATGAATCGATACAGGTTCGGATTCTCTGCAGCCCACCTCACAGCGGCCGCGATCACACCTTCAATGATCGCTGGCGCGGTGCCGCTGTGCCGCATCGCGGGACGCACGGTCTCGATTAGCTGGGTAGCGGCAAATCGCAGCACCTCGCTCTCGAGGTCGTCCTTGCTGTCGAAGTGGCGATAAACGTGAGGTCTCGCCACCCCGGCTCGCTCGGCAATCTGGGCGGTGCCTACCCCTGCGCCATATTGCTCGATCGCACCAGCCGCAGCGACCACGATCTGCTCGCGTCGTGGGGCGCGGTGGGAGTCGTGCGCAGTCGATCGACGCACGACCGCCGTGTCCACCCACTTCGCGACATCCACGGCCGCAATCTAACCCATCGCACTAGCGCCGGTACAACCTGTACCCGTAGGGTGGTACAGGTTGTACCCGCACCCACGACCCCCTTGGAGGACCCATGCCCGGCCGCCGCTCGCCCTGGATGACCCAGGACCTCGACGACTTCCGCGATCTCGCCCGAACCTTCTGCGAGAAGGAGATCAAGCCCAACATCGACCGCTTCATCAAGAACAAGCGCGTCGACCGCGAGCTCTGGACACAAGCGGGCAAGCTCGGTCTGCTGTGCACGTCCATTCCGGAGGAGTACGGCGGCGGCGGCGGCAACTTCTATCACGAGGCGATTCTGATCGAGGAGCAGGCGCGCGTCGGCGACAGCAGTTGGGGCGCGTCGCTGCACAGTGGCATCGTCGCGCACTACCTGCTGCACTACGGCACCGAGGAGCAGCAGCAGGAGTGGCTTCCCAAGATGGCATCCGGCGAGGTCGTCACCGCTATCGCGATGACCGAGCCCGGCACTGGGTCGGATCTGCAGGGAATCAAGACCCGTGCCATTCGCGATGGCGATGACTACGTCATCAATGGCGCCAAGACGTTCATTACCAATGGCTACCACGCGGATATGGTTCTGCTGGCCTGCAAGACCAATCCTGACGAGGCCGCGGCCGGCGTCTCGCTGGTCATCGTGCCGACCAGCTCCGAGGGCTTTCGGCGCGGCCGGGTGCTGGACAAGATTGGCCTCAAGGGACAAGACACCTGCGAGCTGTTCTTCGACGACGTGCGCGTCCCGGCCAGCAACCTGCTGGGCGCCGAGGAGGGTCAGGGCTTCATTCAGCTCATGATGCAGCTCCCTCAGGAGCGCCTCCTCGTCGCCGTCAGTTGCGCCGCATCGATGGATCTGATGCTCGATCTCACGCATGAGTACACGTTGTCGCGCGAGGCGTTCGGCAAGCCGATCTTCGGGTTTCAAAACACGAAGTTCAAGCTTGCCGAGGTTGCCACCGAGGCCCGCGTGACACGCGCCTTCGTCGACGAATGCATCTCCCTTCATGTGCAGGGTGGGCTCGACATCCCGACCGCTGCAATGGCGAAGTATTGGGCTTCGGAGCGTGCTCAACAGGTGGCCGACACGTGCCTGCAACTCCACGGCGGCTACGGCTACATGGAGGAGTACCCGATTGCGCGAGCGTGGACCGACCTGCGGATCAGTCAGATCTACGCCGGTACCACCGAGATCATGAAGGAGATCATCGCCCGGTCTCTGCCCAAGCCCAGCTGACTTGGGTCTCGACTCGCGCGTTCGCAACGCCTCACCTGGGATCGGACGGTGTTTGCCGCGTCGGTGGCGCAAGAGAATGGTGAGTGGACGTGCGGGGGGTGTTTGCCAGCCTTGGTCGGCCAGCGAAAGCCCGAGTTTTCGGGCCTCAAGCGCAGCGCACCCACCACAGTTGATGGACCCCGGACAGGCCCTTGAGGTCGGTCCGGGGTCCCGGCTCTAGGTCGAACTCCAAGTCGGAATCCGCGACCTCGCCCAGGCAGCGCCGCAAGTCGTCCGACACGACGACTTGGCCGCCTGCGGCGTGTCCCGCCACCCGGGCAGCCATCGCCACGTTGCGGCCAAAGTAGTCGCCGCCCCTGGCCACTACCGCGCCGACGTGGAGACCGATTCGGTCCTTGACCTGCGTATGCCGCAGTTCGCTCGCCGTCAACGAGTCGAGCCTGCGCTGGATGTCGATCGCTGCTCGCACACCGTCGACCGGTCCGCGGAAGACGACCATGAAGCCGTCGCCCTGCGTCTTGACAACGTGGCCACGGTGACGACGTATCTGCTCGCGAACGATGCGGTCGTGATCCCCGAGCAGCCGCACCCACTCATCGTCACCAAGCCGCTCGTTGTGAAGGGTCGAGTCCTCGATGTCGGAGAAGAAGATCGTGACGGTGCCGTCGGGTGCCGCGTTACGCAGGATCGTCGCACGGTCCTCGGTCACCCACCGGGTGATGTCCTCGATTGAGGAGACGAGAAGACCGCTGATTCCGCCTTCGCGGACACGGGTCGCAGTCTCAACCACCGCCTTCACCGCCATCCCGGTGACCCGGCGGCTGCGTGACCCGGTGCTCCCTACGAGTTCGCTCTCAAGCTCGGCAACCCGGCCTCGGGCCCTTCGCAGTTGTAGCCGCGATACAACTAGGGAGAGGAGTGTCAGCGTCAGCAGCCCGGTTAGACCGACGATGGCGGCAAGCTCGACGGGCACGGTACTCACCGATCCCCACGGGGGCGGCTGTGCCGGGCCAGGATCGTGACCCGAAGTCCGGCCGCGGCCGGCGTTCGCACTGACCGACTGCCGGTCGGCTCGACGAAGAGGCGGCCAACCACGCCCGCGTCGCATCCTGATATCGCAACTGCTGCCCGTGGCGAGTTATCCCGCGCTCGTCGGTACCCCATGACCCATCGCGCCGAAACCGACGCCTGGCGATCAGTCCGCACGCTGCCCGCCTTCCAGCTCCTCAACCATCTGCCCCAGAGTGTCGGCGAGTCGTCGTGTACCATCGCGGACCGCCTCCGGCTCAAGTCCGCGCTGCCTTAGGTCGGTCAGGTTTAGGGGGCGACCGACGTTGATGGTGACAGTGGGCCGCTTGAGCAGCCGCGGGCGCCGGCTATAGGCGGGCAGGATGTCCTGGGCACCTCGCTGCGCCACCGGAATGAGTGGTGCCCCGGACTCGAGCGCCAGCCGCACAGCTCCTGTCTTCAGATTCAGCAGGCGGCCGTCACGGTCTTTCGTGATCGATCCTTCGGGATAGACCACGAGAAGTGCACCGCCGCGAAGCGCAGTCAAGGCGGCGCCGAATCCGTCGCCGCCATGCGAGCGATCCACCTCCACGTGCCCGGCGGCTCGGAACCACCGCCCGACAATGCCCTCTCCGAACAGACTGCTCTTGGCCAGAAATGCCGGCGTCCTGCCTTGCGCGAGCACCATCTCGGCGATGAGCAATGGGTCCACATGAGACACGTGGTTCGCGGCAAGCACCACCCCGCCGCTTGGTGGGATCTGGTCAAGTCCACGCCAGTCCCGACGTCGCACCAGAATCAGCACGGGCTTGCAGACCAAGAAGGCCACCCACCACGCCACGCCCCAGTCAGGTCGCGTTCCCGGCGACATCACCGAATTCCCGCCATGGGCTGGGTCCAGAGGTAGTCGGTGCTCACGTCGGTGCCGGTCATGTGATCATCTCCGATGTCGCCGTCATGCGGCGCACCGCAAATCCTGCACAAGAGCCTGCCCTCGGGAATGAGTGCAGACCTGAGTCGGTCAGCCCCCGCTCCTCGATGCCAATCCCGGCCGCAGTAGCCGTACCGCACGGGCGGCGCTCTCCCAGTCGCATCCGCCAGCCGTCCTCCGCGAACTCGCGGTGGCGTTCGCGATCGGTCCTCAGCGCAGATGACCAGCCGGCATAGCCCCGCGAACCTCGGGATGTCGCCTCAACGATCCTCAATCGCTCCGACCCATCCCTTGTTCGGCGCCCGCGGCAAAATGTCCAGGACCGACCACCACGAAGGTGGCCGCGGCCGACCCCGCCTTCTGGCCGGCGTCGTCCCAGGCGTCAGCATGGAGTAGCAGTCGACGTCCTTCGCGCTGGGCGACCTGTGCGGAGAATGTGTAGGGACGGTGTAGCCGGAACGGGGCGTGGTACTCGATGGTGAGGCTGCGCGTGACGGCGAGCGAACCGACCGTGTAGAGGGCGAATCCGAAGAGGTCGTCAAAAGCGAGGGCGACCGCTCCGCCGTGCGCAATGCCAGGGGCACCCACTTGAGCATCGGAGAAGCGGTGGACCGCCTCGACGCCCGTCGCGGTGCGCACGACCTGCAGATCCAGGCCGGCGGGATTGCGGGGCCCGCACCCGGCGCAGTCCGGGGAATGGGGTGGCAGCCTCTGGCCGATCTCCACCGTGTCCTGACCTGCGAGGTGCTCCGTCCACCGCGAGATCACTCCCACGTCACCGGGCAGATTCCCTTCGCCGCCGCCGGCGGGCACCTGCCGGTCGCCATTGTCGAACACTGCCGCCACGCATATCACTCCTCTTCTGCCGTCCAGTCTCGCGCTCTCCGAATGGGCCAAGGTTTCTCAGATCTCGATGACGGCCAGCTCGCCGTCGGCATGCAGGGAGCGCAGGCGCTTCTTGTCGAACTTGCCGACCGAGGTCTTGGGCACCTCGGCGACGAAGCACCAGCGTTCGGGCAGCCACCACTTGGCCACCTTGTCCTCGAGGAACTCGCGGAGCTGACTCGGCGTGGGCTCTCTGCCCTCGCGGACGACGACCACAGCCAGGGGCCGTTCTTGCCACTTCACGTCCGGGACCCCGATCACGGAAGCCTCCAGAACGTCAGGATGGCCGGCAAGCAGCAACTCGAGCTCAACAGAGGAGATCCACTCTCCACCGGACTTGATCACATCCTTAGTCCGGTCGGTCAGCGTGACGAAGCTCCGTGAATCGATGCGACCGACATCACCGGTGCGGAGCCAGCCGTCGTGGAACTTCTCCCCGTCGTCCTCCTCACCAAAATAGGCACCGGTGATCCACGGCCCGCGCACCTGCAGCTCCCCCACCGCCTCGCCGTCGTGAGGAAGCTCATGGCCGGCGTCGTCGACAATCCTCAACTCCACCCCAGCCACCGGACGGCCCTGGGTGGCACGCAGACGCCACCGCTCCTGCTCGTCGAGGGACGCAGAAGGTCGCGCAACGGCGGCCAACGGCGAGGTCTCGGTCATCCCCCACGCCTGGAGGATCTGGACCCCGTACTTTTCCTCGAAGCTCTGCATCAGGTGCAGAGGCACCGCTGAGCCACCGCAGGCAACCAGGTCGAGCGAAGAAACGTCGTGGCCCGGGTTCGATTCCAGGTAGTTCAAGACGTCGTTCCAGATCGTCGGGACCGCACCGGCGATCGTCGGCCGCTCTGCATCGATCAGTCGCACCAGCGGTTCGGCCTGCAAGAACCGCTCAGGCATCAGCAGGTCGGCACCTGCCATGAATGCCGCGTAAACCAGGCCCCAGGCGTTGGCGTGGAACATTGGCACGATCGCGAGGATCCGGTCACCACAGCCGATTCCGAGGCCGTCGGCGGCGCAGGCCGCCATAGAGTGCAGGTAGGTCGACCGGTGGCTGTAGGCCACGCCCTTGGGGTTGCCGGTGGTGCCGGAGGTGTAGCACATGGCCGCTGCCGAATGCTCATCGAGGTCTGGCCAGTCAAAGGTCTCGGGCTGAGCAGCGATGAACTCCTCGTAGCCCACGACGGTGACCCCCTCGCGGCGCAGAGGGGCGAGATCGGCGCCACCGGTCACCACTACGGTGTGCACGCTGCTGATCTGTGGCAACACGGGAGCCAGCAGGGGCACCAGACTGCCATCGACGATCACGACCTGATCCTGGGCGTGGTTGCCGATATAGACGAGTTGCTCCGAGGTGAGGCGAAGGTTCAAGGTGTGCAGCACCGCTCCCATGGAGGGCACCGCCAAGTAGGCCTCCGCGTGCTCCTGGTTGTTCCACATGAAGGTCGCGATGCGCTCATCGCCCGTGATCCCACAGCCTCGCAACGCGTTGGCCAACTGTGCAGCCCTGCGGCCGACCTCAGCGAACGTGCCCACCCTCACGGACCCGTCGGGCTGCAGGGTCCGCACGGTCGCTGAGCCATGGACGCTCGAGCCGTGGCGCAGAATCGCCGTGGTCGTCAACGGGACATTCATCATCGTGCTCTGCATGACATTCCTTCATCGTGAGTACATTCGAACGGACAGCGATTCGGAGCGTTCGCTACGCGTCCGGAAACAGCGCCGATCAGCGATCTGTGGTGTTCAACGAACGTGCGGCACGTTCCAGGGACTCGACCAGACGCAATTCGACCTCCGGCAGCTGACTCGCCATCGAGGCCACCGTGTCGACCCGAGCTCGAATAGGGGCTTCGCGTTGGATCGCGGCGCGTGCGGTGGCGGTCCAGGTCTGCGCACAACGCGCGGCGGCGACCGCAAGCTCTGCGGTCGCGGGGTCGCCGGTCAGCCGAGCGACGTCCGCGCACCCATCGGCGAGCAGGCGCCGGAACAGCCCGCCACCGGTGCCTGCCTTCTCGATGAACGCGCCGAGGCTGAACAGGAGGATCTCAAGTTCGTCGTCGGGAAGGTCGCCCCAGGTCTCGACGTCGTCCGCCAACTCAGCGACCGCTGCCAAACCCTCGGCGCCGACCGCCGCCGTCGTGGGATCGGCGATGCCGTGCTGCGACGGATCGCGCATGTTGACCGCAGACTGACTGAACGCGCCTGCGGCCACACGCTCAATCGCGGGGAGCGAGCGGGGCCAGGTGATGCGGTACGTGCAGTGGCGCGTCGGCTGCGGGAAAGCCACCGAGGCCCGTGCCCGAGCCAACGCTTCGAGTGGAACCTCCTGCACCTCGGCACGGTCGTTGTCGACGACGAAGGCGACATTCGTGGCCTCGTCGTAGCCGATCACCACAATGTCGTGGCGGCTCATTTGGAGCTGGACCCGCAGGTACGGCAGTTCGGAGATGTCACCCCACACGAGGCTGGGTCGGCCGGCGTCGACTTCGTCGCGAACCCACGACCATCCCTCATCGGGATCGTCGGTGGTGAGAACCTGCACCAGCCCGCCGAGGCGTACAGGCAAGTCGACTTCGAAGTCAGCGCCTCGTCCCACCAGATACAGCGGGGGAACGAGGTCGCTCGATCGGAGGTAGGACAGCCCCAATGCGCCGCCGAGCGCGAACACCAGGCCCTCATCGGGCGGTCCGTCCCACCCCAGACCGTGCCAGTGCAGAAGATCCCGCATCGCACCCGAACCGCAGTGCCCCCCCATCCGATGGGGGTAGTCCTGGATCAGGGTCCTTTGGTGCATGTGATGTCCTTCTCGTGTGGCCGGATGGTTCGGAGATGGGGGTTAGTTGTTCCGGATTCGATCCAGGTAGGCCTGGCGGGCACCCATGTCGACGTCGTCGAGGAACACCGAGTCCGTGCCCAGGGCCGAGCCAAGCCCGGCTGCCACCCGTCCAGGCACGAACTTCATCGCCGCAACCATGCCGCCGGCGAGGCGGGTGACGCGTACGAACGGGCGAGGGCGCTCGATCAGGTCGGCCGTCGCCCGAGCGATCTCCTGGGGTTCGGCGTTGCGCAGTCCCTTGGCTCCGGCCGTTCCGGCGACGAGCTCGGTGTTGGTGAAGGTAGGTCGAACGGTGGACAGCTGGACCCCGGACTTGCGATATTCCTGCCGGGCGGCCTCGGTGAATCCGATGACTGCGAACTTGGTGCCACAGTAGGTTGCAAGGCCCGGCACCGAGAGCTCACCGGCCAGCGACGCGGTGTTGATGATGTGTCCGGTACGGCGGGGCAGCATCCGTTGCAAGGCGAGCTTGGTTCCGAAGATCACTCCGAGCACGTTGATCTCCACTTGGCGGCGAGTGACGGCGTCGTCCTCCTCGTGTGCGTGCCCGGTGGGCATGATGCCCGCGTTGTTGATCAGCACGTCGAGAGGACCGAGCTGCTTCTCGACCGTGTCGAGGAAGGTCCGGAACGAGTCGGGGTCGGTCACGTCGAGACGAGTGACGACGGTCACCCCGAGTTCGGCTGCGGCCTCCTTTGCGCGTGCCTCGTCGACGTCACCGATCGCGACACGGTGGCCTCGTCGGATCAGCTCCTTAGCGGTCTGGTACCCAATGCCGCGGGCTCCGCCGGTGATCGCGATCGTCTTGGCTGCCATAGGTGTGGTGGGCGTCGTCACTTGCTGTGCTCCTTGTTCATGCCGAGGCGCTGACGCAAGCCGCGCCCGGCGGCCGCGCGCAACACCTTTCCGGCGATGGCCGTACGCCGGGAGGAGTACGGGTACCACGTGAGTTCTCGTGCCAGCACGGGGAGCCGCGGCTCGGTCACCGCTCGGACCCGGCAATACTTGTGCAGCCCGTAGGCTCCTCCGAGCCGGGCGCCGATCCCCGAGGCCTTCCAGCCACTGTGGGGCAGCGTCATGGCGAAGAGGTTGCTGAAGACGTCGTTGATGTTGACCGCACCCGCATCCAAGCGTCGTGCGACGCGCCGCCCGCGGGCGTGGTCGCGCGTCCACACCGTCGCCGACAATCCGTAGGGCGAGTCGTTGGCCAGTCGGATGGCTTCGTCTTCGTCGGCGACGCACATCACCGGGATCGTGGGGCCGAAGGTCTCCTCGGTCATGCAGTCCATCGTGTGATCCACGTCGACCAGGACGGTCGGCGCGTAGTAGTTCCCGGCCGCGCCCCGGATGCCGCCGGCCAGGACCTTGGCACCGGCCGCGACTGCCTCGCTGACGTGGCGATCCGCGATGTCGACCTGCCTCGCGGTGACCATCGCGCCGACGTCGTCTCCTGGCGTCGCACCTTGGGTCAGGGCTTGCACCCGCTGGGCCAGGCGAGACACGAACTCGTCGTAGATCTCTGCCACCACGTAGACCCGCTCGACGGAGATGCAGACCTGCCCTGCGTTGAACAGGCCGCCCCACGCGACACCCTCCACCGCACGAGCAAGATCGGCGTCCTCGAGCACGATCGCCGGGTCCTTGCCGCCCAGCTCCAGACTTAGCGGCTTCAACTGCTCAGCACAGCGGACGGCGACCGCACGACCAGTGACAGTGGAACCGGTGAACTGCACAAAGTCAGCGGCGTCGACCACCGCTGCACCGGTATCGCCGGCGCCCACGACATGTGCCAGAACCGGTGGGGCGCCGATCTCTTGCCAACCCTCGATGACCCGCGCGCAGGTCAGCGGAGTCTCTTCCGAGGACTTAGCCAGGACTGCACAGCCGGCAGCCAAGGCGGGTGCTGCGTCCATGAGGAAGAGGGTGATCGGAAAGTTCCACGGGGTGACAAGGCCGACGAGGGGGTAGGGCTGGTAGGTCTTGGACAGCCGCTTCGGCAGGCTCAGCAGACCCGAGGACCGGACCTTCTCATCGGCGAGAAAGTCCGCGGCATGGTCGGCGTAGTAGGTGATGAATTCGCACGACGCAGTGGTCTCCACGAGTGCGTCAGGGCGCACCTTGCCCGTCTCGGCCTGCAACAAATCGGTGAGCTCATCGGTGTGAGCCAGGATCCAGTCGCGCCACCGACGCATCCACCGCGCACGCTGCCGCGGCCCAGCCTCGGCCCATGCGCGTTGGGCGAGGCGGAGCTCGGCCGCGATACGGTTCACGGTCTCCCGATCGTCCACAGGGACGGTTCTGACCAGCCGGCCGTCGGAGGGGTTCCGCACCTCCAGGGTGGCTGCTGTGGTCGTCGTGCTCATCGGGCCTCCTGGGGGCAGTGGGACCCGCGGGAAGCTCCATCGGGCCCGGTCTGGCTTATGGGTTGCGTGGCGAAGGCGTCATCGACCGGATGCGCGGAGGTATCCACCATCGGTCCATACGTGTCCCGAAGTTCGGCCAGGATGGCGGCCAAGGGCAGGTCGTCGAAGACACCACGCTCGCGGATGTACTCCATGTGTTGGGTGCCGTCCGCAGTGAAGGCGTGCATCAGTGCGTCGTGTTCGCCGTCGAATTCCACTGGAGGAACACCGAAACGCGCACACAACTCGGTGTTGAACGCCGGTGTCGCCTTGAGCCACGTGCCGTCGACACAGATACTGCTGTATCCGTGATAGACGAAGAGGTCGGTGCCGCCCATGCGCGCTCGCAATGCGTCGGTCTGCAAATGATTGCGGACATCGGCGAAGCCCAGCCGCGCCGGAATCCCTGCCGAACGGCAAACCGCGGTCAATAGCACCGCCTTCGGAACGCAGTAGGCGCGGCCGGCCTGGAGGACGAAGCTCGCCCGGTAATGGGCCGGATCGTCCGAAACGGAGTACGGGTCGTACCAGACTCGGTCGCGTACGGCGGTGAAGAGCCGTATCGCCTTCTCCTTGTCGGTACTCGCATCACCGATCGCGGCCGCGGCGAACGTGCGGACGGCATCATGCTCGATGTCGAGGAACTCGGTCGCCTCCAGGAACGACACCGGCGCCTGACTCACCTGCGCTCCAGTGTGATCGGCAGCCCATCGACGGGAATCGGTAGCGAGGTGTTGTCCCACCTTGCTTCGTAGTCGTCCGGAACCGTCCAGGTGTAGTTGCGCAGCATCTGGTGGAGGATTGCCTTGACCTCAAGGGTTCCGAAGTGAAGACCGATGCACTTGTGCACCCCGCCGCCGAACGGGATCCACCCGAAGCGGTGCTGCTGGTCCTCACGCCGCGGCTCGCTGAAGCGGGCAGGGTCAAAGGTGTCGGGGTCGGTCCAGTACGACTCGTCGAAGTGATTGACCGCCGGAGCCACGGCCACCAGGGTGTCCGCCGGAATGTGGTGTCCTGCGATCTCGACGTCCTCGACCGTCTTGCGCATCACGATCGGCACTGGCGCGACCAGGCGCAGGGTCTCCTTGATCACCAGGTCGAGAGTCGCCAGAGACTCCAGGTCATCGATGTTCGGCGTACGCTCGCCGAGTTGGTCAGACTCGGCCCGAGCCCGTTCCTGCCACGCCGGGTGCTTGGCGAGGAAGTAGGCGGCGGCCGCAGTGGTGATGGTCGAGGTGTCGTGGGCCGCCATCATCAAGAAGATCATGTGGTTGATGACGTCTTCGTCGGTGAAGGCGTCGCCTTCAGCCGTCCGCGCATGACACAGGCCGGCAAACAGGTCACCGCCTTGGCCGTTGCGGGCCGCGGGCAAGTGCCGTGCAAAGTAGGCCTCCAGCAAGGCCCGCCCACGGACCCCGGCTCGCCAGCGGGTCCCCGGCAGCGGGACGCGGACGATCGAGCTCGCTGCGCGGACGGTGGCCACGAAGGCGGCGTTGATGGCGTCGGTGTCCTCGCTCCCGCCCCGCCCTGCCATGAAGACCTCGGTGGCGATGTCGAGAGTCAGACTCTTCAGCAGCGGGTAGATGCGCGTGGACTTGCCTGTGGTCCACGCGGGGATGTTGGCCTCCAGCGTCGGTCCGAGTTGGTTGACGTATCCGGCGAGCCGATCACGGGTGAACGCCTCCTGCATGATGCGTCGGTGCATCTTGTGTTCGTCGAAGCTCATCAGCATCAGGCCTCGGTGGAAGAAGGCGTCGATGAGATAGGTCCACCCGTCCTGGGAAAGGGACTTCGCCTTGGTGGTCAGCGCCTCCTGTGTGGCATCCGGGCCGGCTACGACCACCATCTTGGTGCCGAAGGCGCCCATCCAGGAGACCGGGCCAAGTCGCTCGTACCTGGCACGCGTGAAGTCCGATCCGAACCGGATGTAATCCAAGGTGTGGCCGAGAAGAGGAAGGCCGGCGGTCCCTTGAACCGGCTTGAGGCCGGAACCGGCCGGAGCCGGGGCGAGTTCATGGATCGGCCACTGGTCGCTGAGCCCACGCAGGGCCGCGTCCACCCGAACCGGTAGCGGCGCCAGGAGCACTGACGAGAGTCGATCGCGCCGCTTCGGCAACGCCGACGAGAGGAGGTTCGTCATTGAATTCCCTTTCCATGAGCGGCCAGCTCGACGTTCCCTTGCCGCGGAGCAGGACTCGTGCGTTCAGGGACCGGGAGTTTGGTCAGGCCTTTGGCTCCGTGTGCCGTTTTGCCTCAGCTCGGCCTGCCTTGGCAGTCACGGCGACATCCACAAGAATGAGACATTCTCGTCGCTTTTGTCAATGCATAGACAGTTCTGTTTTTTTGTAGGCCTCGAGAGTCCCAGTGTCTGCACCGAGTCGTCGAGCAGCGTTCGCACGACCATGCGGAGGTCCCGCTGTCGTCCGGCCTGCCAGTGTCGCCAAGCAGGTTCGGGCGCGGGATAGGAACGTCGGGCGCCGCACCGATCTGGACGTGCTCAAATCAGGCGAGGTGGCTGCGGTCCGAAGCCCAGCCGCAGGCGATGACCGCCCAGGGTGTGGGCCGCGGGCTCATACTGGCTTGAGGCTGGCGATCTTCCAGTCGCCGTCGACCGGCGTCATGGTGACCTCAACCCGGCTGCCGGCGACGGTCGTGCCTTCCTTGCCGGAGGTCGTGGTCTGGGTGAGGAAGAGCAGGACGACGACCTCGTCGGTGTCACCCCGGACCACGCCGGCGGCGCTGACCGTGGCGACGGTGCTGATCTTGCGTGCCTTCGCCTGCGGCTTTACGACCGCTTCAAGGATCTCGCCGTAGTCAGCGGTGAAGTCGCCCGTCGTCTGCGCCCGTGCGTTCGCAAGATCCTCGTCGAGCGTAGCGGTGTCGTAGCTGAGCAGTTCCGGCACCCGCTCCTGCGCGGCAGCCAGTGCGTCGCTCCGGGCGTCGGCGTCGGCCGCCGCACGGTGCGCCTGGAACCCGAATAACACCGCGGCCACCGCCGCCAACAAGACCAGCCCAACGGCGACCAGGCGAGTCCCTCCTCCCGCGCTGGTCGCCGTCCCCCCAGCAGTGCCCGTTCCCCTCTCATCGGCTATGTCCCTGACCTCCTGCTCGACGTCGGCACTCATGCCACGAACTCCAATCCCGAGACGAGCCACTTGCCATCGCTCCTGAGGAGATCGACCTTGAGCCGGTAGCTGCGCGGCTCGGCCTCCTTCGTGCTGCTGTTCTGCACCGTCCCTGTGGCGGCAACAATGACTGTTGCCTTGTCATCCGCGAACTTCACGACGCCGGTCGAGACCACCTCGCCGGTGGCCTTGACCTTGTTGTCGGCCAGCGCCTTCTGTAGCCGATCGGCCTGGCCCTCGAGCTCGGAGCGGAAGTCGGCGGTTGCGCCGTCGAGCAACCGGGCCATGTCCTTCTCAGACGATGAGCCGCTGATGTCGATCAGCCCCTCGACCTCGGCGCTCGCCGCGGCGGCCGCCGACTTCTCATCGGCGAGCTGGTTCCGCGCGTCTCGCCAAGCCAGCTCCCGTTCGCCCGCGAAGCCGAGCAGGCCCAGCACTGTCACAGCCACCACCGCAACCCGCAGCGTGATCCGTACATCGAGGCCCTTCATACCGCCCCCAAGGGACAGTCTCGGTCGCTCGCCCATGTCAGCTCCTCTCCAGGGGTACCAGCACGAGGACCTTCCAGAGATCCTCATCGTCGGCCTGCTGGTCCGGTGTCACGTCACTGGCCGCCGCGTCGTCGCCGCGTCCGACGGCTATGTCGTAGGCGACGGTGCCGCTCGAGTCGGGCCAGATCCCGCCGCGGAAGGTGATGCCGCACGTCGCTGGCAGAGGACCGCGGGTGCTTGAGTGCGGGCAGGGCAGGTTGCGGCCACCGCGTACGGCGGTCGGGTTGTCGGGTGCAATCTCGCAGTGTGCGAGCCGATTCACGTCGCGTGTGGTCGTGATCCCCGGGCTACGGCGCTCATTGGCCGGCAGGTAGCCCGTCTGGCAGGTCGGGGGGTTGTTGACCCCTGCCCGCAAATCCAGTTGAACGTCACCCAGGCCCGCGCGGGGATTCACTGCCGCTTGGAGCCGGGCTACGAGGGATGGGTAGAGAACGAGGATCTGCTTGACGTTGGGCAGGTAGGTGTTGAGCACTTCGGCATTCGTGGTCAGGTTGGCCAGCATCATCGGCAGCACCTGCTGGAGGTCAGCGACGGTGGCGGTGGCGGCATCGAGGCCCTCGGGGGCATTGTTCAGCAGCGTCTTGAGCTCCGCGCTGTCATTCCTTGCCAACGCGCTGGTGACGTCGTTGAGCGCGTCGGCGTACGACTGCGTCTCCGGCGCCAGCTCAGCTTGGGTACCCAGCACCGGCCGCAGCGCGGCGATCAGCGACGTCGTCGCATCGATCTGCGATTGGGCCTCGGTCAGCAGCTTGCCGGAGGAGTCGACGAGTTCGTTGAGCTCCGTCCCCGAGCCGCCGAGGCCCTCGTCGAGCTGGGACAGGACGGCCTTGGTCTTCTCCTTCGGGATCGACTTCAGCAGTCGGTTGACCGAGTCGAGGACTGGAGTGATCTGCGGCATTTCCACGGCCCGCTCCTGCGGGATCGCGGCGCCCTCGGCCAGGTAGCCTCCCTTGCCGCTGGTGTCGCTGCCGACCGGGTCGACGAGGTCGATGTATTGCTCGCCGATGGCTGAAGTGCTGTGCAGTTCGGCTGAGACTCCGGCAGGGATGTCCGTGCCGCTGTCGATGCGCAGGGTGGCGATCGCGCCGTCGCCGGTGACGTCGAGCTCGGAGACGACACCGACGTTGACGCCACGGTAGGTGACGGCGGCCCTGGGGTAGAGCCCGCTGGCGTCCTCGAAGTCGACGGTGACGTTGTAGACCCCGACGCCCAGCATCGCGGGAACCCGTGCGTAGTGGATGAATGCGTACCCGAGCGCGACGGTCGCGAGGACTGCGAAGACTTGCAGTTGGCGCTTGATCAGTGGTGTGAGCAGCATCCGCGTTCCTAACAGAGTCCCAAGAGTTTGAGCAGGCAGCCGGACGTCGGTTCCTCGGTCGGCGTCGGTGTGGTGGGTTCGCCGTCGTCGTCGGACGTGTCCGAGTCCGCAGACCCGACGTCGTCGCCGGCCCCTGGGTTGGGTGCCGGCGCGAGGGGGTTCTCGATCGGGTCACCGGCTTGTAGGGCTGGGGGAAGGCCACCGAGCCAGCTCTCGGCGAGTGCGGTCGTACCGAGGTCGATCGTGGCGAACAGGTTGGCGTAGTCGCCTGCGAGGATGTTCGTCGTCGTCATCGCCGGGAATGGGATGGTGGCTGCGATCTTGAGTGCCTCGGGGAGGGACTCGCTGACGCGTCCGAGGTTGGTCAGGATCGGGCCGAGGGAGTCGAGGTTCGCCAGTAGCGCGGTCTCGCTGACGCGGATCACCCGGACCGCGCGGTCGCCGGCGCGCCCGGCGTGGGTTAGTGCGCTGACTAGGCGGGTCCGTTCGGTCTCGAGCACCTTGAGCCCGGGTGTGATCCGGTCGATGGCCGTGGCGATCGACCTCTGGTCTTCGCGCAGCCCGCTGGACAGGTTGTTGAGTGACTCCAAAGCGGCGACGATCTCGCCCCGGTTGGAGTCGAGCACCGCGAGCAGCTCGTTTGCGTGGCGGATCAGGCCACGGGTGTCGGGGACCTTGTTCCGGAGTGCTGTGGAGAGCTCGCCGGTGATAGTGCTGATCTGCGAGAGGCCGCCGTTGTTGAGCAGCAGGGCGACAGCGCCAAGGATCTGCTCGGTCGCCGGGTACGTGCCGGTCTGGTCGACGCCGATGACGTCTCCTTCCTCCAGCATGGCGCCCCGCGGGCGAGCCGCGGCGCGGGTGACCTGCTCGGTCCCACCGGTTTCGCTGGAGTCGCTGCTATCGGGGACCGAGACTTCGACGTACTGGGCGCCGAGGAGGGTCTTCTGGCCGATTGAGAAGGTGACGTCGGTGGGCAGCGGAACGCTCTTGAGGAGGTGCATATCGACAACGGCCTCCCAGCCCTCGACATCGATCTGACCGACGGTGCCGATCACGACGTTGTCCCTTTGGACGGTCGAGTTCGGGACCAGGTTCTCGATCTGGTTGAAGTGCACCTTGATCTCATAGCCGTCGTCGCCGACGGCGACCTGGCCGGGCAGGGTGTTGTCGTTCGGCTGGAGGGCGCAGCCAGAGCTGAGCAGTGCGGCAGCCAAGAGCGTGATGGCGAACCAGCGCGATGGGGTCGCGAAGGGGCGTGTGGTCACTGAGTGCCTCCGATCGTGCTGAGGCCGAGCAATCCGAGCAGCGGTTGGAGCGCGGTGGTGCATTGCTCGCTGGTGCCGCCAGCTCCGAGGATGGCGCCGCAAACAAGTTGGGCGACGTTGTCGAGGCCGCTGAGTGTGGCCCGTCCGGTGATGGCTTCGTTCTGGAGCGTGTTGCTGAGGCCGACGATGGGGAAGGGCGCGACGTGGAGAATGCCGGCGAGTTCGTTGGAGCGGTCGGCAAGGGTGGCAGCGAGGACGTTGAGGTCGGCCACTGACGCCTTGATCCGGCCGCGGTGCTTCGTGAAGTATTTGTCCACCGAGTTCAAGACGGTGGCGAGGTCGCGGATAGCCCCGGTGAGGTTGCTGCGGTTCTCCGCCAGGACGCCGCTGACATCGTCGAGCTCGGTGGTGAAGCCACGTAGCGCCGCGTCGTTGAGGGCTAGATTCTTCGTGAATGTGTTGAGGTTCTCGATCGTGCTGAACAAGTCGGAACGGCCATCGGACAGAGCGGTCGCAGCGCTCTGCAGCTCGGTGATCGCCTCGCGCAGGTCGGTCGAGTTGCCGTTGCGCAATCCCTTCTCGATCGCGGTGATCGCCTCGGACAAGGCGCCGTTCTGGTTGCCATTGTTCGGGCCGAGGGTGGTGGCGAGGTCGGTCAGCTGCTGCTTGACGTCGTCGAAGGTGACCGGGACGGCGGTGTCCTCAAGCGAGATGGTGGCGCCGTCCTCGAGTCTTTTGCCACCGGTGTAGACGGGCTCGAACTGCACGAACCGGCCGCTCACGAGGCTGGGCGACACGATCGCGGCGCTCGCGTCGGCTGGAATCGGCTGGTCGGAGTCGACCGTCATGGAGACGTAGACGCCATCGGGCGTGTTCTTGATGTCCGTGATCTCGCCGACCCGCACACCGAGCACCTTGACGTCATCACCGATGTTGAGGCCCTCCGCACTGGAGAAGTAGGCGTGCAGGCTGGTGCTGCTGGAGTCGCGGTTCCACAGGAAGACGCTGAGCACCAACGCTGCGACGATCAGCAGGGTGAGGACCCTGCGCCCAGAAACGAGACTTCTCATGGGGTCACTCCGGAGAGGATCGGGGCCAACGTGGACGGTGAGGTGAGGTTCTGGATGTAGGCGTCGAACCAAGGTCCGGTGGCGACGGCCTCGTTGAAGCCGGTCGCGTAGCCGAGGAGCCCAGTGATGCTGGCCTGAAGGTTCCTCCGGTTCCTGTTGAGAAGGTCGACCACCCTGTCGAGTTCATCAAGGGCCGGACCGAGCACGTCGTCGGTGTCCCTCAACAACAGGCGCAACTGCACGGAGAGTTCACGCGCGCTCGCGAGGAGGCTGGTAACGACCCGCTGACGGGCATCGAGCTCGGCGAGCAGTGAGCGACCCGACCCGAGCAGTGACGCGATCTGCTCGTCGCGGCTGGCGAGCACGTCGGTCACCCCGTTGGCTCGGGCGAGGAGGGAGCGCAGTTCGCCGTCGTTGGAGGAGATTGCCCGTGAGAGCGCCGTGATGCCTTCCAGCGCCGGACCTAGGTCTGGGCTTGAGGCGTTGAGGGTTGTGGATGCCTGGTCGAGGGCGGCGGCCAGTTGCGTCTTATCGATGGCCGCGGTGGTGTCGGTCAGCTCGTTGAGCGTCGCGGTCAGGTTGTACGGCGAGGATGTTCGTTCCTTTGGAATGGTGTCGCCCGCGTTGAGCTCACCTGTGCCGCGTGGCTCGAGCTCCACCGCAGCTCGCCCGAGCAGCGTGATGGTGATGATCCGCGCTTCGGTGAGCTCGCCCAATGTGACTGACTCATCGGTGAGGACAATGTTCGCGACGACGTGGTCGCCATCAATTCCGACCTCGCGGACGCTGCCGACCTTCGCGCCCGAGATCATTACGGCGTCACCGCCCTTGAGACCGCCGGCCTCGGCGAACTCGACCTTGATGACGTCGTTGTTGCCGACGAGCGGCAGCGTGTTGAGGTTCATCGCCGCCATGACCACCGCTACGAGCATCAGCGTGCCCGTGAGGCCGCGGATCGCGAGGCGGTCCGGACTGATTGCTCTGCTCATCGCTTGCACCTCGGCGCGTCGGAGTAGACCCACGGCGTCTGGATCGGTTGCTCGCTACTCAGACCGGTTTGCACCCTGACGCCGCACAGGAAGAAGTTGAAGAAGTTGCCGTAGGACGAGGTGTTCTGGAGCTTGTCGTAGTGGATGGGGAGCTTGTCGAGGACTGCATCGAGGGTGTCTGCGTTCTTGTTCACTCCGCGGGCCGTGACCGCAAGCCCCTGAAGATCAGCGCGGAGGTCACCACGGGCGCGGGTTGCCAGGATTGAGGTCCGGTCAGCGAATGCGCCGATTTGCGCGGCGGCGTCGAGGATCTGTGTGTCTTGCTTGTCGAGACCGGTCAGCAAGGCGTCGAGCCTGTCGATCATCAACCCGACGGTCTCCTTGCGGTCGTTAAACGTGCCGAGCACGCTGTTGAGGTTGCGGATGACCTCTCCGATCAACTCCTCACGGCTGCCGATGGTCGTGGTGAACGAGGCGACGTGGTTGACCAGCGTCGCTACCGAGGACTGCTGGCCCTGAAGTACCTGGATCAGCTGCCCGGATAGTTCGTTGACCTGCGTCGGGTTGAGGCCCGCGAAGAGAGGCTTGAAACCGTTGAGTAGCGTGTCAAGGTCGAGGGCAGATGCGGTCTGGGTCGCTGGGATCGTGCCGCCGAGAGCCATCGTTTCGCCAGGCGTCTTCTCGTCACGGGTGAGCTGGATGACCCGGTCGCCGATCAGGTTGCGGTATTGGATCGTGGCGTAGGTCCCTGTGGTCAGTTGTTGCCCCTTGTCGACGGTGAAGGTGACCAGGACCGTGTTGTCGGCTTGGACGTCGATTTCTGTGACCTTGCCGACGTCGACGCCGGCGATCCGGACCTCGTCGCCGGCCGCGAGGCCGGAGACGTCGTCGAAGACCGCCTTGTACGCGTCGTGGTCACCGGGCCGGATCTCGCCGGTCACGGCGGCGACCCAGACGGTGAACACCGCCGCGATCGTCAAGAAGGCGCTGAACTTGATCAGGTCGGCGCGTTCCGTGCGCTTTTGAGGACTGAGGCTCATCGGAGCTGTGTCCCTCCCTTGATGAGGCCGAGAAGGGTGTCCAAGACAGCCTGGTCGGGCGTGGGCTGGGGCCCGGTGTAGGGGTTGGCACCTGTCTGGAAGTCCGGAACCTGCTGCTCAGCCTCTTGTGCGTCGACGTAGGGCAGCCCGTAGCAGCGTGGACCCCGGTCGTCTCCGACGATCGGGAGGTTCTCCCCATAGGTGTAGGGATCACGGGGCGGGATGACGCGGGTAATGGTGGTGATACCCGGGTGGGTGCCGCCGACTGCGTCCTCGGCGAGCTTGTTGGCCGAAGCCAGGCCGAGAAGGACACAGGGCAGTTCGGGTGAGTACCGCTCGAGCACCTTGGTGACCGGGCTCAGCAGGTCGAGGCTGGTAACGAGTCCCTGCTCGGAATTGCGCAGCAGGGTGTCCGCCTCGACGCTGAAGCCGGTGAGACTCTCCTCGAACGCGCGCAGCGACGCTTGCTGGCGTACCAGGGTCTGGGAGACGGTCCCGGTCTGGACGAGGGAGGCGACCAGGTCGGGGCGGGCGATGTCGTAGACGTCGGCGACGTCGTCGGCGACGCGAAGGTCGGCACTCAGCGTTCGTAGCGAGGGGTTGAAGGACCGCAAGTAGATATCGGTCTGCGAGATCAGGTCGCCGATGAGCCGGCCGCGCTCGTCGACTGCGCCCGCGACTGCGGTGAGGGCGGCGTTGACCTCGGCTGGGCGGGCCGCGTCGAGCACCTGGGTGAGGTTCTCGAACGCCTCGTCGACCTCGACGGTGACCTTGTCGGCCGGGATCACGGCCCCGGCCTGGATACGTTCGCCGCTGCCGTCTCCCACCGGCGTGAGCTGAACGTACTTCGCGCCGAACGCTGTCGGAGGCACGATCTGGGCAGTGACGTCGGCCGGGACCCGCTCGACCTTGTCGCTGTCGATCTCCAAGGTGATGGTCACCTGCTTGCCATCTGTGGCGACGTCGCCGACGGTCCCGATCTCGACGCCGCGGAGCTTGATCGGTGCGCCCGACGCGAGGGTGAGACCGGCCCGGTCGGCCTCGACGGTGACCTCGACGGTGTCCTCGAAGGCACCGCGGTACTTCGCGATCGTGCCCGCGACCAGCGTCACCATCAGCGCGAGGAAGACGAAGCCGTATACGACCTGACGGTCGATCCGGTGCGAGTGGGTAGTCGTCATCGGCCAGTCACCCCGCGATGTGGACCGAGGGTCCACCCCAGACAGCGATGGCGAAGATCAGGTCGATGAACATCGTCGAGATCAGTGCGGACCTCACCGCCTTGCCGACTGCATTGCCCACGCCCGCGGGGCCGCCCGAGGCACGGAACCCGTGGTAACAGCAGATGGACACGATGACGAGCGCCATCAGCACCACCTTGACCATCGCCAGGAACAGGTCACTGGGGATCAGGAAGGTGTCGAAGTAGTGCTGGTAGGTGCCGGGCGCCTGGTCATAGCCGACGGTGACGACGAGGTAAGTGGCCAGCCAGCACATCATCAGCGCAATGGCGAACAGCGGTACGACGGCAATCAGTCCGGCGATGATCCGAGTAGTGACCAGGTAGGGAACCGGGTGGACCGCCATCACCTCGAGGGCGTCGATCTCTTCGCTGACCCGCATGGCGCCGATCTGGGCGGTGAAACCAGCCCCGACCGTGGCGGTGAGGGCGATGCCGGCGATGATCGGGGCGACCTCGCGGGTGTTGAAGTAGGCGGAGAAGAACCCCGAGAGCGTTGACACGCCGATGTTGTCGAACGAGGTGTAGGCCTGCAGTCCCACCTCGATACCAGACGCCGCGGTGAGGAAGCCGATGACCAGGACCGTCCCACCGATGAGCGCCAGGGCGCCCGTGCCCAGGGACACCTCCGCTAGCAGACGGACGACCTCCTTCGGGTACTGCCTGAGCACCCGCGGTATGCGCGAGTACGCGTTGCCGTGGAAACTGAGCTGGTCACCCAAGCTACGCAGCGATGCTGCGGGCTTGGCGACTTGCTTGGCGATCTGGGGCATCTCAGGCTCCCAACTTGATCTGCAGGAAGAGGGCACTGATGACGCTGTTAGCCGCGAAGAGCAGCATGAAGGCGAACACCACCGTCTGGTTCACGGCCTCGCCCACGCCCTTCGGGCCGCCCTTGGCGTTGAGACCGAGGTAGCAGGCGGTAAGGCCGGCGAGCAGGCCGAAGATCGCAGCCTTGGCTTCCGAAGCGAGGAAGTCCGGCAAACCCACCAGAAGGGTCAGGTCGGAAAGATAGAGCCCTGGAGTCGCGCCCTGGAGCACGACGGAGAAGAAGTAGCCGCCGACAAGACCGACCACCGTCACCATCCCGTTGAGTGCCAGGCCGACCAGCATCGAGGCAACTACCCGTGGGACGACGAGCCGCTCGATCGGATCGATCCCCAATGTCACCAACGCGTCGATCTCCTCCCTGATCTTCCGCGATCCAAGGTCGGCACAGATCGCGGTCGCCCCCGCGCCGGCGACGACCAACACGCTCACGATCGGACCGATCTCGCGCACCACCGCGACCGCGGCGCCGGCACCGGCGAGATCGACCGCACCGATCTGGATCAGCAGCTGGTTGACCTGGAAGATGATCACAACGCAAAACGGGATCGCCACGAGCAGTGCCGGCCCGAATGACACGGTGGTGATGAACCACGCCTGCGAGACGAACTCGCGAAACCGGAACCGCGTGGTGAACATGGTCCGGAACACCTTCCCGACGAAGGTGTAGAAGTCGCCGAAGGTCGACAAGGCCTTGAAGGCCACCGAGCCGCGAAGCGCTTCGTTCGCGATCTTCCGCGACCCCGCCGACATGCCTGCCGGGCCGGGCCTGCGTAACGGCGCTGCTGGGGTGAGCTCGGGAGCAGTACTCATACTTTGACCTCTGTCATCCGCTGGATATCCGGCCATTTCTCGTCCGGGCGAGCACCACGAGTCCGCCGCTGTGGCATCGCACGGTCGCGAGTCGTCTTACCTGCCCTAAGGGCGGCCGCAGGGTGTGCCGCGCCGCGAGCCGGCGTCCTCCCGCACGAGGCCGCATCTGGCCTCGTCGACCTCCACTGCGTCCAATGGGGAGGCGGCGGAACCATCCTCGGGGTAACAGAAGGTGACGCCTTGTGCAGGGTGCGACATTTTGGATCTGAATGTCAACAGAAGAACAGAATCTGCGCTCGTGATCATGCCGGGAGGCGGTCATTGTCGACCGTGGGACGCGGGCGTGCGTCTCTCCGGGCCGCATCACGCCCATTTGGGCCGACGACGGCCTCGAACGCCTTGAGCGCTGTCCGGCATCCGCCCGGCGCAGTGGATGGGTCGACTGCCGCCCATCCACGGACACGCATATCTACAAAGGCGCGCTGGTCCATCGAGCGGGCCTTCCAGACGACAAGCAACGGCACACTCGCTGGAACGCTCCCCGCTGCTACGCTACGAACCCGCCGTGTTGTCTGCGGGCGGAGGGGACGTCGCCCGATCCGCGACGAACGAGACACGGACCCACTGGTGGGCCGTCCTGAACCAAATTCCGCCGCCTAGCGTCGGCGGGCGAGGCGTGCAGCAGGTTCGGTGTCGCGGCACTTGACCCCGCGAAGTCCCAGGTACCTCAGAGCCATCTCGGAGATCCGCCTGCCGGTGGTGTCGGCGTCGGCGCCGGGGAGCGCGAGATGGCTGACAGCGAGGCGGACAAGGGCGTCTGTGGCGTCCTGGACATCCGCACCATCGAGTTCGGGGAACTGTTCGTGCAGCCATGCCGCCAAGGTCTCACTTGCGACGTCGAGGAGCCGTCTGGAGGTGGTGATCAGGGGCAGCATGCCAGTGGGCGTGCCGAGCACCGCTGTGTCGAGCGCCGGGTCCCGGTGCGACACCAGCACCGCCCGCAGCAACGGGCTCTTTTCGGCTTCGGCCAGGGTATAGCGAACCGACGCCTGGATCCCGCCTGCGGCATCCGCGGGAAAGTGGGTGAGGACTTTCTGGATTCCTGCCAGGAATCGTTCGGCCTCGTGAAGGACCAACGCCTCACCCAAGCCCTGCTTGTCTCCAAACTCTTTGTAGAGCATGGCGCGCGGGGCCCCAATCGAGGTGGCGATGTGTCCTACCCTGACCTTGTCCCACCCCTTCTCAACGGTCTCGGCGTATGCGGCCTCCAATGCCCGCTGACGCAGGTGAGCTCGATAGGACTCCCTCAACGCGGTGGCCATGGACAAACTCTATCCGATTGTCGCGACTGCGACAGTGTCACCGTCAGGTATTGTCGGGCCCGTGCAGACCTAGCCGAGTCCCCCGGGGTCGCCGAGACTCGATCTGCTCACGGTCGCGAGGGTCGCCGAGGATCTGGACCTTCCGACCAACAAGTGCAAGGGACCGTGGCGAATCTGGTCGCCGAACCGCCCATTGCGGAACGCCACCGCATTGGCACCAGCCACCGCAACCCCTCTTCGGCCGGGAGCCCAGTGGTCCACCCGACGTGCTGAAGAGCCGGAGTTTTCCGGACATCCTGCGCCGGTTGAATCAAGCCGGGGGTTTGATGCGGCCGCCACTGCGCCTTCAGGTCAACTCGTAGTGGTGAGACTGAGCTCAGCCCGCACGACCGGGGTTCGTTGGATTAAGGACCAGCTTGCTGAACATGAAGTCGCGGGGGCGGTTGACACAGTCCGGGGCGATCAACTGGCCTTGGCGGACGTAGAAGCAGGTGAAGTCGCGGTCCCGGCTCGGATCGCCGCTGAGGACCACTTCGTCATGCACTGTGTTGATTCCGGCGATCTGGAGCTTGATGTCGTGCTCCTGGTTGTTCCACATCAGCGTCGCGACCCGCTCGTCGCTGTTGATCCCGCACGCGCGCAGCGCGTGTTCCAACCGAACCGTCTGGCTGCAGAGTGCGCACACCGGCCGTCGGGTGCGCCCGCTCACCGTGCCTGAGGATCGCTGCGGTCGTGAAGGGGACGGTCATCATGGTGCTGCGCATAGAGCTTCCTTCGACTGGGTGGGCGGGCAACGGTGAGGAGGGAGGATTCGCTCACACGACGCGTGTGCTGCGAGACGGATCAGGACGCAACGAGATCTTCAAGCTGCTCTCGGTCGACCTCGAGCCCCTTGCTGAGCGCTTGCTTGGCCCACACGAAGTCTCGAGGCCGGTTCACGCAGTCCGCGGCGATCAACCGGCCCCGCTGGAGGTAGTAGCAGGAGAAGTCGCGGTCACCGGCTGGGTCGCCGTTGATCACGACCTCGTCGTACCCGGTGTTCAAGCCGGCGATCTGCAGCTTGAGATCGTACTGGTCGGACCAGAACCAGGGCAGGGCCGCGATGGGTCGTTCTCGGCCACACAGCGTGGCCGCCGCAGTTTTTGCCTGCTCGGCGGCGCTCGGCACGGATTCCAGCCTGACGAGTCGGTCGTAGCGAGCCATCCGATGGCTGGCACAGTCCCCCGCGGCCACGATCCGGCCGTCGCTGGTGCGAGCGTGGTCGTCGATGACGATCCCGTCCTCCACCTCCAGTCCCGCGTCGACAGCGAGCTCGGTGCTGGGGACCAGTCCGACGCCCACGATCACGAGATCGGTCGGGATCCGCTCACCCCCGGCCAGGATCGCCTCTCTGACGCGCAGGTCGCCGACCAGACTCTCCACGAGAGCACGCGTCCGGATGTCTACACCTGCCTCTCTGTGCACCCGCTCGTAGAAGGTCGACACCTCGGGTGCAGTGACCCTCTCGAGCACGCGTTCGGCAGCCTCCAGGACGGTCACTTCCAGGCCCAGCGCCCGCAGGGACGCGGCTGTCTCCAAACCGATGTAGCCGCCGCCGATGATGACGGCGTGGCGACCGGGCAAGGCCGATTCGCGGATCGTCTCGACGTCGGCAAAGGTCCGGAGGTAGTGAATCCCCGGAAGGTCGCTGCCGGGCAGGAACAGCCTGCGTGCGCGGCCGCCCGTGCACAGCGCCAGACCGTCGTACGCCAGTGTCTCGCCCTCGCTCGTCACGACGCATCCGGCGGCACGATCGATGCTGGTGACGGTTGCTCGCACCAGTCGGATCTCCTGCTTGGCGTAGAACTCCGTCTTGCGAATCGCGAGCTCCTCCCGGCTGCTCCTGCCTACGAGGTACGCCTTGGAGAGCGGAGGGCGCTGGTAGGGCAGCGCCGCTTCGTCCCCGACCAGGACGACCTCTCCGTCCCAGCCCTCCTGCCGCAGGCTGGCCGCCACCTGGGCGCCCGCGTGACTGGCTCCCACGACGAGAGCCCTGCCCCGGGTCACCCGACGGTCTTGGGCGTCAGCTCGACCATCAACTTGCTGATCCCGCGCACGAAGTTGGACTGGACGTACTCAGGCTCGCCAACGACCTCGATCTTCTCGAAGCGAGGGAGCAGCTCCTCCCAGAGGATGCGCAGCTGCATCTCTGCGAGCCGATTGCCCATGCACCGGTGGACACCGAATCCGAAGGAGATGTGGTTGCGTGCGTTGCTGCGGTCGATGATGAGGTCATCGGGTCGGTCGAAGACGCGCTCGTCCCGGTTGCCCGAGGCGTACCACATGATGACCTTGTCACCTTTGCGGATGAACTGGCCGTTGAGGATCGTGTCCTTCTTGGCCACTCGGCGCATGTAGGCGAGCGGGGTCTGCCACCGGATGATCTCCGAGACCGCGTTCGGGATGAGTTCGGGGTTCGCCTTGAGCTTCTCGAACTGGTCCGGGAACTGGTTCAGCGCGAGCACCCCGCCGCTCATGGAGTTCCTCGTGGTGTCATTGCCTCCCACGATCAGCAGGACGAGGTTGCCGAGGAACTCCATCGGGCGGTCGATCAGGTCCTTGGTGTCCTCGTTGCTCTGCAGCATCGTGATCAGGTCGAAGCCTGGCTCTTCGCCGGCAGCGAGGCGCGCCTCCTTGTCGCGCCACAGGGCGCTGAGGCCGCGCGCCGCGTCGACGAAGCCTCGGAAGATCGTGTCGTTGTCGGAGGGTCCACCGTTGGCCTGCTCCATGGAGCTGGCAAGGTCTGACCACTCCACGAGCTTGCGTCGCTGTTCGTAGGGGAAGTCCAGCAGCGTCGCCAGCATCCGCGCCGTCAGCTCGACGGAGACGAGATCCACCCAGTTGAAAGGCTCGCCCACGGGAAGGTCGTCGAGGACCTCCCTGACGCGCGATCGGATCAGCGTCTCCATCTCGCGGAGGTTCTTGGGAGCCACGACGCCTTGCACGGCTGCACGCTGCCTGTCGTGCTTGGGCGGATCCATGGCGATGAACATGGCCACGTCCATGAACCGCGGAGGTTCACCGATGATGATGAACGGCTCAGCCGAGAAGGTCTCGTGGTCCTTGTCGACCGCGATGATGTCCGCGTGTCGAGTCACCGACCAGAACTGACCGAATGGGCTGTTGGCCTGAAAGTGGACGGGCGCCTCGTTCCGCACCCGCTCGAAGTACGACTGCCACTTGCCCTGCCGGTATAGGAACGGGTTGCTCAGGTCGATGTCGGCTAGAGCGACCTCCTCCACGGGCGGGATGGGCCGCTCGACGAAGATCTTCTGCCCGTTGGTCCGCGTCACGAAGCGGCGGGCCCTGTCGTACAGGTGGGCGCCGCGGATCTGCAGCTCCATCGGGACCAATGATTGCGCTCGCTCGGTCAGGGCGTCGGTCACGACCGTCAGTGTCGCCATGGTGTCGATGTCCTTTCGCTGATCACATCTGGAATTCTGGGAGCCGGACCACCAAGCCGTCACAGTTCTCGCTCATCGTCATCTGGCAGGACAGCCGCGAGGTCGGCTCGCGCTCAGGGTTCATCGCCAGCATCTCCTCCTCGACGGAGGTCGCCCGTCCGACCGCGTCGGCCCACGAGTCGTCAACGATAACGTGGCAGGTGCCGCATGCCGCCTCCCCGCCGCAGTCGCCGTCGATGCCGGGGACCATGTTGCTCACGGCGATCTGCATGAGGGATTCGCCATCCTCCAGCGGGGCCTCGTGCTTCTCTCCGTCGTGAGAGATGAAGGTGACTACTGACATCGCGTAACTCCTCACTCGAAACTGGGTCCCAAGTGTTGTCGTCGATTCGGCCCAGTGGCTATGGTCACCCGCGTCAGCTTTTTGTGAATTCGGCTCAGGAGACGTAGTTGAGGCAAGAGGAAGCCGGTGTCCCTCCCCTCGCGTTTGTCCAACTGCTGAACAGCGATGCCCTCCAACCCGATGCGGTCGCGCAGTTCCGACGTCTCGTGCGCCGCGAGGGCTGGTCGGAACTCGAACTGGTCAGGCGCGACCGGCAGGTGCCGATCCGATGGTTTCGCGAGGTGTTCGCCGACCTCGATCCCGACAGCGCGACCCGCTTCGGGCTCGCCTTCGCCGAACAGGCGCAGCTGACGTCCTTTGGCCCCCTGAGCCTGCCCCTGATCAGTGCCGCTTCCGTGGCTGAAGTCTTCGACCTCCTCGGCTATCTACCGGTCATCTCGGGAAGCCTTCGGCCTCACTTCCACCAGAGTCCGACAAGCTTGACAGTGGGTCTCACCGGGCAGACCGACGACCCCGCTCTCAACTGCCTCGTCATCGCATACGGTGGAGCAGCACTGCTACGGCTGCTCGACATGCTGGCCGGAGAACTACCCGCCGTGACGCTGCATCTCGCCTGGGAGGCCCCCAGGACTCCGGCGCTGGGGCCCGACGCCGTGGCCGGACGCTTGGTCTTCGGCGCACACACGTCGTTCATCGATGTGCCCCTCGAGTCCCTCTCAGCACCTTGCCGATTCCCGGACCCGGTCGCCTATCGCCTCGCCATCACTGAGCTGCGCCGCACGCTCGAGCGGGATAGGGAACCCACCAGCATCTCCGAGACCATCAGGCGGGCGATCGAGGAGAACCCTGCTCACAGTGGCCGCGACGAGGTCGCGGCCATGCTGGGCATGTCGGTCAGCACAGTGAAGCGGCGCCTTGACGCCGAGGGCACGACTTTTCGTGAGTTGCGAGAGGCGGTTCTCCGCGAACGTGCCATCGTGCGCCTCCTTGACCCGTCGCTTCCCATCAGCCAGATCGCCATCGACCTCGGTTACAGCGACTTGGCCAACTTCTCTCATGCCTTCAAACGCTGGACAGGGCAGTCACCGGTCGCCTTCCGCCGAGCGGGTAGCCGCATCCAGACGGATGCGGAGGCGAGTGGTCACCCACCTCTGACGCACGCCAGTGGCAACCGCAACCTTTAAGACCGTGGACAGCGTCGACCTCATCGCAACGCAGCGCGGCGTCGCGCTGGACACCCGTGGCAACTGAAGCCATGGACGGCCGACAATCGCTGAGCGTCGGGATCCGCAGCTGCACATCGCCGGCCTGGGTGGTCACCAGCCGCGGCCGGTGCCCGTTGCGTTCGGTCGTGCGGGTCTCGGTGCGCACGTAGGGATCGGCGCCGATCCGCTCGGCGGCATCGGCTTCAATCAGCTCCTGCATTACCACCCGGACCGGCTCACGGACCAGATCCACGCCATCACCGGCACGAACGCATCGAGCAGCCCGGAGAGGGCAGACTGGGACAAGGCCATCGGCCGGGTCTCCTTCAGTGTGTCTCTTCGCCGTTTCACACCGAAGATCCCGCCGATGGCCGCCTACGTCACGCAGCCCCGCCGTCGACCCTCAAACCCACCACCCCAGCGGACGCTCCTTCGCGGATCCCGCCCGCCTACCAGCCACGAACACCCAAATGAAGAACACCCGGACCCACGTTTCCGTGGGTCCGGGTGTCCGCGATGTCCTGAGACATCACATTTGTAGCGGGGGCAGGATTTGCACCTGCGACCTCTGGACGAGATCGGGGCACCTGCGACAACTACGGAGTACCGAAAGCTACCGATTCGATCGGTGTAGTGAGGGATTCGCCCTCGCTTCCGTTGTCTCAGGATACCCGTCCAGTGACGAGTGGGACGGCCGCAATCTGGCCACTAGATGGACCCCGATCGAATCTGGCTTGGACCGGGCAGCCGCATCACTCGCGGTGGATCCTTCAGTGCGGCCTCCCGCTGACGGGTGCCGCCATGCGGTACGCGGGCTGGCTCCTAGAGGGACGCACGCGACGCGTGAGCGGAACAGATGAGGGCGGTCCGGTGGGCGGAATCGCGGCCAGCCTCGATCAGGTGTGTGGGAGCGTGCGAGGCTCCTGTAGCATTCGCGGCCAACGCCGTTCCTTGACCGCTCGTATCTTCAGTCGGGGTCGACCGGGGCCGGCGGCGCGCCGCGGTCGAAGTGGGCTATGTCCACTTTGAGGAACAGCGCTGACGCAGTGGCGACCACGGTGCCGCCGGCCTCTGCCATCTCGGCTTCGACGAACAGCTTGCGGCCGTCGTCGCGTACGACGCGCGCTGCAAGCTCGTAGGCGGTGCCGAGGATGACGGGGGCGTCGTAGCGCACTTCAAGCTGCCGGGTTACCGCCGGCGTCCCGGTCAGGTAGAGCAGGAAGCCGAACAGGTCGTCGAGGACGGTGGCCACTGCGCCGCCGTGTGCGATGCCCGGAGCGCCCATGTGGCGTTCGCTGAACCGGTATACGGCGTGCACCTCCTCGCCGCGGCGTTGGACCACGAGGTGGTGCCCGTGGGGGTTGTCGGGTCCGCAGCCGAGGCAGTGGCCGTGGTGTGGTGGAAGCTTGGTGCCGTCCGGGTGCGGCCGGAACTTGTCCGCCCAGCTCCCAAGGATGCTGTTCATCGGTCCCCTTCCAGGCCTGTGTTCGCAGGAGTCGTGGCGAGGCCGTTGAGCATGAGGTCGCAGATGGAAGCAGCGATGCGCGCAGCGTCCGTGGCCGAGTCGTTCGACGATCCTTCGACCGCGACGCTGAGGCCGGTCACGGTGATCGCACCGAAGATGCTCAGCGCGACTGCACCCGGGTCCTCCACCGGCCGCAGGGTGCCGTCGCTGACGCCTTCGGCAAGCAGGCTCGCGATGGGCCGGTGGAATGCCTCCTGTAACGCTGCGGCGAGCTCCGGAAGGCGCGTAGCGCGACCCAGGTCGCCGACGAGGGCTCGGCAGACGGCCGGATGATCGAGCATCACTGCGAGCTGTGCCTCGACCGCCGACTCAAGGCGATCCCGAGCGCTGCCGGGGGCCGACGCCGCAGTTCCGCCTTCGCCGGCGATCAGCTCGAGCATGTCGGCCAGCAGGAACGCCAGGACCTCGTCCTTGCCGCTGAAGTAGTAGTACAGCGTGGCCTTCGGGATGCCGGCTGCGTCGGCGATCTCGTCGACCTTGGCGTCAGCCAGGCCGCGCTCGGCGATGAGCTCCGCCGCCCCGTAGAGCTTGCTGGCCAGCTTGGCAGGTACCTGTCGCACTTCGCTTCCCCTTCCCTCGGCCTCTGAGACCCACGGTTGACGTCATTCCTTTGCTGGATCAGAATTCTATCTTGAACTCTCAGTACAAACTCTGAGTCCGGCCATTGAGCGCACGACCCACGGACGTCTGGAGCTACTCGATGAACGCGTTGCTCACCCCCTTGCGAGGCCCCCTGCGGCGCCGTACTTCCTCGGTCGTGCTGACGCGACTGCCCGGTCGAGTGGATCAGGGGCTGCGCACGCTGAGTCGGTCCTGGCCGGTCCGGCCGCTGGCCGAGGCGCCGGCCGGCAGCGGTCTGGCAGCGGTGCGGGGCGACCAGGGTCTGCCGTTGTTGGGCCACACGCTTGGCTACATCCGGTTCGGGTCCGATCTGGGTCGCCGTCCTCGTCCTCATCGTGGTCCTTGCCGCAGTCCTCCTCATCCTCATCCTCACCCTGCGCGCACTCGCGGCCCCGCTGTACCTGCTCGCCCTCGGTCGTTGTCTCCTGTGCGGCCGCGCTCGGCCTGACCACACTGGTCTTCCAGCACCTCCTCGGGCAGGACATCCACTTCACCGTGCCGGTCATCACGTTCGTGCTGCTGGTCGCGGTGGGAGCCGACTACAACATCCTGCTGATGAGCCGGATGCGCGAAAGCGGGCTCGCCCTGACCCGTAGCGAGGTCGCCCGCGCAGTCACCGCCACCGGCACCGTCATCACCGCCGCCGGCGTCATCTTCGCCTCCACCTTCGTGGCGCTGCTGTTCTCACCGGTCGAGGCACTCACCCAGACCGGGTTCGCCGTCGCATCAGGACTGCTACTGGACACCTTCATCGTCCGCACCCTGGTCGTCCCCGCCTGCGCCGCCCTGTTCGAGGAACGCAGCTGGTGGCCACACCGGAACCCGACAACAACAGGCACGAGACCGCAACCAGCCGACACGGCCGACGCACCGGCATCGAGCTCAACAACCGAGGGGACCCCCCGATGAACCAGCAACAGCTGACCTACAGCCCCTTTGACCCGGCGGTGATCGAAGACCCCTACCCTGTCTACCGCGAGTTGCGCGAGAACGCTCCCCTCTTCTGGTCGCCAGCGGCGAGCACCTGGGTGCTGAGCCGCTACGACGACGTCTCCGCGGCCCTGCTCGACCCGGAGACATACTCCTCGGCGTCCGGGATCTTCCCCACCCCACCCGGGGTCGACATGACCGAGCTGTTCCTGCCCATGCTCATCATGAGCGACCCACCCCGGCACACCCAGCTTCGCCGCCTCATCAGCAAGGCCTTCACCCCGCGCCGCATCGCCGGACTCGAGACGCGCATCCAAGCCCTCGTCGACGACCTCCTCGACCAGGCTCCCGACACCGGGACCTGGGACTTCGTCTCCGGGTTCGCCGGACCGCTCCCGGCCATCGTCATCGCCGACATGCTCGGTGTGCCGCGCAACGATCGCGACCGGTTCCGAACCTGGTCCACCACCCTCATCCAGTCCAGCCCCATCCGCGGAGAGTTCGGCCCCGGGCTGGACGCCGCCTCAGCGCTCTACGAGTACTTCGCGGCGTTCCTCGCCGAGCGACGTGCCCACCCCCAAGACGACCTCATGACAGCACTCGTCCACGCCGAGGTGGACGGTGCCTACCTCAGCGAGGAGGAGCTCCTCGGCTTCTGCCTTCTGCTACTCGTCGCCGGGCACGAAACCACCACCAACCTCCTCTCCAACAGCGCCGTCATACTCGCCCAGCATCCCGAGAGCCGTCGACAGCTGGCGGATCATCCCCATCTCGTTCCCGCCGCGGTCGAGGAGCTGCTCCGCTACGACTCCCCGGTCCAGGGCCTCGCGCGCACCCTGACCCGACAGGTGGACCTACACGGCCAACGCATGAAGACCGGCGACACCGTGCTGCTGTTGTTCGGATCCGCGAACCGCGACGACCACGCCTTCCCCGCCCCCGACAACTTCGACATCAACCGCCGCCCCGAACGACAGATCGCCTTCGGCCGGGGCATCCACTTCTGCCTCGGCGCAGCCCTGGCACGCCTCGAAGCACAGATCGCTCTCCAGGCACTCCTAGCCCGACGTCGTGACTGGGATGTCGACCTCAACTCAGCGGTCCGACTTCGCTCCGGTCCGATCCGCGGCTACGTCTCGCTGCCCGTGCAGTGGGCGAGCGCCGCGCCGCCCTCATCAAAGTAAGGGAGCGCCTCGTGAAGAACCACCCGAAGCCGACCCGCGCCAGCGTCCTCCACGCCGTGACCGAGGAGATCCTGGCCCGCAAAGACGGGCAGATCCCCACCGACATCGACGCCATCGACACCTTCTTCCACGACCCCGAAGACCTCGCGGACGCCCTGCTGCTTCGCTGGCACACGCTCCTGACTGCTTCACTAGAACGCGGACTCGTCGGCGACCCCGAAGACCGCAAGGAAATGGTCATCGAGGCATGGCGGCACGCCAGCGAGACCTACCGGGGCGTGCGGATGGTCATCGACGAGCTGGCTGAGAACCCGACAACCGACGGCATCGCGCACGCTGTCCGCACGACCGCGCGCAACGACTGGGCAGCCATGGCTATCGCAGCGGGACTGGCCAGTGGCTTCGACGAACCAGCGATTCGAGTGGGGCATCGCCTCGAGCTCGAAGCGCGACGGCGCAACAACCTCGCAGAAGACACCGCGGTACGCGAGCCGCGACCGCGAAAGCTGTTCAGCAAGTTCAAGACGATCCTCATCGGTCGATCCGTCACCGCAGGAGTCGAGCGCCCTCGACCCTGACGTCGGTGAACCCCGCATCACGATCACGAACGAAGGCCAGCAGCAGGACGAAAAGGGCTTCGATCGGGTGCAAGCCGCCCAGGTGTCACGCGGTGACCGCAGCCGAGACCACTGGTGCAGTCCCTCCTGCTGCGGGTGGTGGTCGACGACCTTGGGCGCCTGGTGGAGGAGGCCCCGCCCGAGGCGTTGGCCGCGTACCTGACCGAGCGGGCCGAGGCCGGACACACCGTCGACCCCCCCATAGCCCAGAACTAGTGCGAGGGCAGCTCTCCGGCGAGCCGACCGTGCCGTTCGGCGCTGGCGTCATTGAGACCGACGATCTCGACGGTCTTGCCCTTGCGTTCGTACTTGGGTGATGGCGTCGAGCGAGGCGACGGTCAAGGCGTCCCAGATGTGTGACTGGGACAGGTCGATGACGACGCGGTTGGGGTCGTCGGCGTACTCGTACTGCGTGTATAGGTCGTTGCTGGAGGCGAAGAACAGCTCGCCGGTGACCGTGTAGACCGCCGCGACGGTCCCGTCTGCGCTCTCGACGAGCTCGCGGTGGGTGTCGGTGAGGTGGGCGACCCTGCGGGCGTAAAGCGTCATGGCAACCAGGACGCCGCCCCGTGATCATCTCCGCAGGCATCATCTTCGCCAGCACCTTCGTCGCCCTCCTCTCTTCACCAGTGGTCACCCTCGCGGAGACCGGCTTCACCGTGGCAGCAGGACTGCTGCTCGACACCTTCGTGGTCCGCAGCCTCATCGTGCCCGCGTGTGCCGCCCTGCTCGAGGATCACAATTGGTGGCCGACTCGGATGCGGCGCCACGGGATCGGGTGATCGACCGGCCGATTGCCAGTCCCTGGACGGGACCACTCCTCGGTCGACGGCCGCTGGAGTATCGGGCGCCAACGTCTTCTGTCCGGCGCCCTGATGCTCGGGCCAGCCACCGGGGAACGCGGGTCGGCGCGCGCCACTGGCCCGATGCGCCGGCGTCCGCGTTGAGCCTCCGCATTGAGGCTTCCGGCCTCCTATCGCTGGGGGCGGCCGGGCTCCTGGATCGAGGCGGTGGAGCCGTTGCCTGACAGGGCGCTCAGCTCGTCGTTGACGGTCGCTTGTGCGCTCGACCGCTGGCTGAGCAGGGTGGCGAGCCGGTCGCCTTCGACGTCGAGGTTCGGGATCAAGCGATCGAGCCAGCGCGGCAGCCACCACGCCCTGTCGTCGACGATCGCCATTACTGCTGGCATGAGTGTCACGCGGACGAAGAAGGCGTCGATGAGGATGCCAACGGCGAGCGCAAGGCCGACCTGTTTGACCACGATGTCGTGGCTGAAGATAAAGCCGGAGAAGACGGCGATCATGATCAGGGCCGCTGCTACGACTACGCGGCTTGCTTGGTCGAAGCCGTGGACGACACTGCGCATGCCGTGGTGGCCGTGGACGTAGGCGTCTCGCATCGAGGAGACGAGGAAGACCTGGTAGTCCATGGCGAGTCCGTAGAGGATGCCTGTGGCGATGATCGGTATGAAGCTCATGATCGGGCCACCTCCCTCCACTGCAAACAGGCTGCCGAACCATCCCCAGGTGAAGACGGCTGTAGTGACGCCGAAGGTGGCCAGGATGCTGAGCAGGAACCCGGCAGTCGCGACGAGTGGAACGATGACGGACCGGAAGACCAACATCAGGATCAGTAGCGATAGCAGCACGATGACCCCGAGGTACTGCGGGATCACGCCGGCGAGCTTGTCGGACATGTCGATGCTGATCGCGGTGTAACCGGTCACGCCCAGCGTCACTTGGTTGTCCTTGGCAAGGTCGAGATCGGGTTGGCGCAGCGCCCTGACCAGATCCGTGGTGGCTTGGTCGGAGGGACCGGACTTCGGGATCACGCTGAGGACGACCAGTTGACCTGACCTGCCTGCCCCGAGAGGCACAACCGCAGCGACATTGTGCTGTTGCTGGAGAGCCTGAATGAGCTTGGCGGTGACCGCGGGGGTGATCGGAGGGCCGGGGTGTGTCGGCTCGGCGGTGACAAGCAGGGGGCCGTTGAACCCTTCTCCGAATCCACGCGAAATCGCGTCGTACCCTTGCCGAGCACTGGAGTCGCTACTCGCGGTAGCGGCGGTAGGGATGCCGAGCTCCATGCTGGCCGCGGGGATGGCTGCAACTCCCAGCAGCGTCGCGACGATCGCGATGACCGGCCATCGATACTTGATGACACGCTTCACCCAGTGGTCTGCGACGCTGTGCGCTTCATCGGCAAGGCGCTCGCGGCGGGTGTGGCGAGCTTTGACGGAGCAGATTCGCTCGCCAACGAGACCCAGCAGCGCGGGCAGCATAGTGAGCGCGATGAGGACGGCCAGCGCCACAGTCGATGCCGCGACCAGCGCCATGACGGTCAGCATGGTGATGCCGATGATGGTCAGGGCTGTGAGCGCGACGATCACAGTGAGACCGGCGAAGAACACGGCGCTTCCAGCGGTGCCGACGGCACGGCTGGCCGCCTCGTGCGCGGCCAGGCCCTGATCCAGGATCAAGCGCCGCTGCCGGTTCACGATGAACAGCGAGTAGTCGATCCCGACCGCGAGGCCAACCATGAGTCCGAGAACCGGGGTTGCTGAACTCATCGATAGAACCGTCGAGAGAGCATAGGCGCCGCCCACACCGATACCGACCCCGACAAGCGCGTTGACCAAAGGCAGCCCAGCAGCGACCACCGAGCCCAGTGTCAGCACGAGCACGATCCCGGCCACCGTGAGACCGATGACTTCCCCTGCGCCGACGGGTACCTCGAGCGCTTTGAGCGAGTCGCTGGGCAAGGCCGTGATCCCGGTACCGGTCTCGCTGCGTTCCACCGCGTCCAGGACCGCGGTCACGTCACTGTTCGCCAGTGACGTGGTGGGGACCTTGAACTGGAACTGGAACAAGACCGTGTCACCGCGGGCGGAGAGGAGCGCCCCGGGCACCGGGGCCCCGTCGTACATCAGTGGCCGGAAGGGCTGGGCGTTCTCCGGTACGCGGCTCGGATCGCCGGCGGCGGGTTCCAGTTTCGGGGGAGCGGCGACCTGATCCAACCCAAAGACGGCATCAATGGCCCGGGCCATCGCCTCGACCCGATCTGGGGTATCAATACGCTGTCCCTCGGGCACGACAAACACCACACTGGCTTGACCACCCGACACCTCCGGCAGTTCAGCCGTGACGCGGTCGAGCACTGTCTGCGCCTCGGTCCCGTCCACCTTGAAGCCCGAACTCACGCTGACACCGTTGAGGGCGATACCCGCGATGACGATGCCGATCGCGACGAGCCAGCCCGCCAAAACGAACCAAGGTCGGTCGAACGCTCGGTGACCCAGCCGGTAGAGAAGCGTGGACATCTGGTGCCCTTTCCGTGAGCATCGCGGCGACGGCGCCGCTAGAAGCCTGACCGCAGGTAGCCAAAGGCGAGTTCGAGGAACTCCTCGTAGTCGATCGACCCCGGTTGGGCGCTTGAGGCACCGTCGGCGACATGCACGTCCAGGGCTCCCTCCAGGGCCGCTGAGATCGCCCCGTAGACGGCGCCAAACAGCAACGGCGCGTAGATGCCGGGATGGCGATCCCGGGCCGCTGTGCGCAGGGTCTCCTGGGCCGCGTCACGCATCCGGTGTTGAAGGGAAAACACGTACGGTTCGAGAGTGGGATACCGGCCCGACAGCACGACCAGTTCGCGCATCTGTACGAACGCCTCCGTCGTCAGTTGCGCCTTCAAGACCTCGTGCAAGGCGTCCAGGAGGGGCAGGTCCGCAGCCAAGTCGCCGAGCGCGATTGTCGCCTCACTGACGCCGCGGAACGCGACCATCGCGATGGCCTCTTCCTTGCAGCTGAAGTGGTTGGCGAAGGTCCTACGCGAGTATCCAGCGCGGCGGGCGACATCATCGATCACGAACCCGTCGACTCCGTGCTCTCGCGCCAGCTCGAACGCCGCCTGCGCGAGTGCCTGGGCAGTCGCCTCTCGCTTGCGTTCTCGAAGCCCGGGTTCGGTCATGGATTGAGTTTCCCAGCGCGAGTGCCCATTGAGCAAGATTGCCCATTGGGCAATGCCCCCAGGGACGTCTGCGGAAGCGACACCGCGCGGGGACTGCGGAATCGCGGCTATCAGACAGCGCTTGGCCGGCTACGACGGCCGCCGACAGGGGCCACCGGAATCGGCTGGCTGGAGCGGCGCTCAGGGTGGGACCGGGGAATACCCGCGTCCGAGCCTGCTCCCCCGCTCGGCATGGTCGCGCGTGAGAGCGTTGCTCTCCTATGGGGGATCCTTGTGGGGGGCTCGGCGGCGATGGATCTTGCTTCCCCTGATTGCCTTCGGCAGCGACGATTCCTCCATCGTTGATCGCGTCTGACCTCGCAAGAACTCCTCCAGCTGGACCAGGCCGCGTGCTGTTTCCTTCTCGATGCGCCGTTCGTGGCGCAGACGGAGTGGTTGCCTCACATGTCTTCGATGACCGCCACGTCGGGGCGCCGGGAATCGCGCACGGTGGCGCCGTGGCAACAGTCCTCGATGACTTGCTCGGCTTCCTGCTCTACCTGACGGGCCAGCCTGCCGTGACCCGCTCCCTGACGATCGAGTACCTGTCGCCGGTCTTGCTCGGTGTGCAGTACGAACTTGCCGGCAAGGCCATGGAGACGAAGGGACGCAAACGCTTTGTCGAAGCAGAGGTAGCCGACCCCCAGCAGCGGATCGTCGCCCGAGCCACAGCACTCTTCGTGGCCGTCGAGGTGGCTCACTTCGATCAGGCGCATTCGGCCGAGGAGGGGCGCGCCCACAGCTTCAAGGCCGGGTCGCGGGCCGGGCTCCAACCACTCGGCGACGGCACTATGTTGTTACAAGCCCGGTACAAACGGCCGGGACATCTCGACGTTTGCGCAGGTCAACATGGGTCAGTCAGTCACTACTACGACATCTGACAGACGTCGTAACGCCGAAAGGGCCCTTGACCTGCGCCAACGCAGCGTCGGGGGCCCTTTGCGTTGATCCAGAATCGCAAACGTTCCGCAGGAGATCCGCATGACCGGTGGGTCATGCCGCGCTCCTGGTCAGCGCCAAACGCCAGGTCTGCGGGCCGTTCTCCAGGTACTCGACCGCGAACTCCCCGGGCCAGCGTTCGTCGATCTGGCCGAGCAGCGGGATCGGGTCGTGCGGTGCGAGGAGCACAAGCCCGCCACCGGCGGCCACCGTGTCGAGTGCTCCGAAGATCGTCGCGTGCCGGATGGCGTGCGGGATCGACCGTGCGTCCAGTTCGGGATACCCCTCGGCCTGCCGTTCGCCGCACGAGCAGGCGTGCCCGCCGCAACCCGACGGCTCGCCGGCCTGGTCGGCTTGGTCCGCCTGGTGTCCGAGCAGGTCGTGCATCCCCTCCAGCAGGGCGGCGACCGAGACCCCCGGCGTGGTGGCCAGCAATGGCAGCACCAGCCGGTTCTCCTTGGCCAGGTGCGACTCGAAGAGCACCCGCAGCGCCACGGCCGCCGCGGCCGCGCGAACCGGGCCGCCGGTCCCGTCCTCCAGGCCGTGCACCAGGTCGCCGATGAGCCGGTGCTCCTCGAGCATGGCGTCCACCAGGAGTCGTCCCTCGGTGGTGGCTCCGGCTGCCGGGTACAGCGCCTGCTCCTCGGCCTGTGCGTGCGGCAGCAGCTCCTCGTTGCACCAGCCGGCCAGCAGCCGGCGGGCGTCCTCGGCCGCGAGGAACTCCAAGCGGGCAGCCGCCGCCACGAGCGCCTCGACATGGATCGTGAGGGCGCCGCTCATCTGCGCGTGGTGGGCCTCGACGGCCTCGGCGGCGCGGGCGTCCGCCTCGCTGGTGGCGATGACGATGTCGGACATCGGGTCTCCTTCGGGTCGGTTCGCTTTCCACTCCTGATTTTATTACAGTTTACTCCGTGAATAATAGTCTGCCCGGAACGGCTGCCCGCCGCACTCTCGGCCCGGCTCCCTCATCCGGCCGGGGCGGACCCCATCTGTCTCCATCGCGGGCGGCGCTGCTGGACACCCTGCGCGCCCAGACCGAGCCGACCACGCTCGGCGCTCTCGCGAGCTCGACCGGCCTCCACCCCAACACCCTCCGCGAGCACCTCGACGCACTGATCGACCACAGACTGGCGGCCCGCTTCGCCGCAGAGCCCTCCGGCCGCGGGCGGCCAGCGTGGCTCTATGAGGCCACGGACCCCGAGCCCGGCGGGTCCAGCGAGTACGCCGGCCTGGCCGCCGCCCTGGCCCGGTCCATCCACCGACGCAGCACCTCGCCGGTCGACGACGCGGTCGACGCCGGCAGGGGCTGGGGTCGTGACCTGGCGTCCCGGCGCCCTGCCGCCCGGGGATCGAGTGCGACCGCCGCGCGACGCAGCGTGGTCGAGCTGCTCGACGACATGGGCTTCGCGCCGCAGACCGACGCCCGGGCCACCTCGGTCCGCCTGACGCGTTGCCCGCTGCTGGAAGCGGCGCACCAGTACCCCGACGTGGTGTGCGGGGTGCATCTCGGTCTCGCCCAGGGTGCGCTGGAGGAGTACGGGGCCGACCCGGACGGCGCCGACCTGCTCCCGTTCGCCGAACCCGGCGCCTGCCGACTTCACCTGGCACGCCATGCACCGGGGAGGCCGGCATGACCGGGACCGCAGCCGCGAACCCGGCTGCGGCCACGGCGTCGGTCGCCGGGTCCCGGCGGATCCCGCTGCGGGCGATGCTGCTCGCTCCCGCCGGGGTGGCCCTCCTCTCCGGGGTCGATGCCGCCTTGATCCTGCTCGGGCTGCCCGCCCCGGTGACCGCCGAGCGGCTGCCGGAGGTGCACGGCATGCTGATGGTGCTCGGCTTCCTCGGCACGCTGGTCGCGCTGGAGCGGGCGGTGGCCCTCGCTCGGAGGGCTGGGTACGTCTCGCCGGCACTGCTCGGCCTCGGCGGCCTGCTCCTGCTCGGCCCGCTGCCGCTGGTCGTCGGGCGATACGTGTTGGTCGCCGGGGCCGCGGCGCTGGTCGGGCTCTACGTGCCGCTGTGGCGTCGCCAACGCGACGACGCGGTCCTGGTGCAGGCCCTCGGCGCCGTCGCGGCGGTTGGCGCGGCGGTGTTGTGGCTGGGCGGGGTGCCGGTGGCGACCCTGCTGCCCTGGCTGGTCGGGTTCGTCGTGTTGACGATCGCCGGGGAGCGGCTCGAGCTCGCCAGGATCGGCATGGGCGCCTCTGCCGGGCCCGTGCTGGTGGCGCTGGCGTCTGCTCTGCTGGCCGCCATCGTGGCCGCGCTGCTGTGGGCGACGGCCGGCACCGCGCTGCTCGGGCTCGTCCTGGTCGGGCTCACCGGCTGGCTCGCCACCCACGACGTCGCCCGGCGCACGGTGCGGACCACGGGTCTCCCCCGCTACACCGCATGGTGCCTGCTGGCGGGGTACGCCTGGCTGGCGGTGGCCGGGGCCGTGTGGCTGGTGGGCGGGCCCGCCGCGGAGGGGGTGCGGTACGACGCGGTGGTCCACGCGACCTTCCTCGGTTTCGCGATCTCGATGGTGATGGCGCACGCCCCGGTGATCCTCCCGGCCGTGCTGCGCCGCCCGCTCCCCTACCACCCGGCTCTCTACGCCCCGGTCTGTCTGCTCCACGGCTCGCTCGCGTTGCGGCTGTGGGTCGGCGACGCCCTCGGCAGCCAGGCAGCGTGGGTTACCGGAGGTGTCCTGAACATCGCCGCGCTGCTGTCGTTCGCCGCGGTTGCGGCGTGGTCAGCCTCGACGGCGGCTGACCCGCGTCGGGTCAGGACACACCCATGACCTCGGCAACCCGGGAGCGCGGCGCCGCGGGAGGCGTGAGCAGCGGCCGGGGCTTCTGGCCGCTGCGCGACCTGCCGGTGCTGCTGTGGCTGTTCGCTGCCGGCGTGGTTGCCCTGCTCCACCCGTTCGTCCCGGCCCCGCGGTGGCTGATGCTCCACCTGCTCCTGCTTGGCGCACTCACCCACGCGATCCTGGTCTGGAGCCGGCACTTCGCCGAGGCCCTGCTCCACCTGCCGCCGGAGGGCCGTGCGCCACAGTCGCGCCGCCTGCTCCTGCACAACCTCGGCGCCCTCGCCGTGATCACCGGCGTGCTGACCAGCGCTTGGTCCGTCACGGTGGCGGGTGCCGCCGCGGTCGCCACCGCCGTGGCGTGGCACGGCTGGGACCTCGGCCGGCAGTTGCGTGCCTGCCTGCCCGCCCGGTTCGCCGGCACCGTCCGCTACTACGTCGCCGCGGCCTGCTTCCTGCCGGTCGGCGCGACGCTGGGCACGGCGCTGGCCCGCGACCCGGCCGACCCCTGGCACACCCGGATCCTGGTCGCGCACGTGACCGTCAACCTTCTCGGCTGGGTCGGCCTCACCGTGGTGGGGACGCTGTTCACGCTGTGGCCCACCATGCTGCGCACCCGGATGGCGCCGAACGCCGAAGCCGCCGCCCGCAGGGCGCTGCCGGTGCTCGCGTGCTCGGTGGCGTTCACCGCGGTCGCCGCTGCCCTCGGTCTTCTGCCGGCGGCGGCGCTGGGGATCGCCGGGTACCTCAGCGGACTCGCCGTGGCCGCAAGCGCGCTGGTGGAGCCGCTGCGCCGGAAGCGCCCGGCGTCGTTCGCCACCTGGTCGATACCGGCGGCGCTGGCGTGGCTGATCGGCTGCCTGGTCGTTCTCGCGGTCGGGTTCGCCACCGCCGCGACCCTGGCGGACGCCGCGAGGGTCTTCGACTGGCTGGTTCCGTTCCTGGCCGCGGGTTTCGGCGCCCAGGTACTGCTGGGTGCGCTGAGCCACCTGGTCCCGGTGGCCCTGGGCGGCGGCCCGACCCCGGTCCGCGCCGCCGCGAGGGTGCTGGATCGGGCGGCGCCGTTGCGCGTGGTCGTCACCAACGCCGGGCTGCTGCTCTGCGCCGTGCCGGTGCCGAGCACGGTGCGGGTGCTGGCCTCGATGCTGGTGCTCGCCTCGCTCGGCGCGACCCCGATCCTGCTGGTGGCCGCGGTCCGCACCTCCCGCCGGGCCAAGGCCGTCCCGGTCGCCCAGCGACACGTCGCCTCCGAGGCGCCCACCCGGGGACGGGCGGCCGGTTTCGCAGGGACCGGTGTGGCGGTCGTGGTGCTCGCCGTGGCGGCCGGGGTCGCGCTCGATCCGGCCGCGTTGTCGGTCGGCTCCTCGGCGGCCGTGGGCGTGCAGGCGACCGGGCAGACCACGACCGTCGAGGTGGTCGCCCAGGACATGCGGTTCACCCCGTCGACGATCCGAGTCCCGGCCGGCGACCGGCTCGTTCTGGTGGTCACCAACGCCGACGAGGACGTCCACGACCTGGCGCTGGACACCGGAGACCGGACCGAGCGGCTCTCCCCTGGCGAGACCGAACGGCTCGACGTCGGCGTGGTGGGCCGCGACGTGGAGGGCTGGTGCACGGTCGTCGGCCACCGCCAGATGGGCATGGTCCTGCATATCGACGTCACCGGCCCGGCGTCCACCGCGACCCAGGTGACCGAGGACCACAGCCAGCACTCCCACGGCCCCTCTGGCAGCCACGACTCGACCGCAACCGAAACAGACCGCGCCGAACCCGCCGACGGTTCCGAGGATGCCGCGGGGGCCGCCGACTCGTTGAGCTTCCTGGCCGCACCCCCGGACGGGTTCCAGGCGCGCGATGCCGCGCTACCGCCGCTGGACCGCCCACGGGTACACCGGCGCACGATCACGGTGCGAGACGAGATCCGGGAGGTGGCCCCCGGCATCACCCAGCGCCAGTGGACCTACGACGGGACCGCCCCCGGCCCGGTGCTCCACGGTCGGGTCGGCGACCGGTTCGTCATCACCCTGGTCAACGGCGGCTCGATCGGGCACTCGATCGACTTCCACGCCGGCGCCCTGGCACCGCAGCAACCGATGCGGACCATTGCCCCCGGCGAGTCGCTGGTCTACCGGTTCCGCGCCACCCGAGCGGGCATCTGGATGTACCACTGCTCGACGATGCCGATGTCTGCCCACATCGCCAACGGGCTTTTCGGTGCCGTGGTCATCGAGCCACGCGGTCTGCCGCCCGTGGACCGTAGCTACGTGCTCGTCCAGTCCGAGCTCTACCTCGGTGCCCAGGCCGGCGAGACCGATGCGGCCAAGGTCGCCGCGGATGCCCCGGACGCGGTGGTGTTCAACGGCTATGCGAACCAGTACGACCACCGGCCGCTGCCCGCCCGGGTCGGCGAGCGAGTCCGAGTCTGGGTGCTCGACGCAGGCCCGAACCGCTCCACGTCCTTCCACGTCGTCGGCGGCCAGTTCGACACCGCCTGGGCCGAGGGTGCCTACCTGCTCGACCGGCGCGACCACGGGGGCGGTGGCGCGCAGTCGTTGAGCCTCGGTCCGAGTCAGGGCGGGTTCGTCGAGCTGACGTTTCCCGAGGCCGGCTCCTACCCGTTCGTCACACACGTGATGGTCGACGCCGAGCGGGGCGCCCACGGCGCGTTCCAGGTCACCCCGGGGGTTACCCGCTGACGCCGAGATCGGACTCGGCGCGCGTGGGGCCCGGCTCCGCCGGTACCCGGAACACGGTGTTCACGACGTGACGCGCCATGGCCGTGAACACGATGGCCCACACGGCGAGCGCCACCCACAGCTCGATGCGGCCGATCGCCGCGACCACCGGTAGGTCATCGGCGCGGCCCAGGTAGATCCCGGCCACCGCGTACATGCCGAGCGGGAACACGATGCTCCACAAGGTGGCCTCGTATCGCAGCGGGACCCGGCGGCTGATGTGCCGCCACCAGCCGGCCGCCACCAGCACGGGGATCAGCCAGGTCGCGAACGCCCAGAACAGCACTGCCACCCCGGCGATCAGGTCGCGGGTCACCCGCACCATCGGCGCGTCGGCCATCTCCACGATCCGGGCCCCGGCGAGCACCGTGATCGCCAGCGCACCCATGGACACCCAGTACGGCGGCGTCAGATCCTCGGGCCCGAACTCATAGAGCATCAACCGCAACGCGACGAACACCCCGGCCGCTGCATACAGGAAGACGCCCACCGACCAGGACACCACGGCGAGCACCGCCAGCTCCCGACGGACCGACTCATAGACCGGTTCGATGGTCGCCGCCGCGACCGCGACGGACTGGCTTGCGACCACCCAGATGAACCAGGTCCCGTTGGCCGTGGCCAGCACCGGACGCTCCTGCCGGCCGAGCACCGCGGTCCACGGGACGACATAGCCCAGCGCGAGCCAGGCGAGACCGGCGACCGCGAGGAGCACCGCGGTCGCCGCGTGCCAGCCCTCCAGCCCGAGCCGGACGCCGAGCACGTTGGTGCCGGCGACGAACGTGAAGAACCCGAAGGCGCGCCGCGGGTCCGTGAAGTCGTCCACGACAGCGCTCCGGTAGGCCAGGAACCGCCACACGGTGAGGGCGCCCAACACGACGAAGGAGGCGACACACACGCCGAGCAGCACCTCGGAGAGGAGATCGACCCCTTCCAGATGTGTCCCGACCGAAAGGATGCCGGTCGCCATCACCAACGCGAAGTAGCCGGGGGTCAGCCCCTCGACAGCCAACCCGAACCTGCGCCCGAAACGTGTCACGCCCTGATGCTCTCGCGTGCCGCGAAGATGCCGTCGAGACACGCCACGCGGACGTCCCGCGTTGTCGTACCGCTGTGGCGGACCGATGGCCGCCGGTGAAGTGGCTCTGCGCCCTGCCGACCGGCGCGACCCGTGCGGAGGCTGGGCGCATGACGTACGCGAGCTGGTGAGAGCCGATCAGCGCAGGACCACCGGGACGCGTGCCCAGCCGCCGACCGGCGGCTCCTCGCGTACCGCGGGCCGCTCGGTGGACAGCTCGATCCACGCGGTCTCGCGAACGAGGGCCTCGGTGATCACCCGCAGCTCCATCAGCGTCAAGGCCCGGCCTGGACAGATGTGCGGGCCGATTCCGAACACCAGGTTCGCTTCGGCATGCCTCTGCGGCTCGAAGGCGTCGGGATCGCCGAAGACCAGCGGATCCCGGTTCGCGGCCGTCCAGTTCAGGAGCACCAACGCACCCTGGGGAATCGACTCCCCACCGAGTTCGACCACACCAGTGGTCCGGCGGCGGTTGGAGACGAACGGGTCGTCGATGCGCAGGATCTCCTCGACCGCGGCCTCCAGCCCCGCCTGCTCGCCGTCCGCGACGAGCTGACGGACCTGTCGCTGCACCTCTGGTCTCGCGGCGAGAAAGTGCACGATGACGCCGACCGACGTAGCGAGAGATCCCAGGTCTCCGGCGGTCCAGTTGCGGAGGATGGAGACGATCTCGTCCTCACCGAGCGCACGGCCGTGCACGGTCTCGCGCATCAACGCGGCCGTGACGTCGCCAGCCGGTTCGTCGCGTCGGGCCTCGACCAAGGAACCGATGATCCGATCGAAACGTTCGGCGACGGCTCTGGTTTGTGCTCGATCTCCGGACCTGGTGGCGTTGTGGTTGTCCCGGATCCACGTGACCAGTTCGTCTTGCAGATCCGACGGCCAACCCAGCCAGGCCGACTGCGAGCGCACCGCGTACGGGATCCCAATGCGCGCGAGGGTCTTGACTGTCTCGCCGCGGGGAAGACCGGCGACGATCGAGGCGGCGATTTCCCGGCAGGCCGGTTCCACCCGTGAGACCCGCTCGGGCGTGAGGTAGCGATCGACGACCGCCCGGTACGCCGCGTGCTCCGGGCCATCGAGGCTGTTCGGGATGGCGCGGCGCGCGGTCACCGCGCTGGAGAACGCAACCGGATCGGTCGCAGCGGCGATCACCTCGGCATGGCCCAGCACCAGCCAGGCGTCCTCAAGCCGCGCCACCGGGCACCGCGCCCGCATCGCATCGAACTGAACTCGCTGGTCATCGACCCAGCCCCGCCCACGCTCGACCTCGATCTCGATCGGATCGCCCACGAGAACACTCCTCTTCGTCTCTTCTTCAACCAGACGGATCAGGTCCAGCATGGCCACAGCAGGGGCCGCCGGGCTAGGAACCTCGGGCATGGTCGGCTCCCGCCAGGCCCAGCGCGTCCTCCGCGACAGCGACGCTCGCTCCCCGTGCAGCATCTCCCGCTACGGGCCGCGTGGCGAGGTCGACGTCTCCAAGCTGGCCGAGCCGGGACTGCCGTCTGGCTCGCCGGCAGCCGCGGCATACCCGCCCCGCTGGTGCAGGTCAGCACGAGTCAGTCAGTCAAAACTACGACGTCTAGCAGGTCGCCCCGCAGAACGGGGGCATGAAGTCCGGCAACATCGCGAGCGAGGCTCGCTTCTGAGGGTTCTCCCGCGCCTCGGCGCCGGCCGACTACACCGTTCCCCACACCAGCCACGCGCCGCCGAACAGCGACACCGCGAGGATCCCGGCGCGCACGGTCGCCAGCCCCATCCGGTTGGCCAGCAGCAACCCGGCCGTCGTGCCGGCGACGAGTGCCGCCAGCTGGGCCGGATCCGGGAGGACGACGCCCACGATGACGGCAGTCACGAGATTCTGGATGCCGAAGAAGGCCTGCAGGGTGCCTCGCGCCCGCTGGGCCTCCCAGCCGGCGTTGGCGACGTAGAGGCCGACGGGCGGCCCGCCGACTCCCCCGACGACGTTGAGGGTCGCACTGGCAGCCCCCACAGCGACGACGGCCTCGCGGCGCCGCAGCCACGGCGAGCGCAGGCCACTGGCGAGCAACAGGGTGGCAACGATGACCCCGACCCCGCCGCCGAGCGCGAGCCAGCGGGTCTCGACGTCGTGAACTGCCCACGCGACCAGCGGGGTGAACGCCAACGTGGGAACCAGCAGGCGACCGACGGCCCGCGGATCGACGTGCGCGCGGTTGCCCCACAGTGGCGCCACCGACGACAGCGCGGCGAGCAGGATCGTGACCGCGACCCCGTCACGCGGTCCCATGACCGCCGCCAGGAAGGGGGCGGCGACCAAGGAGAACCCCATGCCCGTCGCGGCCTGGGCGACGGCCCCGACCGCGATGGCGAGGAGACCGACCAGCGACCCCAACGAGTAGAGGTCAGCGCTCACTGGCCGCGAGACCGTCGAGGCCGCACCGGCGCTGGATGAGCCAGGCGACCGACATGAGCACGGCAGGCACGGCGGTGAACCCGATCAGGATGGCGTGCACCGCGCCCGCGGTCTGCGGCACGCTCTCGCCGTCCACCGCCGAGGCGAAGCCGCCGACGGCGAGCACCGCCGAGTAGACGTAGGGCCCGACTGCGGTGCCGACGGCCTCGGTGGCGGTCCAGACCCCGGTGTAGGCGCCGGCACGCGACTGCCCGCGACGCTCGGCCGCGGCCACCGCGTCGGGCACCATGGCGAAGGCCAACAGCTGCAGACCTGCGAAGGCAGTGCCGAGCAGGACGACGACCGCGACCGTGAACGCCACCGGCACGTAGTCACCGACGACCAGCATCAGGGCACCGAGCACGAACAACAACTGCGCGAGCAGGAGGCCGCGTTGCTTGCCGATCCGCCCGGAGACCCGCAGCCACAACGGCGAGGCCACCAGGGCCGGGCCGAGAAAGGCACCCATGAGCACGGCGGTCAGTCCGGACCGCCCGAGCACGTGCTCGGCGTAGAACGGCACGGCGGCGAGCACCAGGTGGGTGGTCGCGCCGGTGAACAGGTACGACAGCACGAGCGTGCGGAAGTGTCGATCACCCAAGGCCAGCCGCAGGTCGGCGACCGCGGACTGCGAGTGGACGGCAGGCTCGCGGAAGCCGCAGGTCGCGTTGAGCCGACGTACGCCGCGGAGCGCGACCAGGGCCGTGGCGGCCATGAGAACCGCGAAGACCAGTGCCATGCGGCTGTAGCTGCCGCGCTGCTCGTCGGACACCAGGGCGGGAGCCAGGACACCGGCCACGAGGAGACCGACGGTGAGCAGCACCATCCGCACCATGAAGACTCGGGTGCGCTCGTGGTAGCCGACCCGCAGGTCCGAGGGCGTGGTCAGGTACGGCACCTGGAACGCCGCGAAGAGGACGTTGCCGGCGACGTACCAGGCGGCGACCCACACCGCGGCCGGCGTGCCGTGCAGGCCGCCGGGGACCGTGAACATCGCGATCATCGCGACGCCCAGCAGCAGGCCCCACCGCATCATGCCGCGGCGGTGACCCTGCCCGCGGGCCTGGCGGTCCGAGAGCGTGCCGAAGAGCGGGTGGATGACGGCATCGATGATCTTGGGCAACAGCAGCGCCAGGCCGGCGACCAGCGGGGAGACACCGAGGGTGTTGGTGAGGAAGTAGAGCAGCAGCAGTCCGGGCACGGTGACCCAGGCGCCCATGCCGAGCGAGCCGGTGGCGTACTGCACCAGCGGCCCCCGACCGGCCCGCGTCGAGTCCTCGGCCGCACCCGCGGCATCCGGCGCAGCCGCGGCGGTCCCCCTCGGCGGGACCGCGTCGGTGGCACTCACGCCCGGGCCTCCGCGTCGTTGCGGGCGTCGATCTCGGCCTGGCGGGCCACCGCGCCGGCGGCCAGCGTGGCGTCGGCGAAGGCGCCCGAGCGGATCCGGGACGAGAAGGTGCGTGCCACGATCCGGTCCGTCAGCCGCGGCAGGTGGCGGGCGAGGAAGAGCTCGACCGCCCCCTTCCGAGTGGTCGGCAGGTCACGCGGGGCCTTCGGCGAGAGAGCGGCGCGCAGCACGGTGGCGACCACCCCCTCAAGCGGCTCGTAGGAGCTCATCCCCTCCAGGGAGAGGCCCGCCTTCGCAGTGGAGTCGTGGATCGGGCTGCGCACGGCCGACGGGTAGACGCAGGTGACGCCGACGTGGGTGCCGAGCTCGAGGCGCAGCGCGTCGGCGTAGGCGACCATGGCGCGCTTGGAGGCGCCGTACGCCGCGGCGAGGGGCAGCTGCATGACGGCCATCCGCGAGGCGACCATGACGACCCGCCCGCGGGAGGCGACCAGCGCCGGCACGCAGGCCGCGCTGACCCGCCAGGTGCCGAGCAGGTTGATGTCGAGCTGACGGCGGACCTCCTCGCCGGGCGCGAGCTCGGCCGGGGCCGGCCCGCCGATGCCGGCGTTGTTGACGAGGATGTCGAGCCCGCCGAGCTCCTCGAGAGCCTGCGCGACGGCGGCCGGCACGGCGACGTCGTCGGTCAGGTCGCAGCGGATGACCGTGATCGGGTCGTCGGCGCGGGGCGCGACGTCGAGCCCGACGACCCGCGCCCCACGCGAGGTCAGCTCGGCGGCGAGCGCGCGGCCGAAGGTGCCTGAGGCGCCGGTGATCAGCACGCGGAGGCCGGTGGCGTCACGCAGGTTCATGCGGGGACCTCACAGGTCGTGTCGGAGGAGGTGGCATCGGGGGGCGTGGTCGAGCGGGGTTCGAACGCGCCGGCGCCCTCGGCCAAGCGCTGCCGCCCGGCCGCGATCTCGCGGGGCACGGAGGCGACGTACGCGTCGAAGTCGATGCGCATCGCAGGCCGTTTCTCCCCCCACCGGGCGCGGGCCTCACGCAGCGTCCGATCGGCGACGGCGCGGCGCTCGGCGTCGGCCGGCAGGGCGTAGCTGCCGCTGAGGTGGGCCGCGACGAGCTTGGCCTGTGCCTCGACGACGGGCAGCGCGGCGCCGGTGGACTGCATCAGCCCGACGAACGCCAGGCTCGGGTCGTCGAGATGGAAGACGCGGTGGTGCAACGGCATCTTCTCCGGTTCGGCGCCGAGCCACTGCTCGGAGAGGAACGGGATGGTGACGCGGTAGCCGGTGGCCCACACGATCGTGTCGACGCGCTCGCTGCGGCCGTCGGTGAAGACCACGCGACCGCCGTCCAGCCGCTCGATGCCGGGCCGCGCCACGACCTCGCCGTGGGTGAGCCGGTGGAGAATGGTGTCGCTGATCGTCGGGTGGTTCTGGAACAGCCCACCCGCCGGCGCCGGGAGCCCGTAGTCCTCGGGACGGCCGACGGCCACCCGCAACATGGTCTCGGCCAGACGCTGGCGGATCCGCCACGGGAGCGCGGCGATCGCGCCGCCGGTGGCGTCGGCCGGGCGACCGAAGAGGTACTTGGGCACGATGTGGACGCCGTGGCGCGCGGAGAGCAGCACCGGCGCGGCCGCGACGTAGGACGCGTCGACAGCGATGTCCATGGCCGAGTTGCCCATCCCCACCACGAGCACGTGGCGGTCGCGGAAGACCTCGGCACTGCGGTAGTCGTGGGCATGCATCTGGACGCCGTCGAACGTGCCCGGGTAGCCGGGCTCGGGCCAGCGGGGGTCCCAGTTGTGGCCGTTCGCGACCACGACGGCGTCGTACCAGTCGGTGGCGCCGGCCGCGGTGGTCACCGTCCAGGCGCCGCGCCGAGGTCCCGACTCTGCTCGTTCGACGCCGGTCACCGTGGTGTCGAAGCGGATCCGCTCGGTGACGCCGAAGGTCTCGGCGTAGTCGGCGAGGTAGCCGGCCACGAGCGCCGCCGACGGGTAGTCCACCCAGTCGGTCGGCATCGGGAAGTCGGCGAACTCGGTGCGCCCCCGACTGGTGTTGAGATGGAGCGAGCCGTACGCCGGAGACAGCCCACTGCTGTTGTGCTGGTCCCACAGGCCCCCGGGCCGGTCCCCCTTCTCGTAGGTGACGACGTCGGCGCCGACATCGAGCAGCGCCTTCGTGGCGGCCAGGCCGGCAGCACCGGCGCCGACCACGGCGACGCGAGCGGGCTTCCTCATGGATTCGTTCCCCTCCGTAGCGAGGCGAGGCCGCCTCGTGGTTCCCGGCACAACGTTAGGCGCGCGACGCCGGGTTCGGAGTGGCCCTGGTCACCGATTTCGGCGGCTGCGTTGTGGTTTGCCACAACCAGCGAGGAGAATCGGCGGGTGAGCGTGGAGGAGCGGGACTGGCAGGCCTTCGTCGACCTGATCGAGCGGGTGCTCGCCGACGACACGCTGCTCCCTCAGGTGGTCGCCGCGGTGCGCAGCCACGTCCAGGAGTCGGCCACGTTGCCGGTCTCCGACATCACCGGCCACACCCGGGTCCTGCTCACCGCCGCCGCTCGCGCGCTGGCGGGCCGACGCGCGCCGACCGAGGCGGAGCTGACGGTCGTCGAGCAGCTCGCCGTCACCCGCGCCCGTCAGGGCATCCCGATCGACGTGGTGCTCGGCTCGGTCCGGATCTCCGAGCGCACCATCTGGGCGCGGGCCCGCGACCTGGCCGAGGAGGCGGGGATCCCCGCGGAGCGGCTCCTGGACGCCCGTGAGCTGTACGACGACTGGGCCGACGCGGTGCGGGCGCGCTTGATCCGCGCGCATCGCGACGCACCGCGCACGCAGGACGCGTGGGACCGCGACACCGAGCTGATGCGGCGCCTCCTCGAGGGCGGCTCCGCGGCGACCCTGGCCGCGGCCGAACGGGGATTCGCCGCAGGCTCCGGGTTGTGGGTGCTCGTCACCCGGCCCAGCGAGGCCGCGTCCGCCGCCCTGCGACGGCTGACCGAGGGCAGCGGCCCCGCCATCGCCGCCATGGTTCGGGACACCCTCGTCGCCGTCGTACCGAGCGAGCCGACGTTCCGCTCGGGTGGGCCACGTCAGATCATCGGCATCGCAGGGCCGGTCCCGGCCGAGGAGCTCGGCGTGGCGCACCGACAGGCGGTCGCGGCCGTCCCGGCGGCGGAGGTGTCCGGACTGGTCGGACCGGTCCACATCGGCGACGTCGCACCCGTCGCCGCGCTTCTGGCGCGCACCGACCTGGCGGCCACCGTGAGCGCCCACCACCGAGCCGCGCAGGTCGAGCTCGGAGCGGCGGCAGGCGCCGTGGCCGGCACCGTCCGCGCCTGGTTGGAGGCCGGTCGCGACGCCACCGCGGTCGCCCGCACGCTCTACGTGCACGAGAACACCGTCCGCAACCGGGTCCAGCGCTTCGCGGCCGTCACCGGCATCGACCCGTCCAGCACCTTCGGCGGCGTCACCGCCTGGTGGCTGTGCCACTCCTGGATGGCGGGCGACGAAGCAGCCGCGGGCGTCGGGGCGCAGAGGGACCTCGCCCTCCGGGAGCTCGGCGACGAGCGGTCGCGATGATCGACACCGGGCTCGCCGGTGGTGGCCGGCGCGTCTGCCGGTCAGTCGCGGCCCACCGAGACGCCGTGCCCTGATCCTCCGCCGGAGGCGGACTGCTCGAGATCTGCCGTGTACTCGCCGCTGCGGGCGGCGCCGTTCAGCCGTGCCCGGCGCAGCAGGGCCGCCTGGGCCTCCGCCCGGTTCGCCTCCTGGCCGCCCCACGCCTTCAGCACCGGCGCCTGCAGCGCTCGTCCGAACGAGAAGCTCAGCTCCCACGGTTGCGGTGCCAGCCGGTTGAGCGCGTCCAGCCGGGCGGTGGCCTCCACATCGCTCTGACCACCGGAGAGGAACAGGATGCCGGGCACCGCCGCGGGCACGGTCCGGCGCAGCACCGCGATCGTCGCATGTGCGATCTGCTGGTCCGTGACCCTGCTGTCCGACTCGCTGCCGGGCAGGACCATGTTGGGCTTGAGCAGGGTGGCCTCGAGCACGACCCGTTGCCGGCCCAGCTGCTGGTACACCTCACGGAGCACCCGTTCGGTGACCTCGGCGCAGGTGTCGAGGTCATGGGCTCCGTCCATCAGCACCTCGGGCTCGACGATGGGCGTCAGCCCGGCCTCCTGCGAGAGCGCCGCGTACCGGGCCAGCTCGTGCGCGTTCGCCTCGACACAGCCGGCCGACGGCAGAGTGTCGGCGATGCGGATCACGGCCCGCCACTTGGCGAAGCGGAGTCCGAGCGCGGCGTACTCCTCGAGCCGCTCCCGCAACCCGTCCAGACCTTGCGTCGCGACCTCGCCGGGGAAGCCGGCCAACGGCCGGATGCCTCCGTCGACCTTGATCCCGGGCACGATCCCCCGGCGCCGCAGCAGCTCCGGGAACGGCGTCTCCTCCTGGTCGCGCTGTCGTGCGGTCTCGTCGAAGAGGATGACGCCGCTGACGTGCTCGCCCAGTCCGTCGGTGGCGAACAGCATCTCCCGGTAGCTGCGCCGGCGGGGCTCGGTCGACTCCAGGCCCACCGCGGCCAGGCGCTTCGCCATCGTGGGGGTGCTCTCGTCCGCAGCGAGCACTCCCCTGCCCCGGCTCACGAGCGCGAGCGCGGTGTCCCGCATGGCCTCGAGGGTGCTCACGTGGCGCTCCCTACTCGGTCCCGTAGCCGGGCAGGACCGCCGAGGCCAGGGGGACGTCCTCGTCCTCGTCCAACACGAAGTCGTCGGGGGCGAGGATGTCCTCGGGGCCGTGGTGTGCCGAGAGGTCGTCCACGACGACGTACACGTTCCCGGCGTCCGACCACTGCTCGACGACCGCAGCGGCGTCCTCCTCGGTCTCGCACAGCTCCCGGACCAGGAGCACGTCGTCTCGGTAGATGCGCACCTCGATGGTCGGGGCGCCGGTGTCGTAGGACGTCTCTGAGGACATCGAGGGTGCCTCCTCGTTCTGGCTTTCCCAGCAGCCTCCACCCGCTGCCGGAGCGGGGCGAGAGCCCAAGGTCCCGAGGAGTCGAGACAAGGGTCCCGTCCAGCAGCTCGTGCCGCACGCTCGGGCGCGCTGGCGCGAGGTCTCGAGCACGATGGGACACTCGCTGATCGTGGAGTCCCTGGAGCACGTCACCGTCGAGCTGCGTCGAGCCGCCGCCGAGCTCCTGGAGGACGTCACCTCGCACGCCGAGGACATGCTGGCCTACCTCCTCCAGCGCATCCCCGAGGCAGGGGCCGACCCGGAGCTGCGCGGCCTGACTCTCGGCTCGTGCTCCTCCAACCTCGAGGCGGCACTGTCGATGGTCAGGCACGGCATCGACGTCTCGGCCGCGACGGCGCCCGTGACCGCCCTGGAGCACGCTCGCGCCATGGCAGCGCGTGGCTACAGCGTCGACGTCATGCTCCGGTTCTACCGGATGGGCCACGCCTACTTCACCGAGCGTCTCGTGGCCGTGATCCGCGGGATCATCACCGATCCGGCCGTCGCACTCGCTGCCGTCGACGGGCTGCAGTCGTTCGGCTTCACCTACATCGACCGGATCTCGAGTCAGGTCGCGCTCGAGTACGTCGCGGAGCTCGACCGGCGGGCCAACCAGGCGCGCGCCGCGAGGACCGACACCGTGCGGGCTCTGATCGCCGGCGACCGGGTGGACGTGGGCCGGGCCGAACGAACCCTGTCCCACCGGCTCACCGACTGGCAGACCGGCTTCGTGTGCTGGACCGATCGCGAGGACGTCGACCTCGCGCCGGTCGGCCTGCTGGTCGCCTCCCACCTGGGTGCCCGCTCCCCCCTGCTGGTGCCCGACGGCGCACGGGCGCTCTGGGGCTGGGCAGCCACCACCACGGCCCCGCAGCTCGCGTCCGGCATCGCGGCGTTGAACCCGATCCTTCCGCCCACGGTCCGGGTGTCCATCGGCGCATCGGCGAAGGGAACGCCCGGCTTCCGCGAGACGCACCTGCAGTCGCTGCGGGCCCGCCGGACCGCGGAGCTCTCGGACGGCGCAGCGTCGGTCACCGCCTATGAGGACGTCGCCCTGGTGGACGTGCTGAGCCAGGACCTCGCCCTGGCCCGGGCGTTCGTCGCCGCCGAGCTCGGCGACCTCGCCGCCCCGGGCGAGCGGGAGCACGAGGAACGGCGCGCGCTGCTCGCCGTGCTCGACGCACAGGGCGGCCTCGCTGCTGCGGCGCTCACGCTCGGGCTGCACCGCAACACCGTCCTGCAGCGGCTGCGCCGCGCCGAGGCACGCCGCGGGCGGCCGGCGACGGAGCGCATCGCGGAGCTGCACGCCGCGCTCCGCCTCACGCAGCGCCTGGGCACCACGGTGCTCAGGCCGCGGCCGGCCGACCCCTCCTGAGGAGCCGTGTGCTCACAGCACATGGCAGTGGGCTGAGGAGCGCTGTCGCGAGCGCCGTACGCCGCCGTACGTTCCCCGCATGACCGCCTCGACCGTGCAGCCCGCACCTTCGCGCCACGCCCTCCCGGATCCGGGTGTGCGAGTGCCCTCGCTCTCGTGGCCGATCGTCGTCATCTTCTCGGCGGCGCTGACGGTCTTCGCCGCGGCGACCTGGGCAGCACTCACAGCGAGCCTGCCCGTCCCGGTGACGGTCGCGGTGTCCGCGGCGGCGATCTTCGTGCTGTTCACGGTCCTCCATGACGCGTCGCACTACTCGATCAGCACCCATCGATGGGTCAACGTGGCCTTCGGACGGGTGGCGATGCTCTTCGTGTCGCCGCTGATCTCGTTCAAGTCGTTCGCGTTCATCCACATCGAGCACCACCGCAACACCAACGACGACGAGAACGACCCCGACCACTTCGTGAGCGGCGCACCGACCTGGCAGGTGCCCGTCCGCTTCGCCCTGATGGACGTCCCCTACCTGGCGTTCCTGGTGCGCAACCTGGGCCGTCGGCCGCGGGCCGAGGTGCTGGAGACGGCATTCCTGATCACGGCAAGCGCCGCGGTCATCGTGGGATGCTCGGTGAGCGGGCACCTGTGGACGCTCGCGGTGGTCTACCTGATCCCTGAGCGGGTCGCCATGTTCGTCCTCGCCTGGTGGTTCGACTGGCTGCCCCACCACGACCTCGAGGACACCCAGCAGGAGAACCGCTATCGCGCGACCCGCAACCGGGTCGGGGCGGAGTGGATCCTCACCCCGCTGCTGCTGTCCCAGAACTACCACCTGGTCCACCACCTCCACCCGTCGATCCCCTTCCACCGCTACGTCGCTGCCTGGCGCCGCAACGAGGAGGCGTACCTGGAGCGGGACGCGGCGATCGGCACCGTGTTCGGTCAGCAGCTCGATCCCCAGGAGTACCGCGAGTGGAAGCGCCTCAACGGCAGGCTGGCGCCGATCCTGCCGATCCGCGCACCCAGGCGGTCCTCGGCCTCGCATCCCGTCTTCCACCGGGTCCCGGTCGCGAGCGTCGAACGTCTCACCGGCGACAGCGTCCTGGTCCGCTTCGCGGTCCCGGACCAGCTGCGGGACCAGTTCGCGTTCCAGGCCGGACAGCACCTCACGGTGCGCACCGACCTCGGCGGCGAGGGCGTGCGGCGCAGCTACTCGATCTGCTCCTCGGTGGCCTCCGGTGAGCTCGCGATCGGCGTCAAGCACATCCCGGGCGGTGCGTTCTCGTCCTTCGCGATGGGGCAGCTGCGCGCCGGCGACGTGCTGGAGCTGATGACCCCGGCGGGCTCCTTCGGCACGCCGGTGGACCCGCTCGCCGCCAAGACCTACGTCGCCATCGCGGCCGGCAGCGGCATCACGCCCATCCTGTCCGTCCTGACCACGACGCTCGAGGTCGAGGCCGAGAGCCGGTTCACCTTGATCTACGGCAACCGCGACGCGGGCAGCACCATGTTCGGCGAGCAGCTCGCCGACCTCGAGACGCTGTACGCCGACCGCCTCCGGGTGATCCACGTCCGCTCCCGCGACCCCAGGCATCCCGCGCCGCTGCGCGGCCGGGTCGACGGCGCGAGGCTGGCGGCCTGGCTCACCACGGACCTGGCGGCAGCCGCCGTCGACGAGTGGTTCCTGTGCGGTCCGGTCGAGATGGTCACCGACCTGCGCGATGTCCTCCTCGACCACGGGGTGTCGACCGAACGGCTGCACGTCGAGCTCTTCCACGGCTACGACCGGCCGCGGGTCACGGACGGCTACCGCCCGGCGAACGTCACGGTCCGGCTCTCGGGGCAGCAGCGCGAGCTGGCACTCGACGCCGGGGACACCGTGCTCGAGAGCGCGCTGAAGGCCGGGGTCGAGGCGCCGTACGCGTGCCTCGGCGGGGCGTGCGGCACCTGCCGGGCGAAGGTCCTCCAGGGCAGCGTGGAGATGGACCAGGACTTCGCGCTGTCACCGAGCGACCTCGCCGGCGGGTACGTGCTGACCTGCCAGTCCCACCCGACCTCCTCGAGCGTCGTCGTCGACTACGACGCCTGACGAGTCGGACTCGGCCTGAGGGACGATCGGCCCCCCGAGCCCCGCAAGAAGTCCCTTGTCGCACCCCGCGCAATGCGATGGGCTGAGGGCATGGAGGACCTTCAGGGACGGTTCGTGGTGTACCTGTTCGGCGCCGGGAGCCTGCTCCTGGCCGCCGGTGGCGTCGTGTGGGCGCTGGACGAGGACGGCGCCGCCGAGGCCCTGTGGCTGGCCGGGACCGTGGTCGGGCTGGTCGTCGCTCTCGTGGCCACCGCCGACGCGGTACGCCGGCACCGGCCCACGGTCGACGTCATCGCCCTGCTCGCGCTGGGCGGCGCGCTCGCCGTCGGCGAGTACTTCGCCGGAGCGGTCATCACCGTCATGCTCACCACCGGTCAGCTCCTCGAGGCCCGGGCCGAGGCACGCGCACGTCGCGAGCTGCGCCTGCTGCTCGAGCGCTCTCCTCGCACGGCCCGGCGCCGCGAGGCCGACGGGATGGTCGAGGTGCCCGTCGACCGGGTCGCGCCCGGGGACGCGGTCGTCGTACGCACCGGCGAGGTGGTCCCGGTGGACGGTCGGCTGCTCACCGCGGCCACGCTCGACGAGTCCGCGCTGACCGGGGAGCCGCTGCCGGTGGAGCAGGCGGCGGGCGACGTCGTCCGCAGTGGGGCGGTCAATGCCGGGGCGCCCTTCGACCTGCTCGCCACCGCGACCGCCGCGGAGTCCACCTACGCCGGCGTGGTTCGCCTGGTCGAGCAGGCGCAGGCCTCGTCAGCTCCCTTCGTCCGCCTCGCCGACCGGCTGGCGGTGGTCTTCGTGCCGTTGACGCTCCTCCTCGCCGGCGGGGCCTGGGCGCTGTCCGGCGACCCGGTCCGCGCCGTGGCGGTGCTGGTGGTCGCCACCCCCTGCCCGCTCCTGCTCGCCGCGCCCATCGCGTACATCTCCGGACTCGCCCGGGCCACCCGGATCGGGGTCGTCATCAAGGGCGGCGGCACCCTGGAGCGCCTCGCGGCGGCCCGGGTCGTGATGTTCGACAAGACCGGCACCCTGACCCGCGGTCGGCCCCAGCTGGTCGGCACCGTCACCGCGAGCGAGGACCTCTCCGCCGACGAGCTGCTGCGACTCGCCGCGTCGCTGGACCAGATGTCGCCCCACGTGCTCGCCACGTCGATCGTTTCGGCCGCCACGGCACGGGGGCTGGCGCTGGAGATGCCGGCCGAGGTCGCCGAGGAGCACGGCTACGGCCTTCGTGGCGTCGTGGGCTCGCACCAGGTCGCCCTCGGCAAGCGCTCCTGGATCGTCCCGGAGCCGGCTCCGGCCTGGGCGCAACGGGTACGGCGGCGCGCGAGCCTGGACGGTTCGATGACCGTCTTCGCCGCCGTCGACGGCGAACCGGCCGGCGCCTTCCTCCTCGAGGACGTCATCCGCCCCGACGCGCCGCGGATGATCCACGGCCTGCGCGAGGCCGGGATCCGGCGCGTCGTGCTGATCACCGGCGACCGGTCCGACACCGCGGAGACGGTGGGCAGGATCGTCGGGGTCGACGCGGTCCACGCCGACTGCGATCCCGGCGAGAAGCTCGAGGTGATCGAGGCCGAACGCGCCTCCGACGTCGCGATGATGGTCGGCGACGGCGTGAACGACGCCCCGGCCCTCGCCGCCGCCGACGTCGGTGTCGCCCTCGCCGCCCGGGGCGCGACCGCCTCCTCCGAGGCAGCGGACGTGGTGCTCACCGTGGACCGGGTCGACGCCCTCGCCGACGCGATCCTCATCGCCCAGCGGTCCCGACGCATCGCCCGGCAGGCCGTCGGCATCGGCATGGGCCTGTCCCTGGTCGCGATGGCGGCCGCCGCAGCCGGACTGCTGCCCCCGGCCGCGGGCGCCGTGCTGCAAGAGGTCATCGACGTGCTGGCGATCGGTCTGGCCCTGCGAGCGGTGCTGCCCGGCCGGACCCACACCGTGACGCTGGCGCCGGCGGACGTGACCATCGGCCACGAGCTGCGCGACCAGCACGAGGCCGCGCTCCCGGTCGTGGAGGAGATCCGGACCGTCGCGGACCAGATCACCACCCAGGACCCCCAGCTCGCACCCGTTCGCCGGCTCCTGGTGCGGTTGCGCACCGACCTGCTGGCCCACGAGCGCGCCGACCAGGAGCAGCTGGTGCCGCTGGTGGCCCGGGCCCTCGGCGAGACCGCGACGTACGCGCTGACCCGGACCCACGCCGAGATCGAGCACCAGGTCGCCCGGCTGACCCGCCTGCTCGACGAGATCCCCGGCGACGCCGCCGCACCTGAGGACGTGGTCGAGGTCCGCCGCCTGCTCTACGGCCTGTACGGCGTGCTCCGCCTCCACAACGCGCAGGAGGACGAGACGGCCCACAGCCTGCTGCCTCCGCGACCGGACCGCTCCACGCCCACCGCTCGCCGGCGCGCCAGGTGAGGCCCCGACCCCAGGACCACCGACCCGCACCGGTGGGGTCCGAAGGTCCCTACCCCGGGGTTCGGGCGCGCCCCTAGATTGGCCGTGCACGCCTGTCGATCGACCACGGCACGGGACCGGTCCCGTCGAGAAGGAGCCCAGCCCGATGGCCCTGCCCCACTTCCTGGCCGACCCGCCACGGTTCCTCTTCTTCACCGGCAAGGGCGGGGTCGGGAAGACGTCGCTGGCCTGCGCCACCGCGGTCCGGCTCGCCGAGCAGGGCCGACGGACCCTGCTGGTCAGCACCGACCCGGCGTCCAACCTCACCGAGGTGCTGGCCACGACGATCGAGCACCGGCTGACCGCGATCCCCACAGCGCCCGGCCTGAGCGCGATCGAGATCGACCCCGAGGCCTCCGCGGACGCCTACCGGGACCGCATCCTCACTCCGCTCGTCGGCGAGCTTCCCGAGGCCGAGATCAGCGCGGCCCGCGAGCAGCTGTCCGGATCGTGCACCACCGAGGTCGCCGCCTTCGACGAGTTCACCACCTACCTGGCCGACCCGGCGGTCCTCGAGGACTTCGACCACGTGGTGTTCGACACCGCGCCCACCGGCCACACCATCCGACTGCTCCAGCTCCCGGGCGCCTGGTCGGACTTCCTGGCCACAGGCACGGGCGACACCTCCTGCCTGGGCCCCCTGGCCGGCCTGGACAAGCACCGGGCGACGTACGCCGCCGCGGTCGCCGCCCTGCGCGACACCTCCCGGACCCGGATCGTCCTGGTCACCCGCGCCCAGCCCTCGGCTCTCGCCGAGGCCGCGCGCACCGCCGCCGAGCTCGAGGAGACCGGCATCCGGCCGAGCCACCTGGTCGTCAACGGACTGCTCCCCGCCTCGCCGGCCGACCAGAGCGACCCACTCTACGAGGCGACCCGGTCGCGGGAGCAGGCAGCGCTGGCGAGCCGGCCGTCGTCCCTGGACGCCCTCGTGCGCGACGAGGTCGCCTTCTGCTTCCCCGCACCCGTCGGCGTTCCCGCCCTGCGCAGCCTGCTGGCCGAGCACCGGGCCGAACCACTGTCCACCGAGCCCGAGCCGGCCGGCGACGACACCGCCACGTCTCGCGGGACGACGGACCTGGCCGCGCTGGTCGACGACCTCGAGGCGGCCGGCCACGGGCTGGTGCTGTGCATGGGCAAGGGAGGGGTGGGCAAGACGACCGTCGCTGCCGCGATCGCGGTCGCGCTGGCCGACCGCGGACATCCGGTCCACCTGAGTACGACGGATCCGGCCGCCCACCTGACCTCGACGCTCCCGGAGGCGGTGCCGCTGCTCACGGTGAGCCGGATCGATCCGGCCGCGGCGATCGCGACCTACCGCGAGCACGTGATGGCGACCAAGGGAAGGGACGCCAGCGACGCGGAGCGCGCCGCGCTGGCCGAGGACCTCCGCTCGCCGTGCAACGACGAGGTCGCCGTCTTCAACCAGTTCGCCCAGGTCATCCGAGAGGCTCGCCGGGGCTTCGTCGTCCTCGACACCGCCCCGACCGGCCACACCCTGCTGCTGCTCGACGCGACCGGCTCCTACCACCGCGACATGGTCCGCCTGCTCGGTCCCGACAAGACCGGGTACCGGACCCCGCTGATGATGCTCCAGGACCCCACCCTGACCCACGCCGTCATCGTGGCCACGCCGGAGCAGACCCCGGTCAGCGAGGCCGCCGCCCTGCACAGCGACCTGGTCCGCGCCGGCATCACGCCCTGGGCCTGGGTGGTCAACGCCTCCCTGGCAGCCGCACGACCCGCCTCTCCCCTGCTCCGGCTCCGCGCCGCCGCCGAGCAGCGTCAGCTGGACCGGGTCGAGGCGCTCGCCGATCGGGTGGTGGTGCTGCCGATGCTCGCGAGCGAGCCCGTCGGGCACGACCGTCTGGCCTCGCTGGTGCACGGCGCGGTCACGACGACCTCCTGAGCACCCTGCGACGTGCGGTCCAGGCCCACCGAGCCCGCCCGTCGCGCCGCGTGGGGGTTCCGGAGGCCGTGGCCCGGCGCTCGGCCCGCAGGAGCAGGCCGAGCGCCACCAGCATGAGGGGAGCCCAGACCCACAGCACCCCGCCGAACGCGAGCTGGCCGACATGGAAGGCGATGAGGGCGATCAGACCTGCCTGGGCGCGTCGGCCCCCGCTGAGGATCAACGCCCCGGCAACGGCCTCCGCCACGATCAGGATCGTGATGAACAGCCCCAGGTGGGGCACGACCAGCGAGTCCCAGGTGTCCCGGACGAAGCCGAACGGCGACGGCTCGGCGAAGTCGGTGTAGTAGTCCGGGTCGAGCACGAGGTAGAGCGCGTTGACCAGGGCGCCGAAGACGACGAAGAGCAGACCGAGCGCCCATCGGGCCACGAGGAGGGCACGGGCATGGCGGCCCGCGCGCACCGCGGCCACGAGGACCACGCCGCCCAGGACCAGCCACATGATCCGTTCCACGGCTCCTCCTTCTGTCCGAGGCCTTCTCCCAGGCCTTCTCGTCCAGGCGTCGATGCCTCTCGCCGGCACCGGCGTCGCCCCCCGTCTCCCCCAGCGTCGCTCGTACCGGCGGGCCCGGGGAGGGCCGAGAGACACCTCGGACCGGCCGAAGGTCCCCACCCGGGCGACGCGACTCCCCCTAGGGTGGGACCTGCCAGGTCGGTCGAGCCGAGCAGGAGACGGTCACCATGAAGCCCGTACAGCCCGTCGGCACACGCGTGCTCGGACCGTTGGCCCCGGACGAGCTCGACCGCATCGACGCGTGGTGGCGCGCCGCCAACTACCTCTCGGTCGGGCAGATCTACCTGATGGACAACCCGCTGCTGCGCGAGCCGCTGCGTCCCGAGCACGTCAAGCCCCGGCTGCTCGGACACTGGGGGACGACGCCGGGCCTGACCTTCGTCTACGCCCACCTCAACCGGGCCATCCGCGACCGCGACCTGAGCATGATGTACGTCATCGGGCCGGGCCACGGCGGACCCGGCATCGTCGCCGCGGCCTATCTCGACGGCACCTACACCGAGACCTATCCCGAGATCGCCCAGGACGAGGACGGCCTGCGTCGCCTGTTCCGGCAGTTCTCCTTCCCGGGCGGGATCCCGAGCCACGTGGCGCCCGAGACGCCCGGGTCGATCCACGAGGGCGGGGAGCTCGGCTACGCCCTCTCGCACGCATACGGCGCCGCGTTCGACAACCCCGACCTGGTGGTCGCCTGCGTGGTCGGCGACGGCGAGGCCGAGACCGGCCCCCTGGCGACCAGCTGGCACAGCAACAAGTTCCTCGACCCGCGACGCGACGGCGCCGTGCTCCCCGTGCTGCACCTCAACGGCTACAAGATCGCCAACCCGACGGTGCTGGCGCGCATCCCCGAGACCGAGCTGCTCTCCCTGCTGCGCGGCTACGGGCACACGCCGTACGTCGTGGCGGGGGACGACCCCGCCGAGATGCACCAGGCGTTCGCGGCGACCCTCGAGCGCTGCCTCGACGAGATCCGCGACATCCAGCAGGAGGCCCGCGGCGGCGGTCGCGTCGAGCGCCGCCCCTGGCCGATGATCGTGCTCCGCACCCCCAAGGGGTGGACCGGACCCCAGGAGGTCGACGGGCAGCGCATCGAGGGCTACTGGCGCTCCCACCAGGTCCCGTTCGCCGACGCCCGGGGCAACGAGAGCCATCGACGCATCCTCGAGGACTGGCTGCGCGGCTACCGGCCCGAGGAGCTCTTCGACGGGGCCGGGGCGCCCGTGCCCGCCATCCGGGACCTGCACCCGGCCGGCGGGCGCCGGATGAGCGCGATCCCGCACGCCAACGGCGGCCTGCTGCTGCGCGACCTGGAGCTGCCGGACTTCACGGCCTACGCCGTACCGGTCGAGACACCCGGCACGGGAGCGGTGGAGGCGACCCGGGTGCTCGGCACCTTCCTGCGCGACGTCATGGCCCGCAACGCCGACCGCTTCCGGCTGTTCTCACCCGACGAGAACAACTCGAACCGGCTCCAGGACGTCCTGGAGGTCACCGACCGCGCGTGGAACGCCGAGACGCTGCCGTACGACGACCATCTCGCTCCCGACGGCCGGGTGATGGAGATCCTGTCGGAGCACACCTGCGAGGGATGGCTCGAGGGCTACCTGCTGACCGGACGTCACGGCCTCTTCTCCTGCTACGAGGCCTTCGTCCACGTCATCGACTCGATGTTCAACCAGCACGCGAAGTGGCTCAAGACCACCAACCAGATTCCCTGGCGCCGCCCGATCGCGTCGCTGAACTACCTGCTGACCTCGCACGTGTGGCGCCAGGACCACAACGGCTTCTCCCACCAGGACCCGGGCTTCATCGACCACGTGGTCAACAAGAAGTCCGACGTCATCCGCGTCTACCTGCCGCCCGACGCGAACTGCCTGCTCTCGGTGGCCGACCACTGCCTGCGCAGCCGCCAGTACGTCAACGTGATCGTCGCCGGCAAGCAGCCGGCCCTGCAGTACCTCGACATGGACAGCGCGGTCGAGCACTGCACCAAGGGCATCGGGATCTGGGACTGGGCCAGCAGCGACGGCAACGAGGAGCCCGACGTCGTGATGGCCTGTGCCGGCGACGTGCCCACGATGGAGACCCTGGCGGCCGTCGACCTGCTGCATGGCTTCTTCCCCGACCTGAGGATCAGGGTGGTCAACGTGGTCGACCTGATGCGGCTGCAGGACCATCGCGAGCATCCGCACGGGCTCTCCGACGCCGACTTCGACGCCCTGTTTACCCGCGACCGGCCCGTGATCTTCGCCTACCACGGCTACCCCTGGCTGATCCACCGGCTGACCTATCGCCGCACCAACCACGACAACATGCACGTGCGCGGCTACAAGGAGGAGGGCACCACCACCACGCCGTTCGACATGACGGTGCTCAACCAGGTCGATCGCTTCGACCTGGCCATCGACGTCATCGACCGGGTGCCGGGGCTGCAGGCGCACGCCGGCCAGGCCCGCGAGTGGCTGCGCAACCGGCTCATCGAGCACCGCCGCTACATCCGCGAGCACGGCGAGGACCTCCCGGAGGTGCGGCACTGGCAGTGGCAGCAGGGGGCCGGCCCCCGTCTGACGACCGAGCAGCCCAGCACCCGGACCCCCGAGGGCTGAGCGGGTGCGCGTCCTCGTCGTCAACGCCGGCTCCAGCAGCCTGAAGCTCGCCCTGCTCGACCCCGAGCACCGCCTCGCCACCCGCACGGTCGAGGCCTGGACGGGCGCCGACCACCTCGAGCCGATCGAGGAGTTCCTCGCCGATCTCGACGGCGTCGCCGACATCGAGGCGATCGGCCACCGCGTCGTCCACGGTGGGCCGCGGTACGCCGGCGCGACGCTGATCGACGACGACGTGGTCACCGACCTCGAGTCGATCAGCGACCTCGCTCCGCTGCACAACCCCCGCGCCGTCGCCGGCATCCGGGCCGTGCGCCGGCTGCTGCCGGACCTGCCGGCCGTGGCGGCCTTCGACACCGCCTTCCACGCCGGCCTGCCCGCCGCCGCCCGCACCTACGCGCTGCCCCGCGAGTGGAACACCCGGTTCGCACTGCGCCGCTACGGCTTCCACGGCCTGTCCCACGGCTACGCCGTACGCCGTGCCGCCGCTCTCGTCGGCCGCCCCGTCGAGGACCTGCGGATCGTCTCCTGCCACCTCGGAGCCGGCGGCTCGCTGGCGGCGGTGCGCGAGGGACGTTCGGTCGACACCACGATGGGCTTCACCCCTCTCGCAGGCCTGGTGATGCAGACCCGATCGGGCAGCATCGACCCGGGTCTCCTGCTGTGGCTGCTGCAGCACGCGGGCGCCGACCTCGCCGACCTGACCCGGGTCCTCGAGCACGAGTCCGGGCTCAAGGGCCTGTCCGGCACCTCCGGCGACCTGCGCGAGGTCCTCGCCGCCCGCGCGGCGGGCGACCCGGACGCGGCGCTGGCCTTCGACGTGTACGTGCACCGTCTGGTCCGTGAGATCGGCGCGATGGCTGCCAGCGCGGGCGGGCTCGACGTGCTCGTGTTCACCGGGGGCGTCGGCGAGCACTCCCCCGACGTTCGCGCGGGCGTCGCCGCCCGGCTCGGGCACCTCGGGGTCGCGATCCGGGCGGACCGCAACGACGCCGTCGTCGAGGGCGAGCTGTCCGCACCGGGGGCCGCCGTCCGCACGGTCGTGGTCACCGCCGCGGAGGACGTCGAGATCGCCCGCCAGACGCGCGAGCGGCTCGATGACCTGAGGAGGCCGGGATGAGGCGCGCACCCGTGCCCCCGCTGCTGTCCGACCAGCTGGGACGTCCGGTCCGCTCGGCGTCCGGGCGGCGCCTGGGCCGCGTCGCGGACCTGACCGTGCGCCTCGGCCCGGCCCGGCCCCAGGTCGACCACCTGCTCGTCCGGTCCGGGCGCTCGACGGGCTACCTGGTCGGGTGGGCCGACGTCGCGCGGAGCACGCCCACCGAGGTCGTGCTGCGCGCCGACGCCCACCTCCTCCCCGTGCACCCGGCGCGGCCGCCCCTGGAGACCGACGAGCTCCTGCTGGCACGCGACGTGATGGACACCCAGGTCGTCGACCTGCACGGACAGCGCCTCTCCCGGGTCTCCGAGGTGCTCCTGGGCGAGGAAGGTCTCACCCCCGAGGTGGTGGCCGTCGACCTGGGCACCGCCGCGTTGCTGCGACGCATCGGTCCGGGCCGCCTGATGCTCCGCTACCCACCGGTCGCCGTCGCCTGGACCGACCTCCACCTGACGTCCCGACGTGGACACCTGGTCCAGCTCAGCACCGATGCGGCGAGCTTCCGCCGACTCGACGCCCGCGGCCTGGCCGAGCTGCTCGCCCGGCTGAGCACCCGCAAGGCCGCCGACGTCCTGCACGCGGTCGCCCCGGCCCGCGCCGCCGCCGCCCTGCGCCGCAGTCACCCCCACACCGGCCGCCGCCTCGTGCGCGCCCTGGGCAGCGACGAGCGGCAACGACTGATGCGGGAGGCGGCCGCCACCGACGCCGCGACGATCGAGGAGCTCGGTCGCCCCACCTCGGCGATCCAGCGCCGCCGTTTCCTGCGCACCGCCGGCTGGCGGCTGCGCCGACCACCGAAGGGCTGAGCCGTGGCCGCCATGGATTCCCAGACCGCCCCCGCGCCCGCAGCACGACGGACCCGGCTCGCGGTGCTCGTCGCCGTGCTCGGCCCGGGGCTGCTCGCCGGGCTCTCCGACGACGATCCGGCCGGCATCACGACCTACTCCGTCGTCGGCGCCGACTACGGCTACCAGCTGCTGTGGGTCCTGCTGCTCTCGACGGTCGCCCTCGTGCTCTTCCACAGCCTGGGCGCCCGGATGGGCGTCGCCACCGGCCAGGGCCTGATCGGTCTGGTCCGGGACCGGTACGGCGTACGGCTCGGCAGCCTGGCGCTGGTCCTGCTGCTGGCCGCGAACCTCGGCACCGCGTGCGCCGAGTTCGCGGGCGTCGCGGCCGGCTTCGAGCTGTTCGGGGTCTCCCGGGAGGTGTCGGTGCCCCTCGCCGCCGGTCTCGTCTCCGTGCTGGTCCTGCGCGGCAGCTTCCACCGCGTCGAGCACCTGTTGATGGCGCTCGCCGCCGTCTTCGTCGCCTATCTCGCCGCCGGCTTCGTCGTCGGCCCCGACTGGGGCGAGGTGGCGGCGGGCCTGGTCGTCCCCTCCGCTCCCCTGAACCGCGACGCCCTGGTCGTCATCGTCGCGACCGTCGGCACGACGCTGGCCCCCTGGGGGCTGAGCTTCATCCAGTCCTACGCGGTCGACAAGAAGCTCACCGCCGCCCAGCTGCCCTACGAGCGCATCGACGTCATCACCGGATCGGTGCTCACCGGCGTGATCGGGCTGTTCGTCGTCGTGACCTGCGCCGAGACCCTGCACGCGAGCGGCGTGAGCATCGACTCCGCCGCCGACGCCGCCGGCGCCCTGGAGCCGCTGGCCGGACAGGGAGCCAGCGCCCTGTTCGGCATCGGGCTGATCGGCGCGGCACTGCTGGCGGCGGCGATCCTGCCGCTCTCCACGGCCTACTCGGTGTGCGAGTTCACCGGCCACGAAGGCGCCCTGGACGACGGCTTCCGCGGTGCCCCGCTCTTCTACTCGACCTTCCTGCTGGTCACCGCGGCCGCCGCGGCGCTGGTGCTGATCCCGAGCGTGCCGCTGGTCCCGCTGCTGGTGCTGACCCAGGTCCTCAACGCGGTGCTCCTGGTCCCGCTGCTGTTCTTCATGTACGGCCTGGCCCGCGACCCTGAGCAGATGGGTGAGCACCGGGCCAGCCGGACCGAGGCGGTCGTCTACCTCGTCGCGATCGGCCTGATCACCTTGTGCGTCGCGGCCCTCCTGGTGCTCACGGTCGCTTGACCCGCGCCGGCAGCAGCTCAGCTCGGCTTGGCGTACGCCGCCACGCCGGTGTCGAGGATGATGCACGCCTCGTCGCCGACGGTCCAGGCGTCGTGGCCGGGGTCGAGGTCGATGACGTCGCCGGGCCCGATCTCGAACTCGTCGCCGTCGTCGGGCTTGATCGTCATCCGTCCGGACAGGCACAGGCCCGTGTGGTGCACCTGGCAGGAGTCGGTGCCGGCGATGGGCCTGACGTCGTCGGACCAGCGCCAGCCGGGCTCGAAGGTGCCGCGGCCGAGGGTGAAGCCGCCGAGGGTGACGACGTCCATGTGGCCGTGGGCCTGGAACGGGCGACGCTCGTGGGGGCTGTCGATGCTCTGCTTGTCGGACATGGCTGTTCTCCTGGGGTCAGACGGTGGCACGGGGGCGGATGTTCTGGTTGCCGACGAACACGTTGCCCGGGTCGTACTCGCCCTTGATCTGGCTGAGGCGCTCGTACTTCTCGGCGCCGAAGGCGGCCTTGATCCGCTCGTCGCCCTCGTCGCCGATGAAGTTGAGGTAGACGCCGCCGGTGGTGAAGGGAGCATTCGCCCGGCGGTACTCGCGGACCCAGGCGATGTTGGCGTCGTCGGCGGCGGCGTCCTCCCAGGTGGCGAAGGGGTGGCTGACCCACCGGGCGGACCGTTGGCTCAGCGGGGTGGCGTCGACGTCGACGCGCGCGAGCGCGCCGCCCCACGGGAGGAGCAGGTGCTGGGTCATCGGCGAGGGACGACGGGCGCCCGCTTCGAGGAAGACGTCGAGGGCCCCGTCCGGGAAGCTGTCGTGGTAGTCGGCACTCCAGTACTGGCGCAGGCCGGGCGGGTCGTCGAGCATGGACTGCAGCTGGACGTACGGCATCGGGCCGACCAGGTCAACCTCCGGCGCCAGGTCACGCATGACCTGGACCAGCTCCTGCCCCTTGGCGTGGTCGCCGTTCCAGCACACCACGACCGCCACCACGGGCTGCCCCTGCAGGTGCGCCGGGACGAACTCCTCCGGCGGACCGCTGATCACGACGAGCCCGGTGCCGAGCTCGTCGGGTGCGGCGTCCGCCCAGTCCCGGAAGGCGCGGGCCACCTCGGCGCCGCGGTCGAAGGGCCACAGCAGGAGGCCGCCCAGGATGGTCGGGCCGACCGGGTGCAGCCGCAGCTCGAGCGCGGTGACGACGCCGAAGTTGCCGCCCCCGCCCCGGCTCGCCCACAGCAGGTCCTGGTGCTGGGACTCGTCGGCGCGGATCTCCCGGCCGTCGGCGGTCACCAGCTCGACGGCGAGCAGGTTGTCGCAGGCGAGGCCGTGCTGGCGCTCCAGCCATCCGGAGCCGCCGCCGAGGGTGAGCCCGGTGACGCCGGTGCTGGAGACCCGGCCGCCGGTGGTGGCGAGGCCGTGCTGCTGGGTGGCGGCGTCGAGCTCGCCCCAGGTGCAGCCGCCCCCGACCCGTGCCCGGCGGGCGGCCACGTCGACCTCGATCCCCGTCATCGGGCGTACGTCGACCACGAGGCCGTCGTCGTTGCTGGACTGTCCGGCGACCGAGTGCCCGGCCGAGCGCACGGCGACGGCGAGCCCGTCACGCGCCGCGCGGTCGAGCGCCTCCCGGACGTCGGCGGCGCTCGCGCAGCCTGCGATCAACCGCGGCCGCTTGTCGATCATCGCGTTGAACAGCGCGCGCTGGTCGTCGTACCCCTCGGTGTCGGGTCCGATCCACGTCGTCATGTGCTCCTGGCCTCCTGGCCCCTCCCCATCGCCTCCACGATGGCCGGTACCCGCGGCGGCGGCATCCCGTGAACGGGGGAAAACCCCATCAGCGGCAGGCGCGCCGGGGGCGTCCGCGGCATCCCGCGGAGTGGGGACGGGGCCGGGCCGGATCGGAGCGGCTCTAGGCTGGTGCCGTGCTCTACGAGGTCCTCCACGCCGTCGTCCCGCCGCTGGCTCGCGCGGTGTGGCGTCCGACGATCGAGGGCGTGGAGAACGTGCCGGCGACCGGTCCGGTGCTGTTCGCGAGCAACCACCTCAGCTTCGCCGACAGCGTCGTGATCCCGATCGTGGCGCCCCGCAAGGTGGTGTTCCTGGCGAAGGCGGAGTACTTCACCGGCCCCGGGATCAAGGGGCGGCTCAGCAAGGCGTGGTTCGAGGGCCTCGGCATGGTGCCGGTCGACCGCAACGACACCCGCGCGGCGCTCAACTCCCTCGACGTCGCGCTGGAGGTGCTCGGGCGGGGCGAGGCGTTCGGCATCTACCCCGAGGGCACCCGGTCCCGCGACGGGCGGCTGTACCGCGGCCGGACCGGTGTGGCGCAGCTGGCCCTGACGGCCGGCGTACCCGTGGTGCCGGTCGGGCTGACCGGAACCGACGAGCTGCAGCCGGTCGATGCCCGCTTCCCCCGGCGGGCGAAGGTGAGCGTGCGGTTCGGCAGGCCGATCGACTTCACCGGCCGCTTCGAGGGGACCGCCCCCGGCCGGGCACGCCGGGAGGCCACCGACGAGATCATGGCGGCGATCCGGGCGCTCAGCGGCCAGGAGGCCGCCGACACCTACAACGAGCTCCCCGTCGAGGCCTGAGCACCTCCCTTCTGGGGGATGGCGTCGACGACGCCGGAGGAGTAGGCAGGTGTCTACCGGCGATGCCGGTCGGGCGTCGCCCTGCCCCTGAGAGGAGTGGGTCGTGTACGCACGCTCGAGCACGTTCCACGGCAAGCCCGCCAACATCGACGCGGGGATCAGGTTCGTCGAGGAGGAAGCAGGTCCGATGCTCGACAGCACCGAGGGGTGCGTCGGGCTCTCCCTGCTCGTCGATCGCGAGACCGGCTACTGCATCGCCACCAGTGCCTGGGAGAGCGAGGAGGCCATGATCGCCAGCGACCTGATGCTGCGGCCGATCCGTGACCGCGGTCGCGACGTCCTCGGCGCCACGATGCAGGTCGACACCTGGGAGATCGTCGCCATGCACCGCAACGAGCACGGCGCATGCTGTCGGGTCAGCTGGCTGGAGGGCGACCTCGACACGATGTCCGAGACGTTCCGGGTCGCGCTGCTGCCCCAGCTCGACGAGATGGAGGGCTTCTGCAGCGCGAGCCTGCTCGTGGACCGGTCGACCGGACTGGGCTGCGCGACGACGACCTGGGCGTCGCGTGAGGCGATGCTCGCCAGCCGGGCGGCGGCCGAGCAGATGCGCGACCGGACGGCGCAGGAGGCGTCGGGCGAGGTCGTCGAGGTCCACGAGTTCGATCTGGCCTACGCCCACCTGCACGTCCCCGAGATGGCCTGAGGACGCCGGAGGCGCGCGGCCGGACGCGAAGCAGCCGGCCCCGGGAGCCGTATCCCCGCCCCGCGCCTGGGTACGGCTCCCCCGGGTCCGGTCCCGGGCCCGGCACGCAGACACAGGCGAGGAGCAGGCCACATGGGAAATGACGTCGTCGACCTCATCATGGGCGACCACCGCGAGCTGGAGCGTCTCTTCGACTCGCTCCTCAACGAGCCGGACAAGCGCGCCGCGCTGGTCCCGGTGATGACCACGCTCCTGACCGCCCACAGCCGCGCGGAGGAGTCCGAGGTCTACCCGGCGGCGCGGGAGGCGGGCGGTGAGGACGACGTCGAGCACAGCCAGAAGGAGCACCTCGAGGCCGACCAGCTCGCGCTCGCCCTCTCCCGGACCGATCCCGCTTCGCCCGACTTCACCACCGCACTGCAGCAGCTGGTCGACGCGGTCCGCCACCACGTCGAGGAGGAGGAGACGACGGTCCTGCCCGGCATGCGGGAGCGGATCGACGAGGCCCGGCGCGCCGAGCTCGGCGAGGCGTTCCTCGCAGCTCGCCAGGAGCACCTCGGCGACCAACCGGCCGACATCACCAAGGCCGAGCTCGACCAGCAGGCGGCGAACGCCGGGGTCACCGGCGCGTCGTCGATGGGCAAGGACGAGCTGAAGCAGACGCTCAAGGACGCGGCGGAGTCCTGACGCGGCCCGCCCGGGCTGCGCCGAAGCTGTCGGCCACCGCCTGCCCCCGGAACACGCGGTACTCCAGCGGCGAGGGATCCCCGAAGGCACCGGCTGGGACCGCGCCGCAGGCGATCACCAGGTTGCCGGACCGACGACCCTTCACGGTGGCCGGCTCCGCACCGACCACGAGCGACCCGAGGTCGCGGGCCGCGGCGACGAACGCGCGTACCAGCGGATAGGGCGGCCGGTCGACCAGGTTGGCGACGAACATCCCCGACGGCGTCAGCACCCGACGCACCTGCGCGACGAATGCGGGCGAGGTCAGGGACGACGGCACCCGTCCGCCGTCGAACGCGTCGAGGATGACGACGTCCTGGGAGGCGTCGCGCACGGCGAGGATGCCGCTCTCACCGGGGACCGGTCGCACCTTGATCCCGCTGCGCGGCGGCAGCGGCGCCTCCGCGCGCACCCGCTCGACGACCTCGGCCGCCGGCTCCAGGACGATCTGGGGCGAACGGGGCCGGGTCGCGGCCACGTAGCGGGGCAGGGTCATCGCGGCGCCGCCGACGTGCAGCACCCGCAGCGGCCCCTCCGGCATCGCGTCGACCAGGTCGCCGATGCGACGGACGTAGTCGAAGACCAACCGCGTCGGGTCGGCGAGGTCCACGGCCGACTGCTGCATGTCGTCCATCTCGAGGACGTAGAGCTCCGCGGCCATCTCAGTCCTGCATCCTGGCCCACCGCGCGCGCAGGGCCGGGGCCCGGTGGGCGTTGCCGCGCAGCTCGACGTACCGCTCGCCGTACACCCACAGGAGCGCGTCGTCGAGACGGCGTACGGCGCCCGGCGGGTAGCGGTAGCCCATCCGCGCGCGCAGCGCCTCGTCGTCGACCGAGCGCAGGGCCTCGCCGAGCGCGCCGAGCGAGGTGATGCCGAGCTCGAGCACGAGCGCCGAGATCCACGCGTAGTGGTCGGTGCGCGACCAGCCGGCGTCGGCGTACTGGCCGGCGAGGAAGGCCGCGAGCTCGCGCGGGCTGATCCGCGGATCGTCCTCGTCGAGGTCCTCATCCCCGGCGCCGGCCGGGGCGACCGGCCCCTGCAGCAGGTCGCGGATGGTCGAGAACTCGCGGTCGGCGAGCTCGAGGAGGCCGGCGGCGAGGGTGAAGCGCCGGTCGAGCTCGAGGACGTGCTCGGGCGGGACGCTGCCCTTGTAGCGGATGTCGTGCTCGAACTCCGCCCAGGCGTGCTGCAGGACGGTACGGATCTGGATGGCGGCCTGGTGCCCCTGCAGCACGCTGTCGGCGCCCGGCTCGAGACCGACGAGCAGATGTCGACTGGAGTAGCCGAACCTGCCCTCGCTGGCGGTCTCCTGCCCGAGGTCGCGGTCGTCGTGGACGACGACCTGGTCGTCGAGGAGGTCGACCACGGCCTGCACGTCGCTGTGCACGTAGGTGATCACGCGGACGCCGACCTGGTCGGTGATCTCGTTGAGCGGGTCGGTGTAGACGGGGCGGCCCTCGACGGTGCGCGCGGCAGCCTTGGCGGCGAAGGAGGTCACCGACTTCGTGCGGCCGGTGACGGTCAGGTAGTTGATGCCGGCCTCGTCGAGGATCGAGGTCACCAGCGCCACGAAGCCGTCGGTCACCGCCCGCAGGCCCGGCTGCAGCTCGGCGTAGCGGCGTACGGCGGAGCCGACGTCGAGCGGCGGGGCGCCGCGGCGCGCACGCGGCGTGGGCTCGAGGTCCGCAGGCAGCGTGGGCGTCACGATGTAGCCGGACTCCAGGTCGCCGTACGTCGTGGTGGCCTCCGGGCGGCACTCGGCGAACAGCGCGACGTAGGCGCACACGACGGCGTCGACCTGGTCCTCGACGACGCGCAGCTCGCTCTTGCGGGTCGCGGTCTCCGCGGCCGCGCGCAGCTCCTGCCAGGCCGGAAGAGAGGCGACACGCAGCGGCGGCTCGGCCGCGGCCAGCCCCTCGACCAGACCGATCAGCACGACCAGCTCGGCGCGCAGCTGCTCGAGGTCGCGGCCCGCCTTGTCCTTGTACTTCAGGGTCCGGCCGAGCCGGAACAGCACGACGGTCGCGGGGTGCGGGTAGACCTCGATCGCCCGGCGCGGCCGGCGCGAGCGCGGGTTGATGTCCAGCCCGAGCCGGGCGGCCACCCGGGCCGCACGCGGCTGCTCGCGGAACTCCGGCTTGCCCGTGTTGGCGGGGTGGGCGCCGGCGTCGAAGCGGGCGAAGTCCTTGTTGAGCGCAGCCTCCGCGCGGCGGTTGCCAGTGGCGTTGGGGACGACGATCGGCGCGTCGATCGCGACCAGGCACTCCCCCTCGACGTACGGCGCGAGCGCGGCCACGATCGCGTCGTCGTCCTGGACCGCGGTGACCGCCACCAGGGCGCCGTCGCCGTCGATGACGGCGAGACCGGTGGGGCTGCGATCGCCCCAGGCGAGGTCGATCCCGACGAAGTGCATGCTCAGGCGCGGTTGAGCGCGACGGCTTCCCGGACCAGCGCGACGAAGGCGTCGTCGTCGAGGGTCTCGCCCTCGGCGACGTCGACCGCGCGGCGGGTGCCGGCGTCGAGGCTGGCGTTGAAGATGCCGGTCGGGTCCTCGAGCGAGGCACCCTTCGCGAAGGTGACCTTCACCTTGTCCTTGTAGGTCTCGACGGTGGCGACCAGGCCGTCGGCGGAGAAGGTCGGCACACCAGCGGGGTTGGACGCCTTCTTCCACTTGGCCTCCTCGACGACGGCCGGCTCCGCCGCCACGATCAGGGACCGGATCTTCTCGACGGTGTCGGCCCGCCAGTCAGCGCTCATGCGACGACCCTACCGATCCGGGCCGCCCGCGTTCGCTGGGTGAACGGGAGGTGAACGTGGGACCATGCCCCGGTGAACACGGTCCCCGTCGCGCTCTGGCGCCTCCTCGTCGCGGCCAGCGCCGCGACCGGGGTGGTCCTCGCCGCGCGGGAGTACGACGTGTGGTGGACCGCGCTCTCCCAGCTCTCCAACCTGGCCGTGGCGGCCTGCTTCCTCGTCGTGGCCGTCCGTGAGCCCCGCTCCCCCTGGCTGCGCGGCGCGCTGACCACGCTCATGGTGCTGGTCGGCCTGGCCTACGTGCCGATGCAGAACGGCAACCTGTGGCACGCCTGGTCGCTGCTCGAGCACGTCGTCACGCCGTCGCTGGTGGTGCTCGACTTCGTGCTCGTCGGCCGCAACCACCACCACGTGCGCTGGTGGCACCCGCTGTCGTGGCTGGTCCCGCCGACGGCGTACCTGCTCTGGTACGTCGGCGACGACCTGGCTGTCTACGCCGCCCTCGACGCCGCCCACCCGGCACAGTTCGGCCAGCGGATCGCGGTCCTGCTCGGCCTGCTCCTGGCGACCGGGTTCGCGCTCTACCGGCTCGGCCGGCGCCGCGACCCGCTGCCGGTGCGGCTCACCGCTGGAGGACGACGAACGAGCGGGTCGTCGGCTGGTAGCCGGGGTAGCGGTCGGAGCCGGTCCACACCAGGGTCAGCCGGTGCCGTCCGCGCGCCAGCTTCTTGAGCGTGACCCGTCGCGACGTGCCGGCGACGACCTTGGCGGTGCCGAGCAGCTTCGTGCCCTCGAGGACCTGCACGGTGCCACTGAAGCCCCGCGGGGTGCTCACCTTGACGGTGCCGGTGGCCCGCTTGCCCTTCGCGACCCGCGCGGGGAACGTCTCGCGCAGGCTGACCTGGGGCCCCGTCGGGCCGCTGGCGTCGCTCTCGGGGAGGACGACGCTCGTCGACGCGACCCGCGAGCCGTTGACGACGCGCAGCTCCTGGGCGCCGTACAGGCAGCAGGGGACGGTGAACGCACCCGTCACCGTGCCGGAGGCGTCGAGCGGGAAGGTGCCCATCGGCCGACCGCCGAGCGTGACCGTCGCGGGGATCCTCTCCCCGGCCGTCGACGGCGCGGCCTGGAGCAGGTTGTAGGCGGTGAAGGCCAGCTCGCGGCCCGGCACGGGGGTGGGGGTGCTCGTGACGAGGTCGGTGGGCGCGTCGAGGTCGTAGACGTACTGGGTCATCAGGGCCGGCGCGCTGACGAGCGGGTCGCAGGCACCGCGCACCTCGGCCCACTTCTGGCCGGTCTCGTCGGCGCCCGCGAAGGCGAAGGTGACCTCGCGGGGCCGCAGCTCCCGGGCGCCTGCCTGAGCCTGGACGGTGGAGGCGTGCGGCGCGAAGTCCAGCGTGGAGTCGTCGGCGATCGCGGCGTACTCGTCGTCGCCCGCCAGGGGCAGCACGGCCGCGCCGTCGTGGTCGACCAGGGCGATGCCGTACTCGGCCGTGACGCTGCTGGCGAGGTCGAAGGGCAGGAAGTCGGTCTCGATCGGGCCGAGGTCGTAGTCGACCTCCGCCCACTCGCCGGCCGGCAGCGGGTTCGGCAGGTCGAGCGAGATCCGCGTGGTCCAGCTCGCGATCTCAGCGGTGGACTTCGTGACGGTGCGGTCCGGGGTCCACTGCGTCACCTCGACCTGGATGTCGCAGTCGGTGAGCGTGTAGTCGCGGGCGGCGCCCTCGGCGTGGGCCGCCGGGGTGAGCGCGAGGGTGGATCCGGCGAGCGCGGCGCAGAGGAGGCCGGCCCTGATGTGCTGACGCATGGTGCATCCCTTCCGTGGTGTCGGTCGGGTTGTGCCGGCGAGGGGCCGGATCGGTTCATCCGGCCCTCTCGCGGCTCACACCAGGAGGCTCAGCGCACGCCCCACGAGTACGTCTGCTTGCGCAGCTTGAGGTAGAGCAGCGTCTCGGTGCTGGTCACGCCGGGGATGGTGCGGATCCGGCGGGAGATGATCTCGAGCAGGTGCTCGTCGCTCTCGGCCACGACCTCCGCGAGGAGGTCGAAGGAGCCGGCCGTGATGACGACGTAGTCGACCTCCTCCAGCTCGGCGAGGGCGTCGGCGACCGGCTCGAGCTCGCCGGTGGCACGGATCCCGATCATCGCCTGGCGAGCGAAGCCGATCTCGGTCGGGTCGGTGACCGCGACGACCTGCATCACCCCGCTGTCGACCAGGCGCTGGACCCGCTGGCGGACCGCCGCCTCGGAGAGGCCCACCGCCTTGCCGATGGCGGCGTACGAGCGCCGGCCGTCCTCCTGGAGCTCGGCGATGATCGCCTTCGAGACCTCGTCGAGCGGCATCGGCTTGGGCTTGGACACCCCCCGATCCTCACAGGCCACGGCCCCGCGATGCAACAGTGAAGTACGGATTCCGTTGCAATCACGTGAACTGGCTACGGAATCCCTTGTCATGTGACGCGGGTCATGCCACGATCGGCACGTGTTCTGGGGAGGTGGCAACCGTTGGTCAATGCCCGTATGAGTCGCAGGACGGCGCTGCGTGGGGGTGCCGGACTCCTGCTCGGCGGCGCCAGCCTCGGCGTGCTCCCGCTGTTCGGGACGCCGGATCGCAAGCAGGATCCGGCCGAGTGCCGGGTGCAGGACGTGTCCGCCTCCGACCGTCGGCTGGTCGTGTCGAACTGGCCCGGCTACATCGACGAGGACGACGGCGACTACGTCTCGACGCTCACCGAGTTCGAGAAGCGCACCGGCATCAAGGTCAGCTACACCGCCGACGTCAACGACAACCTCGAGTTCTTCGCGAAGGTCGTCAACCAGCTCGGCTCGTGCCAGTCCTCCAAGCGCGACATGTTCATGCTCACCGACTGGATGGCCGCCCGGATGATCCAGGTCGGCTGGATCCAGCCGCTGGACAAGGCGAAGATCCCCAACGTCGACGCCAACCTGATCGACTCGCTCCGGGGCGTCGGCTGGGACCCGGACCGCACCTACTCCGCCCCGTGGCAGAGCGGCCTGACCGGCATCGCCTACAACAAGTCGAAGGTCAAGGAGGTGCGCTCCTTCGAGGAGCTGCTCACCCGCTCCGACCTGCGCGGCCGGATCTCGCTGCTCACCGAGATGCGCGACACCATGGGCCTGATCATGCTCAGCCAGGGCAAGGACCCCGCGAACTTCACCCAGGGCGACTGGGACAACGCGATCGAGCGGCTGCGCAAGGCCCGCAACGACGGCCAGGTCCGGGCCTTCACCGGCAACGACTACATCCAGGACCTCTCCGCCGGCAACATCTTGGCCTGCGAGGCGTGGTCGGGCGACGTGGCCGCGGCCGAGGACGAGAACCTCGTGTTCGTCTCGCCCGAGGAGGGCCAGATGATCTGGTCCGACAACATGCTCGTGCCCAACCTCGCCACCCACCAGGGCAACGCCGAGGAGTGGATCAACTACTACTACGAGCCCGAGGTGGCCGCGAAGCTCGCGGCGTACGTCTGGTACATCTGCCCGGTCAAGGGCGCCCAGGAGGCGATGGAGAAGGTCGACCCGAGCCTCGTCGAGAACCAGCTGATCTTCCCGTCCGCCGAGTCCCTGAAGACGATGCACTCGTTCATGGCCCTCGAGGAGTTCCAGATCCGTGCCTACGAAGGAGATTTCGCCGATGTCATTGGCGGCTGACCGCGCATCCGAGGCCCGGAGTCTCCGGCTCACCGCGCTCACCAAGGAGTTCACGACCTTCACCGCCGTGCGCTCCCTCGACCTCGAAGTGCCCGCCGGCAGCTTCTTCGCCCTGCTCGGCCCCTCCGGCTGCGGCAAGACGACGACCCTGCGGATGGTCGCCGGGCTGGAGGTGCCGACCTCGGGCACCATCCACCTCGGCGACGACGAGATCACCTACGAGAAGCCGTACCGGCGACCGGTCAACACGGTCTTCCAGAACTACGCGCTCTTCCCGCACCTCGACATCCACGAGAACGTCGCCTTCGGCCTGCGCCGCCGCAAGGTCAAGGACGTCGACCAGCAGGTCAAGGAGATGCTCGCGCTGGTCGAGCTCGAGTCGCAGGCGAGCAAGAAGCCGCCGCAGATGTCGGGCGGCCAGCAGCAGCGCGTCGCCCTCGCCCGGGCACTGATCAACCGGCCCGAGGTGCTGCTGCTCGACGAGCCGCTCGGCGCCCTCGACCTCAAGCTGCGCCGCTCGATGCAGATCGAGCTGAAGCGGATCCAGACCGAGGTCGGCCTCACCTTCGTGCACGTCACGCACGACCAGGAGGAGGCGATGACGATGGCCGACACGATCGCGGTCATGAACGGGGGCGTCATCGAGCAGATGGGCTCCCCCGCCGAGCTCTACGAGAACCCGCGCACCACCTTCGTCGCCAACTTCCTCGGCCAGTCCAACCTGATCGCCGGCTCCGTCGCCGCTGTGGACGCCGACGTCGTCCGGGTCGACATGCACGGCACCCAGGTCTCCATCCCGATCGACCGCTCCCACACCCGCAGCGGCGACGGCTGGGTCGGCATCCGGCCCGAGAAGGTGCTCATCGCCCCCGCGGGCGAGCCGATCGACGCCCCCGGCAACCACATGACCGGCGGCATCATCACCGACGTCAGCTTCGTCGGCGTCAGCACGCAGTACCTGGTGATGATGCCCTGGGGCCAGGAGCTGATGTCCTTCGAGCAGAACACCGGGCGGCGCGCCGTACTGGACAAGGGAACCAAGGTCGACGTGTCGTGGCGACCCGAGTTCGCGTTCCTGCTGCCCTCGAGCCAGGACGTCAACGCCGGCGTCCACGAGGAGGTCTAGGGCGATGCGCCGGGGACGCTTCACCGGCTACTGGCTGATGGCGCCGGCCGCCCTGTGGCTCGCGCTCTTCTTCGTCATCCCGTTCTACTCGCTGCTCGCGACCAGCCTGTTCGATCCGGAGGGCTCGGTCCTCACCGGCTACGACGTCGACTACCGCTTCGCGAACTTCGTCGACGCCCTCGACCAGTTCTGGGAGCCGCTGTTCCGCTCGCTGTGGTACGCCGCCGTGGCGACCGCGATCTGCCTGGTGCTCGGCTACGTGCTGGCCTACGCGATCGCGTTCAAGGGCGGCCGGTGGCGCAACTTCCTGCTGGTGCTGGTCATCGCGCCGTTCTTCACCAGCTTCCTGGTGCGCACCCTGTCCTGGAAGCTGATCCTGGCTGACGACGGGTTCGTCGTGGACACGCTGCAGTTCCTGCACCTGCTCGGCGAGGACGGCCGGCTGCTCGCGACGCCCGTGGCGGTGATCGCGGGCCTGGTCTACAACTTCCTGCCGTTCATGGTGCTGCCGCTCTACGCCAGCCTCGAGAAGATCGACACCCGACTGGTCGAGGCGGCCAGCGACCTCTACGCCTCCCCCACGCGCGGCTTCCTCAAGGTGACCCTGCCGCTGTCCAAGCCGGGCGTCGTGGCGGGCACGCTGCTCACCTTCATCCCGGCGGCCGGTGACTACATCAACGCCTCGCTGCTCGGCAGCCCCAACCAGCGCATGGTCGGCAACGTCATCCAGAACCTGTTCACCAGCACCGGCGACTACGCGACCGCGGGCGCCCTGTCGGTGATCCTGATGGCCATCATCGTCGCGATGGTCATGGTCTACATCCGCACCGCCGGGACGGAGGAGCTCGTATGACGGGCCTGCAGCGAGCCGGACGCTGGATCGGCGACCACCTGGTGATGGCCGCCGGACTGCTCGTCCTGGTCTACATGTTCGTGCCGATCGCCGTCGTGATGCTGATGAGCTTCAACGACAACAGCAAGTCCCGCAACGTCTACGCGTTCCGCGACTTCACCTGGAGCAACTGGGCCCACCCGTGTCGCCCCGACGGCATGTGCGACGCCGTGGTCCGCAGCATCGAGATCGGCCTGCTCGCCACCCTCGTGGCCACGCTGCTCGGCACCCTGGCCGCCTTCGCCCTGGTCCGTCACGACTTCGTCGGCCGCTCGGTCGCCAACACGGTGATCTTCTTGCCGATGGCCTCCCCCGAGATCGTAATGGGCTCCTCGCTGCTCGCGCTCTTTGTCGCGGGTGGCTTCGGCGGCCAGCTCGGCTTCGTGACGATCTTCATCGCCCACGTGATGTTCTGCCTGTCCTTCGTGATCGTCACCGTGAAGGCACGTCTGTCCGGGCTCGACGGGAACCTCGAGCAGGCCGCGATGGACCTCTACGCCAGCGAGTGGACGACGTTCTGGCGGGTCACCTTCCCGCTCGTCTTCCCCGGCATCGCGGCCGCCGCCCTGCTGAGCTTCTCGCTGTCCTTCGACGACTTCATCATCACGAACCTCAACGCCGGCCAGACCGTCACCTTCCCGATGTTCGTGTGGGGCGTCGCGCAGCGTGGCATCCCGATGCAGGTCAACGTCGTCGGAACCGTCATGTTCCTGATCTCGCTGTTCCTGGTGCTCACCAACATGCTCGTCACCCGCAAGAAGGCTGCCGTCTGACGTTGAGTCGTCACTTTCTCCGGTTGAGTCGTCACTTTCTCCAGTCGAGTCGTCACCTCCTCATCGCCGACGACGAGCTCTGAATCGAGGATCCGGCGAGTCAGCCGGAGTTCGTGACGACTCAACCGGAGTTCGTGACGAGTCAACCGAAGTTCGTGACGACTCAACGACGAAGCGGCGGCCCGGACTCATCGTCCCGACCGCCGCTTCGTCGGTGGCAGTGCTGCTGTGCGTCCCCGGGTGGCTACAGCAGGTCGGCCGCCTCGGTGAGGACCGCGCGGAGCTTCTGCTCGATCTCGTCGAAGTGCTCCTGGCCGCAGATGAGCGGGGGCGAGAGCTGGATGACCGGGTCGCCGCGGTCGTCGGCGCGGCAGTAGAGCCCGGCGTCGTAGAGGGCCTTGGAGAGGAAGCCGCGCAGCAGGCGCTCCGACTCGTCCTCGTCGAAGGTCTCCTTGGTGGCCTTGTCCTTGACCAGCTCGATGCCGTAGAAGAAGCCGTCGCCGCGGACGTCGCCGACGATCGGCAGGTCGAGCAGCTTCTCCAGGGTGGCGCGGAAGGCGCCCTCGCGGTCCCGGACGCCCTCGTTGATCTTCTCGTCCTCGAAGATCTCCAGGTTCTTCAGCGCGACCGCGGTGGAGACCGGGTGGCCGCCGAAGGTGTAGCCGTGCAGGAAGGTCTCGGTGCCGTGGGCGAACGGCTCGTAGATCCGGTCGCTGGCGATCATCGCGCCGAGCGGCGAGTAGCCGGAGGTCAGCCCCTTGGCGGAGGTGATGATGTCGGGCTGGTAGCCGTAGCGCTCGGCACCGAACATGTGGCCCAGCCGGCCGTAGGCGCAGATCACCTCGTCGGAGACCAGCAGGACGTCGTACTGGTCGCAGATCTCGCGCACCCGCTGGAAGTAGCCCGGGGGCGGCGGGAAGCAGCCGCCGGCGTTCTGGACCGGCTCGAGGAACACCGCGGCGACCGTCTCGGCGCCCTCGTTCTCGATGGCGACGGCGATCTGGTCGGCGGCCCAGCGCCCGAAGGCCTCCGGGTCGGAGCCGTCGAGGAAGCCGCCGGTGATCTCCGAGGCGCGGTAGGCGTTGGTGTTGGGCACCCGGAAGGTCGACGGGACCAGCGGCTCGAACGGGGCCTTGAGGCCCGGCAGGCCGGTGATCGACAGGGCGCCCTGGGTGGTGCCGTGATAGGCGATGGCGCGGCTGATCACCTTGTGCTTCATCGGCTTGCCGACGAGCTTGAAGTAGTTCTTGGCGAGCTTCCAGGCCGACTCGACGGCCTCGCCGCCGCCGGAGGTGAAGAACACCCGGTTGAGGTCGCCCGGCGCGTAGCTCGCGATCTTCGCGGCGAGCTCGATCGCGGTCGGGTGGGCGTAGGACCACAGCGGGAAGAAGGCGAGCTCGGAGGCCTGCTTGGCCGCCACCTCGGCGAGGTCGGTGCGCCCGTGGCCGAGCTGGCTCACGAACAGCCCGCCGAGGGCGTCGAGGTACTTGCGGCCCTGGGCGTCCCACACGTAGGCGCCGTCACCGCGGACGATGATCGGCACGTCGGCCGTGTCGTAGGAGGACATGCGGGTGAAGTGCATCCACAGGTGATCCCGCGCGGACTTCTGGAGGGCGTCGTGCGCCGTTACGTCTACCACTCGACCATCTTGACTCTCACCATCGAAAACGGCAAGTGAATCCGTGGCCATTTGGTTCGTTCGCAACGGATTTCGTAGGCACGAGGCTTCCGTACGACGGAGATGCTGGCTACGCTCGCGCCTCATGACCGCCCTGCGCAACTTCATCGACGGCGCCAGCGTCGACGCCGCCTCCGGAGCCACCTACGACGTCGTCAACCCCGCCACCGGCCAGGCGTACACCACCGCCCCGGCCAGCGACGCCGAGGACGTCGACCGCGCGATGCGGGCCGCCGAGCGGGCCTTCGAGGCCGAGGCCTGGGGCGAGACCACCCCGAAGGAGCGGCAGGAGGCGCTGCTGCGCATCGCGCAGGCGATCGAGGACCGGGCCGACGAGTTCGTCCGCGCCGAGTGCGAGAACACCGGCAAGCCGATCGGCGTGACCGCCGAGGAGGAGATGCCGCCCAGCGTCGACGAGTTCCGCTTCTTCGCCGGCGCCGCCCGGGTCCTCGAGGGCCGCAGCGCCGGCGAGTACCTCAAGGACCACACCTCGTGGATCCGCCGCGAGCCGATCGGTGTCGTCGCCCAGGTGACGCCGTGGAACTACCCGCTGATGATGGCGATCTGGAAGATCGCCCCCGCCCTCGCGGCCGGCAACACCATCGTGCTCAAGCCGAGTGACACGACGCCGGCCAGCACGGTGCTGCTCGCCGAGGTCGCCGCCGAGTTCCTGCCCGCGGGCGTGCTCAACGTCGTCTGCGGCGACCGCACCACCGGCCGCGCCCTGGTCGAGCACAAGACGCCGCAGCTCGTGGCGATCACCGGTTCGGTGCGCGCCGGCATGGAGGTCGCCGCCTCCGCGGCGACCGACCTCAAGCGGGTCCACCTCGAGCTCGGCGGCAAGGCGCCGGTCGTGGTCTTCGACGACGCCGACGTCGAGGCCGCCGCCGAGGCGATCGCCGGTGCGGGCTACTTCAACGCCGGCCAGGACTGCACCGCCGCCACCCGGGTCCTCGCCGGGGCCGGCATCCACGACGAGCTGGTCGCCGCGCTCGCCGAGCACGCCCGCAGGACGCGCACCGGCCTGCCCGACGACCCGGAGGTCGCGTACGGCGCCCTCAACAACCCCGACCAGCTCGCCCGGGTCGCCGGCATGGTCGACCGGCTCCCCGACCACGCGCGGATCGAGGCCGGCGGCACGCGGCCCACGGTCGCGGGCGGCGAGGGCGGCTACTTCTACGACGCCACCGTCGTCTCCGGCCTGCGCCAGGACGACGAGGTGGTCCAGAACGAGATCTTCGGCCCGGTCATCACCGTGCAGTCGTTCGCCGACGAGGCCGAGGCGGTGCACTTCGCCAACGACGTGCAGTACGGCCTCTCCTCCTCGGTGTGGACCAAGGACCACGGCCGCGCGATGCGGATGTCCAAGCACCTCGACTTCGGGGTCGTGTGGATCAACACCCACATCCCGTTCGTCTCCGAGATGCCGCACGGCGGCTTCAAGCACTCCGGCTACGGCAAGGACCTGTCGATGTACGGGCTCGAGGACTACACCCGGATCAAGCACGTGATGTCCTACACCGGCACGTGAGCCGACAAGGTAAAGGTTCCCGCGAACGAGGCCCGCGTCCGGTCGGGGAGCCGTAGCGTCCCAGCAAAGAGGGGACTCTGCGCATGACGATGCTCGCCCGGCGCCTGGCGGTGGGCGCCGCGCCGTGACGGAGCAGTGGCGTCCGTACGACGCCCCCGGGGACGATCCGCCGCCCGCGCCCGACGAGGCGACCACCTACCCCGAGTACGACGCCGGCGGCGCGTGGCGGCGCGGCCGGTTCGGGCTGCTGGTCGGCGCGATCGTGCTCCTCGGGGGCGTGGCGACCGTGATCGACGCGATCTCCGACAACGGCAACGCCACCTCGACGACGACGACCACCACCACGACCACGACCCACACCGAGATCCGGGTCGACGGCACGGGCAGCGAGCTGTTCACGACGGCCGGTACGACGGCGATGACCGACGCGCTGGTCGCGGAGACCGGTTCGCCGCAGGTGCTCGAGGTGATCCTGTTCGCGTCCCACGCGCTGCTCACCGTTCGCGGCGACCACGGCTCGCACCACCTGCTGTGGGACGGCGAGTCGATGACGCCCGCCGGGAAGGCGGGGTCCGCCCGCAGGCCGTTCGACCTCGGCGACCTCGACGGTGCCGTGGTCGGGCGTCTGTGCGGCAGCCAGCCCGCCCTGTGCACCGCCGTCGTCGGCCGCCCGCTGCCCGGCGACCACGGCGCGTGGATCACCGTCACCGCGGCGGACGGCGTCCACGCCACCGACCTGCAGGGCAACGAGCCCTGAGAGTGGCCGAGGTCAGGCGTCGGCGGTCTCGGCGTTGGTGATCGGAGTGATCCACGACTGGTGGGTCGTGGTGTTCTTGGTGATCGCCAGCAGCTCGTCCATGTGGGGCTCGAGGCCGGTCACCTTGTCGAGCGGGACGCCGATGATCAGCTGGAACCCGAGGCCCTTCCACGCCTGCACGGCACGCCCGGCGAACTCCGAGTCGGCCTTCACGAAGCCCTCGTCGAGGAACACCGGGGCGAACCGCGGTCGCGAGCGCATCTCGTCGCCGAGCCGGAAGCGCAGCGCGGAGCCGACGATGAACGCCACCAGCTCCTGGCTCTCGCCACCGGACTTCTCCCCCAGGGTCCGGTACGTCGCCCGCAGCTCGCCGGTGAGGTGGTCGTAGCGCTCGGCGCTGATCTCGACGTGCCGGCGTACGTCGAGCAGGCGGTCGCGGTCGGTCGTGACGGCCGGCCCGTCGCCCGACTGGGCGGGCTTGCGCAGCTGCTGCATGAACCGGCTGAGGTCGGTGAACCTCTTCTCGAGCGCGGCCTCGTCGAGCTCGCCGCTGGCACCGGAGGACAGGGTGCGCAGGTCCTTGAGGAAGACCTGCACGTGGGCGGGCGCGAGCCGGCGCAGCCGGATCCGGAGCCGGTCGCCCGAGGCGCCACCGAACTCCAGGCGCCGCAGGATGGCGTTGATCGGCTCGAGCCGGTCCTCGATCTCCTCGACCGAGGACGACATCGCGCCGAGCAGGGGCACCAGGTCCTGGCCGCTCCACTCGGTGAGCCGGCGGCGCCACTCCGCGCGCCGCTCGGCGAGGCCGGTGCCGCGGATCTCCTCGAGGATCCGGGCATAGTCGGCGTACGAGTCGGCGGTCGCGCCCAGGTTGGGCGAGTCCCACTGGAACTTGTAGTGCTTGAAGATGAGCGCCAGGTCGTCGTCGCAGCGCCGGATCTCGGAGTCGGCGTCGGCGACGGCGGTGCGCAGCCGCTCCCCCAGCCGGTGGGAGTTGTCGGCGAACCGGTCGAGGTCCTCGGGGTCGGCGGGCGCGGCGGCCGCGGCGAAGTCGGCGGCCAGCGCGGCCTCCTGCTCCTCGCTGAGCTCGACGGCACCGCTCTTCTCCATCGCCTCGAGGCGGTCCTTGACCAGGTCCTCGGAGTCGACGAGCTCGCTGTGCCCGGAGTTGAGCTCGCGCTGCTTCTGCTCGAGGGCGAACCGCTCCTGGCGGGCGTCGTCGAGCCGGTGGACGAGGTCGTCGATCTGGGCCTGGAGGACCTTGAGCTGGTCGTCGGAGGTGAGGATGTCGGTACGGCGCTGCTCGAGCTCGGTGATCCGGCGGTCGCTGCCGGCGACGTCGACGTCGTCGAAGCGGACCATCGCGATCGCGTCGTACGCCTTGCGCTGCTGCTCCAGCAGCCGGCCGCGGCGGTCGAGGTCGGCGAGCTGGGCGTCGACCTGTTCGAGACGGCGCTCGAGCTCCTCGAGCTGGCCGTCGATCTCGGCGATCGCGTCCTCGTTGGAGAAGCCGATGATGTTGCGGTGGTCGCCGCGCCCGTGGGTGCCGCGGTCGCCGTTGCGGGTCTGGCCCGCGGCGGTCACCCGGAACCCGGGTCCGTCGAGCTCGGCCGCGCTCTCGACGCAGAACGCGTTGCGCGACGGCTCCTCGACGTGCTGCTGGACCCAGCCGGAGAACGGCGAGTCCTTGAACAGCAGCTTGCCGGCGACCCGCTCGGGGTCGGCCGGACCGGTCTCGGGCAGGTCGAGCTCGACGCCCTGGAAGGTCAGCCGGCCGGGCAGCTTGAGCCCGTCGATGGCGCCGGAGAACTCCGCCAGGCGGTCGAGCGGGACGAGCATCATCCGGGCCGTGCCGCCGAGGACGGTCTCGATCGCCGTGCGCCAGCGCGCCTCCTCCGGGGCGATGTCGATCAGCTCGGCGACGAACGGCAGCGCCTCGACGGACAGGCCGCTCGCGTCGGCGACGGCGGCCCGCAGGTCGTGGAGGTACGACGGCACCCGGCCGTTGCGGTTCTCCATCGAGGCCCGCTCGCGCTTGAGCACCGCCTGCTCGTTCTTCAGCGGCACCAGCCCGTCGCGGACCCGGTCGCGCTCGGCGCGCAGCGTGGCCTGCTCGGCCTCGCCGGCCGAGAGCCGCTTGCGGGCCAGCAGCTGCAGCTCGGCGAACGCGGTCGCCGAGTCGAGCGCGGACTCGAGGTCGGGGGCGTCGGCGTCGGTCAGCCCCACCAGCGGGTAGACGCGCTCCTCGAGCTCGGCGAGCCGGTTGGCCCGCTCCTCACGGATCACCCGCTCGTGCTCGGCCTGCGCGGCGAGCGCCTGCAGGTCGCCACCGCCGGCGGCGCGGTGCGCCTCCTTGGCCGCCTCCAGGTCGCCGGCGAGCGTGGTCTCCGCGGACCGGGTGGCGGTGAGCGCCTCGACCGTGCCCTGCCGCGAGTCGCGGTTGCCGGCGACGGCGGTCTCGATCAGCCGCAGGTGGGTGCGCAGCAGCCACAGCCGCAGCGGGGTGTCGCCGGGCAGCGTGACGCCGTACGAGTCGAGCTCGGCGAGCCGCTTCGCCGCGGCCACCTTGCGCTCCTGGAGCTCGGTGATCGGCTCGAGCAGCTCGAGCTTCTGCTCCTCGGTGCGCATCGCGGTGTAGGAGGCGTCGAGGTCGTCGAAGTGCTCGATCGCCCGGTCGGCAGCGGCGTAGGTGGCGGGCCGCTCGAGGACCATGTCCTTGTAGAGGTCGTCGACACTGCGGACCTGGTTGCCCGCCTGGATCCGGGCCAGCAGGCGCAGCGCCTTGGACCCGTCACCGTTGGCGCCGATGCCGAGCCGGGCGTGCAGCACGGCGGCGAACTCGGCGTACGTGCGATGCACCCGGATGCCGGGGTACAGCTTCTTGAGGGTGTTGGCGTGGAAGCGCTCGGGTACGGCGACCTCGAGCGTCTCGAGCGACAGGGCACCCTCGTGGGTGGCGAGCTGCATCTGCACGTCGCCGGAGCGCGCGGCCCGGCGCGGGACGTAGTAGGTGCGCAGCGCGGTGAACCGGCCGCCCTGGTCGTTGACGAAGGTCATCGCGACCGCGCCCCAGGTGTCGGAGCCCTTGCCGCGCAGGAGCTTCTCCTCGGGCCGGCCGGTCTTCGGGTTGTCGACGACGTCGACGGCGCCGCGCAGGTAGGACAGCAGGTTGCGCTGCCCGGCGCTGCGGGCGCGGCCCGCGACGGCGTCGTTGGAGGCGCCGTTGAACTTGGTGTCGGACGGCATCATCAGCGCCGTGTAGGCGTCGAGGATGGTGCTCTTGCCGACACCCGAGGCGCCGGAGATCATCGTCGCGTCGCCGCGCAGCGGGACCGTGGTGAGGCCGCCGAAGCCGCCCCAGTTGACCAGCTGCAGCAGCGCCGCGCGCCACTGGACGGTGTCGTCGGCGGGGGTCGCGACGACCTGCTTGTCGAAGAGGCCGTCGGCGGTCTCCTCGCTCGTCGAGTAGCCCGAGCCCCCGGGCGAGGGCGTATCGAGACGCTCGTCGACGGACATCAGGCGTCCTCCTCCTCGAACAGGTCGTCCTGCGTCTCGGTCGCGGCGGGCTCCGCCTCGGAGCCGTTGGCCTTCTGCAGCGCCTCGAGCAGCTCCTGGAGCAGCTCGAGCGGCAGCAGCGGCTCGACGGCCTCGCTGATCTCGTAGCGGTCGTCGGCGGCCGAGCCGATGAGCAGGCCGGCCTTCACGATGCTGACCACGGCATTGCGGGCCCGCTTCTCGTCGCCCGCCTCGTCGGTGGCGTGGCCGGGGCGGAAGCTGGCGACGTACTCGACGATGTCCTCGCGGTCGATGTAGACCCGGGCGTCGCCGCTGGCCAGGCCGGCCCGCAGCCGGTCGCGCAGGTGGACCAGCACCAGGGTCTCCTCGCGCGACCACGCGGTGTCGTGGAGCAGGGTCGGGAACCTGCTGGCGGTCTCCGAGACGGCCTGCCGCTTCCAGGCGACCTCGCGGCTCGGGTCGACCTGGAGGTCGAGGAAGAGGTCGTTGAGGCGCGAGCGGATCACCCGCTCGTTCTCGACGAGCACCTGCCAGTCGCGCGGGTGGGTGCGGGCGCTGATGAACCGCTGCTTGAGCAGGGTGACCAGCGCGTGCCGCTGGGCGTACTCCAACCCGCCCTCGTCGCCCTCGAACAGGGAGACCGAGGTGGCGTCGGCGACCTCGTCGAGGTCGTCGAACTCGTTGCTCCCTGCGGTCGGCTCGTCCAGGTCGACACTCACCGGCGGGTCTCCTCTCGGCTGTTCTCGAGGTCGGGGTCGGGCAGCGGGGTGCGCGGCACCGCGAAGGTGCGCCGCGACCCGTCGGGGCGTACGGCGGCGAACGACTCGAGCACGTCCTCGGTCTCCCACTCGCGGTCGGCGGCGAGGTGCAGCAGGCCGAAGATCTCCACGGGCCGGCGCAGGGACGGCTCGAGCGCCTCGAAGAGCTCGCCGAGCGAGCCTGCGGGCAGCAGGTCGCCCAGCGCGTCGTCGAGCCGCTGGCGCAGCGACCCGAGCTGGGGGCCGCCCTGCGCCATCAGCTCCTCGAGCGACAGCGTGGGCGCCTCGGCGGGGTCGGCCCGGGTGATCGGCTCCGGCAGCACGTCGTCGGCCGGGTCGTGGAACCGCTCGCGCAGGTGGTCGACGGCGACCCGGTTGGGCAGCAGCGCCACATCGTGGGTGGCGCGTGGTCCGGTCGTCGACATCCACGTCATCAGCTCGGACTCCACCTGGCGCAGGGTCTGCTCCAGCTCGCGGTCGCGGGCGGCGTCGTGGGAGACGATGTACTCCTTGAGCGTCGCCGTCACCCGGCTGCGTTGCGCCAGCACCCGGTCGAGGCCGTCGCGGACCAGCTTGACGGTCCCCCGCAGCTCGGCCCGGTCGGCCTCCCCGAGGATCCCGGACGACAGCGGGTGCTCGAGCAGCGCGCCGAGGTCCTCGCGCAGCTGGGTCACCAGCCCGTCGTCGCGCAGCAGCGCGAACGCTCCTTCGAAGGCCCGCCCCTCCTGGGTCGCGGTCATCAGCGCGTCGGCGCGCGCGAGGTAGTCGTCGATGACCTCGCCCGCCGGGCGGTCCTCGGCCCGGAAGGCGGCCAGGATCTCGCCGCGGATCGTCGCGAACCGCTCCTCCACCCGCGCGAAGTCGCTCGGCAGCGCGCTGATCAGGGAGAGCAGCTCGGTGAACCCCTCGAGCATGTAGTCCTCGGTCGCGCTGACCATCTCGGCCCCGTCGACCAGCCGGTCGCGCTCGACCTTGAGCCGCGCGATCTCGTCGTTGAGCAGGGTCACCCGGGCGCCGCGGTCGGGGTTCGCCTCGGAGTTGAACCGTCGTACGGTGCTGAGGATGGTGGTGATCCGGTGCTCGCTGAGCGTCGCGCGGTCGCGCGCGAGGTTCTTGACCAGCTCGAGCGCCTGCTGCGCGTGGGAGGTCAGCGAGTAGACCTCGTTGCCCTGCTCGTCGAGCGAGCGCACCAGCCACTGCCCCCGCATCCACCGCTGGCAGATGTCGCGCCCCGTGCCCGTGGGCAGGTCGGTGTCGCCCGCGCTGCGGATCTCGGCGAGGTGCTCCTCGACCTGGGTGTGCAGCCGAGCCGTCGGGATCGGCTTGTTGTTGCGCCCGAAGGCCGCCCGGAAGATCGTGATGACGACCGGCGCCTGCCGCTGGTGGAGCAGCGTCAGGGTCGGCTGCGCGAAGGCACCCTTGACCCGCGCCAGCTCGGCAGCGATGTCGCTCAACCCTGTCCCCCGGTGTCCGTCGTCGTGATCTGGCCTGCTAGGTGCGAACGAAAAGCATCACATAGGGGTACGACGCGGCCGCAGGCAGGCTCGACGATGGCCACCAAATGGCGGATGTGCGGCAGCCCGAGGCGGCGTACGGTCCGAAGGGGGCCGAAACCACTCCGAGGAGGTCGTCGTGAAGTACGTCATCTCGTGGCTGGCGAAGCCCAGCCTGGGCGAGGCCGAGATCGCCCGCTCCCTGCAGGTCTTCGGCAAGTGGACGCCGTCGGAGACCGTCACCTTCGAGCAGTTCCTGGGACGCGCGGACGCCAGGGGCGGGTTCGCCGTCGTCACGACCGACGACATCAACGCCCTCGTGCGTGACATGGCGACGTTCGGCACCTGGTTCGACATGGAGGTCGTCCCGGTCGTCGAGATCGGCGACCTGGCCGCCCTCTCCGGCGAGGCGCTGGGCTTCATCGCTTCGGTCGGCTGAGGCTGCCATGCGCCGGCTCAACCTGCCCGTGGCGCTCGCCACCGTTGCGCTCGCCACCGTGGCGCTCCTCGCCGTGCCCGCCTCGGCGCGCCCGGCAGCCACGAGCGTCCCGCTCCCGGTCGACTTCCAGCCGGAGGGCATCGCGATCGGGACCGGCGACACCTTCTACGTCGGCTCTCTCCGCGACGGTGACATCTACCGCGGCGACCTGAGCACCGGGAAGGGCGCGGTGTTCATCGACAACACCGGCCGGGCCGCGGTCGGCATGCGGGTCGACGAGGCCCGCAAGCTGCTGTTCGTCGCGGGCGGGCCCGGCGGTCACGTCTACGTCTACGACACCCGCGACGGCTCGCAGGTCGCCGACGTCGCGGTCGGGCCGCCGACGGCGTTCACCAACGACGTCGCGCTCACCGGGGACGCGGCGTACTTCACCGACACCTTCGCCCCCTTCCTCTACAAGCTGCCGTACGGCGACAGCGGGTTCGGTCCGCCCGAGGCGATCCACGTGACCGGGCCGGCAGGGTCGTCCACCCCGGGGACGTTCGGCCTCAACGGGATCGACGCGACGCCGGACGGCTCGACCCTCGTGGTCGACCACACCGCGCTGGGCATCGTCGCCCTCGTCGACCCGGCGACCGGCGTCAGCACACAGATCCCGATCGCCGGCGGCGGGCTCCTCGCCGGCACCCCGGACGGCCTCCAGCTCGAGGGACACCGGCTGTTCGTCGTACAGAACTTCGCGAGCTCCATCGTCGAGATCGCCCTGTCGGGCGACCTCTCCCGCGGCACCGTGGTCCGCACGATCACCTCCGAGCTGTTCCACGTCCCGACCACGATGGCGGTGAAGGGCGACCTGATCGCCGCGGTCAACGGCCGCTTCGACCTCGGCTTCCCGCCGCCGTTCGGCCCCGGGGCACCGCCCGGGACGACCTTCGACGTCGTGCTGGTGCGGCGGTAGGAGGCACTTGCCGACCCACGCCCCTGTCGGCGCGGGTGGCACCCGCGGCAACGGGTACTGATCGGACGTCCCCGAGAACCTGACCAGCAGAGGAGCTCCCCGTGATCCACCTCGACCCGATCGGCACGATCAAGCGCCTGAGCGTCGCCGCCCTCAAGGCGCCGGCGGCCGTGGCCGGCGCGGCGGTCGGCGTCGCACAGACCGCCGTCCGCCGGGTGCAGGGCGGCAAGGCCGCCGAGCCGACGCTGACCATCTCGCCCGACGAGCCGGTCAACGTGACCGAGGAGCTCGGTCTCGACCCGGCGCCGGTGTCGAAGCCCCGTCCCCGCACGACGCCCGCGCCGCCGCCCGTCACCGACATCGACGCCCAGGCCGACCCCGACCACGTGGACGTGACACCGGCCGACATCGCCGACGCGGTGAAGAAGGACTGAGCCGGGGCGTGGCCGCCTACGCGACGAAGGGCAAGGCCTTCGAGCGGGACACCAGGTACGTCGCGGACCGGATCACCCGCGAGCAGGGCCGCAGCCAGGATCCTCACGTCGGCGCGCTCGACGTACCGACCTGGTCCGTCGAACCCGGCCGCTACCGCCTGGTCGCGGCCCGCGCGTGCCCCTGGGCCAACCGGTCGATCATCGTGCGGATCCTGCTCGGCCTCGAGGACGTGATCTCCCTCGGCCTGGCCGGCCCGACCCACGACCGGCGCAGCTGGCGCTTCGACCTCGACCCGGGCGGCGTCGACCCCGTCCTGGGCTACGAGCGGCTCGAGCAGGCCTACCTGGCCCGCGACCCGTCGTACGACCGGGGCGTCACGGTGCCGGCGCTGGTCGACGTACCGACGAGGTCGCTGGTGACCAACGACTTCCCGGCGATCACCCACGACCTCTTCTTCGAGTGGCGCGATCACCACCGGCCCGACGCGCCGGACCTGTGGCCCGAGGAGTGCCGCGAGGAGATGGAGGAGGTCATGGAGCGGGTTTTCACCGAGGTCAACAACGGTGTCTACCGGTGTGGCTTCGCCGGGACCCAGGAGGCGTACGACGCGGCGTACGACCGGCTCTGGTCGGCTCTGGACTGGCTGGAGGAGCGGCTGACCGACCGCCGCTACCTGATGGGCGACGCGATCACCGAGGCCGACGTGCGGCTGTTCACCACGCTGGCGCGCTTCGACGCCGTCTACCACGGCCACTTCAAGTGCAACCGCAACAAGCTGAGCGAGATGCCGGTGCTGTGGGCCTACGCGCGTGACCTGTTCCAGACGCCCGGCTTCGGCGAGACGATCGACTTCGACCAGATCAAGCGGCACTACTACGTCGTGCACGAGGACATCAACCCGACCGGGATCGTGCCGAAGGGGCCGGACGAGACGGGCTGGCGCAGCCCGCACGGACGGGACCGGCTCGGACCGCGGCACTCGTGACATCTCCCTTGACTTCGAACGCCTGTTCGAATACTGTCGGAGGATGACGGACCTCGGGGACCTCAGCGCGGCGGAGCTGCTCGCCGCCGAGGAGTCCGGCGTGCTCCAGAAGAGGCAGCAGGAGGTCGACTCGCTGCTGCGCCTGCTCGCCTGGTGCGACCTGCACTCGGTCGACCCGCAGTCCCAGCCGGGCGCCGTCCCCGCGAGGTTCGGCGGCGACCGGCTCGTGCGCCTCGGCGGCGAGGGCACGCCGGAGACCTCCGAGCTGTGCCTCACCGAGTTCGCGGTCGCCAGCCGCGTCGGGTACGTCGCCACCTCCCACCGCGCGGCGGCCGCCCTCGACCTGCGCCACCGTCTCCCCCACCTGTGGGAACGCGTGCAGCAGCTCGACGTGGAGGTGTGGGTGGCCCGCAGGATCGCGGAGCTCTCGCGCAAGCTCTCCCGCGCGGCCGTCGAGCTGGTCGACGTCTCGGTCGCCGCCGCCCACGACCTGCCGCCGGGCAAGCTGATCGAGCTCGCCGAGGCACGCATCATCGAGGCCGACCCCGAGGCCCACCGCAAGCGCATCGCCGCCGAGGAGGCCCGGATCGGCGTGTTCGCCCGCCGTCGCCGTACCGGGGACGCGGTCGCGAGCATCGACGGCCAGGCAGGCGTACAGCCGATCACCCTCCGGCTCCCGGACGCGGGAGCCCTCGAGTTCACCACGAGCGTCGAGGAGGTCGCGCAGGCCCTGGCCGACCAGCACGTCCCCGCCGACGAGGACGACGTCCCGACCATGCACCAGTTCCGGGCCCGCGCGGTCGAGCTGCTCGCCGACCCGTACGCCGCCGTCCGCTTCCTCGAAGGCCTCCGCGAGCCCGAGGCAACCCCGGCCCCCCAGCCCGCCCGCACCCCGCGCCGGGCCACGGTCTACGTCCACCTCGACGCCGCCGTCCTCGCCGGCTTCGCCACCGGCATCGCCCGGGTGGAGGACCTCGGCCCGATGCTGCTCGAACAGGTCGCCGCCCTGCTGCGCCACCGCTCCATCGACCTGCACCCGGTCATCGACCTCAGCTCCGGCGCGGCCGTCGACGCCTACGAGCACCCCGCCACCTGCAAGGAGCGCACCCGCCTGCGCACCGGCGGCGACGTCTTCCCCCACTCCGCCTCCCGCACCCGCCGCCTCGACCACGACCACGTCGCGCCGTACGACAAGGACGGACCACCCGGCCAGACCGGCGACCACAACGACGCCCCGCTCACCCGCCGACATCACCGGGCCAAGACCCACCTCCCCTACCGCACTCGCCAGCTCGCCCTCGGCGCCTACCGGTGGGAGACGCCGCACGGCCTCCTCCGGGTCGTGTCCCGGTACGGCACAACCGTGGTCGAGCCGCTCCGGAGCGTCGACGGCACTCTCGTCGGAGAGGCGTACCCCGCGCGGTACGACGTCTGCTACGACGCCGGACCGCCGGCACACGGTTGACGTCAGTCGTGGCTGGAAGCGTGCGTCAGTTCGCCCAGAATGACGCTGAAAGCGCTCCGCCTTGTGCGTTCGTGGGAACACACCAAGTCTGACCATTCCCGAGGTCACATGGCTGACCCTGATCTCAGTCCAGACTCGAACGCCACAAGACCCTTGGTTGCAATCGTGCCGCGATGCGGACCGCACCATGGGTAGGCCGTTTGGGCGAAACGCCTCCGTAAGTAGATCCGGTCCTCATCGGTGCGACCTGGGCGATTCTCCAAGTCGGGTATCAGCGGTCGCCGTCTTGGGGTCTGCTGCACCTACCGATGTCAGCCCGACCTAGCCCATTCCGCCGCCCAAGCGCGCGGAACTGCCGATGAGCGGATCCGAATGATTCCAAGACGTGACCGACGCCTCTGGTCGAGCCAAGCCCTGTCATCGAACACTGGTGTAGGCAGTAAGGAGGGCACGTGGAGATCATCGTCCGCAGCATTCTGGGCCTACTCCTCATCGCGCACGGCCTGGTTCACCTGCTGTGGTTGGCACCGAGCGCCGATCCAGCGTGGCCGTTCCGGCTCGACCGGTCATGGCTGGTGCCCGGAGCGGCCCGTACACCCATCGCGGTCGTGCTCATCGCGCTGGTTGTCGTGGGGTTCGCTTTGCTCGGCCTCGCCATTTGGGGAGTTCCTGGCCTGACTTCGATCTGGTCGGTCCTGGCGATCGCGGCCTCCGTAGCGTCACTCGCCACCATGGTGCTGTTCTGGGATCGTCAGCTCCTGTGGGGCGTAGCGATTGACGTCGCCCTCATTTTCGTGGCGTTGTGGCAGCCCAGCTGGACGGATCGTTTCGGGTAGGCACGGGCCGCGAGACGTTTGGGGCGCGCGACGGCGACGCCTCTCCGCCGCATCAGGCAGCCCGTCCGAACGTCCGCCCATTCGCCCCGGTCCCGTTGGAGGACCCGAGCGTCGACGACGCGAACCACCTACGATTCGCGGGGCATGCCGGGCGTCAGGATGCAGAGCGGCCGCGCGTCGAGACGGTCGCGTGTGATCAGCGGCGAACCGCGCTCGTGACCTTCTTCAGGGCGCCCGCGCCGGCGCCCACACCACGAGGGATCAGGCGGTGCGGCTTGCCGTTCGCGAGGTCGACGACGGAGTCGGCGATACCCCAGGTGAGCTTGCCCTCGGACAGCTCGACCAGGGTCTCCAGCGGAAGACCGACGGTCATGTCCTCCAGCTCCTGACGCTCCTTCTCGGTGGCGACCGGAGGGAGCTGGCGCACGATCAGCGCCTTGAACGCGCGGCCGGGCAGGGTCGAGGACAGCTCGAGCACGGTGGACTGACGGGTGAAGGGCCGGGCGGGCTTCGACGGGCTCGGGTCGTTGGTCATGGGGTCTCCTGTCAGGGGGCGGACCGCGGGGCGGCACCGCGCAACGTACCGCGAAGGGCATCGACGTGTCGGCGCATCGGCCGAAAGGACGAGAGCCGGACCCTGCCATCGGCCGAGTCGATCCCGGCCTCCGGGCCGAGGCGGACCACCCCCGAGGACCGCGATCGTGGACCCACCGATCCGCACCACGACTACACCACGACAACGGAGCCCACGATGAGTGCATCTCACCCCGCCGCAACGCTGCACGACCCGCCGATCCCGGTGCGAGCCAAGCTCGCGGTGGCGTGGACGAGCTTCATGTTCCTCTACGCCTACGTGGACATCCTCAACTTCTACACGCCCGGCATCATCGAGGACATCCTCGACGGCAAGGTCTTCGAGTTCGACCTCTCCCAGACCTTCTCGACCACGGCGCTGGCGCTGGTGAGTGTCCCGAACCTGATGATCGTGCTGTCGATGACGCTGCCCGCCCGGGCCAGCCGGATCACGAACCTGGTCGTAGCCGCGCTCTACGTCCCGGTCACCGCGTTCAACCTGCTCGGCGAGTCCTGGGTCCTCTTCTACGGCCTCGGCGTCGTGCTGGAGCTGCTCCTCCTCGGCCTCATCGTCCGGTGGGCATGGACCTGGCCCCGCGACCGGTCGGCTAGAACGTAGCCGGGTCCACCTCGTTGAAGAGCTGGTCCCCGCCCGCGAGCAGGTCGAGCATCGGCCCCACCTTGGGCAGCTCGTGGGTCAGGAAGTACCGGCCGGCGGCCCGTTTGCCGTCGTAGAACGCGCCCTCGCGATCACCCACCGCGACCAGCTGGTCGAGCCAGGTCCAGGCGATCACGACATGGCCGGCGGCCTCGAGGCCGGTCGTGGCGTTGACCAGCGAGGTGCGCGGGTCGCCGGACTCCCACGCCGCGGCCACCGCCGCGGCGAACCGGTCGGCGGCGGCCGCCACCCGGTCGGCGTACGACGCGAGCGCGGCGTCACCGGTCCCCCGGGCCCGCTCGACGGTCTCCCGGACGGCCTCGAGCAGGAGCTGCAGGCCGGACCCCCGGGCCTGGACCAGCTTGCGGCCGAGCAGGTCGAGGGCCTGGATGCCGTGGGTGCCCTCGTGGATCGGGTTGAGCCGGTTGTCACGGTAGAGCTGCTCGACGCCGTACTCGCGGGTGTAGCCGTAGCCGCCGTGGACCTGGATCGCGAGGTCGTTGGCGGCCAGGCACCACTGCGAGGGCCAGCTCTTCACGATCGGGGTGAGTACGTCGAGCAGCGCGCCCGCCCGGGCCCGGGCCTCCGGTGACGGGTGGGTGTGCTGCTCGTCGAGCAGCAGCGCGGCCCGCAGGACCAGCGCGAGCCCGCCCTCGACGTACGACTTCGAGGCCAGCAGCATCCGGCGCACGTCGGCGTGCTCGGCGATCGGGACCTGCGGCGCGGCCGGGTCCTTGCCGGCGAGGGGACGGCCCTGCGCCCGCTCCCGGGCGTAGGAGAGGGCCCGGAGGTAGCCGGTGTAGCCGAGGGCGACGGCGCCCGCACCGACGCCGATCCGCGCCTCGTTCATCATGTGGAACATCACGGCCAGGCCGCGGCCCTCCTCCCCGACCAGCTCGCCGACCGCGCCGGGCGCGCCGCCCGGCAGGTGGCGGCCCTCGCCGAAGTTGAGGACGGTGTTGACCGTGCCGCGGAAGCCCATCTTGTGGTTGAGGCCGGCCAGGGTGACGTCGTTGCGCTCGCCGCGGCCACCGGCGGCGTCGACGACGTACTTCGGCGTCGCGAACAGCGAGAGCCCCTTCACCCCGGGCGGCGCGCCCTCGACGCGGGCGAGGACCAGGTGGACGATGTTCTCCCCCAGCTCGTGGTCGCCGCCCGAGATCCACATCTTGTTGCCGAACAGGCGGAAGCTGCCGTCCGGCTGGCGTACGGCGCGGGTCGCGACGTCGGCGAGCGAGGAGCCGGCCTGCGGCTCGGAGAGGCACATGGTGCCGAACCAGCGGCCGTCGAGCATCGGCGGCACGAAGCGGGCCACCTGCTCGGGCGTCGCGTGCGCGAGCAGCAGGTTGGCGTTGGCCATCGTGAGCATCGGGTAGCCCGAGGTGGCCACGTTGGCCGCCTGGAACCAGGCGAAGCAGGCCTGCTGCACGACGTGCGGCAGCTGGCCGCCGCCGACCGCCTCGTCCATCGCGGCCGACAGCAGCCCGGCCTCGGCGAACGCCCGGACGGCCGCCCCGACCTCGGGCACGATCGTCACGCTCTCGCCGTCGAACTGCGGCTCCTGGGCGTCGCTGAGCGCGTTGTGCGGCGCGAAGTGCTCGGCCGCCAGCTCGGCGGACAGGTCGAGGACCGCGTCGAAGGTGTCGCGGCTGTGCTCGGCGTACCGCTCCCGGGAGCACAACGCCGTGACCTCGAGCCACTCGTGGAGCAGGAACGCGAGGTCACGGCGGGCCAGCAGCAGGTCGGGGCTCATGGCCCCAGCCTGCCGCACCGGGGCGGGCCCGAGGGAGCCGGACGTCGGCGAGGAACCCCGCTAGCCGCGACCCGCCGGTGGCGGCGAGACGAGCGGCATCCCCTCCAGCGGGGCGGCGGCCACGGTCACCACGCCGACCATCCGGGCCGCGGACCCGACCAGCGTCGCGCCGTGGTCGGTGCGCAGCGCCGAGCGCCCGAACTGCACCTCGAGGACGCCGATCCGCAGCCGGCCGCCCTCCCGGACCAACGCCACTTCCCCGCGGCGCGGGCGGCGGTCGGTCGACACCACCAGCTCGGTCCCCGCCGGCCAGCCGCGGGAGGCGAGAGCGTCGTTGCGCAGCCGGATCCGCATGTCCTCGCCGTCGGCCTTCACCTGGGCCGGCCGCTCACGGGGCGCGGGCGGTGGCACCGGTGGGGGCAGTTCGAGCGGCAGGCACTCCTGGGCCGCCGCACCGCCTCGGACCGAACGCATGTTCGAAGCCTAGGCCATGGGTGGCGCGCCGGCCACCTCCGCCGGCCGAGGACCTACGCTCCTGTTCGTGGAGCCCCTCGGCCAGTACCCGGACCCGACCCACGTCGTCGCCCACCTCAGCGACCCGCACCTGCTCGCCGACAGCCTGCAGTACGGCGTCATCGACACCGTCGCCCACCTGGAGCGCGCGCTCGTGCGGCTGCGCCGGCTGCCGACACCGCCGCAGGCGCTGGTGTTCACCGGTGACCTGGCCGACCGGGGCGAGCCGGCGGCGTACGACCGGCTCCGCGAGATCGTCGAGCCGGTGGCCGCGGAGCTCGGGGCCGAGGTGGTGTGGGTGATGGGCAACCACGACGACCGCCGCGCCTACAGCCGCGGCCTGTTCGGCGTCGACAGCGACGCACCGCAGGACCGGGTCCACGAGGTCGCCGGGCTGCGGATCGTCGCCCTCGACACGAGCGTCCCCGGCTGGCACCACGGCGAGCTGTCGGACGACCAGCTGGCCTGGCTCGCCGACGTGCTCGCGACGCCGGCGCCCCACGGCACGCTGCTGGCGCTGCACCACCCGCCGATCCCGGTGCCGATGCTGCGCCTGGCCGAGCTGATCGAGCTGCACGACCAGCCGCGCCTCGCCGAGGTGGTCGCGGGCAGCGACGTCCGCGGGATCCTGGGCGGCCACTTCCACTTCACGTCGTACTCCACGTTCGCGGGCGTCCCGGTGTCGGTGGCCGCCGCGACCTGCTACACCTCCGAGCTCGCGCCCGACCGCCGGCTGCTGTCGGCCGTCGACGCGCACCAGGCGTTCACCCTCCTCCACCTGTACGACGACCGCGTGGTCCACTCGGTCGTCCCGGCGCTCGACGCGGACGAGGTGAGCGGCTACGGCCTGGAGATGCTGGAGCCGTTCCGGGCGCTCTCGCCCGCGGAGCGGTTCGACATGGTGGCCCGCAAGGACTCCCCGCTCAACCAGGGCTCGTGAGCATGCACGCCGTCCCGGACCGTCCCCGCCGGCTGCTGCTCGCCGTCGACGCCCCGTCGCTGCTGCACCGCCACCACCACGCACGCGCCCACACCCGGCATCGCGACCGCGGCGGCCGGCCGGCCTGGGCGCTGCACGGCATGCTGCGCCAGATCATCGAGTCGATCGACCAGTTCGCGCCGGACGCGGTGATCTTCGGGCTCGACGACCGCGTCGCCTCCCACCGCCGCGACATGTACCCCGACTACAAGGCGGGCCGCGCCGAGAAGGACCCCGACCTCGTCGACCAGCTCGACCGAGCCGGGGCGCTGCTCGACGCGCTCGGCCTGGCGACGCTCACCCCGCCGGGGCTCGAGGCCGACGACGTGAACGCCTCGGCGGCGACCTGGGCAGGTGAGAACGGCTGGGACTGCGTGATCATCACCTCCGACCGGGACTCGTTCGCCCACATCAGCGAGCACACCCGGGTGCTGCGGCTGATCAACGGCGGCATCAACGCCTCCCCCTTGCTCACCTCCGCCCACCTCCGGTCCCTGTACGGCGTCCCGGCGGAGCGCTACCTGGAGTTCGCCGCCGTGCGGGGCGATGCCAGCGACAACCTCCCCGGCGTGCCCGGGATCGGCGAGAAGACGGCCGCCTACCTGCTCTCCCACATCGGGTCGATGCGCGAGATCTGGGCCGACATCGAGCACGACGAGGGCCGCTCGGTGGTGGCGGCGCTGGACGCGTGGGCGGAGGAGACCGGCGCCCGCCGTACCGGCGCGACGGTGCTCAAGCGGCTCTCCGCCCCGGGGGCGCGCGAGACCTACGAGTTCAACCTGCGGCTGATGGCCGGGCGCACCGACCTCGACCTGGGCCTGACGCCCGACGTCCCCGGCACCCCCGGCCTGCTCCCCCTCGACATCGCGCGGGTGGAGCGGGTGGTCGGGCACCTCGACATGGAGGCGACCACCGCGCTGGCGCTGCGGGTCCTGACGGGAGACCCGGCCTCTCAGGTCGGGCGCAGCTGACGCGGCAGGTCGAGGGACTCGGCCGCCGCGAGGCGGACCTTCACGTCGACCAGGTGGACGCCGTGCTCGGCGACCATCACCGGGTTCAGGTCGATCTCGGCGACCTCCGGGACGTCGACGGCCAGCTGGCCGAGCGCGGAGGCGACCTGGGCCAGGTCCGCGACGGCGACCGGCGCCGCGCCCCGGAAGCCGTCGAGGAGGGGCCAGGTGCGCAGCCCCCGCAGGGTGCGCAGGAACTCGCCCGGGCTGAACGGCGGCAGCAGGAAGGCCCGGTCCCCGGCGAGGTCGGTCGCCGTTCCTCCGGGCGCGACCATCACCAGCGGCCCCAGCACCGGGTCGCGGACCACGCCGAGCGCGATCTCGACGCCGGTCACCATCGGCTGCACGAGAACTCCGCACGACTGCCCCACCTGGGCGGTGAGACGGTCGACGGCGGCCGTCACCTCGTCCGCGGAGGTCAGCCCGGTCGCCACCAGCCTCCGCTCGGTGCGGTGCACGACCTCGCCGCTCGCGACCTTGACCGCGACCGGGTACCCGAGCCGCGCGGCCAGCGTGGGGACGTCCTGCGGTGCGACGACCTCGCCGACCTGGCGGAGCCCGTAGCGCTCGAGCAGCCGGGCGGCGTCCCCCGGCACCGTCCAGCCGTCGGCACCGGCCTGGGAGAGCAGGTCCCGGGCGTCGCTCCGGGCCGCGCGGGCCCGGACCGGGTCGGACACCGGCGCCGGCTCGGCGGGAGTCCGGCGCCACGCGGCGTAGGTGCTGGCCCGGCCCAGGGCCGCGACGGCCGCCGCGGCGGAGCGCATCGTGGTGACCCCGGCCGGGGTGGCGTCGTCCTCGGCGCCCAGGGCGACCACCAGCAGCGGCCGGTCGGGGCACTGCCGGCGCACGCCGGCCAGCGCGGCGAGCGCGCCGTCGATGTCGTTGGTGTCGGTGGCCACGAGCACGACCAGGAGGGCGTCGACCTCCGCGGAGCGCAGCACCGTGGCGGCGATCGCCGCGACCCGCTCCGCGTCGGCCCCGGCACCGGCGTCGACCGGGTTGGCGGCCCCGGTGGTCTGCGCGACGAGCGCACCCACCTCGGCCTGCAGGCCGGCGGAGAAGGCGGCGACCTCGAGCCCCGCGTCCTCGGCGGCGTCGGCGGCGAGCACCCCCAGTCCGCCGGCGTTGCTGAGCACCGCGACGCGGTGTCCCGCCGGGAGCGGCTCGTGGGTCAGCACCGTCACCGTGTCGGCCACCTCCTCCGCGTCCTGGCAGGCGATGACGCCGGCGTGCGCGAGCAGCGCCCGCACCCCGACCGCCGGGGTGGCCGCGGCGGCCGTGTGCGAGGCGCCGGCGCGCCGGCCCCCGTCCGAGCGCCCGCCGACGACGGCGACGATCGGCTTGCGCAGCGAGAACCGGCGGGCGAAGCGCGCGAACTTGCGGGCGTTGCCGAAGGACTCGAGGTAGAGGGCCGCGCAGGTGACCTCGGGATCGTCGTACCAGGCGGCGAGGAGGTCGTTGCCCGAGACGTCGACCTTGTTGCCGAGGGAGACGAACGTCCGCACGCCGACGCCTGCCTGGTTCAGCAGGTCCATCAGCGCGATGCCCACGCCGCCCGACTGGCTGGCGACGGCCAGGCTGCCGGTCGCGGGCGCCCGGAACCCGAAGGTGGCGTTGAGCCGGACGTCGGGCGCGTTGTCGAGGACGCCGAGGCAGTTGGGGCCGATCACCCTGATCCCGTGGCGGCGGGCGAACCGGCCCAGCTCGCGCTGCCGACGCGCCCCGTCGGCTCCCATCTCGCCGAAGCCCGAGGAGATCACGACCGCGCCCCGGGCTCCCCCGGCGGCGGCGTCCTCCAGCGCGTCCAGCACCCCAGCGACCGGGACCGCGATGACCGCGAGGTCGACCGGCGGTCCCTCCGCCAAGGACCCGCGGGCCGGCACCCCACCGACCTCGTCCGCGCGGGGGTGGATCACCACGACGTCGCCCCCGAAGCCGTCGCGGCGTACGGCGGCCAGGACCGCCGCGCCGATGCCGGTCCCGTCCCGCCGGGCGCCGTAGATCGCGACCGAGCGGGGCGCCAGCACCGGGGCGAGCGAGCGAGCCTCCGACGCGAACTCGCGCAGGTCCGCCGCCTCCTGGACGCTCGGCGTGACGGCGGTGTCCATGGCCAGCTCGCACTCGCCGTGCGCGCTGGCCCGGGTGACCGCGAACCCCGCAGCAGCGAAGACGTCGAGCATCCGGTGGTTCTCGGCGAGCACCAGGGCGGTGAACCGTCGGACCCCGCGATCGCGGGCCTGCGCTGCGAGGTGCTCGAGGAGCAGGGTGCCGAGGCCGTGGCCGGCGAGCTCGTCCGCGACCAGGAACGCGACCTCGCAGGTCGTCTCGTCGACGGGCTCCGCCGTGGCGAGAGCGACCAGCCGGTCGCCGATCAGTGCGACGAGCGCGATCGTCTCCGTGGAGTCGAGCACCCGGTCGACGTACATCCTGGCCGCGCGGCGCCCGCTGCTGAAGAAGCGCAGCCGCAGCGCGTCCGCCGAGGCGCTCTCGTGCAGGGTGTGCAGGCCCGGGCCGTCGCGGCGCTCGAGCGGCCGGATCTCCGCCAGCCCGCCGTCGCGCAGCAGGACCTCCGCCGTCGTCATCGGCCGACCCTGCTCACCGGCAGCCCGTCGGTCAGGTCCCAGCCCGACCCGGTCCGGCGTCCGGTCAGCTCCTCCCAGCGCAGCTGGATCCACACCTCGTCCTCGCGCCGCACCCAGCGCGGCGGGCCGGGCGTGCGCCGTTCCTCCGGGGTGCGCTCGCCGTCGGGCACCCGCTCGCCGCGGCCGCGCGCGACCACCGACCAGCCGTGGGCGCGTTCGTGGTCGACGTGGTCGACCTCGAGCAGCAGCGGCACGCCGTCGGCGTGGCGGTCCAGCAGCGATCCCGGAGAGGTGCGCACCCACACCGCGTCGCCGTGGGTGGTGTAGTTGACGGGCACGATCTCCGCGCGGCCGTCCGCGACCAGCACGAGACGTCCGAACACCCCCGAGCGCAGCAGTCGCTCGCAGTCGTCGACCTCGATCTCCTCGAGATGCTTCACGGTGCTCACCCGGCCCGGACCGCCACCACGCCGGGCGTGGCGACGACGGCGTCGAGGACGGCGGCCAGGTGGGCGTCGTCGGCCGGGCCCAGACCCGTGAGCTGCACGATCCCGTTGCGGACCTGCACCCGACATCCCGAGACCCGGGCGCGGGCGAGGACGTCGGCGACCTCCTGCTCGAGGGTCTCGTCGTCGTGCGCGAAGGCACGGAGCAGGTCGCTGCGGCTGACCATGCCGACCACCTGGTCGGCCGCGTCGACCACGGGCATGCTCTTCACCGCGGTCCGGGTGAAGACGTCGCGGAGCTCGGCGATGTCGGTCTCGGGGTGCACCAGCGCCACCACCTTGCTCATCGCCGTCCCGACGGGGTCCGTCAGGCAGGCACGGGCGAGGATGTCGGCCTCGCTGATCACCCCCACGATGCGCGCCCGGTCGTCGACGACGGGCAGCGCCGTGACGGCGTGCCGGGCGAGCAGCCGCGCGGCGGCCCCCAGCGGCAGGTCGGTCCGCACCGTGACCGGCCGCGGGCTCATGATGTCCTCCACCAGCACCGGACTCACCCCGCCGTCGCCGGGATCGGGGCGGCGAGCTCGTCGAACCGGTCCGCGGGGCAGCCCTCGGCCAGCACCGCGGCACGACCGGCCTCCAGCCGGGCCACGGGCACCCGGAACGGCGAGCACGACAGGTAGCTCACGCCGAGCCCAGCCAGGAACCCGATCGAGGCGGGGTCACCGGCGTGCTCGCCGCACACGCCGACCGGGATCCCCGGTCGGCTCGCGCGAGCCTCGTCGACCGCGAGGCCGACCAGGCGTCCCACCCCCTCCTCGTCGATCGTGGTGAACGGCGAGGACCGGAGCACGCCGTCGTCGAGGTAGCGCGGGAGGAACGAGCGTTCCGCGTCGTCGCGGGACAGGCCCCAGGTCAGCTGCGTGAGGTCGTTGGTGCCGAAGGAGAGGAAGTCGGCCCGCTGCGCCAGCGGGCCCGCGGTGACCGCCGCCCGGGGCGTCTCGACCATCGTGCCGAGCCGGTACGGCACCCGGCCGCGGCGGGCTGCGACGTCGTCGGCGGCCTGCGCGACCGACCGGGCGACGACGGCCAGCTCCTGCGCCGAGCTCACCAGCGGGACCATGAGCTCGAGGTCGCACGGGCAGCCGCGGTCGCGGAGGTCGGCGGCCGCCTCGAACGCGGCCGAGGCCTGGGCGACCACCAGCTCGGGGCGCAGGATCGAGAGCCGCACGCCGCGCAGCCCTGTCATCGGGTTCTCCTCGTGGTGGCGTCGTACGGCGGCCAGCCGGTCCTCGAGGGCCTGGTTCGGGTTGCCCCGCACCTGCGCGGTCGCGGCGCAGACCGCCAGCTCCGTCAGGTCGGGCAGGAACTCGTGGAACGGAGCGTCGAGCAGGCGGATCGTCACCGGACGACCTCCTGCCGCGGCGAGCAGGACGGCGAAGCTCTCGCGCTGGAGGGCGTGCAGCTCGCGCAGTGCGTCCTCGCGCTCGGCGTCGCTGCCGATGAGCACCCTCTCGACGTAGGTCCTGCGATCCCCCAGGAACATGTGCTCGGTCCGGACCAGGCCGACCCCCTCGGCACCGAACCGGACGGCGCGCTCGACGTCGTGCCCGGTCTCGGCGTTGGCCCGCACCCCGACCCGGCGGGTCCGGTCGGCGTGCGCCAGCAGGCGGGCGACAGCGGAGACCAGCGGGGACTCGACGTTCTCCCCCTCGAGCCAGCGGGTCACCTCGGCGGGGACGGTGCGGTGGTGGCCGCAGTAGACCCGACCGGTGCCGCCGTCGACCGACACCACGTCGCCCTCCGCGAACACGGGTCGACCGGCGAGGGTGACCTGGCGGGTCGTCAGGTCAATCTCGAGGCCCTCGATGCCGCACACGGCCGGAAGTCCCATGCCCCGGGCCACGACGGCAGCATGCGAGGTCCGCCCGCCGCGGGCCGTCACCACGGCCCGCGCGGCGACCATGCCGGGCAGGTCGTCGGCCCTGGTCTCGGGCCGCACCAGCACGACGTCCTCGCCCCGCGCCGCCATGGCGACGGCGGTGGCATTGTCGAGGACGACGCGGCCCGCGGCCGCGCCCGGCGACGCGGCGAGCCCCGCCGCAGCCGGCGGGCCGGCCGACCCGGCGTCGAGCTGGGGGAACATCAGCTGCGTGAGCTGCTCACCGCTGACGCGCACCAGTGCCTCGTCCTCGGTGATCATCCCCTCCTCGACCAGGTCGGCCGCGATCCGGAAGGCCGCGGCGGGGCTCCGTTTGCCGACCCTGGTCTGCAAGATCCAGAGCCGGCCGTCCTCGACGGTGAACTCGATGTCGCACAGGTCGCGGTAGTGGCGCTCCAGCGTGCCCATGATCGCGCGGAGCTGGTGGTACGTCGGCCGGTCGAGCTCGCGCAGCCGCGCCATCGGCACGGCGGTGCGGGTGCCGGAGACGACGTCCTCGCCCTGCGCGTCGGGCAGGTACTCGCCGTAGTCGCCGAGGTCGCCGGTCGCCGGGTCGCGGGTGAAGGCGACGCCGCTCCCCGAGGCGGCGCCGCGGTTCCCGAACACCATCGCCTGGACGTTGACGGCGGTCCCGAGATGGTCGGGGATGCCGAACCTGCTGCGGTACAGGCGGGCGCGCTCGCCGTGCCAGGAGGCGAACACGGCGTCGATGGCGAGGTCGAGCTGCTCACGGGGGTCCTGGGGAAGGGACCGCCCCGCCACCTCCCGGCACAGCGCGTCGCCCCGCTCGACCAGGTCGCGGAGCCCGTCGGCCCCGACCCCGGCGAGGTCCTCCGCACCGTGTTCGGCGACCACGGCGGCCACCAGCTCCCCGAAGCGCTCGGCCGGGACACCGAGGACGGTCTCCCCGAACATCTGCACGAGCCGTCGGTAGCAGTCCCAGGCGAAGCGGTCGTCGCCGGTCACGCGAGCGAGCGCGGCGACGGTCTCGTCGTTCAGGCCGATGTCGAGGACGGTGTCCATCATGCCGGGCATCGAGCTGGCCGCACCGGAGCGCACGGAGACGAGCAGGGGCTGCTCGCCGTCACCGAGGCGCCGTCCGGTCTCCTCCTCGAGCAGGGCCAGGTGGTGCTCGATGTCGCCGGTCAGCCCCGCGGGCCGGGTGCCGTGCTCGAACACGTGTCGGCAGGCAGCCGTGGTGATGGTGAACCCCGGCGGGACCGGCAGGCCGAGCTGCACCATCCGGGCGAGCTCGGCGCCCTTGCCTCCCAGCTGGTCACGGTCGGGGGTGCCCGGGGCGCTGAAGGAGTGCACGAAGCTGGTCACGCCAGGATCCTCGCCGGAGCGGACGGCGCGGTGCAGGGTCCAAGGTCCTGAGGGAGCGAGGTCATCGGGACCGCACCTCGGAACGGCGGTCCTCGATGGCCTGCCACAGGCGCGCGTACTCCTCGACGTCGATCTCGCCGCGCGCGAGGCGCTCGTCGACGATGTCCAGCGGGTCGGACGAGGTCTGGTCACGACCGAGCCACCGGGCGCCGACGTAGACCCCGACACCCACCAGGGCCCAGAACAGCACCATCACCAGCACCATGCCGGGCCAGCCCAGGTAGTAGCGGTCGTCGTCCCACATCATCGTCGTGCTCCCTCGCGTCGTGGACGTCCTGACCTGCTGAGCGTCCCGCTCCCGGCCGCGTCCGGGCAGGGGCGAAGCACCCGCGGCGCCGGGACCAAGTGCCTGCGCGCCGAGACACTCGGGCCCTGCCCCGCACGCCGCAGCCCTCCTAGCGTCGTGGCCATGCACCGACCCGCACCCAGCGCGCGCACCGCCCCCGGCAACCTCGGTCGGAGGCTGGTGGGCGGCTTCTTCGTGATGACCGGCGGCGTCCACCTCGGCATCGTGGCGGCGGACCCGGAGTTCTACCGGCCGTTCGCCGACGACGCGCTGTTCCCGTTCGTCCGCGACGCCTGGGCCGAGGTCGTGATGGCTCGCCCCGAGCTCTACGGGCTGCTGTTGATGGCCGGGGAGATCGGCCTCGGGGCAGCCCTGCTCGCCGGCGGGCGCGCGGCCCGCGTCGGCTGGGTGGGCGTGATCGTCTTCCACCTGCTGCTGGTGCTGTTCGGGTGGGGATTCCTGTTCTGGGTGGTCCCCGCCCTCGCCGTCATCGTGCCGCTCGCGGTGCGGGACCTGCGCCGGCCTCGGCGCGGGCCAGCCTGATCCAGGAGCGCACCTCGTCGTCGACCTCGTCGGGGTCGCGGAGCTCAAGGTGGTGCATCCAGGTGCGCGCAGCGACCTGGACGACCTGCTTGAAGCGGGGCGAGTCGAGCCGTTCGCGCAGCGGCAGGGAGAGCACCAGCGGCACGTCGGAGCGCAGGTACCGACCGGGGCGCCACACCAGGGCGAAGGTGCGCCCGCGTCGACCGGAGAGTCGATAGGCGATCTGGGAGCGACTGACCTTGGTCTCGACGCCGTCCGCCGCCATGACCTCGGCGACCACACGCTCGTGGATCCGGGAGGCGAGCGGGTCTCCCGCGAAGAAGGCCTCCGCGGCACCGGTCATCGCAGGAGGGTGCCGGCGCGCTCGAGCTCGAGGTCGAGAGGCGGGAGCTCGGCGTCCGTCGCGGGCACCACCAGCACGGGGCAGTCCGCCGTGTGGAGCAGCGGGCGGAGCACGCGGCCGAGATGGGGCCCGACGGCCGGCGAGTCGGCGCGCAGCAGGACGACGAGGTCGGCGGCCGCGGTCTCCTGGAGCAGGTCGGCCCGCGGGTCCGCGACATGCACCTCGACGCTCACGGTGACCGACGGGTAGGCGCGTCGCCAGGGCTGGACCAGCTCGTCGATGGTCGCGGCCGCCCGGTCGACGAGCAGCTCCTGAGGCGTCCACCCGTCGGGGCGGCGGCCCTCGACGCGGTCGTCGGGAACCCAGGCGTGGACGATCCGCAGCACGGCGCCGGACTGCTCCGCCCGGCGGAAGGCGGTGCCGACCAGCTCGGTGCTGTGCTCGGGGCCCTTCAGGGCGACCACGACCCGGTGCCGGGACGGGCGATCGTCCCGCCAGCCGTCGGGCACGACGACGACCTGCGCGCGCGTGTGCGCCGCGACGTCCTCCGTCGTGGCGCCCCCGAGGAACCGCTGGAGCCCGCTGCGGTGCTCGCGTCCGAGGACGACCAGGCGGGCGTCGGCGGCCGCGTCCAGCAGCACCGCGGCGGGACCGCCGTGGCGGATGACGACCTCGACCTCGACGCCGTCGGCCGACCGGGCCGCCTCGGAGCGCAGGGTCGCCTCCACCTGCTGCCGCTCGGCGTCCAGCTCCTCGGCGAGGACCGGCAGGTCGACGAACGGGGAGGTGTGCAACACCATGGCGTGCACGATCCGGAGTGGTGCTCCGCTGCGCCGGGCCTCGGCGATCGCGAAGCTCAGGGCACCGCTGCTGGCCTCGGTGCCGTCGTGCCCGACGACAACCGGGCGCGGCTGGGTGGTGGTCATGGTTCCTCCTCGGGGTCGCTCCGAGCCTCGCGGGGTGTCCGGGCGACGGGCAGGGTCGCCGCGCCCGTGCCTGCGGGGACCTTGGTCCTGCGCAGTGACTTGGCGAGGCCGTCGACGAGGAGCAGGATCCCGGCGGCTGCCAGGACCAGCAGCCAGCCTCGGGCGTCGGGGAAGCTGCCGCCCAGCAGCTCCGCGACGTCGGGCACGCCGAGGAAGACCAGGAGCAGGACGACCTCGGCGGCGACGGCGGCAAGGACCAGCCGGTTGCCGAGCAGGTCGAGGCGCCAGACCGGCAGGCGGGTGCTGCGGCAGGCGAACGCGTTGGCGACCTGGGTGCCGGCGATGACGGCGAACGCCGTGCCGGAGGCCAGCGCGAGGGTCGCCGACGACGGCGTGTCGCCCCACCGCCAGCCGTGCGTGAGCAGGACCGCGGTGAACGCCGCGAGGGCGAGCACCGCCTCGGTGAGTCCGAGCACGAGGAAGGCTCGGACCGCGAGGGCCCGGTCGATGAGCGTGCGCCGCCGCCGTCCCCGCATCACGTCGGCCCGCCCCGGCTCGGCGCCGAGGGCGAGCGCCGGCAGTATGTCGGTGCCGATGTCGAGGGCCAGCACCTGGAGCACGCTGATCGCGAGGGGGAAGTTGCCACCGCTGAGGGCCCAGGCGGCGAAGGGCGCCAGCTCGGCCACGTTGTCGGTGAGGTGGAAGGTGAGGAACCGGCGCACGTTCTGGGTCGTCGCCCGGCCGAGCTCGACCGCGGTCACGATCGTCGCGAAGTGGTCGTCGAGGAGCACCAGGTCGGCCGCCTCGCGCGCGACGTCGCTACCGCTGGCTCCCATCGCGACCCCGACGTCCGCCATCCGCAGGGCCGGCGCGTCGTTCACGCCGTCACCCGTCATCGCGACCACGTGTCCGTGTCCACGCAGCGCGCGAGCGATCCGCAGCTTGTCCGCGGGCGCGACCCGAGCCACGACCGCTCCTTGCTCGCAGTCGAGCAGGTCCGCCAGCGCGTGGTCGTCGTCGGGCAGGTCGCGCCCCTCGACGACCACTCCCCCCTCGTGCAGCAGGCCGACCTGGCGGGCGATGGCCTGGGCCGTGCTGGGGTGGTCGCCGGTGAGCATGGCGACCCGGATGCCCGCGCGGCGGCACTGGCCGAGCGCTTTGCCGACGTCGGGTCGCGGCGGGTCCTGGAGCCCGAGGAGGCCGTGCAGCTCCAGGTCGTGCTCGTTGGTCTCGTTCGTCGCCTCGTCGGCGGCCCGACCGGCGACCGCGAGCACGCGCAGGCCCGCCGAGGTGAGGTCCGCGAGCGCCGTGCGGATCGCGTCGGGCACGGCACGGCACCGGCCGAGCACGGCCTCGGGCGCCCCGAGGACGGCGACCTGCCCGTCGTACCACGCCGAGCTCAGCATCCGCTCGGCCGTGTAGGGACGCCGGACGACCACGTCCTCGACCGGCGCCCCGACCCGCAGGGCGAGGGCGTGCAGTGCGGCCTCCATCGGGTCACCGACGGCCGCCCAGGTCCCGTCCCGCTCCCGGATGCGCCCGGTCACGCAGCGCAGACCGGACAGCGCCGCCTGCCGCAGGTCGGCAGGGTCACCCGTCCCGGTGACCCTGCCCGTCGGCGCGTAGCCGTCGCCCGCGATGTCGTGGCGCCCGGACGGGGTGACGACCGTGACGACGTTCATCCGGTTCTGGGTGATCGTGCCGGTCTTGTCCGTGCAGATGAAGGTCGTCGCCCCCAGCGTCTCGACCGCGTCGAGTCGCCGGACGAGCGCGTGCTCGCTCGCCATGCGCTGGGCACCGCGGGCCAGCGACAGCGTGACGGTCGGGAGCAGGCCCTCGGGAACCAGTGCCACGGAGACGCCGACGCCGAAGAGGAACGCCTCGGTCGCGTCGAGCCCGAGCGCCAGCGAACCGACCCCGAGACCGATGCCCACCGTGAACGCGACCACCGCGATCACCCGGACGACCTTCCGCAGCTGCACGGTGAGCGGACTCGGCGGGCGTTCGGCGCCCTCCGAGAGCCGGGAGATCCCGGCGAGCGTCGTCGCCCGCCCGACGGCCACCACCCGGGCCCGCGCGGTGCCCTGGGTGAGGAAGGTCCCGGACATGAGCAGGTCACCGACATCGTGCGGCACGGCGGCGCTCTCGCCCGTCAGCATCGACTCGTCGAGGGCGAGCCCCTTCGCGGTGATCACCTGCAGATCCGCGCCCACCCGGTCACCGGCGTCGAGCAGCACGACGTCGTCGACGACGAGATCGGTCACGTCGACCTCGGCCAGGCGCCCCGCTCGCATCACTCGTGCCCGAACAGGCAGCAGCGCGCGCAGTCGCTCGGTGGAGCGGTCGGCGTGGAACTCCTGCCAGAACGCGAACAGCGCGTTGAGCACGACGATGACCGAGATGGCGGCGCCCAGCTCGGGCATGCCGGCGATCACCGCGAGGCCCGCCGCGACCCACAGCAGCACCGCGAGCAGGTGCGTCATCTGGTCGACGAGCAGCCGCCACGCAGGCCTGCGGCGCGCCGGAGGCACCACGTTGGCGCCGTGGGCACGGCGGCTCTCCTCGACCTGCTGCTCGTCCAGACCACCCGCGAGCGCCCCGGCAGGGGCCGCAGGCGACGCGTCGGTCACGGCGACACGCCCGGCGAGGACACCGGGCCGTCGTAGCGACCCGACGGGGTGACCACGGTGCCGGAGGTGCCCGCGAGGATCGCCTCGGCGTCGTCGAGTGCGCCGATGGCCGCCATCCCACCGGTGAGCTCGACGAACCGACACACCGCGTCGACCTTGGGCCCCATCGAGCCTGCCGGGAAGTCCAGCTGGCGCAGGCCGGCCGGCGTCTCGCGATGGATGGCCGCCTGGTCCGGGGTGCCGAAGCCCCGCATCACGGCGGGCACGTCGGTGAGGACCAGCAGCGCGTCGGCGTCCAGCGCCTCGGCCAGCACCGCGCTGGCCAGGTCCTTGTCGACCACGGCCTCGACGCCGCTGAGCTCGCCCAGCTCGTCGCGCACCACCGGGACGCCTCCCCCGCCGGCACACACGACGACGGCACCGAGGCGCAGCAGCGCGCGGATCAGCGGCGTCTCCACGACCCGCTCGGGCCGGGGCGACCCGACGACACGACGCCAGCCGCTGCCGTCGCGAGACACCGTCCAGCCGCGCTCGGCCGCCAGGCGGTGCGCCTCGGCCTCGGGGTACACCTCCCCGACGAACTTGGTCGGCCGGTCGAAGGCCGGGTCGGCGGCGGAGACCAGGGTCTGGTTGACGATCGCCGCGACCTGCCGTCCGGGGAGCCGGTTCTGGAGCGCCTGGAGCAGCCAGTAGCCGATCATCCCCTGAGTCTGCGCCCCGAGCACGTCGAACGGGTACGGCGTGGTCAGTCGCGGGTCGGACGCGCTCTGCAGGGCCAGCACCCCGACCTGGGGACCGTTGCCGTGGGTGATGACGAGCTCGTGGTGCGCGGCCAGCGGGGCCAGGGCGGCCACCGCCCGTCGTACGTTGGCCTCCTGCACGTCGGCGTCCGGCCGCTCACCCCTCGCCAGCAGCGCGTTGCCCCCGAGGGCGACCACGATGCGCACCTCAGCCGCCCAGCGTCGCGACGAGGACCGCCTTGATGGTGTGCATCCGGTTCTCCGCCTGGTCGAACACGATGGAGTGGGGCGACTCGAACACCTCGTCGGTCACCTCGAGGGCGGTGAGCCCGGTCTGCTGGTAGATCTCCTCGCCCACCTTCGTGTGCCGGTCGTGGAAGGCCGGCAGGCAGTGCATGAACCGGACGGCCGGGTTGCCGGTGGCCTTCACGACCCCCGCGTCGACCTGGTAGCCGCGCAGCAGCGCGATCCGCTCGGGCCAACGCTCCTTCGGCTCGCCCATCGAGAGCCAGACGTCGGTGTAGAGGAAGTCGACGCCGGCCACGCCCTCCGCGACGTCCTCGGTCTGCAGCAGCCGGGCGCCGGTCTGCTCGGCCACCGCCGTGGCCTGCCGGACGACGCTCTCTGAGTTCCACAGGGCGCGGGGCGCGACGATCCGCACGTCCATCCCCATCAGGGCACCGGCGACGAGCAGCGAGTTGCCCATGTTGTTGCGCGCGTCCCCGAGGTAGGCGAAGGAGATCTCCCGATCCGGCTTGCCGGTGTGCTCGCGCATGGTCAGCATGTCGCACAGCGTCTGGGTGGGGTGCCACTCGTCGGTGAGGCCGTTCCACACCGGCACGCCCGAGCGTTCGGCGAGGACCTCGACGTCGGACTGCCGCGAGCCGCGGTACTCGATGCCGTCGTACATCCGGCCGAGGACGCGGGCGGTGTCGGCCATCGACTCCTTGTGCCCGATCTGCGAGCCGGTGGGGTCGAGGTAGGTGACCCGCGCGCCCTGGTCGTGGGCGGCGACCTCGAAGGCGCACCGCGTGCGGGTCGAGGTCTTCTCGAAGATCAGCGCGATGTTCTTGCCGGTCAGCCGGGGCTGCTCGGTGCCGGCCCGCTTGGCCGCCTTGAGGGTGGCGGCCAGGTCGAGCAGGTAGCGCCACTCCTCGGGCGTGTGGTCGAGCTCCTTGAGGAAGGAGCGGTTGCGCAGGGGCGCGGCCATCGGCTCAGATCCCCTCACGCTCGATGGGGCAGGTCATGCAGCGCGGACCACCCCGGCCGCGGCCCAGCTCGCTGCCCTCGATGGTGATCACCTCGATGCCGTTCTTGCGCAGATGGGTGTTGGTGGTGACGTTGCGCTCGTAGGCGACCACGACGCCGGGCCGCACGGCGAGCACGTTGCAGCCGTCGTCCCACTGCTCCCGCTCGGCCGATCGGACGTCCTGGGTCGGGGTGAGCACCCGGATCCGCTCCAGGCCCAGCGCGGCCGCGATCGCGGTGTGCATGTCGTCGGGCGCGTGGGCGGTGATGGCCAGCTCCTTGTCGGTGTCGCCCGGCTCGATCGTGTACGACGGCAGCGGGCCGAGCCCGGCGTACTGCGTGAAGGTCTCCTCGTCGACCATCGTCATCACGGTGTCGAGGTGCATGAAGGCCCGCTTCTGCGGCAGGGCCAGGGCGACGATGCGCTGCGCGCTGCCGGAGGCGAAGATCCGCCGGGCCAGCCGCTCCACCCCCTGCGGGGTCGTGCGCTCGCTCATGCCGACGAGCACCGAGCCGCGGCCGAGCACGAGCATGTCTCCGCCCTCCGTGGTGGCCGGGGCGTTGGTGGAGCCGTCGGCCCACCAGTGGAAGCCGGCGTCCGCGAAGGAGGGGTGCCAGCGGTAGATCGCCTCGTAGTGGACGGTCTCCCGGGTGCGGGCACGCTTGCGCATCGCGTTGACCGAGACCCCGTCGTACACCCACGCGGAGGTGTCGCGGGTGAAGAGGTGGTTCGGCAGCGGCGGCACCACGAAGTCGTCGGCACCCATCACCTGCACCACCACCGACTGCGGCTCCTCGATGAGCTCCAGCAGCTCGCGCTTGGTCAGCCCGCCGATGAGCAGGGTGGCCAGCTCGTCGGCCGGCATGCTGGTGCACAGGTTGTGCAACGTGTCGGCCCCCAGCGGCCCGTAGACCCGCTCGTCGAAGGTGCCGTCGAGCACGTGGCGACGGGCCTCCGGGATCGCCATCGTCTCGGCGAGCAGCCGGTCGAGCAGGTGCACCTCGACCCCTTGGTCGCGCAGCGCCTCGGCGAAGGCGTCGTGCTCCTGCTTGGCCCGCTTGACCCAGAGGACGTCGTCGAACAGGTAGGCGTCCTTGTTGGTGGGGGTGAGCCGCATCAGCTCCAGGCCCGGCCGGTGCAGGATCGCCTGACGCAGGGCGCCCACCTCGGAGTCGACGTGCAGGTTCATGGGGGTTCCTCTCTCGTGTCTGGCTCGATCCTGCGCGGCTCGGCCGAGTTGCGGAGGGGTCATAGGTCCCGACGCCTCGGGCACATCGACCGATCTCGCCCCGACCGCGGCAGTGCTTCCGTAGTCGGGACATGGATCGCACAGGAGGTATCCACATGAGCACGACCCATCGCGCCGAGCAACCCGCCGGCCCGCCGCCCGGCGAGACGTCGGAACACCGGCGCAGCTTCCACTTCCCCAGCGCCTTCGCGGTCCTGTTCGGTGTCACGATCGCCGTCTGGCTGCTCGCCTTCGTCATCCCGTCCGGGACGTACCAGACCGACGCCGACAGCGGGCGCCCGATCCCCGGCACCTACGCCACCTCCGACAGCGGCCTGTCCTTCGGCGACCGGCTCATGGACCTGTTCCTGGCACCCGTCAACGGCCTGTACGGCGTCCTCAACTCCGACGGGAAGATCGGGCCCTACGAGTCCGGGGAGCTGTACGGCGCCGCCGGGGTCTTCCTCTTCGTGCTGGCGATCGGCATCTTCATCACCATGGCGATGCGCACGGGCGCCATCGACGACGGCGTGGCCCGGGTCGCCCAGCGGATGAGCGGACGCGGCACCGCGTTGATCGCCGTGCTGATGGTCCTGTTCTCCATCGGCGGCACCACGGAGGGCATGGCCGAGGAGACCCTCGGCTTCTACGCCCTGCTGATCCCGCTCATGCTGGCCCTCGGCTACGACCGCATGGTCGCGGCCGCCACGATCCTGCTCGGGGCGGGCATCGGGGTGCTGGCCTCGACGGTCAACCCGTTCGCCACCGGCGTCGCCTCCGACGCGGCCGACATCTCGATCGGCGACGGCATCGCGTTCCGGTTCGCCATGTACGTCGTCCTGGTGCCGGTCGCCGTCTGGTGGGTCGTTCGCTACGCCCGCCGGGTCAAGGCGGACCCGTCCCGCTCGATGGTCGGCCCGGTCGCCGGCGACGACGAGCTGCGCGCGCACGGCCTGCGGGACGTCCCCGGCCTGAGCGGACGACAGAAGTCGGTGCTCGCGATCGTCGCGGTCACCTTCGCTTTCATGATCTTCGCGATCGTGCCGTGGGCGCAGGTCATCCACGGCCCCGACGCGGCGAGCTTCTCCTGGCAGCTCGACTGGTACTTCCCCGAGCTCGCCGCGCTGTTCCTCGTCATGTCCCTGGTCGTCGGCATCGTCGGCGGGCTCGGCGAGCACGGCGTCAGCGAGGCGCTCACCCGCGGCGCCGGCGACTTCGTCGGCGTGGGCCTGATCATCGTGCTCGCCCGCGGTGTCACAGTCATCATGAACAACACCGACATCACCGGCACCGTGCTGCACGCGATGGAGAACACGGTCAGCGGAACCTCCTCGGGCGTCTTCGGCGCCGTGATGTTCCTGATCAACGTCCCCCTCGCCTTCCTGGTGCCCTCGACCTCCGGCCACGCCGCCCTAGCGATGCCGATCCTCGCGCCGCTCGCCGACTTCGCCAACGTGCAGCGCTCGGTCGTGGTGACGGCCTTCCAGTCGGCCTCGGGCGTGGTCAACCTGATCACCCCGACCTCCGCCGTGGTGATGGGCGGACTCGCACTGGCCAAGGTCCGCTACGACCAGTACCTGCGGTTCGTGCTGCCGCTGGTCGGCATCCTGCTGGTGCTGGGCACCGGCGCGCTGGCCCTGGGGGCGGCGCTGTCCTGACCGGGACGGCGAGCAGCGAGAGAGGGACGTCATGCGGTGTCCAGCACTGGTCGGGCTCGTCCTCGCGCTCGCCGTCGTCAGCGGGTGCGCGACGGACGAGCCCGGGGACGGTCCGGCCCGTCCCAGCCCGAGCACCAGCTCGAGCAGCAGCCCTAGTACCAGCCCGAGTGGCAGCCCGAGCGTGCCCCCGAGGGTGACCTCGGGCGTGTACTTCCTCATCGACACCCGCGCCGGGGTACGCCTCGCCCGCGAGGAGCGCAGCCTGGACGCCGCCGACCCCGCGAGGAGCGCCGTCGAGGCGATGATCGCGGGGCCGACGGACCCCGACTACACCACGACGTGGGCCCCCGGGACGCGGGTGCTGTCGGTGCGGCGGAGCGCAGGCGTCATCGAGGTCGACCTGTCGGCCGATGCCCGGCGGGCCAACGTCGGCTCCGAGGCCGCGGCGCGGATGGTCCAGCAGCTGGTCTACACCGTCACCGAGGTCCTCGGCCGCGGCATGCCGGTCCAGCTCCTGATCGAGGGCCGCCGGGCCGGCGAGCTGTGGGGAGTGCTGGCCTGGGACCGCCCGGTGACCCGGGGGCGGCCTGTCGACGTACGGCTGCTCGTGCAGATCGACCATCCCGGCGAAGGCGCCGCGCTCACCTCGCCGGTGAGCGTGGACGGCATCGCGGCGGTGTTCGAGGCGCAGCTGTCCTGGCAGGTCCTCACCGCAGACGGCGCGGTGGCCCAGCAGGGTACGACCATGACCAGCCGGGGTCAGCGGTTCGCCCCCTACTCCTTCACGGTGTCCCTCATGCCCGGCAGCTACGTCGTGCTGGTCGAGGAGGACGACCCCTCGGGCGGTGCGGGCGGCACCCCGATGAGCGACACGCGGACGATCATCGTCCGGTAGCGCTCCCCCGGCCCGGCACCGACCAGATCAGGGCCGTGCCGCCCCCGGGCGCGGTCTCGACGACCAGGCTCCCGCCGCGCTGCACGGCGCGCGAGCGGATGTTGGCCAGCCCGCTCTCCGCCACGACCTCCGACATCCCGCGGCCGTTGTCGCGCACGACCAGCACGACCTGGTCCCCGGCCTCGAGCACGACCTGGACCGCGCTCGCCTCGGCGTGCCGGCTCGCATTGGACAGCCCCTCCGCGAGGACGGCCAGCAGGTCCGGCACGACCTCGTCGGGGACCAGCGTGCGCACGGGCCCCTCGAAGCTGAGCGACGGGCGGAACTTCAGCGTCGCGGCGGCCCGCTCCACCAGCCGGGTGACCTCGGCCTGCACGTCACCGGCCGACTCCAGCGAGCTCAGACCGAAGATCGCGCGCCGGATGTCCTTGATGGTGGCGTCGAGATCGTCGACGGCCTGCTCGATGCGCGCCGCGACCTCGGGCTTCTGGACCAGACGGGTGGCCCCCTGCAGCCCGAGCCCGACGGCGAAGAGGCGCTGGATCACCAGGTCGTGCAGGTCGCGGCCGATCCGGTCGCGGTCCTCGAAGACCGCGAGCCGGCGACGATCCTCCCGGGCCTCGGCGAGCTGGAGCGACAGCGTCGCCTGCTCGGCGTACGCCGTGACGAGCTTGGCGTCCAGGGCGTAGTAGCGGTCCTCGTGCTCCGGCGACCAGGCCAGCGACAGCGTGCCGGCCGACGCCGAGGACGGGCTGAACGGGACCGTCAGCACCGGCGTGTCCTCCCCCACCTCCTCGGCCCCGCTGCGCGCGATCACCCGGGAACGGTCGTCGTCGTCGACCAGCTCGACCCAGGCCGCGTCGGCCCCCGCGAGGTCACGCGCCTGCGCCACCAGGTCCGCCACCGGGTCGTCGGCCGGGTCCGGCTCGGCCAGGACGGAGCCCAGCGCGGCGGTCGCGAGGGCCCACGTCTCCCGGGCCGTCGTCTCCTCGTAGAGCCGGGCGTTCTCGATGGCGACGCCCGCGGCCGCTGCCAGCGCGACGACGATCTCCTCGTCCTCGGCGGTGAAGTCGCCGCCGCCCGCCTTCTCGGTCAGGTAGAGGTTGCCGAACACGCGGTCCCGGATCCGCACCGGCACGCCGAGGAAGGAGCTCATGGGGGGGTGGTGCTCGGGGAAGCCGTACGACGCCGGGTGCTCGGCGATGTCGTGCAGCCGCAGCGGCTCGGGGCGGTCGATGATCAGGCCGAGCAGCCCGTGGCCGGTCGGCAGGTCACCGATCTCCGCGGCCAGGTCGCCCGAGATGCCGTGGTGGATGAAGGTGCGCAGCCGCCGCTGACGACCGGCGCTGAGCACCCCGAGAGCGGCGTAACGCGCGTCGACCAGGCGACTGGCGATCGAGACGATGCGGGACAGGACGCCATCGAGGCTGAGGTCGGCCGAGATCGTGACGACCGCGTCGAGGAGCAGCTGCAGTCGTGCCTGCTGGTCGAGGGCACCGTGCATCCGGTCCCGGACCTCGCGGACCAGGTCCTCGAACTCGAACTGGCCCAGCTCGACCGACGGCTCGGACTCTGCACCCTCCACGAGGAAGACGCTACCTCGTCGCGGGCACAAGGACCCGAATATTGCGGGACCCGCGACCTGGCGCGCGGCGCGATCCAGGACGACGATGGAGGTGCGATCGAGAAGGAGGTGGTCGGCGATGTCGACGTCCGATGTCCGGCCGGGCCGGCTGGTGGTGCTGTCCGACGACGAGTGCTGGGACCTCCTCCGCTCGCGCCCCGTGGGCCGGATCGCCTGGTCCGGGGACCAGGGAGTGTCGGTCGTCCCCGTCAACTTCGCGGTCGACGGCGAGGCGATCTTGCTGCGCACCACGCCCTACTCCCTGATGGCGCGCGACTGCGCCGGCCAGGAGGTGGCCTTCGAGGTGGACGAGATCGACGACGAGCACCGGCGTGGGTGGAGCGTGCTGGTCCGGGGCCGGTGCGAGCGCGAGGAGCGCCCGAGCGAGGGCCCTCACCCGTGGGCGACCGGCTCGCGCCTGTTGGGTCTGCGCATCGGCGTGCGCTCGCTGAGCGGACGCCGGATCGTCAGCTCGGGTTCGGCGGATGCTTGACGGCGTAGATGGCGGCCTGGGTGCGGCTCGACATGCCGAGCTTGGACAGGAGCGAGGACACGTAGTTCTTCACCGTCTTCTCGGCGAGGTGCAGCTCGCGAGCGATCTGCCGGTTGGTCAGGCCCTGGCCGATCAGGTCGAGGATCCGGCCCTCCTGGTCGGTGAGTGACTCGAGCTCCTTGTTGACCGGCGGGCCGGACCGGATCCGGTCGAGCACCTGTGCGGTCACCGACGGGTCGAGCGTGGACTGCCCGGCGGCGACCCGGCGCACGATGTCGAGCAGGTCGGTGCCGCGGACCTGCTTGAGCACATAGCCCGCCGCGCCGGCCATGATCGCCGCGAAGAGCGCGTCGTCGTCGTCGTACGACGTCAAGATGAGCGCCTTGATCGACGGGTCCTGGGAACGCACGTCGCGACACACGTCGATGCCGGAGCCGTCCGGGAGACGTCCGTCGAGGATGGCCACGTCGGGGCGCAGGGCCGGGATCCGGCGGGCGGCCTCGGCGGCCGAGTCGGACTCGCCGACGACGACGATGTCGCCCTCGCTCTCGAGCAGGTCACGGATGCCGCGGCGGATCATCTCGTGGTCGTCGAGCAGGTAGACGCGGATCTGCTGGTCGCCCTCACGGGTCGCTTCGGCACGGGTCGCTTCGTCGCTCACAGGGCCCACGGTAGCCCCACGCCCCGCTCCGCGCCGGGACTCGGCGCCTGCGCGTTGAGGACCTTTTGCCCTGCTCCGGCCCGTCTCGGGTCGGGCACCCTGGGAGCCAGCGAAGGAAGAGGGGGAACCGCTGCCATGCCTAACCGTCTCGAGACGCGCCGTGAGCAGGCGCCGGCCGCTGTGGTGGAGCGCCTGGTGTCGCTGGCCTGCCTGGCGCCGAGCGTGCACAACACCCAGCCGTGGCTGTGGCGCTACGACGCCGGTGTGCTCGAGCTGCACGCGGACCTGGGGCGACGGCTGCCCGCGGAGGACCCGCGCGGACGGAACATGGTCATCAGCTGCGGCGCCGCCCTGCACCACCTGCAGTTCGCCGCGCGCGCCCTCGGCTGGGAGACGGCCGTCGAACGACTCCCGGATCCCGCCGACCAGGCCCTGCTCGCCCGCGTCACGGTCAGCCGCACCGCCCGGTTCGGGGTCGCCCGGGGAGACATCGACCTGCTGCGGACCCGGTGCACGGACCGGCGCAGGTTCACGGCGTGGCCGGTGCCGACCGATCGACTCGACGACCTGTGCCGGCGTGCCGAGCTGTGGGGCGCGCGCAGCGAGGCGGTGACCAGCGACGCGGCCCGGTTCCGGCTCGAGCTGCTCGCCAACCGCGCCATCAGCTTCCTCGAGGTCGAGGGACGACGCCTGCTCGAGCAGGACCGGTGGATCGACCGGGAGGGCCCGGACGGCATCCCCCTGGAGCTGCTGCCCGACGATCCCGACCCGCTCCACGCCCGGTCCCGCTTCCGGCCGGGGGTGCTCGAGGACACGCGCCTGGTCATCCACAGCGGGGAGCGGGTCATCGCCCTCGGCGGCGAGCACGACGACGTCGCCGGCTGGCTGAGCACCGGCGAGGCGATGAGCGACCTCTGGCTCGAGGCCACCCGCGAGGGGATGTCGGTCGTCCCGATGAGCCAGCCGATGGAGGTGGAGAGCACCCGTCACGAGATCGCCACCACGGTCCTCACCGGTGGGTTCGAGCCGCACCTGCTCCTACGCGTCGGCTGGCAGGCGATCGGTCGGCGCGACCTTCCCCGAACGCCACGACGCCCGCTGCGCGACGTCCTGCAGCGGTGAGCCTGGCCTGGCCGCGGGCATGCATGCTCGCGGAGGCGATCGGCATCACCGCTGCTGCCGCGGCCGCCCGCGCGGCCACGTGGCTGACCGAGACCGTCTGCGGTCCCGCGCCCCGGAGGCCAAAGGTCCCACCGCGACGGGCAATCGGACCGTAGGGCGGGAACACCGCCGCTCTCTAGCGTGGTCGACACCGGGCGAATGCCTGTGACGCCCCTCGACCCCTGCCAGGAGCAACCGTGGACCCGACCGACATCGCGAGGTGGCAGTTCGCCATCACGACCGTCTACCACTTCCTCTTCGTCCCCATCACGATCGGACTGTCCGCGATCATCGCGGGCTACGAGATCACCTGGCTGCGGACCCGTGACGAGCGCTGGCTGCGCCTCACCAAGTTCTTCGGCAAGCTGTTCCTCATCAACTTCGCGATCGGCGTCGTGACCGGGATCGTGCAGGAGTTCCAGTTCGGGATGAACTGGAGCGACTACTCGCGCTTCGTCGGCGACATCTTCGGTGCGCCGCTGGCCGTGGAGGGGCTGCTGGCCTTCTTCCTCGAGTCGACCTTCCTCGGCCTGTGGATCTTCGGCTGGGACCGACTGTCCCCGAAGCTGCACGCCGCCTGCATCGTGCTCGTGCACGTCGGGACCCTGTTCTCGGCGTACTTCATCCTGGCCGCCAACTCGTGGATGCAGAACCCCGTCGGCTACGCGTTCAACCCGGACACCGGTCGCGCGGAGATGAACGACTTCGCCGCGGTGCTGTTCAACAAGGTCCAGCTCGTCACCTTCCCGCACGTGGTGCTGTCGGCGTACATGACCGGCGCCGCGTTCGTGGTCGCCGTCGCCGTGTGGCACCTGCGCCGCGCGCGGACCGACGCCGACCGGGCCGTCTACCGCCCCGCGGTCCGCACCGGCGCCTGGATCATGCTGGTCGCGGCGCTCGGCGTCGTGCTCAGCGGCGATGTCCAGGGCAAGATCATGACCGAGGTCCAGCCGATGAAGATGGCGGCGGCCGAGGGGCTCTACGACACCGAGGCGCCCGCCGACTTCTCCATCTTCCAGCTCGGCACCCTCGACGGCGAGAAGGAGACCTTCTCGGTCAAGGTCCCGGGCCTGCTGTCCTACCTGGCGACGGGAACCACCGACGGCGAGGTCGAGGGCATCAACCAGCTGCGCGAGCAGTACCGCGAGACCTACGGCAGCGACCCCGGTGCGGCGTACTACTCCCCCGGCGACTACACCCCGATCATCCCGCTGACCTACTGGACCTTCCGCCTGATGATCGGGCTCGGCATGGCCGGCGCCGCGCTGGCGCTGTGGATCCTGTGGGCCACCCGCAAGGACCGCGTCCCGCAGGGCAAGGTGGTGCTCGCCGCCGCGATCGCCCTGCCGCTCCTCCCGCTGTTCGCCAACTCCTTCGGCTGGATCTTCACCGAGATGGGCCGTCAGCCCTGGGCCGTCTTCGGCCTGATGACCACCGCGCACTCGGTCTCCCCCGGCCTCACCACCACCGAGGCCTGGATCTCGCTGATCACCCTCACGGCCGTCTACGGCGTGCTCGCGGTGGTCGAGGTGCGGCTGCTGCTCACCTGGATCGGCAAGGGCGCCGACGAGCTGCCCCCCGACGTACCGACCGACTCCGGCGAGGACCGCCCCCTCGCCTTCGCCTACTGAGCGCCCACGAGGAGATCACACCATGGAGCTCACCACCGTCTGGTTCAGCCTGATCGCCATCTTGTGGATCGGCTACTTCACTCTCGAGGGGTTCGACTTCGGCGTCGGCATGCTGCTGCCCGTCCTCGCCCGCGACGACACCGAGCGCCGCGTCATGATCAACACGATCGGTCCGGTCTGGGACGGCAACGAGGTCTGGCTGCTGGTCGCCGGAGGTGCGACCTTCGCGGCCTTCCCCGAGTGGTACGCCACCTTGTTCAGCGGGTTCTACCTGCCACTGCTGCTGATCCTGGTCGCCCTGATCGTGCGCGGCCTGGCCTTCGAGTACCGGGCCAAGCGACCCGACGACCGCTGGAAGTCCCGGTGGGACATGGCGATCATCGTCGGCTCGTTCGTGCCGGCGCTGCTGTGGGGAGTCGCATTCGCCAACATCCTGCGCGGGGTCGAGATCGACGCCGACCTCGAGTACGTCGGCGGGTTCTTCGACCTGCTCAACCCCTACGCCCTGCTGGGCGGCCTCACCACGCTGGCTCTGTTCGTCACCCACGGTGCGCTCTTCATCGCTCTCAAGACCGACGGCGAGATCCGGCACCGGGCGCGCAACCTGGCCGTGCGGGCCGTCGTCGTCACCGCCGTGCTTGCCGTGGCGTTCCTCGCCTGGACCCAGCAGCAGACCGGGACCGTGAGCTCGGCCGTCGCGTTCGCGGTCGCCGCGCTCGCGCTCATCGGCGCGGGCATCGCCGCGCAGGCGGGCCGTGAGGGCTGGGCCTTCCTCGGCACCTTCGTCACGATCGCCCTGGCCGTCGGCGGGCTGTTCCTCGCGCTGTTCCCCGACGTCATGCCGAGCACGCTGGTCGGCGGCACCAGCCTGACGACGACCAACGCCGCCGCGACGGCGTACACGCTGAAGATCATGACGGTCACCGCGGTGATCTTCACGCCGCTCGTGCTCGCCTACCAGGGCTGGACCTACTGGGTGTTCCGCAAGCGGATCGCCACCCACCACATCCCCGCCAGCAGCCCGGCCGAGCCCGCGGGCACCCGATGAGGCCCTCGGACCCGCGCCTGCGCTCCCTTCTGGCGCCGGCGCGGGCCGAGCTGTCCGGGGTGGTCGTGGCCGGCGTCGTGAGCGGCGCGGTGGTGATCGCCCAGGCCTGGGTGGTGACCGGCCTCGTCGTGGCCGTCCTGCGGGGCGGCGAGCTCACCGGCTGGGCGCTGGGCGTGGTCGCCGTGCTCGCGCTGCGTGCCCTGGCCGGCGCGGCGGGCGACCTGTGCGCCACCCGCGCCGCGGGCGTCGTGGGCACGGTGCTGCGCCACCGCCTCGTGCGGGCCTACGTCGAGCGGGCCGGCGCCGCCGCCTCCTCGGGCGAGGAGGCGGTGCTGGCCACGCGCGGCGTGGCGGCCGTGGAGCCCTACGTCACCCGCTACGTCCCGGCCCTGGTCGTCGCGGCGGTGCTGCCGCCGCTGACGGTGGTCGCGATCGCCACCCAGGACCTGCTCAGCGCCGTGATCGTCCTCGCCACCTTGCCCCTGGTCCCGGTCTTCGGGGCGTTGGTCGGCCTCGCCACCCGTGACCGGGCCGACGAGCAGTGGCGGGCGATGGCCTCGCTGTCGGGCCACTTCCTCGACGTCGTGCGCGGCCTGCCGACCCTGGTCGCGCACCGTCGCGCCCGCGCCCAGTCCGCGCGGATCGCCGAGGTCACGGACCGCTACCGGCGGGCATCGCTGCGCACGCTGCGGATCGCCTTCGCGTCCTCCGCCGTGCTGGAGCTGGTCGCCACCTTGTCGGTGGCCCTGGTGGCGGTGACCGTCGGCGTCCGGCTCGCCGGAGGCGGCCTGGGCCTGCACACCGCCCTGGTCGTCCTGCTCCTCGCTCCGGAGGCGTACTGGCCGCTGCGCCGGGTCGGCGCCGAGTTCCACGCCGCCTCCGAGGGCACCGCGACGTTCGAGGCGGTCCACGACCTGCTTGCCGCCGCCCCCCTCGAGCAACTCGACCACGCTGCCTCGCCGGGTGCCGCCCTGGCCCTGAGCGACGTCAGCGTCACCTGGCCCGGTCGCACCGCCCCGGCGGTGCAGCACGTCACCGCCCTGATCCCCGACCGCGGCATCACCGCGCTCACCGGCCCCTCCGGGTGTGGCAAGTCCACCCTGCTCGCCGCCGTCGCCGGGCTGGTTCCGCTCGACGCGGGCACCATCAGCGCGGCCGGCGAGCAGGTCGGCGGACCCGCCTGGCAGGCGCAGGTGGCCTGGCTCCCCCAGCAGCCGCAGTTCGTGGCCGGGACCATCGCGGACAACCTGCGGATCGCCCGGCCGGCGGCGAGCGACGATCGGCTGTGGGAGGTGCTGCGCGAGGTCGCGCTCGAGGAGCGGGTCCGCTCCCTTCCCCACGGCCTGTCCACCCCGCTCGGCGAGGACGGCACGACACTGTCCGCCGGCGAGCGAGCCCGCCTGGCCCTGGCCCGGATCGTGTTGGCCGAGCGGCCCTGGGTGCTCCTCGACGAGCCGACCGCCCACCTCGACGACCTCACCGAGCAGGTCATCGCGGACACCGTGATGGCCCTCGCCCGCCGCAGCGGTGTCGTCGTGGTGGCGCACCGCCCCCGCCTGGTCGACCTGGCCGACCGGCGCATCGAGCTGTCCGCACCGGCGGCCGCGGCACCGCCGGCACGTCCGCCGGTGCTCGCGACCTCCTCCCCCGTCCCCGTGTCGGCCGGGCCGGCATCGGCGCCGGTCCGCCCCGAGCGACGTGCCCTTCTCGGCGCAACCGTCCTGGGCTCGCTGGCCTCCGCGTCCGGGGTGGCGCTGACCGCGACCGCCGGATGGCTGATCGTCCAGGCCTCCACCCACCCCGCCGTGCTGACCCTGCTCGTGGCCGTCGTCGGTGTGCGCGCCTTCGGTCTGGCCCGGCCGGTGCTGCGCTACGTCGAGCGGCTCTGGTCGCACGACGCCGCGCTGCGCCTGCTCGCGCGACGTCGCGTCGAGGTCTACGACGCCCTCGTCCCGCTCGTGCCGGGGCGGTTGGGCCGGCGCCGCGGTGACGTGCTCAGCACCGTCGTCGACGACGTCGACAGTGTCGTCGACCGACAGCTCCGGGTCCGGATGCCGCTGGCCCAGCTCGCCCTCGTCGGCCTGCTCGCCACTGTCGTCGCCGGCTCCCTGCACGTCACGGCGGCCGCCGTGGTGGCCGGGGTGTCACTGCTCGGCGGCGTCGCGTACCTCCTGGCCCGCCACGGGGCGCAGACCGCCGAGCAGCAGCTGGTCGGGCTGCGGGCCCGGCTGTCGGACACGGTGGTCGAGGCCGTCCAGGTGGGCAGCGAGCTGCGGATGTGGCAGCGCTCCCTCCCCGTGGCGGACCGGGTCGCCGAGACCAGTGCACGGATGGGCGCGGTCACCGCGACCGCAGCCCGATGGCTGAGCGCGGCACGCGCCGTCGTGCTGGTCGGCAGCGGTGCCGGCGTTGCCGCGATGGCCGCGCTCACCGCGGGCCCGGTGGCGGCGGGGAGTCTCTCCGGGCCGGTGATGGCGCTGCTCGTGCTCATCCCCCTGGCCCTCTCCGACGTCGCGCTGCCCTGTGCCGACGCGGGCGTCCTCGCCGCGCGGACCGCCGCGGCCGACGACCGGCTGCGAGCCCTCGAGACCATGCCGCCCGCGGTCGCCGACTTCCCGAGCCGCACCTCCCCGCGCGACGACGCGGTCGTCCTGGACGAGCTGACCGCACGGTGGGACGTGCGAGCGCCGCTGACGCGCCCCGTCACCCTCGACCTGGCCCCCGGCGACCGGGTCGCGGTCGTCGGTCCCTCCGGCTCGGGGAAGAGCACGCTGGCCGCGGTCCTGCTGCGCTTCCTCGACGCCGCCTCCGGCGACGCCCTGCTGGGCGGCGCTCCGCTGGCGCACCTCGCGCCGGACGACGTACGACGCCACGTGGGGCTCGTCGACGACCACCCCCACGTCTTCGCCACCACCGTGGCCGAGAACGTCCGCCTCGCCCGGCCCGGCGCGAGCGACGCCGAGGTCGAGGACGCCCTGCGCAGGGCTCACCTCGGGCCGTGGCTCGACGCTCTCCCCGAGGGGCTCGGGACCTGGCTCGGTGCGGGACACGGCGGCCTCTCCGGTGGGGAGCGCGCCCGCCTCGGGGTCGCCCGCTCCCTGCTCGCCGACCACCCGGTCCTGGTCCTAGACGAGCCCACCGCCCACCTCGACCACCCGACGGCCGAGGCTCTCGCCCGCGAGGTCCTGACCGGCCAGCACGACCGGTCGGTGCTCTGGATCACCCACGGGGCGGCCGGTCTGGACCTCGTCGACCGCACGGTAAGCCTCGAGCCGCGGGTCGAAGGTCCCGCCGGGCGCGGGGCGTCGGCCCGTACCGTGCCCGGCGGCGGCGGCCCAGGCTGGACCCATGACCACCACTGACCCCACCCGTGAGCACACCATCGCAGCCGACAGCATCGTCGTCGCGACCGACGGCTCAGACGACGCCGACCGCGCAGTCCACTGGGCCGCCGAGCAGGCGTTCCTCGAGCGTCGTCCGCTGACGGTGGTGAGCACCGTCCACGGCCCCGAGGTCCCGTCCGCGGGCTGGGGCGGCATGGGCGGCTACACCTACGACCCCACGCAGATGCTGGCGAGCGCCCGTGCCGTCGCCCAGGAGGCGGCCGACGTCGCCCACCACCTGCACCCCGGGCTGACCGTCGCGGTCGACGCACGGATCGGCGACCCGCGTCAGATCCTCGTCGAGATCTCGCGCGACGTCCACATGGTCGTGATGGGCTCGCGCGGTCGCGGCTCGCTGCGCAGCAAGCTGCTCGGCTCGGTGAGTGCCGCGGTCAGTCGCGACGCCGGCTGCCCGGTCGTCGTGTGCCGCCCCCAGCGTCACGAGGAGCGGGCCCGGCAGGGCATCCTCGTCGGTGCCGACGGCACGGCCGAGTCGCTTCCGGTCATCGAGTTCGCCTTCCAGCAGGCCTCGCTCATGGACCTCCCGCTCACCGTCGTCCACGCCGTTTGGGACGAGATCGGTGCCGCGCACGGTCCGGTCATGGTCTCGCCCCGGGAGACCGGCCTCGACGAGTACCGGCTCCTGCTCGGCGAGAGCGTCGCCGGCATCTCCTCGAAGTTCCCCGAGGTCGAGGTCGACCTGCGCTTGGCGCGCGGCATGGCCGAGGACTGCCTGAGCGACACCAGCCCGATGTGGAACCTGATCGTCGTCGGCCGCCACCCGGTCGACTCGCTACTGCGCCTGGTCACTGGCGCGGTCGCCACCTCCGTCGTCGAGCGGTCGCACACCACCGTGGCCGTCGTACCGCAGGCCGACGCGCCGGCAGAGAGCTGAGACAAGCCATGAGCACCCCCATCCCTTCGGGCAGCATCGTCGTCGGAGCCGACGGCTCCAAGCACGCCCAGCGCGCGATCACCTGGGCCGCCGAGCAGGCGGCACTCGAAGGACGCCCCCTCGTGGTCCTCACGGCCGAGGACGGTGCCGTCCATCGCATCAACGCCGAAGCCATCCAGCACGCACGCGCCACCGCCCCGGACGTCGACGTGGTCGGACTGACCGCCGCCGACGACCCGCGCGGCACGCTGGTCGAGCTGTCCCGGGAGGCGCACCTGCTGGTCCTGGGCTCACGAGGGCGCGGAACCGTTCGCAGCATGCTGCTGGGCTCGGTGAGCACCGCGGTCAGCCGGCTCTCCTACTGCCCCGTCGTCGTGTGCCGGCCCCGCGCCGAGGAGCACAGCGGCAAGGGCGTGCTCGTGGGCGTCGACGGCACTGAGTCCTCACTCGCGGTCCTCGACTTCGCCTTCGCCCAGGCGTCGCTGCGCGGTCAGTCCCTCATGGTCGTGCACTGCGTGTGGGACGTCGTCGCCGCGGTCGCCGGGCTCCGTAACGTCCGGGTGGAGGACGTCGACCTCGGCCCCGAGGACGAGGCGCACCTCCTGCTCGCCGAGTCCGTCGCCGGATTCCGCGAGAAGTACCCCGACGTCCCCGTCACCCTGCGGGTCACGCACGGGCTGGTGGACGACGTGCTGGGCGGCCGCACCGCCGCGTGGGACCTCGTCGTCGTCGGCCGCCACCCCCTCGACACCGTCGGGCGCCTGGTGACCGGCTCGATCGCGACCGCCGTGGTGGAGCGGGCCCACACCACGGTTGCCGTCGTCCCGGAGCCGACCGAGGTCCTGCCGTCATGAGCCGGGCCGCGCCCAGCGCCCTCGTGGTGTACGAGTCGATGTTTGACAACACCGCGCAGGTGGCGCGGGCGGTCGTCCGGGGGCTGGAGAGGGCTGGGTTCCAGGCCCACAGCGTGCCGGTCACCTCCCTGGCCTCGACCGGACCGGTCGAGGTCGACCTGGTCCTGCTGGGCGCGCCCACCCATGCCTTCTCGCTGAGCAGGCCGAGCAGCCGTTCCGACGCGGTCCGCCAGGGAGCGGCCCCCGGCCGGGCGAAGATCGGCGCCCGGGAGTGGATCGCCCACGTCACGCCCGAGCGGATGGGAACCACCCGGATCGCGGTCTTCGACACCCGGGTGGCCAAGGTGCGCAGGCTGCCACTGGCCGCCGGTCTCACGGCCGCGCGGCTCCTCCACCGCCGCGGGTTCCGGCTGCTTCGCAAGCCGGTCGCCTTCGTGGTGGACGGCACGCGTGGACCGCTGATCGCCGGTGAGGACGAGCGGGCGGAGCACTGGGGCCAGGTGATCGGCGCCGCGTGCCTCGCCGAGCTCGACCAGGCCGCCTGACGGGCGCATCGTTCGCGCCCGCCGTACCTCGCGGTCCGGCCGAGCCGGCACCTCACGTCTGGTTGGCGAGGACGTCGATGACGTCGCGGGAGGAGACGATGCCGACGATCGCGCCGTCCCTGGTCAGGGGCAGGTGTCGGATGTCGGCCGACGCGAGCAGCCGCGCTGCATCGACGATCGTGATCGTCTCGGGGGCGCTGACGACCTCGGTCGTCATCGCCTCCCCCGCCGTGAGGTGCGCCGCATCGGCGGCTCGGGCGAGGTGAACGACGACATCGCGCTCGGAGAGCATGCCGATCGGATGCTCCTGACGCGTGACGACCAGAGCTCCGACCTCCTCGGCACCGAGCAGCTCGATCACCTCCTGGAGGGTGCACTCGTGGTCGATGGTCGCGACCGGCCAGGACATCAGCTCGGACGCGGGAGCCAGCAGGGACGGGGACATGGGGCCTCCTCGGTGGTCGGTTGACGCCACGCTCGCGCAGCGCGGTCACCCGCTGCAGGGCGCAAGGTCCCGGAGCGGAAGGACCTGTGGCGGAACGGGAATCAAATATCCCCCCAGGGGGTTATCCCCACGAAGCCGAACCCACATCCCACGGGAGGAATGCCATGTCCACCACCGACCTCACCGCCGCCACCTTCGAGACCACCGTGCAGGACAACGACATCGTCCTGGTCGACTTCTGGGCGTCCTGGTGCGGCCCGTGCCGGATGTTCGCCCCCGTCTTCGAGCGCGCCGCCGCCGCACACCCGGACATCGTCTTCGCCAAGGTCGACACCGAGGCGGAGCGCGACCTCGCGGCCGCCGCCCAGATCACCTCGATCCCGACCCTGATGGCCTTCAAGGACGGTCAGCTCGTCTTCCGCCAGGCGGGCGCGCTCCCGGCAGCCGGGCTCGAGCAGCTGATCGCGGCCGTCCGGGCGCTCGACCTGACGGAGGCCGCCAGCGCGTCCTGAAGAAGGATGCTGCCCCCGCGCAAGCACGGGGTCCTGGTCCCGGGGCCGCAGGCACACCTGATGAAGCCGGCGTTCGAGAAGTACTTCCTGTGGAAGATGGAGCACGGTTACGTGCAGCTGCCCTGATCCGGCCCCTCGCCGCAGGGCCGAGAGGCCTGCCGAGGGGGACCTTCGTCCTCTGGATGTGGGCCGTGCGCCTGGCGTTCCCTGAAGCATGGAGAACATCGAGAAGGTCGCATCCCCGCCAGCCCCCGCCACCAGTCGGGTACCCAGCCCGCCGGAGGCCCTGTACGGCCTCGGCATCATCGGCGCATGGGTCTGGTTCTGGCGCGCGGCCGACGGCTTCGGCGAGCACCTGTGGGCGCTCGTCCAGGGCGTGTTCTGGCCCGCCTACCTGGTATACGACGCGTTCCGCGCGCTGCGTGGGTGAGGGCCCTGTTCAGAACCCGGACGGCTCCGTCTCGAGCTCGGGCTCGACCGGGCGCGACTCGTGGTGGAGCGGCAGGAGGGCGCGGGTCCGCTCGAGCCAGACGAGCGCGTCGTAGCGGCGCCCGATGACCGTCGGCACGTAGTTGCGCCCCTCCTGGGCAGGCTCGTAGACGACCCCGATGGCACGATGGCCGCGCCGCGCGGAGAGCCACGGGCCGGTTCGGTCCTCGGGGAAGACGAGCACCGCGGAACGGCCGAGGGCGTGGTGGAGCACGTCCTCGTGGCTGCCCGGCCGGGCGCCGGGGACCTCGAGGACACATTCGGGCTCCCCCCACCCCGACGCGGCGAGGACGGTCCCGCGGTGGCACGCGAACCCGACGAGTGCGACGTCGGCGCTCAGCCGCCTCTCCCTCAGGAGCTGTCCGACGTTGACCATCCCCGCGAGCGCCATGTCGGTCGCGCGGGCGTCTCCGACGTGGGTGTTGTGCTCCCAGATCAGCCCCTTGGCCCCGGGGCCGAGGTGCTTCGCGATGCGCTCCACCGTGTCGACCATGTGGTGATCGCGCACGTTCCAGGACGTACGGTCGCCGCGCACCATCGTCCGGTAGTAGAGCTCGGCGTTGGCGGCCACCTCGGCGTTCTGCGCCGCCGCGAAGGCACCCTCGTCGCCCTCCCCCGTCGACCGGTACCGGGCCCGGACCTCCGCCAGGAGGGCGACGACGTCGTTCTCGCAGGACAGGGGGACCAGCCGGGTGGCCCTTGCGTAGCGGTGCGGGTCCTCGCCGTACGGCACGAAGCACTGCCAGGCCCGGTGGGCATCGCCGACCGAGTCCGGCGCGTGCTCGCTGAGCCAGGTGATGATCTCGCGCAGGGAGTCCCACAACGAGTACACGTCGAGACCGTAGAAGCCGACCCGGCGCTCGGCAGGGCGGGCGAGGTTGTGACCCCGGAGCCAGTCGAGGAAGTCGGCGACCTCGCTGTTGGCCCACATCCAGGTCGGCCAGCGTGCGAACCCGGCAAGCACCTCTCGCGCGGTGCGGGCGTCCTCGGCCGGGCCACGCAGCCAGGTGTTGATCCGCCAGCAGTCGGGCCAGTCGCCCTCGACGCCGATCCAGGTGAACCCCTGCTCCTCGATCAGGCGCCGGCTCAGCTCTCCGCGCCACCGGTAGAACTCGTGCGTGCCGTGGGACGCCTCGCCGAGGCAGGCGAAGCGCACGGAACCGAGCCGCTCGACGACGGGGTCGAGGTCGGCCGGTACGACGAGCGGGCCCGCCAGGTGCCGGACCTGAGCCATCGCGGCGTGGTCGAGGGAGTGCTGTCGGACGCCCATCACGCGACCCCCAGGGGCGCTGACCGCTCCGTTCCACCTGCCAGGAGGTAGTGGCTGAACCAGTCGCGGGCCAGGTGGGCCACCTCCCGCAGCGCACCCGGCTCCTCGAACAGGTGCGTTGCGCGGGGCACCACCCGCAGCTCGTGCACGCAGCCGAGCTGGTCCGCCGCCAGCTGGTTGAGCCGGAGCACCTGCGTGTCCGCGCCGCCGACCACCAGGAGGGTGGGAGCCGTGACGTGGCGCAGGTGCGGGCCGGCGAGGTCCGGGCGGCCGCCACGCGAGACCACGGCCGCGATCTGCAGGCCCGGATCGGCCGCGGCCCCCAGCGCCGCGGCGGCACCGGTGCTCGCCCCGAACAGGCCGATCCGCGCGGCGGCCGCGTCCGGCCTGTCCCGCAGCCACCGGACGGCTGCGGCGACCCGCCCGGCCAGCAGGGCCACGTCGAAGACGTTGTCGCGGTCCTGCTCCTCCTCGGGGGTGAGCAGGTCGAGCAGCAGCGTGCCGAGGCCCGCTTCGCGGAGCACCCGAGCGACGTACTGGTTACGACTGCTGTGGCGGCTGCTCCCGCTGCCGTGCGCGAAGACGACGATCCCCCGCGGGTCGGCCGGCAGGTGCAGGTGGCCCCTCAGGACCTGCTGCCTGAGGGGAAGCTCGACGTCGGCGTCGTACCCGGGTCGCTGCGTCGCTAACGGGGACGGTGCCACGCGCGGTTCCGCGGTGACCAGGCGGACGACCTCGTCGTCCGTGGTGGGCGCGAAGTCGCGATAGTGCTGGCCGACGGACCAGAACGGGTCGGGCGTCTGGACGACGACCACGTCGTCGGCGCCGAGATCGGTCCGGCGCAGTCCCGCCGGACCCACGGGCACCGCGACCAGCACGCGGGTCGCGCCGAGATGGCGCGCGGCCTGGCACGCCACGGCAGCCGTCGCGCCGGTCGCGATGCCGTCGTCGACGATCACGGCCGTGCGTCCCGTCAGGTCGGCCGGCTCCCGGCCGGGCCGGAAGCGCCGTACCCGATCCTGGAGCTCGGCCCGCTCCCGCGCCTCCACCAGCTCGAGCTGGCGGTCGGTGACACCCGTGCGCGCGATCAGGCCCCGGTCGAGCACCTCGTACCCGCCCTCGCCGATGGCTCCCATGGCGACCTCGGGCTGGAAGGGCAGACCCAGCTTGCGAACCACGATCACGTCCAGCGGAGCGCGCAGCTCGCGTGCCACCTCCAGGGCGACCGGGACCCCGCCGCGCGGGAGTCCGAGGACGACGACGTCCTGGCCGCGCAGGTGCCGTAGGCGTTGGGCCAGCTGCCTTCCGGCGTCCGCCCGGTCGGCGAAGGTCACCTCGGTTCCTGGGCTCATCGCAGTCCTCGATCCGCTGGGGTGAAGATCTCCACCATCGATCCTGCGCCGCCGACGGCGCCCGGGTCAGGGCCGGAAGTCCTCCCTCGGGGGACCAGGGGCCCTGTCGGTGCCCGGGCCGCGGGGCAGAGCCTTGAGGTGACCCAGGAACGAGAGGAACAGTCATGACCATCAGCTCCCCCAGCATCGCCGACCTCGTGGATCTCACGGGACGCACGGCGATCGTCACCGGCGGCGCCATGGGCATCGGGCGCGGCATCGTCGAGCGCCTCGCCGAGGCGGGAGCCTCCGTCGTGGTCGCCGACGCCGACCTGGAGGCCGCGGACGCCACGGCCAAGGAGCTCACCGAGCACGGCCGGTCGGCGCTGGCCATGTACGTCGACGTCGGTGACGCGGACGAGGTGCACCGTCTGGTCGCGGACACGATCGGCTGGCGGGGGCGGGTCGACATCCTGGTCAACAACGCCGGCATCTTCCCGAGCATGCCGGTGCTCGACATGACCCCCGACGACTTCGACCGCGTCATCCGCACCAACCTGCGAGGCGTGTACCTGTGCTCGAGGGAGGCCGCGCTGCGGATGCGCGACCAGGACGCGGGCGGCCGCATCATCAACGTGACCTCGATCGACGCGCTCCACCCGTCCGCCGTCGGCCTGGCGCACTACGACGCCTCCAAGCACGGGGTCTGGGGCTTCACCAAGAACCTGGCCCTCGAGCTCGCCCCCCACGGCATCTGGGTCAACGCCATCGCCCCCGGTGCGATCGCGACGCCCGGCGCGACCACGATGCAGGCCGGCGCGGGCATCGACCCCCAGGCGATCCTGGAGGCGTTCCTCGCCCAGGTCCCGATGGGCCGGATGGGGGCCCCCGACGACGTCGCTCGCGCGGCGCTCTTCCTGGCCAGCGACCTGGCGTCCTACGTCACCGGCACCCAGATCGTCGTCGACGGCGGACGCCTGCTCGCCTAGGCTGCGTGCCCCGACCGAGAGCGACCAGAACGGAGAGCGGACATGGACGCCTACGAGGACCTCCAGCAGGCCACGCTGCACGAAATCCCGCGCTCGGAGTGCCTCCAACTCCTCGGCCTGGCGCGGGTGGGCCGGATCGTCTACGCCGATGACGAGGGTCCGCTCGCGCTCCCGGTCAACTTCCGGATGGACGGCGAGACCGTGCTGTTCCGGGTCTCGCCGGCCAGCCAGATGTGCCTGCGGCTCAACGACGCGAAGGTGTCCTTCCAGGTGGACCGGCTCGACGACTTCCACCAGACCGGATGGAGCGTCCTGGTGCGCGGGACGTCGTCGTACGTCGAGAGCGAGGACCTCCCGGCCCAGCGCTCGACCCGCCCTCTGCCCTGGGCGCGCGGCTTCCGGCCCGTGTACGTCCGGATCCGGCCCACGCAGATCACCGGTCGACGGCTCGTCGACGACTGAGAGGTCGCGCGGACCGACGCAGCCAGAGGCCTGCTGCCCCGCCCAACGGGATCGGCAGCCAGAAGGCGAACACACGCCACGCCAGCACGCCCAGCAGCGCCGCTTCGTGGTCGGTACCGAAGGACAGCAGTGCCGGGACCGCGACGCCCTCGACCAGACCGAGGCCACCCGGGGTGAGCGGCAGCAGGGCGATCAGGGCCACGAGCGCGTAGGTCGTGAGCAGCCCGCCCGGATTCGGTGCGTCCCCGAACGCCGACACGCACAGGTAGAGCGACAGGGCATCGAACGACCAGTTGCCCAGGCCCCACAGCACGGCACGGGCACTGCGCGTCCAGCTGCTCGTCACCAACCCGACCTGGGTGACCAGGCCTCGCACCAGACGTTCCAGGGCCGCCTGCTGCACCAGGGGCAGTCGTGCGGCCAGAGCTCCCGTCACCGTGACGACGAGATCGGGGCGCACGCCCAGCACCGCGACCAGTCCCCCGAAGACGAGCACCAGGACGACGGCGAGGACCGACGCGGTCCTGAGGAACGGATGGGTCTGCGGGTCGGGCACGGCCGCGACCAGCCCCAGGACGAAGGCGACCACCAGCCACAGGATCGAGATCGCGGACTCCAGCGCCGCGGCGCCGACCGCCTCGGACGGGGGTACGCCCACCCGCCCGAGGAGCCGGAACCGGAGAGCAGCGGCGGCGGCGCCACCGCCGGGAACGACGTGGCTGAAGCCGTTCCCGGCCACGTCGATCGCCAGCACCGTGACGTAGGAAGGACGCACCCTCGGCGGGAGAAGCACGTAGGTCAACCGGCTGAAGAAGCCTGAGGAGGCCAGCTCGGCGAGCAGCCCGAGGACCAGGAGGATCTCGATGGCCGCGCCGGCGGACGACCAGGACCTGCCGACCTCCCCGGCCAGACGCGGTCCGACGTACGCGAGGGCGAGCACGGTGAAGGCCAGAGCGGCGAGCCGGAGCAGCCAGGTACGCCGCCCGGCAGGCCGCGGCCGCGCACCGAGGTCCTCAGCCGCGCGCCTCACCCCGGCTCCCCCACCCGCAGCCGGTCCCCCGGCACCATCCTCTGCACAGCACACAGCCCCACCCGTCCTCCTCGGGCCTCGGTCTCGACCGTGGTCGAGGTGACCATCACATGCCTTCCGTCGGTCCGCCAACCAGTCAAGCCAGCTCGTTCGGCCTCATCCACGGCCATCCGTCATCCCCAGCAGTGCCCTTCGGCCCTACTGGACGACCTCGCCGGGACGAATCCTGGGGATCGAGGCGGCCGACCGCCTCAGACCCAACGCCAGCTCGGCCCGGAACGCGGGAGGCGATTCCCATGACGACTCCCGCGCGGCCCCGCACACCGATGCGGATCGGACTGATCGCGCCCCCGTGGATCCCGGTCCCACCACCGGCGTACGGCGGCACGGAGGCCGTCATCGCCGATCTCGCGCGCGGGCTGGCCGAGCTGGGGCACGACGTCCGGTTGTTCACCCTCGGCACGTCCACGTGCCCGGTCGAGCGCAGCCACCTCTTCGACGCGCCCGTGGAGCCGCTGGGCCAGACGGTGCCCGAGGCCGCCCACGTGCTGGCCGCATACGAGGCTCTCGCCGACGTCGACATCATCCACGACCACACCGTCCTCGGCCCGCTGCTGGCGCCACCACCGGGCCGCGGCAGGCCGCCCGTGGTCACCACCAACCATGGTCCGTTCACCCCGCTCACCCTTCCGATCTTCACGAGGATCGCCCGTCGGGCCGCCGTGGTCGCCATCTCCCGAGACCACGCCCGGAGGGCGGGCGAGGTGCCCATCGCGGCCGTCATCCACCACGGCGTGGACCTCGAGACGCACCGGTTCGGGCCGGGCGACGAGGACCACCTCGTCTTCGTGGGCCGGATGTCCCCCGACAAGGGCGTGGCGGCGGCGGTCCGGATCGCCCACGCGGCCGGTCGCCCCTTGCGGATCGTGTCCAAGATGCGCGAACCCGAGGAGCTCGACTACTACCGCACGTGCGTGCGGCCGTTGCTGTCGGCGACCGAGGACGAGGTCGCCGAGCTGGGCACCGCCGAGCGGGTCGACCTGGTGGGCCGCTCCGCCGGACTGGTCAACCCGATCGACTGGCCGGAGCCCTTCGGGCTCGTCATGGTCGAGGCCATGGCGACCGGGACGCCGGTGATCACGCGGCCCAGGGGCGCCGCGCCCGAGATCGTGGCCAGCGGTCGGACCGGCTTCCTGGCCGAGAGCGAGACCGAGGCGGTCACCGCAGTCGGTCGACTCGACACCATCGACCGCATCGCCTGTCGCCGAGAGGTCGCGCGACGGTTCTCGCTGCAACGGATGGCCGCCGACCACGAACGGCTCTACACCGCGCTGCTGAGCGCCGGCCGCACCCGGTGACGCCGGGTCCCGCTAGGACCGTCCCGGCTGCTCGCCTGCCACGGCTCCGACGAGGAGGACCGGGACCCGGCCGGCGAGTGCCCGGCGGACGACCTTGGCCCGGCTCCCCGTGAGCTGTTGCGCCCACCCGAGGACGAGGAGATCAGCCCCACACTCGTCGGCCTGGGCGACGACCTCCGCTGCTGGGTCGCCCCGGCACAGTCGCAGGTCTGCCGCGGCGGGGAGGTTCCGGGCGACGAACTCCTTGCCCCACGCGACGCCGGCATGGGCGGCTTGGTCCCAGAAGGCCGGCACCGTGCCCTCACTGAAGACGTGCGTGGCGAGGATGACGGTGTCCGGCGCCATCCGCCGGACCACGGCGGCGGCAGCGGCGGTGGCCGCCGGCCCACCGTCGAGGGGCAGGAGTACCCGCCGGAAGCCACCACTCGGCGACCGCGAGCCCGTCGGGACCACGAACACCGGCTTCGTCGCCTCCGTGATGATCCGCCACGACGGCGCCCCCTCCGGGGTGCCTGCCAGGACCAGCGCGTCGACGTGCGGGTCGGCCAGCGTGGCGCGCGCGACCTCGACGACCGCGTCGGATCCGCGCACGCCGACCGTCACGGTCCGCGACCGACAGCCCAGCAACCGCGCTCCGGCGGCGCCGACGTCCATCGCCACCTGACGGCTCTGGGGCGCTTCCACGATCGTGACGACGTCATTCATCCCCGACTCCTCTCGAGCCGACGTGGCCGGTGCCCGCCCGGGATCTCGACGACCGGTGCCGTACCCCGGCGCGCGCGGATCGGACACCGTGACGAGACCGTCACCACGCCCTCGCCCACCCGTACCCGCACGTCCGAGGAGAGGCACCGGAAGGCCACCTCGACCTCCCGCCAGCTCGCGGGGAGGTGCGGATCGATGCACAGCACCGCATCGACCACCTCGACACCGACGAAGCCGAAGAGGAACGCCTGCCAGGCGCCACCCATCGCACCGAGATGAAGACCGCCCGCGGTCGTTGCGGCGAGGTCGTCGAGGTCGATCCGCAACGCCGTCCTGAGCAGCGCACGGGCTTGGTCCGGGTGTCCACCACGGGCGAGCACCAGCGCATTGACCGCGGGTGAGAGCGAGGAGCCGTGGGCCGTGCGGGGCAGGTAGTGGTCGAGGTTCGCCTGGAGCGACCCCGGTGCGACCTCGCCCGGCACCATCATGTGAAGCATGAGCACATCGGCCTGCTTGATCAGCTGGGACCGGGCGACACGCCGCCGTCCGATCAGGACGTCGGCGGCCAACGGCGGCGGACCCAGGTCGCCGACCGTCAACGGCTCGAGCGCGAAGTAGCCCTGGAACTGCTCGTAGCGCCCCGTCTCCTCGTCATAGCCGTCGACGATCGCATCGGCGAGGTCCAGCCACCTGCGCCGTCGCGCCTGGCCCGCGCGCGGGACCTCCGCCGCTGCGGCCCTCAGGTTCCACCTCACCATGACGTTGGTGAAGGCGTTGTCGTCGACGTCCTCGTGGTACTCGTCCGGCCCGATGACACCGCGAAGGTGCGCCCGCCGATCCGCACCCACCGGAATCCGGGACACCCAGTAGTCCGCCGTCGCTGCCAGCAGACGGCGCTCCTGCGCGGAGAGGTCGCGTCCTGCCCATCGCGCCTGGCGCACGACCGCCCAAGCGACGTCAGCCGTCACGTGCTCCTCGCGAAGCCCCGTGAAGATGGGCACCTCCTCTCCCCCGAGCTGGCCGTGCCGCGGAGTGACGTCGTCGCCGGTGAGAGCCGACTCCCACGGGAACCGGGCTCCGTGGCATCCGTGAGCCTCGGCGTGTGCGCGAGCCGCCGGGAGCCGACTCAAGCGGTAGCGGACCATCGCGGCCGCCGCCGCCGGGGCGATCGTCATCATGGCCGGCAGCACGAACACGTCGGCGTCCCAGAAGACGTGGCCGGCGTACCCACTGCCGGACAGCCCGCGCGCCCCCACGGCGAGCTCGCCGTGACCGTCGCTCAGGGACCAGAGGTGGAAGAGCAGGAAGCGAAGGCCCAGCTCGAGCTCCGGATCGTCAGGCACGCTGACCCCGGCCGTGGCCCAGCGCTCGGCCCACTCCCGTCGCTGCGCTGAGAGCAGGCGGTCGAAGCCCTGCCGGGCCGCGGCCCCCAGATGCTCCTCGGCATCGGCTCGACGCGGAACGGAGCTGGGCTCGCCCACGAACGCCGCGAGGCGCTCGTGGGTGTGCAGGTCGTCGTCCGTGCTGGTGCAGTCGCGGATCATCACCCCGACTCCGCCCCCAGCTGCGCCCTCGCACCACCGCCACACCTCTCCCCCCTCGCCCGCCACGGAGCGGACCTGGTCCGCCGGCGCCTCGACCCTCATCGCGGCCGACCCCGGCAGGGCGAGGCTGGCGAACCGGGCGCTCCTGAACGGTCGAGTGCCCGCGGCGACCTGCTCCCGTACCAGGACGCCGCTGCGCAGGTCGAGCCAGCGCACGTCCTGCTCGACAGGGCTCAGCGACGAGACATCGGTCCAGCTCGGACCGACCACCAGGCCGTCCTCCGGACGGTCGCCGGCGTACACCCCCGCGGCCAGCACCATCGCCTCGCGGCCTGGAACCTGTTCCTCGACCGCACCTCGGGTGCCCACGTAGCCGGAGCACAACGTGAAGAGAGCCTCGTCGACGCGACGCCGGTTCGCCGCCTGTCCCTGACGCTGCACGACCCAGCGCGGGTCGCGATCGATGTCCGGCACCCGGAGCCGCCCTGATCGCCGCAGCTGGTCGTCGAGCATCTCGAGCGGCGAGTCCGGGCCCTCCAGCACCAGGACCAGGTCGGGGCCCACACCGAGATCGTGGAACCGCCGGAACAGCTCCGGCCGTGCAACGGGCAGGGTGTCGTCGACGCACCACACCTGGCCCGGTCCCGGCATCGTGCCCAGCTGCCGAGCCGCGCCGCGTCCCAGGATCCCGACGTGGACCCCGCGTGCGGACAAGGACCTGACCCGCGCCAGCAGGTCGTCGGAGCCGGCGACCGCACCCACGGCGCCTGCCCAAGCCAGTACGACGGCTCCGTAGGTGCGGTCGGCTCGCATGACGGCGATCTCCTCAGGACCGGTGCGAGGCGATCAGGAGGACCGCACCCGACACCCCCGCCGCGTAGTACGTCCCGACCGCTCGGCCGGGGACCGCTGTCGGCAGCACGCCGTCGGCGAGCGCCCAGGTCAGCAGCAGCACCACCACCGCGGTGCTCCAGCTGACCGCCACGGGGAATCCGCCGACCCTTCCCAGGCTCAGTTCCGCACGCATGCGCTCCCCCTTCGTCTCGGTGGCAGGCCGCCCCACACCCAGCCTCGGCAGGGAGCACGGCTCGCGCCAGAGCCGAGAGGCCCGCAGGACCGGGTCAATGGTCCGCCCGTCCCGCGGACCCCCGAATTGACCATTCCGCCCGGCCCCGGGCCGGAGTGAGGATGGGCCACGTGGTCGGCGACGACACGAGGGAGGGCGCGTCTGGGCTGCCCGCCGCGGCCCAGGCACTGCTCGACGCCATGGTGGCGATCAGCTCCGAGTTCGACCCGCACCACGTCCTGGACCGCATCGTGCGAGCCGCCTGCGACCTCACCGGCGCACGGTACGGCGCGCTGGGGGTGATCGCTCCGGACCGCTCGCTCAGCGACTTCGTCACCCACGGCCTCGACGCCTCGGAGCGTGCCGCGATCGGAGACCCCCCGCACGGGAGAGGACTCCTCGGACTCGTGATCGACGACCCCCGGCCCTTGCGGCTGGATCGGATCCAGGACCATCTCGCGTCCTACGGGTTCCCGGCCGGCCACCCACCGATGACGACGTTCCTCGGCGTGCCCGTGACCGTGCGGGGCGAGGTCTTCGGGAACCTCTACCTGACCGAGAAGCGGGAGGGCCTCCCGTTCACCGCCGAGGACGCATCGTTGGTGCAGGCACTCGCCCGGGTGGCCGGCTTCACGATCGCCAACGCCCTCGCCTACGCCCGAACCGAGTCACGGCGAACGATGCTGGAGGCCATCGCCCGCGTCACCGAGGCTGCCGGCAACCCGGAGGGCGGGCCTGGACCGCTCGAGCTCGTCGCCAGCGCCGCCCGCACGGCGTTCGGATGTGACACCGTCGGGGTCCTCCTGCGCACGCACGACCTCCACCTGATGAGTGCCTCCGACGGCGACGGCGCCGTCGCCCTGCGCCAGCGGCTGACAGCGCAGGGCCCAGCCATCCAGGCGGCGGCACGCGGGGACCGGCCGCGCCGGTTCGCGTGGGGCATGGTCGTGCCGTTGCCGACGCGGGTGCACCCGCCCGTCGCGCTGGTCGCCGCGCCAGCGCCCGTGGACCCGGACAGCCACGACCTCGTCTGTGGTTTCGCCGAGCAGGCCGGCCTCGCCCTCGACCGGGTGCAGGCCCTCCGCGACCGCGAGGCCCTGGCCGTGCTGACCGACCGCGACCGGATCGCTCGCGACCTGCACGACCTCGTGATCCAGCGGCTGTTCGCCACCGGGATGGGGCTCGAAGGCTTGCGCCACCAGGTGCACCCACCGGGCGGGGACCGCCTCGATCGCCTGATCGCCGATCTCGACGCCACCATCCGCGACATCCGGATGACCATCTTCGAGCTCCAGCGTCCCGTCGGCTCCGCGCGGGCGAAGATCCTGGCCCTCGTGGATGAGGCGGAGGAGATGCTCGGCTTCCGGCCGACCCTCGGACTCACCGGCCCCGTGGACACGCTGCTCACGTCCGACCACGCGCGGCACCTGGAGGCGGTGCTGCGCGAGCTGCTGTCCAACGCGGCCCGCCACGCGAACGCGACGGAGCTGGCGATCGAGGTGAACGCACTCCCGACCGAGGTGACCCTGCTGGTCACCGACGACGGGAAGGGCCTCGACGGCGACCTGCCGCACAGCGGCCTGGCCAACGCTGCACTCCGGGCACGCGAGCTCGGCGGTGACCTCGAGGTCCGCGACGTCGACCCGCACGGCACCCGGGTCCGCTGGACCGTGCCCGTCCGGTGAGCTCGCCCGTCGTCGGTCGGCGGGTCAGGAGCCTGGTCCCATCCGGTGCCGTCCGGCCGGGTCCACCTCGATCGTGTAGGTCGCGCCCCGCCAGCGCAGGCCGTCCAGCCGGAGCGGGAGCATCTGGTCGGGCAGGAACGGCTCGCACTCGAGACCGTCCTGCCCCGGCTCCAGCCCCAGCAGCGACCGCATGATCTCCACGGGCGCGGCCGCCGCCCACGCCTGAGGCGAGCACGCCGCCGGGTACGGCACCGGGATGCCGGTCGTCGCGCGGTCGAAGCCGCCGAACAGCTCGGGCAACCGGTGGTCGAAGACGCGGGCGGCGTCGAGCAGGGCGTTCGCGACTCGCGCGGCCTCGACGGTGTAGCCGTAGCGCGCCAGCCCGGAGACACACAGGGCCGTGTCGTGCGGCCACACCGACCCGTTGTGGTAGCTCAACGGGTCGTAGCGGCCCATGGAAGAGGCGAGGGTCCGGATTCCCCAGCCGGAGAAGAGCTCGGGCGACAGCAGGTGGGACACCACCTGGTCGGCGAGCCGCAGGTCGACGATGCCGGACCACAGCAGGTGCCCGAGCGCTGAGGTGAGGGCATCGACGGGTTGCTGGTCACGGTCGAGCGCGGCGGCGTACCAGCCGCGGTCGGGCAACCAGAAGCGTTGGCCGAACCGCTCCTTGAGGTCGTCGGCCCGTCGGCGCCACTCCCCGGCATGGCGGCCGCCCTCGAGTGCGTCGGCGAGGTCTGCCCGAGCGCGGAATGCGGCGTAGACGTAGCCCTGGACCTCGGCCAGCGCGATGGGCGGCTCCGCGAGCCGGCCGTCGGCGAAGTTCACGCCGTCCCAGGAGTCCTTCCACCCTTGGTTGCGCAGACCGTTCGGGGTCTTGCGGACGTACGACAAGAACCCGTCGCGGTCGCTGGACTCCGTGATCCAGTCCAGGGCGCGGTCGACTGCCTGGAGCAGGTCGGGAGTGACCGCGGCAGGGCCGGACCAGCGAGCGACCTGTCCGACGGCCACGACGAAGAGCGGCGTCGCGTCGACGCTCCCGAAGTAGGCACTGCCCCCACCGAGTGCCAGCGTCCCCGCCGGACCGAGCCGCAGCTCGTGCAGGATCCGCCCCGGTTCCTCCTCCGACACCGCATCGCGTTGCCGCCCCTGGTGTGCGGCCAGGACGTGGCAGGTGTCCAGCGCCAGCTCAGGCGAGAGCGGCAGCATCATCAGCGACGAGATCAGCGCGTCACGGCCGAACAGGGCCATGAACCACGGAGCTCCGGCCGCGACGACCGGGTGGTCGGGGTCGTCGGAGTCGAAGATTCGCAGGATGCCGAGATCCTCGACGCTGGTCTGCAGCAGCCCACGGACACGAGCATCGGGGGTATCGAGCCGTGGAGCCGTCGCCCACCACTCCGCACGGCGCCGGTACGGCAGAGCCTCCCGGACCGGAACGTCACGAGGATGGTGCGGTTCCAGGACGACCCCGCCTGCCGAGACGACCACCTCGAGGATCGTGCTCCAGGACCCGTGCGGGCCGAGGTCGACGGTCCAGGAGATGCCGCTCGGTGTTGCCCGAGCGGCGCCGTCGGGAACGACGACGAGCCCGTAGCCACGATCGGGGACGCCTTCGATCCGCAGGTGGTTGGGCTGGATCACCCGTGCCGGCAGCGACGATTCGCCCGCTCGGCCGTCCTTGACCTCGAAGATGTCGGCGAGGTCGCTGGCGACTGCCAGCTCCATTGCGACCCGGCGGTGACGAGGAGTGCAGTTCACCAGGCTGATCTCCTCCCGCAGGCCGTCTCCGACGACACGGTGCCGCGTGACCACGATCTCGTGGGCACCCGACTCCGCCGGCAACCTGAGGTGTCCGACGTGGACGGCCGCGTACGGCGTCTCGTGGTGGACGGTCAGCGGCGCGGGGCGGCGGCCCTCGACGGTCAGGTCCCAGACCCGCAGCATGCGGGTGTCCCTGACGAACAGGCCGCCCGGATCGACACCGCCAAGGTCGCCTGCCCGGTCCCCGATGCAGAACGTCGTGCCCTCCATGAGCGTGACGCTGCTCGCGGCCAACGCGGCCGGCGCCTCAGTGAACAACCACGGTTCGGTCACGGCTCACTCCCCCGCTCGATCATCATCAGGCCAATCGGCTGCCAGCGGCCGGGCACGACGCGCTGCCCTCTCCACCGGTGCCCGCTTTGACGGTGCTCAACGTGACCGTCGCCGTCCTCTCCGTCGGTTGACCACCGACCAGTCAAGTCCCCTCGCCCGGCCGCCTCCACGGCCATCCGTCACCCACCGGGGGTGCCCTTCGGCCCTACCCGATCGCCTGGGTTCGGCGAAGGCTGGTCCCATGAGTGAGAACCCTTCCTGCATCGTCGTCGGGTACGACGGATCTGCCAGCGCGGACGCCGCGCTCGCCTGGGCCGCCTCCGACTCCGCGACGGATCTGCGGGTCGTGCTCGTCGGCACGGCGATGGACCCGGTCCTGGGCGGCTACCGCCACGTCATGGACCGGGCCGTCGAGGAGTGGCGCACGGCCGCCACGGAACGCGTCGCGGCACTCGGGCGACCCGACGCCACCATCGACGTCCGGCACGGGCCCGTCGTTCCCGAGCTGCTCCAGGCGGCGGAGAAGGCATCGATGCTGGTCGTCGGGAGCACCGGCCACGGCCTGGCTGCCGGGACCCTCACCGGGTCGGTCAGTCAGCACGTCGCGCGCCACGCCCCCTGCCCCGTCGTCGTGGTCCGCCCGCGGCACTCGACGGTGGTGGACCGGATCGTGGTCGGCGTCGACGACTCACCGGAGTCCGCCCAGGCGCTCCGGTTCGCCTGCGAGCGCGCCCGGCGCACGGGAGAGGGCGTGACCGCCATCCATGGCTACTTCTCCGTTCTCGCCCACGTCCTCACCTTCGACGGTGCCGAGTCCGACGTCGCCGACCGGCAGCTGGCCGCCGCCGAGAAGCTCGTCCGGGAGCTGTGCCGCGACTGCGCCGCGGAGTTCCCCGACGTCGAGATCGAGCCCGAGGCGATCCCGGTCCGCGCCGGGCAGGTGCTGGTCGACGCCAGTCGGGCTGCCTCGCTGCTCGTCGTCGGATCGCGCGGCCGGGACGCGTTCGCCGAGATGCTCCTGGGATCGGTCAGCCAGCACGTCCTGGCGCACGCCCAATGTCCGGTGGCCATCGTCCGGTGAGCCGCCCGTCCCCCTCAGCCTGACCAACGAAGGAGAACGAGATGCACGCGACGACCTGGCACGTCGAGATCCACCTGTCCGAGGACGGACAGCGCACCCGGGCGGAGGCCGTGCTGCGCACCACCGCCGGCACCGAGCTGCGCAGCGTCGGCCTGGCACGACGCAGCCCCGACGACCGGGACGCCCCGGAGATCGGAGACGAGCTCGCGGTCTGCCGGGCGCTCAGCGCACTGGCCCACGACCTGTTCGAGGCGTCGGTCCTCGACGTGGAGGCGAACACCGGCACGAGCTCGACGTTCACGATGTGACGACGGAGCGGCAGAGCGAGATGTCGTGAGCCGTCCGGTCCCGGCGGCTCGCGACCGGGGGCGGCGGCGGAGCCTTACGCTCGCAGCGG
>NZ_JAHTKU010000018.1 GCF_019192965.1 Nocardioides daeguensis
CCCCGCCCCTCGCTCGCGCCCCCCGCGCTGCCGCCGGCGCGCCTGCGCTCGGGGGCGCCCCCCCCCCCCCCCCCCCCCCCCACGACCGTGGCCGGCTGCGTCGCCTTCCTCTCGCAGCGGTAGGACCGGCGACGGGGTGCGGGAGCGAGGGCCGTGGCGGTTCGCGGACAAAGCGGCCGACCCGCCGTCGCTGCCGCTGCATCCGTCGTGACGACGGCGGGTCTGTGGTCAGGGACCACCAACACTTCGCGGCTGCCGGCGGGCCGGCGCCTGCGGGTTCGACCGGCCGAAGGACCGGGGTCTGCCGCTTCTCCGATCATGCCGCGCGGCGAGGTTCCGCGCCAGGACCGAAGGTCACCGAATCCGGAACCGAAGGTCCCTCCCGGCACCGCCGGATCAGTCCGTCGCCATGCGGACCACGGCCGCACCCGCGAACCTGCCGGCAGCCAGGTCGTCGAGCGCCCGGTCCACCGCGGTGAACGAGTACGTCGTGACCGACGGTCGTAGGTCGAGCAGCGCGGCGAGGCGCAACAGCTCCTCGCCGTCCGCACGGGTGTTGGCCGTGACCGAGGTCAGGGTGCGCTCGCGGAAGAGGTGCTGCTGGTAGTCGAGTACCGGGACGTCGGTGAGGTGGATCCCCGCGACCGCGAGCGTGCCGCCCTGGTCCAGCGCCTCGAGGGCGACCGGGACCAGGTCACCGACCGGAGCGAAGAGGATCGCGCTGTCCAGGAGGTGCGGCGGCCGGCCGTCAGCGGGTCCGGCCGACGCTGCTCCCAGCTCGAGTGCGAGCGCGCGGGCCGCCGGGTCGCGGGTCAGCACGTGGACCTCGGCGCCCTGCCGCACGGCGATCTGTGCGGTCAGGTGGGCGCTGGCCCCGAACCCGTAGATGCCGAGCCGGCCACCCGGTGGCAGGTTCGCGCGACGCAGCGCGCGGTAGCCGATGATGCCCGAGCACAGCAGAGGCGCCGCTTCCTCGTCGGTGAAGCCGTCGGGCAGCTCGTAGGCGAACGCCTCGGGCACGACGGCGTAATCGGCGAAGCCTCCGTCGACGTCCCATCCGGTGAACCTGGCCTGCCGGCACAGGTTCTCGCGGCCCCGGCGGCAGGCGGGACACTGCCCGCAGGTCGAGCGCAGCCACGCGATCCCGACCCTGGCGCCGACGCGGAGCCGGGTGGTGGCGCTCCCCGTGTCGACGACCACGCCGACCACCTCGTGCCCCGGTACGACGCCGGGCCGGCGTGGCGGCAGCTCGAGATCGGCCAGGTGAAGGTCCGTGCGGCACACGCCGCACGCCGTCACGCGCACCAGCAGCTCGTCGGCACCGGGGACCGGTTCGGGCCTGTCGACCGGCCGCAGCCGCTCCGTCTCGCCGGGCCGTCCCGACACCTCCCACGCGCGCACCCTCCCATCGTGGGTGGCGGCGCCCGGGCCGAGGAGAGGCGCACGTCACCCGCTCGGCAGGACCTCCGGCACTGTCGTCAGCTCCGGGCCCGCGCGAGAGTCGAGCTGGACGACGCGCCCGCGTCCCGGGGAGAGGAGTGGCGAATGTACGCATCCGTCGGTGATCGCCTCATCGTCCACAGCGATCGGGTCGGTGGCCCGGTCCGCGACGGCGAGATCATCCAGGTCCGGCACGCCGACGGCAGCCCGCCGTACGTCGTGCGCTGGTCCGACAACGGTCACGAGTCGGTGTTCTTCCCCGGCCCGGACGCCGAGGTCCATCACTTCCAGCCCGGCTTGGCGCCCGACCCGGGCGACGACGCCGGCTGAGCCGCCCCGCGACGGCGGCGGCGGGCGGCCACCGCGACGACGGCGCCCGGCAGCACCGCGAGCAAGAGCACCGCGGCCCAGGCCCTGGGCTCGAGCGAGCGGGTCCCGAGCAGGTCCTGGAGCGGCGACCAGGTCGCGGCCAGGACCTGCAGGGCGACGGCCACCGCCACCGAGACCTCCAGGGCCCGTTCGCCGAGTCGTCGCGTCGAGCGTGGCGCCCGCAGCGCGAGGGCGAGTGCCAGCTGGGCGAGCCCCAGCGTCAGGAACACGACCGTGGTCGTGTGCCACGACATCGCCCGGGCCAGCAGGCCGGCCGCGATGCTGACCGCACCGATCAGGGCGCCGCCGACGAGGATCCGTCCGACCAGCCCGCCGCCGAGCACCGAACGCTCCGGCGACGGCGACGGCCGTCGCATCAGCTCCGGGTCCAGCGGCTCCCCGCCGAAGGCCACGCCCGGTACGCCGTGCGTCAGCATGTTGATCCACAGGATCTGGCCGGGCAGGAGCGGGGTGGCGATCCCGACGAAGGGTGCGAGCAGGATGACCAGCACCTCGGCCAGACCACCGGAGAGGGCGTACCTCAGGAAGGTCCGGATGTTGGCGTAGATCCGCCGCCCCTCCGCCACCGCGGTGACCACGGTGCGCAGGTCGTCGTCGGCCAGGACGAGGTCCGCTGCCTGGCGGGCCACCTCGGTGCCGCGCCCGCCCATCGCCACCCCGATGTCCGCACGTCGCAGGGCCGGGGCGTCGTTCACGCCGTCACCGGTCATCGCCACCACCTGCCCGCGGGCCTGCCAGGCATCGATGATGTCGACCTTCTGCTCGGGATGGGTGCGGGCATACACGTCGATGTGGTCGACCCGGGCGACATGGTCTCCGCGGGCGACGACCTCGCCGTCCGCGACCTCGCTGTCGGGGCCGGCGATCCCGACCTGGCGGGCGACGGCCAGCGCGGTCTCCGCGTGGTCGCCGGTGATCAGCAGCGGCCGGATCCCGGCGGCCCGGCAGGCACTCACGACCGCCGCCGCGTCGTCGCGGGGCGGGTCGATCACGCCGACCAGTCCCGCGAGCCGGGCAGGTCCGCCGTCCGGGACGTCGACCACCGCGAGCACCCGGTAGCCCTCGCTGGCCATCGCGTGCGCCTCGGCCTTGGCCTGCTCGGCCTCGTGGGAGGCGGCGACCAGCTCCAGGACGACCTCGGGTGCGCCCTTGACCACCTCCAGGCGCTCCCCCGTGCCGCGCTGGTGCACCGTGACCATCGACCGGCTCTCGCTGTCGAACGGGGTCTCGCCGACCCGACGCCACTCCCCGGCGACGCCGAGGAGGTTCTCGTCCAGCCGGGCCGCGGCCACCAGCAGCGCCACCTCGAGCGGGTCGCCGATCCCGGACCAGCTGTCCCCGTCGGCGGTGATCCGGGCGTCGTTGCACAGCACCACGTCCCGCATCAGCCGTGCCACGGCCGCACCCTGCGCGGTGTCGCCCCGCACGGTACCGCCGCGGCCGTACGCCGGCCCCTCGACGTCGCACCAGCCCTCCACCGTCCACGTGCGGCGCACCGTCATCCGGCCCTCGGTGAGGGTGCCCGTCTTGTCCGACGCGAGCACCGAGACCGATCCCAGCGTCTCGACGGCCGGCAGCCAGCGGACGATGGCCGACCTGCGGGACATCCGCAGCGCCCCGAGCGCGAGCGCCACCGAGACGACCGCCGGGAGCGACTCCGGGATCGCGGCGACCGCGAGGCTCACGGCGAGGATCAACGAGTCGGCCAGCGCTGCTCCCCGGAGCACGGCGAGCACGAGCACCAGGCCGGCGAGCGCGGCCGTGATCACCACCAGCTGCCGGGAGAGGCGGGACAGGCGCCGCTGCAGGGGCGTGGGGCGCAGCCCGGTGGCCGCGATCAGGGCTGCGATCCGGCCGAGTCCGCTCTCCGCACCGGTGCGGACCACCTCCGCGAAGGCCCGCCCACGGGTGACGACGGTGCCCGACAGCACCTCCTCGCCGGTGTCGCGCCGGACCGGCACCGACTCCCCCGTCATCGCCGCCTCGTCGACCTCCAGCGCGACCGCTTCGGTGAGCACCAGGTCCGCGGGGACCACGTCTCCGGCCTCGAGTCGCACCTGGTCGCCGACCACCAGCCGGGCAGCCGGCAGCTCGACGAGCCGGCCGTCACGCCGTACCCGGGCCTGGGGGGACGCGAGCTCGTCGAGCACCGCGATGGCGTGCTCGGCCCGCATCTCCTGCACGACGCCGATGGCCGCGTTGAGGACGACCACCGCGCTGATGATGGCCGCGTCGACCCGGTCGCCCAGGGCGAGCACGACGACGAAGGCGCCGCAGAGAAGGACGATCATCGGGTCGGCGAGCTGACGCGCCACCCGGCCGACCAGGCTGCGTGGCGCCGCTCGCGGGACCACGTTCTCGCCGTCCCGGTCCAGACGCCGGGCGGCCTCCGTCGAGGTGAGGCCGCTTCCCTCCTGCACGGGTGCCCCCGACGTCGTCACCCGTGCGATTCCTCGGCGAGCGGAACGACCTCCACCGGGACCCGCGATCCGCGCAGCACGGCTCGCGCCGTTGCGCCCAGGTGCGCCCAGTGCAACGGGCCCCGCGCGCGGCGCCCGACCAGCAGGAGGTCGCTGGCCTCGGCGCCCACCACCAGCGCGTGGGCGGCCTGACCGTGGACCACCGAGGTCTCCACCGCCACACCGGGGTAGGCCCGCCGCCACTCGCCCAGGACGGTCGACAGCAGGTGCGCCCCGGCTGCCCGCCACTCCTGCACGTAGCGGTCGGGATCGGGCAGGCTGCCGTTCGGGACCGGCAGGTCCCACGCGTGGACGACGACCAGCTGGGCGCCGCGCTGCGCGGCACGCTCGAAGGCCCGGCTGAGCAGCGGACGGGCGCACTCCTCGGACTCGATGCCGACCACCATCCGTCCGTGCTCCACCAGCTGCCAGTCCCCCGGGACGACGACGGTCGGCACCGCCGCGTGGCCGGCGACGGCGGCGGTGGTCGCGCCGGTCAGCAGCCGTTCCAGCCCCCTCCTCGTCTCGCGCCCCAGGACCACCAGCTGGGCGCTGGCGGCCGCGTCCACGATCTGCCCCACCGGCATGCCGACGGCGAGGACCGACTCGACGGGGAGCCCCGGGTCGATGTCCCGGACGGCCTTCGTGGCGTCGGCGAGCACCGTGCGGCCGTGAGCCTGCAGGTCCTGGGCGAGCTCCGGCGCGTAACCGAACATCGGGTCGGTCATCGTCGCCGTCGGCGCGACGTGCACCAGCTTGAGGGCGACGCCGCGGCGTCGCGCCTCGTGGACGCCGTAGCGCAGGGCTCCGGCGCTGCGGTCGGTCCCGTCCGTCGCGACGACGATCGGGGCACGGGAGTCGACCTCCATGGCGGAACCTCCGGGGGGTGGCGAGTGGGTCATCGTGATCGTGTCCGCCCCCGACCGCCCAGGAGCAGGGTCCGGCGTCGCGGCGCCAGGGGCATTTGGTCCCGCGCACTCGTGCCCGACGACCCCGGCCCCGTGGACCGCCCGCGGGTCAGGCTGGCCGGGGGTGCACCAGCCACCCCGAGACCCCCGGAGCAAGGAGACACAACGTGGTGCGGATCGGTATCAACGGAGCAGGACGCATCGGCCGCGCCTTCCTGAGGCTGGCCGCCCAGGTCCCCGATCTCGAGGTGGTGGCGGTGAACGACGTCGTCGACCTCGTGTCGCTGCGGCACCTGCTCCGCAGGGACAGCACCTTCGGGCCCTTCCCCACCGAGGTCGAGGTCGGCGGCGACGACCTCCTGCTGGTGGGCGACCGCAAGATCACCGTGACCCGCTCCCCCGAGCCGGGAGGGATCGACTGGGCGGGCCACGGCGTGGACGTCGTGCTCGAGTGCACGGGGCGGTTCAAGACCCGCGAGCAGGCGCAGGAACACCTCTCCGCCGGCGCCCGCAAGGTCGTCCTCTCCTCCCCCGGCAAGGGCGTGGACGCCACGATCGTGGTCGGCGTCAACGACTCGACGTACGACGCGGAGCGGCACCACGTCGTCTCCAACGCCTCCTGCACGACCAACTGCGCCGCACCGATGGTGAAGGTGCTGCACGACGCGTTCGGGATCCAGCACGGGCTGATGACGACGGTCCACGCGTACACGAACGACCAGAACATCCTCGACGCACCGCACAAGGACCCGCGCCGGGCCCGTGCCGGAGCGGTCAACATCATCCCGACCACCACCGGGGCCGCCCGCGCGGTCGGCGAGGTGATCCCCGCGGTCGCGGGCCGGCTGGACGGGCGGGCGCTGCGGGTGCCCGTCGTCGACGGCTCGATCGTCGACCTCGGCGTCCTGCTCGAGCGCGCCGTGAGCACCGACGAGGTCAATGCCGCGTTCGAGGCCGCGGCGAGCTCGGGTCCGTTGGCGGGCCTGCTCACCTACGAGGACGAGCCGCTGGTCTCCTCCGACATCGTCCTCGACCCGTCCTCGTGCGTGTTCGACAGCACCCTCACCCAGGCCTCGGGGCCGCTGGTGAAGGTCTTCGGCTGGTACGACAACGAGTGGGGCTACACCAACCGGCTCGCCGACCTGGTCCGGCTCGTGAGCCGGTGAGCACAGCGCCCCCACGGGGCGAGAACGGAGCGAGGACCATGGCTCACGGAGTGATCCACTGGGAGATCGGCGCTCGCGACGCCGACCGGGTGAAGGCCTTCTACGCGGAGCTGTTCGGGTGGGACATCACCCCGGCTGGCCCTGACTACGCGTTGGTCGCCCCCGAGGGCGACGGCATGGGCGGCGGCATCCTGCACGTGCGCGAACCGACCCCGGCGTACCTCACCTTCTACGTGGCGGTGGACGACGTCGCGACCTCGCTCGCGCGCAGCGTCGCGCTCGGCGCCACCGAGACGGTCGGTCCCACCGCCATCCCCGGCATCGGGCGCTTCGCGATGTTCCGTGACCCCGAAGGTCGCGACATCGGCATCCTCGAGCCGTTGCGCGGCGACCTCGCAGAGGCCCAAGGTCCCTCGCCCGGTGGCAGTTCGCCCCTGAGCCGGGTGGGTGGGCCCGACGACGATGGGTCGCGTCCACACGACGAGGAGAGCCACCCATGGGAACCGAAGACCCGGCGGTCCGAACCCGCGGGCTGAGCAAGCGATTCGGCAAGAACGTCGCGCTGTCCCGCCTCGACCTCACGGTCGCTCCGGGCACGATCTGTGGGTTCCTCGGGCCGAACGGCGCCGGCAAGACCACCGCCATCAAGCTGCTGGCCGGGCTGTACCGGCCGAGCGCCGGGACGGTCGAGGTGTTCGGCCGCGACGTGACCAGGGCGCGCGACACCGTCCAGGCCTCGATCGGCTACCTGCCCGGCGACTTCACCGGGTACGCCGACCAGACCGGCCGGCGCTTCCTGCGGCTCGTCGCCGACCTGCGCGGCGGCGTCGACGAGACCTTCGTCGCCGAGCTGGCGCAGCGGCTCGAGCTCGACCTCGACCGCCGGATCGGCACCCTGTCCCGCGGCAACCGCCAGAAGGTGGGGATCGTCCAGGCGTTCATGAACCGGGCCCCGCTGCTGCTGCTCGACGAGCCGACGAGCGGTCTCGATCCGCTCATGCAGCGGGAGTTCCGCCGCCTCCTCGTCGAGGCGAGGGATCGCGGCCAGACCGTGCTGCTGAGCTCGCACGTGCTCTCGGAGGTGGCGGAGGTGGCCGACGACGTCGCGATCCTCCGGGAAGGCAGGTTGCTCGACCTGCGCTCCATGGCCGAGCTGCGCTCCGGGGTCACCCGCCGGGTGGACCTGAGCTTCGGCGACCATGTTCCCGCGGCGCGGATCCGGCAGGTCCCCGGCGTCCGCAACCTGAGCGTGCACGGCCTCACGGCGCAGGTCGACCTCGCCGGCCCCGTCGGCGAGCTGCTCGGCGCCGTCCTCCCCGACGGCCTGGTGGACGTGCGGACCCACGAGACCGGCCTCGCCGACGTCTTCCTCGGCTACTACACGAAGGAGCGCACCGATGCTCACGATCTGCCGCAAAGCCCTGTGGGACCAGCGCCGGACCCTGCCCGCCTGGGCTAGCGGCATCGTCCTGTCCATCGTCCTCGAGGCGGCGATGTGGCCCTCGGTCGCGTCGATGTCCTCGCTCGACGCCTACCTCACCGAGTTCCCGGACGCGCTCAAGGAGATGTTCTCGATCGAGGAGATGTCGACCGGCACCGGCTTCCTGAACGCCGAGCTCTTCTCCCTGATGCTGCCTGTGCTGTTCATCATCTTCGGGATCCTGCGCGGGGCGCACATGATCGCCGGGGAGGAGGAGGCCGGCACGCTGGACCTCCTGCTCGTGACGCCACTGTCGACCACGCGCCTCCTCCTCGGCGAGGGTCTGGCCCTCGCTGCAGGAGTGACCGCCCTCGGTGCCGCGACGGTCGTCGGCACGCTGGCCGGCAGCGCCCTGTTCGACCTCGAGATCCCCGTGGCCTCGGCTCTCGCCGGCGCCACCGCCTGCACCCTGCTGGGGCTCGTGCACGGCGCCATCGCACTCACCGCCGGCGCCGTTCTCGGCCGGCGGGGTCCCGCCATCGGCGTCGCGACGGGCGCGGCGCTGGCGGCGTACGTGCTCTACGTGGGTGGACTGTTCGTCGAGGGCCTGTCGGACGCGCAGGTCCTCTCCCCGTTCCACCAGGCCCTGCAGGAGGGTCCACTCGCGGACGCCTTCCCCGCGTCCTTCCTCACCCTGCTGGTGGTACCGCTCGCCCTGGTGGGGGTCGTCCTCCCGGTGTGGGCGCGGCGCGACATCGGCGCCCACCGCTGATCGAGGCGGCTGCCGCGACACGATCTCGTGCCACCGGGACCTTCGCCCCTGCCGGTCGGCCCTCGCCGGGAGAAGGCTGTCCACCATGGCATCCGACGACACCGGCCGCCAGCGGCTCCGTGACAGCGGGCGCGCCCACGCACCGGAGATCGCCGTCTGGGAGTGCTCGCTCCTGCTCCTGACCTGCGGCCCCGCGCAGCGGGACGACCACGTAGCACGAGTCCGCGCCGTCGCAGAGTCGCTGCCGGCTCACTTCGCCGCCCCGCTCCTCCGCTGCCTGACCGCCATGACCGCCGTGCCGCCCCACCGGCTGCCCGCCTCCGCCGCCGACAACGACGTCGCGGCGCTGTGCTCGATGCTCGACACCGCCGTCCACGACCCTCTCGGCGGCGGGCTCGTCCTCCGCGACGCGCGCGACGACGTCGAGCGCCTGCACGCCCGGCTCTCGAGCGAGGACAGTCCGTGGACCGGGGCGCTGGCCGCCGTCTGCGTCACGCTGGGGTCCGGTCCCTCCGAGCCGTCCGTCTTCCCGGACGCCCGCCAGGCGGAGGAGGCTCCCGCGCCGATCCGCGTGTTCCTCCTCGACGACCACGAGGTGGTGCGCCGCGGGCTGCGCGACATCCTCAGCAGCAGCGGGCAGTTCGAGATCGTCGGTGAGAGCGGCAGCGCCGCCCGCGCGACGGCGATCATCCCCGCGTTGCGCCCCGATGTCGCCGTCCTCGACGCACGGCTGCCTGACGGGAGCGGGATGGAGGTCTGCCGCGACATCCGCTCGGTCGACCCCGGCATCCGGGCGCTGATCCTGACGTCGTACGACGACGACGACGCCCTGTTCACCGCGATCCTGGCCGGCGCCGCGGGCTACGTCCTCAAACAGGCATCGAGCAAGGAGCTCGTCGACGCCGTGCGGCTCGTCGCCGCCGGGCGCTCGCTCATCGACCCGACCCTGACCTCGCGCGTGCTCGACCGGCTCCGCTCTCCGGCGCCCGAGGTCGACGCACTGGTCGGGATCACCGACCGTGAGCGGGAGATCCTGGAGCTGATCGCGGACGGGATGACCAACCGTCAGATCGGCGAACAGCTGTGCCTGGCGGAGAAGACCGTCAAGAACTACGTCTCGACCCTGCTGGGCAAGTTCGGGCTCGAGCGACGCACCCAGGCAGCGGTCCTGGCCACCCGCCTGCGGCACTGACCCGGACCCGACCGGCGACGCACGACGGCGGCTCCCTCCTGCCCGGGCAGGAGCGAGCCGCCGCTCGCCTGCCTCACGAAGCGCTCGACTGGTCCTGGGTGCCATGGGCGATCGGGACGCGCACCGGCTCCGTCTCCGCGTCGGCGATCGGCATCGACACCGTGAGCACTCCCGCGTCGTAGGAAGCCGACACGTCGTCCGCGCGGCAGCCCTTCGGCAGCCGCAGGCGGCGCGTGAACGACCCGTAGTGCATCTCGGAGCGGTAGGTGTCGTGCTCCTCCCCGCGGCGCTCGCCATGGATGGTCAAGGCGTCATCGGCGATGTTGACCTCGACGTCCTTCTCCGGGTCGATGCCGGGCAGGTCGGCGCGCACGACGTAGCGCCCGTCGGCGACGTACTCCTCCACCGGGATGTAGCTGTCGCTCCAGGCGGCACGGAACGGCGCCGCCGTCTCGAGCCAGTCGAACATGTCGGTCAGCGGGGTACGGGGGCCCCTGCGAGCAAGTTGCGTCATCGTCTTCACGTCCTTTCTCGATGTGTCCGCCCTCGGGAAGCGGGGCGTACCTCCATCGTGGTTCGCCGGCAGCCGGGACAGAGTGGCCTTTGGTCCCCGTCCTCCCGGACGAACGGCCCGAGCCGTCTGCCGCCCCCGAGGGGGACGCATCGCCGCCACCGGTGTTGGTGACCTTGGTCCCGGCCGAACCGGAACCCTCGCCCCTGCCGGGACGCTCGCCGCGGGGGTGGGATCGGGAGGAGGCAGGCCACGACGCAGGCCACGACGCAGACCACGAGGGAGACGACGATGGAGCCGACGAGCGAGCCGCTGACGAAGGTGCCGCCGTTCGTGCGGGCGTTCACCGACCTCGGCCTGTCCGACATCGCCGAGGTCGGTGGCAAGAACGCCGGCATCGGCGAGCTGCACCAGGTCCTGGTGGACACGCCCGTGCGCGTGCCGGACGGGTTCGCGGTGACCGCCGATGCCTACCGGCACACCCTGACGTCGGCCGACCTGTGGCGCCCCCTGCGCACGCTCTTCGCCGACCTCGACCTCGACGATCCCGACGACCTCGCCCGGCGCGCGGAGCAGGCGCGCTCCCTCGTGGCCGGTGCCGAGCTGCCCGAGGACCTGGTGGCGCAGATCCGCACCGCCCACCAGGCACTCGAGGCCGTCCACGGGCCGGACCTGGCCGTCGCCGTACGGAGCAGTGCGACCGCCGAGGACCTGCCCGAGGCGAGCTTCGCGGGTCAGCACGACTCCTACCTCCAGGTGATCGGTGCGGACGAGCTGGTCGACGCCGTACGCCGCTGCTTCGCCAGCGCGTTCACCGCCCGCGGCGTGCACTACCGCGCTCGCCACGGCTACGGCCAGCTCGACGTGGCGCTCTCCGTGGGCGTCATGGCGATGGTGCGCTCGGCTGCGTCCGGGGTCGTCTTCACCCTCGACCCCGAGTCCGGCCACCGCGGTGTCGTGCTGCTGAGCTCGGCGTGGGGCGTGGGTGAGAACGTCGTCCAGGGCAGGGTCGACCCGGATGAGTTCCACGTGCACAAGGCGACCTACGAGGCCGGCTTCCGCGCCGTCCTGCACCGCCGGCTGGGGACGAAGGAGATCCGGACCGTGGTCGGCCCGGACGGCCTGCGGGACGAGGCGACCCCCGACCCGGACCGCCGACGGTTCAGCCTGGGTGACGACGACGTGCTCGACCTCGCCGGCGCCGCGCTGTCCATCGAGCGGCACGTCGGCCGTCCGATGGACATCGAGTTCGCCAAGGACGAGCAGGACCAGCGCCTGTACGTCGTCCAGGCCCGTCCGGCCACCGGCACGGCCACGCGCGAGACCGCCGTCATGGAGCGCTTCGCGGTGGTCTCCCCCGGCCCGGTGCTGGCGACCGGCCGGGCCGTCGGGAACCGAGCCGCGACCGGCCGGGTCAGGGTGGTGCGCTCGACCACCGACCTGGCTGCGTTCCAGCCCGGCGAGGTGCTGGTGGCCACGACCACGACCCCGGACTGGGAGCCGGTCATGAAGACCGCGGCCGCCGTGGTCACCGACCGCGGCGGACGGACCTGCCACGCAGCGATCATCGCCCGCGAGCTCGGTCTGCCGGCGGTCGTCGGAACCGGTGACGGCACCGCGGTGATCCGCGACGGCGACGAGGTCACCGTGTCCTGCGCCGGGGGCGAGACCGGCCGCGTCCACGCCGGTGCGGCCGAGGTCCGGGTCGACCAGGTCCGGCTCGACGAGCTCCCGCGTCCCCGCACGCGGATGATGGTCAACCTCGGCAACCCCTCGCTCGCCCTCGGCACGTCGCTGCTGCCCTGCGACGGCGTCGGCCTGGCCCGGACGGAGTTCATCTTCAGCACGTCGGTGCGCGTGCACCCGCTCGCCGCGCTGCACCCGGACCAGGTCACCGATCCCGCCGAACGGGCGCGGGTGGAGGAGCTGGTCGGTCCGGACGGGGCGTCGTACGTGGTCCAGCGCCTGGCGGAGGGCGTCGGCATGATCGCCGCTGCCTTCCACCCGCGGCCGGTCGTGGTGCGCCTGTCCGACTTCAAGACCAACGAGTACGCCGACCTGCTGGGCGGGCGCGACTTCGAGCCGCACGAGGCGAACCCCATGCTCGGCTTCCGCGGCGCGTCCCGTTACGCCCACCCTGCCTACGCCGAGGGCTTCGCCCTCGAGTGCGAGGCGATGAGGCAGGTCCGCGACGAGATGGGCCTGACCAACGTGGTGCTGATGCTGCCGTTCGTCCGGCGCATCGCCGAGGCCGACCTCGTGCTGGGCCGGATGGCCGAGCTGGGACTGGCCCGAGGAAACAACGACCTCGCGGTGTTCGCCATGTGCGAGATCCCCAACAACGTCGTGCTGGTCGACGACTTCGCCCAGCGCTTCGACGGCCTCTCGATCGGCTCCAACGACCTGACCCAGCTCACGCTCGGCGTGGACCGGGACAGCGACGTCGTCGCCTTCGACTACGACGAGCGGGACCCCGGGGTGCTGCGGATGATCGAGCTGGCCGTCGAGGGCTGCCGCCGCAACGGCATCCACTCCGGCATCTGCGGCCAGGCCCCCTCCGACCATCCCGAGGTGGCGCAGTTCCTGGTGCGGGCGGGCATCGACTCGATGAGCCTGAGTCCCGACAGCCTGGTGCCGATGCTCCAGGTCGTCCACGACGCGGAGGTGGCACTGGCCGCCGACCGGGCCTCGACCACCGGCCCCGGGCGGACCTGGGAGCCGTGGTGCTCGGCGACCGAGACCCACTCCGGCGCCGTCGTCCTGCTCGGCGATCTCGCGTTCAAGGTCAAGAAGCCCGTCCAGCTCGGCTTCCTGGACTTCCGTGAGCATGCGGCACGTCGCCAGGTCTGCGAGCGCGAGGTCGAGCTGAACCGACGCCTGGCGCCTGACGTCTACCTCGGCGTGGGCTCGCTGTCCGCGCCGGGTGGGGCGGACGAGCCGGCGGTGGTCATGCGCCGACTTCCGGACGAGCGGCGGCTCACCCACCTGGTGAGGAGCGGTCAGGACGTCAGCGACGACGTCCGGGCGATCGCGCACCAGGTCGCGGCCTTCCACACCCGGGCGACGACCAGCCCCGAGATCGCCCACGAGGGCACGCGGCAGGCGCTGCGGTCCCGGTGGGAGGCGAACCTCGCGCGCGCCGGCGCCACCGGGCACCCGGCGCTGACCCCCGAGGCGCTCAGCGAGGTCACCGGCCTCGTGCACCGCTTCCTCGACGGTCGCGAGGACCTCTTCGTCGACCGGCTGCGCCGAGGTGCCGTCGTCGACGGCCACGGCGACCTCACGACGGACGACGTCTTCTGCCTCGACGACGGCCCGCGCCTGCTGGACTGCCTGGAGTTCGACGACCGCCTGCGCTACGTCGACCGGCTCGACGACATCGCCTTCCTCGCGATGGGACTCGACCAGCTCGGGGCGGCGGACTCGGCACGACTGTTGATCGACACCTGGTCCTCGTGCGTCGGCGATCCCGCTCCGCCGTCGCTGGTGCACCACTTCATGGCCTACCGGGCGTTCGTGCGGGCCGAGGTCGGCGCGCTGCGAGGCGCCCAGCACGGCACGGACGTCGCGTCGTACCTCGCCGCGACGCTCGACCACCTGCGCGCCGGCGCCGTCGCCCTCGTCCTGGTAGGAGGACCGCCGGCATCCGGCAAGTCCACCCTGGCCGGGGCGATCGCCGACCGGCTCGGCATGGTCGTGCTGTCCACCGACCGCGTGCGCAAGGAGATCGCCGGGCTCGACCCCGCGACCCATGCTCCGGCCGCGTTCGGTGCCGGGATCTACACCGCCGAGCACACTCGGGCGACCTACGCCGCCGTCCTCGAGCGGGCCGAGCGCCTGCTGCGCCGCGGCGAGTCCGTGGTCCTCGACGGCACGTGGAGCCATGCCTCCGACCGTGAGCAGGCCGCGGACCTGGCCGCCCGGACCTCCTCGGACCTGGTCGAGCTGTGCTGCGAGATCGACGAGGCCACGGCCCGTCGGCGCATCGTCACCCGCGACTCGATCTCCGACGCCGACGAGGGCGTCGCGAACCGGATGCGCACGGAGGCGGCCCCCTGGCCGAGCGCCCATCCGATCGACACGAGCACCGAGCTGGCCGCCTCCACCGACCTGGCCTGTCGCCTGGTCAGGCCGCACCCCGTGCCCGCGGCGGTACCGGTGTCCCCGCGGCCGGCGACGTGACCGCCCGTGGGCCCGGCGGGCTCGGGACCTTCGACCCTGCCGCCGCCCCCGAACCGGGAGGCAGGGTGGTCGCTGATGCAAGGAGATGCCCATGTCGGACCCACGTGCCCGTCGCCAGGCCCGCCAGGACCTCGCTGACCGGTTGATCCTCGAGTACGCCGGAGCGGTCCCGGCCGGTCAGGTGCTGGCCGCCGTGCTGCGGGCAGAGCAGATGCTGACGGCCTACCACGCCGACGAGGGGCGCCGGATGTCGCTGTGCGAGGAGCTCGTGCGGCACCGGCTGGCCGAGAGGACCGCGCGCCGCGCCGCACCGCGCCTCGTCGCTGCCTTCTGAGTCGCTGCCTTCTGACCCGCACGGCGTCCGCGGGCCCTGGCTCGTTCAGCCGGGCCCGTCGCTGCCGACGTCCTGGCCGGCCGGCGTGGCGCGGACCACCGTCGTCATCTGGTAGTGCTCGCCGTCGTACCCGCTGCACGTCGTGAGCACCAGCCGCGGGCGGCCGGAGACGTCGAACAGACGCGGCGCGAGCTCCGCGATCTCCCCGCGCGGGTAGATCGCCACGGAATCCACCCGGTAGTGCACGACGCCCTGAGGCGTGCTCACCCGCACCGACTCCCCGGGGGTGACCTCGGCCAGGTGGTCGAAGACCCCGTCACCGCGGCTGTAGGTGTGACCGGCCATCAGGACCGTCCCCCGCTCGGCGCCGGGCTCGGCCCCGTCCTCCCACCAGCCGACGAGACTGACGTCGTCCGGCGGCGTGAGGACGTCACCGGACGTCGCGATCGGGAGCACCCGCGCCGACACGTCGATCGAGGGGATCTCGATCTTCGTGGGCCGTCCGTGGACCGCGGGCCCAGCCGACGGCGTGGGGAGGGCCGGATCCGTCGCCGACTCGTCGGGCGGCTCTACGCTCTGCTCGACGGCACCGTCTCCCGTGCGGGATCCGGGCGCGGGACGCTCGTCGTCCCACGGACTCACCAGGACCACGCCGACGGTGGCGAGCGCCAGCCCCACGAGGGCCAGCGCCGCCACCTTCCGGCGTGGTCGGATCCGGGCCACGTTCACGCCGCGCGGCGACCAACAGTGACCGACATGGCCAGCGCCGCCACCAGCAGGGCGATCCCGGCACCGGCCAGGCCGGAGCCCCACAGGTCGCGGGTGGTCCAGCCCGTCGCACCGGCGTCGATGACCGTCGGGACGGCCTCCTCCTCGGCGCCGGCGACCTCGCCACCGTTCTTCCCGCCGCCGTCCGAGGGCTGGGCGGTCGCCACGCCGCCGACCTCGGAGGTACCGGCATCGGTGGGCACCGTGGTCGCAGCGGTGGTGGGCTCGGTCGGCTCGGTGGTGGGCTCGGTCGGCTCGGTGGTGGGCTCGGTCGGCTCGGTGGTCGGCTCGGTCGGCTCGGTGGTCGGCTCGGTCGGCTCGTCCGGCGCGACGCACTTGAACACCTTGCTCTTCCAGCCGTCCTTGCCCTCGTGGGTGACGAAGGCGGTGGCCTTGACCGGGATGCTCTTCCCGGCGTCGTCCTGGGTGACCGCGACGTCGAGGACGTACTGCTTCTCGGCGTTGAGGCCGTCACTGCCCGCGGCCGGGGCGCCGAGGACGAGGCCGTCGCCGGTCAGGATCGGCGTTGCCGCGCCGGGTCGCTCGAAGACGACGCGGGTCACCGACGTGCCCTCGAGGAAGTCGAAGAAGCGCACCGTGACGGTGCAGCTCACCTTCGGGTCGTTGCGCGGGTTCCCGGCGTAGGGGGCGTCACCGACGTCGATGGACCCCTTGTCGCCGACGGCGCTCTCGGTCGGGGTCTGCCGCGTCTCGGACGCGGCGGGTCCGCCGGTCATCAGCAGGACCGCGGCCGCGATCAGCGACACCAGTCCGCACAGCCCCAGCACGAGGGGTAGGCGGGCCGGGGCGGCGGGCGCCGGGGCCGTGGAAGTGGGCGTGGAAGTCATGGGGGGTCGTCTCCGTCCGGGGTCAGGCGGCGCACGCGCCGGCATTGGGTTCCAGCCGTCCCGATGTCCGGCTACCCCCAGCCTCCCGCCCGGGGACGCCCCACCAGAACGGCACAAGGTCCCGGCGGCACGGGCACTTCGCCGCGCCCCCGGTCCGTCCGGCCACCGACTCAGTCCACCCGGACGCGCTCGGCGAGGGTGGGGACGACGGCGCAGATCCCCAGCTCGTCCTCGATCCGCTCGGCCAGCGCCGCGGCCGAGTCCGGCTCCCCGTGCACGACGTAGACCGTCGTCGGCGGTGCGGGCGCCGAGGCCACCCACGCGACGAGGTCGTCGGCGTCGGCATGCACGGAGAAGTCGGGGATGTCGACGACCTCGGCACGCACGGGCACGTAGTGGCCGTGGATCTTGACGTGGCGCGCACCGTCCTGCAGCTGCCGGCCGCGGGTGCCCGGCGCCTGGTAGCCGGTGAGGACGACGCAGTTGCGCGAGTCGGGGAGCTGGTGGGCGAGGTGGTGCACGATCCGCCCGCCGGTGGCCATGCCGGATGCCGAGACGATGATGCACGGCTGGTCCGGGGCGTTGAGCCGTTGGGACTCCCCGGCGTCGCGGACCGAGTGGAGGTCGAGCGCACCCAGCCGCTCCAGCGCCGCGGCGCGGTCCCCACGCAGCTGGGGGGATCCGTCGTGGAGGGCACGGAGGTAGACGCCGAGAGCCTCGAGCGCCATCGGGCTGTCGACGTAGATCGGCACGCGGGGGATCAGTCCGGCCCGCTCCAGGCGCTCGAGCTCGAGCAGGACCAGCTCGGTCCGGTCGACGGCGAAGGCCGGGATGAGCACCGTGCCGCCACGACCGATGGTGCGGCGCACGGCCCCGGCGAGCACGTCCGGCTCGGCCGGCGGGTGCACGCGGTTGCCGTAGGTGGACTCGAGCACCAGCGCGGTCGCCGCCGCGGGCGGAGCCGGAGGCTCCAGGAGGGGATGACCGGCGCGGCCGAGGTCGCCGCTGAAGACGACGACCTCGCCGGCGATGTCGACCTCGAGCGTCGCCGATCCGAGGATGTGCCCCGCCGGATGCAACCGGACCCCCACGGTCGTGGTCAGCTCGCGCCGCTCGTCGTAGAGCACGGGCACCAGGTGCCGCAGTGTCTGCTCGACGTCCTGCGCGCTGTAGAGCGGCAGGGCCGGCCGGTGCCGTGTCCAGCCGGACTCGTTGGCGTAGCGGGCCTCCTCCTCGAGCAGGTGGGCGCTGTCCCGGAGCACGATCGCGGCGAGCGCAGCGGTCTCGGCGCTGCAGTAGATCGGGCCGTCGAAGCCGTCCTTCACCAGCCGCGGCAGCTGGCCGCAGTGGTCGAGATGGGCGTGGGTGAGGACCACCGCGTCCAGCGACCTGGGATCGATGGCGAACGGCTCCCAGTTCCTCCGCCTCAGCTCGCCCGGGCCCTGGTAGAGACCGGCGTCGACGAGCACCCGGCTCGTCGCGTGCTCGAGCAGGAAGCAGCTGCCCGTGACGGTGCCGACCGCGCCCAGGAAGGTGAGGATCGGGCTGGCGGGGCCTGCCGTTCCCGGCATGACCCGCCGGCGGGTCGGATCGGCCAGCGCGGCCGAGGCCACGGGCACGGGGTTGGTCGGCATGGGAACGGGCCTCCTGGTCTGCTGCGGATGCTCTGCTGCGGCGCGACTGCCTGGTCACGACGCTAGGAGCCGCACGTCCGCCCACGGCAGGGTCCTAGGTCCCCGCTTGCCGGGTCTGGAGGCCGCCCTTCGCTGCGCGATGATGGCCCGCGTGACCGACGAGACCGCCGACCGCGCACCCGCCACCGGCCTGACCGAGCTGCTCGCCCGCCGCTTCCTCACCACCGACGAGGCCCGTCCCGAGAAGGTCGCCCGGTGGCATGCCCGCGGCCGCCGTACCGCCCGGGAGAACATCGCCGACCTCGTCGACCCGGGCTCGTTCGTGGAGTACGGCCGGTTCATCACCGCCGCACAGGAGCAGCGCCGACCGTTGGCGGACCTGGTCGTCGAGGCACCCGCGGACGGCATCGTCGGCGGCACGGCCACCATCGGCGGGCGCCCGTGCGCGGTGCTGTCCTACGACTACCTGGTCATGGCGGGCACCCAGGGCATGCGGGGGCACCGCAAGTCCGACCGGCTGATCGAGCTGGTCGGGCGGATGGGGCTGCCCACGGTGTTCTTCACCGAAGGTGGCGGTGGCCGGCCCGGCGACACCGACCTGCCGATCGTCTCCGCCCTCGACGTGGGCTCCTTCGCGTTGTGGGGCGAGCTCGAGGGCGTCGTGCCGCGGGTCGCGGTCGTGTCCGGGCGCTGCTTCGCGGGCAACGCGGTGCTCGCCGGGTGCGCCGACCTGCGGATCGCGACGCCCGACGCCAACCTCGGCATGGCGGGACCGGCGATGATCGCCGGCGGCGGCCTCGGCCAGTTCGCCGCCGACGAGATCGGCCCGGCCGAGGAGCAGGCCGCCAACGGGGTGATCGACATCCTGGTCGAGGACGAGGAGGAGGCCGTGGCCGTCGTACGACGGCTCCTGGCCTATCTCGAGGGCCCGGCCGGCAGCGGGGAGGCCGAGGACCCGACCGCGCTGCGCACGATGCTGCCGGCCAACGACCGCGAGGCCTTCGACGTGCGCCCCGTCGTCGAGGCGCTCGCCGACGCCGGCAGCGTCACCTGGCTGCGCGCGGCCTGGGCGCCGGAGCTGGTCACCGCCTTCGCGCGCATCGAGGGCATCGCGCTGGGTGTCGTCGCCAACCAGTCCGCCCACCTGGCCGGCGCCCTGACGGCCGACGCGTCCGCCAAGGCCGCCGACTTCCTCGAGCTGTGCGAGCGCTGGGGCCTGCCGGTGGTCTCGCTCGTCGACACCCCCGGCTTCATGGTCGGCCCCGAGGCCGAGCGGACCGGGCTGGTCCGGCACGCGTCGCGGATGGTCAACGCGGGGGCGCGGCTGAGGGTGCCGCTGGTCGGCGTGGTGCTGCGCCGCGGCTACGGGCTCGGTGCCCAGGCGATGCTCGGCGGCAGCACGCACCGGCCGCTGCTCACCGTCGCCTGGCCCGACGCGCACCTCGGGCCGATGGGCCTGGAGGGCGCGGTCCGCCTGGCGATGGCACGCGAGCTGGCCGAGCTGCCCGAGGACGAGCGCGAGGCCACCGTCGCCCGGCACACGGCCGAGCTGCGTACCCACGCCAGTGCGCTCAACGCCGCCCGGGTCTTCGAGATCGACGACGTCATCGACCCGGCCGAGACCCGGGCCGTCGTGGCCGCGACGCTCAGGGCCGCGACGCTCAGGGCCGCGGGCGCGTCCGGCGTCGTACCCAGGTGAGGGGCAGCCACCACGGCAGCCCCTGCGCGGCCCGTCGAGCAGCCCGGTGCAAGGCGTTCCCGGGAACGCCGCGAGGACCTCGCCCGACCCTCTCGTCAAATATGAGCGATCTGGTCATATTTGGTCCATGACCACCACCTCCACCAGCACCCGCCTCAACGACGTCGACCTCGCGGCCGTGACCGGCCTGGTCCAGGCCGTCCAGGACGACCCGGCGAAGGCCGCCACGACCTGGGCCGCCCACGTCACCTGGGACGGCGCCTTCGCCTCGCACGCCTCGGTCCGTGGCTTCGCGCCGATCGCCTCCGACGAGCCGCCGGCCCTCGGCGGGGGCGACACCGCGCCCAACCCCGTCGAGCAGCTGCTCGGCGCGCTCGGCAACTGCCTCGCCGTCGGGTACGCCGCCAACGCGACCGTCGCCGGCGTCGAGCTGCGCGACCTGCGCGTCGACGTGCGCGGCGACCTCGACCTCCACGTCTTCCTCGGCCTGGCCGAGGGGCACGCGGGGTTCGACACGATCCGGGCGACCGTGACCCTCGACTCCCCCGCCTCCCGCGCCGAGATCGAGGCGCTGCACAGTGCGGTGCTCGCCAGCTCGCCGGTCGGGCACACGCTGCGCAACGCGGTGCCGGTCGAGGTCACCCTCGCCTGAGGAGCCGGACCGCCTCAGTGGACGAGGTCGCGATCGCGGGCATCGGCTCCGTCATGCCTGCGACCCTAGGAACCCGCTCAGGGGATGTACAGGGTCGCCCTGATCGGGTTGTGGTCCGAGGCCATCGGGGTGGCGTACTTCGAGCCGTTCAGCACCGCGATGTTGTCCCACCTCGGCACGGTGATGCCCGCGGAGACGAAGATCCGGTCGACATGGGTCGGCCACGTGGATGACTGCGGCGGGTCGACCTTGTAGGCGTGGGCGGAGTTGAGGTACGGGTAGGTGAGCTGGGCGGCGATGTCGCTGGCGTCGGCGAAGCCGGCACCCGCCATGACCTGGCCGGGCGCGTCACTCTGGCCGCGGCGGTCGAGGCCGCGGTGCGAGTTGAAGTCACCGAGCACGATCGTGGGCCGGCCGGGGAAGGCGCCGGTGACCTGGTTGAGGACGTAGGACGTCTCCTGGTGGCGCGTGCCGTCCGCGTTGCCGTTGCGCAGGTGGGTCGCGGCGACCGCGATCTGCTTGCCGCTCGCCCGGTGCTGAAGGAGTGCCCGGCAGAACCCGTGGTTGCGGTCGCCGAACATCTTGAAGCGGCTGCCCTTGCTGTTGCGCTTGGCGTCGACCACGTCGTACACGCTGGCACGCACGTAGAGGGTCTGGCTGTAGAGCTTGCGCTTCTTGTTCTTCTGGGTCAGGCAGGCCAGCGTGTAGCCGCGCTGCGCCATGGCCTTGCCGATCCAACGCTTCTTCTTGCCGTACTTGTGGGCGAGGTGCGCCTCGACGAACACCATGATGTCGGAGTTCATCCGGTCGATGTCGGCGACGACCTGCTTCTGCCGCTTCTTCCACTTCCAGCCGCCGTTGCAGTTCGACTTCGACCCGCAGCCCAGGTTGAAGGTGGCAGCGGTGGTGGACGTCCCGGTCGGTACGACGGCCCGCGAGACCGGCGGGGTGACCTTGCAGCTGCGCGGACCGCCTCGGCCATCGAGCGTCACGGCGTAGCAGTAGGTCGTGCCCGGGGCCAGTCCCGGCACGTCGACGTGCGTGGGGCCGGCCGGCATCCGCTTCGAGATCGCGTCAGCCGGGTAGACGTCGGGGCCCGCCGAAGAGACCAGGATCTCGTACCGGCCGGAGCCGGCGTAGTCCCAGTCGAGGCTCACCGTGACCGATCCGCCGGCCACCACCTGGGCCGATACCCAGGGGGCCGAGGGCTGTGCGGCGGCACCCGCCGGCGACAGCGCCGACAGCACGCCGAGAGCGAGAGCAAGGACGGTCAGCAACGACAGGAGGCGGCGCATACTCTCTACCTTCGGCCAAAGTTCCAGGACATGCACGTTCGTACCCCAAATGGGTGATGACAGACCCGATCGGACCACGCTCACTAGCTCACCAGGGTGATGGCTCGTAGTCCTTCACGAAGCAGCCGTAGAGGTCCTCGCCCGCCTCGCCGCGCACGATCGGGTCGTAGACCCGCGCCGCGCCGTCGACCAGGTCCAGCGGGGCATGCCACCCCTCGGCGGCGATCCGCAGCTTCTCGTGGTGCGGCCGCTCGTCGGTGATCCAGCCGGTGTCGACGGCGGTCATCAGGATCTTGTCGGTTTCGAACAGCTCGCCCGACGACGTGCGGGTCATCATGTTGAGCGCGGCCTTCGCCATGTTGGTGTGCGGGTGTCCCGAGCCCTTGTAGCGGCGGGAGAACTGCCCCTCCATCGCCGAGACGTTGACGATGTACGCGCGGCGGGCACCGTTCCGGACGGCGGCGCGCAGCGCCGGGCGCAGCCGCGAGTTGATCAGGAAGGGCGCGATCGAGTTGCAGAACTGCACCTCGAGCAGCTCCAGCGGGTCGACCTCGTCGAGCACCTGCGTCCAGGAGTTGTTGTCCTGGACGTCGGGGATCAGGCCGCCGGCGTCGATGGCGGTGCCGGCCAGGTGCGCCTCGAGCGAGGCGCCACCGGCCTTGAGCGCGAGCGCCGTCATCGAGGCGGCGTTGTGGGAGGCGAGGGCGGCCTCGGCCGACTCGCCGTCGTGGTGCGCGACCGCGGTCGAGGACAGCGCCCCGGCGATCGCGGCCGGGTGCGCCTCGGAGATCCGGTCGAAGGTGACCATCTCCGGCAGCGCCTTCACCCCCAGCGACTCCGCCGTGGGCAGCGCGGTGTTCTCGCCGTCGATCAGGTGGGTGTAGGCGCCCGGCAGCCGTCGTACGGTCTGACAGGCGTTGTTGATGATGATGTCGAGCGGGCCGTCGGCGGCGACGTCGTCGGTCAGCGCGATGACCTGGGTGGGGTCACGCAGGTCGATGCCGACCACCTTGAGCCGGTGCAGCCAGTCGGCCGAGTCCTCCATCGCCGCGAACCGGCGCACGGCGTCCTTCGGGAACCGCGTGGTGATCGTGGTGTGTGCGCCGTCGCGTAGCAGGCGCAGCGCGATGTACATGCCGATCTTGGCGCGGCCGCCGGTCAGCAGCGCACGCTTGCCGGTGAGGTCGGTGCGCTGGTCGCGCTTGGCGTGGCTCATCGCGGCGCAGCGCGGGCACAGCCAGTGGTAGAACGCGTCGACCAGGGTGAAGTCCTCCTTGCAGATGTAGCAGCCGCGCGCGGTGAGCAGCTCCCCGGCGAAGGCGCCCTGCGCGGTGGAGACCAGCGGGATGCCGGCGGTCTCGTCGTCGATCCGCATCGGCGACCCGGTCGCCGTCATCTCGATGATGTCCTGGTCGTGGCGCTGCCGCTCCATCCGGATCTCGGCCCGCCGCTGCTTCTTGATCAGCTTGTACATGTACGACGCCGCGCGCTTCATGGTGCGCACGTCGTCGTGCTCGGGGTCGAGCAGCGGGACCTGCTGGAGGACCTTCAGGGTGATGGCGAGCTCGTCCGGGTCGATCCCGGTCAGCCGCTCGGCGGAGTCGGGGCGAGGCACCGCCCGATGGTACGGGCGACGGCTCCCGGATGCCGTATGCTCGGGCCACGCCATGACTGGCGTCACAACTCAACATCGCGCCGTTCGAACCCCGGCGGGAGAGTCCCAGTCCCACGAGGACGGGCGCCGAAGGAGCAAATCTCCCCAAGAATCTCTCAGGCCCCCTGACCGCCGGGACGAGGCGAACTCTGGAAAGACGGACCGGATCCACCGGCCCGCACCCACGGTGCAAGCCGCCCGATCGGGCGGCGAAGCTCTCAGGTAGCGATGACAGAGCGGGGAGGCAACCCAGCCACGAGCCGGCGCACGCCTGCTCTCCACGAGGAAGCCTCCCGATGACCACACCTTCAGCGACCCCGCGGCTCACCCCGCTGCACGACGTCCACGCCGCCCTCGGCGCGTCGTTCACCGACTTCGCCGGCTGGCAGATGCCGGTCCGCTACGGCTCGGAGACCGCCGAGCACCGCGCCGTACGGACGGCGGCCGGACTCTTCGACCTGACCCACATGGGCGAGATCGAGCTGGTCGGACCCGGCGCCGGCGCCGCGCTGGACCACGCCCTGGTCGGCCGCCCGTCAGCGATCGGCGTGGGCCGCGCGCGCTACTCGATGATCTGCGCCGAGGACGGCGGGATCATCGACGACCTCGTCGTCTACCGCCTCGCCGAGGAGCACTACCTCGTGGTCGCCAACGCGAGCAACGTCGCCGTGGTCGCCCCCGAGCTGGTGGCCCGCGCCGAGGGCTACGACGTGAGCGTCACCGACACCTCGGCCGACTGGGCGCTGATCGCGGTCCAGGGCCCGGCGTCCGCGGAGATCCTGGCCGGCCTGACCGAGCTCGACGTCCCGTCGCTGAAGTACTACGCGATCGACGCCGGGACGGTCGCGGGCATCGACGTGCTGCTCGCCCGCACCGGCTACACCGGCGAGGACGGCTTCGAGGTCTACTGCCGCCCCGCCGACGCCGCCGCCGTCTGGGACGCGCTGAGCAAGGCGGGCCAGGCGCACGGCCTGGTCCCGGCTGGCCTCGCCTGCCGCGACACCCTGCGCCTCGAGGCCGGGATGCCGCTCTACGGCCACGAGCTGGACCGCGAGACCACGCCGTACGAGGCCAACCTGGGCCGGGTCGTCGTCCTCGACAAGCCCGAGGGCTTCATCGGCCAGGCGGCGCTCGCGAAGCGCAAGGAGCAGGGCCCGCAGCGGACCCTCGTCGGCCTGGTCTCCACCGGCCGCCGCTCGCCGCGCGCGGGCTACCCGGTCGTCGACCCCGCCACCGGCGCCGAGGTCGGCGTCGTCACCAGCGGCTCGCCCTCCCCCACGCTGGAGAAGCCGATCGCGATGGCCTACGTCCCCCCGGCGCTCGCCACCCCTGGCACCCGGCTGCAGGTGTCGCTGCGGGGCACCCTCGAGGACGCCGACGTCGTCGAGCTCCCGTTCTACAAGCGCACCAGCTGAGCGCCAGCGACCAGCGACCAGCGACGCCCACCAGACCTCCCAGGAGAACACCATGAGCAACCCCACCGACCTCCAGTACACCGCCGAGCACGAGTGGATCGCCGCCGGCAGCGACACCGCCCGGGTCGGCGTCACCGCCTACGCCGCGGACGCCCTCGGCGACGTCGTCTACGTCGACCTGCCGGCCGTCGGCACCGTCGTCACCGCCGGCGAGCCCTGTGGCGAGCTCGAGTCGACCAAGTCGGTCAGCGACCTCTACGCGCCGGTGACCGGCGAGGTCGTCGAGGTCAACGAAGCCGTCGACGCCGACCCGAGCCTGGTCAACAGCGACCCGTTCGGCAAGGGGTGGCTGTTCGTGGTCAAGGTGACCGCCACGGGCGAGCTGATGGACGCCGCGGCGTACGACGCGCTGATCGCCGGGGCATGACCCTTCGAGACGCCTCGTCCCTCGGCTCCTCAGGGCAGGCCGAGGTGGCGCCGGAGGGGCGCAAGCTCCTCCGCCTGGAGGTCCGCAACGCGGAGACCCCGATCGAGCGGAAGCCGTCGTGGATCCGGACGAAGGCGACGATGGGCCCCGAGTACCGCACCCTGAAGAGCCTGGTGAAGT
>NZ_JAHTKU010000019.1 GCF_019192965.1 Nocardioides daeguensis
CGACCTCCTTGACGTCCAAGGAGGTCGCGCAGCGTTCCAGGTCAGCCTCGCGCGTCGCAGGCCTGCGCGGCGATCGCCCGGGCGACATCGGCACGGCCCTCGCGGACGTAGCGGATCGCACCGGGGTTGACCGCCTCGGCGTTCGCGGCCAGCCAGGCGTCGACCGCGTCGAGCGTGGCCTGCGTGGCGACCAGGCGCGGGAAGATGTGCTCCAGCGCGACCGACGCCTTGTGGCTGCCGAGACGGTCCCAGGCACCGGCGACCTCGGCGAGGTAGCGCTCGACGTACGGCGCCAGCACGGCCTCCTGGCCGGCCTGCCAGAAGGCGAGGACCACGCTGCGCTGGGTCTCGTTGGGGACCGACGGGTCGAGCAGGGCCTGGGTCCACGCCCGCTCCTTGGCCTCGGCGGTGCCCTGGGCGGCGCGGGCGGCGGCGGACTTCTCCTGGCCGGAGATGGTGTTGTCCTGCGCCAGCTCGGCGTCGATGCGGGCGTCGTCGGCTCGGCCGACGCGGGCCAGCGCGGTGAGCAGCGCCCAGCGCAGGTCCTGGTCGACGGCGAGACCGTCGAAGGTGAGCGAGCCGTCGAGGATGGCCTCGACCTCGGCGATCGCGCCCTCGCTGCTGGCCGCCGCGGCGTAGCCGCGCGCGAAGGTCAGCTGGTGGTCCGTGCCGGGCTCGGCCGCGGCGAGCAGGCCGCGCAGGCCCTGCTCCCAGCGCGCCGCGAGCTCGGCACGCCGGGCCGGGTCGCTGTAGAGCGAGACCGCCTGGGCGGCGTACACGGGGATCCGGCTGACGCCCCAGGCGTCGGTCTCCTGGCCGATGTTCCCGAGGACGAGCTCGACGAAGTCGGTCGCCGACAGCTCGGCGTCGCGGGTCATGTCCCAGGCGGCGCTCCAGATCAGCGCACGGGCCAGTGAGTCGTCGAGGTCGGACAGACGGGCGATGGCGGTGGCCTGCGAGCGCTCGTCGAGGCGGATCTTGGCGAACGCCAGGTCCTGGTCGTTGAGCAGCAGCAGCTCGGGCTGCGCCTTGCCGACCAGCTCGGCGAGCTCGGTGCGCGCGCCGTCGACGTCGACCTCGACGTAGTCGGTGCGGACCAGCCTGCCGCTCTCCGCGGTGTTGTAGAAGCCGATGCCGACCCGGTGGCGGCGCAGCGTCGGGTGGTCGGCCGGCGCGCTCTGCAGGACGGCGAAGGACGCGAAGGTGCCGTCGGCGGCCAGCTCGAAGGCGGGGGAGAGGGTGTTGGTGCCGGCGGTCTGCAGCCACTCCTGCGCCCAGCCGGTCAGCTCGCGACCCGAGGCCTTCTCGAGGGCGGTCAGCAGGTCGGAGAACTCCGTGTTGCCGAACGCGTGGTCGTGGAAGTACTGCTTGAGCCCGGCCAGGAACGGGTCGAGACCCACCCAGGCGACGAGCTGCTTGAGCACCGCCGCGCCCTTGGCATAGGTGATCATGTCGAAGTTGACCTCGACCGCGTGCAGGTCGACGTTGTCGGCCGCGATCGGGTGCGTCGAGGGCAGCGAGTCGGCGCGGTAGCCGGTCTGCTTGCGGGCGTTGGTGAAGCCGGTCCACGCGTCGTCGTACGACGTGGCGAGGGCCTCGGCGTGGTAGCACGCCCACTCGGCGAACGACTCGTTGAGCCACAGGTCGTCCCACCACTTCATGGTCACGAGGTCGCCGAACCACATGTGAGCCATCTCGTGCAGGATCACCGAGGCGCGGAACTCGTAGAAGGAGCGCGGCTGGCGCGAGCGCGGGAGGTACTCGTCGCGCAGCGTCACGCAGCCGGCGTTCTCCATCGCGCCCATGTTGTACTCCGGCACGTAGAGCTGGTCGTACTTGCCGAACGGGTACGGGTAGCCGAAGGCCTCCTCGAAGAACGCGAAGCCCTGCTGGGTGAGGGTGACGATCTCCTCGCGGTCGCGCTCGAGGTACTCCTTGAGCGACTGGCGGCAGTAGTGGCCGAGCGGGATGGTGCCGTGGGCCCCCTCGTAGACGTCCTGCACCTCGTAGTAGTCACCCGCGACGATCGCGGTGATGTAGGTCGACATCGGCTTGGTCGCCGGGAAGTTCCAGATCGCGACCCCGTCGGAGACCGGCGTGGGCTCGGGCGTCGCGGCGTTCGAGACGACCTTCCAGTGCGCCGGAGCGGTCACGTTGAAGGTGAACGGCGCCTTGAGGTCGGGCTGCTCGAAGGTCGTGTAGACGCGGCGGGCGTCGGGGACCTCGAACTGCGAGTAGAGGTAGACCTTGCCGTCGGCCGGGTCCACGAAGTGGTGGAGGCCCTCGCCGGTGTGGGAGTAGGCGCAGTCGGCCTTGACGACGAGCACGTTCTCGGCCTGCAGGTCGGGCAGCGAGATCCGGCTGTCGACGTACGCCGTGGCGGGGTCGAGCGGAACGCCGTTGAGGGTGATCTCGTGGATGGTCGCGTCGACCAGGTCGGCGAAGGTGGCCGAGCCGGGCTGGCGACAGGAGAAGGTCAGGGTGGTGGTGGACCCGAAGGTCTCCACGCCCTCCTCCGTCGCGCCGGAGAGGTCGAGGTCGATCACGTAGGACGTCACGTCGACGAGGGCGGCGCGGGTAGCCGCCTCGTCGCGGGTGAGGTTGGTGCCGGGCATGGCAGCCATCCTTGCATCCGCTCGAAGTTGTCGGACAATCGGAGCGCGGGGCGCGAACTACAACGCTGCAATTCCCTCATGTCAACGCGACACGCCAGTGAAGGGAGGGATTTTCGGGGTTTTTGTTGCGTTCTGGGGCCGTTGTGCCCGATGGTGTTCGGCATGCGCACACCAGGCCGGGCCGCGCGCTGGGGGTCCACCACTGCCGCCAGTGCGATGCTGGCGTCCTACCTCGTCCTCGCCGGGCCCGCGTCCGCCCCGATGCTGGAGCCCTTCTTGCCATCGGCAGGGACCACGTATCTCTGCAGCGGTTATGCCGCCTGTGTCGCGGCCGGCTACTCCGACGCGGGGTACGGCGCCGCGAACGGCGCCATGTACTGGCGGATGTACTCCGGCCACAACTGCACCAACTACGCGGCGTACCGGATGATCCGCGCCGGGATGCCCAACGTGCGGCCGTGGACCGGCGACGGCAACGCCAGCGAGTGGGGCAAGTTCATGGCCTCCATCACCGACCAGACGCCGAACGCCGGCGCCATCGCCTGGTGGGGCAAGTACTCCAACGGCGCCGGGTCCGCGGGCCATGTCGCCTACGTCGAGCGCGTGGTGTCCGCCGACGAGATCGTCGTGTCCGAGGACTCGTGGGGCGGAACCTTCCACTGGCGCTCGATCACCCGGGCCAGCGGGCGCTGGCCCACCGGGTTCATCCACTTCGTCGACCGGCCCGCACCGACCCCGACGCCGACACCGACGCCGACCCCGACCGAGAAGGTCTTCGCCCAGACCGCGAACCCGGTCGTCGCCGCGCCGCTGGTCGTGAACACCACGGTCACCGCCACCGCGGGTGGCTGGTCGCCGACGCCGGCCGAGAACCGGTGGCGTTGGTTCGCCGACGGGGTGCGGATCGGGGACATCGTCACCCCCGACCTCGCGCTGACCCCCGACCTGGTCGGCAAGACGCTCAGCATGCGCGTGGTTGCGAAGTCGGACGGCTACACCACCTACGTCTCACCGTTCTACGAGCTCGGTCCGGTCCTCGCCGGGATGGTCCACGCGACGGCACCGGCCACGCTGAGCGGTACGCCGGCCCTCGGCCAGGTGCTGACCGCGACGCTGGGGACCTACGACCAGCCCGACGCGGTGCCGGCGTACCAGTGGCTGCGCGACGGCGTCGCGATCCCCGGGGCCACGGCGGCGACCTACCAGCTCGCGGCGGACGACGTCGGCACGAGCGTCAGCGTGCAGGTGAGCGGCACCAAGGCGCAGTTCGCGCCGGCCGTCGAGACGCTCACCGCGCAGGCCGCGGTGACCAGCCCGGCCCTCGTCACCCTGAAGACGAGATCGGCACCCGGCCGCGCGATCGTGCGCGTGCGCGTGACCGCAGTGGGGAAGCTGCCGGTCACGGGCAAGGTGCTGGTGCGGATCGGGAGCTGGCAGCGCGAGGTGAGGCTGAGCGACGGCATCGCGAAGGTCACGGTGCCGATGGCCCGCGGGACGAGGAAGGTGCGGGTCCGCTATCTGGGCTCGGCCGTCGTACCGGCGGCGCCGAAGGTGGTCGGCCGCGTGGACGTGCGCTGATCGGCACGCCGATCGGGAATGCCGGCGACGCCGGGGTGGTTTGGCGAAGCATGGCCGGAAAATCCACCCCCCACGTCGCCGACTTCTGGTTCGACCCGCTGTGCCCGTTCGCCTGGATCTCCTCGCGATGGCTCCTGGAGGCGAGCCTGGTGCGGGACTTCGAGATCCGCTGGCACGTCATGAGCCTCGCCTACCTCAACAAGGACAGGGACATCCCCGACGCCTACCGGGAGATGCTCGCCCCGGCATGGGGACCGGTGCGGGTGCTCGTCGCCGCTCAGGAGCAGTACGGCGACAAGGTGCTCCGCCCCCTCTATGACGCCTTCGGGCAGCGGATCCACCTCGACGGCCGCAAGCTGCACGAGCAGCCCGACGGTGGCCTCGCGCTCATCGCCGAGGTGCTGGAGGAGGTCGGCCTCGACTCCGCCCTCCTCGACGCGGCCACCGACGCGTCGTACGACGACCGGGTGGCGGCGTCCCACCACGAGGGCATGGACGCGGTGGGCGACGACGTCGGCACCCCCACCATCCACATCGACGGCGCCGCCTTCTTCGGCCCGGTGCTCTCGAAGATCCCGCGCGGCGAGGACGCCGGGAAGCTGTGGGACGGCTGCGTGGCCGTCGCGTCCTTCCCGTACTTCTACGAGCTCAAGCGGACCCGCACGGGGGAGCTCGACTTCTCCTGAGGGCGGCTGCATGGATCCCCGGATGTCCGGGGATCCATGCGCTGGTCAGGGGTTGCAACCCCTGACCAGCGTATGAACTGCCTCGCCGGTGGTGCTCGTGGGGCAGGAGGTACGACGGGCCGCGGATGTGCGACACGCCCGTCGGCCGCCTTCCGGCGCCTGGGTCGATGGCGCATGCTCGGGAGGCATGAGCCTCTCGGACCCGTACCTGCGCCGCCGCGACCTCGCCTCGCTCGGAGCCGCGGTGGCGGTGCTGCCGCTGGTCGCGATCACCTCGGGCCCGGCCGCGGCGGTCCCGGCGGGGGCGGACGGCCGCCTGCGGCTGCGACCTGACGAGGGCGGACCGGGGCGGGCGCTCGACGTCGCCCTGACTCCGGACCCGCAGGTCGCGGCCCGGGGCGCGACGCTGCGCACCGCCGAGCAGCGCACCGACCGGTTCGCGCTGCTTGGCGTGACCTGGGCCGCCGGCGCCGGCCAGGTCCGGGTCCGGGTCCGCGGCGTCCGTGGCACCTGGGGCCCGTGGCGAGACGTCCCGCCACTGCGTGACCTGCCGGACCGCGGCACTGGTGAGGCCCGGCGTACCCGTGGGGGCACCGAACCCCTCTGGGTGGGCGACAGCGACGGCGTCCAGGTCGAGGTGACCGGAGTCGTCGAGCGTCCGGTGCTGACCCTGGTCGACCCCGGCGACCACCCGGGCGACGCCGCCGCGGACCGTTCCGCGGACGACCTCGCGGAGCGGCCGGGGCACCGCTCGCTGCGCCCGAGGATCCGCAGCCGCCGCGCCTGGCACGCCAACCCGCGCCTGGCCACCGGTAGGCCGAAGCGGGTCAAGAGTGTCGAGCAGGTCCACGTGCACCACACGGCGACCGGCAACGACTACCGCAGGCGCGAGGTCCCGAGGATCCTGCGGGCGATCTACCGCTACCACACCAAGACGCTGGGTTGGTCCGACGTCGGCTACAACTTCTTCGTCGACCGGTTCGGCCGGATCTGGGCCGGCCGACGCGGCGCCGACAGCGGCCGCGACACCCGCGGGGCCCACACCCTCGGGTTCAACCACACGTCGGTCGGGATCGCCGTGCTCGGCAGCTACCAGGAGGTCGCGCCCGCGCCGGAGGTGCTCTCCGCCGTCGCGAAGATCGCCGCCTGGAAGCTGAAGAGCTACCACCGCGACCCGCTGGCGACCACGCTCGTGCTCTCGCACGGCAGCGACCTCTACCCGAAGGGCACCTGGGTCACGCTGCCGGTCATCGACGGCCACCGTGACACCAACGACACCGAGTGCCCCGGCCAGCTCCTGTACGACGCGCTCCCCGGCATCCGGCTGCGGACCGCCCGCAGGATCGAGAAGTCCCGCCGCTGACGACCGGGGGAGGCCGCGACCCTAGGATTCGGTCCATGACGCACGTCCTCTCCGCTGTCGCCTGGCCCTACGCGAACGGCCCCCGCCACATCGGCCACGTGGCCGGCTTCGGTGTGCCCTCCGACGTCTTCAGCCGGTACCAGCGGATGGCGGGCAGCGACGTCCTCATGGTCTCCGGCTCCGACGAGCACGGCACCCCGATCCTCATCGCCGCCGACGAGGCCGGGCTGACCCCGCAGGAGCTGGCCGACAAGAACCACCGGCTCATCGTCGAGGACCTGGTCGGGCTCGGCATCAGCTACGACCTCTACACGCGCACGACCACGCGCAACCACCACGCCGTGGTCCAGGAGATGTTCCTGGGCGTCTACGAGAACGGCTACTTCGTCGAGCAGACGACGTACGGCGCCATCTCGCCCTCGACCGGCCGCACCCTGCCCGACCGCTACATCGAGGGCACCTGCCCGATCTGCGGGTACGACGGCGCGCGGGGAGACCAGTGCGACAACTGCGGCAACCAGCTCGACCCGCACGACCTGGTCAACCCGCGCTCGAAGATCAACGGCGAGACGCCGGAGTTCATCGAGACCCAGCACTTCTTCCTCGACCTGCCCGCGCTGGCCGACGCGCTGCAGGCGTGGCTCGACGAGCGCGAGGCGACCGGCCTGTGGCGGCCCAACGTCATCCGGTTCTCCAAGAACATCCTCAAGGAGATCCGCCCACGGGCGATGACGCGCGACATCGACTGGGGCATCGCGATCCCGCTCGAGGGCTGGCAGGACAACCCGACCAAGAAGCTCTACGTCTGGTTCGACGCCGTCATCGGCTACCTCTCCGCCTCGATCGAGTGGGCCCGCCGCAGCGGCGACCCCGACGCGTGGCGCGCCTGGTGGAACGACCCGGAGGCGCTGTCCTACTACTTCATGGGCAAGGACAACATCACCTTCCACTCCCAGATCTGGCCCGCCGAGCTGCTCGCGTACGCCGGCAAGGGCGCCCAGGGCGGTCAGCCGCGGACGTACGGCGAGCTCAACCTGCCGACCGAGGTGGTCTCCAGCGAGTTCCTCACGATGGAGGGCAAGAAGTTCTCCTCGTCGAAGAAGGTCGTCATCTACGTCCGCGACCTGCTGGCGCGCTACCAGCCCGACGCGTTCCGCTACTTCGTCGCCGCTGCCGGCCCGGAGAGCCAGGACTCGGACTTCACCTGGGCCGAGTTCGTGCGCCGTACCAACGACGAGCTCGTCGCCGGCTGGGGCAACCTGGTCAACCGCACGGCCAACCTGATCGCGAAGAACTTCGGCGAGATCCCGGCTGCCGGTCCGCTGGCCGCCGAGGACGAGGCGGTGCTCGCCACGGTCGCGGAGGCCTTCGGCACCGTCGGCGACCTGATCGGCCGGCACCGGCAGAAGCAGGCGATCGGCGAGGCGATGCGTGCGGTGGCCGACGTCAACAAGTACGTCTCCGACTCCGAGCCGTGGAAGATCAAGGACGACCCGGAGCGGCTCGCGACGATCCTGCACGTGATGGCGCAGTGCGTCGCCGACCTCAACCTGGTGCTCAGCCCGTTCCTGCCGTTCTCGGCCAACGAGGTCGACAAGGCGCTGGGCGGCACCGGCGCGGTCGCCCCGATGCCGGTCATCGAGGACGTCACCGACCTCGACGACGCCGAGCGCAGCTACCCGATCATCACCGGCGACTACACCGGCTTCCCGTCCTGGGGCCGGCAGCCGATCGAGGTCGGCCGCGCGGTCGCCAAGCCGACCCCGGTCTTCGTCAAGCTCGACCCGACGGTGATCGAGGAGGAGCTGGCCCGGCTCGACGGCTGATCCCGAAATCCGGTTGAGACGCCGGCCCCGGCCGACCACGATCCCTCCATGGGCGAGCACGGGTACGACGTCTGGTTCACCGAGGACGCGGGGGAGTTCCTCGCCCGGGTGGGTGCGCACCTCGAGCGGGACCCGGTGACCGGCACGGTCGTCACCACCATCGCCCAGCGGATCCGAGACTTCGGCCGTGGCGCCCTGCCGCACTGTTGGTTCGCGGTGGTCGCCGGGCCCGACGGCGCGATCGTGGGGCTCGCGATGCGGACCGCGCCGTTCCCGCCGTACCCGGTCTACCTGCTCGCGATGCCCGACGACGCGGCGAGCGCGCTGGCCGCAGCCGTGCTCGAGCGCGGGGAGGACGTCGGCGGCGCCACCGGACTGCGGCCGGCCGCCGACGTGTTCGCGGCCACGATCGCGGCGGCGACCGGGCGCCGCGTCACGAACGGGCTGCACCACCGGCTGTTCGAGCTCGGCACCCTCGTCGAGCCGCCTGCGCGGCCCGGCCGGCTGCGCCCGGTCCGCGCGGACGAGGCCGAGCAGGCCTTGGCGTGGGTCCAGCAGTTCTTCGTCGACGCTGACGAGCAGGCCGGTCGCCCGGCCGGGCACGACGGCGAGGCCGCGGCGTTCGGGATCGAGGACGTGCGCCGCAAGCTGGTCGAGGAGGTCCTCTGGTTCTGGGAGGACGGCGAGGGTCGGGTGGTCCACCTGATCGGCGCCAACCCGCCGGCGTACGGCGTCAGCCGGATCGGCCCGGTCTACACGCCGAAGGCGGAGCGCGGCCGCGGTTGGGCGGGCGCGGCGGTGGCCGAGGTGTCGCGCCTGCTCCGCGGGCGCGGGGACCGGGTCACCCTGTTCACCGACCAGGCCAACCCGACGTCGAACGCGCTCTACCAGGCGCTCGGCTACGAGGCGGTGGCCGACACCGTGCGGATCGACATCGGCTGAGGACCCTAGGGTGCGGGCATGGCCCTTCACCCCCAGGCCCGCGCGGCCGTCGCGAACGCCGCCGGCGACCTCCCCGTCACCGACCCCGCCTTCGACATCGTCGCGGAGCGGGAGCGGGCCCGGACGGCGGCGGCCGCGCAGCCGCGCCCGGAGGTGGCCGAGGTGCGCGACGTCGACGCGGGCGGCGTCCCGGCCCGGCTCTATCTCCCCGCCGGCTACGACGCGGTGGTGGTGCACGCCCACGGCGGCGGCTTCGTGCTCAACGACATCGAGGTCCACGACGCGGCGGTGCGACGCTTCGCGAACCTCAGCGGCATGGCGGTGCTCAGCGTCGACTACCGCCGCCCACCCGAGCACCCGTTCCCGGCCGCGCCCGACGACCTGGCCGCCGCGGTGCGCTGGCTCGACGACCAGCCGGACCTGGCCGGGCTGCCGAGGTTCGTCCACGGCGACAGCGCCGGCGGCAACCTGGCCCTGGTCACCGCGCTGCGGCACCCGGGCCGCTTCGCCGGAGTCGCGCTGGTCTACCCGTTCCTCGACCCGACCGCCTCCTTCGACTCCTACCTGACCGCGGCCGACGGCTTCGCCCCGGAGGAGGCTGCCTGGTACTGGCAGCAGTACGCCGCCACGCCCGCCGACCTGCGCGACCCCGACCTGGCCCCGCTGCTCTCCGACGCGCTCGCCGGTCTGCCCCCGACCCTGGTCACCACCGCCGAGCACGACCCGCTGCGCGACGAGGGCGAGCACCTCGTGCTGCTGCTCGCCGAGGCCGGCGTCGAGGTGGTCGGCACCCGCTACCTCGGCCAGGTGCACGGCTACTGGCGACACACCGACGTCTTCGACGCGGCGGAGCCGACGATGTGGCAGGTCGCCGGCTGGATGCGGATGCACATCAACCGGGCGCGCTGACTCCTGTCATCGACCTGCCCCACCCCCTGCGTTGACCTTCCCCGAACTCACCGTTGAGTTGCCGGAAAGTCACCGTTGAGTTGCTGGACGCCGCGGGCAAGCGGCAACTCGACGGCGAGGATGCGGCAACTCGACGGCGAGGATGCGGCAACTCAACGAGAGGGTCAGCCGGGGTCGATGACCTCGAGGGTGCCGTCGTCGCGCTGCCACAGGCCGGCCACGTGCAGCTGGCGGGTGCGGCCGACCTGGTCCCAGGCGTGGTAGACGAGCCGCAGGGACGAGCGGTCGACGAAGGCCGACGCGCCGCCGGGACCGAGGCGCCCGGTCGACGCGGTCGAGAGCAGCGGCTCGCCCCGGTTCTGCCGCACGCACGGGCCCTCCGGCCCGGCGCAGATCGCGTAGCCCGTCGCGTAGTCGGCCCGCTCCCAGGAGTTGCCGGAGTAGAAGAGATAGGTCACGCCGCGGAACTGGACCATGCTCGGGTTCTCGATCGTGTCGCCCTCCCACGGCCGGTCGAGGGTGAGCAGCTCGCGGGTCTGTGAGCCCGCGGCGAAGCCGGTGCCGTCGGCGTTGAGCTGGCGGATGAACAGCCCCGCCGGGCGCCGGTGGACGACGCCGGAGAACTTCCACAGCAGCCACGGCACGCCGCGCTCGTCGACGAACACGTCCGGGTCGATGACGCCGAGCTGGGCCTCGCCGTAGCAGATCGGCTCGCCGACCGGCCGGAACGGACCGGCCGGGGAGGGGCCGCGGGTCAGCCCGATGCAGTTGTGCCGTTGCCCGCCCTGGGTGCCGGCCGGAGCGGCGTACGCCGCGGTCCAGCCGTCGCCGACCTTGCCGACCCCCGGCGCCCACAGGTCGCGCCCGCCGTCGCTGCTGCGCACCCAGCCCGCGACCTCGATCGGGTCGACGCGGCCGCCGCCGCTCGTCGCCAGCGGCGTCCACGTCGACAGGTCACGGGAGGTGAGGACCGGCAGCCGCAGGTGCGAGGTGTTGGTCGCGTAGGCGTACCAGCGGCCGTCGTACCGGACGATGTCCGGGTCCGCGAAGACGCCCCGGTACGCCGCCCCGGGCTGCCACCGCGTGCTGCTGCCCGCGATCCGCACCGGTTCGGGCCGCCGTTGCGCGGGCAGCTGCTGTGCCAGCCGCTCGGCCAGCTTGGCCAGGTCCTGCATCTCGCCCGCGAGCACGTCGCTCGGCAGCGTGGTGGCCAGCGCGCTCGCCTCCGGGATGAGCGGCGCCTCGGTCGACCTCGGGCCGGCGGCGGCGGAGTCGTCGCCGGAGACAGCGCAGGCCGACAACGCCAGCGCCGCCGTCGTCAGCACGGCGGCCAGTCCCCGACCTCGCACGCTTTGTCTCCCTTCCGCGCGCACACCCTAGACTTCGACCGACATGAACGAGCCTGTAGCGCGACCAGCCGAGACCTTCGACGAGGCCGAGGACGCCCTCCTGTCCCGGTGGCCCGAGACCCGCCTGGAGCCCTCGCTCGACCGGATCCGTGCCTTCACCGAGCTGCTCGGCGACCCCCAGCACGCCTACCGCTCGATCCACCTGACCGGCACCAACGGCAAGACGTCGACGTCGCGGATGATCGACGCGCTCCTGCGCGCCCTCGACCTGCGCACCGGCCGGTTCACCAGCCCGCACGTCGAGAAGATGAGCGAGCGGATCAGCGTCGACGGGGAGCCGCTGGACGACGAGGCGTTCGTCCGGGCGTTCAACGACGTGGCGCCGTACATGCACCTGGTCGACGCCGCCGAGGCCCACCCGCTCAGCTTCTTCGAGGCCGTCGTCGGGATGGCGTACGCCGCCTTCGCCGACGCGCCCGTCGACGTGGCGGTCGTCGAGGTCGGGATGGGCGGGTCCTGGGACGCGACCAACGTGATCGACGCCGACGTGGCCGTGGTGACCCCGATCGCCGTCGACCATGCCAACTACCTGGGCGGTACCGCCGTCGAGATCGCCCGTGAGAAGTCGGGGATCATCAAGCCCGGATCCGTCGCCGTGCTCGCCCAGCAGAGCGCCGACGTCGCCGCGGTGCTCCTCGAGCGGGCGGCCGAGGTCGGCGCGACCGTCGCCCGGGAGGGCCTCGAGTTCGGTGTCGTCGCCCGGACGCCCGCCGTCGGCGGCCAGGTCGTGACGATCCAGGGCCTCCGGGGCCGGTACGACGACGTGTTCCTCTCGCTCTACGGCGCCCACCAGGCGCAGAACGCCGCGACCGCGCTCGCCGCGGTCGAGGCCTTCGTCGGCGGCGACGAGCCGCTGGGCGACGACGTCGTGCGCGGCGCGTTCGGCGAGATCACCTCGCCCGGTCGGCTCGAGGTCGTGCGGCGCAGCCCCACGGTGCTGCTCGACGCCGCCCACAACCCGCACGGAGCCGAGGCCGCCGCCGCCGCGCTGGAGGACTCCTTCCAGTTCGACCCGGTCGTCGGCGTGATCGGCGTGATGGCCGACAAGGACGCCGAGGGCCTGCTCGCCGCGTTCGAGCCGCACCTCGCGCAGGTCGTGGTCACCCAGAACTCCACCGAGCGGGCCATGCCCGCCGACCAGCTCGCCGTGGTCGCCCGGGAGGTGTTCGGGGAGGACCGGGTCACCGTCGTGCCCCTGCTCGCCGACGCCATCGACGCCGCCGCCGCGCTCGCCGAGTCCGACGGCAACGACGCGTTGAGTACCGGCGCGGTGCTGGTGACCGGCTCGGTCGTCACGGTGGGCGAGGCCCGGGCGCTTCTCGGAGGCCGCAAGTGAGCGAGCCGACCGCCCCCGTCGACCCGGAGCGCGGCAAGTCCCCGCGCCGCGCGATGTGCGCCGCCGTGCTCTCCCTCGAGGCGATCGCGGTGGGCCTGTCCACCCCGGTGATGATCGGCATCTCGGACATCCGTCCGGCTGTCGCGCTGCCGCTGGGCCTGGGCCTGGCGCTGGCCTGCGTGCTGGTCGCCGGGATGCTGCGCCGCGAGTCGGCGTACCTCCTCGGGCACGTGCTGCAGGTCGGCGCCGTCGCGCTCGGCTTCCTCGCCCCGCTCATGTTCGTGGTCGGCGGCATCTTCGCGCTCCTGTGGGGAACGGCCTACGGCCTCGGTCGCAAGATCGAGAACGAGCGGGCGGCCGCCTTCGCCGAGTACGACCGGCAGCACCCGCGTCCGTGAACCTTGAGCCGTGAACTCTGAGTGCTGGTGACCGCTGGGTAGAGTGGCGGCGTGCCAGTGATCATCGACAAGCTCCTCCGCATCGGAGAGGGCAAGATCCTCCGCCAGCTCGAGGGCATCGCGAAGGCCGTCAACGCCATCGAGGACGACTTCAAGGCGATGTCCGACGACGAGCTGCGGGGCATGACCGACGAGTTCCGCAAGCGCCTCTCCGAGGGCGAGGACCTCGACGACATCATGCCCGAGGCGTTCGCCACGGTTCGCGAGGCCGCTCGCCGCGTGCTCGGACAGCGCCACTTCGACGTCCAGGTCATGGGCGGCGCGGCGCTGCACCTCGGCAACATCGCCGAGATGAAGACCGGTGAGGGCAAGACCCTGGTCTCGACGCTGCCCGCCTACCTCAACGCCCTCGAGGGCAAGGGCGTCCACGTCGTCACCGTCAACGACTACCTGGCCAAGTTCCAGTCCGAGATGATGGGCCGCGTCCACCACTTCCTCGGCCTCACCGTCGGCGTGATCCTGCCGAGCATGCGCCCCGACGAGCGGCGCAAGGCCTACGCGTGCGACATCACCTACGGCACCAACAACGAGCTCGGCTTCGACTACCTGCGCGACAACATGGCCTCCTCCCTCGAGGAGTGCGTGCAGCGCGGCCACAACTTCGCCGTCGTCGACGAGGTCGACTCGATCCTCATCGACGAGGCCCGGACCCCGCTGATCATCAGCGGCCCGACCCAGGACGAGGTGAAGTGGTACGGCGAGTTCGCCAAGATCGCGCAGAAGCTCACCAAGGACGTCGACTACGAGGTCGACGAGAAGAAGCGCACCATCTCGGTCCTCGAGGACGGCATCACGAAGGTCGAGGACCACCTCGGCATCGACAACCTCTACGAGTCGGCGAACACCCCACTCATCTCCTTCCTGCACAACTCCATCAAGGCCAAGGAGCTGTTCCGCAACGACAAGGAGTACGTCGTCATGGAGGGCGAGGTGCTCATCGTCGACGAGCACACCGGCCGCATGCTGGCGGGGCGCCGCTACAACGACGGCCTCCACCAGGCCATCGAGGCCAAGGAGGGGGTGAAGGTCCGCGAGGAGTACCAGACCCTCGCCACCGTCACCCTGCAGAACTACTTCCGCCTCTACGAGAAGCTCTCCGGCATGACCGGTACGGCCATGACCGAGGCCAGCGAGTTCGACAAGATCTACAAGCTCGGCGTGGTCCCGATCCCGACCAACAAGCCGCTGCTGCGCAAGGACCAGCCCGACCTCGTCTACCGGACCGAGGAGGCCAAGTACGACGCGGTCGTCGACGACATCGTCGAGCGTCACCAGAAGGGGCAGCCGGTCCTGGTCGGCACCGTGTCGGTCGAGAAGTCCGAGTACCTCCACCAGCAGCTGACCAAGCGCGGTGTCGCCCACTCGGTCCTCAACGCGAAGATGCACGCCGAGGAGGCGAAGATCGTCGCCCTCGCCGGCCACAAGGGCGCGGTCACGGTCGCGACCAACATGGCCGGTCGCGGTACCGACATCATGCTCGGCGGCTCGTACGAGTTCCTCGCCGACGCCGAGCTGCGCAAGCAGGGCCTCGAGCCCACGGGCGACACGGCCGACGAGTACGACGCCGCCTGGCCGGCGATGGTCGAGCGGATGAAGAAGCAGGTCGAGGCCGAGCACGACGAGGTCCGGGAACTCGGTGGCCTCTACGTGATCGGCACCGAGCGCCACGAGTCGCGCCGCATCGACAACCAGCTCCGCGGTCGCTCCGGCCGCCAGGGCGACCCCGGCGAGAGCCGTTTCTACCTGTCGCTGCAGGACGAGCTCATGCGGCTGTTCAAGTCCGACTGGGTCGACCGGGTCCTGCTGCTGCTCAAGATCCCGGACGACGTCCCGATCGAGAACAAGCGGGTCACCAACGCGATCGCCAACGCCCAGGGCCAGGTCGAGTCGCAGAACTTCGAGTCCCGCAAGAACGTCCTCAAGTACGACGACGTGATGGACCGCCAGCGCAAGGTCATCTACGGCGAGCGCCGCGAGGTGCTCGAGGGCGTCGACCTCGAGGACCAGATCCGCAGCTTCATCGACGACGTCGTCACCGGCTTCGTCAACGGCTCGCTCGACGAGTTCTCCGAGGAGTGGGACCTCGACCAGCTCTGGACCGACCTCAAGCAGTTCTGGCCGGTCTCGGTCTCGTGGAAGGACCTCGTCGAGGAGGCCGGCACCCAGGCTGCGCTCGAGAAGTCGCACCTGGTCGACGTGCTCAAGGCGGACGCCCACGCGGCGTACGACCGCCGTGAGGAGGAGGTCGGTGAGGAGGTCGCCCGCGAGCTCGAGCGCCGCGTGCTCCTCTCCGTGCTGGACCGCAAGTGGCGTGAGCACCTCTACGAGATGGACTACCTCCGCGAGGGCATCTACCTGCGGGCCTACTCGCAGCGCGACCCGCTGGTCGAGTACCAGCGCGAGGGCTTCGACATGTTCGCCGCCATGATGGACGGCATCAAGGAGGAGACCGTCGGCTTCCTCTTCAACCTGGAGGTCCAGGTCGAGGACGAGGACGAGGAGTTCCACTACCACCCCGACGGCACCCGCCACGCGGGCCCGATGCACGACGGTGCGCTCGCCGAGCCGCCGCTCGGGGTCGGCCTCGAGGCCGGCGGCGAGGTGGACCTCGCGGCCATCTCCTCCGAGCTGAAGGCCACCGGAGCCGCTGCCCCGAAGGTGACCGCCAAGGGCCTCGACGCCCCGAAGCAGCCGCAGCACCTGACCTACTCCGCTCCCGACGAGACGGGTCACGAGGAGGTGCGGGGCACGGGCGCGGTGTCCAACGCCGACGACGAGTTCGGTGACATCGGCCGCAACGCGCTGTGCCCCTGCGGCTCGGGCAAGAAGTACAAGCGCTGCCACGGCGCCCCCGGTGGAGCCTCGGGCTACACCACCCGCGTCAGCGGCTGACGTCTGAGATCCGGCCCGCCGGGAGTTTCACCGGCCGGCCGGTGAAACTCACGCTTGGACGAGGAAACTTCCTCGTCCAAGCGTGAGTTTTGTCGTCCAACCCCCGACTTTCTTCTACTGCAGCGTCATCCGCGGTTCGCCGCCGAGCAGGCCGGTGCCGGTGCGGACGCAGGCCCCGCCCTTCGGCGCACCCCCGTTGTAGGCCTGCCGCACGCAGGAGCGGACGGCGAGCTGGCCCCAGTAGTTGGGGTGCAGCGACTCCTGGATGAAGTACGGCGAGTCGCCGGACGTCGTGACCGTGCGGATCTGGTTCACCCACTCGGTGCGGTCGACCGCGCCGGTGCTGGTCCAGTTGGCGATGCCGACCTCCTCGTAGAGGCCGACGCCGGTCTCGCACAGCCGGCGGCCGTTGAAGGTGCTGGCCAGGTTGAGGGTCTTGGCGTTGGTGATGCCGGCCTGGGCGATCGCGCCGGTGACGGTGTTGTTGATGGTGGGCAGCGCCGAGTTGTTGGCCCAGTCCGCGTCGGCGTTCCAGAACCCGCAGCCGCCCGTGTTCTGGCGGGTGTAGCCGCTCTGGCTGTAGCGGAAGCCGGAGCCGCCCGGCACCGGGGAGGGGTAGGTCTGGACGAGCATCGTCCACTGCGAGTCGGCGTAGCCGGCGTTGCGCAGGGCGGTGCGGACGTTGGTCAGCGCGCCCGCGATCCGGGTCTTCACGGCCGAGACGTTGCTGCTGGTGAAGTTGCTGGTGACGCTGCTGTCGTCGTAGCAGTAGTCCTTCCACCACGACGGCGAGAGCAGGAAGTCCTGCACGCACTGCTGGACGACCCCGGCGAAGTTGAAGTCGTTGCCGCCGATCGACACCACGACCATCTTCACGTTGTTGGTCGTGGCCAGCGTCTGCAGCGCGCGGGCCTGGCCGACGCCCTCGGCGCCGCTGTAGAAGTCGAGCCCCGGCTTGAAGGTGTCGCCGGTCGCGGTCGCCGTCTTGGCGCCCGAGCAGGCCAGGTTGACGCTCTTCACGCCGCCGCCGATGTGGATCTCCGCGCTCCGGGCGCGGTGGCAGCGGTCGATCGTCTCGCCGGTGCCCGTGGCGTTGTCGTAGTACGCCGTCGAGCCGAGCGCGTCGGCGCGGGCGCTGCTGCTGTTCGACGAGCCGGCCCAGCGACCGGCCTCCCCGGAGATGTAGGAGTCGCCGACCGAGACGACGGTGGGCGTGCCCACGCCCGGGCCGTCGGCGTGGGCGGGGGACGCGGTGAGCGGCGCGGCGAGCGCGGCTCCGGCAACGGCCAGCACGGCCGTGAGGGAACGGATCATGGCGGAAACGTAGTGACTCCCGTCACATCTGAACAGGGGTCAGATCTCGCGAGCCGCTCAGGAGAAGTCGAGGGCGGTGCAGATCCAGCGCTGGTCGGCCCGCTCGAAGCGTGCCGCGACCGCGCGGGACCGCTCGCCGTGACGGACGTGGACGCCGCACTCGACCACGGTGTCGGTCACGAAGCAGGCGTGCACGCTCTGCACCCGCGGCCGGACCGGCTGCACCCGCGCCAGCCCGGGTTGGTGACCACCCGCGCGGGCGACCAGGAGGGCGCGACGGTGCAGGTCGGCGTACACCTCCCGGGTGGTCCAGCGCACCAGCTGGGACACCGGGCGGTCGCCGCCGACGATCTCGACGGCCGCCTGGACGAACCGGTGGGTCCATTCCTCGACCGCGTGCCGCAGCCGCAGGTCGATGGGGACGACGACCGTGCCGGGCCGTGCGGGTTCGCGCCGCGAGCGTGCCATGGGGCGGGGCGGCGCCTGGCGGGGGAGCAGGGCCAGGGCGAGCGTGCCCTGGGTGGGGGTGGCCGGGACCGGAAGGCGGAGGCCGACGAGGTCGTGCGGGACTGCGGACATGGTTCCTCCTGGTGGCGGGGGTCAGGCCGGCGGCAGCCGGAGCGTCTGCCCGGGGCGGACGAGGTCGGGGTCGGCGCCGAGGGTGTCGGCGTTGAGCGCCAGCACCCGGAGCCAGTACGACGCGACGGCGGCCTGCGACGCCTTCGGGCCGAGCTGGCGGGCGGCGACGGTCCACACCGAGTCGCCGAGCGCGACGGTCGTGGTGGTGAGGGTGGGCGAGTCCTGGAGTGGGTCGTCCGGGCGGTCGGGGAGGGGGAGCCCGGCGAGCGCCTCGGCGCTCAGGGATGCGCCGCTGCCGACCGGGGTGTCGCCGCCGGCCGCGGCGGCGTGGGCGGGCGCCGTGCCGGCGAGGACGCTGACGCCGCAGGCGGCGAGCAGGGCGAGCCGGAGCGGTCCGACCGGCCGCACGCGGGGCGCGCTCCCGGGGCGCAGCACGCACCGGGCGACGTCGGTGGCGGCCAGCCACACGAACGCGCCGGCCACGAGGGCGCAGAGGGCGCACAGCTGGACCAGGGCATCGGCGAAGGCCGGCCCCGGTGTGACGAGCAGGTTGCGGGCGAGCGGCACCGTGACGGCGGCCAGCCCGGCCAGCGCGGCCGTGACGGTGAGCCAGAGCAGGGACGCGCGGACCCGCGCCCGGCCGGCAACGACGACGAGTTCCATCCCGAGAGAACCTTTGTGTTTGCTTCCGTTTGAATCAGGATGAGTTCGTTCGAGGTCGATGTCAACGGTCCGGCTCGGAGGCTGTGGACGAACTGCGTGCGAGGCTGGGGCCATGGGTTGGGAGGACGAGCTGTTCGCGCTCTTCGACGACCTCGAGGACCGGGCGAGTGCGCTCTACGCCGCCGAGCGGGACCTCGAGGTCGCCGACCGCAGCCGGGCGGAGTACCAGCAGGTCACCCTCGCCGGCCGGCTCATGGCGAGCGTCGGGCGGTCGGTCACGCTCGGGGTGCCGGGCGTCGGGGCGGTGAGCGGAGTCGTCGAGCGTGTCGCCGACGGCTGGCTCCTCGTCGCGGCCGGCGACCACGACTGGGTGGTCGTCCTCGGCGCCGTGGCGACGGTGGATGGCGCCTCGGACCGCTCGGTCCCCGAGGTCGCCTGGTCGCCGCTCACCCGCCTCGGGCTTGCCTCGGCCCTGCGCCGGATCGCCGACGCGGGCGAGCCGTGCCTGCTCCACCTGCGCGACGGCAGCCGCCACGACGGCGTGCTGCGCCGGGTCGGCGCCGACTTCTGCGAGCTGGTCGCCGGAGAGGGACGCCGGACCGTCCTGGTCGCCTTCAGCGCCCTCGCCGCGGCGCAGTCGCGAGCGTGATCGCTCGTCTCCTCACCGGCCCCATCGGTCACAGGAGGAGGGCATTCCATGCGCTTGTCAGGTGTTGCAACCCCTGACAAGCGCATGGATCCCCGGACATCCGGGGATCCATGCAGCCGCCTGAGCCGGTCAGGTGGCCTCGAAGTCGTACGGCGGCAGCTCGCCGGGCTCGAGCGCCCGGGGCGGTGCGGGCGCGTCGTCCTCGACCGCGCTGCGCAGGGTGTCCTCGAGCTCGTCGATCTCGGCCATCGCCTCGGCGATGTGCTTGCGGACGATCGCGCGCGGGTCGAGGTCCGCGAGCTCCAGGTCGGCGTACTCCGGCCCCAGCTCGGCGCGCAGCTCGTCGCGGGCGTTGGTGGCGAACTTGCGCAGCTCCCGGGCGAACCGGCCGGCCTGGCGGGCCAGGTCGGGCAGCCTGTCCGGACCGAACACGAGCACCGCGAGGAAGGCGATGACGACGAGCTCGCCGAACCCGATCCCGAACACCCGCCAGCCGCCCCTTCTCCGTCGTGCCCCGTGGTGGTCCGCGCGCCGTGCGGCGTGCGGGTCAGAACTTACTGGTCGGGGTGAGCCCCAGCTGCATGCCCGCCAGGCCACGGCCACGTCCGCCGAGGCGCTCGGCGATGCCCTGGAGGGCGGTGGCGGCCGGCGCGGTCGGGTCGGCGTCGACGATCGGCTTGCCCGCGTCCCCGCCCTCGCGCAGCGCGACGTCGAGCGGGATCCGGCCGAGCAGCGGCACGTCGTACCCGAAGCGCTGGGACAGCGTCTCGGCCACGCGCTCGCCGCCGCCGGCGCCGAAGATCTCCAGCCGGTGGTCCTTGCCCTCCGCGGTGCAGTGGGGGCAGGGGAGGTAGCTCATGTTCTCGATGACACCCACGACGCGCTGGTGCATCATCGAGGCCATCGTGCCAGCGCGCTCGGCGACCTCGGCCGCGGCCTCCTGCGGCGTGGTGACGACGACGACCTCGGCGCCCGGCAGGTGCTGGCCGAGCGAGATCGCGACGTCGCCGGTGCCCGGCGGCAGGTCGAGGAGGAGGACGTCGAGGTCGCCCCAGTAGACGTCGGCGAGCATCTGGACCAGTGCGCGGTCGAGCATCGGGCCACGCCAGGCGACCACCTGGTCGCGACGCGGCTTGAGCATGCCGATCGAGATGACCGAGACGCCCGACGGGGTCGGGACGGGCATGATCAGGTCGTCGACCTGGGTCGGCCGGGCGTCCGCGACGCCGAGCATCGCCGGCACGGAGTGTCCGTAGATGTCGGCGTCCACGAGCCCGACCTTGCGGCCGGCCTTGGCCAGGGCCAGGGCCAGGTTGACGGTGACCGAGGACTTGCCGACGCCGCCCTTGCCGGACGCGATGGCGAAGACCTTGGTCAGCGACCCGGGCTGCGCGAACGGGATCTCCCGCTGCGCCTGGCCGCCCCGCAGGGTCTCGTGCAGTCCGGAGCGCTGCTCGGCGCTCATCACGCCGAGCTGGACCTCGACCCGGGTCACCCCGGGGAGGGCGGCCACGGCGGCCGACACGTCGCGGTTGATCGTGTCCTTGAGCGGGCAGCCGGCCACGGTCAGCAGCGCCTTGACGGTCACCACCGATCCGCCGTCGCCGGCCGCGATGTCCACGCCCTCGACCATCCCGAGCTCGGTGATGGGTCGCTTGATCTCGGGGTCGTTGACCTTGCTGAGCGCGGTCATGACCTGCTCGACGGACGGGGACTGCGTGGTAGTCACAACCCCTGAGTCTAGGGAGTCGGGGAAGGCGCGGCGTCGGCGCCGTCCTCGTGAGACTGCGCACGCTCCTCGGCGCGCTCCTCGGCCCGCTCGTCGATGTCGGAGAGCAGGTTGCGCAGCTCGGAGCGCAGGAAGTCGCGGGTGGCGACCTCGCCGACCGCCATCCGCAGCGACGCCACCTCGCGGGCGAGGAACTCCATGTCGGCGTGCGCCCGGGCGTCGGCCTGACGGTCCTGCTCGGCGATCACGCGGTCGCGGGCCTCCTGACGGTTCTGCGCGAGCAGGATCAGCGGCGCGGCGTACGACGCCTGCAGGCTCAGCATCAGGGTCAAGAAGATGAACGGGTAGTCGTCGAAGCGCAGCTCGCCGGGAGCGAACAGGTTCCAGCACACCCAGCCGGCGACGAACAACGTCATGTAGATCAGGAAGGTCGCCGTGCCCATGAACCGGGCGAACTGCTCGGCGAAGACGCCGAACGTGTCGGCGTTGTAGGACGGCCGGCGCACCAGCTGGCGTCGCTCCTCGCGCGGCGTGTCCAGCCGCTCGCGACGCGCCTCGCTCACGAGACGCCCCGCTCGCGCTCGCGGGCCTGCTCGCGCCAGTTGGCGGGGAGCATGTGGTCGAGCAGGTCGTCGACGGTGACGGCCCCGATCAGCCGCCGGTCCTCGTCCACGACGGGCGCCGCCACCAGGTTGTAGGTCGCCAGGTGGGCGGCGACCTCGTCGATGCTCGCCTCGGGCCGCAGCCACTCCATCGAGTCGTCGAGCGCGCCGGCGACCAGGGTCGACGGGGGCTCGCGCAACAGGCGCTGGATGTGGGCGACGCCGAGCAGCTTGCCGGTGGGGGTCTCCAACGGCGGGCGGCACACGTAGACCAGCGCCGCAAGGGCCGGGGTGAGCTCGGGGTTGCGGACGTGGGCGAGCGCGTCGGCGATGGTGGCGTCCGGGCCGAGGATCACCGGCTCGGAGGTCATCATGGCGCCGGCCGTGTTCTCGACGTACGACATCAGGCGCCGCACGTCCTCGGCCTCCTCGGGCTCCATCAGCCCGAGCAGGATCTCCGCGGTCTCCGGCGGCAGGTCGCTGACCAGGTCGGCCGCGTCGTCGGGGGACATCTCCTCGAGGACGTCGGCCGCGCGCTCGGAGTCGAGGCCCTTGAGGATCTCGACCTGGTCGTCCTCGGGCAGCTCCTCGAGGACGTCGGCGAGCCGCTCGTCGTCGAGCGCCAGCGCGACCGCCGTACGACGCTCCGGCGGCAGGTCGTGCAGGATGCTTGCCGCGTCGGCGGGCCGCATCTCGTTGAGCGCGGCGACCAGGTGGGTGGCGCCCTGCCGGTCGTCGGCGCGGGTCAGGCCGGACACGTCGCGCCACTCGACGACGTGGGTCTGGCCGCGGCGGCGAAACCCCTTCGACGGCTCGCGCACCGCCACCCGGGACAGCACCCAGTCCCGGGTGCGGGCCGGCTCCATCGCGACGTCGTAGACGGTGCCGGTGACGCCGCTGTCCTTGATCGTCACGGTCCGGTCGAGCATCTGACCGATGACCAGGGTCTCGGTCGAGCGCTGCTCGAAGCGGCGCATGTTGAGCAGCCCGGTGGTGTAGACGTGGCCGCTGTCGATGTTGGTGACCCGGGTCATCGGCACGAAGATCCGGCGCCGACCGAACACCTCGGCGACCATCCCGAGGACGCGTGGCTGGGTCCCCTCGGTGCGAAGGGTCACGACCAGGTCGCGGACCTTCCCGACCTGGTCGCCCTGGGGGTCGAAGATCGGGAGCCCGACCAGCCTGGCCGCGAACACGCGGGTGGGGGTGGTGCTCACGGGACGCAACGCTACCGGCCTGCGGCGCTACTTCATGAACGTCCGCGGGCAGGTCGCGCCGGCGCAGTCCTTCGTCTCCAGCCACAGCTTGCGCAGCTCCTGGCGGATCGCCTTGTAGCGGGGGTCGCCGTAGAGGTTGTAGAGCTGGTACTGGTCGTTCTTCGTGTAGTAGAGCTCGCCGCGTCCCTTGTGGCCGCGGACGTAGGTCCACGGGCCCACGATGACCCCGGTGTAGAGCGGGTCGAGGCCGCCCTTGACCGGCCATCCGGAGATCGGCACGACGCGCCGGGTGGCGTCGCTGTCGAGCCACGGCATCACGTCGACGCCGTCGGCGTCGCGGTCGAGCGTCGCCCCGGCCAGCGCGGCGAAGGTCGGGGCCCAGTCGACGTTGGTGACCGGCGCGTGGCTCGTCGTACCGGCGGGAAGGCCCGGGCCGCGGATGAACATCGGGATGTTGATGGCGTCGCGGAAGTACCAGAGCTTGCCGTTGAGGTTGTGCTCGCCGACGTAGAAGCCGTTGTCCGAGGTCACCACGACGTAGGTGTTGTCGAGCTGCCCGGTCTTCTCCAGGGTGTCGACGGTGCGCGCGATCGCGCGGTCCACGGCCTGGAGCGCCTCGACCCGTTGCTGGCGCTCCTCGCGCAGTGCGGCCCGGCGCTTCTTCGACCACTTCTGGCGCGCGGCGCGGATCAGCGCCTTGTCGCTGGGATCGGCCTCGAACATCTCCGGAGTGGTGTCGAGGTCGAGGTCCTTGAACGTGTCGCGGTCGCGCTTGTCGGGGACCGTGGTCGAGATGCCGTCGGGGTCGTCGTCCTCGTGCGGGCTGCCGTGGTGCGGCGCGACGTAGTTGACCCACAGGTACCAGGGCTGGTCGCTGTCGGCGTGGTCCTCGATGAGTTCGTTCGACTGGTCGCTGAGCAACGTCGTCGAGTAGGTGTCGTAGTCCTTGATCTTGCCGTCGACGAGCAGCTGCGGGTGCTCGAAGTCGTAGGTCGCGAAGTCGACCGTCGGGCGCCACACGCTCCAGCCGGGCGGCTCGTGGTGCACCTCCTGCTTGGTGTAGCCGTTGAGGTACTTGCCGACCATCATCGTGTCGTAGCCGGCTGCCTGGAGGCTGACCGGCATCGTGTCCTCGTCGTCGAACGACCGGTAGCCGCCGCCCTCGCCGCTGATCGTGACGGCGCCGTGGTTGCGGGAGTACTGGCCGGTGAGCAGCGAGGCCCGGGCCGGCACGCAGATCGGCGTCGGCGCCAGCCCGTCGGCGATGGTGACCCCCTCGCCCGCGATCACCTCCTGCAGGTGCGGCATGAACTGCATGTCCTTCATGGCCGCGTCGTCCATGGTGATCATCAGCAGGTTCGGCTTCTCCGGCGACGCCACGGGCGCCGGCGTCGCGTCCGGGCCGAGTACGACGTCCTGCGGCGTCGGGGCCGCGACCGACGCCTGCTCGGCCGGCGGCCGGTACTTCACCACCGGCGGCCGCGGTCCGGCGTCGCCGCCACCACCGGAGCACGCGGCGAGCACGCTCGCGCTGAGGACGGCGGCAGTGGCCAGGCGGAGGCGGCCGGGGCGAGTCACGCGTGGTTCTCCTTGTCAGTCGCGACGTCGGTCACGGCGTCCGTTGCACTGTCCGCAGCACAGCGGAAGCCGAGGTTCGAGGCCGTGGAGTCCGGCGGAGCCGCTGAGCGGGCAGCGACCCGGTAGCGGTTGCAGTACGAGTCGTGGCACAGGAACGAGCCCCCGCGCATGACGCGGACCGTACCAGAGGCGGGACCGCGTGGATCGCGGGTCGCGCGGGCGTCGTACGCCGTCGGGTCGAACCAGTCCGAGCACCACTCCCACACGTTGCCGACCATCTGGTGCAAGCCGTACCCGTTGGGTCGGTACGCCGTCACCGGGGCCGTCGTCGTCCAGCCGTCCGCGGCGGTGTTGGTGGCCGGGAAGCTGCCCTGGAAGATGTTGACCTGCCACTCCTCGCCGGTGTCCCCGGCCATCAGCTCGTCCCCCCACGGGTAGCGCTTCCCGGCGAGGCCGCCGCGGGCGGCGTACTCCCACTCGGCCTCGGTGGGCAGCCGGCGCCCGGCCCAGCGGGCGTAGGCGAGCGCGTCGTCGTGGGAGACGTGGACGACGGGATGGTCGGCGCGGTCCTCGATCCCGGAGCGTGGGCCCTCGGGGTGCCGCCAGTCGGCGCCGCGGACCCCGACCCACCACGGGGTGGCGGGGGAGTAGCCGAGCACGTCGGCGACCTTCGCCGCGACATCGGTGTGGAACACCGCGGAGTAGCCCTCGGCCTCCGCGGTGGTCCGGTGCCCGGTCGCGTCGACGAAGGTCGCGAACGCCGCGTTGGTCACGGTCGTGGTGCCGAGCCGGAAGGCGGACACCTGCACCTCGTGGACCGGTCCTTCGCCGTCGCCGGCGTAGCCGTCGCCGAAGTGGTCGCCCAGCGCTGCCCGGCCGCCCGGGATCGCCGCCAGGAGGGTCGGGTCCGCTCCGGGGACGCCGCCCGACGGCGTGGTCGCGGGGCCGGCGAAGGGGGCGACGGTCAGGCCCACCGGGGTGGAGGGTCCCGCGGGGACGCAACACGGGCGCTGGCCCGACGGCTGGATGGACATCGCCGACCAGTGTGCCGCAGCATGCGAAGAGGCCCGGCTTCCTGGCTTCGTCGTTTACGATTCCTCACGTGGAGGAACAGGGGAGGCGTGGTGCCCGCGCGGGCAAGCGGCTGGCGCCTGCCGTCTCGTCCGTCGACATGGTCGTCACGCTCGTGGCGGTCGTCGTGGTCCTGGCCGGGCTCAGCGTCTCGCTGATCTTCCCGCCGGACGAGCCGGACACCCCGGTGGCCCACGAGGGTCGCCGCGACACGTCCGGGACGACGTCGGCCGCGCTCGCCAACGACATCCTCGCCCCGACCGACACCGCGACGGGCGAGGCCGGCGGTGTCCTGGTGCCGCCCCTGGCGATGGAGGCCGAGCGGCAGTCCGCCCAGCTCGTCTGCCAGGCGCAGATCGGGACCACCCAGTTCACGGCGCTCTCCTACAACATCAAGTCCGCCCGGGCCGGCAGCCTCGACCGCCTGCTCGGCGTGATGGAGCGCTCCAAGGCGACGGTCCTGCTGCTGCAGGAGGTCGACTACAAGCGGCGCAGCACCGGCAGCGTCGACCAGGCGGGCTGGTTCGCGGAGCGCCTGGGCGGTTGGGGCTCCGCGTTCGGTCGCAACGTCACCTTCGGCGACGGTCTCTACGGCACGGCGGTGGTGTCGAAGTACCCGATCCTCTCCTCGGAGAACACCCCGCTGCCCAACATCGGCCGCGCGCAGCCGCGGGGGCTGCTCCACGTCGTGATCGACGTCGAGGGCGTCGAGGTCAGCATCTACAGCACGCACCTCGACAACACCTCGGCCAACATCCGCACCGCCCAGGCCAGCCGGATCTCCAGCATCCTGGCCGCGGACCCGCGCCCGAAGATCCTGGGCGGCGACATGAACACCTGGCCCAACTCCGGTCCGGAGCGGATCCTCAGCTCGCGGCTCAGCGACAGCTACGTGGTCGCCGGAAGCGGCGGTGGCGCCACCCACCCCGCGAGCCGGCCGCGCACCCGCATCGACTACCTCCTGTACGGCGGCCCCGACCTCACGGCCACCAGCTCCGTCGTCATGTCCGAGGGCGGCTCCGACCACCTCCCGGTGCGCGCCGACTTCACCCTCGGCGGGATCAAGACGGAGAAGTGCAGCGGTGACGCCAAGGCCCGCCCCCGCGACGCGGGCAAGGCGAAGGGCAAGCCCACGGGTCCGGCGTCCGGCCAGGCGTCGGGCATCGCGAGCAGCGACGCCGCGACCGACTGAACTCGATCGCGAACGCCTCGTGGAGGCGGGTTTCGGCCTGGTCGGGTGGGTATAGTGCCCGCGTCAAGGGTCGAGATTCGCGTGCATCCCTAGGAGGGCTGCCTGCTTCGGAACCCGGTCAGTTCTCGGGCGGAGTGGGTAGGAGTCAGGCACGTGGGGAATGTGTGGGGCATGCGGGCGGCAGCGGCGCGGGTCCGGGTGGTGGCAGCGCTCGTCGCGCTCCTGCTCGCCGCCGGTCTGCTGGTCGCCGGTCAGGGCAGCCTGAGCGCGGCTGATGCGGCTCCGGCCACGGCGTCGAGCCAGGTGGCCGGTGCGGTGGCCGCGAAGCGCAAGCCGGACCCGACTGCCGTCGTCACGCCGGGGATCACCTTCAACCATCCGTTCAAGGCGGCGAAGCGCGGCGCGATCCAGCGCAAGATCATCAAGACGGTGCGCAACGTCGAGGCCGGCCAGACGATCCGGGTCATGACCTGGAACTTCGACTCGCCGCTGCTCGCCGGCAAGCTGATCGCGGCCCACAAGCGCGGCGTCTCGGTGCAGGTCATCATGGCGCGCGGGCTGGCCAAGGCGCAGGGCATGCACCGCTCCTACGGCGTGCTGCTCCGGGCGCTCAAGAAGGGCAACGCCGACCGTCCGCGCGAGCTGCGCAGCTGGATCCGGACCTGCACGGCCACCTGCCGCGGCAAGGGCGGCGCCATGCACAGCAAGATGATGCTGGTCAGCAGGTCGGGTGCCAGCAACTGGATCGTGATGCAGGGCTCGGGCAACCTCACCGGCGCTGCCGCCGTCCAGCAGTTCAACGACTGGACGACCACGACCGACAACCAGGCCCTCTACGACGGCTGGATGACGATGTGGGAGCAGGCGAAGAAGGACAAGAGCTTCCCGTCGCTGCAGTTCACCGTCCCCAGCACCACCATCCCGGGCGCCAACATCACCACGATGTTCGCCCCGCACCGCAGGGACACGGACCCGCCGCTGCGGGTGCTCAACAAGGTGCAGTGCCACGGCGCGAGCAACACCGCCGACGGCCGCACCAAGGTCCGTGTCGCCAACGCCGTGTGGGGCGACGAGCGCGGCGCCCGGATCGCGCAGAAGGTGCGCGAGCTGCACTTCCAGGGCTGTGACGTGCGGGTCGTGTTCATGATGATGTCCGGCAAGATCCGCAGCATCCTCGCGCCCGTCCCGGCGAAGCAGATGGTCTACATCACCGGCGCGACGGCCAACAAGTTCAAGGACCGCTACGTCCACCTCAAGGGCCTCGCGGTCCAGGGCAACCTCGACGGCAACCCCGGTGCGAGCGCGGTGCTGTCCAGCAGCGAGAACTGGACCCAGCTCGGCTGGTTCTCCGACGAGCACGACATCATCTTCTGGGACGACGCCGCGATGGCGACCAAGTACAGCAACTGGGTCGACATGATCTTCCGGACGGCGCCGCGCACGCTGGCCAACTACGTCAACTCGGCCGACCCCGACCCGGTGGTCCGGGTCCGGCCGGGCAGCGAGTACCTCAGCCCGAAGGACTACCCGTTCCACGAGCTCGAAGCCGAGCTGGACTGACGACACGGACCCGGCCCGGGTCGCTGCCGACCAGGCGGCGGCCCGGGCTTCGGGCGCCAGGACCCCGTCGACCACCACGAGACCGAGAGGGCGGACATGGCTCAGCGAGTGGTGCTGCACATCGGCACCATGAAGTCGGGAACCAGCTTCCTGCAGAACGTGCTCGGCGAGAACAAGGCGGTGCTGGCCGAGCGGGGCGTGCTGTTCCCCGGTCGCCGCTGGCGCCGTCAGGTCCGTGCCGTCAAGGAGCTGATCGGCCACGGTGGACCCGGGCAGCCCCCGATGCCGACCGACGGGATGTGGCAGGAGCTGGTCGCCGAGATCGAGGCCTGGCCCGGTACGGCGGTCGTCTCGATGGAGTACCTCGCCCCGCGTGACGAGAAGCAGATCCAACGCATCCGCAAGACCTTCCCGCACAGCCGGGTCGAGGCCGTGCTGACCTGCCGCGACCTGGCCCGCAACGTGCCCGCGATGTGGTTGGAGTCGGTGCAGAACGGCGGCGTCACGGGGTGGGACGACTACGTCGCCGCCCTCGGCGCCCGCAAGGACGCCACCGGCTCCGCGGCCCGCTTCTGGCGCCACCAGGACGTGCCGTCGATCGCCGCCCGCTGGGCCAAGGCGCTCGACAAGGGCGCGCTGACCCTGGTCACCGTGCCGCCCTCGGGAGCCCCCGGCGACCTGCTGTGGCGCCGCTTCGCGGAGGTGCTCGGCATCGACGCGCACGGCATCTCGCTCGACGTCCGCAGCAATCCCAGCATCGACCTGCCGAGCGCGCTGCTGCTGCTCGAGCTCAACCGTCGCTTCCGCCCCGACGGCAGGGGCGAGCTGCCGCCGTTCTACGACCGGCTGGTCAAGCACCAGCTGGCGAAGCGGGGGCTGTCGCTGCGCCAGGGCGGCGGCCAGCGCCTCGGCTACGACGACCCGTGGGCCGCTGCCCTGGGCGAGGAGCAGATGGCCCGGCTCCGCAAGGGCAAGCACCGGGTGGTCGGCGACCTCGACGAGCTCCGACCGCTCCCCGTGCGTGGGCTGCAGCCGGCCGACATCCCTGCCGAGGAGGTGCTGGCCGCGGCGCTCGACGCACTCCAGGTCGCCCTCACCAAGTGGAGCACCGCCGGACGTGGACGGGGGGAGCAGGAATGAAGTGGCGCGGACGTCGCGAGACGGATGCGGCGCCGGGGCCCGGCCCCGCCGCGACCGACCGGCCCTCGGGTGACGGCCTGCCGCGGGTGGCGGCGATCACCATGAGCCGCGACAGCGGGCCGGTGCTGCGCCGCTGGGTCGAGCACTACCAGCGCCAGCTCGGTGCCGACGACGTCTTCGTGATCGACGACCACAGCGTCGACGGCTCGGCCGACGACCTGCCGTGCACCGTGCTGCGGCTGCCGTACCTCGACAAGTACCCCTTCGAGCCGTCCCGGATGGGCATCCTCAGCGGCCTGGCGAAGTCCCTCCTGTTCGCGTACGACGCCGTGCTGCTCGCCGACGCCGACGAGTTCGTCGTCGCCGATCCTGCCAAGCACGCCTCGCTGCGCCACTTCGCCGCGGCCCGCACCGGGACCGACGTCGCGGGCGTGCTCGGCTACAACGTCATCCACCGGGTCGGGGTCGAGCCCGAGCTGGACTTCGACGCCCCGTCGCTGCTGCGCCAGCGGGAGTTCGCCCGGTTCACGCCGCTGATGTGCAAGCCCGCCCTGAAGTGGGTCGACGCCGACTGGGCGCATGCCTCCCACGGCATCCGGCACCCCTTCGAGCCTGACCCCGAGCTGTTCATGTTCCACTTCAAGTTCGCCGACCTCGGACAGCTCGAGCTGCTCGCCGAGCACCGTCACCAGGCGGCCGTCGTCGAGGGCCGCGCGGTGAAGTCCAGCTGGAGCCGGCCGACCGACGAGATCGTCGAGGCGCTGCGCACTGCTGCCGCGCAGGTCGAGCAGGCCGTGGCGCAGGGCGAGCTGGGCAGGTTCCGACCGGGCCCGAAGCGGATCCAGTCGATCGTGCAGAACGAGGGCGACCTGTGGCGGGCCACGGGCGCCGGCCAGCACCACGCCCTGGTGAGGCCGCCGTACGTCCGGATCCCCGACGAGCTGCGCGACCTGGTGTGAGGGGCGAGTGGACATGGAAGGGGCGGAGATGACCGATCTGGCTGTCGCCACCGTCGACGCCGAGGGCCTGGTCCTGCGCGGCGTCGCGGAGGATCGCGCGCTCGACGTGCTCTTCGACGAGCGTCGGATCTGGTCGTTCTGGTCGGTGCGCGACACCGAGCCGAGCCCCAGCGGCGCGGAGGGCGAGCGCCGGATCGCCTGGCCCGAGCGGATGCTGCGCTTCCTCGACGGCCCGACCCGGCTGCGGGTGCGCGACCACGTCGCGGGCACGGTGGTGCACGACGAGGAGACCACCTTCGGCACCGGCTCCGAGCGGATCGCGTTCGTCAACAAGCAGGGTCTGCCGATCGCACTCGACAAGTCCGGCCGGTTCCACCCCGAGTTCTCGGTGCGCAGCGGCGACCAGCTCGAGCCGCTGCTCGAGGCGATGCACCTGGTCATCGCGATCCTCGAGGAGGAGGGGATCGCGGCGTTCCCGGCGTACGGCACCCTGCTCGGCGCCGTGCGTGAGCAGGACTTCCTCGGCCACGACTCCGACGCCGACCTCGGCTACGTCTCGCGCCACCTCGCTCCGGTCGACGTCGTGCGGGAGTCCTTCCGGCTCCAGCGGGCGCTGGTCGAGCGGGGGATGGCGACCTTCCGCTACAGCGGGGCGGCCTTCCGCATCGATGTCGAGGAGAGCGACGGGTCCGTGCGCGGCCTCGACCTGTTCGGTGGCTTCTTCCCCGGTGACGGCAAGCTCTACCTGATGGGCGAGGTGGGCGTGGAGTTCCGCGAGGAGTGGATCTTCCCGCTGTCCACGGTGACCCTCGCCGGCCACGAGTTCCCGGCGCCGGCCGAGCCCGAGCGGCTGCTCGAGGCGATGTACGGGCCGCACTGGAAGGTCCCGGACCCCGCGTTCAAGTTCGAGACCTCTGCGGAGGTCAAGATGCGGCTCGACAACTGGTTCCGCGGTCTCTCGCCGTACCGCCGCGACTGGCAGACCGACCCGGCCCATCGCAAGGGGGACGTCAACGCGCCGGCCTCCGACCTCGCGCTGGGCCTCGCGGCCGACATCCCCGAGGGAACCCACGTGCTCGACGTCGGTGCCGGGCGGGGGAGCGACGCCCTGCACCTGGCCCGCCAGGGCTTCCGCACCACGGCCTACGACTACGTCCCGCTCACCTTGCGCAAGGCCGCCCGGGTCGCCGGGCGCGAGGGCGCGGCGCTCGAGGTCCGGATGATCAGCCTCACCCAGCTCCGCTCGGTGCTCGGCGAGGGCGCCCGGGTCGCGCGCCAGGCCGGGCCGCGGGCGATGCTCGCGCGGCACGTGCTCGACGCGACGACGGAGCGCGGTCGGGAGGGACTGCTGCGCTTCGCAGCGATGACCCTGCGCGGCGGCGGCCGGCTGCACGCCGAGTTCGCCACGGGCGAGGGCGAGGCCGGCCCGGGTTTGTATCCTGTCTCACTCGACGGGGTCGTGGCGTCGATCGAACGGTTCGAAGGATCGGTCGTGTCGACGGACGTCGAGCCCGGTGGCCCGGACCGCGCCGGGCGGGCCGTCGTGGTCGCCCAGTGGTGAGTGCCCGTGGTGATGTCTATGCGTGAAGAAGAGAAGATGAGCCAGAATCGCTGGAACCTGTACGCCACCGTCCGCTCCCAGCGGCTGCGGATCGAGGCGCTCGAGACCGAGGTCGCCGAGCTGCAGCGCCACTACGTGCGGATGGCGGAGCTCGTCGACGTCGTCCAGGAGCTGCTGATCCCCGTCACCCAGCGCGACGAGGCCAGGATCGCCGAGGCGATCGAGGCGTTCGACAAGAGCCTGTGAGCTCGCGGTCACCCGTCATGGCACGACGCGTCTTCGTCCACATCGGGCTGCCCAAGACGGCCACCACCTATCTCCAGACCATCCTCTGGTCCTCCCGGGACCGGCTGCTGGAGGACGGCGTGCTGCTCCCGGGGCTGGGTCGCTTCGACCACCTGTGGACCAGCCGGATCGTCCGTGAGGATCCGCGGCTGCCGAAGGCGTCCGAGGAGCACCGCACCGCCTGGGCGCGGCTCCAGGCCGAGATCGCGGCCCACGACGGCGACGCGCTGATCACCCACGAGTTCTTCGCCGCCGCCAGCGCCGACCAGGCCAAGCGGATGGCCGAGGCACTCGCGCCCGCCGAGGTGCACGTCGTGGTCACCGCGCGCGACCTGCTCGGGCTGTTCACCGCCAGCTGGCAGGAGAGCCTGAAGAACCGCGGCACCGCCTCGATGGCCGACTACTCCCGCGAGGTGTCAGAGGACCCCCGCGACGTGTGGAACTGGCGCACGCTGGACCTCCACCTGGTGCTCCAGCGCTGGTCCGCGGCCGTCGCCCACGAGCGGATCCACGTGCTCCCGCTCGACACCTCCGCCCCGCGCGAGGAGATCTGGCACCGGTTCGCCGGCCTGCTGGGTCTGCGCGCCGACGCCTATGACCTGAGCCAGTCCTTCCCCAACGAGTCGATGGGCGTGGTCGAGGCCGAGGTGCTGCGCCGGGTCAACGAGCACCTGGTCGCCCGCAAGTCGCTCGGCGCCGCCCGCGACCGCGGCATGTTCATCCGCACCTTCCTCGCCGACGAGCGCCTGGTCCCGCGCCGGGGCGAGAAGTTCTGGCCGCAGCCCGACCGGATCGAGGAGTGCCGGCAGCGCAGCGAAGCAACCCTCGCCTACCTGCGCGCCCATCCGGTCGACGTGGTGGGCGACCTGAGCCGGCTCGAGATCCCCGCCGAGCTGCCGGCCCGTCGTACGCCGGACACGGTGACCGAGGCCGAGGTGGCCGAGGCCGCCACCGACCTGGTCGCCATGATGCTCGCCGACGTCCGCGAGCTCCGGGTCGCGCCCCGCGTCGAGCCGACGTCCGGCAAGCGCGGCCTGCTCGGCGCGTTGCGCCGTCGCTGACGCGGCGGCACGCCCGAACCGCTCAGCTGTGCCTCCTGCCGGCCGAAGGTCCGCGGGAAATCGCGCGCATTCTTCCTTTCTGGGACCGGTCTATTTCCGAACAAATTACACCGGTGTGATTTATCGAATTACATCTTTGTAGTTTTTCGCGCCGTATTGCCATGGTGAAGTTGTTACTGATGTGATTCCTGAGGAAATTGTTCGCTCGGTGCATTTCGCGCCGTGAATCGGGAGGTCCCATGCGCACGCAGAGCTCGCTTCGATGGCTTCGCGCCCTACCGGCGACCGTCGTGGCGCTGTCGGTCCTCGCGACCCTCCTGGTGCTCGCCGCGGCCGGTACGGGCGGCGGCCGCGCCGACCTGGAGCGCACCGCCGCGGCGGCCGACCCCGGCGCGGCCGGCGGGGTCCGCCTGGTTCAGGCCAACATCAAGTCCGGCATGTCGCTCGAGCGCACCGCGGCCGACCTCGGCCAGGTGTTCGCCCAGCTCCCGGACTTCATCACCTTCAACGAGGTGTCCAGCCGGCCCGACGCGCTGCTCGCGCCCCCGGGCTACGCCATCCAGCGCACGCCCGGCACCTACACCGGCGCCACCGCCGTCGTGTGGGACGCGACGCGCTGGACCAAGCTCGCGGCCGGCACCTACAACATCAGCAACGTGTGGGGGAAGTCGCGCAAGCAGAAGGTGCACTGGGGCGTGCGGTACGCCAACTGGGCTACGCTGCGCAACGCGGAGGGCCGCACCGTCTCGGTGGTGTCCGTGCACTTCGCGCCGATCACCAAGTACACGCCCGGCATCACCCTGCCGTCGTACCAACGGCTCTCAGGGCTCGCCCAGAGCCTCTCGGCGAGCGGCCCGGTGCTGATGGCCGGCGACGTCAACGTGAACTTCCGCAGCGGCGCCTACCCGCGCAACGAGCTCGCCGCCATGGGCCTGGTCAACGTCTTCGACCTGTTCGGAGTCGCCCCGGCCACCCACGACAGCGGCGCGGTCATCGACCACGCCTACCTGTACCAGGGCGACCCGCTGCTGCCGGTCACCAACCTGACCACCGCCGAGCTCTACTCCGACCACAAGATGCTGACGGTCGACCTCGGCAACGTGGGCCCGCGCGCCGGTGCGTTCGCGCCGGGCTGGAAGTCCAACCAGGGCGACGCCAACGCGACCATGCGCCTGGTGCGCGACGCTATCGACCAGGCACCGCCGGGCTCTGCCCTCCACCTCGCGACCAAGCAGCTCGGCGGCAAGGGCGTCTACCGCGCGATCGTGAACGCCCGCGCCCGCGGCGTCGAGATCCAGATCATCACCGGCCACCGCAAGGTCACCGACCTGGACCGCAAGCTCGCGAAGCTGCTCGGCACCAAGAAGAAGCACAAGTCCTGGGCCAAGCGGAAGTCGAGCTGGAGCCAGTACGGCCTGCCCAAGGCGCTCGTGCTCGCCAGCACCTCGGGCGGTACCCGCGCCGTGCGGATCGACTTCAACCGGGCCTGGGTCGGCAAGGAGCAGAGGCGCGCCGGCTCGACCGCCCAGATCCGCTCCGACCAGTTCGGCTACGACGAGATGTTCCTGCGGTTCTTCGCGGCGGTGGGCCGCACCCTCTGAGGACCTGACCGGGGACCTGACCTGCAGGCGGGGTCGTGGGGCGTGAGGACGCCCTACGGCCCCGTCACGGTCTTCGCCGCGGCCACGCCGCGCTTGACCGCGGCCGAGGCCACCTGGGAGGCGAGCTGGCCGGCGACCTTGAGCTGGTCGCCCACCTGCTGGGTGGCCGCGAGCGGGGCGAGCAGCCTGTCGGCGCGGGTGAGCAGGCCGTCGGCCCGTTCGACGACCCGGTCGAGGTCCGCGACCGCGGCGGTGAAGGCCGCGACCGAGGCGCTGAACTCGCGCAGCGCGGCGCTCAGGTCGGCGTCGGACGAGGGGGCCGGGGCGTCGTACTCGGGCATGGCGACAAGGCTAGGGCGTGGTGCGGGGCGGACTTCCGCACCGCCCGGTGACGTGCCTCACGTCACGGTCTCGCCCCCCGTTCGGAGGGTCCTGGCGTCGCTACCCGCGGGTATTGTGCGGTCCGGCAACACCACTGAAAGGGAACGTGATGACCCGGCTTTGTCAGACCGAAGGCCTCACCGAGGACCAGTCCGAGATCCTGAAGGCCGTGCGGGTCTTCGTGGACGAGCAGATCATCCCGGTCGCCCAGGAGCTCGAGCACTCCGACACCTACCCGCAGGAGATCGTCGACGGGCTCAAGGAGCTCGGCGTCTTCGGCCTGACCATCCCCGAGGAGTTCGGCGGTCTGGGCGAGTCCCTGCTGACCTACGCGCTGGTGGTCGAGGAGATCGCCCGCGGCTGGATGAGCGTGTCGGGTGTCATCAACACCCACTTCATCGTGGCCTACCTGCTCATGCAGCACGGCACCGAGGAGCAGAAGGCCAAGTACCTGCCCCGGATGGCGACCGGCGAGGTCCGCGGCGCGTTCTCGATGTCCGAGCCGGGTCTCGGCTCCGACGTGTCGGCCGTCTCCACCAAGGCCACCAAGCAGGCCGACGGCTCGTACTCCATCACCGGCCAGAAGATGTGGCTGACCAACGGCGCCAGCTCCACGCTGGTCGCGCTGCTCGTCAAGACCGACGAGGGTGCCGAGTCGGTCTACAAGAACATGACCACCTTCCTCGTCGAGAAGGAGGCCGGGTTCGGCGAGACCGCCCAGGGCGTCACCGTCCCCGGCAAGATCGACAAGATGGGCTACAAGGGCGTCGAGACGACCGAGCTCATCCTCGAGGGTCACCAGATCGGGGCGGACCAGATCCTCGGCGGCGAGCCCGGCAAGGGCTTCTTCCAGATGATGGACGGCGTCGAGGTCGGCCGCGTCAACGTCGCCGCCCGCGCCTGCGGCCTGGCCTGGCGCGGCTTCGAGCTCGGTGTCGCCTACGCCCAGCAGCGCAAGACCTTCGGCAAGGTCATCGCCGAGCACCAGGCGGTCCTGTTCCGGATCGCGGAGATGGCGACCAAGGTCGAGACCGCGCACAACATGATGGTCCGCGCGGCCCGCCTCAAGGACACCGGCAAGCGGATGGATGTCGAGGCCGGCATGGCCAAGATGGTCGCCTCCGAGTACGCCAACGAGGTCGTCGAGGACTCCTTCCGGATCCACGGTGGCTACGGCTACTCCAAGGAGTACGAGATCGAGCGCCTGATGCGCGAGGTCAAGTTCATGCTCATCGGCGAGGGCACCTCCGACATCCAGAAGATGATCATCGGCCGCCAGCTCCTCAAGGAGTACAAGCTCAAGTGAGCGCCGTCGTGCAGTCGAAGACGAACCCGGGCAACTTCTTCGAGGACTTCGAGGTCGGGCAGGTCATCCGGCACGCGACGCCGCGCACGGTGACCGAGGGGGACCGGGCCGTCTACGGCTCGCTGTACCCGACCCGGTTCGCGGTTCCCTCGTCGGCCGCGTTCGCGGCGTCCGTCGGCCTCGACCCGCACCCGGTCGAGGAGCTGGTCGCGTTCCACATCGCGTTCGGCAAGACCGTCCCGGACGTCTCGCTCAACGCGGTCGCCAACCTCGGGTACGCCGAGTGTCGGTTCCACCGGCCGGTGGTTCCCGGCGACACGCTCAGCACCACCTCCGAGGTGATCGGCCTCAAGCAGAACTCCAACGGCAAGAGTGGCGTGGTCTACGTCCGCTCCACCGCCACCAACCAGCGCGGCGAGGTCGCGCTGGACTGGGCGCGCTGGGTGATGGTCCACAAGCGTGATGCGGGCGCGCCCGCGCCCGAGACCGTCGTGCCCACGCTGGCCCCGGCGCTCGCCGCGGCCGACCTCGTGGTGCCCGCGGGACTCGACTTCTCGTCGTACGACTTCGAGGCGGCGGGCGAGCCGCACCGCTTCGGCGACTACGCCGTCGGGGAGAAGATCGACCACGTCGACGGCGTCACGCTAACCGAGTCCGAGCACCAGCAGGCCACCCGGCTGTGGCAGAACACCGCCAAGGTGCACTTCAACGTCGAGGCCCGTCCCGACGGCCGCAACCTGGTGTACGGCGGCCACGTGATCTCGATGGCCCGCGCCCTGTCCTTCAACGGACTCGCCAACGCTGCGCTGATCGCGGCCATCAACGCCGGTGCCCACACGGCTCCGGCGTTCGCGGGCGACACCGTCTACGCCTGGTCCGAGGTCCTCGACAAGGCCGAGACCGACGCGAGCGGGGTGGGTGCGCTGCGGCTGCGGCTGGTGGCCACCAAGGGCCGCGACGAGTCGATGACGCTGCGCGGTGAGGACGGCAAGTACGCCCCCGGCGTACTGCTCGACCTCGACTACTGGGCCTTCGTCCCGCGCTGAGCCTCACTCCTGCGAGGTGACCTGCACGTCCTTGATCGTGTAGGTCACCTCGTCGTCGATCGCCTGGGCGATCCGGTCGATCATGACCGAGTCCGGGTGGTCCTGGCCGTCGGGCCACCGCACTCTCGCCTTGGCGATGGCCGGCGAGTTGGCCTGCTCGATGATGTCGTCGATGCTCAGCCGGGCGAAGTCGGGTGCCGGCGTACCCGCCCGCGGCCCGTCGAGGGACGTCGCCGAGGTGACCTCGCCGTCGTGGACCACGACCTCGACCGTGCCGGTCTGCGGGCAGTAGCAGAGCACCTCGAGGTGGTAGGTGTAGTCCGGCACGCCGTAGGCCGGGTACGAGGCCGTCCCGGGGGTTCCGGGCGTGCCGGACGCCGTCGCAGTGCCGTCCGGCGTCGAGGCGGCCGCCGTCGGGTCGGCCGCGCGGTCCGACTCGTGGCTGCATGCGGACGCCGTCAGCAGGAGCGGGACGGTGAGGGCGGCGGTCACGGCGGCAAGACGCATGGTGCTCATGATGCCTGGGACGCGCCGCGAGGCCCGCGGGTTCCCCCGCGCCGCCCACTCGGTGCGGCAAGAAACTGAAACAAGTTTCAGTTTGTGCGTGACTCGAGTCACAGTCGGGCGTTGGACCCGTGTGGCCCCTCCGGGCCGCCGACCTGTTGTGCTCCCGAACGAGAGGTGCTCATGCCTCGAACGTCCCGCGCTCGGCGACTGCTCTGCGGCTGCGTCGTCGTCCTCGCCCTCTCCGCCTGCGGCTCCCAGCTGGATCCCTCGACCGTCGCGCAGGTGAACGGCCAGACCGGAGGCGGCGGCTCCGCGCAGAGCGGCGACGCTGCGGTGGTCGGTGACGGCGGTGGCGTCCCGGCCGCCGGTGCTGACGCGGCCGACGGGGGCGCCCCGGCTCCGGCCGACGGCGCTCCGGCCGGCCCTGCCGCCGACGGCGGTGGAGCCGCCCCCGGCGACACGACCACCGGATCCGGCGGCAAGACGAAGGGCAAGGGCTCGCCGACCGGCACCGCGAAGGCGGCCTCGTGCGACGGGTTCAAGAACCAGACCGGCATCACCGACAGCACGATCACGCTGGCCAACGTCGCCGACATCTCCGGACCGGTGCCCGGCATCTTCGAGGCCTCCCAGCAGGCGGCACGGGCCTACGTGGCGTACTTCAACTCCCAGAACACCATCTGCGGACGCAAGCTCGCCATCAGCAACCTCGACAGCCGGGCCGACGCGGGCGCCGACCAGCAGGCCTACACCAAGGCATGCAGCTCGGCCTTCGCCGCGGTCGGCTCGATGGGCGCCTTCGACTCCGGCGGCGCCGCCGCCGCCCAGGGCTGCGGACTTCCGGACATCCGGGCCGCGATGACCACGCCCGAGCGCGCCGCCTGCTCCACCTGCTTCGGCATCTACTCCGTGCGCCCCAACCTGATCGCCGACTCCGGGCCGAAGTGGCTGGCCGCCCAGTACCCCGACGCGGTGAAGAACGTCGGCGTTCTCTACATCAACGGCGGTGCCGCGGTCGTCAACGCGAAGAGCCAGGCCGCCGCGTGGGGGAAGATGGGCTGGAGCGTCAACTACATCCAAGGCATCGACGTCGCGGAGTTCAACTTCGCGCCGTACGTGCAGCAGCTGAAGTCCAAGGGCATCAAGATGGTGGTCTACACCGGGCCCTACCAGAACACCGTCAAGCTGCAGCAGGCCATGCAGCAGCAGGGCTACAAGCCCGACGTGTTCATGCAGGACCCGACGATCTACGACCAGCGCTACATCCAGCAGGCCGGCTCGCTCGCGGAGGGGACGGTCGTCTACTCGACGACCGACCTGTTCGAGAACAAGGCCAATCCCGAGGTCCAGCTCTACCTGTCCTGGCTCAACCAGGTGAAGCCGGGGGCGGTTCCGAACTTCTACGGCCTGTACGCGTGGTCGGCCATGCGGCTGTTCGTCGAGCAGGCGACAACTCTCGGCGGCAAGCTCACCCGCGAGTCGCTGGTCGCGGCGGTCCGCAAGGTCAACGACTGGACCGGCAACGGCGCGCACACCGCGATGCGCGTGGGCACGGCGGAGACCCCGCCCTGCCAGAAGATCATCCAGTACAAGGGCGGCCGCTGGCAGCAGATCTCACCGGGCGCGTGGCTGTGCGGCAGCGTGGTCAACTCGGGTGTGGGTGGCTGACCGGTGACCCGCTCTCGGATGCGCCGAACCGCCGGGGTCCTCCTGGCGCTGCTGGCCATGACGGCCTGCGGGTCCCAGCTGGACCCGGCGACCCTCGCCCCGACGGGTGCGCGGGACGGCGGCACCGCCGGCGAGGCCGGCATCGGTGCCGACACCGGACTCCCGGCCGGCGACGTGCCGGCCGGGGGCGACGTACCGGCTGCGGGCGAGGCACCCGCAGCCGGTACGTCCGGTGGCACGGCCGCCGACCCGGCGGCAGGCAGCACCGGCACCGGCACCGCGGGGAAGAACAAGGGCAAGGGCTCGCCGACCGGAACCGCGAAGGCGGGCTCGTGCGAGGGATTCAAGAACCAGACCGGCATCACCGACGGCACCATCACGCTGGCCAACGTCTCCGACATCTCCGGCCCCGTGCCGGGGATCTTCGAGTCCGCCCAGCAGGCGGCCCGCGCGTACGTCGAGTACTTCAACTCGCAGAACGACATCTGCGGGCGCAAGCTCTCGCTGCTCAACCTCGACAGCCGCGCCGACGCCGGCGCCGACCAGCAGGCCTACGTCAAGGCCTGCAGCGACGCGTTCGCGGCGGTCGGCTCGATGTCGGCGTTCGACTCCGGCGGCGCGGCGACGGCCGACGCCTGCGGCATCCCCGACATCCGCTCGACGATCGTCAACCCCGAGCGGCAGGCCTGCAAGTCGTGCGTGGGCACCTACTCGATCCGCACCAACCTGATCTCCGACCCGGCCGCGAAGTGGCTGGCGGCGAAGTACCCCGACGCGGTGAGGAACGCGGCCTTCCTCTACATCAACGCCGGCGCGGCCCCGGTCAACGCCAAGAGCCTCGCGGCCGGCTACGAGAAGGCGGCCGGCTGGTCGGCGAGGTACATCCAGGGCATCGACGTCGCGGAGTTCAACTTCGCGCCGTACGTCCAGCAGATGAAGGACAAGGGCATCCGCGCCGTCGTCTACTACGGCCCCTACCAGAACACGGTCAAGCTCCAGCAGGCCATGCAGCAGCAGGGGTTCAAGCCGGACTTCTACCTGCAGGATCCCACCATCTACGACAAGCGCTACCTCCAGCAGGCGGGCGCCGTCGCGGAGGGCAGCTACGTCTTCTCGCCCAACGACCTGTTCGAGAACAAGGCCAACCCCGAGGTCCAGCTGTACCTGTCGTGGCTCAACCAGGTGAAGCCCGGCGCGATCCCCAACTACTACGGCCTCTTCGCGTGGTCGGCGACCCGGCTCTTCGTCGAGAAGGCGATCGCGCTGGGCGGCAAGCTGACCCGGGCCTCCCTCGTCGACGCGGTCCGCGCCACCACGGCCTGGACCGGGAACGGAGCCCACACCGCCATGAACCTGTCGACCGGGGCCACCCCGCCCTGCCTGAAGATGCTCCAGCTCAGCGGCGGCCAGTGGTCGCAGGTCTCGTCGGGCACCTACCTGTGCGGCACTGTCGTCGACTCCGGGATCGGAGGCTGATCACCGATGGGCTCCCTGTTCGCCTTCACGCTGCTCGGCCTGTTCACCGGCGCGGCGTACGCCATCATGGCCAGCGGTCTGGTGCTGACCTACACGACCACCCGGGTGTTCAACATCGCCCACGGCGCGTTCGGCATGTTCTTGTCCTTCGTGTTCTGGGACTTCACCCAGCGCCAGGGCATGCCGACCGTGTTGTCGTTGATCCTCGTGCTCGGCGTCGTGGCACCGGCGATCGGCTGGTTCATCCAGCGCTTCGTCACCCGTGGCCTCGGAGAGGGCCCGGTCTCCGTGGCGCTCGTGGTCACCGTGGGGCTGCTGGTCGGCCTGATCGGACTGGCCCAGCAGATCTGGCCGCCCGAGCCGCGCGTGCTGCTGCCGTTCTGGTCCGGAACCGGCTGGCAGGTCGGCGACATCTTCGTCACCGCCCACCAGCTGATCACCCTGGTCTGCGCGGTCGCGGTCGCCTTCGGCCTCTACCTGCTGCTCAACCGCACCCGGATCGGTACGGCGATGCGTGCCTCGGTCGACAACCCCGAGCTGCTCAAGCTGTTCGGCGGCAAGCCCGACCGGGTGGCCGCGCTGTCGTGGGCGATCGGAATCTCGCTGGCCGCGCTCGGCGGCATCCTGCTGACGCCGGTCGTGCTGCTCGACTACTACGCGCTGACCCTGCTGGTCATCAACGCCTACGCGGCCGCGATGCTCGGCCGGCTCAAGAGTCTGCCGATGACCTTCGCCGGCGCGATGATCCTCGGTGTCCTCGAGTCGTGGGCGGTCGGCTACCTGCCCACCGACGGCTTCCTCGCGTCCTTCCGTCCGGTCATCCCGGCGCTGTTCCTGTTCGCGATCGTCGTGCTGATGCCCCAGGCGCAGCTGCGCATCGGTCAGGTCAAGGGCATCGTCACCGCGCCGGTGCCGTCGATGCGGCTGTCCATCGGCTCCGGAGCCGGCGTGCTCGTCGTGGTGCTGCTGCTCGTCAACCTGGTCGCGCCCAACCAGGTGCTGCTCATCGGCGTCGCGGCGACGTACGCGATCGTGATGCTCTCCCTCGTCCTGCTGACCGGGTACGGCGGACACGTCTCGCTCGCGCAGTTCACCTTCGCCGGGGTCGGTGCGCTCGCCTACGCCAAGCTCGACGAGCCCAACCTGTTCGGGCTGCTCGTGTCAGCGCTCATCGCGGCCGCGGTCGGCGCGCTGGTCGCGCTGCCCGTGCTGCGGCTGACCGGGCTGTACCTCGCGCTGTCGACGATGGCGTTCGCCGTCCTCATGGACAAGGTCGTGTTCAACGCCGAGTTCGCGTTCAAGTTCAACGGCACCCTGGCCGCCGAGCGGCTCTCGATCCTGGGTCTGCGGATCGGGTCGGACACGGCCTACGTGTGGTTCATGGTGCTCGCCTTCGTGCTGCTCGCCCTCGGCCTGCTCGTGCTGCGGCGCGGGGCTCTGGGGCGGCTGCTCGTCGCGATGCGGGACAGCCCTTCGGCGTGCGGCACCCTCGGCCTGGACCTGCGCTGGTTCCGCGTCGGCCTGTTCGCGTTGTCGGCGGGCATCGCCGGTCTTGCGGGCGGACTGTTCGCGGGCCTGCGCGGGACCGTCGGTGCGGCGGACTTCCTCTACTTCCAGTCGCTGCTGGTGCTCCTGCTGGCGGTCGTGTTCGGCGCCACCTCGGTCACCGGTGCGCTGCTCGGCGGCACGGCGCTGATGCTGCTGCCCGAGCTCCAGGCCGCCTCGCCGAGCATGGCGGGCCTGCTGTTCGCGGTGATCGGCTTCGGTGCGGTTCTCCTGGGCCGCGACCCCAACGGCATCGCCAACCACCTGTTCCGGGTCGGTCGGTGGTTGCGCTCGCGGGTGGCGCCCGGGTTGGAGGAGCGGTTGCAGGCACTGCTGCCCCGTGGTGGGGCGGCGGACGGCACCGATGGCGCGGTCGACGTACCGCTGGTCGACGTGCCGCTGGTCGAGGTGTCGGGTGGCGATCCCGCCGACACCATGGTGATCGAGAAGGTGGTCTGAGCATGGCGCTGCTCGAGGTCGACGACGTGGTGGTCCGGTTCGGTGGCGTCACCGCCGTCAACCGGGCGAGGTTCTCCGCCGACCGGGGCGTGATCACCGGCCTGATCGGCCCCAACGGTGCGGGCAAGACCACCTGCTTCAACGTGATCACCGGCCTGCAGAAGCCCACCAAGGGGCGGGTGCGCTACCGCGACCGCGACGTCACCGGCTGGCCGGTGCACCGCCGGGCCCGGCACGGTGTGGGCCGCACCTTCCAGCGGCTCGAGGCGTTCGGCTCGCTCTCGGTGCGGGACAACGTCCGCGTGGCGCAGGAGATCCACGGCGGTCCGTTGGCGTGGTTCGGTGGCAGGCGGGGCGCGGTGAGCGTCGAGATGCTGCTCGACCGGGTCGGCATCACCGAGTACGCCGACGAGCGCGCCGACTCGATCCCGACCGGCACCGCGCGGCTGCTGGAGCTGGCCCGGTGCCTGGCCAGCGACCCGCAGCTGCTGCTGCTCGACGAGCCCTCCTCCGGTCTCGACGAGACCGAGACCGACGCCTTCGGCGAGCTGCTCGTCGAGCTCGCCGCGGAGGGCTGCTCGATCCTCATGGTCGAGCACGACATGGACCTGGTGATGAGCGTGTGCCACGACATCCACGTGCTCGACTTCGGCGAGATCATCGCCTCGGGCGCGCCCGCCGACATCCGCACCAACCCCGACGTGCAGCGCGCCTACCTCGGCTACGCCGAGGGCGACGGCGACCTGGACGGTGACACCGGCGTGATCCCCGCGGTCGAGGAGGTGGTCTAGTGGACACCTCCGTCGATCGGTCACGGCCCTACGCACCCAGGGCACGCACCTCGCTGCGTTGGCGACGCTCGGAAGACAACCCGGTATGCCATCGCGCCGCCGCCTTGCGATGCACGCACCCTGGGCGCGAATACCCCCGACCGATCAACGGAGGTGACCACTCATGAGCGTCCCGATCCTCGACGTGATCGACCTGCACGCGGCGTACGGCCGGATCGAGGTGCTGCGCGGCGTCGACCTGTCCGTGCCGCGCGGTGCGGTGATGGCGCTGCTCGGCCCCAACGGGGCCGGCAAGTCGACGCTGGTGAAGGTGATCAGCGGCCAGAAGGAGGCGACGTCGGGCGACATCCACCTCGCCGGCGTCCACGTGCAGGGCGCGCGGTCCGAGGACCTCGCCCGCGTCGGGCTGTGCACGATCCCCGAGGGACGCTCGGTGTTCCCCAACCTCACGGTCGAGGAGAACCTGGTCCTCATGTCGTACGCCGGCGTGCCGGCCTCGGCCGTCCTCGACACGGCCTACGGGTACTTCCCCCGGCTGCACGAGCGGCGCCACCAGCTGGCCGGCACCATGTCGGGCGGTGAGCAGCAGATGCTGGCGATGTCGCGGGCGCTGGCCTCCGACCCGGCACTCCTGCTGCTCGACGAGCTGTCGATGGGCCTGGCGCCGCTGATCGTCGACGAGCTCTACGAGACGGTCGCCCGGATCGCCGAGTCCGGCGTCTCCATCCTCTGCATCGAGCAGTTCGCGCGGACCGCCCTGCGGGTCGCCGACTACGCCGCCGTGATGAGCGGCGGACGCATCGTGGCCACCGGTGAGCCCGGGGAGATCCTCGAGACCATGGCCGACGTCATCCTGGGAGGGGCAGCATGACCACCACACGCAGCAGGCTCCGGCTCGCGGCCACGGGAGGGATGGTCGGCTGCCTGACGCTGCTGGCCGCCGGTCCCACCGCCACCCCGGCCTCGGCCGACGACGGCGCGACCCCGTCGGCGGGCTACGGCGGGTACAGCACCACGGCCTGGTCGGCCCCGATCCGGGTCGAGGTCTTCGAGCCGAGCATCCCGATCCCCGTCGAGGCCGGGCAGGCCCAGGTCGAGCTCGACATGGGCTACAGCAAGGTCAAGGCCGACTCGGGGGAGTCCCGCGGCCGGGCCAGCCTGTTCTGGCCCGGCGACCCGGTGGGCGAGGGGCTGAAGACCTTCGGTGAGCAGCTGGGGCTGCCCTCGACGCCGCTCACCGCGAACGGCTACCCGATGCAGGTCAACTCGCAGTTCCCCAGCGACACGCCGACCCAGAAGGACGAGTCCATCCCGGGCGCGGTCATGACCACCACCTCCGGCGAAGGTACGGCGAGCGCGGAGACCGGCTTCTCCCCGGACGGGTCCGTGGTGGGCCCCGACGGAGCCACGGCGGATCCCACGCAGAAGTCGGGCCTGATGGACCTGTTGAGCGGCCTCACCGGCATGCTCACCGGCGGCGGCCTCGGCGGCCTGCCGGGGGCAGCACCGGCCGGCACGGCGAGCGCGCCGGCCACCCGTGCCTCGGCGCCCGGCCTGCCGCCGCAGCTCGCGGCCCTGGTCGACGTCGACGGCTACGTCTCCACCAGCAAGATGGAGGCCAAGGACGACAAGGTCGTCGGCGTCTCCCGGGCCATTCTCGGCGAGGTTCGGATCCTCGGCGGTCTGATCACCCTGGGCGGGGTCGAGACCGTGGCCCGGGCGACCTCCGACGGCAGCACCGGCACCGCAACAGGCAAGGCCACCTGGGGCACCATGACCATCGCCGGGCAGGAGTTCGGGATCGGTCCCGACGGCGCGATCGCGATGGGGAAGACCACCCCCGTCCCCGGCCTCGACCGGCTGCCGCTCGACGCGCTCAAGGCGCTCGGCGTCACCATCGAGATCCCGCAGCAGGTCCGCACCGTCGACGGCGACGCCGGCACCAGCCTGTCCCAGGGCCTGCGGGTCACGATCGACACGCTGCTGCTCGCGCCGCTGCTCAAGGCGCTGCCCACCAGCATCCTCGGTGAGCTGATCCCGGCCCAGGCCGGCCCGCTCAAGGGCGTCGTGTCCGGCCTGTCCAACCTCGCGCCCAAGGTCGTGGTCACCCTCGGCGTCGCCAGGGCCGAGGTCGACACCGTGCCGGCGATCTCGATCTCCGCACCGCCGCCGGCCGACGCCGCCGACGCCGCGGCCCCTCCGGCCGCCGCCGAGCAGGCGCCCGCTCCCGCGGCGGGCGGTGTCGGCGTACCCTCGGCGCCCGCCCCGGCCCCGCTCGGCGCGGCCCCGACGGCCGGGTCGGCTCCGACGGGCGACCTGACGGATGCGGCGCCGGCCAGTGCCGGCCTGCCCGAGCTGTTCTCCATCCCCGGGATGCTCCTGGTCGCGGCCTTCGCGCTCGCCGCGGTCGCCGGCTCCTGGTTCCGCCGGCTCGGTGCCGCGGCCCTCGGCATCGGCGCCTCGTGCCCCCACGGCCTCGACAGCGGCCTTCCCGACCTCCGAAAGGCATGAGCATGACCACTGCAGCCACTCCGTCCAGCCGCGCCGCCCGACCGCAGGGGCTGCCCCGGGCCGGGGACGCCACCGGCTCCGGCCGGTCCGGGATCGCCCCGCTCAAGGACAACCACTACGCCCTGCTGCAGGTCGTCCTGTTCTGGGCGGGCGCGATCATGCTCCCGCTCGGGATCGTGGTCATCATCCTGGGCTGGTACGGCGCCGCGAACACGCCCTACCAGTGGGACCAGATGTCGTACGTCGTCTCCGGCGGCATGCTCGGCCTCGGCCTGACCTTCGTCGGCGGCTTCCTCTACTTCGGGGCCTGGCTGGCGCGGATCGCGGCCGACGGCCGGGAGTCGTCCAAGCGGCTCGCCGACACGCTGCTCGTGCTCGCCGAGGTGACCGCGACGACCGCCCGCAGCGACGAGCAGGGCCACGACGTCGGCGCGATCCCCGTGGTCGCCGGCGGTGGCACCACCATGCACCGCCGCGACTGCGCGCTGATCGCGCACCGCGAGGATCTGTCCCCGGTGGGGGAGGACAACGCGCACCTCGCTACGTGCCGGGTGTGCCGGCCGACCGCCCGGCACTGAGCTCCACCTCCTCGCCCGCGCGGTTCCCGAACCAGCGGGCGAGGGGGAGCAGGCTGAGGACCAGCACCATCGGCACCACGAAGCCGAACCGCAGCTCGTCCTGCCCGACGACACCCGTCAGCACGGCGCCCAACAGGCCGCCAACGTAGTTGAACTGGTTGAACCGCGCGATCACCGCGTCGACGCGCTCGACCGAGCCACCGGCGATCCGCGCCGCGGCCGAGAAGCTCAGCGGCGCGACCACGGAGATCCCCGCGCCGGTCAGCGTGAAGCCGAGCACCGCGACCGGCCAGGTCGGCGCCGCCGTCACCACGACGAGCCCCCCGCACGCGATCACCGCACCGACGCGCAGGACCGGCGTGACGCCGTACCGCTCGACGAGGGAGTCGCCCGCGAGCCGCACCAGCAGGCTGGCGACGAGGTAGGGGAGCGTCGCCAGCGCCACCCAGCGCGAGGGCGCGTCGACGACCTCGTCGAGGTAGACCGCGCCCCACGTCTGGGCGGCGGTGTCGACCATGTAGAAGACGACCATGCCGAGGCCGACCATCAGGATCGGCCGCCACGGGACCGCCAGGTCCGCTGCGGCGGCCGGGCTCCCGGCGTCGCCGGGCTCGCGGGGCAGGAAGGCCGCCCCGGCGACCACCAGCGGCAGCACGGTGATCAGCGCGGTCCACGCCAGGTCGACGTCCGCCGTCGCCAGGGTCACCGCGGCGCCCACCAGCCCGCCGAAGGTCCACGCGCCGTGGAAGCTCGGCAGGATCGTGCGCCCGTAGTGCCGCTCCAGCACCACGGCCTGCATGTTGGTGGTCGCGTCGACCATGCCCAGCCCGACGCCGTACACGCCCACGCCGAGCAGGTACGCCGGCCACACCGGCGCCGCGAGCATCAGCGCCGCGCCGCCCGCGACGAGCACCAGCCCGGCCCGCAGCACCCGGGCGCTCGCCACCCGCACCGACAGCCGCTCCGCCAGCACCGAGCCGGCGCCGGCGAGCAGCACGATCGCCAGCAGCACGCCGGAGATGCCGAGCTCGGAGAGGTCCCAGCGGTCCTTGACGTCGGGCAGTCGTGTGGTGAGGCCGATGAACACGAAGCCCTGCGTCGCGAAACCGGCGGCGATCGCGAGCCGGTGACGCCGGAGAGTGGGGGGCATGCGGGGATCCTGCCACCGTCGAGGGGCCGCTGGCAGGATGTCGGCATGGCCGACTCCGCGTTCCTGGTCCGGCACGGTCCCACGGCCTGGAGCATCTCCGGCCAGCACACTTCCCGCACCGACCTCCCGCTGCTCCCCGAGGGCGAGGAGGCAGCCCGGGGCCTCGCCGCGCGCCTCGCCGGCACCACCTTCGCGGAGGTGCTGACCAGTCCGCTGCAGCGCGCCCGTCGTACCGCCGAGCTCGCCGGTCATCCCGAAGCCGAGGTGTGCGACGACCTCCTCGAGTGGGGGTACGGCGACTACGAGGGCCGCACCACCGCGGAGATCCGCGCGGAGGTGCCCGGCTGGACCATCTGGACCCACCCGAGCCCCGGCGGCGAGCCGGCCGCGGCGGTCGCCGCCCGCTGCGACCGCGTCGTGGACCGGATCCGCGCCGCCGACGGCCCGGTCCTCGTCTTCGCCCACGGCCACGTGCTGCGCGCCCTCGCCGCCCGCTGGCTCGGGCTGCCGGTCGCCGACGGCCGCCTGTTCCGGCTCGACACCGCGACGCTGTCCGAACTCGGACACGAGCGGGAGACCCCGGTCCTGCTGCGCTGGAACAGCTGAACCCCGACGCACCCGGCCGAGGTGCTTGACGAACGGCCCGCCGCGCAGCACGGTGTCGATCATGGCGACCGATGAGCCCGGTCCGCCCCGCGGCGGGCCCGACGGGGTGCGGGTGGAGTGCCCCCGCTGCCCCGCTCCCGTGGCCGAGGTGGGAGACGGCCGGTGGTCCTGCCCGGACCACGGCATCGTCGTCCCCCTGTGGCGGCCGCAGGCCTCGTCCTACGAGGAGTTCGCCGCGCACCTGCTCCGCGTCGGGAGCTTCCCGACCTACCTGCCCTGGCCCCTCGGGCCCGGCTGGTCGGTCAGCGACTTCGCGGCCGTCGTCTCCGACGGCGACGCGCCCCGCGCCACCATGGCCTGCGTCGCCGGCACCAGCCAGCTCGACGGCCCGGTCGACGTCATGGTGATCACCGAGGAGCCCGGCACCGGCTTCGGGGCCCGGGTCGCCGGGCTCTCGACCGCCGGCGAGACCGAGCTCCTCGACCCGGGGCACGAGGTCGGCGACGGGCCGGCACCGGTCCGGGTCCGCGTCGACCAGTACCCCGTCGGCCTCTGGCCGGTCTCGGTCAGCACCTCCCCCGGGGAGTGGGACCGCTCGGTGCTGGCCGGTGAGGCCGGGGGGCGCTGGCTGTGGCTGGTGCTGCGGCCCGCCTCCGCGATCCTGCTGCTGCGCGACGACTGGATCCTGCGCGACATCTCGGCCACCGGGCCCCAGCTGGTCGCCCTGCCGTTCGGTGGGCCGGCACCCTCCTGGTGATCCAGGTCTCGGTCGCGACTTTCCCGATTCCTGCTCTCCGGCTCGCTCGGATGCGAGACCATCCCCAGCGGACCCCGAGGAGGCCCGCATGGCGCGGAACGCGCAGGCGCTGCGGCGTCGTACGGCAGAGGCGATCGCGCAGCGGTCGGACATCACGGTTCGGACCCGGAACGCCCCGAGCGGCGCACGGGCCCGGCTGCGCTACGAGTTCGACAACACCATGGCTCGGGGAACACCGGCCCTGGTGGCCTGGCTGTTCGCCGTCACCGTGCTGCTGGTGGTCGTCTTCGCCGTCATCGACGTCGTGTCCGGGATGCGCGAGGACCACCTGGGCTTCTGGGAGGCCGCGTTCCAGGCCTTGCTCCACGCGCTCGACCCCGGCACCGTCGCCGGCGACACCGGCGCCCGCTGGACGTTCATCGTCACGATGCTCGTCCTCACCGTGGCGGGCCTGTTCATCGTCAGCGCCCTGATCGGCGTGATCGCGGCCGGCATCGACGCCCGGATCGCCGAGCTGCGGCGCGGCCGGTCGGTCGTCCTCGAGAGCGACCACTCGGTCATCCTCGGCTGGTCGGACTCGATCTTCACCGTCATCAGCGAGCTGTCCCTCGCCAACGAGAGCCGCCGCCGCCCGGTGGTCGCGGTGCTCGCTGACCGCGACAAGGTCGAGATGGAGGAGGAGATCCGGGCCAAGGTCCCCGACCTGCGCGGCACCCGCGTGGTGTGCCGCTCCGGGGCGCCGTCCGACATCGACGACCTCACCATCGTCAACCCGACCTCGGCCCGCTCGGTCGTCGTCCTGTCCGGCGACGGCTCCGAGCCGGACCGCGACGTGATCAAGGCGCTGCTCGCGCTGCGCTCGCTGCTCGCCGTCGGTGAGGGTCCCCGGGTCGTCGCCCAGCTGCGCGACCCCGCCCACCTCGAGGTGGCCCGGCTGATCGGCCGGGACCGGCCCGGCGGTGTCTCGCTGCTCGACATCCGCGAGACCGTCGCCAAGCTGGTCGTGCAGACCTCGCGCCAGTCCGGCGCCGCGGCCGTCTACCGCGAGCTCTTCGACTACGAGGGCGACGAGATCTACTTCCTCGAGCAGCACCCGCTCGCCGGCTCGTCGTACGCCGACGCACAGCTGCACTACGACCACCTGACCGTCATCGGCGTGGCCGACGGCGGCCTCGTCGAGCTCAACCCGCCGGCCGAGACGGTCGTCGGGAACCGCTCGCTCGTGGTGATCGCCGAGGACGACTCGGTCCTCGCCACCGCCCCGCGCTCGGCCGCAACCATCGACGAGGGCGCGTTCGCGGACCACCCCGGCGAGGAGCAGCGCCCGACGCATGCGGTGGTGCTCGGCTGGAACGAGCGGGCGCCGATCATCCTGCGTGAGCTCGACCGCTACGCCGCGCCCGGTTCGACGCTCACGGTCGTCACGGAGCACGGCGCCCCCGGCGTACCGGTCACGGCGAGCCTCGCCGTCACCGTCGTCGAGGCCGGCACCACCCGGCGCGACGTGCTCGACGAGCACGTCCCACCGGACTGCGACCAGGTGATCGTGCTCTGCTACTCCGACGACCTCGACGCCGAGGCGGCGGACGCCACCACCTTGATCACGCTGCTCCACGTGCGCGACATCCTCGCCCGCTCGCAGAGCAGCGCGCCGGTCATCAGCGAGATGATCGACGACCGCAACCGGGTCCTCGCCCAGGTCGCCGACATCGACGACGTCGTGGTGAGCGGCGAGATCGTCAGCCTGATGGTCGCCCAGCTGTCCGAGGACGCCCGGATCGAGCCCGTCTTCCACGACCTCCTCGAGGAGGAGGGCAGCGAGATCTACCTGCGCCCGGCCGAGTGGTACGTCGTCCCCGGGCGCGAGGTGGCGTGGGCGACCGTGGTCGCCGCGGCCGCCCGGCGCGGAGAGACCGCGATCGGCTTCTCCTCGGTCCGGCTGGCCGAGCCCGGCTCCCGGGTCGGGGTCACGGTCAACCTGGCCAAGAGCGAGACGGTGGTCGTCGAGCCCGGCGACCGGGTCGTGGTGCTCGCCGAGCTCTGACCAGCTGCGACGGCCTGCTCGGCGTACGTCCTGACCACTACGCTCAGCGCGTGACGATCGACCTCCACACGCACTCCAGCGTCAGCGACGGCACCGCCTCGCCGGCCGACCTGGTGCGCGCGGCCGCTGCCGCCGGGCTCGAGGTCGTGGCGCTGACCGACCACGACACCACCGCCGGCTGGGACGAGGCGGCCGCGGCGGCGGAGCAGGCGGGGATCGGCCTGGTCCGCGGCATCGAGATCAGCACCCGTCACCGCGGCGCCGGCGTCCACCTGCTGGCCTACCTCCCCGACGCCGACGACGCGGCGCTCCAGGCCGAGCTCGGCCGGATCGTCGAGGGCCGCGAGGCGCGGGTGCCGTCGATGCTCGCGCGGCTGCGCGAGCTCGGCATCCCGGCGACAGCGGAGGCGCTCGCGGAGGTCAACCCCGACAACCGGGTCACCGGTCGCCCCCACGTCGCCGACCTGCTCGTGCGGCTCGGTGCGGTGAAGGACCGCGACGAGGCCTTCGCCCGCTACCTGTACGACGGCGGCCCGGCTTTCGTCGACCGGTACTCCGCCGACCTCGTCACCATGATCGGCCTGGTCACCGCCGCCCGCGGCGTCGCCGTGGTCGCGCACCCGTGGGGCCGGGGCTCGGCGGCGGTGCTCGACGAGGCGGCCTTCGCCGAGCTCGCCGAGGCCGGCCTCGCCGGGATCGAGGTCGACCACCTCGACCACGACCGGGCCGCACGGGGACACCTGCGGGGGATCGCCTCGCGGCTGCGCCTGGTCGTCACCGGCTCCAGCGACCACCACGGCACCGGCAAGACCGGGCACGACCTCGGGTGCGAGACCACCGCACCGGACCAGCTGGACCGGATCCTCGAGCGGGCCGCCGTACTCGGCTCGCCGACGGGGCTGGCCGGGAAGGTCCGCCGATGATCGACGCCGTGCTGCTCGTCGAGGTCTTCGTGACCCTGTTCGTGATCATGGACCCGGTCGGTACCGTGCCGATCTTCCTGTCCCTGACCGCCGGCCGCAGCCCGGCCACCGCCCGGCGCGCCGCGTGGCAGGCCGTCGCGGTGTCCTTCCTGGTGATCACGCTGTTCGCCCTGTTCGGCCGGCAGATCCTCAACTACCTGCACATCTCGCTGCCCGCGCTCCAGTGCGCAGGTGGCCTGCTGCTCCTGCTGGTCGCTCTCGAGCTGCTGACGGGCAAGCAGGACGAGCTCACCGCGTCGGCCGACGCCAACATCGCGCTGGTCCCGCTCGGCACCCCGCTCCTCGCCGGCCCCGGCGCCATCGTCGCGACCATGCTCTTCGTCCAGGACATCGGTACCTGGCACGACGGCCTCTCGGTGGCCCTCGGCGTGCTCGGCGTGCACCTCGCCCTGTGGGCCGCGATGCGCTACTCGCTGCCGATCCTGCGCCTGATCCGCGACGGTGGTGTCCTGCTCGTCACCCGCATCGCGGGTCTCCTGCTCTCCGCCATCGCCGTCCAGCTCGTCGCCGACGCCGTCCGCGCCTTCATCGCCGGCGAGGGCTGATCAACGCTACTTGCGGCCGAGGGACTGGAGGCGCTGCAGAGCGGAGCGGGGGACCAGGCGGCTGGCGGTGACGATCGCCTTGTAGCGCTTCGAGGGGATCGACATCGCGCGGCCGCGGTCGAAGTCGGCGAGGGCGTCACGGACCAGGCGGTCCGGCTCGAGCCAGAGCAGCCGGGGTGCCGACGCCTCGCGGTCGACGCCGAGGCGCTGGTGGAACTCGGTCCTCACGAAGCCCGGGCACAGGGCCATCACGGTGACGCCCTGCGCGGCGTACTCCTGGTGGGCCCAGGCGCTGAACGAGTTCACCCACGCCTTCGCCGCGCTGTAGGTGCCGCGAGGCAGGAAGGCGGCGACGCTCGACACGTTGATCACGCCGCCGTGCCCGCGCTCGACCATGCCGCCGAGCGCCGCGTGCGTCAGCCGCAGCACCGCACGCACCAGGACGTCCTGCTGGGCCTGCTCGACGTCGACCGGGTTGTCCAAGAAGCGCTCCTTGAGACCGAACCCGGCGTTGTTGACCAATAGGTCGACCGGGGCGGACCGGTCCGCCAGCCGCGCCTCGACCCGGGCCAGCGCCTCGGCCGAGGTCAGGTCGGCGGACAGCACCTCCACCCCGACGCCGTACGACGACCGGAGCTCCTCGGCGACCGAGGCGAGCCGGACCTCGTCGCGGGCCACCAGGACCAGGTCGTCGCCGCGGGCGGCGATCTGGCGGGCGAACTCGAGGCCGATGCCGGCGGTGGCGCCGGTCACGAGAGCTGTGGGCATGCCGCCACCCTAGGGCGTGATCGGGCATGATGGTGCTGATGAACAGCGTGCAGGCGGCTCCCACCATCCTCGCTGTCGCCAACCAGAAGGGTGGCGTCGCGAAGACGACCAGTGTCGCGTCCATCGGAGCGGCCCTCGCCGAGCGTGGCCAGCGCGTGCTCCTCGTCGACCTCGACCCGCAGGCGTGCCTGACGTTCTCCTTGGGCATCGACCCCGAGGACCTCGAGCTGTCGGTCCACCACGTGCTGACCAAGGGCACCGCGGTCGACGAGGTGATCCTCGGGACCGAGGACGGCGTCGACCTGCTGCCGGCCACCATCGAGCTGGCCCGTGCCGAGGCCGACCTGCTGACCCGTACCGGCCGCGAGCACGTGCTGCGTGGCGTGCTGGAGGACCTCCAGGCGGGCGGCCGCAGCTACGACTGGGTGCTGCTCGACTGCCCGCCGTCGCTCGGCGTGCTGACCGTCGCCGCGCTCACGGCCGCGACCGGCGTGCTGATCCCGCTGCAGTGCGAGACCCTGTCCCACCGCGGCGTCGGCCAGCTGCTCGACACCGTCCACGACGTGCGCCGGTTCACCAACCGCGACCTCGCGGTGTGGGGCGTGCTCCCGACCCTGTACGACGGCCGCACCAACCACGCCCGCGCCGTTCTCGACACCATCGCGGAGACCTACGACCTCGAGGTCGTCGAGCCGCCGATCCCCAAGACCATCAAGTTCGCCGAGGCGCCGGCCGCGGGCCGCTCGATCCTGGCGACCAGTCGCTCGAGCAAGGGCGCGGAGGCCTACCGCGAGGTGGCCGGAGCCCTGCTCGCCCGATCGGCGCGCTGAGCCCACGGTGTCCAAGCACGCCGCTCGCAGCAGCACGGGGCGACACCGCGCGCAGGCGGGGCCGAAGCCCCGGTACGGCCGGATCACGGCTCTCGCCGCCGCCCTCACGGTGACCGCCGTGGCGACCGCTGGCGGGTTCGGCCTGCTGCCGGGCGAGCCCGAGGAGCCGGCAGCGGCCAGCCCGACCACGCCGGCCGCGGCGAGCACCACCGCGAGGCCCGCCCCGGAGCCCGCCTCGGAGCAGGAGGAGCGCGCCGTCGCCGCGCCGCCGGTCAGCGGCGCCCTGGCCGATGCGAGCACGCAGATCGCCGCGCTCTCCGACTCGACCGCGCTCCCGGCACGGTCCGGCAGCGGGCGGCGGATCGTGTTCAGCGAGAGCCGCCAGCGGGTGTGGCTGGTCGAGGACGACGGCGCGGTGGAACGCACCTACCTCGTCTCGGGCAGCGTCGAGGACAACCTCGACCCCGGCACCTACACCGTCTACTCCCGCAGCCGCAACGCCATCGGCGTGGACGACTCCGGGACGATGGAGTACTTCGTCCGCTTCACCCAGGGCACCGCGGGCGCCGCGATCGGCTTCCACACCATCCCGGTCGACGACGGCAAGCCGGTGCAGACCCGCGCCCAGCTCGGTACGCCGCTCTCGCACGGCTGCATCCGCCAGGACCGTCCCCACGCCATCGCGTTGTGGGACTTCGCGCCGGTCGGCACCAAGGTCGTCGTCACCGCCTGACCCACCCGTCCCAGCCGTCCCGGCCGCCCCGCGCCGGCGCCCGGGGCGATTTGCCTCGGCCGGGGGACGTCTGCCTAGGGTGCCCGGATGCTCGCCACGTACGGGAAGCACCTTGCCAAGATCTGCGCCGCGCTGATGGTCCTCGCCCTCGGCGCCTCGCTGGTCCACACCCAGACCGCCACGGCGGCGGAGCCGGAGCCCGTCGTGGCCGCTTCGTCCGTGAAGGGCGGCGGGTTCGAGATCCGCGCGATGACGTTCAACATCCTCACCGCCTCGATGGCGCCCGGCGGCCTGGGCCGCGCGAACGCCGCGGCCCGTCAGGTCCAGGAGCGCAAGCGCACCGTCGTCGCCTTCCAGGAGGTGCACCAGTCCCAGCTGAAGGTGCTGCGTCACCGTCTGCCGCGGTTCAAGTTCTACCCCCGCCGCAGCCTCGACAACTACAGCGGCGCGATCCAGATCGCCTGGCACACCGGCGAGTACGACGTGCTCGACAAGGGCGAGATCTACCGCCCGTCGATGGGCCACCAGCGCGCCATCCCGTGGGTCAAGCTCAAGCAGCGCGCGACCAAGCGCACGTTCTACGTCGTGGCGATCCACAACGCTCCCGGTGGCCTCGAGACCGAGCGCGACATCTCGACCGTGCGTGAGATCAAGCTCATCAAGCGCCTCGGCGCGAAGGGCCAGCCGGTCCTGGTCATGGGCGACATGAACGAGCGCGTCGAGTTCTGCCAGCGGGTCGCGAAGGCGACCGACCTGGTCTCGCTGGGCGGCACCAAGCGCAATCCCTGCCCGGTGCCCCCGAAGGCCGGCCCGGACTGGATGCTCGCCACCTGGACCGGAACCAGGTTCAGCGACTACGCCAAGATCTACAACGGCATCAGCGACCACCCGGTCCTGGTCGGCAACGTCTGGGTGGAGCCCAAGCCCGCCTGACCGGCCGAAACAGACAGAAAACGGAAGGAGCCCGGGCAACTGCCCGGGCTCCTTCCTTCTGCTGGGGGTACGGCGATCAGGCGCTCGTCGTCTCGGCGCCGGCCGAGCCGCTGCCGCCGCCGCTGCTGCGACGACGCCGGCGCCGGTTGCGGTTGGCCGGACGCTCGCCGCCCTCGGCCGGCGTACCCTCGCCGCTGGCGCCGGGCTCGGTGCTGGCCGCCGGAGCCGCTGCCTCGCCCTCGACCGGCTTGCCACCCCGGGTGCGGGTCCGGGTGCGGGTGCGGTTGCGCTCGCTGGAGCGACGCTCGCCCGACCGCTCGGAGCGCTCGCCCGACCGCTCGCCCGACCGCTCACCCTTGGGCGCCACCGGCGCCGGGGGAACGATCCTGCCCTTGGTGCCGGGCGCGATGCCCTGGTCGTGGAAGAGGTGCTCGGAGGTGGAGTAGGTCTCGAGCGGCTCGTCGAAGGGCAGGTCGAGCGCCTTGTTGATCATCTTCCAGCGGTGTACGTCGGTCGCGTCGACCAACGTGATCGCGATGCCCGACGCGCCGGCGCGGCCGGTGCGGCCGATCCGGTGGACGTAGGTCTTGTCGTCCTCGGGGCAGGTGTAGTTGACCACGTGGCTCACGCCGGACACGTCGATGCCGCGAGCGGCGACGTCGGTGGCGACGAGGACCTTGATCTTGTCCTCGCGGAACCTGGTCAGCGCCTTCTCGCGCGCGACCTGCGCCATGTCGCCGTGCAGCGGGCTGGCCTTGAAGCCACGCTCGACGAGGTCGTCGGCGACGCGCTGGGCCTGCCGCTTGGTGCGGGTGAACACGATCATCTTGTCGGCGTCCTCGGCCTGCAGCAGGCGGCCGAGGATCTCCGGCTTGTCGAGGTCGTGGGCCAGGTAGATGAACTGGGCGGTCGCTGGCACCGTCGCGTTCTCGTACGACGACTCGGCGCGGATGTTCATCGGGTGCCGCATGTGGATCCGGGCCAGCGACACGATGGCGCTCGGCATGGTGGCCGAGAAGAGCATGGTCTGCCGGGTCTCCGGGGTCATCCGCAGCAGCTTCTCCACGTCGGGCAGGAAGCCGAGGTCCAGCATCTCGTCGGCCTCGTCGAGGACCAGCGCGTGCACGTGGGAGAGGTCGAGGACCCGGCGGTTGGCGAGGTCGATCAGTCGTCCCGGCGTACCGATGACGATGTCGACGCCGCGCTCGAGCGCCTCGATCTGCGGCTCGTAGCCGACGCCGCCGTAGATGGTGAGGACGCGCAGGCCGCGGTCGCGGCTGGCGATCTCGAGGTCGCTGGAGACCTGGATCGCGAGCTCACGGGTGGGGGCGACGATGAGCGCCTGCGGCTTGCCCTGCGGGATCTCGGCGTAGTCGGGGTCGCTCGGCGCGACGCTGCGCTGGATGACCGGGATGCCGAAGGCCAGCGTCTTGCCGGTGCCGGTGCGCGCCTGGCCGATCAGGTCGGTGCCCATCAGCGCGACGGAGAGGGTCATCTCCTGGATGGCGAACGGGTGGGTGATCCCGGCCCGGTCGAGCGCGTCGCAGATCAGCGGCATCACGCCGAGGTCGCGGAAGGTCGGTGCGGGCGCCGCGTCGGTCTCGGGGGTGGACGCAGCGGTGGTGTCGTTGGAAGTCAGTGTTCTGTTCGCTTTCGTGAGTGTCGTCAGCCGGTCGGCATGGCGCCAGATCAATGCGGCTGTTCACACTCAGCCGCGCACATACGTGGGCGGGTGCCCGGGCGGGCCATCGCGCTCCCGGGTGGGTGCGGGCAGGCTCTCGCTGCGGTCCAGCCTACTTGTACGCTCAGCGCATGGCTGAATCCGCCGACGCGACCGCTCCCACCGCCGACGGCGATCCGGCCTACCGCGAGGCCGTGGTCGACCTGCTGGCGGCGATCTCCTACGGCGAGATCTCTGCGTTCGAGCGCCTCGCCGAGGACGCCAAGCTGGCGCCCAGCCTGGCCGACAAGGTCGACCTGGCGACGATGGCGAGCGGTGAGCTGACCAAGGTGCACGCGCTCCACGACCGGATCCGCGACTTCGGCGCCGACCCGTTCGAGGCGATGGTCCCGTTCCGGGAGCCCCTCGACGCCTTCCACCGGCACACCGCCCCGGCCGACTGGTACGAGGGCCTGGTGAAGGCGTACGTCGGCGACGGGCTCGCCAACGACTTCTACCGTGAGATCGCGGCCTACCTCGACCCCGAGACCCGCGACCTCGTCGTGTCCTCGATGGAGGAGGGCACCCACGCGACGTTCGTGGTCGACCGGGTCCGTGCCGCCATCGCCCAGGACGCCCGCCTCGGCGGCCGGCTCGCCCTGTGGGGCCGCCGGCTGATGGGGGAGGCGCTCACCCAGGCCCAGCGGGTCGCCGCCGACCGCGACGCGCTCACCGCCCTGCTGGCCGGCGGCGTCGACCGGCCCGGCCTCGACCTCGCGGCCATGGGCCGGATGTTCACCCGGCTCACCGAGCGTCACATGGCCCGGATGGCCGAGCTCGGCCTCGAGGCGTGAGCGGCGAGCTCAGTCGGCGCCCGCGCCGCTGAGCTCCTTGGCGGTGGCGGACGCGGGCGTCCAGCCGGGCGGGCCGAACAGGTAGCCCAGCCGCTCCCGCCAGCTCCGCGCGTGGCGGACGTCGCGCGCGATGGCGGCGAACTCGCCGTACTCGAGCGTGACCAGGTGGTAGGTGTCGACCGGCTTGGTCAGGCCGTAGGTCGGCCGCTGGCGCTCGGGCTGGAAGGTGCCCAGGAGCCGGTCCCAGACGATGAGGATGCCGCCGTAGTTCTTGTCGAGGTACTCCGGGTCCGAGCCGTGGTGCACGCGGTGGTGCGACGGGGTGTTGAAGACCAGCTCGAGGGGGCGGGGGAGCCGGTCGATCGTCTCGGTGTGCACGAAGAACTGGTAGACGAGGTTGATCGAGAACGCGACGTAGAGGGTCCAGGGTGCGAAGCCGAGCAGCGGCAGCGGCAGCCAGAAGAAGAACTCGAACCACGGGTTCCACTTCTGGCGCAGCGCGGTCGCGAAGTTCATGTACTCGCTCGAGTGGTGCGCCTGGTGGGCGGCCCAGCCGATGTTGACCCGGTGCACGAACCGGTGGTTGCCGTAGTAGGCGAGGTCCAGGCCGACGATCAGCAGCACCCAGTACCACCAGGTGTCGGTGGGCAGGTGGTACGGCGCCAGGTGGGTGGAGAGCGCCGAGTAGACGACGAAGGTGCCGACCTTGAAGACGGTCAGGAAGAAGATCGAGCCGATCCCCATCGAGATCGAGGTCCGGGCGTCCTTGAGGGAGTAGCCGGTGCGCCCCAGGGCGCCCACGGCGTTGTCGTCGTGGTCGAGCCACCTCAGCGCCGCGAGCTCGACGAGGATGCTGAGCACGAAGAACGGGACGGCGTAGGTCACCGGGTTCTTCATCGGGTCGAGCAGGTCGTGCATGGCGACTCCTTCGATATGACTCTCGGGTAAGTTACTACGAGGTCAATTCGATCGCTAGGGTGAACCGCATGACCTCGACGGCCGCCTCCGGAGCCCGCAGCGGCACCAAGGGCGTGGCCCGCGCCGAGCGCGAGCAGCAGATCCTCGAGGTCGCCGGCCGGGTGTTCGGCGACCGGGGCTTCGCCGCCACCTCGGTCGCCGACGTCGCCCGCGAGGCGGGGATCTCCAAGCCGCTGATCTACAACTACTTCGGCTCCAAGGAGGGCCTCTACGCGCACTGCCTGCGCGAGGCGTCGGGGCTGCTGATCGCCGAGATCGAGCGGACCGCCGCCCTCGGCGCCGTCGGCGTGGCCCGCGCCGTCGCCACCCTCGACGGTGTGTTCCGGGTGCTCGCCGGCCGGACCTGGCTGTGGCGGGTCGCGAACGACCCGACCGCGCCGGTGGCCGACGCCCCCGGCGAGCTGATGGGCGCCTACCGCCGGCGGCTGGAGGAGCTGGCGCGCGAGGGCGTCGGTGAGCTGCTCGCCCTCTCCGGTGACGACGACGCGCTCGACCTCGACGCGATGACGGCCGTATGCGGCACCATCTTCGGCTCGCTCGTGACCTGGTGGTGCGACCACCCGGGGATCGCGCCGGAGGAGATGGGCGCGCGCTGCGAGAGGTTGTTCGGGGCGGTGTTCGGGCCCGCGCTGGGGAGGTGACTCAGTGGCTGATGACCGCGCTCGCCAGGGCGCCGGCCATCAGCAGGCCCACCGCGCCGAGCACGACCATGCCCCCGGTGAAGCCCGGGGGGACGCCGCCGGTGCGCAACGCGACCTCGGTGCGGGACCAGCGGTTCCAGCCCACGCCGAGGGCCACGCCGGCGACGAGCACCAGGCCCAGGGAGAGCACGAGCCGGGCGGTCAGGGAGAACCCCAGCGCCGGCGAGCTGACCGCCACCGCGCCCGCGACGAGGGCCAACGAGGTCCGCACCCAGGCCAGGAAGGTGCGCTCGTTGGCGAGCGAGTCGCGCGGCTCGGGGTCCTGGCCGACGTCGTACACGCGGTGCGGACGGCGGCGCGTGGGTGGTGTCGCCTCCGCGCGTTCGGGTGCGGTCACGGTCCCAGCATGCCGCAACGCCGATCCCACGCCCGGTGGGTGCTGCCCGGTCCGGGGCGCTCGGCGGTCTAGGCTGACCTGGGCTGACCGAGACGACAGCCCGTCCCCGACTCCAGGAGCAGTACACGTGGCAGCGATCGAAGCCGTCGGAGCCCGCGAGATCCTCGATTCCCGCGGCAACCCCACCGTCGAGGTCGAGGTCCTCCTCGACGACGGTTCCTTCGCCCGGGCAGCAGTGCCCAGCGGCGCCTCCACCGGTGCCTTCGAGGCGGTCGAGCTGCGCGACGGCGGCGACCGCTACGCCGGCAAGGGCGTGCAGAAGGCCGTCGACGCCGTGATCCAGGCGCTCGGCCCGGCCATCGAGGGCCTCGACGCCGCCGACCAGCGGCTGGTCGACCAGACCCTGCTCGAGGCCGACGGCACGCCCAACAAGGCCCAGGTCGGCGCCAACGCGATCCTCGGCGTCTCGCTCGCCGTCGCCCGCGCCGCGGCCGACTCGGCGGACCTGCCGCTGTACCGCTACGTCGGTGGCCCCAACGCCCACCTGCTGCCGGTCCCGATGATGAACATCCTCAACGGCGGTGCCCACGCGGACACCAACGTCGACATCCAGGAGTTCATGATCGCCCCGATCGGTGCCCCGACCTTCCGCGAGGCGCTGCGCGTGGGCGCCGAGGTCTACCACGCACTCAAGGCGGTGCTGAAGGACAAGGGCCTCGCCACCGGCGTCGGCGACGAGGGCGGCTTCGCTCCCGACCTCGAGTCCAACCGCGCCGCGCTCGACCTGATCGCCGAGGCCGTCGCCAAGGCCGGCTACGAGCTCGGCAAGGACGTCGTCCTCGCGCTCGACGTCGCCGCCTCGGAGTTCTTCGAGGACGGTGCCTACCTGTTCGAGGGTGCGAAGAAGTCCGCGGCCGAGATGATCGCCTACTACGCCGACCTGGTCGCGAACTACCCGATCGTCAGCATCGAGGACCCGCTCAACGAGGACGACTGGGACGGCTGGAAGGCCATCACCGACGAGCTCGGCGACAAGACCCAGCTGGTCGGCGACGACCTGTTCGTGACCAACGTCGAGCGGCTCCAGCGCGGCATCGCCGGCGGCCAGGCCAACGCGATGCTGGTCAAGGTCAACCAGATCGGCTCGCTCACCGAGACCCTCGACGCCGTCGAGCTGGCCCACCGCAGCGGCTACCGCAACATGATGAGCCACCGCTCGGGCGAGACCGAGGACACCACGATCGCCGACCTCGCGGTCGCGACCAACTGCGGCCAGATCAAGACCGGTGCCCCGGCCCGGTCCGAGCGGGTCGCGAAGTACAACCAGCTGCTGCGCATCGAGGACGAGCTGGGCGATGCTGCCCGCTACGCCGGCGCCGCCGCCTTCCCGCGCTACCAGGGCTGAGCCGACCGGTTCCCGCCATGGCCGACGACCGCCGTACGTCCCGCAAGCCCGGCCGCCCCGCCTCGGGGCGGTCCGGGCCGCGGTACGCCGAGCGGCTCAAGGCCGAGCGCAAGAAGGCCGCCCGGGAGCGCGAGGCCGCCCTGGTCCGCGCGCGCAACGAGCACCAGCACAAGGCCCGGCTGACCAGCCGCGCTGCGATCCTGGTCCTCGTGCTCGCCGTGCTCGCGGTCTCCTACGCCTCCTCGTTGCGGGCCTACCTCCAGCAGCGCAGCAGCATCGCCGCCCTCGAGGCGCAGATCTCCGAGCGCGAGGCCACGATCGACGACCTGCGCGACGAGAAGAAGCGGTGGGGCGACCCGGCGTACGTCGCCCAGCAGGCCCGTGCCCGGCTCGGGTACGTCGTCCCCGGGGACACCCCGTTCGTGGTGGTCGACGCCGACGGCAACCCGCTCGACGCGGGCGCGGAGCTCGGGGACCCCTCGAAGGTCGCCGACCCGGACAAGCAGACCTGGTACGAGGACGCGTGGGACTCGATGAAGATCGCCGGCAACCCGCCGACGCGGGTGCGCGACCCCAAGGACGAGATCAAGGCTCCCAAGGAGGACCTCGAGCAGTGAGCGACGCCATGACCAGCAGCGACGAGGCGGTCATCGCGGCCCAGCTCGGCAGGGCTCCGCGCGGCGTCCACGCGATCGGGCACCGCTGCCCGTGCGGCAACCCCGACGTGGTGGCCACCGAGCCGCGGCTGCCCAACGGAACGCCGTTCCCGACGACCTACTACCTCACCTGCCCGCGGGTGAACTCCAAGATCGGCACCCTCGAGGCGTCCGGCCTGATGAAGCAGATGCAGGACCGGCTCGGCACCGACCCGGAGCTGGCCGCGGCCTACCGCGCCGCCCACGAGGCCTATCTCGCCGACCGTGCCGCGATCGGTGCGGCGGGCGGCTTCGACGTCCCCGAGATCGAGGGCATCTCCGCCGGTGGCATGCCCGACCGGGTGAAGTGCCTGCACGTGCTCGCCGGCCACGCGCTGGCCGCCGGACCGGGCGTGAACCCGCTCGGCGACGAGGTCCTGGAGATCCTCGGCGACTGGTGGGCCAAGGGGCCGTGCGTGGCTCCCGCCGGCGATGAGTGACCCGGTCGCCGCGATCGACTGCGGCACCAACACCATCAAGCTGCTCGTCGGGGACCCGGCGAACGAGCCGGACAGGGTCCGCCGCGAGAGCCGGATGATCCGCCTCGGCCAGGGCGTCGACGCCACCGGTCGGCTGGCGCCGGAGGCGCTGGAGCGGGCCTGGGCCGCGATCGACGAGTACGCCGCGATCATCGGCTCGGCCGGCATCGGAGCCGACCGGATCCGGTTCTGCGCCACCTCCGCGACCCGCGACGCCGCCAATGCGGCGCAGTTCACCGCCGGTGTGCACGCCCGGCTGGGGATCGACCCCGAGGTGCTCTCCGGCGAGGAGGAGGCCCGGCTCGCCTTCGACGGCGCGGTCCGCGGGCTCACGGCTGCCTCGGTCGAGTTGATCGGCCCGGCGCTGGTCGTCGACATCGGCGGCGGCTCGACCGAGCTGATCCTCGGCGACCCGGCGACCGGTCCGAACGCCGCGCACTCCATGGACATCGGGTCGGTGCGCCTGCACGAGCGGCACGTGCGCCACGACCCGATCACGCCCGACGAGGTCGCCGCGGTCGTCGCCGACGTCGACGCCGCGCTCGACGCCTGCCCGGTCGACCCCGCCCTCGCCCGCTCGGTGCTCGCCGTCGCCGGCACCAACACCACGATCGCCGCCGGCACCCTCGGCCTCGCCGCCTACGACCGCGACCTGATCCACGCCCGCGTGCTCGCCGTGCCCGACGTCCTCGCACAGGTCGACCGGCTGCTCGCGATGAGCGTCGCCGAGCGCCGCGCCCTCGGCTGGATGCACCCGGGGCGCGCGGACGTGATCGACGCCGGCGCGCTGATCCTCGCGCGGGTGCTGGCCCGCCTCTCGGTCGCTCAGGTGGTCGTCGCCGAGACCGACATCCTCGACGGGATCGCCTGGTCGCTGGTGTCGTGAACGAGGACCCGGCGGAGGCGATGGCGCGGCTGGACGCGCGGATCGTCCGCTGCCGCACGTGCCCGCGGCTGGTCGCGTGGCGCGAGCAGGTCGCCCGCGAGAAGCGGGCGTCGTACGCCGACGAGGACTACTGGGCCCGCCCCGTGCCGGGCTTCGGGCCGGCCGCCGCGCGGATCCTGGTCGTCGGGCTGGCGCCGGCCGCCCACGGTGCCAACCGGACGGGCCGGATGTTCACCGGCGACCGGTCGGGGGACTGGCTGTTCGCGTCGCTGCACCGGGTCGGGCTGGCCAACCAGGCGCGGAGCGTCGCCCGCGACGACGGCCTCGAGCTCACCGACGTGCGGCTGGCGGCACCGGTCCGGTGCGCGCCGCCCGCCAACAAGCCCACGCCCGAGGAGCGGGCCGCCTGTGCACCCTGGCTGGACCGCGAGCTCGCGATCCTCGCCCCGAGCCTGCGGGTCGTGGTCGCGCTCGGCGCGATCGGGTGGCAGTCGTCGCTCGACGCGTTGGGCCGCGCCGGCTGGGAGGTGCCGCGCCCGCGGCCACGGTTCGCGCACGGCGCCGAGATCGGGCTGCCCCGACCCGCGCGTCGTCGTACGGGAAGCGACCTGGCGCTCCTCGGCTGCTTCCACCCCAGCCCGCACAACACGTTCACCGGACGCCTCACCGAGCCGATGACGGACGCGGTGCTGCGCCGGGCCCGCGAGCTTGCTGAGACACTAGGGGCGTGAGCACCGACCTGTACGCCGTCACCGTCCTCGGCCACGACCGCCCCGGCATCATCGCCGCCACCACGGCCGGCCTCGCGCAGCTCGGGCTCAACATCGAGGACTCCACGATGACCCTGCTGCGGGGGCACTTCGCGATGATGCTGCTGTGCCGCGGCGGGGCCGATGCCGCCGCGATCGAGCAGGCCCTGGCGCCGCTCGCCGCCAACGGCGACCTCGACGTCGCGGTCCGCCCGGTCACCGACGAGCCCACGCCCGCCGCCGGGGGCAGCGCGTGGGTGCTGACCGTCCACGGCGGCGACCGCTCCGGCATCGTCTCGGCCGTGGTCGCCGAGGTCGCCGCCGCCGGGGGCAACATCACCGACCTCACCACCCGCCTGGCCGGTGAGCTCTACCTGCTCGTGGCCGAGCTCGACCTGCCCGCCGACGCCGACTCCGCCGCGCTCGAGGGCGCCATCCGGTCCGCGGCCGAGCGCGTCGGCGTCACGGCCACCCTGCGCCCGGCCGAGGCCGACGAGCTGTGAGCAGCGAGCGGGTCGCCGGCTGGTCCGAGACCGAGCTCGGCGTCGAGGGCCGGGTGCTGCCCGTCGTCTGTGCCCCGCAGGGAGTGCTCTCCGCCCGCGGCGCCGACGTCGACCCCACCTCCGCGGAGTCCGTCCAGCTCGCGGCCGACCTGGTCGCGACCATGCGGGTCAGCCCCGGGTGCGTCGGCCTCGCCGCCAACCAGGTCGGTGTGGGCGTGCGGATGTTCTGCGTCGACGTCACCGAGCACCCCAAGACCCGCACCCAGCACGGCACCTTCGTCCTGTGCAACGCCGAGGTCGTCGAGTCCAGCCGCAACGAGAAGGCCCGCGAGGGCTGCATGAGCGTCCCTGACTTCACCGGCGACGTGAAGCGCGCCTCGCGCCTGACCGTCCGCGGCCAGCTGCCCGGCACCGGCGAGACCGTGGAGTTCAGCACCGACGCCTTCGAGGCCCGGGCGCTGCAGCACGAGATCGACCACACCGACGGCTTCTTGTTCCTCGACCGGGTCGCCGGCGCGCACGCGATCTATCCTCGCCAGACCTACCTGTAGGTCCGGCCGCCAGAAGCCGCCCCCGTATCCCAACCGGCAGAGGAAGCCGCCTTAAAAGCGGCGCAGTCTGGGTTCGAGCCCCAGCGGGGGCACCGACGCGCGTCAGTGGGCGCGGCGTACGGCCAGCGCGTCGATCTCCAACCGCGCGCCGGGCAGCACGAGTCCTGCGACCTGGACCAGCGAGCTCGCGGGTTCGGGAGCATCGCCGAGGAACTCGGTCCGCGCCGTCCGTACGGCGCCCAGGTCGGCCAGGTCGGTGAGGAAGAAGCCGAGCCGCACGAGGTGGGACACGTCGCTTCCGGCGGCGGTCAAGGCGCGGGCGAGGTTCGCGAACACCTGCCGGGCCTGGGCGAGCGGGTCACCGTCACCGACGAGGCGGCCCTCGGTGTCCGCGGGCAGCTGTCCGGAGACCACGACGACCTCGCCGGAGGCGACGACCGCATGGCTGTAGCCGTTGGTGGGCGGCATGCCCTCGGGCCGGGGGAGGTGGATCATGCACCGAGCCTAGGAGGCTGCCGCTTCTGCTCAGGGCAGAACTCTCCGCGGACACCTCGGGCGGGCCGACCCGCCGACCTACGATGAGGCATGGCCGAGGATCGGAACGCGGCGGAGCCGCTGTGGCGGGACCTGGTGGGACGACGGCTGCGCGACCTGCGCCGCGAGCGCGGCGAGACGCTGAGCGAGACTGCGGGCCGGGCCGGCATCTCGCCGCAGTACCTCTCCGAGATCGAGCGGGGCATCAAGGAGCCGAGCAGCGAGATGATCGCCGCGGTCCTCGGGGCGCTGGGGACGACGCTGCTCGACCTCACCACCTCCGTCGCCGGCGACCTCCAGCCGCTCGCCGCTCCCGCCGCGGTCGGCGGCGCCTACGCCCTGGCGCTCGTCGCCTGAGTCACCCCGCGGGACCGCGCTCCTCGATCACGTGGTCGATCAGCCCGTACTCCCGCGCGCCCGCCGCCGTGAACACCCGGTCGTGGTCGGTGTCGGCGCGCAGCGTGGCCGTGTCCTGGCCGGTGTGGCGCGACAGGATCTGCTCGATGTCGGCGCGCACCCGCACCACCTCGTCGGCCTGCAGGATCAGGTCGGGGATGGCGCCGCGGCCCTGGGCGGCGGGCTGGTGCAGGACGACCCGGGCATGGGGGAGCGCCGAGCGCTTGCCGGCCGCGCCGGAGGCGAGCAGCACCGCGCCGACGGCGATCGCCTGACCGATGCAGGTCGTCGCGACCTGCGGGCGGATGAACTGCATGGTGTCGTGCACCGCCAGCATCGCGCTCGGGTCGCCGCCCTCGCAGTTGATGTAGAGCTGGATGTCGCGGTCGGGGTTGTCGGCCTCGAGGTGCAGCAGCTGGGCGACCAGCGAGTTGGCGACGCCCGCGTCGATCGCGGTGCCGAGGTAGACGACCCGCTCGGTGAGCAGGTGCGAGTAGACGTCCATGATCCGCTCGCCGCGCGGGTGCTGGGCGATCACGTTGGGGACCAGGTAGCTGCTCACCGGGTTGCTCCCGCCGGGGCGAAGGTGCCGAGGCCGACGACGGCGCGGCGTGGCGGCGCCAGCACGTCGTACGACTCCACGATCTCGTCGACGAAGCCGTACTCCAGCGCCTGCGCGGCGGAGTACCACCGGTCGTGCAGCGAGTCCTCGAAGACCCGCTCCAGCGGCTGTCCGGTGTCCTCGGCGATCAGGCCGAGCACCGTGTCCCGCGTCTGGCGCAGGTCCTGCGCCTGCAGCTCGATGTCGACGGCGGTGCCGCCGATGCCGGCCGAGCCCTGGTGCATGAGGATCCGGGCATGGGGGAGTGCACGCCGCTTGCCGCGGGTGCCGGAGGAGAGCAGGAACTGACCGGCGCTGCAGGCGATGCCCAGCGCCAGCGTCGCCACGTCGCACGGCACCAGCCGCATCACGTCGCGGATCGCGAGCATCGCCGGCACCGAGCCGCCGGGGGAGTGGATCCACAGCGCGATGTCGGCGCCGGGGTCGTCAGCGGCGAGGCCCACCAGCTGGCTGGTCAGCAGCACGCCGTTGTCGTCGTCGAGGGGGCCGTCGAGGACCAGCACGCGCTGCTGGAGCAGCTCGCGTCGTACGCGGTCGTCGAAGGCGCGGGGTCGGTTGTCGTCGCTCATGAGCCCACTGTCAGCGACGGGCCGGCCGCGGAGAAGGCGGATCCGCCCACGGCGGAGGGACGCTGCTGACGGCAGCGCTTGACTTCATGTCCGCCTGAAGCGGGACAGTGGTCCCATGCACCGTCACGAGCACTCCCACCACGAGCACGACAAGACCCTCGGCGAGCTGCGCGACGCCCTGACCGCCGGCTTCTGGGACGAGCGGTACGGCGGCACCGACCGCGTCTGGAGCGGTCGGCCCAACCAGCGCCTGGTCGAGCAGCTCGACGCCATCCCCGACCTCGCCCCGGGGCGCGCCCTCGACGTCGCCTGCGGCGAGGGTGCCGACGCCGTGTGGCTCGCGAAGCAGGGCTGGCAGGTCACGGCGGTCGACGTGTCGCAGGTGGCGCTGGCCAAGGTCGCCGCGCACGCCGAGGAGGAGGGTGTCGGCGACCGGATCCGGATCGGGTTCTACGACGCCCTCGCCGACCCGCGTCCGGTCGGCCACCACACCTTCGACCTGGTGACGGTCAGCTTCCTGCACGTCCCGCTCCCGGACTTCCCCGCGGTCTACCGCGGGATCGCCGACGCCGTCGCGCCGGGCGGCCGGCTGCTCGTCGTGGCCCACCACCCCGACGACGTCACCACCGGCGCGCGCCACGACCACGGCCCCGGCCTGATGTTCGAGCCGGAGCGGGTCATCGAGACGCTCGGCGCCGACCGGCCCGACAGCCCGTGGGAGGTCGAGGTCGCCGACACGCCCGTCCGGGAGCAGGCCACGCCCGAGGGGCCACTGCGGGTGCGCGACACCGTGGTCCGGCTCCGCAGGCGCTGAGCCGGGCACTGCCGGACGGGTGACGCGGGTCACATGCCTCGGGTATCTTCCGGGCGTGCTCCCTGGAACAGGTTCTACCCGGTCACGGCGGTGGCCCCTGACGCTCGTCGCGGCGCTGCTGGCCCTCGGCGGTCTCGTCGGGCTCGTCGCGGCGGCGCCCGGCGCCGCGGCGGACGACGACGGACCGCCCCAGCTGCGACGCGAGGGCCGCTGGCTGGTCGACGAGCAGGGCCGGGTCGTGATCGTGCACGGGTTCAACCTGGTCTGGAAGCTCGACCCCTACGTCCCGCCGGACTCCGTCGAGGGTTTCCGTGCGGCCGACGCCCGGTGGCTCGCCGAGCACGGGTTCAACGGCGTCCGCCTCGGCACGATGTGGGCGGGCATCACGCCGGACGCGGCGGGCGTGGGCGACCCGTCGTACCGCGCGCGCTGGCAGCGGGTGATGGACCTGCTCGCCGAACGTGGCATCTGGATGCAGCTGGACATGCACCAGGACCAGTGGCACGAGACCTACGGCGGCGAGGGCGTCCCCGACTGGGCCCTGCACCGTCCCGCCGTGCTGGGCCTGCTCCCGGCCGTCAACCTGCCCTTCCCCCTCGGGTACTGGACGCCCGAGAACTCGCTGGTCTTCGACCAGTTCTGGGCCAACCGGTGGGGCGGCATCGACGACTGGGCGGCCGCGTGGCAGGTCGCCGCAGGGTGGTGGAAGGACCAGCCCCGACTGATGGGCTACGACCTGATCAACGAGCCCTGGATGGGGTTGGAGTGGCTGTCCTGCTTCACCGGCGGCTGCGCCGGCGCCTACCAGCGTGAGCTCCAGCCGGCCTACGAGAAGGTCACCCGCGCCATCCGTCAGGTCGACCCCGACAACGTCGTGTGGTGGGAGCCGCAGCAGCTCGCCGCGGGGCGCCCGGTGCCGACGTACCTGCGCCCGATGGCCGGGGAGACCCAGCTCGGCTACTCGTGGCACAACTACTGCCAAGACGTGTTCCTCGAGTCCCAGGGACTGCCCGTCGGCGACGTCGAGAACTGCTGGAAGTTCAGCCGGGAGCGGACCACGACCGCGCTCGCCCAGGCCGCGACGATGCAGGCGGCGCCCCTGATGAGCGAGTGGGGTGCGACCGACAACCCGCGCGCCGTCGAGATCGACGCCGCGGTCGCCGACGAGCACCTCATGGGCTGGACGCACTGGGCCTACAAGCAGTGGCGGGACCCGACCACCGCCGACGACGCGCAGGGCTTGTTCCGCGACGACGCCGACTTCGGCTCGGTCAAGCAGGACAAGCTCCGGCTCCTCGTGCGCACCTATGCCCAGGCCACCGCCGGCACGCCCCTGCAGATGCGCTTCGATCCGGACTCCGGAGCCTTCGCCTACCGCTACCGCTCCAACGGGCTGTCCGCGCCGACGGAGATCTTCGTGAGCCCGCTGCACTACCCGCACGGGTACGACGTGGCGGTCGACGGCGGCCGGTGGGCGCCGGGGACCGCGGGCCGGATCGAGGTCCGGCCCGACGTGCCCGGGCAGGAGGTCACGGTCACGATCACCGCTCGGTGAAGCCTGTCCGGGCTGTCCGGGAACCTTCGGCAACGTCGGGACGTTGCACCAGCATCGAGCCACCTAGACTGTAGGTGGAGGGCAGTCACCCCGGCCGCCCGACAGACTCGCAAGCCTGCGGAGGAGACCATGCAGAGCAACAACCCGGTGTTCCGGCGCTCGGAGGAGTTCAACCGCTCCGGAGCCGCTGCCTACCAGGGCTTCGGCGAGCCGCAGTACGGCGGCGGCTACGCGCAGCCCGGCTACCCGGCGCCCGAGGCCCCCGTCCGCCAGGGTCGGATGACCATCGACTCGGTCGTGCAGACCACCACCATCACGCTCGGCATCACGATCATCGCCGCGGCCGTGACCTGGTTCGCCACCCCGGCGATCGAGTCCACCGAGGCCGTCGGCGTGCTGAGCGCCGCGATGATCGTCGGCTCGGGCGCGGCGTTCATCCTGTCGCTGGTCAACTCCTTCAAGCGGGTCGTCAGCCCCGCGCTGGTGATGGCCTTCGCCGTCGCCGAGGGCGTCGCCCTGGGCGCCCTGAGCAAGTTCTACGACGCGATGTTCCCCAGCGACCAGTACGGCGGCATCGTCGTGCAGGCGGTCGTCGGCACCTTCGCGGCCTTCGCGGGCACGCTGGCGGCGTACAAGTTCTTCGACATCCAGGTCGGCCAGAAGTTCCGCACCTTCGTGATCGCGGCGATGTTCGGCATGGTCGCCCTGAGCCTGATGGAGCTCGTGCTCGGCCTCTTCGGCAGCCAGATGGGCCTGTTCGGCTTCGGCCCGCTCGGCCTGATCTTCGCGGTCGGCGGCCTCGTCCTCGGCGTGTTCATGCTGATCCTCGACTTCGACTTCGTCGAGCAGGGCATCCGCAACGGCATTCCGGAGCGCGAGTCGTGGCGCGCGTCCTTCGCGCTGCTGGTCAGCCTGGTCTGGATCTACACCAACCTGCTGCGGATCCTCGCGATCCTCCAGCAGGACTGATCCTCTTCGCGCACGCCTCGTCGCTGCGCGCCCACGGCCCCGGCTCCACCTCGGTGGGGTCCGGGGCCGGGGGGTTTTCGGCAGGTCAGGCGGGGTCGGGTGCGCTCTCGTGCAGCTCGGGCGCCTCGCCGGGAACGTGCTTGCGCGAGCGGCGGTGCCGCAGCTCGACCCACAGGCCGCGGACGCCGGCCCGGCGGCCGCCGACCTCGGTGCCGCCCAGCTCGGTGCCGGGCTCGTTGACGGCCTGGACCGCCGCGCGGGTCACCGGCAGCACGCCCTCACCGCGGAACGCCTCGAGACCGGCCTCCTCCGGCGCCTGCTCCAGGGAGGCCAGGACCGACGGGACCAGCACGCCGGCGAGCGCCCGGTAGCCCTCGGCCGAGGGGTGGAACTGGTCGGGACCGAACAGAAGCGCCGGAGCGGCGGCGAACTCGGGTCCCAGGATGTCGCCGAGCGAGACGGTCCGCCCACCTTCCTCGACCACGGCGATGGTCTGCGCGGCGGCGAGCCGGCGGGACCAGGCGCGGGCGACCTGGCGCAACGGGGGAGCGATCGGCTGGATCGTGCCGAGGTCGGGGCAGGTGCCGACGACCACGGTGGCGCCGGCGGCGGTGAGCCGGCGTACCCCCTCGGCGAGCGCGCGCACCGAGTGGGAGGGGCGCACGGTGTGGGTGACGTCGTTGCCGCCGATCAGGATGACCGCGACCTCGGGCTCGATGGGCAGGGCCCGGTCGACCTGGGCGGCGAGGTCGGAGGACTTGGCGCCGACGACGCAGAACTCACGCAGGTAGACACGCCGGTCGGCGTGCTCGGCGACGGCAGTTCCGATCAGGGCGCCCGGCGTTTCCTCCACCCGCTCGACGCCGTAGCCGGCGGCGCTGGAGTCGCCCAGGACCGCGATCCGGACGGCCGGGCCGGGGCGGCCGCGGCCGTACCAACCGGTCGCGTCAGGCGGCGGCTCGTCCCGTGCGGGGCCGATCGTCTTGCGGGCGAGCCGCGCCTCGGCGGACAGCACCCCGTAGAGACCGGCGCCGAGAGCGGAGAGCCCGCCCCCGCCGTACAGCGCGGCGGCGGCGAGCTTGCGGGCTGCGGACGCCTTGCTCACGGCGGCAACTCTACGGATCCACCGATACGGTGGGGGCATGGAGTACGTCGAGTCCCTGCTGGAGCTGATCGGCAACACCCCGCTGGTCCGGCTCAACCGTTCCCTCGACCTGCCCGCCGACGGACCGTTGGTGCTGGCCAAGGTGGAGTACCTCAACCCCGGCGGTTCGGTGAAGGACCGGATCGCCACCCGGATGATCGAGGCCGCCGAGGCATCCGGCGCCCTGCGGCCCGGCGGCACGATCGTCGAGCCGACGTCCGGCAACACCGGGGTCGGGCTGGCGATGCTGGCCCAGCAGAAGGGCTATCAGTGCATCTTCGTGTGCCCAGACAAGGTGAGCGAGGACAAGCGCAACGTCCTCAAGGCGTACGGCGCCGAGGTGGTCGTCTGCCCGACGGCCGTCGCGCCCGAGCACCCCGACTCCTACTACAACGTGTCGGACCGGCTCGCCAGCCAGCCCGGCGCGTGGAAGCCCGACCAGTACTCCAACCCCCACAACCCGCGCTCCCACTACGAGGAGACCGGCCCGGAGCTGTGGCGCCAGACCGAGGGCCGGATCACCCACTTCGTCGCCGGCGTCGGCACCGGCGGCACCATCTCCGGCATCGGCCGCTACCTCAAGGAGCAGAACCCCTCGGTCCAGGTGATCGGCGCCGACCCGGCCGGCTCTGTCTACTCGGGCGGCACCGGCCGTCCCTACCTCGTCGAGGGCGTCGGGGAGGACTTCTGGCCCGAGACCTACGACCGCGGCGTGGCCGACCGGATCATCGAGGTCTCCGACGCCGACTCGTTCGCGTTCACCCGCCGCCTCGCCCGCGAGGAGGCCCTGCTGGTGGGCGGCTCCTCCGGCATGGCGGCGTACGCCGCGCGCCAGCTCGCCCACGAGCTCGCCGCGGAGGGGAAGAACGACGCCGTCGTCGTCGTGCTGCTGCCCGACTCCGGGCGCGGCTACCTCAGCAAGGTCTTCAACGACGACTGGCTGGCCCAGTACGGCTTCAGCACCGGCCAGCCGAGCCCGGCCCAGACCGTCGGCGAGGTGCTGAGCAGCAAGTCCCAGGGCATGCCCGCGCTCGTGCACACGCACCCCAACGAGACCATCGCCGAGGCGGTGCAGATCCTGCAGGAGTACGGCGTCTCGCAGATGCCCGTCGTGCGCGCCGAGCCGCCGATCGTGGCGGCCGAGGTCGCCGGCTCGGTCTCCGAGCGCGCGCTGCTCGACGCGCTGTTCACCGGCAAGGCGAAGCTGACCGACTCCGTCGAGCAGCACATGTCGGCGGCGCTGCCGACGATCGGCTCGACCGAGGACGCGACGGCCGCCGTACCGCTGCTGGAGTCCGCGGACGCCGTGCTGGTCCACGAGGACGGCAAGCCGGTCGGGGTGCTCACCCGGCACGACCTGCTCAACTTCCTCGCGCGTGGCTGACGCGGCCGAGCTGACCGGGCTGGTCCGGGCGGCGACGCCGCAGGACGTTCCCGACGTCCTCCGGCTGATCCGTGCGCTCGCGGAGTACGAGCGCGAGCCGGACGCGGTCGAGACCACCGAGGACGATCTGCAGCGTTGGCTGTTCGGGCCGGACCCGGTGGCCAACGTCCTCGTCGCCGAGTCCGGCGGCCCGGGGAGCACGGTCGTCGGCATGGCGCTGTGGTTCCGCACCTTCTCGACCTGGACCGGCACCCCGGGGATCTACCTCGAGGACCTCTTCGTGCAGCCCGACCAGCGGGGGAGCGGGCTGGGCAAGGCGCTGCTCACGGCGCTCGCCCGGGTCGCGGTCGAGCGCGGCTACCGCCGCGTCGAGTGGGCGGTGCTGGACTGGAACACCCCGTCCATCGAGTTCTACGAGTCCCTCGGCGCCCGGCCGATGCAGGAGTGGACGACCTACCGGCTGACCGGCCAGGCGCTCGCCGACCTCGGGGCGTAGTAGCGGCAGGTGTGGTGGGCCGCGAAGCCCAGCGCCTCCCAGAACGCCCGCCCGCCGGGGTTGTCGGTCTCGACGTGCAGCCACGCGGTCAGCGCGCCCTGCTCGGCCGCCCATCCGAGGAGCTCGCCCACGACCGCCGTCGCCAGGCCCCGGCGACGGTGCGCCAGGTCGACGGTGACGCCGTGCAGGCCGACCCAGTCGCCGTCGACGCCGGCCTGCGCCTCGGCCACCGGGTCGCACCCGGCGTCCACCGAGGCGACCGCGCGCGAGCCGTCGACGCCGATCTCGACCTCGTGCCTCGCCGCGGGCAGGGAACGCCGCAGCCGGGCCACCGAGGCGAGCAGGAAGTCGGACTCGCCGTACTCCAGGCGCTGCCAGCCCGCGCCCACGAACGCCTCCTCGAGCGCCGAGCCCGCCTCGACCTGCACCAGCGGGTCGCGGCCGCGAGCGGCGTAGAACGCCTCGACGGCGGCCAGCGCCTCGGGGAACGGTCGGTCGGGGTCACCCATCGCCAGACACGAGTTGGCGCGCTTGAGCAGCCGTCCGGCCGGCGCGCGCTCCGAGCGCAGCTCCCACTCCCCGAGCGGCTCCCGGTCGACGGTGGGCCACAGCCCGCCGGTCCGCGCCTCCGCGTCGCGCACGCTCACCCGCAGCCGGGCCGCCGGGCGGGGCGGGACCGGCTTGCCGGACACGATGTCGGCGATCGCGATCCTCGCCGCGGCCCCCGTCTCGGGCTGGACCACGCAGACGCCGTCGCCCCACGCCAGACAGGTGCCGAGCAGATCGGTGAACGCCGGCCCGCCGCTCGGCCCGGTCTCGCCGCGCACCAGGCGCCGGACGACGACGCGCTGGCCCACCACGTGGGGACCGAGCAGATGCTGGCCCGGCTCGTGTCCATTTTCCTGGGGTCCTGGCGCGTCCGGCACGACCGGGATACTAGGCTGAGCCTCGACACGAAACACTTTCGTGTCGAGCATCCGCGCTCGTTGGTCTCAGGAGGAATCGATGACCTACGTCATCTCGCAGCCGTGCGTCGACGTCAAGGACCGTGCGTGCGTCGACGAGTGTCCCGTCGACTGCATCTACGAGGGCAAGCGGATGCTCTACATCCACCCCGACGAGTGCGTCGACTGTGGTGCCTGTGAGCCGGTCTGCCCGGTGGAGGCGATCTTCTACGAGGACGACGTCCCGGAGGAGTGGAAGGACTACTACGACGCCAACGTGAAGTTCTTCGACGACCTCGGCTCGCCCGGCGGTGCCGCCAAGATGGGTGAGATCGACAAGGACGCCGAGTTCATCGCTGCGCTCGAGCCGCAGAACCAGGACCACTGAACACCGCGGTCTCGGGCCGGCTGCCCGACTTCCCCTGGGACAAGCTGACCCAGTACGCCGCGCAGGCGCGTGAGCATGCCGACGGGATCGTCGACCTGTCGATCGGTACGCCGGTCGACCCGACGCCCGAGGTGGCCCGCGCCGCGCTGGCGGCGGCGGTCGACGCCCCGGGGTACCCGCTGACCGTCGGCACCCCCGAGGTCCGCCAGGCCGTCGTCGACTGGCTGGCCGGCACCCACGGGGTGACCGGGCTGGGCCTGGACCAGGTCCTGCCGCTGATCGGCTCCAAGGAGTTCATCGCCTCGGTGCCGACGTACCTCGGCCTCGGGCCGGGCGACCTGATCGGCTACCCGGCGCTGGCCTACCCGACCTACGAGGTCGGCGCCGCGCTGGTCGGTGCGAGGGCCGTCGCCACCGACGCGCTCACCAGCTTCGGTCCTGAGACCCCGAAGCTGCTGTGGGTCAACTCGCCCTCGAACCCCTCCGGCCGGGTGCTCCCGAAGGAGCACCTCAAGAAGGTCGTCGACTGGTGCCGTGAGCGCGGGGTGCTGCTCGTCTCCGACGAGTGCTACCTCGACTGCGTCTGGGAGGGCGAGGCCCTCTCGGTGCTGCACCCCGAGATCTGCGGCGGGTCGAGCGAGGGCATCCTGGTCGTCCACTCGCTGTCCAAGCGCTCCAACCTCGCCGGCTACCGCTGCGCGTTCGTCGCGGGTGACCGCGACGTGATCGCCGAGCTGCTCGCGGTCCGCAAGAACATGGGCCTGATGATGCCCGCGCCCCAGCAGCACGCCATGGCTGCCGTGCTCGGCGACGAGGCGCACGTCGAGGAGCAGCACGAGCGCTACCGCGCGCGTCGTACGACGCTGCGGGCGGCGCTCGAGGCCGCGGGCTACACGATCGAGCACTCCGAGGCGTCGCTGTACCTGTGGACCACGAAGGGCCCCGACGGCCCAGACTGCTGGCAGCTGGTCGCCGACCTCGCAGCCCAGGGCATCCTGGTCGCGCCCGGGGCGTTCTACGGCGCGGCCGGCTCCCACCATGTCCGGATCGCGTTGACCGCGACCGACGAGCGGATCGCCGCCGCGGCCGAGCGCCTCACGCGGGCCTGAGCTACCCCACGGGCTGCGCGGGGATCGTCGCCAGCACCTCGAGCATGTGGTTCATGACCGCGAGGTGCTCGGCGGCTGGGCTGAACATGATCAGCTCGGTGTCCTCCTCGACCCGGACCGTGTGCCCGGCCGGCCAGTGCACGACCTCGCCGGCCGCGCAGGTCTCCGTCGAGCCGTCGCCGTAGGTCACCACGACGCGGCCGCTGACCAGGTAGCCCCAGTGGGCGGCGAAGCACAGCCCGTCGTCGAGTCCGGCGAGCAGCGGTGCGATGTCGACCCCGGCGGCGAGCCGCAGGTGCTCGGCGGCCAGCGGCCCGTGTGCGGCGCCGAAGTCGCCCAGGTGCCGGGCGGTGGCACCCAGGGCGTTCATCTTGATCGGGAGGTCGCGGGTCTTCACGTGCATGACGGTTCCTTCCTCGGGAGACGACTCACCCCGGAGGCGTGACAACCGGTGTCACAATGCGACATGGCCCCGGACGAGCTCGAGCGGCAGGCGTTCGAGCGCTACGCCGCGGGCGACCTCGAGGGCGCGGTCACGGCGTGGGAGCAGCTGTACGACGTCCAGCTGGCCGCCGGCGAGACGGGAGCCGCCGCGCGGGCGGGCGCGCTGGTCGCGCTCAACCTGCTCTGCGAGACCGGCCTGCTCGCGCCCGTGCGGGGCTGGGTCGCGCGGGTGCGCCGGCTGGTCGGCGAGGATCCGCCGGGTCCGGTGCACGCCCTGCTCGCGATCATCCGCACCTACGAGCGCTTCCTCTCCGGAGACCCGGACAGCGCGCTCGAACCGGCCCGCGAGGCGGTCGCCCTGGGCGAGGAGTTCGGCGTCGACCCGGCGCGCGGGCTCGGCCGGGTGGCGCTGGCCCGGCTCGCCATCCACCGCGGCGAGGTCGACGAGGGCATCGACCTGCTCGACGAGCTCGCCGTGGACCTCGCGGCCGGCACGTTCGACCCGCTGACCACCGGCAACGTCTACTGCGAGCTGATCTGCGCCGCGCTCTGGCTCGGCCGCCACGACCGGGCCCGCGAGTGGACCGACGTCATGGAGCGCTGGCGGCACGGCCCGGCCTTCGGCGCCACCCACGGGCGTTGCCGGGTGCACCGCGCCGAGCTGTTGCGGTTCTCCGGGCCGGCGGACGCCGCCGAGCAGGAGGCGCTGGCCGCGTGTGCGCAGCTGCGACCCTGGTTGCGCCGCGAGTACGGCTGGCCGCTGGTCGAGCTCGGCAACATCCGGCTGCGCCGCGGCGACCTCGACGGCGCGGAGGCGGCCTTCCGCGAGGCCCACGAGCACGCCTGGTCGCCCCAACCCGGGCTGGCGCTGGTGCGGCTGGCTCGCGGCGACGTCGCCGGCGCCGCCGCGATGGTTCGCGACGAGGTCGCGCACCCGATGGACGTCCCGTGGAAGGAGCGCCCGCCGTTCGGGGACCTGCGTCTGGTGCCGCTGCTCGCCGCGCAGGCAGAGATCGCCGTGGCCGGGGACGACCCCGCGGCGGCCGAGCAGGTGGCTGCCGAGCTGGAGCGGATCGTCGCCCGCTACCCCAGCGCCGCGCTGCACGCGGACGCCGCGCTCGCCCGGGCCCGCGCAGCCCTCCTCGGCGCCGATCCCTCGCTGGCCGTCGGCCCGGCCCGGGCCGCGGTCGCTGCGTGGACAGAGCTCGACGCCCCGTACGACGCGGCCTGCGCGCGCGTCGTGCTCGGGCAGGCGCACCGGGCGCTCCGCAACGACGACCTGGCGCGCCTGGAGTGGGAGGCCGCGGCGGCGGCCTTCGCCGCGTTCGGTGCCGCCGGCCGGGTCACCGAGGTGGCCGGCCTGCTGGGGGAGCGGCTCACCCCGACGCCCGGTCGCACCGCGACCCTGGTCCGCGACGGGGACCGGTGGCGGATCGGATACGCCGGCGTCGAGGCATGGGTGCCCGATCTCAAGGGCGTGCACCTGCTCGCCGCCCTCCTGGCCAGCCCCGGCCGGGAGGTGCACGTCCTCGACCTGGCCGGAGCCGGCGTCGTCCAGGCCGGGCTTCCGGTCCTGGACGACGAGGCGCGGGCGTCCTACCGGCGCCGCCTGAGGGAGGTCGAGGCCGACGTGGCCGAGGCCGAGCGCGACCACGACGAGGCGCGGCGGCAGCTGGCCGAGCGGGACCGCGACTACCTGCTCGCCGAGCTCGCCGGCGCGGTCGGCCTCGGCGGCCGGGCGCGGGTCACCGGCGGCACCGCCGAACGGGCGCGGACCAGTGTCACCCGCTCACTGCGCTACGCCCTGGCCCGGATCGCCGAGGTACATCCCGAGATCGGCGGCCACCTGAGCCGCGCCGTGCGCACCGGCGCCTGCTGCAGCTACGCTCCGGACCCGGTGGTGCCCCTGACCTGGGAGGTCGTCACCTGAACACGTCGACGTGCACGTGGTCGCGGTGCTCGAGCACGGCGCGATCGCCCGACGACGACGGTGGGTCGTAGTCGCGCCAGCCCTCACGCCCCGCGGTCCAGATCCGGTCGTCGAAGATGACCGTGCGGATCCCGAGCCGTGCGGCGTTGGCGACCGACCAGTGCGCGATCGCCCAGCCCTTCACGTTGTTCGCCGTGGTCACGGGGCGCACGAACACGTCGACCGCGCGGCCGTCGTAGTGCGCCGAGCCCTCCATGTGCCCCGATGACACGCCGTCCGGCTCGAACCCGCCGAGCTGCAGCCGCCCGAAGCGGGTGAGCAGCTCCTTGCGCACGGCCTCCGCGCGCGGGGTCAGCCCGCTCGCGACCAGCTCGGCGTCGGCGGTCGGGGCGCCTCCGGCGAGGTCGCAGCTGAAGGTGGCGGGGGAGTGGCCGGACAGGGCGGAGGCCAGCGCGCGGCCGTCGGCCTCGTGGTCGGCGTACGCGTCGGGGAAGGCGGAGCGCTGCACCTCCTGGGCCGCGACCGTGATCTCCATGGTCTGGTAGCCGTCGACCTTCACCAGCGCGTCGTAGAACGCGTTGGTCGCGTACTCCGGGTCGAGGATCTGCTTGCGGGTGCCCCAGCCCTGTGACGGGCGCTGCTGGAACAGGCCGAGCGAGTCCCTGTCGCCGTAGTCGATGTTGCGCAGCTTCGACTCCTGGTACGCCGTCGCGAGGGCGATCGAGGTGGCGCGGGCCGGCAGCCCCCGGCGTACGGCGATCGAGGCGATCAGCGCCGCGTTCTCGGCCTGCTCGCCACTGACGTCGACCCGGTGGTCGGCCACGGTGACGGTGCAGTCGCCGCTCGGGCCGCCGACCAGCTCGTCGGTCGCGCGGAGCACGCCGATGCCGATCGCCACCGCGGTCGCGAGGACCGTGACGGCGACGACGACCCCCCACGCCCTGCGCTTCACGGAACCAGTGTGCGGGGGCGGTGGTGACGCGCGGGTGCGACGAGCAGCGCGCTCAGTTGGCGTGCAGCGCGGCGTTGAGGGCGATGCCCTCGCCCTGCCACGGGACCGCCTCGATCGCGCCGGACACCGAGTTGCGGCGGAACAGCACGTTGCTGGCGCCCGACAGCTCGGCGGCCTTGACCACCCGGGCGTCCTTGCCGGGCTCGAGCACGGTGATCTTGGTGCCGGCCGTGACGTAGCAGCCCGCCTCGACGACGCAGTCGTCGCCCAGCGAGATGCCGATGCCGGCGTTCGCGCCGAGCAGGCAGCGCTCGCCGACCGAGATGACCTGCTTCCCGCCGCCGGACAGGGTGCCCATGATCGAGGCGCCACCGCCGATGTCGGAGCCGTCGCCCACGACGACGCCCGCCGAGATGCGGCCCTCGACCATCGAGGTGCCGAGCGTGCCGGCGTTGAAGTTCACGAAGCCCTCGTGCATCACCGTGGTGCCGGCGGCGAGGTGGGCACCCAGCCGGACCCGGTCGGCGTCGGCGATCCGGACACCCGCCGGGATCACGTAGTCGACGAGTCGCGGGAACTTGTCCACGCCGTAGACGGTGACGTGCTGGCCCGCCGCCTGCAGCCGCAGGCGGGTGGCCTCGAAGCCCTCGACGGCGCACGGGCCCGCCGAGGTCCACACGACGTTGGTCAGCAGGCTGAAGACACCCTCGAGGCTCTGGCCGTGCGGCTCGACGAGCCGGTGGGAGAGCAGGTGGAGGCGCAGCCACACGTCGACCGTGTCGGCCGGCGCGAGCGCCAGGTCGGCGATCTCGACCAGGTTGACCTTGCGGGTGACACCGCGCGCCTCGTCGGCACCCTCGAGCGCGACCAGCTCGGCGGGAGCCTGGGCGTCGGCGGGCTTCTCGCCCAGGGCGGGTGCGGGGAACCAGGTGTCGAGAACGGTCTGGTCGGCGGCGTAGGTCGTCAGGCCGAAGCCCCAAGCGGCAGTCACGTGAGGAGATTCTAGGCGTCGGGACGGCCTGCCGGTTCCCCGGCTCAGCCCTCGGCGAGGATCGCCAGCTGGCGGCCCTGGGCGATCAGCCGGCCCTGCTCGTCCCACAGCTCGACGTCCTCGTCGTGGTAGCCGGCGATGACGTGGCGGGTGGTGACGTGGCCCAGCGCCCACACGGTGTCGGGGCGGCGGCGGTAGTGGACGGTGAGCTGGATGGTGGCCGAGGCGAGGTGCCCGATCTCGGCGGTCACGGGCGGGAACGCGTCGATCATCGCGCCCGCCAGCAGCGCGTCGACCGCGCGCTCGTCGACCGCGCGGATCCAGCACAGCGACTCCGTGACGCCGGTGGGCTCGCCGCGCAACCAGCCGGCGACGACCGGCGCGCGGTAGCTGTAGCGGTCGAGGATCGGCACCATCCCGGCCGGGATCAGCTCGCTGGCGTCGGCGCAGTCCTCGGGCCGGGGTACGACGGGCGCGGCGTGCGGCGTGTGCTCGACGGTCCCGGTGGCGTCCCAGTCGTGGGTGCTCACGACGGCGTGCGCGACCTCCTTGCCGGACTGGACGAGCACGGCGTCGTACGTCGACACGCGGCGGCCCTTGCGCACCTCGCGGACCCGGATGTCGGCGGGGCCGGGGAGCGCGGGGCGGAAGTAGGTGATCGAGATGCTCAGCGCGTCCGGGTGGGCCGACTCCTGGAGCACGGCGTGCTGCAGCAGGGCCAGCACGTAGCCGCCGTTCGGGGTCTGGTTGGCGGTGTTCCAGTCGGCCGTGACCTGGACCCGGTGCACGCCGTCGCCGAGTGGCTCCGACGCCACGGCGTCGTCGAGGAGGTGGCTCACCCTTCCATCGTGCCGGAGCGAGCCGGCGGCGACGACGTGGCGCTCGTCACCCGAGGTCTCACTCGCCGGTGACGCCGTCGATGCACTCGCGCAGCAGGTCGGCGTGCCCGCAGTGGCGGGCGTACTCCTCGACCATGTGGAGCAGGATGTCGCGGATGCTGCTCGTCTCGGTGCCCTGCCGGAAGGTCACCACCCGGCCCAGCCCCTCGTCGCTCTGCCGGTCCAGCCAGGCATCGGCCAGCGCGACCTGCTCGCGCCACGCCGCCCACGCCTCGTTCACGGCCGCCTCGGTCGGCTCGACGACGGCGAACCCGGCGTCCCCGTCGTCGTATATGCGCTCGCCCTCGACCTCAATGAGCGCCCGCTGGAACCAGAAGTGCTCCACCCGGGCCAGGTGGCGGACCAGGCCCAGCAGGCTCATCGAGCTGGGCGGCACCGAGCGGGTCGCCATCTGCTCGGGCGCCAGGCCGGCGCACTTGCGCTCGAGGGTCTGGCGATAGTGGGTGAGGTACTCGCGCAGGTTCGCCAGCTCGCCGGTCATGGATCCACCGTAGGGCCGGGCGCAATCCGGTTTCCGGTACGGCGGCCGCTCGCCGTACGCTGGGGGCAGAAGCGTTCGAGCCGTCATCAGCGGCGAGCTCCGGGCAGAAAGCCGCCAGCAGCCAGCGGGGGCGAGTAGAACCCGGCGGGCAGGCCCGTCACAGCCGTGAACGAAGTGGCCCCGAGCCGGGGCAAGCAGGGTGGTACCGCGGTCCTCCAGGATCGTCCCTGGGTTTCGACAAGTTCGACCAACGAAATCCGAGACGCAGGAGACCGAAGCCCGATGACCTATCCGAAGGTCACCACCGACCCGACCGCCGGCCCGACGGCCGAGCACCGTTCCGTGCCGAGCTCCCCGCGGTTCCCCCGCATCGAGGAGGGCGTGCTCGCCTACTGGGCCGAGGACGACACCTTCCGCGCCTCGGTCGAGCAGCGCGACCCCGGCGCCCACGGCGAGAACGAGTTCGTCTTCTACGACGGCCCCCCGTTCGCCAACGGCCTGCCGCACTACGGCCACCTGCTGACCGGGTACGTCAAGGACATCGTGCCGCGCTACCAGACGATGCGCGGCAAGCGCGTCGAGCGCCGCTTCGGCTGGGACACCCACGGCCTGCCCGCCGAGCTCGAGGCGATGCGCCTCAACGGCATCAAGACCACCGACGAGATCGTCGAGATGGGCATCGACAAGTTCAACGACGCCTGCCGTGCGTCGGTGCTCAAGTACACCGGCGAGTGGCGCGACTACGTCACCCGCCAGGCGCGCTGGGTGGACTTCGACAACGACTACAAGACCATGAACCCCGAGTTCATGGAGTCGGTGCTGTGGGCCTTCAAGAGCCTGTTCGACAAGGGCCTGGTCTACGAGGGCTTCCGCGTCCTGCCCTACTGCTGGAACGACGAGACGCCGCTGTCCAACCACGAGCTGCGGATGGACGACGACGTCTACCAGATGCGGCAGGACCCGGCGGTCACCGTCGGCTTCGAGATCACGACCCCTGGTGAGTTCCAGGGCGCCAAGCTGCTGATCTGGACCACGACCCCGTGGACCCTGCCGAGCAACCTCGCGGTGATGGTCGGCTCCGAGATCGACTACGTCGTCGTCGAGCGCGACGGCGAGCGGTTCGTGCTGGCCCAGGCCCGGCTATCGGCGTACGCCCGCGAGCTCGGGGACGAGCCGACGATCACCTGGCAGGGCACGGGAGCCGACCTGCTCGGCCTGACCTACGCCCCGCCGTTCTCCTACTTCGCCGATCACGAGAACGCCTTCCGCGTCGTGGCCGCCGACGAGGCCGTCACCACCACCGACGGTTCGGGCCTGGTGCACAGCGCCGGCGCCTTCGGTGAGGTCGACAAGGAGGTGACCGACCGCGAGGGCATCGAGCCGGTCATGCCGGTCGGCAAGGACGGCCGGTTCACGGCGCCCGTCACCGAGTACGCCGGGATGCTGGTCTTCGACGCCAACCCGCACATCATCGAGGACCTCAAGAACCGCACCGCCGCGGTCACCCCCGGCACGGTGCTGCTGCGCCGCGAGACCTACGACCACTCCTACCCGCACTGCTGGCGCTGCCGCGAGCCCCTGATCTACAAGGGCGTGAGCAGCTGGTTCGTCGAGGTCACCGCGTTCAAGAAGCGGATGGCCGAGCTCAACCAGGAGATCCGCTGGGTCCCCGAGCACATCAAGGACGGCCAGTTCGGCAAGTGGGTCGACAACGCCCGCGACTGGTCGATCACCCGCAACCGGTTCTGGGGATCGCCCGTCCCGGTGTGGAAGTCCGACGACCCGGCCTACCCCCGCATCGACGTCTACGGCTCCTTCGAGGAGATCGAGCGCGACTTCGGGCGGCTCCCGCTCAACGCACAGGGCCAGCCCGACCTGCACCGCCCCTGGATCGACGACCTGACCCGGCCCAACCCGGACGACCCGACCGGGCGGTCGACGATGCGCCGCGTCGCCGACGTCCTCGACGTGTGGTTCGACTCCGGCTCGATGAGCTTCGCCCAGGTGCACTACCCCTTCGAGAACAAGGAGTGGTTCGCCGGCACTGAAGACGGCTCCGCCGTGGGGCACTTCCCGGCCGACTTCATCGTCGAGTACATCGGCCAGACCCGCGGCTGGTTCTACACGCTGCACATCCTGGCGACCGCGCTCTTCGACAAGCCGGCGTTCTCGTCGTGCATCAGCCACGGCATCGTGCTGGGCTCCGACGGCAACAAGATGTCGAAGTCGCTGCGCAACTACCCCGACGTCTCGGAGGTCTTCGACCGCGACGGCGCCGACGCGATGCGCTGGTTCCTCATGGCCTCGCCGATCCTGCGCGGCGGCAACCTCGTCGTCACCGAGCAGGGCATCCGCGACGCCGTGCGCCAGGTGATGATCCCGCTGTGGAACACGTGGTACTTCTTCGCGCTCTACGCCAACGCCGAGCAGTACGACGCCACGGGGCGCACCGACTCCACCGACCCGCTCGACCGGTACCTGCTCGCCAAGACCCGGCAGTACGTCGAGAAGCTCACCGCCGAGCTCGACGACTACGCGATCGCCGATGCCTGCGAGACCACCCGGTCCTTCCTCGACGTGCTGACGAACTGGTACGTCCGCCGCTCGCGCGAGCGGTTCTGGGAGGGCAAGCTGGAGGCGTTCGAGACCCTCGCCGCCGTCCTCGACGTCGTGTGCCGCGCCGTCGCCCCGCTGCTGCCGCTGACCACCGAGGAGATCTGGCGCGGCCTGACCGGCGGCCGCTCGGTGCACCTCGCCGACTGGCCCGACGTCTCGGGCCTGCCGGCCGATGCCGCCCTGGTCGAGGCGATGGACGAGGTGCGCGAGGTGTGCTCGACCACCTCCGCGCTGCGCAAGGCCGCCAAGCTGCGCAACCGGCTGCCGCTCGCGCAGCTCACGGTCGTCGTGGCCGACCCGGCGGCGCTGGAGCCGTTCGCCGAGATCGTCGCCGACGAGCTCAACCTGAAGGCGGTGCGGCTCGTGGGTGCGGACTCCGACGAGGCCGCCGGCTACGGCGTCGAGCAGAAGCTCACCGTCAACGCCCGTGCCGCCGGCCCCCGCCTCGGCAAGGACGTCCAGCTCGCCATCAAGGGCTCGAAGTCCGGCGACTGGTCGGTCGACGCGTCCGGTGCCGTGGTCGCCGGCGGGCTGGCCCTGGTCGAGGGCGAGTACACGCTCGAGACCGTCGCCGGAGACGCTGCCGAGGGCACGGCGACCGGCATGCTGCCCGGCGGTGGCTTCGTCGTCCTCGACACGGTCGTCACCCCCGAGCTCGCCGAGGAGGGCCTGGCCCGCGACCTGGTCCGCGCCGTCCAGCAGGCGCGGCGCGACGCCGACTTCCAGGTCACCGACCGGATCGAGCTCACCATCGCCGGCCCCGCGCCGGTGTTGGCCGCGGCCCGCGCCCACGAGGCCCTGATCGCGGGGGAGACCCTGGCGACGTCGTACACGGTGACCGAGGAGGTGCCGGCCGGCGCGAGCGAGGTCGCCGTCGGCGAGGGAGAGAAGGCCGCGATCACGGTCGAGCTGGCCTGACCCGGCCCCGCCCGACCCGGCATCGCCGAGGGCCGGTCACGACCCGGACGGTCGTGACCGGCCCTCGTGGTTCCTGGCCGGTCCGGGCGCGCGACACGGGCACCGGTCGGGCCGTGACGCCCGGCACGCTGGTTGACTGTCACCCGTGCCCGGCTCAACGACCCCGCTCGACCTGACCGCCGACGTCGTCACCCTGACCCGCCAGCTGGTCGACATCGAGTCGGTCAGCCGCCACGAGCAGGAGATCGCCGACGCGGTCGAGGCCGCGCTGCAGGCGTTGCCGCACCTGAGCGTGACCCGCCGCGGGCACACAATCGTGGCCCGCACCGACCTCGGGCGGCGTTCGCGGGTCGTGATCGCCGGCCACCTCGACACCGTTCCGGTCAACGACAACCTCCCGAGTCGGTACGACGAGGCCACGGGCATCCTGCACGGCCTCGGCACCTGCGACATGAAGGGCGGCGACGCGGTCATCCTCAGGCTCGCGGCGACGCTCACCGAGCCGGTCCACGACATCACCTACGTGCTCTACGAGGCTGAGGAGATCGAGGCGGTCCACAACGGCCTGCGACTGTTGGGGGAGTCCGACCCCGACCTGCTGGTGGCCGACTTCGCGATCCTCATGGAGCCGTCCAACGCCGGGGTCGAGGCGGGCTGCCAGGGCACCCTGCGCGTCGAGGTCCGCACCCGCGGCGAGCGCGCGCACTCCGCGCGCAGCTGGCGCGGGGTCAACGCCATCCACGGTGCCGCCGAGGTGCTCGACCGGCTGGCGGCGTACGACGCTCGCAGGCCGGTCATCGACGGCCTGGAGTACCACGAGGGACTCAACGCGGTCGGGATCCGCGGCGGGGTCGCCGGCAACGTGATCCCCGACGAGTGCGTGGTGACGGTCAACCACCGCTTCGCCCCCGACCGCTCCGAGGCGGAGGCGCTGGCCTTCGTCGAGGAGTTCTTCGCGGGCTTCGAGGTCACCCTCACCGACAGCGCGCCCGGTGCACTGCCGGGTCTGGACCGGCCGGCCGCGAAGGCCTTCGTCGAGGCCGTCGGGGGACAGGTCGCGCCGAAGTTCGGCTGGACCGACGTCGCCCGCTTCACCGTCCTCGGCGTGCCGGCGGTCAACTACGGGCCCGGCGACCCGCTGCTGGCCCACAAGCAGGACGAGCACGTCGAGGTGGCCCAGATCATCCGGTGCGAGCAGCAGCTGCGGACGTGGCTCACGACCCCCCAGGAGGAGCAGGCATGATCCACCCCACGAAGTTCCACGCTTCCCCCGCTGCGGTCCGCCAGCGCACGACTTCGCGGGGACCCCGGTGACCAGGCGCAGCGGCGGCGGACCCCGTCCCAGCGCGGGCCGACCCGAGGGATCGACCACCGACCAGCGGCTGCTCGACAGCCGGGGTGACAGCGGCTGGGTGCACACCGACCCGTGGCGGGTGATGAAGATCCAGGCCGAGTTCGTCGAGGGCTTCAACGACCTCGCCGAGGTGGGGCCGGCGATCTCCGTGTTCGGGTCCGCGCGGATCGCGGACCACCACCCGGCGTACGACATCGGGGTGCGGGTGGGCGCGGCCCTGGTCGAGGCGGGCTTCGCGGTGATCACGGGTGGTGGCCCGGGCGCGATGGAGGCCGCCAACAAGGGTGCGATGGAGGCCGGCGGCGAGAGCATCGGCCTCGGCATCGAGCTGCCCTGGGAGACCCGGCTCAACGACTACGTGACGTTCGGCCTCAACTTCCGCTACTTCTTCGTGCGCAAGATGATGTTCGTGAAGTACAGCCAGGGCTACGTCGTCCTGCCGGGCGGACTCGGCACCCTCGACGAGCTGTTCGAGGCGATGACGCTGGCGCAGACCCTCAAGATCACCCAGTTCCCGATCGTGCTGATGGGCGTCGAGCACTGGCAGGGCCTGATCGACTGGATGCAGGGCACGATGCTCGAGGACGCGCGGATCCAGCGGACGGACCTCGACATGCTCACCCTCACCGACGACGTCGACGAGGCCGTGGCGCTGATGGTCGCGGCGCGCGGCCGGCACCGCTGAGGAGCCGCCGATGTCCCACCCGATGATGTGGGTGTTCGCCGTCCTCATCGTGCTGGCGATGGGCGGTGTCGCCCTGCTCGCCGCCGGCCGAGGTGAGCCGATGGCGCCGGCCTATGACGACCGGCCGGACGCCCTCGTCCCGGCGGCCGGTCCCGTGCGGGCCGAGGACCTGCGCCGAGTGCGGTTCTCGCTCGCGCTGCGGGGCTACCGGATGGCGGAGGTCGACACGCTTCTGACGCGCTTGGCCCGCGAGATGGAGGGCGACCGGCCGGCCGCCGTGCCCGCCGCTGCGGCGGTGCCGACCGGGCTGGTCCGCCTGCTGGCCGAGAAGTGGGCGGGCGAGCACCCCGCCGGCACCGACATCCTCGACTTCTCCGCCGAGAGCGTCGACCAGGTGGAGTCCTCCCTCGACCAGTGGTCGCGCCGGCCCGGCCGCGGACGGGCGGCCGGCGAGGTCGACGTCTGGGCGGCCGGCGCCTACCTGGGAGAGGTCCTGGTCCGCGCGGTGCCGGGCGCCGAGTGGGCCACCTCGGCCGGACGCGACGCGATGCCGGTCGTGACGATGCCGTCGGGTCGCGTCGAGGACCCGATCGGCAAGGCCATGGCGCGTTTCGACGGCGACGAGCACGACAGCGTCATCGACTTCGTCGACGCGGCGCTGGCAGCCGAGACCTGACGACGATCGGGTCTCGACTGCGCGGCTGGTGGGCCATGGGGAATAATGATGCTGCGCACAGTCGGTGGCACAGGGCTCCGGCGGCTCGCAGAGGTAGTGGAAGAGGGGTGCCGCATGGCGGCGATGAAGCCTCGGACCGGCGACGGTCCGCTCGAGGTCACCAAGGAGGGGCGCGGCATCGTGATGCGTGTCCCGCTCGAAGGTGGTGGCCGACTCGTGGTCGAGCTCAATGCCGAGGAGGCAGCCGCGCTCGGTGACGCGCTGAAGAATGTCATCGGCTGACGCACGCCGCCCGGTCCTGCCGGGACAGGTCTCTCCCCCCGAATTCGCTGCCAGCGAGCTGCTCCCCGGCGCCATCAAGGGCGTCGACGTCGTCGCACTCCCGGTCCTGCCGGGCGACGACGGCAGCCTGCTGCTCGGCCCGGGGGCCGCTGAGCTGGCCGACGAGCTCGGTCTCGACCTGGTCGGCTTCGCCGAGATCCACGGCCTCACCGGTGCGACCGCCCAGGTGGCGGTCGTCCCCGTGCCCGACGGCACCCCGGCCAACCCCGCGCTGCGGGTCGTGCTGCTCGTCGGTGTGGGCGCCGCGCGCCCGATCGACCTGCGCCGCGCCGGGGCCGCGATGGCCAAGGCCGCGCGCGACCGCGGCGCGGTCGTCACCTCGATCCCGGCCGTCGCCGAGGACACCTCGCCCGACGACCCGATCGCGCTCGAGGCATTCGTCGCCGGCACCATGCTCGGCTCCTTCGGCTTCCACTGGCGCTCGACCGGCCCCGAGCACCAGCCCGTACGACGCGTGGTCCTCGCCGCGGCCAGCACCGACCGGGCGGCGCTGGAGCGCGCCGTCGCCCTCGGCGGCGCCGGCTGGCGCTCCCGCCTGCTGGCGACGGTCCCCTCCAACCTGAAGAACCCGGCCTGGTTGGCCGAGCAGGCCGAGGAGATCGCGGCCGCGAGCGGCCTCGACGTACGCGTGTGGGACGAGGACGACCTGGACCGCGACGGGTTCGGCGGCATCCTGGCCGTGGGCGCCGCGTCCGCGACCCCGCCCCGCCTGATCCGCCTCGACTACACCCCGGCCGGTGTCTCCGCCCGCGCCGCGAAGAAGCTGCCGGTCGTGGTCCTCGTCGGCAAGGGCATCACCTTCGACACGGGCGGGTTGTCCATCAAGCCGGCCGCCTCGATGGGATCGATGAAGCGCGACATGACCGGCGGTGCCGTCGTGCTCGCGACCATGGCCGCCCTCGCCGACGTCGACTGCCCGGTCCGCGTGATCGGCCTGGTCGCCGCCGCGGAGAACGCCGTCTCCGGCAGCGCGCTCCGTCCCGGTGACGTGGTCCGCCACCACGGCGGCCGCACCACCGAGGTCGGCAACACCGACGCCGAGGGCCGGCTGGTCCTCGCCGACGCGCTCGCGTACGCCGTGGCCGAGCTCGCCCCCGCTGTCGTCGTCGACATCGCCACGCTCACCGGCGCGGTGAAGGTCGCCCTCGGCCAGCAGGTCGGCGGCCTGTTCGCCAGCGACGACGCGTTGGCGGGCGCACTCGACGCGGCCGGGGCGCGGGCGGGGGAGCCGCTGTGGCGCTTCCCGCTCTACCGCGGCTACGAGGACAAGCTCGTCTCGAAGGTCGCCGACGCGGCCAACGACCCCGGCGGGCCCGGCGCGATCACCGCTGCGTTGTTCCTGCAGCCGTTCGTGGGGGACGTCGCGTGGGCGCACCTCGACATCGCCTCGGTCGGCGACGTCGAGAAGGAGTGGCACGAGTGGACCGTCGGTCCCTCGGGCTTCGGCTCCCGGCTGCTGCTGTCCTGGCTCGGCTCGGCCGACCCGCTGGCGGGGATCGGCGCCTGACGACGCGGCCCGGAGGTCAGTCGGCCTCCGGGACCCACTCCTTCTTCGCGACCAGCAGGCCGTCGCCGACGGGCAGCAGGGCGGGGACGAGGCCGTCGGTCGCCGCGACCTGCTGGACGAGGTCCCGGATCGCGACCGTCTCGTCGTCGCGCTGGGCCGGGTCCGCGACGCGGTCGTGCCACAGCGCGTTGTCGAACGCCACCACGCCGCCGGGGCGGAGCAGGCGCAGCGCCTCGGACAGGTAGGCGCCGTACTCGCGCTTGTCGCCGTCGGCGAAGACGATGTCGTAGTGGCCGTCGGTCAGCCGGGGGAGGACGTCGAGCGCGGAGCCCGCGATCGTGCGGACCCGCTGCGGCGCGACGCCGGCGTCCTTGAACGACTCCTTGGCCAGCCGCTGGTGCTCGGCCTCGACGTCGACCGTGGTCAGCACGCCGTCCGCGCGCATGCCGCGCAGCAGCCAGACGCCGGAGACTCCGGTGCCGGTGCCGATCTCGACGACCGCACGGGCCTCGAGGGCCGCGGCGAGGAAGCGCAGCGTGGCACCGGTGCCGGCGCCGATCGGGGTCACGCCGACCTCCTCGGCGCGCGAGCGCGCGGCGGCGAGGACGTCGTCCTCCCCGACGTAGGCGTCGGCGAAGGTCCAGCTGGCAGCGTTGATGGGTGTCGGGGCCACGGGCTCACCCTAGAGCGTGCCGGGCCCCGGGCCGTGGACCGTCGCCGGGAACACCCGGTCGCCGCCGATCGTTGTGGCCAATGATTGGGGAGTTCACAGGGAACGCTCAGGACTTGTCCCTACGGTGAGAGGAGCCAGGAGACCTTGGCGCTGATCCAGCGGAAGAAGGCCACGATGAAGGAGCCCGTCGATCCCCACCCCCAGCCCGCCACCGGGCTGGGCCAGTCCGACCTGGACTGGGGACGCATCGTCGAGGAGCACTCCGACCGTGTCTACCGGCTCGCCCTGCGGCTGACCGGCAACCGTCACGACGCCGAGGACCTCACCCAGGAGGTCTTCGTCCGCGTCTTCCGCTCGCTGCACACCTACACCCCCGGCACGTTCGAGGGCTGGCTGCACCGGATCACCACCAACCTGTTCCTCGACCAGGCCCGCCGCAAGCAGCGGATCCGGTTCGACGCCCTGTCCGACGAGCGCGCCGCCCGTCTCGCGAGCGCCTCGCCCGCCCCCGACCTGGCCTACGCCGAGCAGACCTTCGACGACGACGTGGCCGCCGCGCTGGCGTCGCTGCCCCCCGACTTCCGCGCCGCCGTCGTGCTGTGCGACATCGAGGGCCTCACCTACGAGGAGATCGCCGAGATCCTCGGCGCCAAGCTCGGCACCGTGCGCTCCCGGATCCACCGCGGCCGCGCGCTGCTGCGCACCGCGCTGGCCCACCGCGCCCCCGCGGCCGGCCGGACCCGGTACGCCGGTCCCGCGCCGCTCGTCGCCGGGGGAGTCGCGACGTGATCGGCCACCTCGGCGACCGGGTCAGCGCGCTCCTCGACGGACAGCTCTCCGCTCGGGACACCGAGGAGGCGTGGGCGCACGTCTACGTCTGCCACGCCTGTCGCGACCTGGTCGAGCGCGAGGGCTGGGTGAAGACCCGCCTCGCCGGCCTGTGCGGCGCCGAGCGCGGCGCCCCCTCCGACCTCAAGGGGTCGCTGCTCAGCATGCCCCCCGGCGACGCCCTGCTCGCCGGCCACGAGCCGCACGCCGCACACCGTCGTACGGCGGGTGCCGTGGTGATCGGCGGCGGCGCGATCGGCGCCGCGATGCTCGGTGTGCTGGCGTTCGGCTTCGCGCCCGGCGGCGCCCCGCCGGCGGACCGACGACCGCCTGCCACCCAGATCAACACCACGGTGCCGGCCCCGTCCGGCACCACCGGATCGACGCCGCCCGACCGGGGGCTCCCGGTGCCGGTGCGCCGGATGCTCCCCTGACCACCCTGACCAGCCGGACCACCGTGACCACGCTGGACGCCCACGCCCGGCCACTGTTGGGCGATCGGACATGATGGACCCGTGAACGACGCGCACGATCCCGACCACGAGCCCACCGAGCCGCTGGGGCCGCTCGACGTGCCGTCGACCGATCCCGACCCCGAGCCCGAGCCCGTCACCGGGCAGCCGCACCCGCAGTGGGCGCCGCCGGGGCCCGGCGTCACGCCGCTCCCCGAGGCCGCGCTCGCGGCCGCTCCTGTGGCGGCGCCCGAGCCGACCACGCCGCTGCCGGGACTGGCTCCGTCGCTGCTGCCGCCCCCGCCGGTCCCCGCCGGCCCGGACCTGACCGTCCGGATGCCGCTTCCGCAGGCCGAGCGCGGCGGCGCGAAGCTCGCCGGCTGGGTGATCCCCGTGGTCGCAGCGGTCGCGCTGATCCTCGGCCTCGGCGGCGGCCTCCTCGGCGCGCTGGCCTACGACAAGATCGCCGATGACTCGCCGTCCGGGCCCGGCTATGCCGGAGACGGCCTCGCGGGCGTCGACCTCGAGGACACCGCCCCGCTCGCCGCGCCCGGCTCGGTCGCCGACGTCGCGCAGGCCATGTTGCCGAGCACCGTCCAGATCATCGCCGAGTACGGCGGCGAGGACGCCGGTGCCACCGGCTCCGGCTGGGTGATGGACGGCGACGGCCACATCGTCACCAACAACCACGTCGTCGCCGAGGCCGCCAAGGACAACGGCCCGATCGTCGTCGTCGACCACGACCGCAACCGGTACGACGCCAAGGTGGTCGGCCGCAGCCCGATCTACGACCTGGCCGTGCTCTACGTCGAGAAGCACGACCAGCTCAAGCCCGCCAAGCTGGGCTACGCCGCCAAGCTCCAGGTCGGCGAGCCGGTCGTCGCCATCGGCTCCCCGCTGAGCCTGCCCGACACCGTCACCTCCGGCATCGTCAGCTACCTCCACCGCCCCGTCACCACGGGCTCCACGGCCGAGGACTCCTCCTGGATCGACGCGATCCAGACCGACGCCGCGATCAACCCCGGCAACTCCGGCGGCCCGCTGGTCAACCAGAAGGGCGAGGTGGTCGGGGTCAACTCCGCCATCGCCACCGCCGGCGGCGGCTCGGTCGACGCCGAGGCAGGCAACATCGGCGTCGGCTTCGCGATCCCCGTCGAGCAGGTCCGCGTCACCGCCGACCAGATCCTGCGCACCGGCAAGGCCCAGTACCCCGTCATCGGCGCCAAGGTGAAGACCGGCGGCGTGCCCACCGGCGACGGCGCGGAGCTCGACGAGATCATCGCCAAGAGCCCCGCCGAGAAGGCCGGCCTGCGCCGCGGCGACCTGATCACCCACGTCAACGGCAGCCGGGTCGCCGACGGCACCGCGCTGATCGTCGCCATCCGGACCTACCAGCCCGGCCAGACGATCCAGTTCACCATCAAGCGCGGCTCGCAGCAGAAGAAGGTCGACGTCACCCTCGACGGCGAGGAAGGCTGACCCGCCCCGCCCGCACCGGACGACGCCGGCACCGGGCGTGGCCGAACCCGGTGGGGGTCAGTCGACCTCGGACTCCACGAACGGGTGCTCGGCGACGTACCGCTCGGTGTGGCGGTACTGCTGGCTGATGTACTCCTCGAGCCGGCTGCCCTCGACCCGCCACTGCCCGCGCCCGCCGATCTTGATCGCCGGCAGCTCGCCGCGGCGCACCAGCGCGTAGACCTGCGCACTCGAGGTGTTGAGCACCTCGGCGACGTCGGCGAGCGTCAGGAAGCGCGGGCTGCCGGGACTGCCGGGACGATCGGGCATGGGCCCATCGTCGCATCCGGTGCCGACCTCCGCAGCCAGGGGCACGGCGTGCCTGTGGACGACCAGGTGACGGCGGCGCGCCCGCGCTGCATGATGACCTGGTGTCCAGAGATCTCGGGAGCTCGACGGGCACGCCTGTCCCACCGGCCGCCCAACGGGTGGCCCGGCCGGCGTGGCGTGACCCTCGGTTGTGGTTCGGAGTCCTGCTCGTGGCCGGCTCGGTCGTCGGCGGGGCGCGGCTGCTGGCGGCCGCCGACGACACCGTGACGGTGTGGGCGATGACGGGGGAGCGAGGCGCCGGTACCCCGGTCCGCGCCGACGACCTCGTCGTCCAGCGGGTGCGGTTCGCCGACGACCTGACGCTGGGGCGCTACTTCGCGGCCGACGAGCCGGTGCCCGATGACCTGGTCCTGGTCCGCGCGGTCGGCGAGGGCGAGCTGCTGGCCCGCTCCGCCGTCGGAGCGGCCGACGACGAGGCCGTGCTGCGCGTGCCGCTCGAGGTCGACCCCAACCGGGTGCCGCCCGACGTGGCGGCCGGGTCGGTCGTCGACGTGTGGCTCACCGACGGTGCCGGCCCCGTCGGCACGCCGGCCACGCCTGCCGCCAGGGACAGTCCGGCGAAGGCCGACGGCCCGGCGCTCAGCGAGGTCACGGTCGTCGCCGCGCCGGCGTACGACGACACCTTCGCCGTCACCGGCGCCCGGCAGCTCGTCGTCGCGGTCGACGACGAGCGGGCGGCGGAGTTCGAGCAGCTTCTCGGTGCGCTGCAGGACCCGGTGATCCGGATCCTGCAGCGGTCGTGAGGTCGTGGCCGCGATGAGCAAGACCGTCGTGCTGCTGGTCTCCTCCGGGGCCGCCTGGGAGTCGCGCGCGCTGACCGCGCTCAACGACCACCCCGGGACCGTCCTGCTCCGGCGGTGCGTCGACGTCGCCGACCTGCTCGCCGCTGCCCGGACGGGCCAGGCCGACGTCGCGGTGGTCGCGACCGACCTGCCCGGCCTCGACCACGGCGTCGTCGACGACCTGCTCCAGCACGGCGTGCGCGTGGTCGGCGTCGCCACGGATCCCGACCTCACCGGGACGCATGCCGCGCGGATCGGCATCGTCACCGTCCTCGCCGCCGGCCGGGTCGCCGAGCTGGCCGACCTGGTCTCGGGGCTACCGGCCGATCCCACCCACCCCGCCCCGGCGTACGACGACCTGCCGGTGCTCGACCCCACCGACCCCGCGCCCGGGCGTGATGCCGGCCCGGCCGGCCGGGTGCTGGCCGTGTGGGGTGCCGGGGGAGCGCCCGGCCGCACCACGCTGGCGAGCGGTCTCGCCGGCGAGCTCGCGCGGCGCGGCCTGACCACGCTGCTGGTCGACGCCGATCCCCACGGCGGCGCGGTGGCCCAGCAGCTCGGCGTCCTCGACGAGGTCTCCGGCCTGCTGGCCGCGGCTCGGCTGGTCGGCGCCGGCACGCTCGACGAGCGGTTCGTGACGGTGCAGCGCCGGCTCTCCGACCACCTGCGGGTGCTGACGGGGCTGCCGCGGCCCGACCGCTGGGTGGAGCTGCGGCCCGGCATCCTGACCGCGATCGTCGAGCGGGCCCGACAGGACGGCCAGGTCGTCCTCGACACCGGCTTCAGCCTCGAGCCCGACCCGGGCGAGGTCACCGGCCGGCCCGAGCGCAACGGCCTCACCCGCGAGGCGGTCGCGGTGGCTGACGAGGTCGTGCTCGTCGGCTCTGCCGACCCGGTCGGTCTGGCCCGGCTGGCCCGCGCGCTCACCGAGCTCCACGAGCACGTCCCCGACCCGCGGGTGCGCGTCGTGGTCAACCGGATGCGCCCGACCCTCGGCTGGCGTGAGAGCGACGTCGTCGCGATGCTCGCCGGCTTCGGCCCGCACCTCGACGTGCACTTCCTGCCCGACGACCAGGCCGCCCTCGACCGCGCCCTCGTCGCCGGCCGCCTGCTCGTCGAGTCGGGAGAGTCCGCGCTGACCCGGGCGGTCGGTCGGCTGCTCGACGCCGTGGCCGGCGTGCCCGCGTCGCGGGCCAGGTGAGCACCCTCCCGAAGCGATGCCCGGGTCAGGGCCGGCGCAGGGCCAGGAGCAGCGCGACGCCGCCGCCGGCCAGGAGGACAAGACCGCCGACCAGCAGGCCGGCGGCGAGGTCGTCCAGCACCGGCAGGGTGGCTCCGGCGGTGACCGAGGGCTCGACCGGGGCGGCGCCGTCGGCTCGCATCACGACCACGGTCCAGCTGCCCTCCCGCGGGGTGAACGTGACCTGCTGTCGCCTGCTGCCCGCGGCCGACTCGCGCCAGATCCCCGCCTTCTCCGGGAGCACCGAGGGCGGGCCGCCGGCGGTCACGTCGTAGACCGGGCCGTCCTCCCCGTCGACCGGTCCCGTGACACTCGAGTGCCCGACGCCGGCGAGGTAGGCGGCCGCCGCGTCGCTCTCGGCGATGCCGATGAAGACCTCGCCGTCGTCCAGGCGTGCGCTCACCCGCACGTCACCGACCAGGCGTTCGGGAAGCTCCACGGCCGCGCCGGCGCCCTCGATCTCGAGGTCCTCGGAGACGAGGGCGTGTCCGGGGGCGCGCAGGTGGATCGCCGAGGTGGTGAGGTACCCGTCGGCGTCGCGCGCCGAGCGGTCCACCACCAGGGCGGTGGTCCCGGCCGCGATCAGGCCCAGGGCCGCGAGCAGGGCCAGGCAGGCGGCGACCACGGCGACGACCCGCCCGGCGCCCCAGCCGCGCGGGGCGCTGGGCGGAGCGGTCGGCGGCGCCGCTGGCGGCGGGGACGGCACCCGTCCCGGTTCGGGGGCCAGGGCGCCTCCGGGGTCCGGCTCGGAACCGCCCAGGTCGAGGCGGAACGGCGGGTACTGGTCGGTCATCAGGCACGCGTAGGCCGTGACCCGCAGCACCCAGCGGTTGAGCCCGACGACCAGGTCGTGGATGCCACGCGGGTAGCGGCCGGTGAAGAGCAGGGCGACGCCGGCGATCAGCACCAGCACCTGGATCAGGCCCCACGCGCCCATCCGTCGATCGTCGTCCGACCCGCTGACGACGTACCACCCGCCACCCAGGAAGAACCCCACGACGACGTAGTGCGGGATCGCCAGCAGCCACCACTTCACCAGGGCCAGGCCGCGGGAGAGGCGCTCGGGATAGTCGACGTCGAGGTGCGCGGCGTCGTCCGCGCGCTCCGCCAGGGTGAACGGCGGGTACTGGTCGGTGCCGAGTCCGCCGTAGGCGTAGTAGGCGACGCGCCAGGTCCAGCGCAGGACCCCGACGTTGAAGTCGAAGGCCGCGCGCGGGTAGCGGCCGGTCACCACGATCGCGACGAGGGCCACCACGCTCAGCACGAGGAAGGCGAGCCAGAGGAAGGCCAGCACGACGAAGTGCGGGATCGCGAGGAGCCACTTGACCAGCCAGAGCCATCGACTGAGCCGGGGTTGCAGGGACGCGTCCAGCCGGGCGGGACAGCGGGGACTGCTCATCATCTTCCCTCTCGGGTCGTCGGTGCGGTGCGGCTCACTCCCACAGCCTCGGCCGCAGGAACCTGCGCCGATCGGCGTGGAGCTCGCGCAGCCACCGAGCGACCAGCCAGGCGCTGGCGACCAGCAGCAGGACGGAGGGCGCCGCGTCGGGACCGAGGTGCACCGGCTCGCCGGTGACCAGCGCGGCCCCGACCCCGGCCCACAGCGCCGTGAAGAGCGTGATGACCTTGATCAGGGCCACGACGGCCAGCGGACCGCCGATGCGTCGACCACGCAGCAGGAGTGCCCCGACCGCAGCGATGCACGGCAGCACCACCACCAGGTCGAGGACGAACACCGGGTACGCCGTGCCGCCGACCCCTTCCGGGTCGGGAGCCGCGCCGCCGAGGGCGTAGGGCGCCAGGGTCGAGAGCCACAACAGTGCGAACAGGACCGCGACGCCGACGAGCGTCCACCCGGTGCCGCGCTCGAGCGGCCGGGACACGCGGGTCCAGGCCGCACCCCGCAGGCGCGCCAGTCCGTCGAGCAGAGCCGCGCCGGCCGCCAGCTCGATCGCGACGTACACGAGGAAGACCCGGTTCATCGGGACGCCGGTCAGGTAGATCGCGTAGCTGTAGGCCACGTAGGCCAGCAGCCCCAGCCGGACCAGGTGCCCCCGCGGGGAGAGCACGGGGCGCCGGACGAGGAGGACGAGCAGACCCGCGACCGCGACGCTGCACACGTCCTGGGCGCGCGCGCCGAGGACGGTGGCGTCCGGAAGGTCGCGGTAGGCATCAGGTGCCGAGAGTCCGTACGCCGACGCGGTCGTGATGCCGACGGCGAGGACGAGGCTCGACCACAGGGCCAGCGGACCGCGGCGCACGTCGGCGCCCGGTGCGCAGCCCGCGCCGCCGCGTCGTACCGGGGGTGCGACGCCCGTCGTCGCTCCGGCGGCTGTCCTCGTCATGGCGCCAGCGTCCGGGACCACCCGCTGCCGGCCACAGTGCACAACGTCCCGGCGAGCGTGGTCGAAGGTCCCGCGCCCCGCCGACGGCCGTGCGGGGTGCTCAGGAGCTGAACAGCAGGAACAGTCCGCCGGCGGTGAACCCGACCATCACGAAGAGCAGGGGCAGCTGGCCGGTGATCTGGTCGCGCTTGGGCAGCAGGCTCAGCGCCCGGTCGTGCGCGGCGATGGCGGCGACGACGTGCCCGACGACGACGGCCAGCACCTTGATCGTGGCCAGGACCTCCGGGTGGTAGGAGAACCAGTAGGACGGCTCGAGCGACGCCGTTCCCAGGATGTCCCAGCCCTTGCCCAGCGGGTCGCTGGCCCGGGCGAGCGTCTGGGTGCCGCTGTCGATGAACAGCGTCAGGTAGTGGGCGACGATGTAGCCGAGCACGATCGGCACGATCGAGTGGGCGTAGTTGCGCGCCAGCATGCGGCGCGGCACGTCGGCCCGCGACGGGGTGAGGGCGCTGCCGATGCTGAACAGCAGGCCCGCGACGAGGCAGAAGCCGACGAGTGCCACGTTGTCGAGCAGGAACTTGCTGACCGAGGCGTCCTGGTAGGTCTTGATCCAGAAGGTCGACTTGCTGAACGAGTCGAAGGCGGTGCTGCCGAAGAGCACTGCGACGACACCCACCAGACCGGGGGTCGGCCTGATGGTCGCGAGGTTGGCCAGCGGGCTGCGGATCACGAGGCGCCCCTCGACCCGGGCCCAGGGGGAGAGCTTCGCGATGAGCGAGGAGTACACCTCGAACGGGTCGGCGTACGCATAGAAGCGGTTGCCGAACACGGCGCCGCCGATGAGCATGACGCCGATGTAGACGGCGCACCACAGGCGTACCGTGCCCAGCTCGGCCGAGTGCGTGGAGACCAGCTCGAGCCACACGAACGCGAACAGGCCCAGCGCCGCCGGCCAGTAGCCGAGTCGGTCGGGATAGCGCAGCGGGCCCTCGTCGACGTCGCTGCCGGTGAGCCGGGTGAGGGCGGCGTGGAGCGTGCGCACGGGGCTGATCGCGCGCCACACCGGTCCGAACAGGGCCGAGGCGAAGACCAGCCCGACCCACCACCAGACGTAGAAGATGCCGAAGAACGGGTTCGTCAGGGTGTCCTGGCCGAGCACCGCGGTCATCGCGGCGAAGAGCGCGACGACCATGCCGACGGTGCGCAGCACGACCGTGAAGGCCGTGGAGCCGGTGACCCGGTCGAGCCAGGCGGGTGCGGGCCGTCCGGGGTGCGCACCGCCGTCGTACCGCGGGCGCTGCCAGGCCACCACGAGGACGGTGAAGGAGACGACGAGCGCGGCGACGGCGCCGGACACGGCGAGCTCGAGCGAGATCGGCAGGTCGGCCTGGCCGCCGATGCCGTGGGCCTCGACGGTGCCGGAGAGCGGGGTCACCGGACTTCGAGCTGAACGACGATCTGGGCTGGGTCGTGCGACTCCACCTCGATGACACCGGGGCGGTCGATCGTGATCGGGAAGGTCTGGGTCCCCGACTCGTAGGGGAACTCCTGCTCCGGGTCGGAGTGCACGTGCAGCGAGCCGGCGGTGTCGGCGGTCACCACGAGGTCGATCGGCTGGCCGGCGGACACCTTGACCCGGTCGCCCTTCGGCGTGATCGCGCCGTCCTCGACCGTGATGTCGACGACGACCTTCTCCTCGGAGCCCGCCTTCTCGTCGGAACCGCACGCAGCGGCGGTCCCGAGGAGCATGATCCCGGCGAGCGCCGCGCCGATGACGCGCAGCCGCTGCATGGTTCCTCCTGTCGCAGAACACCCGTGGACGAGAATCCACGGATGGTCGGTGTTGTCTGCCAGAATCTCACGTGATCCCAAGGCGTCCGGATGGGGCCGGTCGTCGATGGCCCGGGGATCCGTCCAGAGCTGGGAGAACCACGTGGTGGATCGGGTGCGTCCGCGCGACCTGACGTTCCTCGAGCAGGAGTCGCCGCAGACGCCGCAGCACAACGCGACCATCGAGATCTTCGATCCCGGCGAGGGTCCCGACGCCTTCGACCACTCCCGGCTGGTCGCCCTGATCCGCGACCGGATCGCGTTCGTGCCGCGGTACCGCCAGCGGCTGCAGGCCGTGCCCGGGCACCTCGCGAACCCGGTGTGGGTCGACGACGAGAAGTTCGACCTCGGCTTCCACGTGCGACGCTCCGCGTTGCCGCGCCCCGGCACGTCCGCCCAGCTCCTCGAGCTGGTCTCGCGGATCGTGTCCCGCCCGCTCGACCGCACCCGCCCGCTGTGGGAGATCTACTTCGTCGAGGGGCTCGAGGGCGGCCGGGTCGCGCTGCTCTCCAAGACCCACCAGGCGCTCGTCGACGGCGTCCACACCGTCGACCTCGGGCAGCTGCTGCTCGACCTCCAGCCGGAGGCGCGCGCGCTCGAGCCCGACGACTGGCAGCCGCGGCGCTCGCCCAGTCCCGCCCACCTGCTCGGCGGCGCGGTGCGTGACAACCTCACCGACCCCGGCGAGCTGCTCGACACCGTCCGCACCGGCTCCCGGGCGCTGGCGCGCAACGCCGACCGTCGCAGCGAGCGCGCCCGGTCCTTCCTGGCCGCGGCCACGGGGCGCCGGCCGAGGACGCGCGGGGTCATCAACGGCCCGCTCTCCCAGCAGCGCCGGGTCGTGACCGTCGAGACCCGGCTCGCGGACTACCGCCGGATCCGCGAGGCCCACGGCGGCACCATCAACGACGTCATCCTCGCCACCGTCACCGGCGGCCTCCGGGCCTGGCTGATGACCCGCTCCGAGTCGATGGGCGGGCTGCGGCAGGTGCGTGCCGTCGTCCCCGTCTCGGTCATCGACGAGGAGCTCGAGGCCACCTCGCTCGGCAGCCAGATCGCCGCCCACTTCGTCGACCTGCCGATCGGCGAGCCGAGCCCGGTCGTGCGTCTGCACCAGGTGTCCTACTCCTTCCAGGCCCACAAGGACACCGGCCGCAGCGTCGCCGCCAACCGGCTCGCCGGGATCGCCGGCTTCGCGCCGACCACCTTCCACGCGATCGGCTCGCGCGTCGCGTCCGTCGAGCTGCGCCGCGGCTACCAGCTGTCGGTGACCAACGTCCCGGGGCCGCAGGCGCCGCTGTACGCCGCCGGCGCCCGGATGCTCGCGAGCTACCCGGTCCCGCCCCTGACGCCCGGCCACCCGCTCGCGATCGGCGTGACGTCGTACGACGGCGGGGTCTGCTACGGCATCACCGCCGACCGCGACTGGATCCCCGACGCCGACGTCCTCGCCGCCTGCCTGCGCGAGGCGCTCGACGAGCTGCTCGACCTCTCGTCCTCCAGCCGTCAGCGCGCGCCTCGCGGGCGTCGCGCGACGAGGTCGACCACCCAGGGGTCGGCGAAGGACAAGCAGCGCTGAGTGAGAAGATGGGTGCCGTGATCCCGCTGCACCTCGGTGCCCTGCACCCGGCCGAGCAGGCCGCCACGATCGTGCTCGCGTTCGGGCCGTTCCTGGTGCTGGGGATCGTGATCGCCGTGCGCCGCCGCGCCGAGTCCGACGAGGCCGACGAGTCCGACGAGGCCGACGAGGCCGACGAGGACCTCGACGGGGCGGACGAGCACAGCGAGACGGACTCGGCAGGCTCCTAGGAGGCGAGCCACTCCTTGCCGGTGCGCTCCTCGGCGCGCAGTGCGCTGCCGAGGAGCTTGGCGAGCAACTCCTCGATCTTGCCCGCGACGAGCGGGATCTTGACCTTGATCTCGAGCTCGACGGTCTCCTTGGTGACGCCGTCGGTCTCGACGAGGGTCGCGGTGCCGTTGATCTCGCCGGGCTTGCCGGGGATGCCGACCGTGATGGTCGCCGTGAGCGGGCTGGCCCAGGTCTCGGTCTGCACGATCGTGGTGGTCGCGCCGATGAACTTCTTGGCGAACGCCGGCACCTTGTCGGTGGGCTGCTCCATCTCGATCCGCACGGCCTTCGCGTCGACGTTGCCCTCGATCTCGACGGTGTACGACGTCGCGCGCTGGTTGCGGCACACGGTCTCGCGGAACACCGGGTCGGACAGCATGGCCGCGACCTCGATCGCGGGGGCGTCGTACGTCATCTCGTGCACCAGTCGGGTCGCCATCTCAGCGCTCTCCCTTCAGCCAGGCCACGCCCACGGCGTGCTCGGTGGTCAGACCTGCGTCGATGTTGTCGGCCATCAGCTTCTCCAGCTTGCCTGCGACCAGCGGGACCTTGACGACGACGTCGAGCTCCTGGACGTACGTCGTCCCGGCGCCGCTCGCCGAGAGCCGGATCGTCCCGGTCGCCTTGGTGGGCTTGCCGGGGGCGGTGATCTCGATGGTGCCCGACGAGGGGTCGGTCCACTCCTCGCGGATCACGGCCTGGGTGGTGTCTCCCGCGATCTTCTTCGCGATCGCCGGCAGCCCGGCGGTGTTCTGCACCTGGTCGCTGACCAGCGTGAAGCCGGCACCGGCCGGGGTCAGGGTGACGTCGATGGACACGACGTCCTGGGCGGCGCCGACCTTCTCGCGGAAGGCGGCGTCCGCGAGCATCGCGAACACCTCCTCCGGCGCGGCGTCGTAGGCGAGCTCTCGGCTGTATCGCATACGAGACATCATGTCGCATGGGCCGGTTGTGAGGCGTGATGACGAGGTCCTAGTGTCGAGTCGTGTCAACGACGACGCTGCCCTCCGCACCGGGGGCTGACCGGGACCGCATCTTCGAGCAGGCCGCCGCGGCGGCCGGACCCGCGAGGGGATTAGGGGCGCCACCCCGTGACGCGCTCCCAGCCCTGCTGCCGGCCTACTACCGGCACGTGGCCACCGAGGAGCTCGCGGTCCGCAGCGACCTCGACGTCTACGGCGCCTTCGCCTCCCACCACCACCTCGCGCTCGAGCGGGCGCCGGGCCAGGTCAAGGTCCGGGTGCACACCCCGACGGTGGCCGAGAACGGCTGGTCCGCCGGCAGCCACTCGGTGGTCGAGGTCGTCGTCGACGACATGCCCTTCCTCGTCGACTCGACGACGATGGAGCTGGCCCGAGGCCAGCACGACGTGCGCACCGTCATCCACCCGACCTTCGACGTCCGGCGTGACGAGGCGGGTCGCCTGCTGTCGGCCGAGCCGGTCTCGTCGGGTTCGACCGCGCCCGCCGAGGGCATGATCCGCGAGTCCTGGATGCACATCGAGATCGGCCGCCTCAGCGGCGAGCGTGACGACACCCCGGAGCAGGTCGCGGCCGACTGCCGCCGCGTGCTGGGAGACGTCCGGGCGTCGGTCGACGACTGGCCGGGCATGCAGGCCCAGGTCGCCGAGATCGTCGCGAGCCTCACCTCCGACCCGCCGCCGCTGCCCGCCGCCGAGGTCCGGCAGGCCGCCGAGCTGCTCGGCTGGCTCGCCGACGAGCACTTCACCTTCCTCGGCTACCGCGAGTACGTCCTCGACCGGGTCCCGGCTGATGCGGCCGACGGCGGCCCGGCGGGCCCTGAAGATGATGTGCTGCGCCCCGTCCCGGGCAGCGGCCTCGGCATCCTGCGCGAGCAGCCGAGCGAGGCAGACGCGTCGGTCGCGTTCTCCAGGCTGCCGGACGCGGTCCGGGCGAAGGCACGCGAGAAGCGGCTGCTCGTGCTGGCCAAGGCGAACTCCCGCTCCACGATCCACCGCCCGGCGTACCTCGACTACGTGGGGGTGAAGACGTTCGGCCCCGACGGCGAGGTCGTGGGGGAGCGCCGCTTCCTCGGCCTGCTGTCCAGCGCCGCCTACACCGAGTCGCTGCTGCGCATCCCGTTGCTGCGGGAGAAGGTCGACGAGGTGCTCCGGCGCAGCGGGAACGACGTCCGCAGCCACGACGGCGCGGCCCTGCTCGACACCCTCGAGACCTACCCGCGCGACGAGCTGTTCCACACCCCCGTCGACGAGCTCGCCCCCATCGTCGAGGCGGCGATGCAGGCCCGCGAGCGCCGTGCGGTGCGGCTGTTCATCCGCCGCGACACCTATGCGCGCTACCTCTCGGTGCTCGTCTACCTGCCGCGCGACCGCTACAACACCAACGTCCGCCACAAGTTCGTCGAGATCCTCACCCAGCAGATCGGCAAGGGCCGGATCGGTCCGGACTCGGTCGAGTTCAACGTGAGCATCAACGAGTCGACGACGGCCCGCGTGCACTTCGTCGTCCACCTGCCCAAGGGCGAGCTGCTGCCCGACGACATCGACACCGCCGACCTCGAGCGGCGCCTGGTCGAGGCGTCCCGCTCGTGGCAGGAGGACTTCCTCCAGGCCGTCATCGCCGAGTACGGCGAGGAGGTCGGCGCCGTGCTGGGGCGTCGCTACGTCGATGCCTTCCCCGAGGCCTACAAGGAGGACTTCACCCCCCGCACCGCGGCGGTCGACCTCGGCCGGATCGAGGGGATCCGTGGCCCGGAGGGCCGCGACCAGCTGCTGTACGCCGAGCTCGACGCCGCCGACGGCGAGGCCCGGCTCAAGATGTTCCGGGTCGGGGAGCCGCTCTCGCTGAGTGCGGTGCTGCCGATGCTGGCGTCGATGGGCGTCGAGGTCGTCGACGAGCGCCCCTACGGCCTGACCGGGCTCGACCGGGTCACCCACATCTACGACTTCGGCCTCCGGTACGGCGAGGCGCTGCCCGACCACGCCCGCGAGCTGTTCGCGGCGACGATGCGCGCGATGTGGGACGGCTACACGGAGGTCGACGGCTTCAACCGGCTGGTGCTGCGGGCCCAGCTGACCTGGCGCCAGGCGATGCTGCTGCGCGCCTACGCCAGGTACATGAAGCAGGGCAACAGCCCGTTCGCCGTGGACTCCATCGAGCAGGCGCTGGTCGACAACGTCGACCTCGCCCAGCTGCTGGTCGCGCTCTTCGAGGTGCGCTTCGACCCCGCGGCGGAGCAGGACCGGGCCGCCCGCGAGGAGGCCCTGGTCGAGAAGATCCGCGCGGCACTCGACGGCGTGGTCAGCCTCGCCCACGACCGGATCCTGCGGTCCTACCTGACCCACATCCGCAGCACCCTGCGGACCAACTACTTCCAGGTCGACGACGGCGCGCCGAAGCCGTACCTCTCGCTCAAGCTGGAGCCGTCGGCGATCCCCGACCTGCCGGAGCCGCGTCCTCGCTTCGAGATCTTCGTGTACTCGCCGCGGGTGGAGGGCGTGCACCTCCGGTTCGGCGCGGTCGCTCGAGGTGGCCTGCGCTGGTCCGACCGGCGCGACGACTTCCGCACCGAGGTCCTCGGCCTCGTGAAGGCCCAGATGGTCAAGAACACCGTGATCGTGCCGGTCGGCGCGAAGGGCGGGTTCTACGCCAAGCAGCTGCCCGACCCGGGCGACCGGGAGGCCTGGTTGGCCGAGGGCGTGGCCTGCTACCGGACCTTCATCCGCGGGCTGCTCGACGTCACCGACAACCTGGTTGCCGGCGAGACCGTGCCGCCGCCCGACGTCGTGCGCCACGACGCCGACGACTCCTACCTCGTCGTGGCCGCCGACAAGGGCACCGCGACCTTCTCCGACATCGCCAACAGCGTCTCGGCCGACTACGACTTCTGGCTCGGCGACGCCTTCGCCAGTGGCGGCTCGGTCGGCTACGACCACAAGGCGATGGGGATCACCGCGAAGGGCGCCTGGGTCTCGGTACGACGGCACTTCCGCGAGATGGGCGTCGACTGCCAGAACGAGGACATCACCGTCGTCGGCATCGGCGACATGTCGGGCGACGTGTTCGGCAACGGCATGCTGTGCTCCGAGCACATCCGGCTGGTGGCCGCGTTCGACCACCGCGACATCTTCCTCGACCCCTCGCCCGACGCCGCGACGTCGTACGCCGAGCGTCGGCGGCTGTTCGACCTGCCCCGGTCGAGCTGGCAGGACTACGACACGTCCCTGATCTCGCCGGGTGGTGGGGTCTACTCCCGCAGCGCGAAGTCGGTCCCGCTGAGCCCGCAGGTGCGCACGGTGCTCGGCCTGGCCGACGACGTGCGGCAGCTGACGCCGGCCGAGCTGATGAAGGCGATCCTGCTCGCGCCGGTCGACCTGCTCTGGAACGGCGGTATCGGTACCTACGTCAAGGCGGTGGACGAGACCCACGCCGACGCGGGGGACAAGTCCAACGACGCGATCCGCGTCGACGGCGGCGAGCTCCGGGCGCGCTGCGTCGGTGAGGGCGGCAACCTCGGCTTCACCCAGCGGGGCCGCATCGAGTACGCCCTCGCGGGCGGCCGGATCAACACCGACTTCATCGACAACTCCGCCGGGGTGGACACCTCCGACCACGAGGTGAACCTCAAGATCCTGCTCGACCGGATCGTCGCCGACGGCGACCTGACGGGCAAGCAGCGCAACGAGCTGCTCGCCTCGATGACCGACGAGGTCGCCGAGCTCGTGCTGCGCGACAACTACGACCAGAACATCGCGCTCGCCAACGCGGCCAGGAACGCCGTGTCGCTGTTGCACGTCCACGAGCAGTGGATGCGCGACCTCGAGGCGCAGGGCCTGCTCGACCGTGAGCTCGAGGCGTTGCCCTCGAGCCGTGAGGTCGCGCGCCGGATCGAGGCGGGGGCCACGCTCACCCAACCGGAGCTCTCGGTGCTGATGGCCTACACGAAGATCGTGCTGGCCGAGGAGCTGCTGGCCTCGGACCTGCCCGAGGATCGCTACCTCGAGCTGGATCTGCGGTCCTACTTCCCGGCGCCGGTCCAGGCCGGCTTCATGGACCAGATCGCCGAGCACCCGCTGCGGCGGGAGATCATCGTGACCCAGGTCGTCAACGACCTGGTCAACGGCGCCGGCATGACCTACTGGCCGCGGCTGGCCGGGGAGACCGGGGCCAGCGCCGCGGAGCTCACCCGCGCCAACTTCGTCGCCCGCGAGATCTTCGCCTCGCTCGAGCTGCGGCGTGAGCTCGAGCAGTACGACAACGTCCTCGACGCGGCCGTGCAGACCCGGATGCGCGTGGAGATGCGCACCCTGGTGGAACGTGCCTCGCGCTGGCTGGTCACCAACCGGCGGCCTCCGTTGGACAGTCAGGGCAACGTCGAGTTCTTCGCCGCGCCGGTCCAGGCCACGATGCTCGAGCTTCCCCAGCTGCTCACGGGGAGCGAGCTGGCGTCGTACGAGAGCCGCAGGGCGCTGCTGGTCGGCCAGGACGTCCCCGAGGACCTCGCCAGCCGGGTGGCGGCGTTCGACGTCGCCTACACGCTGCTGAACGTCGTGGAGATCGCGGACAGTCACGACCTCGCCCCGGCCGAGGTGGCACGCGTCCACTTCGCGCTGGGCGAGCGGCTCGGCCTGTCCTTGCTGCAGCGTCGGATCGTCGACCTGCCGCGTGCCGACCAGTGGCAGACGATGGCGCGTGCCGCGCTGCGCGACGACCTGCACTCCGTCCACGCCCAGCTCACCGCACAGGTGCTCGAGGCCACCAGCGACCTGGACGGCGTCGAGGATCCGGCACAGGCGGCGACCCGGCGGGTGTCGACCTGGGAGACCGAGGCCGGCGGGGTGGTCGACAAGGCGATCGGTGCGCTCGCGGCCGTGTGCACCGACGAGCCGACCGACATCGCGAAGGTCTCCGTCGGGCTCCGGGTGGTGCGTGGGCTGCTCGCCTGAGGGACGCCCCGCCCCGGCCTCGGCAAGGGTCCACCACACCGGCTAGGGTCGGTCGCGATGAGTGCCATCCACGTGACCGGACTGACGAAGCGGTACGGCGACCTGGTTGCCGTCGACGGGGTGGACCTCGACGTCGCCGAGGGCGAGTTCGTCGGTGTGGTCGGTCCCAACGGCGCCGGCAAGACCACGCTCCTGGAGATGGTCGAGGGCCTGCGTCAGCCGGATGCCGGCGTGGTCGAGGTGCTCGGCGAGCCGGCGTGGCCCCGGAACCCGCGCCTGCAGCCGCGCATCGGCGTCCAGCTCCAGGCCTCGTCGTTCTTCGAGCGGCTCACCGCCCGCGAGCAGATCCGCACCTTCGCCAGCCTGTACGGCGTCGGGCGGGCCACGGCCGACGGCTGGCTGGAGCGGGTCGGGCTCACCGACAAGGCCGAGAGCCGGGTCGAGGACCTGTCGGGCGGTCAGGCCCAGCGCCTGTCCATCGCCTGCGCGCTGGTCCACGATCCCGAGCTGGTCTTCCTCGACGAGCCGACGGCGGCGCTCGACCCGCAGGCCCGGCGCAACCTGTGGGACCTGCTCTCCTCGATCAACGACCGTGGCCGCACCGTGGTGCTGACGACGCACTACATGGACGAGGCCGAGGCGTTGTGCGACCGGGTCGCGGTGATGGACAACGGCCGGATCCTGCGGTTCGACACCCCCGCGGCCCTGGTCCGCGGCCTCGACGCCCCCGCCCGGATCCGGGTCGCGCCCGGTGTGCTCAGTCTCGCCCAGGCGGCGGCGATCCCCGGCGTCACCGAGACACGCGAGGACGGCGACGGCGTCGTGCTGGTCACCCGCGACCCGGCCGGCGTGGTCGGCGCCCTGGCGGCCAGCGACCAGCTCGACGGCGTCGCGGTGCAGACCGCGACCTTGGAGGACGTGTTCCTCTCCCTGACCGGACGGGAGTACCGGGCATGAGCAGGTGGCAGCAGTCCCCGTTCTGGGCGCTCTCCGTCGCGATCCTGCGCGGCTTCCTGCGCGACAAGGCGGCGGTCTTCTTCGCGGTCGTGTTCCCGCTGATGTTCCTCGTGCTGTTCGGCGGCATCCTCGGCAACCAGGACCAGTCGAAGGTCGAGCTGGTCCAGGTCGGCGCCGTCCCGCTCGTCGACGACCTGCCGAAGGACGCCCGCACGGCCTTCCAACAGACCTTCGAGGTCGAGCACGCCGACGACCGCGACGCGGCGCTGGCGAAGGTCCGCAAGGGTGACGCCGACGTGGCGATCGAGCAGCGCGGCGGCCAGCTGGTCGCCCACTACACGCAGACCGACCAGGTCAAGGCCGCCATCACCCAGGGCACGCTGCGGGCGTTCGTCGACGGCGCCAACGTCGCCGCGACCGGCCAGCCGCCGGCGTACTCCTTCACGGCCGAGGCGGTCGAGGACGACTCGCTGTCCGTGATCCAGTTCGTCACTCCGGGCCTGCTCGGGTGGGCGGTCGCGATGAGCGCGGCCTTCGGCTCGGCCGCCACCCTGCAGGGATGGCGGCAGTCCAAGCTGCTGCGCCGCCTGCAGTTGGCCCCGGTCGGCACCGGGACGATCGTCGGCGCCCGCGTGGCGGTGACCCTGCTCATCGCGTTCGGGCAGCTCGCGATCTTCCTCGGCCTCGGCGCCGCCGCGTTCGGGCTGACCCTGACCGGTTCGTGGTGGATGTCGATCCCGCTGATCGCCGTCGGCACCCTGTGCTTCATGGCGATCGGGCTGCTCGCCGGCGCGCTCGCCAAGACCACCGAGGGCGCCGTCAACCTCGCCAACTTCCTGGTCCTGCCGATGGCCTTCCTCAGCGGCTCCTTCTTCTCGCTCGACGGCGCGCCCGCGTGGCTGCAGCGGCTCTCCGACCTACTGCCGCTCAAGCACCTCAACTCCGGCATGCTCGACGTGATGGTCCGCGGGGAGGGACCGGCGGCCGCCCTCGCGCCGCTCGGGATCCTCGCCGGGTTCGCGGTGGTCGTCACCCTGCTCGCCGCGCGCCTGTTCCGGTGGGAGACCACGTGAGCCCCACGGAGGCCCGGCAGACCCAATAGGCTGCGGCGGTGCTCGACTTCGCGGTCCTCCTGGCGCTCCTGGCCCTGATCATCGTCGTCGCCCGCCTCGCGGGCGCCGCGGTGGCGCGGATCGGCATCCCGCCGGTCGTCGGCGAGATCGCCGCCGGTGTCCTGCTCGGGCCCAGCCTGCTCGGGATGCAGCTGAGCGAGGACCTGTTCCCGGTCGACCAGCGCGGCTTCCTCGACGTCCTGGCCCGGGTCGGCCTGGTGCTGTTCATGTTCGTCGTGGGCCTCGAGCTCGACCTGTCGTTGGTCCGCGGGCGGGAGAAGGTCGCCGTCTCGGTCTCGCTCACCTCGATCGCGCTGCCGTTCGGCCTCGGCATCGGACTGGCCCACCTGTTCGTCAGCAGTGGGGCGACCGCCGCGCTCAAGCCGGCCGACGCGGAGTTCTGGCCCTTCGCCCTGTTCGTGGGAGCCGCGATGTCGATCACCGCGTTCCCCGTGCTCGCGCGGATCCTCACCGACCGGCGGATGCACCGCACCGAGACCGGCGGCCTGGCCCTGGCGTGTGCCGCGACCGACGACATCATCGCCTGGACCCTGTTGGCGGTCGTGCTCGCGATCGCCGGCGTCGACGCGGGCCACGGCCACCTGCCCGGCTGGTCGATCTACCTCGCGATCCCGTTCGTGCTCGTCGCGGTCTTCGTCGTCCGTCCGGCGCTGACCGGGCTGACCACCGCCTACCGCAGGGCCGGCGAGCTCACCCCGACGATCCTGTCGGTCGTGCTGGTCGGGATGCTGCTGTTCTCGGCCACCACCGAGCTGCTCGGCATCCACTACATCTTCGGCGCCTTCCTCTTCGGCGCGATCCTCCCGCACGAGAACGCCGCCGCCCTGCGCCACGAGATCCTGGTCCGCCTCGAGCAGATCTCCGTGCTGCTGCTGCTGCCGGTCTTCTTCCTGCTCTCCGGCCTCAAGGTCGACATCCGCGGTCTCGGCACCGAGCACATCGTCCCGATGCTGGGCATCCTCACTGTCGCCATCGTCGGCAAGTACGTCGGCGCGTACGTCGGCGCCCGGGTCCAGAACGTGCCGCACTGGCAGGCCAGCTCGCTCGGCCTGCTGATGAACACCCGCGGCCTCACGGAGCTGATCATCCTCAACGTCGGCCTGGAGAAGGGCCTGCTCAGCCAGGAGCTGTTCACCATGATGGTGGTGATGGCCCTGGTCACCACGGTGATGACCGGGCCGCTGCTGTCGTTCACCTACCCCCAGCGCCGCGTCGCTCGCGACATCGCCGAGGCCGAGCGCGCTGCTCTCGGCGACGAGGCCGTCGACCGGATCCTGGTCCTGGCCCGCGACGGCCAGGACGACCGGTTGCTCGTCGAGCTCGCCGTCGCCGCGCTGGCCGGCGCCCGTCCGGCCGAGATCGTGCTCGCCGACCTCACCCCGCAGGGCCGCCCGCTCGAGGTCGGCAGCGGCCTGTCGCTCGACCTCGCCGAGATGGCGGCCGCGATGGAGCGCCAACAGGTCCTCGTCCGTCGCGGCGACGAGCTCGGCGTCCCGGTACGGGTGATCGCCCACCCGAGCGCCGACGTCGAGCAGGACCTGGTCGAGCTGGTCGGCGCCCTGCTGCCCCAAGGTCTCGTCGCCTGGTCCGATGACCCCTCGCTCGCCGCCGTGGTCGCGGCGAACGAGTCGCCGGTCGTCGTCGTCGCCAGCGGTACGACGATCCCCGACCCCGACGCACCCGTGGTCGTCGACTGGACGCCGGGCAGCAACGGCGAGGCCGCGCTCGTCCACGGCGCCCGGCTGGCCATCGCCCGCGGCACCACCCTCGCCCTGCGGGGCGACGGCGGCCGCCGTCAGGCGTCCGCCCAGGCGGCACTGGAGGCTCGCGGCGTGCGGTTCGCGGACGCGGCCGCCGACGCGGGTCCGCTCGCCGCCGTACCCGTGGAGGTGGGGGCGCTCGGTGCCACCACCGCGGCCGTGCAGGTCCGGGCCGAGCTCGACGCGGCCCCCGTCGACTTCGCTGCCGTGCCGCTCGCCGAACAGGCGACCGCCGCGAGCTGACCTCGCCCGACCTGGCCCGGGGTCAGGCCGAGGCGCCCGCGTGGGTGTTGAACGCCAGCGTGCGGTGGCCGATGCGGACCCGGGTGCCCTGCACCAGGACCTGTTCGCTGCCGGGCGGCATCCGCACCCAGTCGGGGGTCTTCGGCAGGTGCACGTAGGTGCCGTTGGTCGAGTTGTTGTCGACCAGCACGACGTCCCAGCCGCGCAGCTCGAGCCGGGCGTGCACCCGCGAGACCTGGTTGGACTGGTCGATGATCGGCAGCGGCCGGAAGTCACCCGCGACGATGCGCTCGTCCGGCGCGGGGTCGCGGCCGAGCAGGTACGGAGTGTCCAGCTGGAACACCGAGCCGTCGTCGAGCACGATCACGCCGAGCGGCGGGCGCGGCCCGTTCACGAGCACCGGCGTCTGCTGGACCATGTTGATCCCGCAGATCCCGCAGAACAGCACCCGCGGGTCGTTGAAGTGCTGGTTCTTGCAGTACACGCCGCGCACCTGCTCGTGGGCGTGGTCGTGGACCTGGGCAGCGTCCTCGACGATGGGCAGCGGCTCGAAGTCGTCGACGTCGTCGTCGACCTCGCTCATCAGCACCGACTGGAAGCTGATGTGCTCGTCGGCCGGGGTCGGCGGCAGCGGTCGGCCCGCCACCGGCGCCACGACGGGCGGCACGGCCTCCACCACCGGCGCGACCACCGGCTCCGGCGCGACCACCGGCTCCGGCGCCCGGACCTGGGTCGACGGGCGCTGGACCGGCTCGGCCGGCGTACCGTCCCCCGCCGGCACCAGGAAGCCGCCAGCGGGCACGACTCCGCCGTCGAGCCGGTACGGCGCCCCCGCAGCCGGCGCGGCAGCGCCGGGAAGGGACGCGGACACGGAGGTGACGGGCCACGGGATCAGCCGCTCCACCCAGGCCAGCGACTGCGCGCCGCTGATCTCCTCGCCGTCCACGCTCACCATCACGTCGCCGTCGACGAAGACCGCGAGACCGGTGGTGTGCGGTGCGATCGCCGCGAATCCGGGGGACTGCTCGACCGAGGTCGACAGCATCAGCGCGAACCCGCGGATCAGCTGGCGGCCCTGGCCGCCGTTGGCGGCCACCATCTGGGCGTGCTCGAGGTAGGGCCGGACCACCTCCGGGTCGTCGGACCCGACGAGGAGCACGACCGGCCCGAACCGGGCCAGGGTGCCGCCGCCGGGGCCGGGCACCACCGTCGCCGCGGTCCACTCGTCTGCCGAGGTGTGCGTCATCTCAGATGATCCTTCCGCCGAAGAAGCGCCACCGGATGAACGGCACCCGCATCGGGCCATTGGTCCAGACCCAGACGACCAGCCAGATCACCGAGAAGTCGATGAAGAACGCCCAGAACGGCACGCCGTCGTACGGGTAGTCGATGCCGGGCACGAGCTCGAGGTCGAGCAGCAGCCAGAGCAGCGCGCCCTCGTTGAGGGCCGTGACCAGGCCGAACAGGGTGGGCCAGTCCTTCTCCCACCGCAGCTGCTGGATCGCGTGGTAGACGAGCTCCCAGAGCACGCCGAGCACGAGCACCGCCGCGAGGATGAGGTACGTCGTCCGGTAGTCCGGGTCGCCCGGCAGCACCGGCGTCAGCACGAGCGTGATCACGCCGCCGAAGACGACGAGCATGAAGATCCGGGTCTGGATCCGGCCGTTGAGGGTGGGCAGCACTACGCACCCGCTCCTTCCGTGGTCACGACGTTCCGGCTCACGGGGCGCTCCCCGCGAGCCACTTCCACCACTGCACCGTCGAGCGCACCGGCCCGATCCGCTTGCAGAACCCACGCTTGTTGAGGTCCCCGTAGATCTCCTGGGCCGCGACCTGCAGCCCGAGGAAGGTGTCGACTCCGGGGAAGTAGCCCCCGAGCGTGGTCGCGCCGGACGCGTACATGACGCCGCCGCCGGACTGGGTGCCGATCAGCTCGAAGGTCCGGTCGACGTTGAGCCGGCCGACCGGGTTGCGGCTCGCGCCGCCGTGGTCGAGCAGGTCCTTGAGCAGCCGGTGCTCGGCGATGTCGGCCTCGAGCCCGGTGCAGTCGATGACGAAGTCGACCTCGACCGGTACGACGCCCTGCGCGGTGCGGACCCGGTTGAGGATCCGCTCGCCGCTGGGCCGCATCTCGTCGACGGTGCCGACCACGCAGCTGTACCAGCCCTCGCGCCGGCCCTGCTTCATCTGGCGCTGCCAGCTCCTGCGGTAGGGCGTGTTGGTGCCGCCCATCCGCTTGTAGAGCTCGGCGCGCTGCTCGCCCTCGAGGTTGCGGACCTGCGCCTTGAGCTGCCCACCCCACACCGACTTCGGGTAGTTGAAGCCCTGGTAGGCCCAGCCGTCGCCGCCCCGGCGGCGCATCGTCACCCGGGTGCGACCGCCGCCGGGGCGCTGGTCCTCCTCGTTGCCGTAGCCGTCGTTGGTGCCGTGGATGTAGGTGCGGAACAGGTGCACGATCTTGGTCTGCGCGCCGTGCTTCTCGCGGTCATCCATCAGTCGCTGCAGGATGCGCGAGGCCACGATGCCGCCGCCGCGCACCAGTACCGTCGACGGCGTCTGCACCAGCCGCTCGTAGACGTGCTCGTGGGCCTCGTAGGCGTTGACGATGTGGCGGTAGTCGTTGTTCTCGGTGCGGTAGCGCTGCAGCTCGGGCAGGAACTTCAGGCCCGGGTAGCCGACCGCCAGGTGCACGTACTGCGAGCGGAAGGCGACCCGCTTGGTTGCCGACGCGCCCTCGGGCGGGGTGAGGATCGTGAAGTAGCCGCCGCCGTACCGGCGCCGGACGATGCGGACCAGGCCCTTGACCAGCATCTCGTCGTAGGAGATCCGCTTCGCCTCGCGCTCGAGCTGCTCGAAGACGTTGCCCGCCTTGGGGGTGTAGTAGTCGGCGAAGATCGGCTCGGTGAGCAGGCCCCACAGCACCTTGGGGTCGAAGTGCCGCACCCCCTCGGCGAAGCCGTACGACGGGAAGCCCCAGATGTTGTCGGGCCGCGAGGCCGAGTCGGAGCGGATCCGCTCGGGGCGGGGGACCTGGGAGACCCGGGTGAGGTACTCGTAGGTCTGCCACGGGAAGTCGAGCGTGCTGAGCACCCGCATCTGGGAGGTCGGCACGCCCGCGATGCGCAGGTAGTCGACGGTGACGAAACTGCCGATGCCCCCGCCGATCGTGACGAACGGGATGTCCACGATCGGGATGCCCGCGGCCGCGACCATGTCGTCGGTCCAGAAGTCGGTCTGCAGCAGCTGGTCGGTCAGGTCGCCCGAGATCGGCTGGGCGGGCAGGTACGTCGACGGGTCGGTGGTCGGGACCACGGATGCTGCGGTGGGGTCGATCAACGGTGCCTCCTGGGTCGCTGACGGCGTCCGGAACGCTACACCGGTCCCCCCTCCTGCGCCGGGGGAATCACTGCTCTCGGCCCGCGCGCCGTGACATGCTGGTCCCTGGCCGAGGCACCGGCTGGACGACGAGGCGCTGGAGGATCCGCGTGCAGGGAATCGCTGACTACGTGTTCGTGCGCCCACTGGGCGAGTCGAACTACGGCACCAACTACCTCGCCGCGGCCCCGGCCCGGCTGGGCATCCCGGCCGGCGAGGTCGTGGTCAAGGTGATCGCCGGCCCGACCTCCGACGACGCCTTCCGCCGCGCCACCCGCGAGCTCAAGCACTTCAGCGTCGCCGGCTCCGACCGGCTCGTGTCCGTCTACGACGCCGGCCGCCAGGGCGGCGCCTTCTACTACGCGATGGAGTTCCTCCCGCTCGGCTCGCTGGAGCAGCCACAGGTCGAGATCGGCACCGGGCAGCGGGTGGCCGCCGTCCGCGACGCCGCGCTGGCGGCGCATGCCCTCCACGAGCGCGGCATCGCCCACCGCGACATCAAACCGGCCAACGTGCTGCTCGCCGAGGACGGCGGCCGGCTCTCCGACCTCGGCCTGTCCCAGCTGCTGTCCCCGGGCATGGTCACCACCGGCCTCGGGCAGATCGGCCTGGAGTTCACCGACCCGGCGATCATGCTCGGCGCCCAGGCGTCCCGGGCCAGTGACATCTGGTCGCTGGGCGCCACGCTGCACTTCGCGCTCACGGGAGCCGGCGTCTACGGCGAGCTGCGGGACACCGAGCCGCTCCTGCTGGTGCGCTCGATCCTCGGCTCGCAGCCTGCGGTGGCCGCCGACCTGCCGCCGTCCGCCCGCGCGCTCATCGAGGCCTGCCTCGCCGCCGATGTCACCGCCCGTCCGCGCACCGCCGCCGAGGTCGCCGACCGCATCGCCGGCCTGTCCGCCGAGCTGGGATCGGCGCTCTGAGATGGACCTGCACGACGTCCTGCGCGAGCTCGTGACCGACCACGGGGCCGGGATCCTCGACGACGCCACGGGCTTCCGGGGCGTGCTCGACGACGTCCTCGCCGAGGACCAGGCCACCACCGGCGACATCAACCTGCTTGTCGACGCGGTCCGTTTCGGCGTGCTCCATCCGCTCGGCGAGATGATCGACGGCGGCGCCGACCCGGCCCGCGCTGTCGAGGAGGCCGGCGCCCGGCTGGCCCGCGACCGCGGCGGCGACGACCAGGCCGCGTCGAGCTGGGCTGCGGCCGTGCTCGGGTACGCCGTCGGCAAGGTGCCCGCCGCCGTCGTCCTGCGCTACCGCTCCAGCCGACCGGCCAGCGGCCAGCTGCCGCCGCCGACCACCGGCCCCGCCGCGCCGTACGCACCGCCCGCCACCGCCTGGCCGCCGCCTCCCACCACCGCCGCGACCCCGACGCCTGCGCCCGCCGCGCCCCCGCCCTACCAGCAGCCGTACGCCGCGCCCGCGTCGTACCCGCCCGCGCCGGGCGGCTACGCGCCCCCCGCCGGCTTCGGCACGCCGCCCCCATCGAAGAAGAAGCGTGGCGCGGGCCTGTGGGTCGCCGCTGCCGTCGCGGGCGTCGTGGTGGTCGGCGGTGGCATCGCCGGCGCCATCGCGCTCTCCGGCGACGACCAGCCGCCGGGCGGGAAGGACAAGGAGTCCAGCGGTCCGAAGGAGCCCGCTGTCGACGTGACGCCGGCGGCGCTCGACGAGCGCTACAGCGCACTGGCCAGCCGGATCTCGACCGGCACCTCCGACTGCGAGGCCGACGACCCGGGCCAGGGCGAGACCGAGGTCGTGCAGTGCTCGGTCAGCACCGGCACCCTGCGCCTGGTCACCTACGCCGACGAGACGGCGTTGACCGCGGCCCGCACGGCCCGACTCGACTACCGCGCCGGGACGCTGACCTCCGACGAGGACGCGAACGCGCTCTACGAGTACGACCCTGAGCGCGGCGGCACCTCCGACCCGGCGCTGGTCTACTGGGACAGCAGGAGCGCGAAGCAGTCGGCCGTCCTCGAGGGGGAGGGCAGCGCCACCATCGACGCCGTCGTCGCGACCTTCACCAGCACCTCGCCCCGGGTCACGGAGCCGACTGCTCCGGCGCACCCCAAGCTCCGCGAGTTCATCGACATCAACATGGACGTCGCGAGGTGCACCCGCGAGCGCACCTTCTTCACCGGAGAGACCGAGGAGAGCAACTGCGAGTCCGGCGAGGACGGCATCATCGTCAACGTCGGTCGCTACGCCACCCGCAAGGAGATGAAGGCCGACCGCAAGTACTACAAGCAGCAGTACGACGATTCCACCGGTCAGGGCGGCGGCGGCACCTGGCGCTTCGGGGAGGGCGCGACCGAGGGCGGCTACTACGCCTATCTCGACGAGTCGGGCGAGACCGCGACCCTCTACTGGGACTGGAACTCCGAGGACTGCTACTGCTACGGCGTGGCCCGCAACTTCGAGGGCGACCTCGACAAGCTCGAGACGTGGTGGCCCTCGGACGAGTGAGGTCCCCGGCGCTCCTCAGCCGTCGGCGGCCTCCGGCACCGGCACGGTGTCGGCGAGGTCGGGCCGGTCGATCCCGGCGACGTCGCTGCGGACCAGCAGCGCCATCGTGGTGTCGTCCCCACCGATCAGCGCGGGCTCGGCGAGCCACTCGGGCAGCTGCTCGCGCACCCAGCCCAGCCCGCGGGTCCGGGCGAAGTCGAGGAGCTGGTCGCCGGTCTGGCGCCACCAGCCGTGGGTGTCGACGCGGGAGCGGCCGAAGCCGTCGGTGCACAAGAAGACCAGGGCCGCCTGGTCGGCGGCGGCGTCGACCACCCCGACCCGCAGCGCGTCCAGGGGGCGTGGCTGGCACAGCGAGCTGGTGTGCAGCCCGTCGAGGTCGGGGTCCTCGGGCAGCGGCCGGGTCGCGGTGCCGTCGGCGGAGACCAGAACCGAGTCGCCGTCGCCGATCTGCAGGAACACCATCACGTCGCCGGCGGCGGCGGCGGCGAGGATCGTCGAGCCGTAGGCCCGCAGCGGGTCCGCGGACGCGCCGATCTCGTCCTCGGCGGGGGAGTAGGGGTTGGCCGCGAGATGGTGCTCGACCTTCGCGGTCCAGGTCGCGACGATCGCCGCCCCGGCCTGGGCCACCCGGTCACGAGCCGCCTCGTCGGCCGCGCCCAGCTCGGGCAGGACCCGGCGCAGCTCCTCGACGGCGCTGACCACGGCCAGCGCTGCACCGGTGTCGCTGCGGAAGTGGAACCTGTGCCCGTGCCCGTCCGCCACGGCGACCACCGCGTGGCCCGTCTCCGGGTCGCTCCAGGTGTGCACGGCGTCCTGCAGCGGCAGCTGGTCGCGGACGTGGACCGAGCCGATCGTCGTACCCGACAGGGTGGTCCACACCGGAACGGCGTCCGGCCGGTCGGTCATCCCAGGGTGCTCCAGATCGGGTCGCCGATCGGGCTCGGCGGGACGGCCGTCAGGCCGCCTCCGGGGCCGACGACCGGCCGCGAGGCCACCTTGCTGGCCGCCTTGGACGCCCAGACGATGTACTCGACGAGCTGCTCGGGGTTGTCCGCGCGCAGCAGCGGGACGTCCTCGTCGCCGATGAAGCGGCGCAGGGAGTGCATGTCGGCGTCGCGCCCCACGCCGAGCGCGAGTCGGACGGCGGTCGCGCCCCAGCGGTTGTTGAGCAGCGCCTGCAGGCCCTCGGCGAAGCTGACGCCGCTGCTCTGGGTCGGTCGGCCGTCGGAGACCAGGATGATCGCCGGCGGGAAGGCGCTGTTGGACTCGTCGAGGTGGTCGAGGGCGCCGGCCAGGGTCTGCAGGGCGCTGCCGAGCTCGGTGAACCCGCGGGGCACCGCCTCGAGCCGCTTCCAGTGGATCTGGTCGACCGGGGTCGGCTCCTCGATGATCCACTGCGGCTCGTTGGCGAAGGCCAGCACCCGGACCAGCATCTCGGCGTGCGGGTTGGCCCGCGCCTCGTCCTTGAGGTGGGGGAGGACCTCGGTGATCGCGTTGTTGAGCGCCTGGATGCGGCCGCCGCGCAACATCGAGCCCGACACGTCGAGCACGAAGATGAAGTGCAGTGGCTTGCGCGCCAAGGCGCCGCCGAGCCGATCGCTCATCGCGAGCCTCCTTCCACCGGGGTCGTCCGCTCCGGCTGCCGGTGCGTCGGGTTTCAACTGTCCCCGTTCTGTCGAGGTTATAGCCTGTCACGGGTCACAGAACGCGATTACGGAGGTCGGTCACGCCCATGGTGCTGGCAGAGGGCATAGAGGTCGACCTCGGGCCGCTGGGGCGCGCCCGCGTGACGTCGCTGCTCGGCCAGGGCGGGCAGGGGTACGTCTTCGAGGTGCGCCGCGACTCCGGGGAGCCGCTGGCCCTCAAGTGGTACAAGCCCGAGAGCGCCACGGCCCAGCAGTACGACGAGATGCAGCAGCTCGTCGAGATCGGCTCGCCGCACCAGCGGTTCCTGTGGCCGCTCAGCATGGCGCGGGTCGGGTCCGAGCCGAGCTTCGGCTACGTCATGCACCTGCGGCACCCGCGCTACCTCGAGCTCAGCTACCTGCTCCTCAACGCCGACCGGGACGGCAAGCCGCTCGACGTCTCCTTCGCCTCGATCATCGAGCTGTGCCGCCAGCTGAGCTACAGCTTCCTGCGGCTGCACGCCCGCGGGCTGTGCTACCGCGACATCTCCTTCGGCAACGTGTTCTTCGACCCGACCAACGGCGACGTGCTGATCTGCGACAACGACAACGTCGGCATCGACAACGGGACCGGCCGGGTGCTCGGGACGCCGTACTTCATGGCGCCCGAGGTGGTCCGCGACACGACGTACCGCACCCTGCCCAACACCGACACCGACCGGCACTCGCTGGCCGTGCTGCTGTTCTATGCGCTCTTCCTCGGCCACCCGCTCGAGGGCACGCGTACCGACGCCGGGATGCGCGACGCCCACTGGCTGATGACCCACTTCGGCACCGAGCCGCTGTTCTGCATGCACCCGACGCGGGACGACAACCGACCGGCGCAGATCGTGCAGCAGTACTGGAACATCTACCCGCAGTTCCTGCGCGAGCTGTTCGTCCAGGCGTTCGTCGACGGCATCGAGAATCCGGGCGCCCGGGTCACCGAGGGGCAGTGGATCAAGGCGCTCGACCGGCTGCGCGACGGGATGCTCGCCTGCCCGACGTGCGGCACCACCAACTTCTGGAGCAGCGGCGAGGACAGCGTGACCTGCTGGCAGGACGGCACGCAGGTGCGCCCGCCGTACCTGCTCCACGTCGGGCGGCGCACGGTCGCCGTCGGGCCGCAGACCACGCTGCGCTCGGACCACCTCACCTCCGGAGTCGACCACCCGCAGGTGCTCGGCCAGGTCCGCCGCCACCCCGAGGCCCCGGACCGCTGGGGGCTCCACAACGCCTCGGACTTCTCGTGGCCGGTCGCCTACCCGGGCGGCCAGAACTTCCTGCTCGAGCCGGACCGCACCATCGAGCTGGTCGAGGGCGCCCGGATCCAGCTCCGCAACGCCACCGTCCAGGTGCGCCGCCCGGCGCCCGACGGGCAGGGGTGAGCGCCGTGTCCGCGCTCGTGGTCGAGGTCGAGGGTCGGGTGCTGCGCCTCGAGGGCAAGCAGGTCTACCGGATCGGGCGCGCCATCGAGGCCGACGTCGTGCTCACCGCCGGCTCGGTGTCTCGCCAGCACGCCGAGCTCCAGGTGACGGACTACGGCTGGGTCCTCGTCGACCACGGCAGCCAGTTCGGCACCTACGTCGATGACGAGCGGATCACCGAGTACCCCATCGAGCGGCGCATCGACGTCCGGTGCGGTCCGCCCGCGCCCGGCGCCACCCTGGTGATCGTGCCCGCCGAGGAGTACGACGTCGTCGCGGCCACCCCCCTCGCCCCGGTCCTGCCGCCTCCGCCGTCCGCCCCGTCGTCGGCGCCGCCGTCGACCCCGCCGTCGGCGCCGCCGTCGACCCCGCCGGTGGGGACGCCGGCGGGGACGCCGTCGGTGTGGGCCCCGCCCTCGGGCGCCCCTGAGCCGTCGCTGTCGGCGCCGCCCGCCGTACCTGTCCCGGGGGCGCGCCCGGCGGCTGCGCCCGGCCTGCCGCCCGCGGTCTCCGGCAACGACGCGACCCAGGTGCTGGCGATGCCCCGGATGCCCGTGGGTGTCCCCGGCGCCGGTCCGGCGCCGCGCACCGGCCCCGACCTGCTGCTGGTCGCCGAGGGTCGCGAGCACCGGTTCCGGCACCCGACGCCGATCACCGTGGGACGGCGCAGCGACTGCACCGTCGTGATCGGCGACCCCGCCTGCTCGCGGCTGCACGGCCGGATCGACCCGGTCCCGGGCGGGTGGACCTACACGAACCTGTCCAACGAGGGCACCTTCCACGACGGGCGCCGGGTCGCCTCGACCCGCTTCGACGAGCGGATCGCGCTGCGTCTCGGGCACCCCGTCGCCGGGCCGGAGCTCACGCTGGTGCCGATCCTGTCGGCCGCCGAGGAGGAGCGGCGGATCGCCCGGCGTCGTCTCGGCAAGCGGCTGGTGATCTTCGGCGGCATCGCCGCCGCGCTGCTGCTGGTGGCCGGCGTCGTCGGCCTGGCGTTCGTGGTGGGCCGCGACGACCCGCTGAAGCCGGCGGGCGGCGGCACCGACGTGCTGGAGGCGGCGAAGGCCGCGACGGTCAAGATCACCGCCGAGACCCACCTGGTCGGCGACCCGTCGAACTCCGGCACCTACCACGGCTCGGGCTCGATCATCCGCTCCGACGGCCTGATCCTCACCAACGCCCACGTCGCGGCTCCGGAGTCGCCCGGCCTCGCGGAGAAGTACGGCGACGAGGTCCGCATCGCCAACCCGGCCTACCTGCTCATCTCGCTGACCGACGGCATGACCGACACCAACGCCCCGGCCGCCTACCGGGCGCGCGTCGTCGAGGCCGACGGCGACCTCGATGTCGCCGTCGTCCAGATCTACGCCGACGAGGACGGGAAGCCGCTCGACGGCAAGCTCGACCTCCCGACGGTCCCGGTCGGCAGCTCGGGCGACCTGCGCGCCGGTGACAGCGTCACCGTCCTCGGCTTCCCGGCCGTCGCGGGCGACGGCGAGTCGATCACCGTGACCACCGGTGTCATCTCGACCGTCCTCAACGACCCCGACCTGGGCCCGCGCTCCGAGCTCGACACCGACGCCCGGATCGCGCCTGGCAACTCCGGCGGCATGGCGATCGACGGTGACGGCGAGCTGATCGGCATCCCGACCTCACTGTTCGCCGACGAGGACACCACCGTCACCAGCGGCCGGATCCGGTCGATCGACGTGGTGAAGGACCTGATCCGGAAGGCGGAGTCCGAGACCGACTGACCAGCACGCCCGCGGCCCCACGATCGATGACGCTCGCGGGGTCCGGGGCGGGGTGGCTACTGGTCGGGCGGGTGGACCGGGTGGGTGCCGCGGTGGTCGACGCGGAACTGGAACCGGTTGGGGCTGGTCCACAGGTAGGACCCGGGCATCACGATGTCGTAGCGCCATCGGGAGTGGGTCTTCGCGCGGTGGTGGCGCCTGCAGAGCGGAACTTCGTTGCACGGACAGGTCACGCCACCCTCGCCGTAGGGGCGGTGGTGGTCGATGTCGCAGCGTTGTGCGGGTCGGGTGCAGTGCGGGAACCGGCAGGTGTGGTCACGCAGGATCACCCGGGTCCTGTGCCGGTCGGGGATCTCGTAGGAGTCGACGGGGACGTGCTCGGCCAGGTCGATCACCGGGCGCACGATGATCGTGGTGTCCTTCGCCCGCAGCCATTCGCGGATCTGGGCGGTGCTGATCGGGCAGCGACCTTCTTCCCACCGGCCCACGGGGTTCGCGCAGGGGTTCGCGAACGGGTTCGTGTCGTCGAGGAGGCTGGTGTCGGTGAGGTGGACGTTCAAGACCACCTTGCGGCCGGGGATGGTGTGCCCGGTGGTTGAGGTGCGAGCGCCAGCGAGCCTCGAAACCCCCGGGCCTTCCAGATCATCGGGGACGATGAGGTCGAGCGCGAGGTCCTGACGGGCGAGCTCGGCAGCGGCCTTGGAACGCCGCACGTCGAGGGACGAGTCGTCGCCCAGCTTCCCGAGGACCTCGGCACGCCGGGCCACCGCGAGGTTCAGGTCGTGCCCGTCGGCGGCATCGAGCAGCCCGTCGAGGTGGACCAGGCCGTGCTCGTCAACCTGACCGATGTCGAAGTGCCGGTGATCGGCCGCGTTGTTGCGGTCGGTCTCGGCCTGCTCGGGGTCGAACCGCAGCACCGCTTCGGTGATGAGGCGTTCGAGCTGGGCCCACCCGACGCCGGAGGCGTTGAACAGCTGCCGGTCCACGAACGCCGCCGCTTCGGCACACAAGCCGTGGGTGAGGTCGGCGATGCGTTCGGCCCGCCACGGCGCCAGCTTCCCGGCGGTCACGGCGGCGTAGACGTTCGGGAGGCGCCAGGCGCATTCGACGACCCGCCCGACATAGGCCTTCCCACCATCGGGTGACCTGCCGAGGACCGCGACGAGCTCCATCACCGCGAACTCCGAGATCAGGGGTGCGCCGGGGCCGGCGATGGGGATGCCGGTGTCGAGATAGCCCTCGGTGATCGTGGCGGCGCCTTCGGGTCCGGTGACGATGTGGTCGCCGGCCCAGGCGGCGATGTCTTCCCATTCCTCGATCACCAAGGTGTTGCGGGAGCGGATCCGCTCACCCACGCGCGACAGCAGAGCTGTCGTCGAACGGGGCTGGGTTCCGAGATCCATAACTGGATGCTCCCACCCACCCTCGACACAACCGAACGCCGCAAACCCGCCTGTGGACTGGCGAAACTCAACCATCGGGGTGGGGAGAACCGACGTCATGATCGGTGACAAGAGGGACTCGCGCTCCGGTGGTTGAGGTGCGACGAGCGCTAGCGAGGAGCCTCGAAACCACCGGGCCCACGGACGCGACCCGCCCACGGGAACCTTCCGGCAGCACGGCCGGAGGTTTCGAGGCTCGCTGGCGCTCGCACCTCAACCACCGGGACGGCTCGCTGGCGCTCGCACCTCAACCACCGGCCGGGGTTCGCCCGGGTTCAGCTCGCCTTCTTGGCCGTCTTCTTCGCCGCCGTCTTCTTGGCCGTGGCCCTCTTCGCCGGAGCCTTCTTGGCGGCGGTCTTCTTGGTCGTCTTCTTCGCCGCCGTCTTCTTGGCGGCCGGCTTCTCGTCGGTCTCGCCGCGCGACGACTTGGCGGCCTCGACCGAGCGCTGGAGCGCGGCGAGCAGGTCGACGACCTCGCCGCCGGTCTTGGCGGAGGTCTCGGTGCGCTGCACCTCGCCGCCCTCGATCTTCGCCTTCACGACGGCCTGGACCGCGTCGGCGTAGTCGTCCTCGAACTCGGACGGGTCGAAGTCCCCGGCGAGCGTCTCGACGAGCATGTGCGCCATCTTGACCTCGGCGTCCTTGACCTCGCCGGTCTCGACGGAGAAGTCGGGCTTGCGGATCTCGTCGGGCCACATCATCGTCTGCAGCACGATCACGTCGTCGCGCACCCGCAGCACGGCGGTGGTCACCCGCTGCCGCAGCGCGACCGTCACGACCGCCATCCGGTCGGCGTCGAGCAGGGCCTGACGGAGCAGGGCGTACGGCTTGGCGCCGGTGCCCTCCGGCTCGAGGTAGTAGGACTTCTCGAACAGCATCGGGTCGATCTGGTCGCTCGGCACGAACTTCTCGACCGCGATCTCCCGCGACGAGGTGGTCGGCAGGTTCGCCATGTCGTCGTCGGTGAGGACGACCATCTCGCCGTCCTCGGTCTCGTACCCCTTCGCGATGTCGGAGTAGGGCACCTCCTCGCCGTCGATCGAGCACACCCGCTGGTACTTGATCCGGCCGCCGTCCTTGGCGTGGACCTGTCGGAACGAGACGTCGTGGCTCTCGGTCGCGCTGTACAGCTTGACCGGCACGCTGACGAGGCCGAAGGACACGGCCCCCTTCCAGATCGCACGCATGGGTCGAGCCTACGCCGTAGCGGCATGATGGGCGCGTGCCCGACCTGCGCCCGATGCTCGCCACCGCCGGCACCCACGTGCCGACGGGCGAGGAGTGGCGCCACGAGGTCAAGTGGGACGGTGTCCGTGCGCTCGCCGCCCTCGGGGGCGACCCGGCCGGCGGCGTCACGCTCACCAGCCGCAACGGCAACCGGATCACCCCCGCCTGGCCCGAGCTGGTCACGCCGCCGGCCGGTGTGCGGGACCTCGTGGTCGACGGCGAGATCATCGCGCTCAACGAGCGCGGCCTGCCCGACTTCCGGGTCCTGGCCGAGCGGATGCACGTCCGCAACGCCGCCACGGTCGCCCGACTCGCGGCGCGGATCAGCGCGACGTACATGGTCTTCGACGTGCTCCGGCTCGACGGCGAGGACCTGTGCGCCCTGCCGCTGCGCGAACGCCGCCGGCGGCTCACCGACCTCGACCTCGGCCGGTCCGGTTGGCAGGTCCCGACGACGTACGACGACGGCGCCATGCTCTACGAGGCGACCCGCGCGCAGGGCCTGGAGGGCATCGTCAGCAAACGCCTCGACTCCACCTACCGGCCCGGTGAGCGCAGCCCCCACTGGCTGAAGTTCCCGCACCGCCACCGCGGCTCCTTCGTCGTCGGCGGCTGGCGCGCGCAGGTCGGCACGAGCGACCGGCTGGCGGCGCTGCTGGTGGGGGAGCCGACCGCCGGCGGGCTGGCCTACCGCGGCCGGGTCGGCAGCGGGATCGGGCCGAAGCAGTCCCGCGCCCTCACGACGCTGCTCGCGCCGCTGGCCCGCACGTCCAGTCCGTTCGCGGACGACGTGCCACGGGTCGACTCCGACGGCACGGTCTGGGTGGAGCCGGTCGTCGTGGTCGACGTCGACACGCACGGGCTCGGCTACGAACGGCTCCGCCAGCCGTCGTACCAGGGCGTGCGGACCGACCTCACGCCGGACGACCTCCAGGAGTCCTGATGGCGAGGAAGACCGACCACCCGCAGACCGAGGTGCGCGTCGACGTCGAAGGCCGCACCCTGCGGCTGACCAACCTCGAGAAGGTGCTCTACCCGAGCACCGGCACGACCAAGGGCGAGGTGCTCGACTACTACGTGCGGGTGGCGCCGGTGCTGCTCCCGCATCTCGCCGGCCGCCCGGTCACCCGGATCCGCTGGCCGCACGGGGTCGGCGACATGAGCTTCTTCGAGAAGAACGCACCCCGGGGCACCCCGAGCTGGGTGCGCACCGCCGAGGTGCCGACGACCGGCAGCCGTGGCCCGAGCCGGCACGGCGAGACCCTGGTCTTCCCGATCATCGAGGACCTTCCGACACTGGTGTGGGCGGTCAACCTCGCCGCCCTCGAGCTCCACGTCCACCAGTGGACCGTCGACGCCGACGACGAGCCGGTCGGTGCCGACCGGATCGTCATCGACCTCGACCCCGGCGAGCCCGCCGGGCTCCACGAGTGCTGCCAGGTGGCCCTGCATGTGCGCGAGGCGCTCGCCGCGCGCGACCTCGACGCCGTCGCGGTCACCAGCGGCAGCAAGGGCCTCCACCTCTACGCAGCGCTCGCCGAGCCGCTGCCGTCGGCGCGGACCAGCGAGCTCGCGAAGGAGATCGCCGAGGAGCTCCAGGCGGCCCGTCCCGAGCTGGTCACCGCGACCATGACCAAGACCCGCCGGCGCGGCAAGGTCTTCCTCGACTGGTCGCAGAACGCCGGCTCGAAGACGACCGTGGCGCCGTACTCCCTGCGCGGCACCCCGCGCCCCCAGGTCGCCACCCCGATCCGCTGGGACGAGGTCGCCGCGGGTGCCGAGGACCCGCTCGGGATCGACCAGTTCGCGCCGGCCCAGGTGCTCGAGCGGGTCGAGAAGTACGGCGACCTGTTCGTCTGAGCCGGTCAGCCGAGCCGGCGCCGCATCGGGTAGACGTCGAACTCGGTGACCGCCCCCGCCGGGTCGCCCCCGGACCCGACCGCGTGCGCCACCTCGTCGGGGGAGACGGCGTGGTCGGCCTCGTCGAGGGTGGCGTCGATGAGCATCTGGAACTCCGGCGAGGGATGGTCGACCCGCTGCGGCGTGGTGTCGATCCGCCATCCTGCGCGGCCGAGCTCGTTGAACAGACCCATCAGGGTCGTGTTCTTCTCCGCGGCGATGCCCTCGAAGCCGTCGGCCGCCTCGATCAGGTAGACCGGCCGGAGCACGGCGAGCGCGGCAACGTCGTACAGCGGCACCCACAGGCGCGCGTACTCGTAGGACCGCTTCGCGCTCATCTGTCCAGTGTAGGACCCACGCTGACGGTCAGGCAGAGCGCAGCGGACGGACGGCGGCCGGGCCGACCACGTTCGCCAGGTCGGCGGCCGCGCCGAGGACCATCCCGTTGGCCGCGACCGCCGCGGCGTCCACCACGTCGGCGACGATGGCCGTCACGTTGTCACGGCTGCCCGCGTCGAGCGCGGCCAGCACCAGTCGGTCGACGGCCATCGTGCGGTTCTCGACGCCGAGGCCGAGCGCGATCGCGGCGGGGGAGAGCACGTCGGTGAGGCCGTCGCTGCACAGCAGCACCCGGTCGCCGGGGCGCAGGTCGAGCAGCAGCAGGTCGGGATCGGGGACGTGCTCGCCGTCGACGGCCTGCAGCACCACGTTGCGGTACGGCGACGCGGCGGCCTGCGCGGCGGTGAGCTGCCCGGTGTCGACCATCGACTGGACCAGGGTCTGGTCGTGCGTGAGCTGGCTGAGCTCGCCGCTGCGCAGCAGGTAGGCCCGGGAGTCGCCGACGTGGGCCAGGGCGGTGTGGATGCCGTCGGTCAGCACCGCGGTGAGTGTGGTCGCCATGCCGGCGCGGCGCGGGTCGGCGGTGATCCCGGCGGCCAGCTGGGCGTGCGCCTCGCGGGCGGCTGCCCCGAGCAGGCGCGCCGGCTCGTGACCCGGGTGGGCCAGGGCGCGGGCGCTGACGACATAGGTCGTCGTCGCTGCGGCGACCTCCCCGGCCTCGGCGCCCCCGACGCCGTCGGCGACGCAGAGCAGGTAGGGGCCGGCGAACCCGGCGTCCTCGTTGTCGGCGCGGACGCGACCGGTGTCGCTGCGCGCGGCGAAGCGGAACTGGAGCACCGTGCTCACCTCCCGGGGTCGTACCTGTTCAACGCCCGGGAGGGGCTGCGGAGTTCCTCAGCTGCGGGTCTCGAGGCGACTTCGCAAGCTCAGTCGCGCCTCGACCAGCGACTTCTTCCGCTGCTTCGCTCCGCTCAGCTGCGGGTCTCGAGGCGACTTCGCAGGCTCAGTCGCGCCTCGACCAGCGACTTCTTCCGCTGCTTCGCTCCGCTCAGCTGCGGGTCTCGAGGCGACTTCGCAGGCTCAGTCGCGCCTCGACCAGCGACTTCTTCCGCTGCTTCGCTCCGCTCAGCTGCGGAAGCCGACCTGTCCGGCGGTGCTGCGGCCGATCTCGACGTAGGCGAGCTTGGCGGTCGGGACGACGGTGACCTTGCCCTTGGTGTCGGTCAGCGTGATCACGCCGTCACCCGCCGCGAAGGCGTCGGCGACCTGCTTGGCGACCGCTTCGTTGGACTCGTCGGTCTCGATGACCAGCTCACGGGCGGTGTTCTGCACACCGATCTTGACCTCGACGGTCATGGTCACACTCCTCGTTCGTGGGGACGCCAGCCTAGCCAGACGCCGGTCGCTCAGTGCTCGTCGGTCTTCGGGTAGCCGCGGATGCCGCGCCACGCGAGCCCCGCCACGAGGGCGGTGGCCTCGTCGCGACCCAGGCCGGCCATCGCGCCGTCGTTCTCGGTGAGCCAGAACCGGGCGCTGACCTGCGCCATTCCCACCAGCGACACGGCGAGCAGCTGCGAGGCGGCCGACGGGAGGTTGGTGTCGTCCTCGATCACCGCGGCGATCATCGCGGCGCACTCGGTCGTGACCCGGTCGACGTGGCCGCGTACGGCGGGCTCGTTGGTCAGGTCGGACTCGAACACCAGCCGGAAGGCCCCCGTGTCGTGCCCGACGTAGGCGTAGAACGCGTCGATCGCGGCCGCGACGCGCAGCTTGTTGTCCTGGGTGGACTCCAGGGCCCGGCGGCAGTTGGCGATGATCGAGTCGCACGCGGCGTCGAGGATCGCGAGGTAGAGCTCCAGCTTGCCGGGGAAGTGCTGGTAGAGCACCGGCTTCGACACCCCGGCCCGTTCGGCGATGTCGTCCATCGCCGCGGCATGGTAGCCGTGGGCCACGAAGACCTCGAGCGCGGCGGAGAGCAGCTGCGCGCGCCGCTCGCGCCGCGGGAGTCGTACGCCGCGGGGCCGCGGCTCGTCCAGGTCGAACTGCTCGGTCACCACGCACCGAGCCTACTCGCTGGTAGCCCGGGTCCGGATGGCGGGACGTGGCGACCCCTCCCCGGACCCGGCAGGGACCATGGAGGGGTCGAGGGAACAGTCGGGGCCAACGCAGCGTTGCGCCCTGGACCCCCCATCCACCTGCAGTACTCGAGGAGCAACACCGTGAGCTTTCCCGCGCTGGTCGAGCCGGCCGCCGAGCTGACCATCGACGAGGTCCGCCGCTACAGCCGCCACCTGATCATCCCCGACGTCGCGATGGACGGTCAGAAGCGCCTCAAGAACGCCAAGGTTCTCGTGATCGGCGCGGGCGGTCTCGGCAGCCCGGCGCTGCTCTACCTGGCCGCGGCCGGCGTCGGCACGCTCGGCATCGCCGAGTTCGACGAGGTCGACGAGTCCAACCTGCAGCGCCAGGTCATCCACGGCATGTCCGACCTCGGCAAGGCCAAGGGTCTCTCGGCCAAGGAGTCGATCCTCGAGATCAACCCGCTGGTCAACGTGGTCCTCCACGAGGAGCGCCTCGACAACGACAACGTGATGGACGTCTTCCGGGGCTACGACCTGATCGTCGACGGCACCGACAACTTCGCCACGCGCTACATGGTCAACGACGCGGCGTACTTCCTGGGGATCCCGTACGTGTGGGGCTCGATCTACCGCTTCGACGGCCAGGCCTCGGTCTTCGCGCCGACGATGGCCGACGACGCCCCCTGCTACCGCTGCCTCTACCCGGAGCCGCCGCCGCCGGGCATGGTCCCCTCGTGCGCCGAGGGCGGCGTGCTGGGCGTGCTGTGCGCGTCGATCGGCTCGATCCAGGTCAACGAGGCGATCAAGCTGCTGATCGGCGCCGGCGACCCGGCCATCGGCAAGCTGGTCATCTACGACGCACTCGAGCTGGAGTGGCGCAAGCTGAAGGTCCGCAAGGACCCCAACTGCGCGCTGTGCGGCGAGAACCCCACCGTCACCGGCCTGATCGACTACGACGCCTTCTGCGGCGCGATCTCCGAGGAGGCCGCCGACGCCGCCGTCGACGCCACCATCTCGGTCACCCAGCTCGCCTCGATGATCAAGGAGAAGGAGGAGGGCGGCCGCGACTTCGTCCTGGTCGACGTGCGCGAGCCCGCCGAGGCCGAGATCAACCACATCCCCGGCGCGGTCCTCATCCCCAAGGGCGACTTCCTCAACGGCACCGCCCTGGCCCAGCTGCCGCCGGTCGACTCCGGCAAGCAGGTCGTCCTGCACTGCAAGAGCGGCGTCCGCTCGGCCGAGTGCCTGGCGATCGTCAAGGGCGCCGGGTACGACGACGCGGTCCACGTGGGTGGCGGCGTCGTGGCGTGGGTCAACCAGATCGACCCGAGCCAGCCGTCGTACTGATGACCGGCTGCGCCGGCTGAACGGCGAACGGGCCCCGCGATCCACCCGGATCGCGGGGCCCGTCCTTGTCCCCGATCGTGGTGGCGCGCCGGGACCACGGCGAAGATCTGCCGCCGTTCTCGCCCGAGCGCGCTCGCGCCCGTGACCGCGACGCCGCGCGATCGTTGTCCTGGCACGCGGCCTTGTGGCAGCGTCGCACCAACCGGAGGGCGTCCGGGCCGGCCCGGGCTGCACCGAGGGAGCATCGGGAGCCCCGTTCGATCGGACGGGGCTCTCTCCGTCCCGGGGGCCACGGCATGATGCGCATCGTGGACGAGGGGTACGTCGAGCGGGTGCTCGCGCTGGTCGAGCAGGTCCCGCCGGGCCGGGTGACGACGTACGGCGCCGTGGCCGCCGTCGCCGGAGGTGGACCCCGCCAGGTGGGATCGGTGATGGCGAGGTACGGCGGCCCGGTGCCGTGGTGGCGGGTCGTGCGTGCCGACGGCACGCTCCCACCGAGCCACGACGACCGGGCCCGCGAGCTCTACCTCGCCGAGGGAACGCCGCTGCGCAGCAGCAGCGGCGCCCTCGACATGCGCCGGGCCTTCTGGGACCCGGCGACCGGGGACTAGGAACCGCCCCGGCTGATCCGGAGGATCAGGCGAGCGCCGCGACGGCGGCGTCGTAGTCGGGCTCGGTCGCGATCTCGGGGACGAGCTGCGAGTGGAGCACGGTGCCGTCGGCGTCGAGCACGACGATCGAGCGGGCGAAGAGGCCCTCGAGCTTGCCGTCGGTCATCGTGACGCCGTAGTCCTCGCCGAAGGAGGAGCGGAAGGCGGAGCCGACCTGGACGTTCTCGATGCCCTCGGCGCCGCAGAACCGGTTGAGCGCCGGCGGCAGGTCCTGCGAGACGTTGATGACGGCGGTGTTCTCGAGGCCGGCGGCGAGCTCGTTGAACTTCCGCACGCTCGCGGCGCACACGCCGGTGTCGATGCTCGGGAAGATGTTGAGAACCGTGCGCTGGCCCTCCGGGAGGGTCACGGAACCGAAGTCCGCGCCGACCAGGGAGACCGACGGGGCAGCGGAGCCGACGGCGGGCAGGTCGCCGACGGTGGTGACGGGGTTGCCCCCGAGTGCAGTGGTAGCCATGCGCCTTGTCTAGCAGGTCGACCCGAGCCGTCCGTCACCCGTCCGTCATCGGAGCCGACCGAGGAACCCGACCGCCTGGAGCACGTCGCGCAGGCGGCGTTCCCCGGTGATCCCGACGACGGTGGGCAGCGCGCTCCGGCCGGTTCTCCACAGGACGGCCCACCGGCTGGGGACGACGTGTCGCCGTCCTGTGGAGAACGACCGCCGGTCTTGTGGACGACACGCCGAGCGTCGGTGGATGACGAGAAACCCTCGAAAAAACCGGGGCGGACCCCTTGCGACCGGTCGACGGCCGGGCGTAGAACTTCTCCCACGCACTCCTCCGGGAGAGCGGGATCAGCCGGAAGGCACCGATCCGACCGGCCAGGCCGAGACCTTCGGGTCGGAGCGAGGCGGCCCTGCGGGACGCCGGCCGCGCGAGCCGGGTGGCGCGGTTCGCGGGATCGCAGCAGCCGGGTGGTCGACCGGGAGCGTCACCAGTACCGGTCACCCGAAGGGCCCTTGTGACTCATACGCACGAGGGCCCTTCGCCCATTTCCGGTCGCTGTCACGGGCAGACTGGGCGCATGGCCGACCGCCCCGCCCTCGCCGTCCAGCTCGACCTGCAACCGCACCCCGAGGGTGGCTGGTACCGGCAGACCTGGGCGTCCCCGGTGAGCGTGACCCTGCCCGACGGACGCGTGCGCCCGACGGCGACGCTGATCTACTTCCTGCTGCCCGCGGGCGAGTCGTCGGCCTGGCACCGGGTGTCCTCCGACGAGGTCTGGCTGGCCCACGAGGGCACGGTGCGGGTCGAGCTGGGCGGCCGCGGTGCCGCACCGGACGAGGCCGGGGCGACCGCGCTGGTCGTGGGGCCGGGGAGCGGGCAGGGGCTGGTGCCGGCCGGGGTGTGGCAGCGCACGACGGTGTCGGGCAGCGACGCGCTGGTGAGCTGCCTGGTCTCGCCCGGCTTCGACTTCGCGGACTTCGAGCTGGCCTGACCGACCCGGCGGGGTTGTGTCGTGCCGGGGTGGTTGAGTGGCGCCCGTGGACTCCTCGACCGCCCCGACCGGCTACCGCTTCGCCCCGGCGCCCGCCGCCGCGGCGGTGCCGGAGCTCGACGAGCACCAGCGCCAGGTCGTCGACCACGCCGGCGGCCCGCTGCTCGTGCTGGCCGGTCCCGGGACGGGGAAGACCACGACGCTGGTCGAGGCGATCGTCGACCGGATCGAGCGCCGCGGCGCCCGGCCCGACCAGGTCCTCGCCCTGACCTTCTCCCGCAAGGCCGCCGACCAGCTGCGCGACCGGGTGACCGCCCGCCTGGGCCGCACGACCGGCACCCAGCTGAGCTCGACCTTCCACTCCTTCGCCTACGCGCTGGTCCGCCGCTACGCGCCCGCCGGGCTCTACGAGGCGCCGCTGCGGCTGCTGTCCGCGCCCGAGCAGGACGTCATCTTGCGCGAGCTGCTCGCCGACCACCCCGAGTCCGTGCGCTGGCCCGACCGGTTCCGGCAGGCGATGGCCACCCGGGGCTTCGCGCGCGAGGTGCACGCCGTCCTCGGCCGGGCCCGGGAGAAGGGCCTCGACGGGGAGGCGCTGCGGCGGCTGGGCGAGGTCGAGGGCATCGACGAGTACGTCGCCGCCGGACTCTTCCTCGAGCAGTACCTCGACTCCCTCGACTCCCTCGGCGCCACCGACTACGCCGACCTGATCCGCCGGGCGCGGATCGAGGCGGAGTACCACCGCGCCGAGCTGCGCGAGCAGTTCCGTCACGTCTTCGTCGACGAGTACCAGGACACCGACCCCGGGCAGGTCGCGCTGCTGCAGGCGATCGCCGGCGACGGTCGCGACCTGGTCGCGGTCGGCGACCCGCACCAGTCGATCTACGGGTTCCGCGGCGCCGAGGTGCGCGGCATCCTCGAGTTCCCGACCGAGTTCCCGCGCTCCGACGGCTCGCCGGCCGACGTGGTCGCGCTGCGCACCGTGCGCCGCTTCGGGCCCGGGATCCTCGCACCCGCCCAGCGGGTGGCCGGCCGGATCGGTCTGCGGGGCACCATCCCCGCCGAGGCGCGCGAGCGGTTCCTGGCGCCGCGGGCCGACGGGGCGTCGTACGGCGCGGGGCGGGTGCAGGTCCGCACCTTCGACACCGAGCGCGCCGAGGCCGAGCACCTCGCCGACCTGCTCCGGCGCGCGCACCTCGAGGACGGCATCCCCTGGGACGAGATGGCGGTCCTGGTGCGGTCGGGCCGGGCGAGCATCGCCCCGCTGCGGCGCGCGCTCGGTGCGGCGGGCGTGCCGGTGGAGGTCGCGCGCGACGAGGTGCCGCTCGTCCGCGACCCCGCGGTCCTGCCGCTGCTCGACGCACTGCGGGCGGTCGTCAACGTCGACAACGACGACCCCGAGCACGTCGAGCACGTCGACGCGGCGCGGGCCGAGGCGCTGCTGACCGGGCCGCTCGGTGGCCTCGACGCCGGTGACGTGCGCCGGCTCGCGAGGCTGCTGCGCAACCGCGAGAAGGACCTGTGCCAGGAGAGCGGCGAGACGCCACGCAGCTCCCGCGAGCTGGTCCGGCTGGCCGTGCTCGAGCCTTCCTACCTCGCCTCGATCGACGCCCCGGAGGCGGAGCGGGCCCGTGGCCTGGCCGAGCTCCTCGGCCGCGCTCGCGCCGACCTCGAGACCGGCGCGAGTGCCGAGGAGCTGTTGTGGACCCTGTGGTCCGGGACGTCCTGGCCACAGCGGCTGCGGCGCTCGGTCGAGGCCGGGGGCGGTGCCGCGCGGCGCGCCCACCGCGACCTCGACTCGATCTGCGCACTCTTCGACATCGCCGTGCGGGCCGGTGAGCGGCGCGAGCACCTCGCGGTCGCGCCCTTCCTCGAGGGCCTGGTCCAGCAGGAGATCCCGGCCGACACGCTCGCCGACCGCGGAGCACGCGGCGCCGCCGTCCGCCTGCTGACCGCCCACCGCAGCAAGGGTCTCGAGTGGCGGCTGGTCGTGGTCGCCCACGTCCAGGCCGAGGGCTGGCCCGACCTGCGCCGCCGCTCCACGCTGCTCCAGGCCGACCGGATCGGGCCGTCGACCGCGGGCGGTCTGGTCGGCTCGGTCGTCCCGCCCGTCACCACCCGCGAGCTGCTGATGGAGGAGCGCCGGCTGTTCTACGTCGCGTGCACCCGGGCCCGTGAGCGGCTCGTCGTGACGGCCGTGCAGTCGGCCGAGGACGAGGGCGAGCAGCCGTCGCGCTTCCTCGACGAGCTCGGGTCGAGCGTGCTCCACGTCGTCGGACGGCCGCCGCGGCCGCTGTCCCTCGACGGGCTGGTGGCCGAGCTGCGCCGCACCCTCGCCGACCCGGAGTCCGACCCCGCGCTGCGCGACGCCGCGGCCCGCCGGCTGGCCCGGCTCTCCCGCGAACGCGTCGGGCGCCGTGCCGCGGTCCCGGCCGCCGACCCCGCCAACTGGTGGGGCACCCGGGCCGTCAGCCGCTCCGAGCAGCCGATCCGCGACGAGGACCGGCCGGTGCCGGTCTCCGCGAGCATGCTCGACTCGCTCGCGACCTGTCCGACACAGTGGTTCCTGACCCGCGAGGCCGGTGGCGTCGGACGCGCCCACCAGTCGGCCAACCTCGGTGAGCTGGTGCACGCCCTCGCCGAGCGGGTCGCCTCCGGCGATGCGCCCCCCGATCCCGATGCCCTCATGGCCTACGTCGACGAGGTGTGGGGCCGCCTCGACTTCCGCACTCCGTGGTCCAAGCAGCGCGAGCACGACCGGGTGCGGGCGGCGCTGGAGCGCTTCGTCGACTGGCACGAGGCCAACCCGCGGACCCTGGTCGGACGCGAGGAGCGGTTCTCGACCGTGGTCGAGGTCGACGGCGAGAGCGTCCAGGTCACCGGGTACGCCGACCGGGTCGAGCTCGACGCCGACGGCCGGGTGGTCGTGGTCGACCTGAAGACCGGCCGCACCAAGCCCAGCGACACCGCGGTCAAGACCCACGTGCAGCTGGCGCTCTACCAGTACGCCGTCGACCACGGCGCCCTCGACCCGCAGCTGGGCGAGCCCGGTGGTGCGTCGCACCAGGCCGGTGGTGCCGAGCTGGTGCAGCTCGGCCTGGTCGACGGTGGCCCGGACGCCACGGTCCAGCAGCAGCCGGTCCACGCCGAGGACGGGCCCGAGCGCGACGACCTGCGGGCCCGGCTGTCGTACGCGGCCCACCTGATCCGTGAGGAGCACTTCCCGGCGGTGGCCGGACAGCAGTGCCGGACCTGCACCTTCGTGTCGCTGTGCCCGGCCAGGAGCGCGGGAGCGGTGGTGTCCCAGTGAACGTCGCGACGCCGGCCGTGATCCCGATGACCATCGACTCGCCCGAGGCCCTGCAGCGGGCGATGAAGGCGCCGTTCCCGCCCAGCGACGAGCAGTGGGCGGCGATCAGCGCCCCGCTGCGCCCGGCGGTCGTGATCGCCGGTGCCGGCTCGGGCAAGACCACCTTGATGGCGGCGCGGGTCGTCTACCTCGTGCTGACCGGTCAGGTGCGGCCCGAGGAGGTGCTCGGGCTGACCTTCACGACCAAGGCCGCCGCCGAGCTGCGCCAGCGGGTCCGCACGGCGTTGCGCGACGCCGGTGCCCTCGACCTCACCGGCGATGCCGGCCGCGAGCGCGGTGACGAGGTCGACGAGGTCCTCGAGCCGACGGTGGCGACCTACAACGCCTACGCCTCGGGCCTGCTCACCGACCACGGCCTGCGGATCGGGCACGAGCCCGACACCCGGGTGATCACCGACGCCGCCCGCTACCAGCTCGGCGCTCGCGTCGTCGACCGGTTCACCGGCACCATCGAGCACCTCACCGACCATCCCGAGACCGCGATCCAGAACCTGCTCGCGCTCGACTCCGCGATGAGCGAGCACCTCGTCGGCCCCGACGACGTGCGCGGCCACGACAGCGCCGCCCGCCGCGGGTTCGAGCGGGCGCGCGCCGAGGAGCTGGCGGGCAAGGCCCGCAAGACCTACCTCGAGGCGATCGACAAGGCGCTGTCGGCGATCGACCGGCGCGCCGAGCTGCTCGAGCTCGTGGCGTCGTACCGCGGGCTCAAGCGCGACCTCGGCCTGATGGACTTCTCCGACCAGATCGAGCTCGGTGCCCGGCTGGCCGCCGAGCGGCCCGAAGTCGGCGCGATCGAGCGCGGACGGTTCAAGGTGGTGCTGCTCGACGAGTACCAGGACACCTCGGTGGCCCAGGCGATCATGCTGTCGCGGCTGTTCTCCGGGCCCGGACCCGGCGACGGTCTCGGGCACGCGGTGACCGCCGTGGGTGACCCCAACCAGGCGATCTACGGCTGGCGCGGCGCGTCGGTGGCCAACATCCTCAACTTCGCCACGACCTTCCCGGCGGCCGACGGGACAGCGGCGACCCACGCGCTGACCGTCAACCGGCGCTCCGACCGGCGGATCCTCGACGTGGCCAGCCACCTCGCCGAGCCGCTCTACGACGCCCTCGAGGCGCGCGGGGCCGGTGTGGCGCGACTGCGGGCGCCTGAGGGTGCTGTCGACGGCGTGGTCGAGGCGCACACCTTCGAGACCCAGCGCGACGAGCTCGCCTGGCTGGCCGACGCCGTCCGCGCCGCCCACGGGGGTGAGCCCGGCGACTGGGCCGACATCGGGGTCCTCACCCGCGACAACGCGCATGCCGAGCTGGTCTTCGACGCGCTGACCACGGCCGGCATCCCCGTCGAGATCGTCGGCCTCTCCGGCCTGCTGCGGCTGCCCGAGATCGCCGAGATCGTCGCCGTGCTCCGGCTGCTGCACGACGTGACCGACAACGCCGCCCTGCTGACCCTGCTCGCCGGCCCGCGCTGGGCGATCGGTCCCCGTGACCTGCGTCTGCTCGGTCAGCGGGCCGGGGAGCTGGCCGGTCGGCGGGGTCGGTCCGGCGAGCAGGTCTCCGTCGCCGAGCAGCTCGTCGCGATCGCCGACGGCATCGACCCGGCGGAGATCGCGTGTCTCGACGATGCGCTGGCCGACCCGGGCGAGGGGCCCTACTCCGCCGAGGCGCTGATCCGGTTCTCGCTGCTGCGCGACGAGCTGAGGCTGCTGCGCTCCGCCGGGGGGGAGCCGCTGCTCGACCTGGTCCGGCGGATCATCGACGTCACCGGCGCCGACGTCGAGCTCGCGTCCGCCGTCAGCGCGGCGGCCGGTGCCCGGCGCGACAACCTCGACCTGTTCGTGAAGGCGGTCGCCGACTTCCAGGCCGTCGACGGCGACGTGACGCTGCCCGCGCTGCTGGCCTACCTCACCGCCGAGGACGACCAGGGCAACGGGCTCGACATCGCGACGCCGACCGAGGCCGACTCGGTCAAGCTGCTGACGGTCCACCGCTCCAAGGGCCTCGAGTGGGCCACGGTCTTCTGCGTCGGAGTGTGCGAGTCACGCTTCCCCTCGGCCCAGGGACGGACGCTGTGGGTGTCCTCCCCGGCCGTGCTCCCGGCGCCGCTGCGGGGCGATGCCGCCGACCTGCCCCAGCTCGAGGGCTTCGACAAGGCCGCGCTCGACGACTACCGGCAGCGGTCCAAGGCACACGAGGCCGACGAGGAGCTCCGGCTCGGCTACGTCGCGTTCACGCGGGCGGCCCACCGGCTCGCGGTGACGTCCTACCAGTGGGGGCCGCGGAAGACCCCCTATGGCCCGTCCTCCTACCAGGAGTCGGTCCGCGAGGTGCTCATGTCGTGGGGACTCGCGCCCGAGCCGTGGCTGGTGCGACCCGAGAAGGGCGCGGCCAATCCCTACGACGCCGAGGATCCGTCGCGCCCGTGGCCGGTGGACGGTGTCGGTGAGGAGGCGCGGCTGCGGCTGGCCGCCGCGGCCCGGGTGGCCGAGGCCGACCCGGAGGAGCCCGACCCCGGCCTCGACGTGGTCACGGCCGCCCGGGTGGCCGAGTGGGACGCCGAGATCGAGCAGCTGCTCACCGAGGCCCGGCTCGCCGCGGGCGCCGGGACCGCCGTGGAGGTGCCGCTGCCGTCGTCGCTGTCGGCCACCGCGCTGAGTCGGTTGCGCGACGACCCGGAAGGCTTCGCCCGCGACCTGGCCCGGCCCATGCCGCGACCGCCCGCGCCGGCCGCCCGGTTCGGGACCCGGTTCCATGCGTGGGTCGAGGCCCGGTTCGGCCAGCAGGGACTGTTCGACCCCGACGAGCTGTCGGGGCGCGCCGACGCCGGGATCGACGACGAGGCGGACCTCAAGGAGCTCGTGGCCCGGTTCGAGGAGGGGCAGTTCGCGACCCGTGAGCCGCACGCGGTCGAGGCGCCGTTCGCGCTCGTGCTCGGGGCCGGCGAGGGACGGCGGCAAGTGGTGCGCGGACGGATCGACGCCGTCTACGCCGAGCCCGACGGCTCGTTCCTCGTCGTCGACTGGAAGACCAGCGCCCGCCAGGACGCCGACCCGCTCCAGCTCGCGGTCTACCGCCTGGCGTGGGCCGAGCTCGAGGGGATCGACCCGGCGCGGGTGCGGGCCGGCTTCTACTACGTGCGCACCGGCAAGCTGGTGGTGCACGACGAGCTGCCGGGCAGGGAGGAGGTCGAGGCCCTCCTCGGTTGAGGACACCCGGGCTGGGGGAGGACGCGGGCCGTCGCGACGCTCCGCAAGGCCGTGGCTAGGCTCGGATCGTGACGTTCCCGCACCAGTCGCTGGCTGCCGACCCGCACGACCGACTCGGCCTGCTCCGGACGGACGACGCCTGGCTGGAGGAACGTTGGTCCGACCCGGCCAGCCGCGTCCTGGTGATCGCCGGGACCCGGGTCCGACCCGGGGCCGACGGGCTGGAGTGGGTGTCGTCGGCGCAGGCGCCGGACGGCGTCCGGGTCCTGCTCGGGGAACGGGACGGCGTGACCTGGTGGGCGGTGATCGTGCCGGGCGAGGTGGCCAAGGCCGAGCCGGAGCGATGGCTGCCGCTGCGCGGGCTGCTGCCGTTCCTCGTCGGCGAGCGGGCCAACCAGGCGCCCCTGGTGTTCCATGCCATCGGCTTGGCCGAGTGGCACTGGGCGCACCGGTTCTGTCCGCGGTGCGGCGGCCGTCTGGTCGCGCGCGCGGCAGGACACGAGCTGGTGTGCGCGGACTGCGGCAAGCCGCAGTTCCCGCGCTCCGACCCGGCGGTGATCATGCTGATCGCCGCCGGAGAGCCCGGCGCGCCCGACGAGCGGTGCCTGCTCGGGCGCAACCACAACTGGCCGGAGGGACGCTTCTCGACGCTGGCGGGGTTCTGCGAGCCGGGGGAGTCGCTGGAAGACGCCGTGCGCCGGGAGGTGCTCGAGGAGACCGGTGTCGTCGTCGGCGACGTGAGCTACTTCGGCAACCAGCCGTGGCCGCTGCCGTCGAGCCTGATGCTCGGCTTCCACGGTCAGGCGGTGTCCGAGCAGATCCGGCTCGACGACGACGACGTCGAGGACGCGCGTTGGTTCACCCGCGAGGAGATGCGCCGGCTGACGGCGGAGGGCTCCCTGGTCCTGCCGGGCAGCGGGATCTCGATCAGCCGTTCCTTGATCGAGGACTGGTACGGCGGCGCGCTCCCCGGGAGCTGGTGAGACCCCTCAGGCGCTGAGCGCCTCGAGCTTCGCCTTCACCTGGGCGAGGCTGGGGTTGGTCTGCGCGGTGCCGTCGGCGTACACGAGCGTCGGGACGGTCTGGTTGCCGTTGTTGGCCGACTCCACGATCGCGGCCGCGTCGGGCTGCTGCTCGATGTCGACGATCTCGTAGGTGATGCCCTCGCGGTCCAGCTGGCTCTTGAGGCGGTGGCAGTAGCCGCACCAGGGGGTGGTGTACATCGTGAAGGTCATCGAGGGGTCTTTCTCTGCGATCGGTCGGGTTCTCCGCGACTCAACCACGAGGGGCGTGGGCTTGTTCCGCGGGAGTCCCCAGCAGGGTCGGGACGCTGATCGGGACACCTGCCACTGCCCGCCGGGACACCGGGCCCGCGAAGGTCGGCGACATCTTGCCCCCCAGCTCGAGGAGTACCTGATGTCCCGCACCCGCACCGTCGCCCTGCTCTCCGTGAGCGCGTTGGCGGCGGCCTCGCTGCTCTCGGTCGCCGACCCGGCGTCGGCAGCGACCACGGCGACGCCGACCGACACGACCATCACCACCGGCGAGGCGCGGACCGCGACGCCCGCGGCAGCGACCGCGGCCGACGGATCCATCGTCTACATCCACGGGTTCAACGTCTGGTTGTCCCGTCCCGACGGCAGTGGCCAGCGGGCGGTCACGGTCGACGGCACCGAGGCGTCGCCCTACGAGCACCCGACGATGTCCGACGGTGGCGTGATCGCGGTGATGAAGGGCGAGACCATCGTCCGGATGGGCCAGGACGGCGCCGTCTACAACCGGATCAACCCCGAGGACCTGTTCGTCCCCGACTACGACACGGTGCACATCAGCCCGGTCCAGGGTGCGGAGATCTCGCCCGACGGCACCAAGATCGCCTACAGCCAGCTGCGTCTGGAACGGTACGGCAACGGCGGCTGGTTCGAGACGGAGGCGGCGACCAGCTTCACGGACGCGGCGCAGTGGGTGGGCCCCGACAAGTACGGCATCATGCTGGGCTACCAGCCCGGCTGGGTGACCAACAGCCGGGTCGCGCTCAACAGGGACGGCGACGTCCACATGGGTGACCTCGGGCACGACGCCCAGGCATGGTTCTTCTCCGACGACATCTTCGGCCAGTTCGTCGAGCTGGTGGAGCCGGAGGTCTCGCGCGACGGCAAGCGGGTGCTGTTCGGTGTCAGCGGTGCCGGCTTCGCGATGAAGACGGCCGTCGGCGACCCGCGGACGGGTACGCCGGCCAAGCCGCTCGCCAACCCCGAGTGCTACATCACGCCCGAGCAGGGGCAGCCGGCCGCGATCGACGCCACCTTCGGACCCGACAGTGACTCGGCCGTCTACAGCGAGGGCGGCGACCTGTGGGTGGCCCGCGGCCTCGCCGCCTGCTCGGCCGCCGGGACCACGCTGACGAAGATCGCGACCGGCGGCACCGAGCCCGACTGGTCGCCGGCCGCGCTGTCGGCCCCGCCCGCCGGCGGTCCGGGCGGCGGCACCGGCGCTCACGCCTTCGACCTCGGCAAGTCGCCGGTCCTCTCCGGCAAGGCGAAGGCGGGCAAGAAGCTGCGCGCCAGCGCCGGGACCTGGTCGCCGGCGCCCAGCTCGGTGACCTACACCTGGCTGCGCAACGGCAAGGTCGTCGCGGGCCGCACCGGCGCGACGTACAAGCTCGGCAAGGCCGACCGCGGGAAGCGGATCCAGGTCCGGGTGACCGTCCACCGGGGCGGGTACGCCGACCGCTCGGCCACCTCGGGTGTGGTGAAGGTCCGCCGCTGAGCGTGCGTCCACCCCGCCGGTGAGCTCGTGTCGGGGGCTGCGTCTAGGTTGGGATCTCCACCCGGATTCCGCCCCACGCAGCCCCCGAAGGAGCGCCCGCACCCATGTCCGAGTCCATCGAACGGCTCCTCTCCGCGCTCGACCCCGAGCAGCGGCAGGTCGCGGAGACGCTGCGGGGACCGGTGCGGGTGCTGGCCGGGGCGGGGACGGGCAAGACGCGCGCGATCACCCACCGGATCGCGCACGGTGTCATGTCCGGGGTCTACGCGCCGACCGAGGTGCTGGCGGTCACCTTCACGACGCGAGCGGCCGGCGAGCTGCGGCAGCGGCTGCGCCAGCTCGGGGCCCCCGGGGTGCAGGCCCGGACCTTCCACAGCGCGGCGCTGCGCCAGCTGCGCTACTTCTGGCCCCACGTCCACGGCACCGAGCTTCCGACGCTTACCGAGTCCAAGATCCCGATGCTGGCCGCCGCCTGCCGCAACCTGGGCCTGCGGGCCGAGCAGGCCCTGCTGCGCGACCTCGCCTCCGAGATCGAGTGGGCCAAGGTGAGCAACGTCGGCGCCGAGGACTACCCGCGGATCGCACCGGCGAAGGGCCGCTCGGTGGCCGACCAGACCCCGGAGACCATCGGCCGGGTGATCGCGGCCTACGAGCAGGTCAAGCGCGACCAGGGCCGGATGGACATGGAGGACGTGCTGCTGCTCACCGCCGGCGTGCTCGCCTCCGACGAGCGGGTCGCGGCGCAGGTGCGCCGGCAGTACAAGTGGTTCGTGGTCGACGAGTTCCAAGACGTCTCCCCGCTCCAGTCGGCCCTGCTCGACCTGTGGCTCGGCGGGCGCGACGAGCTGTGCGTGGTCGGCGACCCGGCGCAGACGATCTACAGCTTCGCCGGCGCCGACGCCGACTACCTGCGCGACTTCCCGCAGCGCTACCCGGGCACCACCTCGATCGAGCTGGTCCGCAACTACCGCTCGACGCCCCAGATCGTCGAGACGGCCAACACCTTGCTGTCCGGTACGCCGAGCGCCGGCGTCGAGCTGCGCTCGCAGCAGAAGTCCGGATCCCCGGTGCGGTGGGTGGGGGAGCCCGACGAGGTGGCCGAGGCCCGCAGCGTGGCCGATCGGATCCTGCGGCTGCAGCGGGCCGGGACGGCGTACGGCGAGATGGCGGTCCTGTTCCGCATCAACGCCCAGTCCGAGACCTTCGAGGACGCGCTGGCCGACCGGGGGATCCCCTACATCGTGCGCGGCGCGGCCCGGTTCTTCGAGCGGCGCGAGGTGCGCGAGGCGGTGACCAGGCTGCGCGGCGCCGCCCGCTCCGGCGAGGGTGGCGACGACCCGTGGCTCGAGGTGCTCAAGGGCGTCCTCGGCGGCATGGGCTGGACCGCGGAGCCGCCGACTTCCCGTGGTCAGGTCCGCGACCGGTGGGAGTCCTTCCAGGCGCTGGCCGACCAGGCCGAGGAGTTCGCGACCGAGCGCGGCATCGAAGCGTCGGTGGCGAGCTTCGTCGAGGAGCTGGACCGGCGCGCGACCGAGCAGCATGCACCGACCGCCGACGGCGTCACCCTGGCGACCTTCCACGCCGCCAAGGGCCTGGAGTGGGACGCCGTGTTCTGCTGCGGCGTGCAGGACGGCACCGTGCCGATCGTGTACGCCGAGCAGGGCGGCGCGCGTCCCGACGCGGTCGAGGAGGAGCGCCGGCTGCTCTATGTCGGGGTGACCCGGGCCCGGCGGGAGCTGATGGTGTCCTGGGCGGCGGCCCGTAACCCGGGCCAGGCGCCGCGCCGTCAGCCGTCCCGTTTCATCGTGCCGATGCTGCCGGCCAGCCAGCAGCCGCAGCAGACCCGTGCCCGCACGAAGGTCGCCCGCTGCCGGGACTGCCTCCAGCCGCTGTCCACGGCGGCGGAGAAGAAGCGCGGGCGTTGCGCCCACCACCCGGTCCGTTACGACGAGGCGTTGTTCGACCGGCTCAAGGTGTGGCGCCTCGAGACCGCGCGGGAGGCCGGCGAGGACGGCAAGCCGCTGCCGGCGTACGTGGTGTTCACCGACGCCACCCTCGAGCTGATCGCCGAGGTCAAGCCGACCTCGATGGCGGCGCTGGCGAAGGTCAGCGGGGTGGGGCCGAGCAAGATCGAGCGCTACGGCGACGCGGTGCTCGCGCTGGTCGCCGAAGGGGCCTGAGCAGGCGTTCGGAGCAGGGTTTGAAAAAACCTCGAAAAACTTCCATAAATGATTTGCGCGGCCCGTTGAGCGGCCATTACGGTCGTCAGGCAAGTTCAAACTGCGCACCACAGCCCTGACAACGCTGGCGCCCGTACGCACCGAAGGAGGTGGCCCTGATGGAGAACATGACGAACCCGGTCTTCCCGGTGATCACGTCCGCTTGGCAGCCCAGGCTGTCCGCCCTCGGCTGCGCCACCTCTGCCTTCGCGACCCTCGAGGTCCAGGGCATCGCCGCGCGTCCGGCCACGGTTGCGACCGGTGTTGAGCCGTTCGCCGTGGTGGCCGCCGAGGCCGCCAAGCGGGAGCGCATCGCCGGCACGGACCACCGTGGCAGCAGCGCCGCCTACGTCCCGGGTGTCCACGCCTGGAGCCCACCGATCTGACCCAGCTCAGCTCGGCAGCCTCCAGGCCGCGGAACCCGAATCAGACCGGGATCCGCGGCCTTCGTACTTCTCAGACCGAGATACGCGAAGTCCGGATCCCCACCCGAAGTGACAACGCGATCAGGTCAGAAGTTGAGGAGGTGAAAAAGCAGATGACGACCAGTGTTCTCGAGCCGACGCTGGACGAGCTGCTGCCGTGCCGGTTGAACGACGCGGAGCTGTGGTTCGCCGAGTCCCCGTCGGACGTCGAGGCCGCCAAGGCGCTGTGCCTGGACTGCCCGGTCCAGAGCATGTGCCTCTCGGGCGCCCTGGAGCGGCGCGAGCCGTGGGGCGTCTGGGGCGGCGAGCTGTTCCTGGCCGGCGTGGTGATCCCGCGCAAGCGGCCCCGAGGCCGTCCCCGCAAGGACGCCGCGGCGTAGTCCATCCACCCCATCCCTTTCCGTACCACCACACCCTGGAGCTTGAGATGACGCAGTTCATGAACGAAGACCTGGCGCGGGCCCACATGGCCATGCGCCTGGGAGAGGCGCAGCAGCTGCGCGCGGCCAGCAGGATGGCCCGCGCACGCCGCTTGAGCCGCAAGGCCGAGCGTGCAGCGCAGCAGGCTCGTCTCGCCCTCGCTCGCGCACTCTGAGTCCGCCTCGCGGACCAGCGAGACCGGAATTCTTCGAGACCTCCTCGAAGGGCACCTGATCGCGGGTGAGAAGGAAGGGCCGGACCGACCGATCGTCGGGCCGGCCCTTCCGGCATTTCTGCGGGTGGCCGACCTAGGCTGGACGGGTGAACGGGACCGTGAGCGTCACCTGCGACTTCTGCGGCCGCCAGGTCGAGGGCGAGGCGCCGCCGCTGACCTGGACGACCTCGCTCGAGCGCGGCCGGGTGCGCCGCTACTGCGACGAGTGCTCGCGCACGCACCTGCGCTCGATGGAGGCCAAGCTCGACAGCGACTGGTGGTAGTCGGGCCGACCCGGGGCCGGGCCGAGGGGCGGCCGGAGCCGGGACTCAGGGCAGCTCGAGGAAGCCGTCCCAGGCGCAGCCGCAGTAGGGATGGCGTCCCCACGGGGTGACCACCGGCGCAGCGGCCGGCCCGAGGTCGACGGTGGCCGACCAGGTGCTCGGCTCCTCGCCGTCGACGAACCGCGCCAGGTCACGCACCGCCCAGGCGAGCGCGAGTCGGTCGAGGACGGGGTCGCGCGGCGGCGGATCGGCGACGCACTGGCGTGCCGCCTGCGTCACCAGCAGCGGCAGCCGTTCGTCGTGCAGGGACTCGTGGGCATCGACGCAGCGCAGGCAGGCGGTCCGGCCCGGGACGACGAACGGTCCGATCCGGACGGCGGTGGCGTCACCGGCCACCAGCAGGTGGGGCACCGAGGCCCGGACCAGGGGGTCGAGCCGCTCGCGGGCGACGGGACCGTCGGCGACGACGAGGCGCACCGCCGTGCCCCCCGCCTCGCCGGCCTCTCCGGCCTCGCCCGCCCCAGCCGCGTCCCTCGGGGGAGCGGCGACGCGAAGCCCCGCGGTGTCCAGCAGCGGCTCGAGGAGCGTCCGGGCGCCCGGTGGGGCGTCGAGGACCACGCAGGACGCCGCCCGGGCGGCCTGGCGTCGTACGGCGTCGGGGCCGGCCTGGGCGCGGAGGTGCGCGGGCGTCGTCGGGTCGACCGGCAGCACGAGTCCGGACTCGCGGAGGCGGGCGAGCGCCTCGGCGGCGTCCGGGGCGCCTGCGGGGTCAGGATCGGGGTGGCCGGAGGGAGAGGCCAGCGCGCCGAGCAGGCGGCGTACCTCCGGGACGTCCGGGAGCCGGAGCGAGGCGCCGGTGAGGCCGACCTGGAGCACACCGGGGGAGCGGTTCAGCACCGGGGTGCCGGGACGCAGTTGGTGGGGCCGGGACGCCATGGCGGCAGCGTGGCACGAGGCCGAGCATCGGCGCTCCGGTCATCCACAGAGATCTCGACACGCGCGTCGCGCCTTCGTTCCTCGGCCGCGGCGCTACTCGATCTCCCGGGCTGATCCGCGCCGCCGCTCGTGCCTCGCGGCCGAGCATCGGCGCTGCGGTCATCCACAGAGATCTCGACACGCGCGTCGCGCCCTCGTTCCTCGGCCGCGGCGCTACTCGATCTCCCCGGCTGATCCGCGCCGCCGCTCGTGCCTCGCGGCGTCGCGGGCCGGTGAAAACACGCCACGGGCGGCTCCACCACAGTGGAGCCGCCCGTGAAAGTCGGCTGGGTGCCTGGGATCAGGCCTTGCCGAGGATGCGGTTGAGGTTGGTGCCGCAGACGGGGCAGACGGCCTTGGCCATCCGGGTGCCCTTCTCGTTCACCTTCACCTCGCCCTCGGCCTCGCGCTTCTCCTTGCACTTGACGCAGTAGAACTCGCCGCTCCAGGTCTCCGCCATGACGGCCTCCTTGCTCATCTTTGTTCGTTCGGTCGTCGCGGCGGGGACATGGGGGGAAGCCCGCCGGGGCCCGGAGCAGCGCTCCGGACCTCCCCGACCCTACGGCACGCCGCCGCGGAGTCGCAGTAGCGTGCCCCGCATGTCTGAATCCGCTGTGAACCGGCCCACGCCGCCGTCCCTGACGCACCTGCGCCTCGAACGGCCCTCCGAGGGCGTCGCGCTCCTGGTCTTGGACCTGCCCGAGCTGCGCAACGCGATGAGCGACGAGATGACCGAGTCGTGGGTCCGGGCGGTCGACCACCTGGCCGGCGACCCCACGGTGCGGGTCGTCGTGGTGACCGGTGAGGGCAAGGGCTTCTGCTCCGGCGGCAACCTGTCCTGGCTGGCCTCCGAGCCGGACGCGACGGTCGACGACCTGCGGGCCCGGATGCTGCCGTTCTACCGGGCGTGGCTCTCGATCCGGCGCCTGGAGGTGCCGACGATCGCCGCGATCAACGGCGCGGCCATCGGTGCCGGACTGTGCATGGCGCTGGCCTGCGACCTGAGGTACGCCGCCCGTGGGGCTCGGATGGGCGTGCCGTTCACGCGGCTGGGGATCCACCCGGGCATGGCCGGGACCTACCTGCTGCCCGACGTGGTCGGCCCGGCGGCCGCCCGTGACCTGTTCCTGACCGGGCGGCTCGTGGACGCCGACGAGGCCCTCGGGCTCGGTCTGGTCTCCCGCGTCTGGGAGGCGGCGCAGTTCCGGGAGGCAGTGCTGGCGACCGCGGCGGAGATCGCGGCCGCGGCGCCGATCGCGACCCGGCTCACCAAGCGGGCGCTGCAGCACGGGCACGCGAGCATCGAGACCGCACTGGAGTGGGAGGGCCTGGCCCAGCCCGTCACGCTGGCGACCGCGGACCTGCTGGAGGGGATCCGGGCCGCCCAGGAGAAGCGGCCCCCGGTCTTCACCGGCCGCTGACCCACCGTTGACCTGCCGAAACAGGAAGAGACCCCCGGTGCCGCGACCTCTCGCTTGCCTTCCCCTTGCGAGCGAGGTGCTGCGGCCCCGAGGGGCCTCGTCGGGGACGAACCTAGGCACCGCAGCGAGCGCGGTCAATCCGGGCGGGACACGACCTGTGGACAGAGTTGTGGAGAAACCTGTGGATCCCGGCCGGCAGTCGTGGATGAACGGGTGAGAACGGTGATGCTGGCTGTGGAGGAACCGTTGGCAAGATCGGTCCCGCGGGCGCCGTACGACGGCATGACCAGCAAGGATGGTGTTCACAGGTCCCTCCACGGCCTGTGGACAGACATTTCCCGGGGGCCAGATCGAGCCAGGAGGCGCACGTGAGCGAGCAGGGGTACGACGGCACGCCCGTGGCGGCGCTGCGCCGGATCGCGTTCCTCCTGGAGCGCGGGCGGGCGGACAGCTACAAGGTCAAGGCGTACCGCGGCGCGGCGTCGGCGATCCTGCCGCTCGACCCCGACGACGTCGCCGCCCGCGCGGCGGCCGGCACGCTGACCGACCTGCCCGGTGTCGGTGCCAGCACCGCCCGGGTCATCGCGCAGGCGGCGGCCGGGCGGCTGCCGGACAAGCTGGCGCAGGTCGAGGAGCAGTACGGCGCCCCGCTGACCCCCGACGGTGCCGGCAGCGGGCTGCGCGCCCAGCTGCGCGGTGACCTGCACTCCCACTCGGACTGGTCCGACGGCGGCTCGCCCATCGAGGAGATGGCGATGACGGCGATGGAGCTCGGGCACGACTACCTCGTGCTCACCGACCACTCGCCCCGGCTCAAGGTCGCCCGCGGGCTCTCGGCGGAGCGCCTGGCCCGCCAGCTGGACGTCGTCGCGGCGGTCAACGACCACCTGGGGAACCGCGCGAACCGCGCCTCGCAACCGTTCCGGCTGCTGCGCGGGATCGAGGTCGACATCCTCGACGACGGCTCGCTCGACCAGAGCGAGGAGATGCTGGCCCGGCTCGACGTCCGGGTCGCCAGCGTCCACTCCAAGCTCGCGATGGACCCCGAGCCGCTGACCCGGCGGATGGTGGCCGCGGTGCGCAATCCGTTCACCAACGTGCTCGGCCACTGCACCGGCCGGCTGGTGACCGGCAGCCGCGGCACCCGCCCGGAGTCCCGGTTCGACGCCCGGGCGGTGTTCGAGGCGTGCGCGCAGGAGGGAGTGGCGGTCGAGATCAACTCCCGCCCGGAGCGACGCGACCCGCCGACCCGGCTGCTGGAGCTGGCTCGCGACATCGGCTGCCTGTTCTCGATCGACAGCGACGCACACGCGCCCGGACAGCTCGACTACCCGCTGCTCGGCTGCGAGCGGGCGGAGGCCGCGGGCATCGACGCCGACCGGATCGTGAACACCTGGCCGCTCGAGCGGCTGCTGGAGTGGGCCGCACCCTGACCAGCGAGGTCCCACCACTCGAGCCGGGCGCGCCGTAGGGTCGAGACATGCCCACCCCGCGCGTGGAGGTACGACGGTCGGAGCGCCGCCGGCGTACGGTCACGGCCTATCGCGAGGGCGAGACCATCGTGGTCCTCGTGCCCGACAACCTGTCGGTCACCGAGGAGCGGGCCTGGGTCTCGAAGATGGTCGCCCGGGTCCAGCGCAAGGAGCTGCGGGCAGCGCCGCGGCGCTGGGACGACGAGGACCTGCGGCGGCGCGCTCAGGAGCTGAGCGACGAGTACCTCGGCGGCCTGGCCGTGCCGGAGTCGATCCGCTGGGTCGGCAACCAGCGGGCCCGGTGGGGCTCCTGCACGCCGAAGGACCGCTCGATCCGGCTCTCCGAGCGGCTGCAGCGGATGCCGGAGTGGGTCATCGACTACGTGATCGTGCACGAGCTGGCGCACCTGATCGAGCCGCACCACGACGAGAGGTTCTGGGGCTGGGTCGCGCACTACCCGGCGGCCGAGAAGGCCAAGGGCTATCTCGCCGGCTGGTCCGACGCCGCCCGGATCGACCGGCCGCCGTCGGAGCGGATCGTGCCGGGCGAGGACGTCGACTGAGCGCACCCCATGCGAACTGGTGGCGATCCGAGGCGATCAACGACCAATCCGCATGGGGCGCGCTCAGACCAGGATCGCGCGGGCCCGGTCGATGAGCACGTGCATCGCGGGCTCGAGGTCGGGCAGGGCGTCGAGCGGCCACCAGCGCACGGCGAGCGACTCGTCGCTGACCACGGCGGTGGCGTCGACCGGAGCGGCGGCGACGTAGCGGACGTCGAGGTGGTTGACCTCGCCGCGCTCGCCGCAGAAGGGCACCGTGTGCAGGTCGAGCTGGACCGGCTCCGGGTGGAAGGCCAGGTCCGGCAGCCCGCTCTCCTCGTGCGCCTCGCGCAGCGCGACGGCGGCGAGCGTGGCGTCGCCGTCCTCGCAGTGCCCGCCGAAGTGGAACCAGCGCCCGGCCTTGCGGTGCAGGTTGAGCAGCACCCGCTCGCCGGTGGTGTCGATGACCAGGGTGCCGGCCGTGACGTGGTCGGGGTACGACGCGCGCCGCATCCCGTCCGGCGCCGACTCCAGGTGGGCGACGTAGCGCTCGCGCAGGGCGTCCTGGCCGGCATCGGGCGCGGGCCAGTTGCGGAGCACGGCCAGCGCGTCGGCGTGGAGCGTCACTCGGTCGGGGAGTCGGGGGAGTCGGGAGCAGCGGGGGAGTCGGGGCCGTCGAGGAGCTTGCGCAGCTCGGCGTCGAACTCCTCCTCGCTCAGCGTCTCCGGGTGGGTGGCCTCGGAGCGGAAGGACAGCGGGTCGTCGAGGTCGGCCGCGGTCGGGAGCAGGTCGGGGTGCATCCACACGCCGTCACGGGCCTCCTGGCCGGACCGGGTGCGTAGGCCGCCCCACAGCGTGGACGCGTCGCGCAGCCGGCGCGGGCGCAGCTCGAGGCCCACCAGGGCGGCGAAGGTCTGCTCGGCGGGGCCGCCGGCCGCACGACGGCGGCGAACCGCCTCACGCAGCTTGGCCGCCGCCGGCATCCGCTCGGCCGTGGCCTGGCCGACGACCTCGTCGACCCAGCCCTCGACCAGCGCGAGCGCGATCTCGAGCCGGGACAGGGCAGCGGTCTGCGCCTCGGTCTGCGGCGGGTCGAACAGGCCGCCCTCGAGCAGGCCCTGCATCGCTTCGAGGTTGGTCGGGTCGATGCCGCGCAGCTGCTCCTGCACCCGGTCCTGGATCTGCTGGACGTTGACCTCCAGGCCGCGGGCGTAGTCGGTCACGGCGCCGATCAGGTGCTCGCGCAGCCACGGCACGTGGGCGAACAGCCGTTGGTGGGCGGCCTCACGCAGCGCGAGGTAGAGCACGACGTCGTCCTCGGTGACGTCGAGGCCCTCGGCGAACGCGCGGACGTTGGTCATCACCAGCGCGGCCTTGCCGGCGGCGCCGAGCGGGAGGCCGATGTCGGAGGCGGTGAGCACCTCGCCGGCGAGCGCACCGAGACCCTGCCCGATCTGCATCGCCATCATCCCGCCGACCGCCTGGCCGATGATGCCGACCAACGGACCGGCCGCCGCCCTCATCTCCTCGGGGAGGCCGCTGGACAGGCCGGTCACGGATCGGGCCGCGACGGGCTCGACCAGCACCTGCCACACCGGCTGGGTCTCCACCAGCCACTCGGCGCGGCTCCAGGCGGCCGTCGTACCGACACCGGAGGGGAAGCCGGTGGCGGTGTCGAGCCAGTGGTCGGCGAGACGGACGGCGTCGGCCACGCGGTCCTGGTCGCGCTGCGTGGGGGAGGGGTCCGGCTCCTGGGCCACGGCCTTGCGGGCCACGTCGTTGGCGGCGGCCCAGTTCAGCGGGCCGTCGTGGGGCTGCATCAGCGACTGCAGCTGCTGGAAGAACGCCATCCCGCCCCCGGCGCCACCGGGGAAGGCGCCGCCGGGGAAGGCGCCGCCCAGGGCGCCGAAGATCTGCTCGAACGGCGTGCCCTTGAACGGGTTCGGCTGGTCGTCGCCCGGGTTGTCGGTCATGAGGCAAAACTACGCCCGATCCACAACCGGGAGTCCCGGGGACGGCCCTGAGCCGACCCCGACCTGACCCTAGAGTGGGCCGCATGACGAACCCCGCCGTGCGCCTCGTGGCGATCTCGGACCAGCCGCTCTCGGTCAGCGAGGTCCTCGACAGCCTCGACGACGCGGCGTCGGGCGGGCTGGTGCTGTTCGTCGGCCGGGTCCGTGACCACGACCGCGGGCAGGGCGTCACCGGGTTGTCGTACTCCGCGCACCCCTCGGCGCTCGAGCGGCTCCAGGACGTGTGCGAGCGGGTCGCGGAGGCGTACGACGTCACCGGGGTCGCCGCCGTGCACCGCGTCGGCGACCTCGACATCGGCGACCTCGCGGTCGTCGTCGCGACCACGGCCGGCCACCGCGGCTCGTCGTTCGAGGCCAGCCGGGCGCTGATCGACACGCTCAAGGCGGAGGTCCCGATCTGGAAGCACCAGCGGTTCACCGACGGCTCCGACGAGTGGGTCGGATCGCCGTAGGCGCGCGTGTCCTGACCGGACCGCGACCGGGACCGACCTACCCTCGTGGAGTGGAGATCTTGTTCTGGCTGCTGCCGGCCGCCGTGCTCACCCTCGCCTCGATGGCGTGGGTCGCGTGGTGGGGTCGGGAGGGCCGGGGCGAGGTCGACCGCGAGACCGCGGCGCGGCGCCTCGGCGAGGCGCTGACCCGCGAACAGCGCTCCCGCCCCGGGTACGCCGTCCCCGAGCGGGCCCCGGACCGGCACACCGGCGTCGCCCTGCGGGCGTCGCAGACCCGGCCCTCGGTCATCGCCGGCGAGGCGGCGCACGCGCCCGCGGCCGAAGCGGCGGCGGCGGTCGTGGTGGACGGGCCGGACGAGGCGCCGGGCGCCACGGGTGACCGGCGCGCGTCCTGACTTGCCGCGTCTGAGAAGGTAGGCGCCATGAGCCAGCGCCTGATCGCCGCGTGCATCGCGGCACCGTTGGTGCTGATCCTCGGCGGCATCGCCCTCGTCGTGCCGCTGCCGTACGCGTCCTACAGCCCGGGGCCGACCTACGACATCCTCGGCAAGGACGACAACCAGGCCGAGGTCGTCCAGGTCGACGGGCACGAGGCTTACTACGACAAGGGTCAGATCCGGTTCACCACGGTGGTCGCCTCGTCGTACGGGCAGAAGCTGTCGCTCGGTGAGGCGCTGGCGCGCTGGGTGGACCCCGACAAGGCGGTGCTGCCGTACGACGTCGTGCACCCGCCGGAGGTCTCCCAGGCCGACGAGAAGGCCGAGGGTGCGGTCCAGATGACCACGTCGCAGGACGTGGCGAAGGCCGTCGCGATGGCCGAGCTGGGCCTCGACGTCCCGACCGCGGTGCAGGTCGCGATGGTCGACGAGGAGGGTCCGGCGAAGGACAAGCTGCTCGTCCGCGACGTCTTCAAGGAGGTCGACGGCGAGCCGGTCACGAACGCCGACCAGATCATCGCCGCCGTGCGCAAGCACGACGACGGCTCGCTGGTGGAGTTCCGGATCCTGCGCGACAAGCGGGAGCTGACCGTGCGGATCAAGCCGAAGCAGATCGACGGCAAGCCGCGCGTCGGCGTGTCGCTGGGACTGGGCTACGAGTTCCCGTTCACGGTCAACCTGCGCGTCGACCCGATGGTCGGCGGGCCGAGCGCCGGGCTGATGTTCTCGCTCGCCATCTACGACACCCTCACCCCGGGATCGCTGACGGGCGGCGCCACCATCGCCGGGACCGGTGAGCTCGGCACCGACGGGGCGGTCGGGCCGATCGGCGGCATCGAGCAGAAGATCGCCGGCGCGCAGGAAGCGGGCGCGAAGCTGTTCTTCGTCCCGAAGGACAACTGCGCCGACGTCAAGGGCCTCGACCCGGACCTGCGCCTGGTGAAGGCGACCACGATGCACGAGGCACGCCTCGCGCTGGAGAAGTGGGTCGGCGACCACGACGCCGCCCTGCCCACCTGCTGACGGAGTACAAGGACGACCGATGGACTACGAACTGGACGTCGACCCGGCCCTGGCCGCCGCGGTGCTCGAGATCGAGGGCCACCACGCCCGGGCGGGCTGGGACCAGCCGGCCCGGCTCTACGCCCTCGTCGACACGGCCCGGCTGGTGGCCCAGGAGCCCGGCCTGGCCGCCCAGCTCGGCCTGGACGCGCCGGCCGAGCAGGGCTCGCTGACGCCCGTCGAGCAGGACGACCTGCCGAGCGGGCAGCAGCTGGAGGAGGTGCTTCCCGGCATCCAGTGGCCCGACGTGGTGGCCGGGTGCGCGGCCGTGGTCGAGCGCCTCGTGCTCCCGCCGGCCGCCGACGGGCAGGTCCCGGACGACCCGGCGGCCGCGGCGGAGTTCGCCCGCGAGCACCCCGACGCCGAGGAGGTCCGCATCGTCGCCGGCGTCACCCGGCACGGTGCGAGCTACTGCGCGCTGCGGATGCGCAGCGAAGACGAGGACATGGCCGTGATGGGCGGCAACGACCTGGTGCCCGGGCTCCTCGAGCTGCTGCGCGCCACCCTGCTCGAGGACGCGGAGGACCAGACCGATGAGTGAGCTGTTCGACGAGGAGCCGGAGCGCCCCGCACCCGAGCGCCCCGGCCGCCGTACCCGCGCCCTGGTCATCACCGGTGTGGTGCTGATCGTCGGGTTCTTCCTGCTCAGCGCCTTCGCGGGGATCTACACCGACCGGCTCTGGTACAAGGAGGTCGGCTTCGGCGAGGTCTTCAGCACCATGCTGTGGACCCGGATCGGCCTGTTCCTCACGTTCGGTGCGGTGATGGGCGGGGTCGTGGCGCTCAACATGTACCTCGCGTTCCGGTTCCGGCCGATGTTCCTCATGGCCGGTCCCGACGGCGTCGACCGCTACCGCGACGCGGTCACCCCGATCCGCGGCTGGCTGCTCGCCGGCGTCGGCGTCGTCGTCGGCCTCTTCGCCGGCACCTCGGCGATCGGCCAGTGGCGCACCTTCCTGCTGTGGCGCAACTCCGTCGACTGGGGCCGCAAGGACGCCTACTTCAACAAGGACATCGGGTTCTACGTCTTCGACCTGCCGTGGTGGAACTTCGTCATCGACTTCGTGATGGCCGTGGCCATCGTGTCGATCATCGGCACCGCCATCGTCCACTACCTGTACGGCGGCATCCGGCTCCAGGCCGCCCACGACCGGTTCTCCGGGGCCGCGCAGGTCCAGCTCTCGGTGCTCCTCGGCGCATTCGTGCTGATGAAGTCGCTCGACTACTACCTCGACCGCTTCGACCTCGTCACCGACGACCACCGCCTGTTCACCGGCATGAACTACGCCGGTGAGAACGCGATGCTCCCGGCCCGCAACATCCTCGTCGGCGTCGCGCTGATCTGCGCCGTGCTGTTCTTCCTCAACGTGTGGCGCAAGACCTGGCAGCTGCCGTCGGTCGGCCTCGCCCTGCTCGCGCTGTCGGCCGTGCTGCTCGGCATGATCTGGCCCGCCATCGTGCAGAACTTCCAGGTCAAGCCGTCGGAGGCCGACAAGGAGAACAGCTACATCAAGGCCAACATCGACGCGACGCGCGAGGCCTACGGGCTCAGCGGCGTGGAGAGCGAGCGCTACGAAGGCACGCCGGTCGGCGACACCACGCAGGCCGAGGGAAGCACCGTGCTCGGCCAGCTGACGACGACGCCGGTCGTCGACCCGCAGCAGGTGCGCGACACCTTCCAGCAGCGCCAGCAGGTCCGCGCCTACTACTCGGTCGCCTCCGTCCTCGACGTCGACCGGTACACCATCGACGGCCAGGAGGTCCCGCTCGTGCTCGGCGTGCGCGAGCTCGACCAGTCGGGCATCAACTCCTCGGACCAGAACTGGTCGAACCTGCACACCGTGTACACGCACGGGGAGGGCCTGATCGCGGCGTACGCGAACCGGATCTCCGACAGCGAGGTCAACGGCCGCATCGTGTGGGCCGAGGGGATCAGCGGTGCGAGCTCCAGCGGTGCGAGCGACCTGACCAAGAGCGAGGAGTTCGAGCAGCGGATCTACTTCGGCGAGCAGAGCCCGACGTACTCCGTGGTCGGGAAGGCGAGCGGCAAGTCCAACGACGTCGAGCTCGGCCTCGCCGACACCGACAGCGACGTGGGCGACCAGCGCACGACCTATGACGGCTCGGGCGGGGTGCCGGTCGGCAGCACCTTCAACCAGCTGATGTACGCCATCAAGTTCGGTGAGCCGAACTTCCTGCTTTCGGGTCGGGTCAACGCCAACTCGAAGGTGCTCTACAACCGCACGCCCGCCGAGCGGGTCGAGAAGGTCGCGCCGTGGCTCACGGTCGACGGCGACCCGTACCCGGCGGTCGTGGACGGCAAGATCGTGTGGATCCTCGACGGCTACACCACCACCGACCGCTACCCGAACTCGCAGCGGGAGTCGTTCGCCTCGATGATCGACGACTCGCTGCAGCAGGACACCGGGCTGCAGACGATCCCCACCGACGAGATCAACTACATGCGCTCGGCCGTGAAGGCGACGGTGGACGCCTACGACGGGACCGTCACGCTCTACCAGTGGGACGAGAAGGACCCGATCCTCAAGACGTGGATGAAGACCTTCCCCGGGTCGGTGACGCCGAGCAGCCAGATCCCGGCCGAGCTCAAGAGCCACCTGCGCTACCCCGAGGACCTGTTCAAGGTGCAGCGCTACCAGCTCGCGAAGTACCACGTCACCGACGCCGGTGAGTTCTACAACGCCAACAACCGGTGGGAGGTGCCCGAGGACCCGAACGCCACGCGCCAGGTATTCCAGCCGCCGTACCGGCTGTTCTCGACCGGCATCGACGGCACCAACGACTGGTCGCTGACCTCGGTGTTCGTGCCGCGCGGCAAGGGCACGCTGGCGTCGTACCTGCAGGTGAACTCGGACGCGAACTCGTCGACCTTCGGCAAGCTGCGCCTGCTCGAGATGACCGACGCGAACACCCCCGGTCCCGGTCAGGTCGCCAACCAGATGCAGCAGGAGAAGGAGGTCGTCGACGCGCTGACGCCCTACCGCGTGCAGGGGGCGACGCCGCCGCGCTTCGGCAACCTGCTGACGCTGCCGGTGTCGGGTGGTCTGATCTACATCCAGCCGGTGTACGCCGTGCGTACGTCGGGGGCGTCGGCGTTCCCGATCCTGCAGTTCGTCATCGTGAAGTACGGCGAGAAGGTCGGCATCGCCCAGAACCTGCCGTCCGCCCTGGCCGACGCGCTGGGAGTGGACCTCGGCACGGGACAGCCCACCCCGGAGACGCCGGAGCCGGGCACGCCGGAGCCCGGCACGCCGGAGGAGCCCACGGGCACGCTGGACGAGCAGATCGCGGCCGCCCTGCGCGACGCGGACGCCGCGTTCAAGGCGGCCGCCAAGGCCCAGGCCGAGAACGACACCGCTGAGTGGGCGCGCCAGCTCGACCTCGCCCAGGCGGCGGTGGAGAAGGCCGTGAAGCTCGCCGGCGAGCGCGACAAGGCGGCGGAGGGGGCCGGAAAGGCGGCCGAGGAGGAGACCAGCAAGCAGTAGCTGCGGCATCATCGCCGCATGCTGCTCGCCCTCGACCTGGTCGGGATCTTCGTCTTCGCGGTCTCCGGCGGCCTGGTGGCCGTGCGCAACCAGCTCGACATCGTCGGGGTCGTCGTCCTTGCGATGGCGACGGGCCTGGGTGGCGGGATCATCCGTGACGTCGTCATCGGCGCGGTGCCGCCGCCCGCCGTCGCCGACTGGCGCTACCTGCTCGTCCCGGTCGTCGGCGGCCTGGTCACCTTCTGGCTGCATCCTGCGGTCGGCCGGCTGGAGCGTGTCATCAACGTCTTCGACGCCTTCGGTCTCGGCCTCTTCTGCGTCGCCGGGGCCCTCAAGGCCCAGGAGTACGGGCTGGGCCCGGCGCCGTCCGCCGCCCTCGGCATGGTCACCGGCGTCGGCGGCGGCATCATCCGTGACCTCCTCGCCGGCCGCGTCCCGGTGATCTTCCGCTACGGCGAGCTCTACGCGATCCCCGCCCTCGCCGGTGCCGCGATCGCGGCGACCGGCGCCGAGCTCGGCGTGGCCCACGGGGTGCTCCTCGCGCCGGCCGCCCTGGTCACCATCGGGTGGCGGCTGGTCGCCGTACGCCGTGGCTGGCGCGCCCCCGTCCCGCGCCTGGGACCGCCGCCCCCGTCGTCCTCGTGATCGGTGGAACGCCCCGATTTGGTGCGGTTTGGGGTCATGCCCTAACGTTGGGTTCACCGACGCGGGGTGGAGCAGCTCGGTAGCTCGCTGGGCTCATAACCCAGAGGTCGCAGGTTCAAATCCTGCCCCCGCTACAAAGTTTCAGGCTCGGAATCAACCGATTCCGAGCCTGAAAGCATTTAGAGATTTGATCCAGGTACCACTTACGGTCCAAAAACCCGGTCCAGGAACGTCCTCGCGGCCTCAGCGGCGATCTGGCTGCGGAGTCACTCCGATAGTTGCGGAACGACGCGGTCTGCGCTCTGCACCTAGCGTGCATGGAGACCACAACACCAACGATGAGCGGCCTCGAGCCGCTGATGAGCATCGAGGAACTCTCGGAGTACCTCCACGTGCCGGTCAGGACGCTGTACGACTGGCGCCTCGCCGGCAAGGGCCCCTGCGCCATCCATGTCGGCCGACAACTGCGCTACTTCGTGAGCGACGTTCACGAGTGGCTCGCGTGCCAGCGGGAAGGACGCCCCGGGGCTTCGTCGGAGGGGTCGTGAAGTCCCATGGCTAGGCCCCGCACGCCGATCGGCACGTTCGGAGACATCTCGTACATCAGCGCGAGTGGAGGTCAGGTCCGTGCTCGCACCCGCTTCCGGGACACTGACGGCAAGGTCCGCCGGGTCTCCGCAACTGGCATGACCAGGCGCGAGGCGGAGCGCAACCTCAAGAAGGTCCTTGCGGACCGCACCTCGCAGGGAGCGGCCGGCGAGCTCACGGCCAACAGTTCCTTCACGACGCTCGTCGACGTCTGGCTGGAGGACTTGGACCTTCAGGACAAGCTCGCCGAGAGCACTCGCGCTCTCTACGAACGCAACATGCGCCAGTTGGTGCTGCCGGTGTTCGAGGGCTACAGCCTTCGCGAGATCACCGTTGGCAAGGTCGACCAGTTCATCAAGCGCCTGGCGACGGCTAAGAGCTACAGCACGGCCAAGCAGGCGCGAACGGTCCTTAGCCTGGCCTTCGGGCTTGCTGTCCGTTACGACGCTCTTGAGAAGAACCCGGTTCGCGACACTGCCCGTCTCCACAAGCCGCCTTCGGAGACGATGGCACTGACACTGGATCAGGTCGAAGCCATTCGGGCGGCCGTGCGCAACTGGCGGCGTGCCCCAGGGACGCCGGGCCCACCGCCCGACGGCCAGTTGGAGCACATCATCGAGGTCATGCTCGGCACCTCGGCTCGGATCGGAGAGGTTTTGGCGATCCGGCGCTGCGATGTCGACGTCACGGTATCGCCGGCGACAGTTCGGATCTGCGGCACGATCGTGTCGCCGGCCGGAAAGCCCACTTATCGGCAGCACCATCCGAAGACCCAAAAGTCGACGCGTGTGGTCTCGGTGCCGAGCTTCGTGGCTGAGGTCATTCGGCAGCGGCTGGTGTTGATCGGGGACGAGGACCCTGAGCACCTGCTGTTCTTTACGCGCAATGGGACGCCGCTGACGACCAACAACATCCGTCGCCGTCTCCGTGCGGTCTTGTCGGAAGCTGGAATCGAGGGCGTCACGCCGCATGCCTTTCGTCGCACCGTGGCGACCGTGCTTGACCGGGCCAGCGGCCCGGACCTGGCAGCGGAACTGCTCGGTCACACCTCGTCCAAGATCACCAAGGAGCATTACATCCAGCCCGACGAGGCGGTGGATCCAGTGACAGCGGAGATCCTAGAGGCGTTGGCCCCGAAGCGTCCTGACGGGGAGTGAGGCCACACGGTTACAGCGACGGGCCAGGCTGGGCGCGCCGGGGCTCTGGTCGGTGATTGAGTGCGGCCGCGAACTCTGCGCGGCTCGCGGCCGCCCTCGTCGGTGCTTTGGAAGCAGGAGTCGGTGCGCGGAGTTCGTCACGGACGATGTCGAGGAGGGCCGGGCAGACGTCGGCGGTGATCGGCGTGAAGCGGTGGCGGGTCGGCGTCACCCTGGCCGAAACGCCGGTATCCAGCCTCGGCAGGGGGACGCGGGCGAAGTAGATCCGCTCGCGTGCTCCCTGCTGGATCACCTCAGCGATCCGGTCGTCGATTCCTCGAAAGAGATTGTCGAGGTGCCGGAGTGCATTGGAGTCGGCCGCGGCGTCGAGTACATCAAGGTGCTGGACGCGCGCCGCTGCGAGCGCTGCCTCGCCCGCTGCCGGTCCGCCGTTGCCGAGCATGCCGCCGATGTCGCGGGTTGCACGGGCGAGTCGCAGATACGTTCCAGAGCGGGCCTTCCACTCCTGGGCCAGGTCGGGGCGGGTCGCCTTCACGAGATCGGCGGCGTCCCGAGACACGATCCGCTGAGAGTCGAGGATGAGGCGCAGACTCCGGGCATCGGGGAATGAGCCGAGTTGGAACAAGAGGTTGTTTTCGGCCTGGAGTACGCCAACGATCCCTGGGAGTCCGGCGCCGTCGATCGGGGCGATCCGTGGTCGCCATCCTCGGAGATCGATCGTGTAGTCGGGCTCGTCGCGGCCGGCGAACGTTGAGCAGGTCTCGGCGGCCCGATTAAGCCATCCAGCATCCTTGAGAGGCTGCCACTGCGGGATGTTGCTGTACCTCCGGTCGAGCACGACGAGGCCGCGCACAACATCGGAAGCATCCTTGAGGAGCGTCATGCATTGCACTCGTGTCAGGCGCCCGTGCCCCAGTCCGGCGTCGAAGTCGTGCTCGCCGAGGGCTGCTGCACGGGCGACGTTGCGCCAAGTCTCGACCATCGGAAATGGCTGCTCTGTCGTGAGTTCCTCGAGCGAGGGCGGGCCACTCGAGTGTTCGATCGTGATGTCGAGGCGGTGGCCCAGTTCGTCAGCGGGGCCGCGGGTCCGGGCGCTCGTCCCGAGGAGGTTCATTCGGGGATTCGCCGCCCGAACAGCTTGAACACTCCACACGAGCGCGGACTGTCGGTAGCGGGCGATCTGTTCGCCGAGAAGTCGGCGCTCATCAACGGTGGTGGTCTCTGGGATCGTGTGGCTGCCGGCTCCGCCCAGTCGCTGCTGAATCCGGTGTTGGCGAAGGAGCGTGCCGAGTTGGGCGCGGAGATGGCCGCCGTTCTCGGCGTACATCAGCTTGCGTCCAGGGCCTTGGCTGCGTCGAGCATGTCGAGAACGAGCTCGACTTGGAGGACGTCGACGCCGTGGCCGATGAGGTCTTCGATCGCTTGCTCGGCGATCGCGAACAGCACGTCCCGGTGTTCGCCGGGGACCTCTGTAATGCCGGGGACGTAGTCGCCGTGGATCCAGTCGAGCTGCAGCAAGACGCGCTCGTACTCCGCGGAGGCGTCCTCCGAGCTCGCCCGGTCTGCCAGCGCTGCGACGTACGAGCGGGCCTCGGCGAGGGTGACTGCGTGTGCGAGCAGCATGGGTGATTCCTTTCGACGAATCTGCTTTGTTCAGTTCAGGTGGCCGGTCGCCGCCGGCGTGCTGTGAACCGTCTGGCTTGTGTATGGATGCGCCTGAGCTCCAGCGGTGCAGTCATCCCGCGAGGCTGGCTCTGACCCGCTCCTCGATCCGTCGTCGTGCGGCGATGTCCTCGACGACGAACTCGATGAAGTCCGCACCCCGGTCCTCGATGACTACTTCTGCCGCGGGCGGCTGCGGATCCTCGCCTGGCCACGACGTCTGGCGGGTCGCTCGGTCCTTCTCGAGGCGGGTGCCGCAGGTCGCGACCCACTCGCGAAGCCGATGGCGGGCGTCGGCGAAGTCGCGGTGCCACATCAGCGGCGCGGAAGGTGAGCTGTCGGGGTCGTAGGAGTTCAACCAGTGCAGGTGAAGTGCCGAGAGTTCCCAAACGAGCTCGTCGTGCCGATGCCAGTACGGCGGAATGACCGTCGGCGGCAACCCGTAGGTGACACGGAGCCAGTCGACCCAGGCGTTGAGGTCGAGCCACTCGGACTCCGCCTCCTCGCTGGAAAGCAGATTCCAGTTGAGCGGTCGGAGTGGCTCCTCAGGGTCGTCTGGGCCGCCGTATTCGGCTGAGCCAGCGAGTATCGGATGGACGCTGGCGTCGTACGCGGGCTCGAACAGTGACCCCTGTCCGTTGTTCTCGGGCATCGGCGTCGAGCTCCGTCAGAGGCCGACGACTCGCGGCGGCTCGCTGGCGACCGTCATCTGGTCGCTCGGCGGCTCTGGCTGGTTCGCCGGCGCCCGGTCTACGGAATAACGCGTCCAGGTCGTGTCGTGACCGATGTGGCGGGCGACGAACTGCTCGCGCATGACCGTCTGCTCGTTCCAGGTCGACTCGTACTCGGTGACGTAGCCGGACGCCACGAACTGGTCGCCCACCCGGAACCGTGCGTACGCGCGCTTGGCGGACTCGCCGTACATGACGAGGCTGTGGAAAGTCGGCTCGAGCTTCGTGAACGCTCCGTCGGCTTCCTTGCGCCAGTGCTCGACGCCGATGCGCGCGAAGAATCGTGCGTCCTTTGAGTCAGGCTTGCTCAGCTCGGGCGTTGTGGCGATGAACCCGTGGAGGCTCAGCTGTGTCGGGATGGTCATATCTCTGACTCCTGCGGTATCGCGGAGCCTCGGATGGCGTCCGCTCTCAGGAATCAGGTGTGGCTGACCCGCCGCGATTCGCTGGGCGGGGCGCTAGTCTCGATGTGTCCCGCCGGCTCCATGGACCTTGGAATGCGGGTGAGCCGGGCGCATCAGCGCGTGCCGCCGCCGTGCCGTTCGTCGATAGAGGCGAGGCGTCACTCCACTCAGTTCTCTGTGGAGGCGCCATGTGCACCAAGATCCCGTACGCCAACCGCTGGCTCGCTTGTAGAGCCCTCGCCAAGCTGCAAGCTCAGGGCCGATCCGTGAGGTCGGTTCACCCGTGCTTCGAGGGGCACCCAGGTGCGTGGCACGTCACGCGTAGAAGGCGACGCGTTTGGTGAGGAGTCGCCCGCGCTGCCCTGCCAGTGCTCCTGAATCGGCCGTAAGTGTCGGACGGTGCGACTAACCTGCCGAAGGCGTAGTCATCTTTGATCGGGCAGCGGGGAGGAGGGGTCTGTGGGGTTCTGGCACACCGGCTACATGGAGTTCCATGAGCCGACCGGATTTGAATCTACCGGGCCCGCTTCCCCGCCCAAGCCGCCCGAGTTCCCGTGCCCCGAATGCGGGCTCGTCTTCTCCTCCGATCGCGCCCGCCGGGCCCACAGGTTCGACGGCCACGCGACCAAGCGGCCGACGCTCCTCTTCAGAGGCCGGGAATGTGGGCGCACGCGGCTGATGGTCACGAGCGCGAGCAGCGCAGCGGACTGGATGACAGCAGACGTCGAAACCATCAGCGTTAATGGCCGCGAGCTTTCGCCCGAAGATGCCGCGAAGTACCTCGCCCATGTGAAGGTTGGTGTCCAGACGGTTGCTGTCGCGAACGGTCCGCTCGAGAGGACCTTTGAGTTCGACTTCTGCCTCGCGGAGGAAGAGGATCTTGGCCTCGTCGACCAAGCGTTGGAGAAGCTCATCGCGAGTCGAGAACTGAGCCGGAACGCGATCGACGCCTTCATCATGCGCGCAGGTAGGGGTGTCACGGCCCGCCGCTACCGCGAAGGACTAGCCACTTACCTGTACGGCGTACTTGCTCGCGAGGCCGAGGAGGATCCGGGGCGCGTCGATGCATCGGGAGCGCCGCTGTACGAGCAGCGATACAACAGCGCGGTCTCCCTTCTTTCGACTTTCGACCGGCCGGCTGCGGAGGCGATCTGCGGCTTGGTGGCGCTGCACTACAACCAATTCGACCTCGCGGTACGTAAGACCAACAGTCACCGCGTCTCCGACGTCGCAGCACGGTTCCGATCCCTGCTGAGTGGCGGCGCCTTCGTGACGGCAAGCCTCGCCGATCGGTCCCATGGGAGCTTCGATCAGGCTCTTAGCGATTCGGTGACTGAGGAACTCGTGGATGTTGGCGCCGCCGCATTGGACGGGAGCCTTTCGTCTGTTATCACTCAGGTCCTCCCGATTCTTAGCGGGCTTCGGCCCCAGGACCAGTTCAAGGTGCGCCTTATCGCCGCCGAGGCGCTGCTTGCGGCCGGTGATCCCGAGGGCGCGTCCAGACATGGTGAGGCGCTCAGGCACTCTAAGGAGACTGGCGCCTGGTACGCAGGATTCCGGACACGACTGCAAGAGGTAGGACGTTGAACAGCGAGTTGCCCCCCGAGCCCGGCGCTGGAACCGATTCGCCCGATCAGGTCGCGGAGGTGTCTGCGGACGACGCAGCCATGAAGTCGGCTGAAGAAGTTGCGATGCCCAAGGGAACCCCCAAGACAGCCCAGCGGGCAAAGGCCAAGCCGAAGCCCGTCATCACCACGATCGAGGAACTGCTGACCTTCGCTTACGAGTCGAACGCTCGGCTGCTCGAGTTCTCGAAGGACGCACTCAAGAAGCTGCCGGTTACCGACGATGGCATCGCGGCGCAGGGTGAACTGGTGGCGTCCCTCGCGGCCAACGACCCGACGCTGGCGACTCCGTACAAGCTGCTCCAATACGCTGCGCGACAGGGGGTCCAGCTCAAGCGCGCAGAAGACGGAGATCTCGCCCGGGCTCTGAATCGGATCGTTGATCTCGCCGTGTTGGCTCTCGGGCACAACCCGGTGTTCCGGGTCTGGATGGACCAGTTGCTGGACCCGCGTCGGGATCCGCAACTGTCCACTGACCATCTACGTGACGAAGCTCGACGAATCGGCCCGGACAAGCTCGGACTAGCTCCCGAGCAGTTCAAGGCGACCGACAGTGATCGCCTGGTGAAGAACGCGATTGCTTGTTACGGGATCCTCCGCGCTCTTCAGCGCGAATGGAGTCTGGACCAGTTCATCGATGCTGCATACAGCTCGCTGTGGAAGTACGAAGCTCCCGAGGCGATCGGGTTGGAGCGAGCCGTCGGCGAGATCGGCGCAAGCCGTGACCACGATGTTCTCGGGATCGTCAGCGCCAACTTCTTGGCCCGGATTGCGCGCCTCGATCGGCAGGTTGCACAGCAGGAGCGTGACGCCGCATCTGCATGGAATCGCGAAGCCAGGCTCCGCGAGGAGCTCGCGGCCGCCACGGAGCGCGAGCAGGTCGCGCTAGCCCGTGCTGAAGCGTTCTCGGCCGATGTCGTGCGCCTCCAGAAGGAGCTCGCGGCCGAGCGAGACAACCGGGTCGTAGACAAGAGCCACATGGCCGACGACTACGAAACCCTCCGCACGCGCATCATTCGACGCCTCGGCGGTGAGATCGACTTGCTCACCGATGGGCTTCACGCGCTGCGGAATGGCGCGCCCAATGTTGCGGAGGAGTTCTTGGATCGTTCGCTGCTTGCCCTCAGTCGTGAGGTCGAACAGCTCAAGGACGCGGCTGGTGGTCTCGCATGATCGTCGGCTTCGATTTCGGCACGACCAACAGTCTGGTCTCGGTAGTCGTCGGTGACCGCGTCATCGATGTGATGGACGTGGAAACGGGGCGGCCGCACCCCTCGATCGTCCGCTACGAAGGCGAGCAGGTGGTCGTCGGGCGCGAGGCCAAGGACGCCTTGGGCGCGGCCGGCATCGGCGTGCACGGCAACACGGTGAAGTCGCCCAAGTTCCTTCTTGGCGAGGAGGCAGTCGCGGTCGGAGGGGTGGACCGGAGCCCGGTGGACATCGTGGCGGACGTCGTTCGGCATGTGCGCACAGAGTCAATGCGGAGCCCGCAGCGCAATGTCCTCGGCGACCTCGACAACGCTGTCGTCACGATCCCGGTCACGATGAACGGACATCGCCGGGCAGCGCTGCGCGAAGCTTTTGCCGGTGCTGGAATGCGCGTCGCCCAGTTCGTACACGAGCCCCTCGCCGCCCTTTACGGATTTATCCGGGGTGCCCATGACCCGGAGGAGATGGCACGGCGCCTGGCCCGTCGAAACGTTCTGGTCGTCGATTGGGGTGGCGGAACGCTAGATCTGACGCTCTGCAGGGTCGACGAAGAACAGGTTCGTCAACTGCGCAACGGCGGATCAGCACAGGTCGGCGGCGACGAGTTCGACAAGGTGATCCGCGACGAGGTCGTGAAACGGGTTCGCGCTCGCGGAGGTGCAACCGACGACGACCTCGCGATTCCCGAGGCCGAACTTCGCCTCCTTCAGGATGCAGAACGCAACAAGATCGAACTCTCGGCTGACCGTGTTGACGTGACCTTCTACCGTCCGAGCTACTTCCAGTCCGGTGCCACTCTGCAGTACCAGCTCACGCGCCAGGAGTTGGAGGAGATCACGCGACCGCTCGTGACGGCAGGTATTGATGAGATTGAGTCGCTCCTCGACAGCCTGTCGATGGCCCCCGGGCAGGTGTCCCTCGTAGTTGTGGTCGGCGGCATGGCCGCCATGCCCGCGATTCGAAGCCGTCTGCACGAGCTATTCGGCCCTGACAGAGTCGAGGTTCCGTCGAACAGTGCCACGTTGATCTCCCAAGGAGCTGCTTGGATCGCACACGATCGGCAGCGGCTGCGCCTCGCCAAGCCGATCGAGCTCGAACTTGCTCGCGGTTCACTGATGCCACTGCTCTCAGCCGGTACCGAGATGCCTCTCGGTGGCGAGGTCAAGCACGAGACTCTCCACCTCTACTGCGCGGATCCGACGGACGGCAAGGCGAAGTTCCCAATCGCGACGCCCACGGCGTTGTCGGCGCATCCCCAAGCGAGCGAGCGGCGCACGTCTCTGGGAATGATCACCCTCGGAGTCGACGAAACTGCACCGCCGCTCCACGAGCGCCTCGAACTCGGGGTCGTTCTCGACGACGATCTGGTGTTGTCCGTTGAGGCGTCCTCGAGCCAGAAGCACGATCGGGTCAAGGCTTCGTACTACGACCTGGAGTTCGGACTCGGTCTCCCAGCACAGGCCCTGCCCGGAGGTGTAGCTGCGGACCCAAAAGCACCTGAGGAGTCCGTGCTCCTGCCACAGGCTGGCCTCGTAGTCCGTGCAAATGTGGCGAGGGACAAGGACCGAGCAGCAGTTCCCGGTGACGTGCTCTACCGACACAACTCCGGTGCCTTCGCCCGGCACGTGACGAACGGGGCGACTGAGGCTCAGCTGCTGGAGCACCTCTACTACCAGCCCTGCGCCGTCTGCAAGCGCCAGTGGGGGCACCCGGAGTGCCGATGCGGAACGGCATGACATGGCGAGTGCCAAGGCAACAATTCGTGTCCTCGATCATGGAGCGGAGGTTGAGGCCGGCGTACGACGCCCGATCCGCCTGACTCCAGATGGCTACGCGGGCGTGGCGTACGCCGGATCCGTCTACCCGCTGCGGCAAGGCGATGTCATTGACTTGGGCGGAGCGAGCTGGGAGCTGGCTGACTGCGACCGCTTCTTGTTCGCGGGCGCGGACGTGCCCTATGCGCCGGCCGCTGGGGAGCCGGCCCAGACAGCCGGTGGCTTCGATGTCGAGTGGCACCTCGAAACGAACCAGTACGGGCATTACGTAGTCTTCAACGCCTCCGAACGCGTTGCGAGTGCTTTGGTGTCGGCCCTCGAGGCCGCCGAGCTCAGCGTCCAACGATGGGACGTCAGCCACCGACCAGCCGACGACGGAAACTTCTACGACTGGTTTGCCCGACTTCGGTTCAAGGGCAGCCGTGACGATGCGCTCGCGCTCGTCGGTGCGGTCATCGCGCCGCCCTCATCGTCCGCTCCGACGGTTCCGGTCGCCGATCCGACGGCGTCTCGGCTCGCCGACGCAGAGGCGCGGATCGAGGAGCTTCTCAACCAACTGTACGTCGCGACGCGCAAGGGTGAGGCGGCCGAGCGTGAACTCGCACAGGTGCGGCAGGACCTGGCGAACGCGGAAGCCAGCGAGCAGCGCTACCGAGAATCGATCGCCCTGGCGGAACGCCGCCATGTCGACCTTCAAGAGCAGGTCGCGGTGCTCCGCCAGGGACTTGGCGACATTGGCGATACTGCTGAACTCGTCAAGAGCCTGGTCGATGCCGAAGAACTCCGCGAACTTGCGCTCGCGGAGAACTCGCTCCTGTTGGAGCGGGTGCGGTCGGCCGACTCGAAGGCAGCGGAGAGTAGTGCGCGCGCGCAGGACTTGGCGGCGCAGGTGGACGCACTCCTCGGCAGGGTCTCCGAGCTGGAGGCGTTGGAAACCGAGAGGCTCCGCGCGGCAACCGCACACCGGCCCCGACGCGGCGGCGTTATTGAGTTCCTGCCCCAAGTGTTTGGTCGACTTGAGTTCGTCCTCGACTCGGTCGACGTCATCGCCAACCTCGAATCGCCGGCGCCCACGATGAGAGCACTTGCAGAGATCGACGCTGGTCGGCTCGTGGGCAAGGACCTCGAGGGGATTCGCGGGTGGTTCGAGGTGCCCAAGCTGTCTACGGGCATTGCAGGCAGCGAGGCACTCGGGCGCATCTACTACAAGCCTGACGGCCAGCGAGTCCTAGTCAGCGTCCATATCAAGCAGGACGAAAAGCAGCAGAGACGGCCCATCGAGCGGCTGCGATCCATCTGAGTACCGGGTCATCGCCTCCTCAGAGCAGCCTCGACATCTGTCCGACTGGCAGCGAGAACGCAGGCATCGCTCCGAGCGGTCCACGGCCGGAGGTCGGTCACGATGGGCGGCGCGCTTCGGAGCAGGACGAGCGCCGTCCCGAAGGGAAGCGTCCGAATCGCTTCGGGCGGCATGACCGGCACCCGGCGCATGGATCTCTGCAGCGACCGGGAGCCGTAATCGCCAACAGAGATCGTGTCGGTGCGTTCGTCGCGCTCGCCGATCAGGGACGACAGATCCTGGAGGTCGCGTGCCGCCGAGGTACCGCCGAGGACGACTTTCACGATCGACGCGTCCCAGATCGCGCCCGCAGCGTGGTCACCCCACTTGTCTCTTGCCTGCGAGAGCGACTGCAGCACGGGCATGGTCGTGATCCCGGTGCCGCCGCCCTCTGCCATGAGCACTGGCAGGGAGGGGAGTGGCGAGAGATTGCCGATCTCGTCGAGCGCCATCAGCAGGGGCGGGTCGAGCCGCGCCCCAGGTGAAGCGGCGGCGAGGTGCCGAGCTGTTTCGACGAGGTCCTCGATGAACGCCGCGACGAGAGACCACGACGCGCCGGCGCCCGCGCCGGTTGCGAGCAAGTAGAGCGTGCCGTTGCTGGTCAAGAACTCGCTCGGATCGAACTCCTCGCCGGGGCCGGGGGAGACGGCGTCGAGGACCCTCGGGTCCGCGAGACATGAGAGCGCGAGCGATACTCCCATCCAGATCGAATCCCGTGTTCGTGGGTCGGCGTGGATCATCGACTCGAGCGAATCGGCCCATCCGGGGGCGGCGTCCCTGTGGCTGCTCAGGATGGCGACCGCGTCCGCTGCGGCCGACGGGGAGAGTGTCCATGCGAACAGTTCGGCGGGGCTGCGTCGGTCAAGCGCCGCCGCGTGAAGGAGCGACTGCAGCGCCGTCCGCGTCTTGCCCTCCCAGAAGCCGCCGGACTCAACTCCGCCGGTGGAAAGGCCCGTGGCCGAGGCGAGCCCTGTTGCCCGGATCATCGCGGTGAGTGGGTCCTCGCATCCGCGCACAGGGGACCACCGCAGCCCTGCAGGAAGGCCGTCGGCCAACCGTTGCGGGTCGAACACCGCGACCGGTCCGCGAGCGCTGCGGGCGGAGATGGTCGCAGCGATGTTGTCGGGGCGAGTGGCGGTCGTGATGACCGCGCCGGGGGCGTCGAGGATCGAGTTGATGACCAGGTGCAGACCCTTCCCCGAACGTGGCGGGCCGAGCAGGAGCACTGAGTCTTCGACGGACGCCCAGACCTCGGTGCCGCGGGCGCGCCCGAGCAGGTACCCGACATCGGCCGCCGATGGGTGCGGTAGAGACGGACGGAGTGTCCGCCCGCGACTGAGCAACGCTTTGCGGGAGGCGGTCGTGCGGACGTCGTGGTGGGAAGCGACACCGGCCAGACGGTGCGGGTCCCGCCGGTTGCGGGACTGAAATCGGCTCACTCTGCGCCACGCCACGCAGGCGGTTCCTACGGCCGCAGCGATCAGCAGCGCCATGACGCCCCAATACGCCCAAGCTGAGAGCTCCGGAGTGCCGAGCGCCACGCCAGGGGATCTGGGGTCCGCGAGCACTCGGAGACCGGAACTCCAGCCACGAATCGGCTGGTCGGCGCCCGTAAACCAGGCGGCCAGCGTTCCCGCAAGTCGCAGGATGGCGGCGAGCAGACCTGTGAAGGCGATCGCGATCAGCCCGAGGTTGACCAGGTCGTTGTCGACCGACTGGCTGTGGGTGTTCATTCGCCGAGGACCCTGATCGCACCGGATGTCCGACCAACCAGAACGACATCGCCTCGGTGGGCTGCCAGGAGCGCCGGCGGAATTCGAGGGGCATCGCCTGCGTCGCCGCGCTGCCGGGCGACAACGACGGCGACAGAGACCTCCTCGTCCGGCAGAAACGGCTGCTCGCTCTGCTTTCGGGCCGGGCGCGTCGGCCGCGCCGTGCGCTCTGGTGGCCTTGGTGGCGTGACGATGTCGGTGAAGGCGGAGCCGTCGGTTTCGTGGACTTCGACGCGCAACGGGGTTCCGAGGTCGTTCGCGATGGACTCGAGTGTCGACTTGAGGTCGTTGCGGTGGAGGGCGCCGTCGGGGGAGTAGGGCTCCCGGTCGAGGCGGACGTCAAGATGGCCTCGGTCGTCAACGGTGACCTCAACGAGCGGCATGACGACGGGCACGCGCAGGGTTGCGTTCTCGTCGCGCCGGTACGGCGTTGTGCTGTTCAACATCGCTAGATCCCCAGTGCTTCGCTCGTCTGGCGTCGAGCGGCTGGCGCGTCGACTGCAGGGGTTCCTCGCTGGGCGCCGATGGAATCTCTGTCGAGGCCCGGTGGCGTGCCGTCGCCGATCTTGGCCGTCGGGAGGCTGTCGAGGATCTTCAGCGATGCGGCCCGCACCCTGTCCGCGGTGGCTTGAACGACCTCGACCGGAGACTTGCCCGGGACATCGCTGGCCCAAGTCGACACGTAAGGGACCGTGTAGCTCGACGTGTCGAGTCCGTGTGCAGCGCCGACCATGAGAGCGACCGACTCGGCTTCCACCTCCGCCACGCCGCGGTGCATGACTGCATCGATGTTGTCGGGTCCGTGGAGCAACACGTGGCCGAGTTCGTGGGCCAGCGTCTTCACCTGGGCGGCGTCGTCCATGTCCATCCGGATCGACACCTCATGGGTCAGGTAGTCGGTGAGGCCGTTCGCGCCGCCGATCGACCGGGAGCTCGACACCAGTCGGAGCTCGAAGCCGGCGGCAACGATCTGGTTGGCGAGACCGTCCCAGAGGCCGTCGGGTGCCAGGCCCTGTAGGAGCGCGGGCCGCGGAGGTTCGGGAATCGGATCTCCCTCGGTTTGGGAGATGTCCCAGACGTGCGCGGGCTTTAGCCCGATCAGCCGAGATCGAACGGATTCACCCCACTTTGGCTTCTCGCCCCGCGCGAGCCGCCGCCACGACTCCGGGTTCTCCGGGCTGGCGGAAGCGAAGCGAGCCGTGACTGGCGCCAGGATCGCGTATCCGCCCTGGCCCTTCATGACATGGCGGTTGAGGCTGAGCCACTGCTTGAAGCCGGCGACGTACGTCGGGACCGGGCTGGGCACTCTGCACTCTTGGTACGCCGCGTTGTGCTGGCTGTAGATCAGGAGAGTGTTGTTGAATGACCGGGACCGGAATCGCGCTGCGAACTCCAGTGCGCGGCGCCAGTCATCGCCCGTCACCAGGGCACTGACCGAGTCCGTGAGCTTCTGATGGAGTGCGTCGAGCTTTGCTTCGCGCGCCTCGACGTCTCGTGTCTGCGTCCGCATTACTGGCCTCCGTCCGTCGTTGCCTCACCAGCGAGGTGTCCGGGCGGAGCCGTCGCGTTCATCCGGCCGGTCGTGTCGAAGAGCTCGAGCTCTGCCGGGTGAAGCTGGTGCTGGACGACGAAGGACCTGTGCTTGATCCGCCACAGCCCCTGGCCAGTCCCGAGCGTCGGGAGCAGCGACTGCTCGGTGCCGGTCAGCCCGAGCGCAGACGCCGTCGACCCGAGCTGATCTGATTCCTGGCGATAGACAATCCGGGTCTCGGCATTCGCCAGCAACGAGGAGGCGAGCGCTCTCATCGCGCTGCCCTGATCGCCGACGTTGTCGAGGTCAGACAGCTTGTGAAAGATCAGCATGTTCGCGATCCCGTAGTGCCGGGCTAGACGCCAGTGCGCATCCATGCGGCGCAGTAGCGCCGGGTGCGACATCAGGCGCCACGCCTCGTCGTACACCACCCAGCGCTGCCCGCCGGAGGGGTCGAGAAGTGCCGATTCCATCCATGCCGACGCGCACGTCATGAGCACCGAGATGAGCGTCGCGTTCTCGGTCACGCGAGAGAGGTCGAGCGAGATCATCGGCAGAGTCGGGTCGAAGCGGACGGTGCTGGGACCGTCGAACAACCCGGCGAGATCGCCGGCGACCAGGCGCCGCAGCGCATGTCCGACGAGTCGGCCGTCTTCTGCCAGGCGTCCGTCAAGGTCGTCGCCTCGGTCGGGTGCGAGCAGCCGCTCAACCACCATCGGCAGCACAGGGACCGGTGTCGAACGCACGGCGTCGGCGAGTGCGACGTCGATCGCGGTGTGCTCGAGCGGCGTCAGCCGGCGGTCGAGAACCGTCTCTGCGAGTGCACCGAGCAGATCGCGTCGACGCGCGGTGACCTGCGCCTGCCATTGGGCATCGTCGAAGCCAGGTGGCCGATGGCCCTCGTCGAGCGGGTTGAGGCGGTTGGCCATGCCATGCCCCAGAGCGATTGCTCGGCCGCCGACAGCTTCGGCGACCGCGGTGTGTTCGCCCTTCGGATCTCCGGGCACGTACACGCGGCGGCCGAACGGGATCGACCGTGTGTAGAGGCTCTTGGCGAGTGCCGACTTGCCAGAGCCGACGATGCCGGCCAAGACGAGGTTTGGCGCCGTGATCATGCCGCGGGCGTAGAGCACCCACGGGTCGTAGACGAACGAGCTGCCGCTGTAGAGATCCTGGCCGACGAAGACCCCGTCGCTGCCCAGACCGCCCTCGGCGAGGAACGGGTACGCGCCCGCCAATGTCGCCGAGGTGTCCTGATGGCGGGGGATTCGGAGTCGGCCCGGTGTGCGGAGCGCCGCCGGACCGGGCTCGCCAGACCTGGGGAGGAGAACCGTCGCCTTCCGTTCGGCCGCCAGAACGTCGGCCTTTGCGCGTGCTACCGCTTTGCGCGTGCTGCGGTCCTCGTCCAGGCGGGACTTGGCAGCCGCGCGCCGCTGTCTCCGGACGCGTCGTCGCTCCCGGCCCGGCGATACCAGAACGGCGCTGTGGAGTCGGCCGTCCCGCCAGCCGCTCACAGCGACAGTCCGTGGCTGACGGCGGATTGCGCCGTGCCGTCTGGGATCAGCTGGTCGGAGCGCGTGTAACTGATGCGCGACTCGGCGCTGTGCGCGCTGCCGATCGACTCGGCGACCTGGTGCAGGATCTCGCCCGCACGATGGAGCTCCCACGACACTTGGTGTGCCGCTGCGCGGCCAGCGCGGGAGTCGCCGGCTACCCACACGCTGTCCTTCGCCGCGGCGTCGTGGAACGACCCGAGCTGATGCAGGGACTGACTCAGCGACGCGACCGCGGAGGTTAAGGATCCGAGGACGGAGTAGATCTGACGAGGATCATCGATCGAGCGCGTCGCGTGCGCGAGGCCTCGGAGCGCGGTCTGGACTTCGTCGGCGTCAGCAGCCGGATTCTCGAAGGTGGGCATCGGGGTCTCCTCGTGACGGATGGGTCACGAAGGAGGTGGTCCCGATGCGCCGCGGCGGGCGTCGGCGTGGAGGGCGGCGGGAGGCGGTTTTGCCACATCTGTCGGACGGTTCTGCCAGTCTTCAGGTGATCGGCGGATTGCAGCTTTGCCGACAGGTCGAAGGAAGGCGATGGGGCGTGATCGGCGGGCGGCAACTGAACTCGTGGTCCCCGTCGTTCTGGGCGCGGCATCTCGGACGCGCGCCTTACTGGACTCTCGGAGTTGTCAACCAGCACATCAGCGTGATGACGCCCACGGGACTCTCCACGGTGCACGTCGCCGAACATCAGAAGCTGACCTTCGAAATCGGATCGATCTGGGCACGGATGTCAGCCCCGGAACTTGGGATCCTGACCCCACTCCCGGGCCTTTCGAAGCGAGCCCTGTCGGAGTACCAGTCGTGCGTCGCAAGCCAGGTCAAGGAGTACGAGGAAGCGCTCGATCTTCAGCCGGTGCTGGACGCGCTGCTCGGTTGGTGGACGGGATTCCACGCCGAGACCGGTGAGGGCTGGGCCAACCGGCGTTGGCTCCCAGAAGAGTTCATTGTTGAGTGGGAGTCTCGACTCACCCAACTGCGCGCGATGTACCCGCTCAGCGCGGCCCAACGCCGCCTATTGGAGGATCGCGCCGACGTGGCGCAACGACCGGCATTGCAGACCCTCGACGGGGCTTGGTCCGTCCGCAGCCAGGTCGCGGCTCAGAACGATGCACTCGTGGACGTCGAGCTCATCGACGAACGAGCCTTCTTCGATCGGATCGAGAAGACGCCCCTGACCGAGGAGCAGGCTCGGGCAGTCATCTGCTTCGACAATCGAGTGCAGCTCGTCGCATCCGCCGGCTCTGGCAAGACGTCGACGATGGTTGCGAAGGCCGGATGGACAATCCGAAAGAACCTCGCGAAGGCCGACGAGATTCTGCTGCTCGCTTTCAACAAGTCAGCCGCCGCAGAGCTTGGCGAACGATGCGATAGGCGGCTAGCGAACGCGAACATCTCGGCCGCCGGCCTGCGCGCGACGACCTTCCACGCCTTCGGCCTGAAGGTGATTGGGGAGGCGACCGGAGCGAAGCCTCGGCTCGCGGCGGGCTTGGATACGGACAACGGAGTTCCGCTGCTCGCGGACGTCGTCCGCGCACTTCGACGTTCGTCGGCGGAGTTCGCGGCCAAGTGGGCGCTGTTCCAGAACGTGCTCGGCGTACCTATGACGGGGGACGCGGAACCTGAACCTGACGCCTGGGATCCGCAGAAACGGCGGAGCGGCTACCGAGACCTCAACCTTGAAGTGATGAAGAGCGCCGGGGAGCGCGCCATCGCGAATTGGCTCATCAAGTCGGGCGTTGAGTTCGACTACGAGCGTCCATACGAAGTCAACGTTGCGGACGCGCAGCACTCGCAGTACCGGCCCGACTTCTTCTATCCCGCCGCTGGTGTTTACCACGAGCACTGGGCGCTGGTGGCGGGCCAAGCAGAGCCGCCGGGCTTTGAGGGCTACCTCCAATCCAGCGCTTGGAAGAAAGGTGTGCACGCCGCCAATGGGACGGTGTTGATCGAGACCGCAGCACGAGACCTCGCCAACGGCAGCCTTTTCGAAAGCCTCGAGCGTCAACTGCGTGCACGCGGGATTGAACCGGACTTCGACCCCGACCGAGCGGTCCCTGGAACTCCGCTCCTGACCGATCGGGAAATGTGCAACCTCTTCCGTACGTTCCTCGCGCACGCGAAGAGCAACCGCCTCGGCGACCGCGACCTTCGCGCCCGGGTCGCGACGGGACGCAACGGAGCGCAGGACCTCCGCGAGACGCTTTTCCTGGACCTCTTCGACGAAGTCCGGCGCGAGTGGGACCGCCGCCTGCAGGACGCCAACGAGGTCGACTTCGAGGACATGCTGAATCACGCCACGGACCTCGTCGAAGCCGGCAGGTGGACGTCCCCGTATCGCGTTGTCCTCGTCGACGAGTTCCAAGACGCCAGCCACTCGCGCGCGCGGCTGGTGCAGGCATTGGTTAGCCGACCGGATCACTTCCTGTTCGCCGTGGGAGATGACTGGCAATCGATCTATCGCTTCGCGGGTTCAGACATCTCCGCAATGACACGGTTTGAAGCCACCTTTGGTCGCGGTCATGTCCTGCGTCTTGAGCGAACCTTCCGCAGTTCCCAGCAGCTCAGCACCTTGGCTGGCGACTTCGTCATGAAGAACCCGAGCCAGTTGAAGAAGACGGTTCGCTCGGAGCGGTCCTGTGTGGCACCTCTGGCGCTTGCGCTTGTCGACAGTGATGCAGGAGTCACTGGCGCGATCGACGAACGGCTGCGTGAGCTCGCAACTGTCGCTGCGGACGGATCTCGCAGGACGGTCAAGGTCCTCGGACGCTATCGGTACGAACAGGAGCTCGTCCCGCGCACCCGCTATCCGGGCCTCGACGTTTCGTTCCAGACTGTGCACTCGTCGAAGGGACTCGAAGCAGATCACGTCATCATCCCGGGACTAAGCCGAGGCGGGTTTCCCAGCACCAAGGAGGACGACCCGTTGTTGCGACTCGCACTTCCGGAAGGTGACGAGTTTCCCCACGCCGAGGAACGACGGCTACTCTACGTCGCGCTCACGCGGGCACGAGAGACGGTCCTCCTCATCGCCAGGAACGGCCGCGAGTCTGAGTTCGTAACCGAACTGCTTGGCGACGGCGTCGTCACGTTGCTCGGCGACGCTGCGTCCGGAGAGGCGCCCGAGCCCTGCCCAGCCTGCGGCAAGGGGCTCATGGTCTTGCGGCAGGGCAAGTACGGCCCGTTCCTGGCCTGCAACCGGTTCCCTGCATGCACGTCGAAGCGTCGGATTGCATCGTGACCATGAGCGTCGCAATGTCGAGAAGGAACACAGGAGATGTCCATGTCCAAGCGTGAGGACCGCGAGCGGGCGCGAATGATGTCCATGCTTCCCGAAGAGGGTGTGGTGGCCGCAGAGATCTTTGCTGCGGCGTCGAAGCTCGGCGACTCTGGCGATGAAATCACCCCGGAACTCGCGGCGCTCGCCAGCCAAGTGGCCGGCGCAGAGGCAGCGGGGCGCTGGCTCAAGGCTGGGCACTCGATGGACGACTGCGGCCTGGTCCGTCGTTTCTATGAATATGTCGGACAGCACATCGCGAGCGATGTCGGCTCTGGCGGCCGGCTCCACGGCATCACGATCGCCGATGACGACGACGAATCGTCGGGCCGGACGGCCGACAGCCCAGACACCATTGCCAGGGGGATCCGATACGAGCCCGCATTGGATTCAGATCCGACAGCCCTGATCGGCACGGCGGGCGGATTCATCGAAGGAGGATGGGACGCGTTCCGGACCTCGCGGTACTCCACGAAGACCGACGGGACATGGGTCCTGAATCATTACCCGGCCGACGGCGTGCTGGCGCTCCACTTCATGGGCGGGAACTTCTCCGGGTTCGCCGAGATATTCAAGGACGACATCGCCTCGGCGCGGGTTGCGGCGAAGGGCCTCAACATGGTCGTCGAGGTGGTCGACTGCAACGGCCGAACTATTACTGCGGTGGGCCCAAGGAAGCGGCTCCGCAGCATCTTCGCGCAGCTCGGCCACCCTCTGTAGTGCCGATCCGTTGGACTTGTGCAGCTCGCCGGCGCCGAGAACGACGGACGAGTCTGCGGCCACGAGAACGTCAGACGTCGAACTCGTCGTGAGTGGCGACGCGGGCGAGTTCGAATTGCCCATTCGGGAGCGCCCAGTAGTGAATGCGCCGTGCTGACGGAGTGTTCACCTGGAGGCTCGCTCGCCAGGCGATTGCGCCGTCATCCCTGACGCGCACCGGATCATCACCGCCCGTGCCTGTCCTGAGGTGGTGCACCTCGCGGCTCGGAATCTGTGGCGCGAGGCCGGTGACGATCTCGAACACGACGTCCGCCACCTTCTCCTCCTTGATTCCCTCAAGGCGGGCGAGGGACTCGAGGAACCGCTCGCCCACGACGAAGTCGGGAAGCGGACGCTCACTTTGCTCGCTCGGCAGGGTGCGCCGGGCCCACTGGGTCAGAACCAGATAGCGGAATCCACGCTCCGGGTCCGCGAACTGAGGAGGTGCGTCAACCGCCGGGCCCGACTTCACGCTGCCGGCCTTGCGAAGACGCGCACGAGCAGCCTTGAGGTCGTTCTCCGCGCGGTTCGCGCGACGTTCCGCCTGATCGAGGAGATACCGGAGCTGGGCGCGTTCATCACTCGCCGCTAGTAGTTGGTTCCGTACATCCTCGCGCTCGACCTTGAGTTGGCCGACCTCTGCAACGAGTCCGTCGATCTTCAGCAAGAGACTGCGAGTCGACCCTGGCGTCTGGGCGGCTGCAGGCAGAGCATTGCCCGGAGGTGGGCCCGGTCGCGGATGGCTTCGGTCGAGGAAGGAAGGACTCGGCGTGACGCGGAAGGACGTCGGCGCCGTGGGCGTCTTGTCGGTCAGATCCGCGGGTTCCGTGAGTCGAAGTGTCGGAGGCGCAAGGGGTTCCGGCTCCTCGGCTCGCAGCTCCTCAGATTCCTCGGTCAGCCACGGTGGACCGCCCGGAAGAAGCGACGGGGGCTCGACGATTGGCTCGTCATCGTCGATGTCGCTCAGTACGAGGCCCCACTGTGGCCCGGTAGCGGACACACGGGCCGGGATGACTTCCCCGACAGTCATCAGGGTTCGCAGATCGTCGGCCGGGTTGTCCGTGACGTCTCGGCGAAGGACCGTCACCGTGACCGCGGGGCTCGTGGCCTTCGGATAGAGCAGGAACTCGGCCCTACCGCTTCGTACGGCGGCCACCTTCGTGAGGACCACGTCGCCTACCGCGTACGCAGCCAGGGCGTCGCTGCTTGGGCGGAGACTCTTCGTAACGTCGATTCGGTTGCTCTCGCGATCGTACGAACCTTCGATCCGCTGGCCCGCAGTCACGATTCGATCGATGGACACATCCTCGACCGTTAGCTCTTCAGCGATGGACGCGGGGAACAGATTGCCGACGTCGACCAGTGCTCGACCCGCGACGGTCATCTTCACCGCACCGCTGACATCACGAAGTTCGCGCGCGGGAAGCGCTTGAAGGAGCCCTGCGGAGGCGGCCATGCGCAAGGTGTCGGAGATGAGCTGCTGAGTAGCGCGCTCACCGTCCTTTGCATCGAAGGCAAAGCGCAGCGGCGACTTGGCCAAGTCCGAGGCCCACGCGTGCCCGACGGGGTAGACGCGCCCGGCACCGCCGTACACCTGGGTGCCGTCTGCCATCCGGTTCGAGAACTCCCAGGTGAAGGGCCCAGTCGGCATCAGAAAGACCTCAGCCAGGTTCCCGGACTCCCGAGCAATCTCCTCGACGTCGATCCACGGCTCCGTACGTCCGGCGGGGATCGTGACAACCACAACCGGTCGCCGGCGCGAGTTGCCGTTGAGTAGTTCCGCGAGCGCAATCGCGGAGCGCTCGTCGTTGATGTGCTGGATGCCGGCCACGTTCGCAGCGTATGGACGTGCACCGACAGAAGTGAGCCGAATGGCCACACCAGGCAGCAGCGGTGGAGTCTGCCGTGCAAGTGTGCGGAAGCTGTGCCAGCGCGCCACCGACGGCTCTACGCTCGGACCTTGAGCTAGCGGCTGCGACGGGGTGATGTGCGTGACGACGATCTACACGACCAACGAATGGTCGGGCTACGGCAAGCAGAACTACTACTGGAACGAGTACCGCCTCGAAGGCGGCGAAGTCGTCAAGTACAAGTGCCACCGCCAGAAGTTCTTCGACGGTGATGAGAACACTTGGTCGCGCGACGAGCACGTCGAAGAGTCGTGGGCGACCGACGACCCGAACATGCCCGACTGGTTGAGGCAATACATCTGAGGTCTGGTGCTCGCCGATCTGGTGGTTCAGACCGAACGGCACACGGGGAGAGCGGCCGCAGAGAAGGCCTGCGCCTGTTGGCCCCACAGCCGTCGCGTCTCGCATGACGCCTGGATCGCGGCCTGCTCGATGTCTGCGACAGCCCGCTCGAGCTCGTCAAGATCCTGAGCGCTGACCGCGATGAGTCCGGTGGTCCGCAGGATGCCGTGGCCAGCGGTCAGATCGGCTTCCTGCTGGAGGACGTCGTTGAACTCGGCACTCTGCTGCGCGTCCTCGATCTGGCCGATGCGCTGCCGCTGGGCGGCATCGGAGATGTACTCGGTCTTCTTCTTGCGGATGTCGCGCGCCGCCTGGTCGGTCCGCAGCGGCGTGTAGATCAGGCTGAACGTGCGCCGGACGCCGGAGGAGAGCAGCACGGGTGCGAGGAACCCGGGGTACACGAGAGAGCGTGGCCACTCGCTGATCCACAGGACGCAGTGGTGGGCGGAGTCGCTCCGCACGCTGGACCAGTTCTCGCTGACGGCGACCGGTCCGGCGGTGGCCAGGTCGCGGCCAAGTTCCCCGTGGCGCTCCAGCGCTCCGGCAACGACTGGGTCGTAGGCCGAGCGGAGGATCACCGCAAGGTCCCCGGGCTCGAGCCAGTCGGACGGGGCGAGGTCGGCCGCACGCAGGGCAGCGGTCATCGTCGCCATCTCCTGGCGCAGCACGGCCGCGGCGCCACGGTTGCCGCCGCCGGCTGCCTTGATGGCGCGGGAGGCCGACTTCATGTCGAGCGAAATCGACACGGTGCTGGCGTGGCGCTCGCCGGCGGGTCCAGCCCGTTCGATGAGTTCGCCGTACGTCGTCGAGCTGAAACTCTCATCATGAGCGCCGTGCTGGGACCACCACTCGGCCAGACCCTTGCCCGAGTCCGGCAAGGTTCTCTCCATCACCTGCACGGATGCGATGCGACCCGATCGGCAGGCGGTCGCCAGCACCCGACCCCAACTGGTGACGCGCCGCTGCTGCTCGATCGGGTCGAGCAGGATGAACGCTGGGTGGGTGACGCCGACGACCGCGGTGAGCGTGGCGCGATGTGGGTCGTGGATCATGACCGCGCCGCTTTCGGGATCGTGCCACTGGCGCAGTCGGGCCGCGTCGCCGGGAAGGGCCAGCGTGCCGGCTGGGCGAGGCTTCACGACGCGGCGGCGGAACAGGAGTTGCCCTCCGGTGGAGCGCCACAGCCAGCGGCTGACCACGGGGAACCACCCGACCAGCTTCCTGCCGCCGACGCCCACCCACGCGAGAGCGGCGGAGACGGCCATGACCGGCAGGGCGTACGCGAGCGCTCCTCCGCCGCCGGAGTAGAGAGCCAGAACGAACACGATCGCGCCGAAACCGACCACGAAGAGTTGGGATCCCGACAGGCCGAGGAGGACACCGCGGCGCGTGAGCCGCGAGAACTTCACTGGAGACAGCTCGTAGTCGCGCGGACCAGCAGCCGACGCCGTCATCGCCCGCTCCTCGTTCCGTTCGAACCCGCTGGCACGGCATCCGCGACTTGGGGCGGCATTGGCGTACTCGACGGCGCAGCCTGTTCGGATGCCTCGACGTCCTGGGCAGCCTGGTGGCCGGCTGCCGCACCAATGCGTGGTCCAGCGGCAGACGCCTCCTTCGCGACCACAACGCCGCCTGCGATCGCGCCGCCCGCAGCTGCAGCTCCGCCGCTCGCCGCTCCACCGCTTGTGGCTCCCGACGCGCCGCTCGATCCACCTCCACTCGGTCCGGCGCTGGCCGGAACCGGTAGTGCGCCGCCACCTGAGCCGCCCGTACCGCTAGAGCCCTCCAACACCCGCGGCGGCTGCGACATCGGCTGACGGTTCATGGGAATCGGTAGCGGGCGGTTGAGGGCCCCCTTTGCTTCCTGCTCGGCCGACATCGCGTGGTACATGTCGAAGCCCATGAAGCTGATGGCCTTGTAGGTCATGTACGGCGCGAAGCCTGCGATGAGCATCAGGACCACGCCGGCGATGGGCTCGCTGACCGACTGGAGGTCGGCGTCGATTGGAGCCGAGACCTGAGCCGTCGCGAGCAGGAAGATCACGACTAGCACGACCTTGGACAGGATCAGTGCAATGACGAACTGGGCCCACTTGCTAAGCCAACCGCGCGTCTGGTCCCAGCTCGATCCGGCCAGAGCAATGGGCGCGAAGACGATCGCCACAAGCAGGAGTGCCTTCCTGATCAGCAGGCTGATCCAGACGATTACGGCGGCACCGAGGGCGAGCCCAGCGAGGAAGATCGTGAGGATCGCGCCTGCCCCTGGAGCCGCGACGTTGATGCCGACGAGGCCGGCGGTGAGTAGACCGATGCGGTCGCCCATCTCGCTCATGTTGGTGCCGGCAGCGTGAACGATGCCGATGCAGAGCTGGTCGGTGATCTCCAACGCTGAGGCCAGGAGCGCGAGGGCGACGAACGACCCGAGTATGGATTTGGCGAGGCCGAGAGCGGCCCGTGTGAGAGCCGCTGGCTCCCGTCGGATCATGCCGCCAATGACCTGGAGCATGAAGAACCCGAGCATCACGAACACCGCGACGCCGAAGAGGATGTTGTAGACCTTCGTGTACTGGCTGCTCGTGACGTCGACCATCGTGGTCGAGTCGAAGACCGTCCACACCGACTCGAACATCCACCCTGCAGCGTTCCCCATCGCCTGCGCGAGCCAGTCGAACGGCGCTGACACGAGGGCGCCGGCCGCCTCGCCCGCGACATCGCAGACGCCCGAGATCACGGGCACGTCGCATACGTCGACCATTGTTGCCTCCTTCGCCGGTGCTGGGTCAGACGGCCTGGCCGACGTTCCAGAAGAAGTTCACGAGCGCGACGGACGCGCCGGTGATGATCGCGGCGCCGAGCCCGACGAGTACGCCGAACTTGCCGCGTCCCGCCAGGTGTGGGTTGGACGAGTTGGCGCCGAGCGCCCACACGACCGCCGACACGATGAGGGCGAGGACGGCCAGGATCAGGCCGACCGTCATTGAAGCGCCGACGATGCTGCGTAGCTGACCGATGCCGGGCAGTCCATTCGAGTTCGGATTGATGTCGATGTCCATCGGGAGCAGCGCCACGACGTTGTGCAAGCCGATCTGAATCACGATTCCTCCAGAGGTTGATGGGTCTTCGGTGGTCAGGTGCTGGCCGCGATCCGTTCAGTCGCCCAGGCCGACGCCGGACGGCTCGTGCCGTCGCGTGAGCGCCGAGTCCGACAGGTCGTAGCCGGACCATGGCGAGCGACCGGGGACGTGGCGCGTCCCGGCGTTGTTGCGCTCGGTGATCACCGGCGCGCCGGTCACCTGCATCGCTTCCGGGTAGTGGTCGAGCACCCACTTCCTCGCCGTCTTGGACAGCCCTGGCTGGTCGACGGACCGCAGTCGAGCTGGGACCAGGGCAACTCGCGCCAGCGCGGAAAGACGTGGTCGTGCCATGCCTCGACTGCCGTGTTCTCGTCAGCGGCGAAAACGTGCCAGCCGTGGGGCTCGCAGATCGCTTGGTAGGTGAGTTCGCCGACGCAATGACACGTTCCGCGAGGTTCGCTGTGCTTCCACGGCTCGCACCGCAGATCGGCCGTGAACATGTCGAAGGCGTGGTCACCGACCTCGACGCCGCCGGGCACTGCGATGGCCCGATGCCACATTCGGTTCGGTCGCGATACGGAGTCGAGCTTGTGCAGGAACTGCCAGTGCGCGTACGCCGCGTCCAGGGCGGCAGGGGAGAAGTACGCCGTCGTGAAGTGGAGATGCGCGCCCGACCAGACGGGAGCAGCTTCGACGGCCGCCTCGTGCAACATGCCGTCGATGTCGAAGGCGAGCTGCTCGTCGTTCACAACTGCGCTCCGACGTCGAGCAGCCAGTTCGCCCACGCGAGTGCGCCTCCCGTGAGGGCGGCACCGCCCAAGGCGACGAACAGCCCTGTCTTTGCCTTGCTTGCGGCCTGCCAGCTTCCGCTCGATGATGCGACCGCCCACGTGGCGCCGCAGGTGACGACCATGAGCACGGCAATGATCAGGCCGTAGGTGAGCAGGGCTCCGACGATGGCTCGGAGTTGCCCCGACCCACCGACGGCACCGAAGTCGGGGCCAACGAGCGGAATGAGCGCGGAGATGAGCCTCATGCCGATTAGGTGGCCGTCGACCCCCGTGCATTGACGGCGTCGCCGGTGCACGCTTGTGGCTCTGGCGAATCAGGAAAATCTGTCGGCAGTTATCGCTAGGTTCTGGACACAGGAAGCCCGAGTCTTGGAAGGGGTCGAGGGTGGCGCGTCGATCGAGTTCAAGCCGCTGGTCCAGGCCTGCCACTGGCAAGCAGATCGCCGCGCTCAAATCGCACGGAAAGTACGACGGAAAGTACTACTCGATGGGGCGTGCCAGCCAAGCGATTGGGGGCTCGTCCGCGGGTGGGCGCCGCTCAGTTGGCGGCAACTCGAGCGGCGCTGCGTACTTCGGCCTGGCAGCCTCAGGACGGGGGCCGTCGACCTATTTTTCGACGCTGCTGGGTGCATCCGACGGCCTCGACGCGCTGCTCCAGCCTGCGCTCGGGATGGTTCCGGAGAGTCGGCTGGCCACGTCTGGCTCTGCGCCCACGAGCCTTCTGTCACAGGTTCTTGGAGTGCCGGACGATCTGGATTCACTGGTCCAGGCTGCGATGGATGGCACCAACGTAGGGCCCGGAGAAGATCCGGTTGAGTCTGTCCTCTACACGATCCGCTCAGATGACTCCCATTCCGCTGAGCCGCAAATTGTCGTGGAAGCCGAGGTAGTCCGCGATTCGGCATTCGAGGGCCTGCCATCCGTTCAGGTGCGCTTCGTGGGCAATGCGGAAGGAGTCAATGCCCTGGCGGGGGAACGCCCGCGTCTGCCTGGATCGGGCCCAACGCTTGGATATCGCCCAGCCTGGACGCCCGTCCTGGTGCGTACGCCGGCGGACCTTGCCGAGCAGATGCGAGTCCGGTGGCGTGAAGCCGTTGCAGAGTTGCAACAAGGCGTGGACCCCAGAATGGAGACGTTTCTAGCCGGGGTTGCCGGGATGGAGTCCGCCCTGGCAGTGCTCAGATCGAGTCAGTCCTCTGCTTCGAAGTTTGTGCTCCTGCAGGGGCTCATGGACCCCGACGGTGTGCTTCAGTTCGAAGGGCTCGGTCTGGACGCCGGCACCTTCGCGGAACAGATTCGCAAGGCAAGCGAGGGCGACGAAGATGCCCTGATTTGGCTGGCGGACGTCCAGCGCGAAGAAGTGCTGACCTCGCTCGCAGAGGTGACAGGCATCGACCTCGCCGCCGAGGCCGACTTCAGGCTGTCTCGTTGGCATCAGCAAGCGATGGCACTGATCGAGGGCGTGACGATGAGTGCGGACGATGCCGACTTCGAATTTTCGATGATCCGGTCGCTTCTGACCATGAGGGCGGACACGCAAGCGCGACGTGAGGAACTCCGGGCAAAGATTGCGGAGAATCAAGCGTCAAGTTCGCACGAGGCAGTCGAAAGTGCATTCAGTTCGATACTGAACCGGTTGGACTCTGACGACTCCTCCGACTCGTCAGGAGGCTATGGGATCCTCGAAGATTGGTTCTTCGAGGAAACGCGCAACTACCTCGAGATCAGGTTCCGGCAGTCTCTGCCCGGACAGTTCGCTACGGCTCTCGTGTCCCGTTCCGCCGACAGTGACGGCCATGCAGCACTAGTTGCTGAGGTGCGCAGGATGGCGCGCGAGGCGTCGGTCAACCCGATCGACTACGCGGAGCAAGTTGAGCCGGCCGCCGGACGCGGTCTCTTGTCGGGTCTGTATGGCCGGTCGTCTGGCAGTGATCGAGGCGCCGACCGCACGAAGAGGATTGTCCAGGCAGTTCGGTACGTGGTCGCTGAGGTCGATGCAGTTCGTGACGACGACCTTGGGACGCTGGTTGTAGCCCAAGAGGTGCTCGCCTATGCGAAGTGGAAGCGCGATGAGCTTCGTGCGGCGAAGCAGATGCAAGAGGCTGATCGCCGGAAGGCCGCGGCCGTCGAGCGAGCCAAGGAGGCGCAGCGGCGCTCTGATGCTGCCCTCCAGCGTAAGGAAGAAGAACGAACGATTCGCGATGCCGCGGGAGGCGTCGAGCGGGTCGTCCAGCAGTACGCGGAAGCATTGAGCCGTACGCCTCGCTCCATCGCGATTCAGGATCCCCTGCCGGAGTCTTCGCAGTCGGCTGCGAGTGCACGAGTGGAGAGGGCGACGGCCCGCGAGGCTGCTGCCGTCGATTGGCTGGCAGCTGCGAAGGAGCGCGAGGCCTGGGCAGTAGAGGAGGCAGCTGTTGCTGCCACGCCGGCCGTGAGCGCGCGCTTGGACGCTGAACGCGAAGCAGCTGTTTCGGAACAGACCGACGCGACAGCGGAAGTTCACGCAGCACGTGACGAGCAGCGGGATGCGGAGGCCGTCCTCACCCTCATCGCCGAGGCGCGATCCAAGTTTGAGGATCTGATCGGCCCTGTCCGTGATGAAAATCGAGGACGAGCGGAGGTTGAGTTCCAGCGCCAACAGCAGGAGAGGGCTCGGCAGGAGGAAGAGCGACGGCACAGGGCGGAGGAGTTCAGGAACAAGCAGGCTGCGGAACGAGAGCGGCAGGACGCTGCGAATCGCCGCCAGGAGGAACTCAATCAACGCCAGCAAGAGCGAGCCGCGGTTGCCAAGGATGCCCTCGCCCGAGAGTTGGAGCACCTACTTGGACTTCCGAGTACAGCCTCCGTGTGGCGGCGCAAGTCCCTCGCGGCGACGCGCGAGGCGTTGGAAGAGACGATCTCGAGACTGCAGGCCGAGATCGTGGGTCCGCTGGTTCCACCGCGCACGCGATCGAAGGTCTGGCCCAACATGTTGGGCAAGTCTGAGCGATACCTAGGAACTGTGAAGAAGCTGACGGATTACGGGGCATTCGTCTCGCTCCCCGCCGGCACGGACGGGTTGCTGCGTGCACCCGGGGCGAGCCTCTCAGTCACGGTGGGGCAAAGGGTGATCGTGGAAATCACGGATCTGCCTTACGGAAAGCCCATCGTTCTGAAGCTCGTCTCCGGCTAGCGCGTCAAGACGCGTAGGCGTTGATGTGTCGGAGGCTACGGCCACGATGCCTCGCATGCGAGACGGAGAACCGGGAAGCAGCGGGTACTGGATCGACGAACCGATGGGATGCCCTATCGGCGGCCCGTTCGATCTGTGGCGTCCGAACTACTTTCACGCGAACGGGGAGCTGCCCGACGACACCGCAAGGATGTACCCGTCGTTGGGACCGGAGACGGTGAAGGCGGTCGCCGTCGCGACGGTGACGCATGGCGCCGAACTGTCGGACGTGCTCACGGCGTTCGGCGATCACGGGCCGGAGGTGGAGCTGACTGTCGCCCATCGCTACTTCAGCCAGTGGCGCAAGCGGGTTGTCTTCATGCCTGACTCGATGCAAGACATCCCGCTCCGGCCGGCGCGAACCTCGCCCGAGCCGCTCGACGAGTTCCTGGAGGACTGGCGCAATAGCCGTGCGCCTCACCTAGCGCCCGAACGGGATCACTGAGTGACTCGTAGCAGCGACGGTGGATTCGAACGTCGTGGAATGCGGTGTCCGCAGCCAGGGACCCTGCGGTTCGAGCCATTAGTTGTGAAAGTGCAGGTCAGGCGGCCCAAATCGGTGCAATGATTGCCCGACCCCCGGCCCGACGACAGCGTCGGCATGGCGCGCTTCAAGGAGTTGGAATGGCCAAAGGTCATGAGTGCCCGAGCTGCAAGAGGAACACGCTCCAGCCTTACACGACGAATCAGTTGCGGTGCTCGAACTGCGGCACGATCGTGAAGAAGTAGCAGGAGCACGCCATGCCGACTGGGCGGAAGCACTACGTGATCCGGAAGGAGAACGGTCCTTCCTCACGGTGGGACGAGCCTTGCAGGTGCACCATCGGTTCAGACCACGACCCCGACGGATACCACATTTGGGACAGCGACTTCGAACGCTGGGACCGAGAGTCAGGACGTAGGAGCAACCCAAACTGCCCCGCCTGCGGCGGCACGGGCGCATGCGCCCTTTGCGACGACGACTAGTTCGGAACGGCCGTCCAGTGCAGGTGGTCGTAGTGCCCGCCCGTGACGCTGTTGGGGTCGTGCATCCCGCCGCCGTCGTACGGGCGCCAGCCTTCTGCCCTACGTGCGACTGACCAGATGCGCCCTTGCCAGATGAGGTACTCCACGCCGAGCGTCTCCGCGTTGTCTTTCATCCAGTTAGTGACCTGCCAGCCGTAGTCGAGCGCGTGGCCGGTTGCCGCCGTTCCGATGGAGTTCCCGAAAGTGCCGTCGCACGCACGGCCAAGAGAGTGCTCGGACGGGTCGCCTGGTCGGGGCGCCCAACAGGCCCAGGAGCTTTCAGGGAAGTTCGCCTGAACCTGAGCCAGGATGTGCGCGGTCCGCTCCGTGATCTGACCGTCCGACGTGGGGTCGTCAACGAGGTTCCCGGGGTTGCCGCCGTTGTATGGCGCCGCTGGCCCGCCAGCATCCGCACACCCGGCCTCTGATGCATCGGATCCGCTGTGGATGTCGATCGCTCCGTGAGCGGAAAGCCACGGCTCGGGGTCGATCGGAGCTGCGTTGGGGCCGCCGGGCCGGACCTCAAAGTGCAGGTGGGGTCCCGTCGAGTAGCCGGCCACTCCTACGTCGGCGATGTACTGGCCTGCGGTGACCATGTCGCCGACTGCCACGTGGATCCCGTCGGCGTACATGTGCGCGTAGCCGGTGGCGACGGTGCGTCCGCCCACCCTGTGCTCGATCAGGATGAGGTTCCCGTAGCCGGTCGCAGGGCCCGCCGAGACGACTCGACCGTCGGCCGCGGCCAGGATGTGTGTTCCCTCGGGTGCGGCCAGGTCGACGCCCGTGTGGAGCTTCGTCTCGCCGGTGACGGGATGGACACGAATCCCGAAGCCGCTCGTCTTGACCCAAGTCCCGGCGGGGAGGGGCATGACGACTCGCGAAGTCTCTGGGACTGGCGCAGTTGTGTTGCCGACGGTCGAGAACGCCGCCCTGGTCGTGGGAAGGCAGGAGGCTTGCGCGGCGGGGCTGAGAAGAGCCCCCAGAATCAGGAGGCAACTTGCAGGCCCCATGAGCACCAGGAGGAGCCCGCCGACTATCGCCTTGCGCATCCCCGCGTCACTCCAACGGATCGTCGAGCCGCGACAGGCGCAGGAGGTGGCACTCCGGGTACGTCGGCGCGCAGACGGCGAACACGGTGAAGGCAACGTCGTGCTCGCTTGTGACGTCCTCGCCTTCCCAGACGCCGGACCGATGGCGGACACCACGTACCGTCAAGGCCACCGTTCCGGGAGCTAGTTCGTCGCCTGCCTGCTCGAGTGCGATCGCCCATTGGTCGGGTACTTCGGTCGATGTCACTTCGATCCACTGCCGCGTTTCGTACTTGCGCAGCTCGAGCCAGATCTCCTCAGTCGGCAGGTAGTTGGCGATGTCCGCGACCAGGCCTGCCGACGACTCGCCGGTGGGGTCTGCGACCGCGACCAGGAGCTCTGTCGTGCTCGTGGGTGTCGTCATCTGTTGGGTGTCCCAGTTGAAGAGGACCTCGGCGACGCCTTGCGCGAAGGTTTCGGCGTCTGTGGCGCGGAGCGACACGTTGGTCTGCGGCTCGGCCCATGGGGTGGGCGGCGCAGCTGGCTCGTCGACGGCGCCCCGAGTGCCGTCGGATTGATGCCGATTGGCCAGGAGCGAGTACGTCGCGATGGCGCCGAGCAGAAGCACGGCGGCTAGTGCCACGACTAGGAGGCGACGCCACTTCACGTCGTTGATTTCGGGATTCCACGTCCACATGGCCGACCTCCTGATTTGCTCGTCCGCTGTCAGGTGGTCACGCAGGTCCGAGCCAGGTCGACGGCCTCGGCGAAAGCGTTGGTCTCCTGGAGGACTCGGAGGAAGGTCGACCAGTCGTCGTTGCTCGACTCGCGGGCGATCTCATCGACGTCGTAGTGCTTTGACCAGCCCTCCATCTCGCTCCAGACCATGCCGAATGACTTCACGGAGCGTTTGGCGGTCGCCGCGGCTGCTGCACGCTTGATTCGGTTCTCTTTGATCCGGCGCGCACGGTCGGCCCGTGCCTGCTTCAGCGTCTGGGCTATACGTTGGTCGAACTCAGGATTCGAGGGGTCGGCTTCAGCCGCCGCTACCACAGCGCGAACCCGCTGATAGCCCGGATCGACCGCTCCGCCGTTGCGGATCCGTTCGAGCTCGTCGTTGGCGACCCTGCGGACTGCGGCCGGCCGCTCGCGATCGCCGGCGATCCGTTCCATCTCGATGATCTGGTTCAACCGGGTGTACGACGCACTTCCCGTGATCATCTCGGCAGCCCGGCGCCTCGAGTCGCCTTCTCCTGGTCGGTGCGGTGCCGCCGATTCGGCGGCACCGTCCTGTGCCCCATCGCGATCGGTGTCTGACCCGAACTGAGTGGCCCGCTGCCGTCGGCTCGCGTCCTCCGCGATGATGGCGGACATCTCCTTGAAGAGCTGTGCGGCCTCGTACGCGGACAGCGGCTTGTGCGTCAGATTGTCGTCGCGCTCCGCGAGAAGTCGTGTCAGTTCATCGCTGAGGCCCGAACGAACCCAGACCCGAACTGTGGTCCATCCGAGACGACGGGCTGCTTCGAGCCGGCGGTACCCGCAGATCAGGTAGCCCTCAGGTGTGATCGTCACCGGTTGCAGCAGTCCGACCCGCTCGAGCGACTCCATCAGGGGGTGGAGATCGCCAGGGTCACGCCGATGGTGGTCGAACACCTGGATCGAGTCGATGCCGCGCTGAAGTTCGATGTGGCCGCGCGAGTCAGGCATGAACAGCCTCCGTCTCTGATGGCGCCGACGCAGCGATCGCTGAAGCGACCGCGCTGGATCCGAAGATCTCGGCGGTGCGTTCGCCGATGAGCAGGCGCTGAAGGATTCCCCTGCCGACCGCCGTGCGCTGGAGATTGGGGTTGTCGTGGCCGAGTACGGCGTGCAACACGCGGACCCACGCGTCTTGATCGATGTCGAGCTGGAGTCGGATCGACCGGTCGCGACGTAGCGACTCGAATGCGGCGTACTTGCTTCCGGTGCTGATCAGTCGAGCTGCGATGCACTCAAGGGCGAGGCGCGCCGCTGGCAGCGGCCACCCGGACTCGACGAATGCGGTCACGGCATCGTCGAGCGCGAAGAAGGCGTTGGTGGGTTCCGGGGGTGCCTGGTCGGCGTCCTGCCCCCGCGGGGGTGGTTCCTCGAAGTCGCTCACGTCGTCGTACGACCAGAAGGCGGGGTGGTAGTCGGCCAGGCTCGCCTCGTGCGCGTCGATGCGCTCGGCATCGTGGAAGTCGACGACGTCGTCGGTGCGGACCTGATCCGCCCCACACAGCAAGCCTCGCGCTCGCTCCTCGTAGTAGAGGTGCAGCGCCACCGAGTGAGTGATGACGGCCCACGGGTCACCAGCGATCCGCGCTGCCCTTGTCCGCATGACGTCCCAGGCGGCTGCCGCAGCTTCCGCCGGCTCCAATTGGTGCTTGATCGCCAAGCTGGCGTACTTGGCCGTTGCATAGGCGATGAGCTCGGCGGCGTCCGGATCGCGCTCCCAAGCTCCGTCGCCCTCGTAGTGCAGGTAGACGAGGAGCAGGCGCATGGTCTGGGGGTCCTCGAATGGATGGGGGCTGCTCATAGCTCGACTCCTCGTTCGACGGTGGGCGTGCTCGGTACAGGTCGCGCGATGGAACGTCGCGACAGTCGCTGTGCCGAACGGGCTGCCGCGCCGGGGCCGCGTCGCGCGCGGCGGGTCAACTCGGACTGCAGGTCGATCCCGCGCCGGATGAACTTCGAGCCGACGGTCGTCGGCAGTTCGCTCGGACGGACCCACGCGACGCTGGGCCGACCGAGGTCCTCCGGCGCGGAAGCGCCGCCTTGGCTGAGGGACGGGTCGCGGTGATGTGCGAGGGCGTTGACCTCCGCGTCCGCACTAGGTCTCGCGGAGGGTGGCTCGATCTCGCGGTCGAGGCGGCGCTCGTAAGGGTCGGTGTTCATAGCCGGACCTCCTCAACCGCTCGTGTAGGGCCCGACGGCTGAGCCGGTCCCAGTCGTGTGGCGATTCGGTACGCGGAGCGGATCGTCGTGGTCGCTTCGTGCTCAGGTAGCCCGGCCACCTTGGCGGCATCTCCGAGAACGTGTGCAGTCGTTGCGAACGGGAAGTTGGCCTCGGCCATGCGGCATGCGGCCCAGAACAGGCCTTCGTTTCGTCCGCCCTCCGGCCGGGAGGCAACCCAGTCCGCCAGCTTCTCCGGCCGATACGCATTGCTCGGGAGGTCGCTAGGAGGTCTGTGACGCCGCGGGGGATCAAGGAAGTTCCGCAGCGCCGCGCCGTTCACCTCGCGCGGCTGATGGTCGGCGATCGCCGCCAGTTCGTAGCGGCGATCGACCCCGTCGCGAGCGACGACGTGAGACGGGGGAGAGACGACGTAGCCGCCGTCACCTCGGAAGTCCACGTGGCTGCCGGGGAGCGCCCACGAGCGCTGTTCACCCGCGGACCATCGAAGGAAGTACGCATGGAGACCCCCGGATGGCGTTCGCACCTGCCAGGCCCAGTCCGAAACGATCCCCAGTCCTTCGGCGCGCGAGAAGGCCTTGTATCCGTCACCCCCTGAATGGACGTCCACGTCGACGACGTCCACACCGGACGTGGCCCCGGTTGGGATGCCGATGTTCGCCTCGGGCCACCGCTTCCACCAGGAGGCCACGACGCCGCGGTCGCTTGAGGCGTCGTGGAAGCCATGGGGAGTCAGCGGGTGCTTTTGACCGGGCGCACACGGAAACGCCGGGATGCCGTTGTCGGCCAGCATGGTGGCTGCGGCGGCCAGTGACACATCTGCGCTGCAGACGGCCTGGACGAGCTGAGGCGACCAGCGAGGTGTGGCGGTTGAGCGGCTCATGCCAACCACGCTGCACCTTGGGGGGCACCAATTTGCGCCCCTCCAAACCCCGCCCCTCCTCGGGACGGGCGCCCCTGTCAGAACGCGTTTGTGCAGGTCAGGAGTGGGCCCCTCCGAAAGTTGAAAAAGTTTCGGCTCGAGGCTTGCGCCGAGCGCAAATCAGGACGATGTCGCGTCAGGAAGCGCGCGCGGGCAGCACCAGCAGTGTCCCGTCTTGGTGCTTCTCAATCTCGATGACGACGTCCGCGGCGGCATTCGACTCCGCGGGGGCGAGCGCCCGCAGGCGGTACGAAGCGTCGAGGAGGCTGTCGACTTGCTTACGAGTCATCACCTTGTCGATCAGCCGCTTCGGTGATCGGAGCTCGAGTGACGACAGACGCCGGAGCACGTTCTCGATGCGTGCTTCCAGTTCGTTGATCCGCTGCTGATCAGCCCGAAGGCTCTGGACGAAGTTCTCGAAGGGATTGTCTTGATCGCTCTGCCCGGCCTCTACGCCCTGCAACACGATCACCCGGCGCTTGAGGGCGATCGCGAGTGCAGCCATTTCGAGGTGTGCTCGAAACTCGCCGCCCTCTTCGCTGATGCCGGGGAACGCTGCGTCGACTTCGGCGACATCGACGTGGTCATCTTCGAGGACCGAGTCCAGCGCTGCCTCCCACTTCTTGACGCGAGTCTCTGCTCGCTGCGAGGCAGTGCTGATGGCATGAACCGCGGAGTCCAATCCGAGCGATGATCCGACCTTGCCCCGGTCGAGCAACAGGGCAGTCGCCTTGTCGATGGCGTCGCGGCAGCCGTCGAGCTCACTTCGCTCGGCCTCCAACTTGTCGTCGTGCAGCTTTTCCAGGAGTTCGGTGATGTTCTCGATGGCCTTCTGCCGTTCGTGGTCCGCGTACGCGCTCGCTCCAACCGCAACCGCCATCAAGACAAGGGGCGCAGCCACGGTCATTGCCGTGCCAGCGGCTGCTGTCCCGGCTGCGGCACCGACGGCGGTTCCGGTTGCCCCAGCGGAGGCTGCTTCTACGGGCACGAAGGTGGCTTTGGCCGCGATCGCACTCTTGCCGGCGCCGGCGACCAGGTCGCCGTAGACCCCGCCGTCGACAGCCTTGGACGTCATCGGCTTCACGAGACCCTTGCCGAACTGCGATGCGACCTTGGCAGGAACATGCATCCGGTAGAGGACCTCAGTGGACTGCGTGACCTGCTGGACGGCAGGCGACTTCGAGGAGCCGGACACGAGCCTGGACAGCTCCTTCGCGAGCGGGCTCATGGCGTCGAGCGGGAGGCCACTCGACGCCCGATCACGCTTCGCGGGCAGGGGGTGAGCCTCCAAGGTGACCAGCGGTGCGGACGCGAATGCTGCGAGCGCCGAGCGGAGTTCAGTCAGCCGTTCTGGCGTGAGCGCTCCCTCATCTGCGAAGGCGGGGACGGTGGCGCCCTGGGTCGTGGACAGGGTCCATACGGGCACGATCGTGCCGTCAACGTTGCTCATTGGTCTCCTCGGTCAGGCGCCCAACACGATATCGGCCGGAGCCGACAGATGAGGCTGACTTCAGGAGGCCGACGGGTGGCGAGAGGGCTTCGGTACGGGCCGCGGCCGGCGGCGTCCCCATTCGTTCTTCGCGGCGATCTCCTTGGTCCGCGCTGGCAGATCGATCGGTGGCTCGTGATCGTCGCGTCGATCGAACACTTTCGCGCGCAGCATCTGGTCCGCAGCCGCTCCGTGGCCCTGAACCTCCATGACTCTCGCCAGATCGAGTCGGCTGACTTCGTCGTACGGCGCCGCCATGCACGCGGTCTCTGCGCTTTCGCGGGCCGTTTCCAGGTCGCCACGTTGAAGTGCATCCAGCACGACGACGTGTGCGGTGTCGACGATGGCACTCGGGATCAAGTCTTGGAGTCGGTCCCCGTCGAGTAGCCAGTTCCACCCTTGCTCGCGGAGTTGATCGAACGGTTGCCCGTGGACCAAATGGAGCGCTTGCGCGAGGTCGGCGATCCCGTCCGCGCCTCGAGCCTGACCACGGGCGCGGAGGCGACGGAAGAGGTCGACATCCACGAGCAGGTCATCAACGTGGTAGCCGTGCCACTCGTCCGGCGGGCCGTCCCCTTGTCGCGGAATGTGCAGGCGTCCGGTTCGCGGGTCCTCGCCAAGCCAATCGCGGACATGACCGATGTCTGTTCGTGCGCGGGGCAGACCGATGTGGAATGCGTCCGCGATGGTGCGTGAGCTTGCGCCTTCGGGGTGCAAGGCCAGGAAGGCGAGCAGCTCGGAGTAATACGGCCTGCGCTTGACGATCTTCTCGGGCAGTTCTCCGTGGGCGGTGACTCGAACGGGACCGAGGAGCGTGAGCTTGGGGAGTCGCGAAGCATCGTTGAGCCATTCAGCTAGGTCTTCATCGAGCGTTGGATCGAGTTCCTCGAGGCTGGTGAGGGCATCGTCCTTCGCTATCGGTGCCAGTTGGTCAACGTCCGCCGTGGTTGCCGCGCCCAGCTGCACGTACTCGTCCGCTTCACCCTTGAGCAGCGAGGCTTGCCCTGCGGGGCCCGTTGGCCTCGGCTGTGTGAACGCTTCGTGGAGCGCGCCTCCCTGATCCGTGACCCCCTGCCAACCGTCTGCGGCCCGGGAGAAGGGCGGGATGTCGACCGTCGGGGTGATCCTCGTGACGTCCACGATGGCCGAGCACATGGCGGCCTCCTCGGCGCTCAACCCTGACGCAGCAAGCGTGAGGGCCAGGTCTGGGATCGTCAGCGTCCCGTCTCTCGCCAGCTCCACGGCCGTGGCGCCCGAAAGCGCTGCGCTGTCGAAGGCGACGACCGCCGCCCCCAAACGGCAGGGCGACGCATCGATCGCTTCCCGCAACGCTGCGGCTACCTGCTCGTCCGGCGTTACGACGACCTGGAACGGGTCGGGATAGTCGATCCCGTGCTCGGCGAGGATACGGAGATCGTCGACGATCCCTTGGGCACCGGCGTCGCGCTCGTGCGTGCGGAGGCGGTGGGTATCCAGATCGGCCAATTCAGCTCCGAGGCCAAAGACGTCGGTTTGCACCAGGACGGACCAGGGATTCAGCGCCAGCTCAGCGCTGATGTGTCGGGCAAGGGCAACGGCAGCCTCCCGGTCACCGGTGAGCTGGATGCAGCCGAACTGCTCGAGATTCAGCAACCATTGGCGTCTGTCGGCATCCGTGCCGATGCTGACAAGCATCGGGTACGGCGGCAGGACGTCCTCGTCGTTCGTGCACTCGCGAACGGCGACGGTCCACTCGGTTCTCGCCCCGCGCCAAGGCGAGGGAAGATCGGCTGACTCGGCGAAGTGGAGCGTCACCACGTCGTTCCGCAGCGCAACCGTCTGCAGAAGCGGAAGTGGTTGATCCGCCGCTGCTGCATGCGCGGCGAGGCTGTTGAGTACTGCGTGGAGGCCCTCGATGTCGACGGCACCTGACGCGCCGTACACCTGTACGGTCTTGTCAACGTTCACCAGTTCGGGTGGAGGCGGCGCCAACGTCTGGCCCGGTCGGCGATAGCGAAACTGCGTCCTCCGGTGGGCCCGGACCGCCGTCAGGACTGCGCCGGCCAGCATCCCGCTGCCCGCGATCCCGGGTAGGACCCAGGCCGGCAGTGACGTGCTTTCGGATTCGTCCTCGGCGGTCGACGGCGGCTCTGCTTCGCTGGTGTGGAGGTCGTCATGATCGCCCTCGGCCGTGGGGGCCTCGGCGGACGGGGACGGCATCGTCGGTGGGGCTTCCTCGGGGGGAGCCTCCGGTTCCGACGGCGCCTCGCTCCGCGGCGGCAGCTCGGCCGGCGGCTCGGGGATCGTGAGCTTCCAGCCCGGTCGGATGAGATCTGGATCGGTGAGATGCTCGCCGTCGGGTTGGATCGTCTGCCGCGAGGCGTCGTAGATCTCGGGGTACCGATCGGCGTCGCCGAGTTCCTCTGCGGCGATATCGGAGAGGGTGTCGCCCGGCTCGACGACGACTGTGCTCTGCTGCTGTGGCTCGTCGGGAACCTTGAGGACGGTGCCCGGGGTGATGAAGTCGGGCTGCCCGTGGAGCGTCTTTGTGTTGAGCGCGACCAGTTCCGTGTAGCGGGCGCCATCGCCCAAGAGTCGGTCGGCAATGCGCCAGAGGCTGTCTCCGCGCACAACGGTGTAGTCGCGGGTGCGAGCGGATTCGGCAGTCGCCGGTGCAACTGCGGCCTCGGTTTCCGAGTGAATCTCCCGAACAGGAGCCGGCTCCGCAGGCGTGGTCTGGGCGACCGCGGTCGAGTGTGCGGGAGGCGCGGGCGCTGCGATCGCAATGGCGGGACCGGCGATGAAGAGCAGGGCTGCGATGCCGACAAGCCGCGCGGCGAACTCCTGAGGGAGCGCCAACCCGGGAACCGACGGAGCGGGCACTCGACGGATCTCCGCGACCACGGCGAGCGCGACCGATCCGGTCAGGACGGCCCACGCGCCCCAGCCGACCGCTGCAAAGGCCGCGAATGCAAGGCTCCCGTCGTCCGGTCGGGAGAGCATTCGCTGGAGTTCGCTGAAGTCGGCGTCCCATGGCGCGTAGCCGATCGAGACGAGGATCGCTGGGAAGGCGACTACCAGCGCCATTAGCGCCAGGCAGGCGGCGAACCCGCGGATCCGCTGGCTCAACGTGGTCATTGCTCAGTACCTCCCAAACTGCGAACGACGCGGGCGCTCGCCTCGCCGGTGACGTTCAGGTCGCCGATGCCGATAGCCCCGAGGAACGTGGGGGAGTAGGTGTCCGTCACCGTGACGGTGATGGTGTCTCCGCCGGAGACCGTGACCGTGCCTTCGACGCCTGCTTGGTCCAGGAACTCCTGCGCGGCACTGCGCGCCGCCGCAAGGTCGACGTACACCGCTCGTCCTTCGATGGCGGCGGCCGGTTGAATTCGTTGGCCGCCTGCTCGCGCGGCTTGGGCCGCGATGTTGTGGGCACGTTGCTGGGCATGGACCTGCCCGCCGAGGTCGACGGCCAGGCCAACGAGAATGATCATCACGAAGCTCGAGGTGGCCAGCCAGATGCTGACCGAACCGCGCTCGTCACGGATTCGCCGCGTCATGAGCGCTCTCTCCACGTGTCCAGCGGCGAGCTCACCGAAGCGGTGATGATGCGAGAGCCGGGAACCCCCGGGACCGCCAGATCGGCGAGATTCAGCCGGCACTCGACAGTCACCTGGACGGTTCCGGGGGTGCCGACGGGTACGTCGAAATCGGAGGTATCGACGGAGACCGTCACACTGAGGCAGTCGATGCCCTGAGCTTCGAGACTCGAGCGCGCCGCCGACTCCGCCTCGGCGCGCGCAGTTTCGTTCGTCCGCGAGATGGACGCTGACCTGGCGCCGTCTGCTGCGGCCGATTCGACAGCTCCGTGGGTCATGGCCGTTCGGCCGCCGAAGATGATGAGGCCGACGAAGAGGGCGAAGGCAGGCACTCCGATGGCCGCTTCGATCGAAGCGGAGCCCCGTTCGTCCCGTCGCGACTTCACGGTGCCGTCAGTCTCTCGGTCGGCAGCGAGGCGGACTGGACGATTCTGGGCGACCATCCCGGGATGACGCTGAGGCTGTGACCGGTCACCGTCACGGTCACCGTTGTGGAGGTCCGCTCGGCGGACGCCGTCGCGTTCTCGAGTACGTCGTCGCCTCCGGCGTCGGACACAAAATTGTTGGCGGCGTCGACGCCTTCGGACCGTGTCCCCGTCTCGGCACTTGCTGCCCGTGCCCCCTCCTGCGCGGCAGCGATCGCGACCGCTCGGGCGTGGTAGAACAACGCGGCCTGCATGCCGAGGAACAGCACCGCGAAGAGGGCAGGCAGGAGGATCACGAGCTGGATCGACACCGACCCGCGCTCGTCCCTCCGCCTACTTGATGTTGCCGGCTTGAGCCGTGACATATGCCTTCACCGCTGCGACCACGACCGCGACGATGGCGATCACGGCTACGGCCCAGAGCACGTGTTCGGTCGTGACCGAGCCGCGCTCATCTCGATGGCGCATTCGTGTGTCGAAGCCGATTCTCAGCCCGACCAGCGTGGTGATAATTCGATCCATTTCGGTTCCTTCCCGTCCGCGGTCCTTCCGTCGGGCTGGTTATTAGGTGTTGCTGAACATCCGGAGCAGTGAGGGCGCCACAAGGAGCGCCATGAAGACGACTCCCAGGAGCGAGCCCGGGATCGTCATGCGCTCTCCGACGGCGTTCGCCTCCGCGATCTCGTCGTTGAGCATTGCCGTGCGCATCGCAGCGGATCGAGCGCGGAGGTGGGTGTAGACGCTGGCGCCTTCCTCACCCGAGAGCCGCATGATGTCGGCGAAGTCCTCGAGTTCTGGCAGGGCCAGTTCGTCGGCAAGCGCGTTGAGCGCGTCCCACGGCGGCTGGCCCGACCACCGGGAACGGGTCAGTTCCTCCGAGAGGCGGGTGAACACCCACGAATCGCCGACGAGTGCTGCCGACTCCATGGCCTGGCGTACGCCCGAACCGTTGTTTCGTTCGAGCGCGACCAGATCGATGTACGCGCCCAGCGCTCGCGAGAACTCGAGCCGCGCTTTCCGAGCGTCGTCGATCGCGTTGTAGTTCGGCAGGAAGAACATGAAGGCCGCAAGTCCGACGGAGGCCGCGCCGCTCAGGACGATCGGAAGCCCGAGGCCGATCACATGGAAGAAGACCGAAAGCAGCGGCGGGATCGCGAGGCCGAGCATGGCGGAGACGAGTTTGTCGCCATAGAACCGCGCGGTGGGGATCCGAAGTACGGCGAGCTCGCGCGTTGGCGTTCGTGCCCACACTGACGTGGGCAGGGTCTTCAGCGCCCATGTCCCGAGTCGTTCCTTCCCATGCGACGGCGTCCCCGCATTGCCTGCTGCGCGGGCGGGCCGGCCGGGGCCAAGACGGGCAAGAGCGTCCGCCAAGTCCGGTTCGGCGGGAAGGAAGCGGGCTGCGAGGACCACCAGCCCGAACGCGATCAGGGCGCCGCTCAGGAGCGCCGCTTGAAGCCCGCTGGTCATCGGCCACCTCCAGCCTGAGTTGGCGCGGCCGACAAGAAGCGCGGGAGGTTGCGCCCAACGGCCATGCGCTTCATCCAAACCAGGATCGCGACGTACGCCGCGAGGAGGCTCAGCAGAATCACTTGGCCGAGCGGGCTCCGATAGGGCTCGACGTAGGTGCCGGACACCGCGAGGACTATGAGTACGCCAGCACTGATGATCGTGACCCAGCGCGCGGTGGCTCGAGGCTTGGCTCGGTCTGCTTCCACTTGGCGTCGCGCTCGGACGTCTGCTGCAACGGACTCGGCGAGCCCGTCTAGGACGCTCGCCAGTCCCGCGCCGCGACGACGTGCTCCCAGGATCAGGTTGGCGGCCACGAGGTCGCCGGTGGCGTCGTCAAGCTCGTCAGCGAACGCGCGGAGGGCATCCTCGGTGGGCCAGCGTGCTCGTAGTCGAGCGACCAGCCGCGTGACCTCGGGCGCGATGGCGGCGGGAGTCGAACGAAGGGTCGCGACGAGCGCCTGCTCCAGGCCGACGCCGACCGTCAGGACTCCGGATAGGGACCGAGTCCATTCCTCCATCGCCTCGAGTCGTTGGATGCGCGAATGCGCCGGACCCGCCGACAAGAGCACCGGCAGTCCGACGAACGCCAGAGGGACGAGCACGATGGCCAAGGCCCACCCCGTGACCATGACGGCGACAAGCCCGACAACGATGCCGGTCGCGAGGAGGAGCTGGGTCTGCTTGGTGAGTGGCCTCAGCCGACGTCGCCGTGGCGGCCGCTCGACGACCTCGGCAGGCTGCAAACCGACGACCGTGGCGAGGATCCCGCCCACGATCAGCGCTCCGGCCAGCGCAGGGATGAGGGCGATCACGACGCGCGTCCCTGCTCGGAGAGGTAGCCCGCCAGATCGAAGCCGTAGTCCGCCAAAGAGCGGTACGCATCCGGCAGCACATCCGGGACGGCAGCGCCGTCGGTGCCGGGCGAGAACACGTGGGTCGTTGCGTAACCCGTCTCGCGTTCACCTGGGTCGAGGGCGATGATCTCGGCAACCCTTCGGGTGCGAATCGGCCCGTCCTGCCCAGCCGTCGTACGAAGGTCGAGATGGACGATGAGGTCGATCGTGGCGGCGAGCTTGCTGGTCGCCAGTGACTGCGTCACGTGCGGCCCAGCCTCCATGGCGCAGGTGACGAGCTTCCGGACGGCTGCGACGGCGTCGGAGGAATGCGTGGTGGAGATGGAACCAGTGCCGGACTCCATCGCCTTGATCATCGCCCAGATCTCCTTGCCTCGGACCTCGCCGACGATCTGGCGCGACAGGTTGAAGCGGAACGAGTCGACGAGCGCCTCGTCGAGGGTGAACTCGCCGGCCTGACGCCCGTCGGGTCCGCGCTCGCCGGATCCGGGACGGGCTTCCCACGGATGGACGATCCGATGCCGATCGGGCAGTTCGTGCAGGTGCAGCTCGTACTCCGTCTCGAACGTCCCAATGGCTTCAAGCGGATCGATCTCGGCGCAGAGGGCTCGAACGAGAGTGGTCTTGCCAGCGCCTTGGCAACCCGACACGACGATGCTCCGCCGTGCCCGGACGGCCGCGGCCAGGAAGGACGCGGCGACTGGCGACAGCATCTTCCGTTCGACAAGGTCGGCCAGCGTCACCTGCATCAGTCGGTGGCGCCGGACGACGACGGAAGGCCGCGGCGTGACCCAGGCCGCCGCAGCGAGTCGCGAGCCGCCGTCGAGCCGAAGGTGCAGGCGAGGTTGCGCCTCGGAGAAGCCGCGAGCATTCACTTCGCTGCGGGAGGCGAGGAAGACGAGGAAGTCGATGAGTTCTTCGTCTGAATCAGCGACGGGTGGCCCCTCCTGGAGCGAGCCATCGACCAACTCGAGGAGGACTCGGTCGTAGCCGGTGATGATGATGTTCTCGATGCGGTCGTCGTCGACGAGCGGCTGCAGTCGGCCGAGTCGGAACAGCGAATCGAAGACAGCTCGGGCCAGGGATTCCTGGTGGGCGGGGGTCAGAGCGCCGACACCGTTGTTCACCTGTTCGGCCATCGTCGTGTCGATCAGCTCCAGGACGATGGCGCGGCCTAGTTCCTCCTGAGCAGTCTTGTCGAGGCGGCGGTCGGCCGCGACGGCCTGGCTAAGTTGGTCGGATGCCTTGGCTCGGAGTGCAGCGACGAGCTGCCAGTCGATGCCGTTGCTCAAGGCGGGGACGGACACGGGAAGCCTGGTGACGGAACCGGCGTGGCGGGCCAGTCGCGAACCGTTCTCCGCCGGCTCACCATGAGCAAAGAGGGGGAGCGACCGCGGGTCACTGCTGATTCGTCCGGTCGTCATGAGTGCGCTCGCTCGAGAAGCCCCGATCGCCTGCGGTTGATGGCACCTCGCATCGACTCGATCGCGGCGCGGAGGCTGCGGACGAATAGCCCGGTGTCGAAATGCTTCGGTGGTGCGGCGCCGCGGTGGAACACCGCTGCGGACTCCGCGTCGTCGGCGATCGAGGCAATGACCGGGAGTTCGACGACCGCACTGACTTCCGCCGCGGCGTAGGGCTGCCCGGCGCCGATCAGCAGAAGACCCGTCTGGCCCAGGTCGAGGCCGGGCTGTGCGACAGCATCGGACCACGCACGAGACGCCGACAGCGCAGGAAGGTTTGTGCGGGTCACCAGGAGGGTCAGGTCAGCGCCCAACGTGAGTGGCTCCGGCGCGTGGGCGAGACCGAGCCGACCGCAGTCGACGATCACGTCCTGCCCGTTCGACTCCAGTTCGCCAAGGGCTTCCGAAAAAGGGCGCCATACATCGTGGAGGGCATTCGCCTGGCTGCGCGATCGAGTCCCTGCGATGAAGGACACTTGGGTTCCCGGGATCGGTCGGGCAACCTCTCGCAGGGCGTCGGCGATGGGCGCCGCGGATAGCGCGAGCTCGACGAGGCCAGCGTCGTACTCATGGCTTCCGCGGAAGTAGCCGGCGAGGATGCCGGAGCCGCCTGTCGGGTCGGCCTCCACGAGCAGGACTGGGCGAGGCCACAGCAGCGAGAGTCCCACGGCCGTCGTCGTGACCCCGGGGGAACCGGATGCCGATGTCAGGGCGATGACGGCCATCAGCGATCCCGCGAATCCAGGACCAGAGCGACGTGGCCGGTCGCGATGCGGGCTGCCAGGACGGCCGCATCCTCGTGCTTGACGAGGAGATCGACCACGGTCCCACCGGTTGCCTCATCGACGTGGACCGCGACCACCTCAGCCTCGCTGTAGAGCGGGGTGCCGCCGGGGAGGTCGCCGTCCTGGCCTGGCGTGACGATCACCCGCACGTGGTCGCCACTTGAGAGCGCGATGCCGGGCGACTGGGCGGGCGTGAGCGCAATCCCGACCACGGACTCGCCGTCACTTGGGAGGGAGGCGGCTGAGTACGAGTCCGGAGTCAAGGCTGTGCCCGCAGCGATGTCGACCGTGGCCCGTTGGCCCACGACAGCTTCGAACTCGTCAGAACTGACCGGCGACAGCGCGGGGTCGGAGCTGATTCGGGCGGTCGTCAGGTCGCCCTTCTCGATGACCGATCCGCGTTCGATCGTCGTGCGCGCGACCAGGACCTCCTGACTGCTCGACGTTGCAGTCCATGTCCAACCTGCAACGACCGCACCGAGACAGATTGCGACGATGCCGATCACGGTCATCCCTGGCCGTCGGCGCAGTTTCGGTGGAGGGGCCGGGGGAGTGCCCGACTCAGTTGCTCGGTCGATGGTCGCGTCTCGCGTGGACGTGGTCATGGTTTCCCTCGCTGCTCCCGCGCCTCGGCCCTCGTCAGTGGACGAGCACCTGCGCCTCTCCGATCGAGATCTCGACAGCACGGACCAAGCCGTTCAGCCGGATCGTTCCTGTTTGGCCGGCCCCGGACCACGTGATGACCCAGTCCGACGTGGCGGTGACGGTGTAGTGATCGCTCGGCTGGTCTGAACTCGACTGCTCGTAGACATGACCGCACGTGGGCGAGCGCCGATCGCCGTACGACGCCTTGTAGGGGGTGCCCGGGCCGGTGCAAACGACTTCAGTGCCGTCGCCCATGTCCCAAGTGATTCGGTGGAGCTGAGCTGTGGCGGTCACCGTGATGCCTCCGGCAGAAGCCGATGCATTGATCGGTCCAACCGTGTGGCTGTCGGGGTTCGCTGCCCACATCCAAACCGGCATCCCCACGATCCCGATGCTGCCGTCGCCAGGCTTCGGCGCGATCCCAATGGTGATCGCCGACAGGTTCATCTGCTCGATCGCGATCGTTGCGACTTCGCGCGGAGTCGGGCCAGCGCCAGAGTTCGGCGGCGGATCGGCGGACCAGATGTAGATGTCGATGTCGGTTTGCGGCTGATAACAGCGGTACACCGCGCCGTCTCCTGGCTCGTGTCCCTGCCACGCCGGGTCGCCCGCTGGCGGCTGTGGATCGACGAGCTGGATGTAGCAGTTGTAGTTGTTCGACCAGTAGCCGTACTCGCTCGAGCAGGGGACCGGGCCGGGCGGCGGCTTGAGGACGTTCTGCTCGGTCCCATCCCAGTAGCAGGACGCGCCGGAACCCGTGTCCTCCGGGCCGTCATCACCGGGCTCACCGGGCTGGCCGGGCTGCCCAGGAACCTCGACCCAGATCAGGCAGACGCCGGTCTCGGGGTCGGTGACTTGGCACTCCGTGTCGGCTGACGTCGGCGCGGCTGCGCTGAGGAGGAAGCTCGCGATCGCGAGTGACAGAACGACGACATCGGCGATCAGGCGTCGCATGGCGTTCGCTCGATGTCCTGGCTCGAGGCAACTCGCCACGCGCCATCGGGATCGGAGTCCCACTCATAGTTCGAGACCGAGTACCGGATCCAGCCGGTGTCCGGTCGGTTCGGGGTCACGGCGGACTTGCCGTCCGCATCGAGCACGTCGACGTCGCTGACGTCGAAGCACACATCGACTTGAACGGTCGGCACCTTGCCGGCCTGCGGATCGGAGTTGTCAAGGTTGACCGACTCGACCTTCACCTCGACGACCTTCGTCTCGCCGACCTGGTGGAGGCCCTGCTTGCGCTCCCGCTTGAACAGCGTCTGCTGGGTCGACAGTTCGGTGCTAATCGCGACAGACGCGAGCCGGCTCAGCGGCTTCGTCGGATCCTGACGCAACTCGTTGCGGACCGCGTAGTAGTTCGCGATCGTCTCGGTGGCCGCCGCGGTGGCCGCATCCGAGGGTGATGTCGGCGTCGAACTCGGGGAGCTCGACGCCGTGGGTTCGGAACGCGGATCGCTCGGCTCCGAGTCGTCCTTGGCACACGACGTCCCGGCGATCAGCAGCAGTGCTGCGGTCGCGAGTGAGAGTGCTCCTCGTGAGTTCGTCATGCCCGAGTCCTTGCAGAACTCCCCGAGATCGAACCCGAGGACTCAGCAAGCGACGTCCTGCCGGCGGTCCGGCAAGGGCGCCGCCTCGTCCATTCAGCCACTGCTGTCTCAGTTACGCAACCTCTCCCCATCTCGCCACTCCTCCCGATCGATGCCGTTGCTGTCATCCCGTAGGTGTCGCACGGCGCCCGTCCCGCCTCGGCGGCAGCCTCGAATTCGTCCTACACCTCTTGCAGAACGAGGGCCGTAGGTCGGCGCGGTCAACTGTGGATGGACCCGCACCAACTCGGCCTGTGGACCAACCACGACACCTCACGGCCAAGGAGGTGATGCCTTGATGACCGTCTCGATGCGCGTGATGTCGGCCGGTGTTGGCTACCAATACCTGCTGCGGAGCGTGGCAGCGGGCGACGGCAACCGACACCTTTCGACTCCGCTGACCCGCTATTACTCAGAGACTGGGACGCCGCCCGGTCGGTGGTTGGGATCGGGCCTTCATGCCTTTGGCCATGGCGACATCCGGAGCGGTGATCCGGTAACCGAGCACCAGCTAGCACTGCTCCTCGGGATGGGGCGCGACCCCGTGAGCGGGCAGCCCCTGGGACGCGCGTTTCCTGACCTTGGAGGCGAGCCGACTGACTACGGCTCGGACGTTGCGATGTCGGCGCGCCGGGCGGTCGCGGGGTTCGACCTGACGTTCAGCGTGCCGAAGTCTGTCTCCGCGCTGTGGGGCGTGGCCGACGCCGGCACCCAGGCGCTGCTCGTCGAGGCTCACCACGACGCCGCCGCCGAGGTGCTCGATCTTCTCGAGCGCGAAGTCGCCGCCACGCGCAGGGGAGTGAGCGCTGGCAACGGCGCGGTCGCTCAGGCGGACGTCGTGGGCATTGCCGCGACGGCGTACGACCATTGGGACTCAAGGCTCGGCGATCCACAGCTTCATACACATGTCGTGGTCTCCAACAAGGTCCGGACGGTCGAGGACGGGCGCTGGCGCAGCCTGGACGGGCGCCCTCTCCATGCATCGGTCGTCGCGCTCTCTGAGCACTACAACGCGCTTGTGGCCGACAGGCTCACACGCCTGTTCGGAATCGAGTGGGAGGAACGGGCGCGAGGGGACGGACGGTCGCCCTCGTGGGAGTTGGCGCCCGTACCAAGCGAACTCATCCATGAGTTCTCGTCGCGGTCGCGGGGCATTGAGTTGGAGACCGACCGACTGGTTGCGGAGTACGTCGCGCAGTTTGGCAAGCGGCCGACGAGCGCGACTGTCATCCGGCTCCGTGCGCAAGCCACGCTTGCGACGCGTCCGGAGAAGCGGATCCGCTCTCTCGCCGATCTCACCGGTGAATGGCGAGGACGGGCGCGGTCGATTCTTGGGACGGGCGCTCCAGAGTGGGCGCGTCAGATCACGTCCGGAGGGGGCGCCCGTCCTACCCCGGCGTGCCTGCTCCGCGCGGACGATGTGCCCCATGACGTGGTGGAGGACCTGGCGGTCGCGGTCATCGACAAAGTGGGTGAGAAGCGCTCGACGTGGCGCCACTGGAACCTGTGGGCGGAGGCATCGCGACAGACCATGGGCTGGCGCTTCGCGTCAGCCGACGATCGCGAGACCGTGATCGGCCAACTGGTCGCGGAAGCAAAGGCGCAGTCGCTGTGCCTAACTCCACCGGAGCTCGCGAGTGTTCCGAAGACCTTCCGACGGAAGGACGGCTCGTCGAGGTTCCGTCCTCGCCACAGTTCCGTCTATTCATCCCGCGCGTTGCTCGCCGCCGAGGATCGCCTCCTCGCCTTGAGTCGCGGCCGTGGCGCGCCGACCGCAGATGCAGCGCGGATGGGCCTCGAGGTTGGGCCGGGCAAGGACCATCACCTCTTGAGCGAAAACCAGACCAAAGCCCTGGCGAGCGTCGCCGAGTCCGGGCGCCGGCTCGACGTGCTCGTCGGGCCAGCAGGTGCGGGCAAGACGACTGCGATGAAGGCACTTCAAACGGCGTGGATTGCCGAGCATGGTCGAGGCAGCGTCGTGGGGCTGGCGCCCAGCGCCGTGGCCGCGCAGGTGCTCTCCGAGGACCTGGGCATCGATTGCGAGAACACCGCGAAGTGGCTTCATGAGCATGACCGCGGACGCGCAGCCCTCTCCTCAGGGCAACTGGTCATCGTCGACGAGGCGACGCTCGCCGGAACCCTCGCGCTTGATCGCATCTGTGGGGTCGCTGCCGAAGCAGGCGCCAAGGTTCTCCTCGTCGGCGACTGGGCACAACTCCAGTCTGTGGACGCTGGCGGCGCCTTCTCGTTGCTGGTGAACGACCGAATCGATGTTCCAGAGCTCGCCGAGGTCCATCGCTTCGTCAACGGCTGGGAGCGTGACGCCTCGCTCGACCTGCGCTTGGGGCGCAGTGAGGTGATCGATGCATACGCCAGCCACGACAGGATCCGTGAGGGCACCACCGAAGCCATGGCGGATGAGGCCTACACCGCGTGGCGAGCCGATATCGGAGCAGGGCGCTCCAGCATCCTCGTGACCGAAGCAACCCGCTCGGTCTTCGAACTCAACAAGCGCGCACGAGCCGAACGGATCCTCGACGGCGACACGGCAGCCTCGACCGAGGTGCGGCTGGTCGACGGCAGCCACGCGTCCGAAGGCGACATCGTGATCACCCGGCGCAACGATCGTCGGCTCAAGCCGCTTCGTGGCGGATGGGTCCGCAACGGCGACCGCTGGCAGGTCATGCATGTGGGCAAAGACGGCTCGGCAGACGTACGCCGAATCTCCGGAAGCGGACACGGGACAGTCACCCTGCCGGCGGCGTACGTCGCAGAGCATGTCGACCTTGGGTATGCCGTCACAGCCCACCGAGCACAGGGCATCACTGTCGACACTTCGCACGTGGTGGTCTCAGGGACCACGACGCGGGAGAACCTGTACGTCTCTATGACTCGCGGTCGCGAGTCCAATATCGCGTACGTCGCGCTCGACCAGCCTGACGAGAGCCATTCCGCACCCGAGCCTGCCGAGGTCACTGCTCGGACGGTGCTCTACGGCGTCCTCCAGCACTCGGGTGTCGAACTCTCCGCTCACCAGATGATTCGCGCCGAGCAGGATCAGTGGGGCTCAATCGCCCAGCTCGCGGCCGAGTACGAGACGATTGCGGCGGTCGCCCAGAGGGATCGGTGGATCGAGCTTCTCGATCAATCCGGGCTGACGCGCGACCAGGTCGACCGGGTCGTTGGGTCCGACTCCTTTGGTCCGCTAACTGCAGAGCTGCGCCGCGCGGAGTCGAGCCATCTCGACATCGCGACCATTCTCCCGCGAGTCGTGGCTCGGCGCGGATTCGGAGATGCCATCGACATCGGCGCGGTCCTCATCAGCCGCCTGCGGCATGAGTCGCGACGCACAGGCCGTGGCAAGCGGACGATCGAGCCTCAGCTGATCGCCGGGTTGATCCCGGTGGCAGGTGGCGCGATGGAGGAGGAGATGGCCCTGGCGCTTCGTGAGCGGGCGCGGCTGATCGAGCGCCGGACACAGGAACTTGTCGAGGCCGAGGTCGACTCGGCCGGGCCGTGGGTCGCGAAGGTTGGCCCTGGACCGGATGAACCCGCGGAGCGAGCTCGGTGGCTTCGCGAACTGGGCGCTATCGCCGCGTACCGCGCTCGCTACGGCATCACGTCGCGGAGGCTCCTTGGGGAGGAGCCGACGACCGAGGCCCAGCGGACCGATGCGGCACGTGCGGAGCAAGCCGTCCGGCGGGCTCGCGCCGTTGCCCGAGAGGCTGGACGGAGTCGTCGAGAGTCGAGATCCACAGCGCCGCGGTGGGAGGCAGTTATCCACCGCCCCGGGGAGCGATGACTGGCGAAAGTCCGAGTGGACGGATGGTCGAGGTGACCGAACGAGGAGATCTCGATGCTTGCCATGTTGTGGAATCTCAGTGCCGCGATCCGTGGCTACCTTCGCTTCTACATGCCGACGAACCGAGCGCTCGACTGGATGCGGACAGCGCGAGGAGTGGGGTGGGCCGTTCCCATCGCGCTCCTCGCTGTGCCGGCGTACCTAGCGGCTGTTGCCATCGCCTCTGAGTTGGCAGAGCGGCCAGGCCTCGCATGGCTGAACATGCTTGTGCTCCTCTTCTTCTGGAACGCCGCGAAGTTCGCGTGGATGGCGGTCCTTAGCCTGCCGGTGTGGCTGAGCCGCTTCGTCGCTTTCGTCCGTACGTCCTCCTGAGAGCGGAAAGTTGGACCCTGAGAGGGTTTCGCTCGACCTTGTCGAGATTCAACGGCGGATCCAAGTGCCGCAGCACCTCGGTCTCCACCCGACCTAGGCTGTCGGCGTCCGCGACGGGGACCGCGATCAGCCGAAGGTGTTCGTGCATCCACGTCGTTAAGGCGGGCTCGTCGATCTCCCGTTCACCCCGCGACGCGGCGATGACGGACCCGAGGCTCAGCCGGAAGGTCGAGAACTCATGTCGCCCGCCGAGATGCATCGTCTTGATGCGGCCCCACAGGGTGTTCTTCGACTTCCCGCCGCCGGAGCGCGTGGCGCCGGCCAATCCGGCGTAGATGAGCCCAGGTTCGACCTCGGCTCGGAGCCCGGCCGACAGGTCGGCGGCGCCCGACACGTCGACCCACCAGCTGTAGAGCCCGGGGGAGCGATATGACGCCGCGCCGGACTCAAGAAACTCGGTCGGCGAGATCGACCGGTCGGCCGCGAGCAGGCCCCCGATCAACTCGCCGATGTTCGCATCGGCCGATGGCGGTGTCGGCTCGATCGAATGGTCCCCGTACCAAGCGAGCCGAGACCCTATTGGGAGACCTCTAAGCGGTTCCACCACCTGGGCGCGCGCCGCACGGAGTCCGTCGCGGATTGGATCCGCGTACGCCGCACCTGCATGGACTTCGACAGTGATGCCGTCGAGTGATCCGAGAGCCGCCAGGAGCGATTCGACAACGTCGGCGCCCCATTTGCGGCGGTACTCGCGAGGGGTGTCGCTGAGCCGGAGGTCGTACGGCTCCAGCTCTTCGTCGGGCGCGACGAGTCCGTGTTCTGCAGAAAGAATGAACCAGGGCACGCCGAGGCGTTCGGCGTACGCCCTGCCTTTCCGAAACAGTGCCGAGACGTAGAGGTCCTTCGCCGGCGCTGCGGTTGGGAGCTTTCGCTTCGCGCAGCCGATCAGGACGACATCTCCCGGCGATGACCGGTCAGCTTGGGCGGATGGACTGGAGCGCGGCGCGGGCTTGCGTGGGGGAGCGCCTGTGCGGACGAAGGTCACGGACTCTCCGACTCTCACGTCGGTGGTCGAGAACCCGCGCCAGCCGGTTCGAGCCCCCTTCCAGAAGGCACTGTGTGCGTAAGCGGAGTGAGGGAGTCCATGGACAAGCGCTTCGAGCTCCGCCCAGGTGAACGTCGCCGAATGCTCGACCTGAGCCAGGATGGTGCGTAGGGGAGTCCAGTCGGCCACCCGACGAGTCTGTCCCACGGTGGGGGAGTCCGCATTCAGACTCATGGCAACGTTCGGGCCATTTCCGTCGGGACTCGCAGATAGGTTTCTGCTGTGACTGGAGTGGAGACGGAAATCGACGTCGCTAATTGGGCTGCGATAGGCCGAAGCGCGATGCCAACCCTTCCCGAGCCGGGGCAGGTCGTTGAGGTGCGGGGGTCGACGTGGGCGGTTGCCAACGTCCAGGCCCAGGGACTGCCGCGCAGTCCTGCCGACGAAGCTACGGCGCAGCTCTCACATGTCGTGGATCTCCAGTCCTTGGATGAGGACCGTCTCGGTGAGCAGCTCTCCGTCGTCTGGGAGCTGGAAGTGGGCCACACAGTCACTCCTCCGCAGGGCCTGCCGGATGTCATCTACGCTGACGGATTCGACGAGCCGGCCACACTCGCAGGCTTTGTCGACGCGATGCGCTGGGGTGCGGTCACCAGTGCTGACCCCAACCGGTACCAGGCACCTTTCTGGTCCGGCGCCACCGTCGAGGCTTATCAACTGGAACCGCTCCGTCGCGCCCTCGGTGCACCTCGCGCCAACCTGCTGCTCGCCGACGATGTCGGTCTCGGCAAGACCATCGAAGCCGGTCTGGTCATTCAGGAGTTGTTCCTGCGTCACCGCGCCCGCACAGCTGTCATCGTCTGCCCGCCAAGTCTCGCGCTGAAGTGGCAGGACGAGATGCGCGAGAAGTTCGGTCTGGAGTTCACCATTGTCAATTCCGAACTGATGGCCCAAGTCCGCCGCACCCACGGCCTGCACGCCAACCCGTTCCAACTCTTCCCGCGCGTCATCGTCAGCATGGCGTGGCTCCCGCAGATCCGCGCCCAGCGCCTGCTCCGCGACGTCTATGCCCAGGCCAGCAACCCCAAGACGGGGAAGCGGTACGCCTTCGACATCCTCGTGGTCGATGAGGCCCACCACGTCGCCCCGTCGAGCCCGTCAGCCATCGCAGGCGGCCGCGGATATGCGGTCGACACCCAGCGCACCGTCGCGGTTCGCCAGCTCGCGGAGAAGTGCGAGCATCGCCTGTTCTTGAGTGCGACCCCCCACAACGGCCATCCCGAGTCGTTCACGGCCTTGATGGAGATGATCGACCCACGCCGTTTCGCGCGTGGCGCGAACCTTGACTCCACAGCGCTGAAAGACGTCACCGTCCGCCGCCTGAAGACCGATCTGTCCGGCAAGGGATTCAGAAAGCGCAAGGTCAACACCCTCGACGTCACGCCGTCCGACTCCGAGCAACAGATGTTCTCCTTGCTCGACGACATCGTCACCAAGAGCGCGAAGCAGAACGGCACAAAGCCCGGCGGCGACATCGTCACGATGCTGCTGAAGAAGCGCTTCCTGTCCAGCCCGTTTGCATTCGGCATGACACTGAGCCACTACGTCGCCTCGAAGGCTGGCCGTGGTCTATCCGAGGACGAGTACGACGACATCTTCGGCGAGGGCCAGTCCGACGAGGAAGAGGGCCTGTGGGAGCAGGACGAGGCTGAGAAACTGCGCGAGTCCAAGGGCTCAGACCCGCTCGTAGCCGCCGAGCCCGGCCAGCTCGAAACTCTCATGGAGTGGGGGCTCGGGTACGAGAGCCGTGCCGACTCCCGGCTCGACCGACTCATCAGTTTCCTCGACGCGGTGTGCCGCCCCGACGGCAAGACCTGGTCGAACGAGCGCGTCGTGGTCTTCACCGAGTACGCCCACACCGTCGACTGGCTGACCCGCGTCCTCAACCAACGCGGATACACCGACGATCGGCTCGCGGTTATCCAAGGCGCCACCGCGACCGAGGACCGCGAGTACATCCGCTCGCAGTTCACTGCCGATCCAACCAAGGAGCCGGTCCGCGTTCTGCTCGCCACCGACGCAGCGGGGGAAGGCATCGACCTCCAGACCTACTGCCACCGGCTCGTGAACTTCGACATCCCGTTCAACCCCTCGCGCCTCGAACAGCGCATCGGCCGCATCGACCGGTACGGCCAGACCGAGGAACCGCAGGTCTTCCATTTCGTACCGGTCGTCGAATCCTCGACGTACGCCGCCGACCTGAACTTCATGGAGCGCATCGCTCGCAAGATCGCTCAGGTCGAGTACGACCTCGGCTCCGCCAACCAAGTCGTCGGCGAGGAGATTCAGGGCCACTTCGGCAAGCGCACCCCGACCAAGGCCAAGTCCAAGGGCGTCGACACCAACGAGGTCATCAACTCCGCCCTCGCGGGCGGCATGGAGCTCAACGCTCGCCTGACCCAGTTGGAGCAGGGCTACGACGTGTCCCGCACCGAGATGCACCTCGACCCGGCCAATCTGCGCCGGGTGGTCGACACGGCCCTGCGGATCAACCACCAGTCACCGCTGATCGAGAACCATGAGTTCGCGCAAGACACCGACGCTGAGGTCTTCATCGTGCCATCGCTGACGACCGGCTGGCACGACGCCCTGCGCGGCCTCGACACCCGACTCAAGCCTGGCGAGTTGCGGCCCATCACCTTCGACGCCGCCGCGGCGGAGGGCCGCGCTGAGCTCGTCTACGTCCACCTCGGGCACCCCATCGTTCAGAAGGCCCAGCGTCTCCTGCGGCGCTCGCTGTGGAGCGTTGACTCGCCCTTGAACCGCGTGACCGCCGTCGTGGTCGACGACCTCGAAGAGTCCTTCGTTGCCGCCGTCACCCGCATGGTCCTCGTTGGTCGAGGCGGTGTTCGCCTCCACGAAGAGGTCTTCCTTGCGGGTGTGCGCCTGAAGGGTCGCCGTGCGATGGCCGAGGAGAAGGCCGAGGCGGCCCTCGACAAGGCACTCGACCGCGAACGCCTCACGGTTGCGGACGAGCGCGTCCGCGATCAGCTCTGCGATGTGTGGAACGTCCCCGACGCGCCCCTGCGTCTGCGTCTCGAAGAGTCGATGCAAGCTCGCGCCGGCCGTCGGCACGAACTGGTGATCGAGCAGCTCGCCAAGCGCCAAGCCGCCGATGTCCAGCGTGCCAGGGAGATCTTCACAGCGTTCCGCGCCAACCTGCGTGACTCGCTCGCTCGTTTGAAGGCCGAAGAGGACGAAGCGCAGGGCCAGTTGTTCGCCGATCCCGACCAGATGCGCCAATGGAGACGCGACATCGACGCCATGAGCCGTCGCTTGGACGAACTTGACGACGAGGAGGCACGAGAGATCGACGCGATCACCGCCCGCTACGCCGACGTGAAGCCTCACACCACCGCAGCGGCTGTCGTCTTTGCCCTGACCCGCGCTGACGCAGATGGGTGGGTCGAGTGATGACACGCGCAAAGAGCAACACCGCCTCCCGTGGCAGCAAGCCGATCAACGCAACCGACCAGCACCGCGCCTGGCTCGAACTCGTCGACACCGAGGGCCCGTTCCTCGCCATCCCGCCGCTCAAGCGGGTCTGGCCCCAAGGGATGCCCAGCCTCACGGACGAGCGCAAGACGGCGCTTGTCGATGCCCGCAAGGACTTCGAGGGCGCATGGGAGACCCTCGACCGCGCACCGGACTCTGAGACTGCACAGGACTCTTACCGCGTGGCCCGCGACAAGTGGGTCGAGACGATCCTGCGTGACGTCGCTGGCTGGGCCGAGTCGCTCTCGTGGGGCGAAGTTCCCGGTGTCGAGGCACAGTCGCCCAACCGCGCGGTGACGATCCGCGCTCAGGCATCCCTCAATGGCACGGATGGCATCGGCGCGATCGTCCACGTCATCGACTCCGTCGACTCGCTGCGTCAGACGCCGGGGGACTTGTGGGCCGCCAATCCCATCGACCGTGTCGAGGTCATGCTCCGGGAGAGCAAGATTCCGATCGGCATAGTCACCGACGGCCGCTGGTGGGGCCTCGTATGCGCCCGCGAAGGCGCGATGGCTGCCTCAGGCATTGTGGACGCCTTGACGTGGATCGAGGAGCCCCGAACGCGGGACGCGTTCTTCGCCCTCATCGGGCGGCAGCACCTCATCGGCGGTAACCCGACCGAGCGGCTCCCTGTCCTGTTCGAGGAGTCCGTCGCAGCGGCCGAAGAGATCACTGAAGCCCTTGGTGCCCAGGTCCGCCGGGCCGTCGAGCTGCTCATCCAGTCTTTCTCCGAGTCCGCCGCCGACGCACAGCGTCGCGGTCTGCCGGACCCGCTCCCGAAGCGCACCCACGACAGCTACGAAGCCGCTGTCACGGTGATGATGCGAGCCGTCTTCCTCCTCTTCGCCGAGGAACGCGGGCTTCTGCCGTCGGGCGAGTTGTTCGAGCAGGGGTACGGCATCGCGCGCGAACTGGAACGCCTCATCGCTCGCGAGACCGAAGAGAGCGAGGAAGCGCTCGACGCGACCTCGCTCACTTGGCACCGGCTGCTCGCCACTAGTCAGGCTCTCTACCGGGGCGCGAGCTTCGAGAACCTGCGGATGCCGGCCTACGGCGGCTCACTATTCGACCCAGCCCGGTTCCCGTTCCTCACCGACACGAATGAGCAGGGCACCCTCGCCATTGCGGTCTCGGACCGAGTCATGCTTCACGTCCTGCGCTCGGTCCAGGTCGCAGACATCAAGGGCGAAGCCCGCCGAATCTCCTTCCGTGACATCGACGTCGAGCAGATCGGCTACATCTACGAGGGTCTGCTCGGCTACACCGCAGCCATCGCCGACGAAGTCACCGTCGGGCTGAAGGGCACCCTCGGCGACGAGCCGGAGATCCCGCTCGCCACGCTCGAAGCGCTGGCGGCCGAAGCCCCGGACCCGAAGAAGCTCGCAGCGGCGATCCGCGCCTTCGTCGAAAGCGACCAGCCTTCGGCCAAGCCCTCCTCGGCAGCGGCCATCGCCAAGGCCATAGGCGCCGACGTTGAGCCGAGCATCGTCAGCGCGCTCACTCAGGCCGTTGGCGACGATCTCGAACTGCGTGACCGGGTGAAGCCGTGGCTCGGTCTGATCCGTCTTGACCTGCGACAGCGACCCTTCGTTGTGCTCCACGGCGGCCTCATCGTGAAGGAGACCCCGTCACGCAAGAACGCGGGCGCTCACTACACGCCCAAGTCGCTTGCCGAAGATGTCGTGCTTCACGCGCTCCAGCCGCTCTGCTATGCGCCGGGGCCTCACCAGACGGCCAGCGACGAGGAGTGGAAACTCAAGTCTTCCGACGAGTTGCTGAGCCTCAAGGTCGCCGACATCGCTTGCGGCTCGGGTGCGTTCCTCGTGGCAGCTGCCCGCTACCTCTCGGAACGGGTAGTCGAGGCATGGACGGCCGAGGACCCACGCAACGCCGCGCGCAAGGACCTCTACACCCGTGCCATCCGTCAGGTCGTCGCCAACTGCCTCTACGGAGCAGACATCAACGACATGGCCGTCGAGATGTGCAAACTCTCCCTCTGGCTCGTCTCACTCGACCGCGACCTGCCGTTCTCCTTCGTCGACGACAAGGTCTTCCTCGGCAACTCGCTCCTCGGCGTCACCGATCTCAACCAACTGCGCCGGCTCCACATCGACCCGAAGGTCAAGACGGAGATGGCCGGCTATTACGCCTACGACGTCGACATCGACTCGATCATCGACCGAGCCAAGGAACTGCGTCGCACTCTGTCGACCGAGATCGATGAGAACGACCCGGCGCGCAATAGCGCCGCCAAACATCGCCAACTCGGCGACTTCCGGCAAGTGACCGCCGACCTCCGCCGCATCGCCGATGGCGTCGTCGCCGCCGGTCTATCCCAGGGTGGCAAGCCCGGCAAGGCGCTCAACGAGGCGTACGACAACCTCCGCGTCGCGGTCGGCAAGGCATACCCCGACAAGGGCGAGCCTGACCTCGGCTTCCTGGACTCAATCATTGACGCCGGACTGACCCCCAGGGCCCTGACCGATTACGAGAGGTGGCAGCCGCTCCACTGGGTTATCGAAGCGCCAGACATCATGGTCGATAAGGGTGGCTTCGATGCCGTTATCGGCAATCCTGCGTTTCTGCACAGCAAGAAGATCACTACAGCGAACGGCAAGAATTACCGCGACTTCCTGCAAGCAGTGCTGGCGAACGGAGTCGCCGGGGACGCTGATTTGGCGGCCTACTTCCTCCTTCGGCAAGCAGGTTTGCTCTCATCTGAGGGGGATATCGGGATCGTGGTGACCAAGTCGATCATGCAATCGCACACCAAGATCGTGGGTCTCGATCAGGTTCTCGCGGGAGGTGCGACGCTGGTTGGCGCCTCCGATCCGTTTGACTGGGGACCGGGCGGGGCAGCGGTGTCGGTGATCAAGATGTGGGTCACGACCGGGCCGCTGATTGCTGGCGGAAGGCTCCTCGTGGCCGATCCTGAGCAGCCAAGGGGTGCCCTTCCGGTGCGTGCCTACGTCGGGACGTATCCGAACGGAGATGGGTTCCGGGTCCCAGCTGAAGACGCGCGGGCGTGGTTGGCCGAATACCCGAACTTGGATTCTCACCTGTTCCCGTACGTGCGTGCCGCCGATTTGTCGCAAGGCGATCCATCTGCCCCTGACGAGTACCTCATCGACCTCGACGGGATGCCTGAAGAGCAGGCACAACAAGTTGAGCCTCTCTGGTCGCATCTCGATAGGCATCAGAGACCCTGGCGGGAGCGACCTAAGACGAAACCGCACCTGCGCGAGCGATGGTGGGACTTCGAGAGCTCGGCATCTGCGCTCTACGGAGAGTTGAGGACTGTCGACCGTGCAATCGGAATCCCTCGCACGAGCAATCTTCTAATGCCGCGCTGGATTCCATCGCAGATCAGAATCGACATGGGAGTGGTCGTCTTCCCGGTTGACGATTGGGCGATCTTTGGGCAGGTTGCGTCGAGTCTTCATTACCACTGGGTCCTGAGCTACGGAGCAACCACCCGTGACGATCCAAGCTATGCGCCTAGGCGCCTCTCGAACACCTTCCCTTGGACGCCATGCCCGCGGACGGAAGCGGTAGAGGAGTTCGAGAGCGCGCTAGAACAGCGCTGTCGGGCGATGGGCGGTCTTCGAGCAGTCATGAACGAGTTCAATGCTGAATCGGCGCGATCGGACGAGGTTCAGCACTTGCGGGAGCTCTTCGTGGCCTTGGATTCGGAGGTTCTCGCGGCCTTCGGCTGGACCGACATCGCTCCAACATACGATTTTCGCGAACGCAACAACCTTCGTCGATTCACTGTCGATCCCCAGTCGCGAGATGAAATGCTCAGCCGGCTGTTGGCCGAGAACCTCAGTCGGGCTGCTGTGGAAGGACCGAGCGGGGCCAGTCCGAAGCGGCCCGGCCGTTCGACTCGGGTCGAATCGCAGGACAGCCTGTTTGGGGATGGATAGATGCCAGTTTCGCCATTCCAAGCTGCGATTGACGTCCTCGATCGGGCCGACGCGCTGCTGACCCTTGATTCTGGGTCCGGATCGGTGCTGGACGCCGACTTGCGACGTCAAGCTCTCGTCATGGGTGTGGCGGGCCTCGATACCTGGATGCACTGGAAGATCCATCGTGTCCCTTTGGACGCTCTCTCCCAGAACCTTGCGGAGATCGCTGTGCCGTTCGCCAACCTGGTCGAGATGGGTGAGCGCTCCGTGGAAGCACGGAAGCAGGGTGTGCGCGACCGGCCAATGGTTCGGGCTCGTAACGCTCTCCACGCACAACTTCTCAGGATCACATTTCAGTCAGCCCGAGACTGGCAGCGCGGATTCAATCTGCTTGGAGTGAGAAGTGGATTCACGGCTGTTGGTGCGGCGATGGTTCCGTCCGAGGCCAAGGCGGATATTGAGAGCCGCTTGAACCAGCTCAGCCATCGTCGTAACCAGGTTGTCCATGAGGGCGACCTCATGAGGCAGGCGAAGCCACGGGCGATTCGTCACAACGACCTGGAGGCCGCGAAGGTCGCCGACGACTTGTTGTGGATCAGACGATTCTTGACGGCAGTCGACTCGATGGTTTGACCGTGGCGAGAACCCATTCGGAGCAGACGATCAAGATCCTCTTTGGGCAAGCGAGGCGCTGCGCCTACCCAGGCTGTAACAGCCCTCTGATCTTCGATGACGCAGACCGTGGCGTTCGGACTCCAGTTGCCGAGATTGCTCACATCAGGTCTGCCAGTCCGGACGGACCACGACACGATCCCGACTTCCCAGGCGACCAACTCAACCGTGAGGGGAATCTTCTGTTGCTCTGCGGAACTCACCACCGAGCTGTAGACCAAGCCCATGCCGTGTTCCCGGTTGAGGAACTGCTGGAGTGGAAGCAGGCGCAGGTCGCCCAAGCTGGCGGATCAGCCATTTCAGACGCTGAAATTGTCGCGTATGTGAAGTCAATGGAATCGGCGTTGCAGTCGGTGTATGAGGCGCTTCAGGTGACCACCGCGGTGGACATCGTTCCTGCCCGTCGGGTTCCCAACACCTACATGACGATGTCTACGGATTTGTTCGAGGCGCTCCAGCGCGAGTCGCCAGAGCAAGTTGAGGCGTTCACCAAGGAGCTGATCGGCGTCTCTGTTGCCAACGTCGGCTTCAGCGGGGTCGACGTCGTCGGCGCTGGTCTTGAGTTGGTCCTGCACAGGGCAAAGGACACGCCCGCGCCCTGGTTCTTCCCGACAGGTTGGTCGCCCCAGTCACTTCCGCATCGGTTGCAAGGCAGGTCGTCAGCCGTCTGGTACGCGGAGGCGGACTCAGCACGTGGATTGGTGATTGAGGCAATCCAGAAGTACAAGACCTACCCGACTCATGTTCGGGCGTTTGCCTCTTACGCTGACGGGACCCGGGAGGTCGGGGTTTGGGTGCCATTCCTCGACTTTGCCGAGCAAACGCGGCTGTACGACGCCGAACGTCTGATTCAAATTCGGTCTGTGGCACCGGTGGATCTCGCGGGTCCTCCGGTGAACTGAGCAATCCCTACGAGTGTCGGACCCCTACGGCAGACTGTTGACCCGTGACTGAGGCAACCACTGAGGCGGCTGGGCCGCAGGCGTCGTACGAGTTGAACTACGAGTTGGACGGCTCGTCGTACGCGGTGCGCGAGAACCTCGTGGACATCGTCCAGCGTGAGTTGCTCGGACCCATCCACGGTCCCGAGGAGACTCTCCCGTTTAGCCCCCGGTCGCAGTACCTTGTGGGCCACATTGCGCCGGTCAAGTTGGTCGGCTCCGCTACGGCTACGCCGGACGACACCGACGGCGGTGACCTCGTCGAGGTTCGCACTGACAGCGACGGGGTGGCCGAGGGCCGGGGCATCCCGGCGTATGCCGCCGACGACACCGAGGCGGATTCCGAGGACGACGACGTCGAGGACCGCGCTCCGAAGCAGGGCCTGATGATCCCCGCGTCGATGGGGCTGCGGTTCCAGGTGCCTGCCGACCTTGATGCGTTCCATGTCGTCGCCTTGTGGGGGACGTACGAGACGGTCGAGACCGACAAGGTCACCAAGGCCGGCCGTCCCGTGCGTGAATATCAGCGCACCCCGGTCGAGGAGACCCGCACTATCCGCCTCGCTGACCTCCCTCCCGGCCAGACCGTGACGGTCGGTCTGAAGGAGTCGATCGTCCTGCGAGTCGACCGCTACGACGACCCGAACTTCAATCGCGTGCTGGTGGAGATCGCACTGTGCAACGACCGCGAGACGCCGATGCCGATCCCGTTGAGCATGTGGATGTTCCAGACCAAGCTCCTTGTCGATGCTGGTGGGGCCGAGGTGTTCCTGCCCGTGCAGGACGTGATGGAGCAGGACTGGCCTGAGCACGACGAAGAGGTCAAGCGCCTCAACCTCCAGTACCGCAACCGGCTTGAGTTCGCCATCGGCCGCACTTGCTCGGCCGACTGGACGCTGAAGTCCGGCTCCCGGCGCGCGACTGCGGTCGAGACGACGTGGCTGCCCATCGGTGAGACGCCGCAGACCAAGGCGCGGTCGGTCGACGATGCGACATTGTCGATGGATGCGCTGTCGTCAGTCACGGCAGACGATCTGCGGGCGGGGCTTGCTCCGTTGGTTGACGGATACGGCGCATGGCTGGCTGCGCAGGAGTTGGAGGCCGTCACGCTGCCGAGTCACCTCCAGGAGACCGCCGAGGTTGCGTTGTGGGAGGCGCGCGAAGCGCACAAGCGACTCGTTGCGGGCTTGGAGCACGTCGCAACGGACACGGAGGCGCTGCGATGCTTCCAATTCATGAACCGGGTCATGCGCGACCAGCGCATCGCCTCTCAGGTTGCCGCGACGCGCGCTGCCGACGCGGGTCTCTCGATCGAGGCGGCGCAAGAGATCGTCGCGGGCCGCGGCCCATCGGCCGCTTCGTGGCGTCCGTTCCAGCTCGCCTTCATCCTGATGCAGCTTGGCGCGCTGACCGATCCGGCCGCTACGATCCGCAGCTCGGAGCACCAGTCGAAAGTCGAATTGCTGTTCTTCCCTACTGGTGGCGGCAAGACCGAGGCCTACCTCGGTCTCGCGGCATATACGTTCGCGATCCGGCGCCGCCAGGGCGTCGTGGACTCTGCCGCTGGTCCGCTCGATGGCGGCGACGGCATTGCTGTCCTCATGCGCTACACGCTCCGATTGCTCACGGCGCAACAGTTCCAGCGTGCGACGGCGTTGGTGTGTGCTGCCGAGTTGGCCCGCCTCGACGACGTGGAGACCTGGGGCAGCGAGCCGTTCCGCATCGGCTTGTGGGTCGGAACTGACGTCAGTCCCAAGCGGTTCGAGGAAGCCGACGAGCAGCTCAAGAAGGCCAACGAGGGCTTCGGGCATCGCCTCACAGTCCTCCAGATTCAGCGCTGCCCGTGGTGCGGCACCCCTATCACGGGCGCGCAGGTCAAGGCGGACGCCAATCATCGGCGCGTGTTCGTCCACTGTGGTGACGAGCTAGCTCGCTGCCCGTTCTCAAAGGGCGGAGTCGTGAGCGAGGGCCTGCCCGTCCTGACTGTGGACGAGGAGATCTACCGCCTCACGCCGGCGTTCGTGATCGCCACAGTGGACAAGTTCGCACGACTCGCGCGCGAAGGAGAGGCAGCCGCACTTTTCGGGTACGTCAGCCGGCGCTGCGGTCGGCACGGCTACGTCCACGCTGACTACGCGCCCTGCCAGGTCGGATCGCATCCGGCGAAGGACGGGCTTCCTGCGGCGACCGTCGCTCCTGTGGGCCGGCTGCGCCCGCCCGACCTCATCATCCAGGACGAGCTGCACCTCATCACCGGCGCGCTTGGCACCGCTGTTGGGCTCTTCGAGGTTGCTGTGGAGACCCTGTCCTCGTGGGAGACGACCGACGGCGCGCCTGTGAAGCCGCTCATCGTCGCGTCCACCGCAACGGTGCGCAACGCACAAGAACAGGTGCGCGGACTCTATGGGCGACAGGTCGAGATCTTCCCGCCACAGGTGCTCGACGTCGCCGACACGTTCTTCTCCCAGGAAGTCCCTATCGACGACGCCAATCCGGGTCGCCGCTACATCGGTGTCAGCGCGCAAGGCGTTCGACTTTCCAGTGCCGAGATTCGGGTCTCGGAGGTGCTGCTGTCGGCCGGGCAGTTGCTGCTCGACAAGGCCGGGGCTGCTGCCGATCCGTACATGACCTTGGTCGGTTACTTCAACGCCACCCGCGAGCTCGCCGGCATGGCCCGCTACGTTGCCGACGACGTCCAGAGCCGGGTCAACCGCCCGCGCAAGGACTCCGGCTTCCCGCGCCGATGGGGGACCTCGTTCGGCCTGCTTAATGTCGGTGAGCTGACCTCCCGTATCGCCTCCTCCGAGATCGGCCAGACACTCGACCACCTCGGTCTGGAGTTTGACCCGGACTACGACACCACCGCGGCAACCCTCGCACGCATTGCCGACGCACGCGCTGGCAAGAAGCCCGCGTCCCGGAAGAACTCGCCCTTCGACGTCGTGCTTGCGACCTCGATGTTGCAGGTCGGCGTTGACGTCCAGCGACTTGGTTTGATGCTCGTCGTCGGCCAGCCGAAGAACACAGCCGAATACATCCAGGCTTCATCCCGGGTCGGTCGTGACCCCTCGGCACGACCCGGTCTCGTGGTGTCGCTCGGCAACTGGGCTCGCCCACGCGACCTCGCGCACTTCGAGCAGTTCAGGCACTACCACGAGACGTTTTATGCCCAGGTCGAGGCGCTATCGGTCACGCCGTACTCCCCGACGTCCTTGGAGCGGGGCATCGACGGCCTGCTCGTGAGTGCTGCGCGCGTCTTGCAAGCTTCGGTCACAGACGGACTGTCTCCGGAACGCGAGGCATGGCGTATCAGGGATGAGCGCACAGCGGTGGAAACCATCGCGGAGAAGCTCAAGAAGCGCATCGCTGCCGCGGCACTCGATGAGGCTGCGACCAAGCGGGCCAACGACCTACTGGTCAACCGGCTCGACCGCTGGGCTGAGCGCGCCAAGCGGGCCGCCGACATGCACAAGACCCTCGTCTACGAACGGACAGGTGAGGGCGGGAAGTATTTGCCGCTGATCATCAGCCCCGAGAACGCCAAGGCGTCGGTTGGCGGCTCGATGGAGGCACCGTTCGTGATCGCGAACTCCATGCGCGAGGTCCAGCCAGAGATCAACCTGCTGGTCAGCCCGGTGCCAGATCGGCTCTTCGCTCGAACGCCCGATGGGGTGGCCGAGTGGACCCTTCCGGTTGGGGAGGAGGACTGATGACGGATCTGCTGCCGGAGTCCGGCGAGGAAATGCTGCACGACGACCAGGAATTGCTCGACCCGCTTGGTGACGCTGAGGAGGGTGTGGTCAAGAACCGCGCCAAGGTCGGCTCGGCCCGACCTTCTTCGCTGCTCTACACATACGGTCCCGGCGCGATCATGGACTTGCCCAGCTTCTCGATCATGCCCGCTGGCCTCGATGACTGGGAGACGATCTGGAAGCGCCGGGACCATGTCCCGAGCATCCTCGAACCCCGCCTGCTCAACGTCGTCCGACTTCACCTCGGCCCCCAGGTCGACGCCCTGCGGCCGTTCCCGTGGCAGCCCAAGCGCATGGGCATGTCCAGCGAAGGCTCAGACCTTGGCATCCCAAGCCGGGTGTTCCCGCAGTGGTTCCGCTGCACGGGCTGTGACTACCTCGGCCCGCTGCCTCGCTTCCACTACACCAACACCCATCCGTTCCGACCGGACCTGGCGCAGTTCACCCACAAGAACTGCCCCGGCCGCGGAGGGAACTCCAACAAGAAGTCAGGCAGTCCCGCCGTCCCAGCTCAACACCTGCTGACCTGCACCAATGGGCACCTCGACGAGTTCCCCTACTCGCTTTGGGTTCATCGCGGCAAGAAGTGCCCCAAGGCTGAGCTGCCCGACCTGAAGATGCGCGACGCCAACGTCGGCAAGAGCGTCGGCTCGATCATCGCCTGCGCGTCGTGCGGGCAAACCCGAGGAATGGCCGAAGCGCAAGGCTCCATCGGCCGTGACAAGCTTCCGCAGAAGTGCCGTGGACGCCACCCGCACCTCAACGCCTTTGACAACGGTTGCGACGCCCGACCGGCCCTCATCATGATGGGAGCATCGAACCTCTGGTTTGCTTCCACGCAGTCGATCATCGTCATGCCTCGTACCGACGCTGAGGAGAAGGAAGCCCTCGCCGACCGCCTCCGCGTTGAGCTCGGCGTGGAGCAGGTCAAGCAATTCGGCACCCAGATCGACGTCATCAAGGCACTCGCTGGCGCGAAGAACATCGACCTCAACGACCTGAGCGACGACGACATCGTCGCCGCTATCGCTGACGTCCTCGCACCTGAGGACTCCGAGGAAGTGCGCCAGGAGAAGCTCGCAGCCTGGGACCCGGTCGATCTGCTCGTTCCCGAGTGGCGCTACCTCCAGAAGCCCTCGCTGTTCCCGCAGCAACAGAACTCCAGCGGCCTCATGGTCACCGAGATGCAGCGCGACGCAGATCTGCATCCTCGGATCAGTCGCGTCGTCGCGGTCAACAAGATGAAGAAGGTCAACGCCGTCCTCGGCTTCACCCGCCTCGACGAGATGGACCGGGTCAACGACCTTGTCAGCCGACTCGTCAAGCTCACCCGGAACGGCAAGCCGAGCTGGGTGCCCGCGACCGAGGACCGTGGCGAAGGCATCTTCGTTCAACTAGACCTTGAGGCGGTTGCGAGCTGGGAGCAGTCGATCCTCTCCACGCCGCTGTGGGAGGCGCACCGCTCGGCTCACCGCCGCAACTTCGAGCGCCGCTTCTCCGAGACAGCCAAGAACGTCGACCCCGACCTGCGGCTGCCGGCACCCAGGTACTGGCTGCTTCACACGCTGTCGCACGCGCTTATCCGAGAGATGGCAATGTCGAGCGGATACGGCGCAGCCAGCCTCACTGAACGCATCTACGGATGGAGCAGCACACCGCAGCGCGAAGCTGCCGCTGGCCTGCTGATCTGCACGACCGCGTCCGACAGCGAAGGCACCCTCGGTGGTCTCGTGGCTCTGTCCGAGCCGGCGCGGCTCCACGGACTCGTCGTGTCCGCGCTGCGCCGGGCGTCGCGCTGCTCGTCAGACCCGGTGTGCGCCACCCGGACGCCGAGCGATCCCGAGGACTTCCTGCACGGTGCCGCTTGCCACTGCTGCTCCTTCGCCTCGGAAACCTCTTGTGAGAAGGCGAACCGATTCCTCGACCGGCGGTTCTTGCTCAACCTCCCGACGGCCACGGGCGAGACCGTGCCCGGGTTCTTCGGGAGCCCGGATGCCCTCTGACCCCTTCGCGTCACTCGGGGAGTTCCTGACCGCCAGCGAAGCCGAGGCGCTCGCCGCCCAGTTCGCCGCCGGTCAGCACACCATCAAGGCACTGGCGGTCGTCAACGCCGCACGTCGAGGCGAGGCCAAACAGTTTCTCGTCGCTGCTGGGCTGAGTCATGAGGATGGCGCTCGTGCTGCCGGCGTCCTGCGAGCCATCGCTGGGGCCAAGTCGCTCAACCGCGATCTGACGCCCGTCTGGACGATGCCAGGCAACGAAGCCAAGGTTGGCCACCTGACGGGCGAATTCCACCGCCTTGTCCAGGCGGCACGGCAGTCGGTTGTGTGTGCGACGTACAACTTCGAGCAGACCTCCCAGATGTGGAGCGTGCTCAAACAGGCGTCCGAGCAGCCCGGCGTCGTGGTCACTGTCTACGTCGATGGTGACAAGGCGGACGCCGCCAAGGTAAAGGCACAACTGCCGAAAGCGACCGTCTACCAGTCGGCCGAGCTGCCCAACGGCAAGCGGGTCGTCAGCCACGCCAAGTTCATCGTCATCGATCACGAGGTGCTGCTGCTCACGAGCGCCAATTTCTCCTTCAGCGCTGAGAACCGCAACGTCGAGTTCGGCCTCCTGATCCGCGACTCAGCTCTTGCCGAGTCCGTCGAGTCGACCATGACCAGCAAGCACGGCACCCTCTACGAGTTGGCCTGATCACCGGGCAAGCGTTCTCGGATTCCCAAGATGCGTCGGCCCCCTCCACTAGGCTGGCTCGGTCGGGCGGAGCACCCACCGCCAAAGCATATTCGGACCGATGGGCGGCAAGATGGGACGCAGTTATTCTGATCGCGACCTCAAGTTGCTGTTCGGGAAGTCTGGCATGTTCTGCGCGTTCCCTGCGTGTCGAACCAGGCTCCTGGCTCCGGGGACCGACGTGGACGACGAGGCTGTTCTGGGGCACATCGCCCACATCGTTGCTCACGCCGACGCTGGTCCGCGCGCCGATGCCACCTTCCCGGCCACCGAGCGGGATCACTATCCGAACCTCGTCCTGCTCTGCCGGAACCACCACGGGTTGGTTGACGCGCAGGACAGCACGTACACGGTCGAGCAGATGCGCGGGTGGAAGGACGAGTTAGAGGCGTGGGTCGAGGAGAGGCTCACTGAGGGCATGCGCGGGATCCAGTTCGCCGAGCTGGAGATCGTTTGCCGTGCGCTCGTCACCGGCACCGCCATGGCTAGCAGTGCGATGTCCGCCGTCCCGCCGCAGGAGAAGATGGCACACAACGAGTTGACGGCAGCGTCGTCCCACCGGATGACGCTCGGTCTCATGCAGGCACCCCAGGTCGCCGCCTACTTGCAAGAGATGGCGACGCGTGTCGACACGGGATTTCCGCAGCGACTCCGTCAGGGATTCGTTGCAGAGTACGAGCGCCTTCACGCCGAGGGGCTACGGGGTGACGCCCTGTTCTTCGCACTAGGAGACTTTGCATTCGAGGCGGCCGTCTCCGCTGACGCTAACAGCAGCGACCGGTTCGATGTGCGCGCTGCTGCTCTCGCCGTTCTGTGCCACCTCTTCGAGGTGTGCGATGTATTCGAGGCGCCCGCCCATGTTGCTTCCTGACAAGTACGTGGCGGTCGAGCGGTCTCTGCTCGGTCAAGCCGCGAATATCCTGAGACACCGTGAAGCAGACCGCACGGTGTCTGAGCTGTGGTCAGCACTAGTCGCGGATGATTCCTCGTGGACGTTCGACCGTTTCGCGATGGCGCTCTCTTTGCTCTTTGGATTCGGAGTCGTTGGCCTCCAAAACGGCATCCTCGTCTGGACGGCTCAATGAAACTCGTCAACCTCAAGGCGAACAAGGATCATTTCCGCGAGGTTGTGTTCCGGGACGGACTCAATCTTGTTCTCGCCGAACGCACTGAAGTATCGAAGGACACCGACTCGCGCAACGGCGTAGGCAAGACCACGCTTTTCCAAATCATTGACTTCTGCCTGGGCGGCCGCGTCGGCAAAGGCGACAGCCTGGAGAAGCTCCAAGGCAGTGACTGGGAGTTCACCCTCCAGCTCTCCTTCGAGGGCGACCGCCAGTTGGCCGTGACACGAGCCCTCGACGATTCAGGTGTGGTTCGCCTCCTTGGAGATGTGGCCGAACTTGGGGTCGGCGACAGTTCGCCAGCCTCGATCGGCCCAAAGGCATGGACCGGGTGGCTTGGACAGCTGTGCTTCCAGCTTCCAACCGATGCAGTTCGTGGCGAGTACGATCCAACTTTCCGGCGCTTGTTTGGCCACTTTCTCCGGTTCCGCGCAGATGCCTACGTTTCTCCGTTCGAGACCTTCGGCAAGCAGCCCCCTCACCAGACTCAGGCCGACAATGCATTCCTTCTCGGACTCGACTGGAAGCTAGCGACTGAGTGGCAGCGATGGAAGGACCGGGGCAAGGCGCTCGGCGTCCTCGGGAGGACTGACCTCGACGAGCTGGGCGAGCGGTTGGGGGAGTTGGAGTCGCAACGAGTCCGCTCGGAGGCGCAGCGCCGGCGGCTATCTGAGCAAATTGAGAACTTTGAGGTCCTTCCTGAGTACAGGGAAGTCGAGCGGCGTACTAATGACGTGACTGGCCAGATGCAGGCTCTGGCAAACGCGATCACGGTCAACGCCCGACTCCTTGAGTTGTATCGGGGGCAACTTGCAACTGAGCACGCAGACGATGCCGAAGCAGTTCTTTCGACCTTCGAAGAGGCCGGTGTCGTCTTCGGGGAGGCTTTGACCCGCACGGTCGAGGACATCGTTTCGTTTCACACCGAGGTTGCAAGGAACCGGCGGGAGTATCTCGCCGCCGAGGTCGCCAGAGTGGAGCGCGAGCAAGCCGAGAAGCGTGACGAACTTGAGCGGCTGGAGACTCAGCGTCGAAGTGACCTGCAGCTACTAGCCACGCACGGAGCACTTGACGACTTCGCCCACCTCCAACAGCGGCTGGGTTCCGCGGCGGCGGCGACCGAAGCGCTCACGCGACAGATCGAGGAGCTGCGCGAGATCCGTAAGGGCAAGGCGGCGCTCAAGGTTGCACAGGTCGACCTCCAGCAGCGCACCGCACTGGACGTGGAGCAGCGCCTTCCGACAATCGCTGGCATCCTGGAGGACTTCTCGGAGACCTTCGAGGAGGCGTACGGCGAAGCCGCCGACCTGGTCGTCGACGTCGGTGAGGCGGGCTATCAATTCCGGGTTTCCCTGCCTCGGCAAGGGTCGCATGGGGTTGGCAAGGTTGGTGTTTTCGCCTATGACCTGGCTATCACCAACTCTTGGGCACGGCAGGATCGTGGAACCGGCTTCTTGGGGCACGACAGCGTCATTTTTGACGGCGTGGATGAGCGTCAGAAGTCGGCCGCCATCAGCCGGGCAATTGGGGCGGCCGACAGCAACGGCTTTCAGTACATCCTGACCATCAATTCTGATGACCTGCCCTCGGACGAGCTCATCGCCCACTCGGTCGACGTCTCGTCGTTCACTGTGCTGACTCTCACTGACGCTGACCCGGCCGGAGGCCTCCTTGGCATCCGCGTGTAGGGATGACCTCTGCCCGAGGTGGCTGGCCTCGCATCTGTGAATCAGTGCGGTCGCAGAGGTAGACGCGTCCCGCGTGCATCGAGCACTCGCCGCGACTCTTCCGATGGCGTGACCTACGGGCGCCAAGCTGTCAGCTGGTTTCGGACCGCGGGGGCGTGAGGTCGATGCGCAGCCAGTCGACGTCCCCGCCGACGTAGCGGACGAGATCGTCCTGACGAGGCTGGCCGATCACCAGCCTGTAGGCACCGACAGTCCGGAGCAGACGGCGGTACTGCTGGGCCTCCCGGCTGAGTGGCAGTGCGGGGACGTAGCGCTCGATGACGGCGCCGTCTGGCCGCGTGTAGATCCAATAAGGCCTGATGTTAGAGGATCCACCCTCGCTGGCCTGTGCTGCGCGAAAGAGCGACTCCCAGGGATCGGTTCCGGTGTCGATGAGGGCGGCATCGCCGTGCTCAGCTGCCACGTTCTTACGAACCGCGTGGCCCTTGTAGCGGTGGACGCGCCCCTCCCGTTGCTCGAGGTCGACGGGGTTGCCGGGGAGGTTCCAGTGCACGATCGCGTGGCTGTAGGTGTGGAAGTCCAGTCCCTCTTGGCCCACGGACGTCGACGCCAACACGAACGGTCGGAACGGGGAGTTGTAGGCCGTCCTGATCGTGCTCTCGCGCATGGCGGCCTTGTCGTCGGATTGCGCGCGTCCATACCGAGCTGCGAAGTGGCTGCTCATGCGGTGTTCGTTGAGCGTGATCTCCGAATCGGCGACTTCAACCTGCTCGACGGTGTTGGTGGCGGCCCGCGTCGACAACGCCTCAGTGATGGTCTCGGCCAGGGTTTCCGCACGCTGCAGGTGGTCGGCGTCTTGGAGACCTTCGGACTCGACCAGGACATGCACGTATTCGTCGAGGACGGCCTGAAGGCATCCGTCGACGGCGTGTTCGAGGACGGCTCGCCAGTAGGACTCGTCCTCGCCGGAGCGCAGGAGGGCAACGATCTCCGGCTTGTTGAACAAGGAGCGCAGGCCCTGCCCGATGCGGTAGGCCGCGTCGCGGATATCCGGGTTCACGAGGGCGTCGGTGCCTCCTGTGACGCGCGATAGCGCTCTCAGTGCACAGACACCGGGACCGGCGATGGCGATGGCTGTGAGGACGTCGGCAAGGTCGTCGGGGCGGGGGCCGAGGCTGAGTTCCTTTACTCCGTCGGCTGCCCGGAGGTGGCTGCCGAGGCGCGACTCCTGGTCCTGCTCGTCGTGGCCGTCCCAACTGCGCATCCGCGACAGGAAGGGCGTGTTCTCGCCCGCAGCGATCCTGCGATCCATCAGGAACGGCGCCGCCCAGTACCAGCGCTGGTCCGGCGTCCCGACCCGCGGCGACCCTTCGGTGAGGCGAGTGAGTGCTTCACGAACGCGGTCCCGTACGGAGTCGAAGAGCGCTTCGCGCGAGAGCGGCAGAGCCGCACCGGTGGATCGGGCGATCTCGAGAGGGTCGCCGAGGCGGGCGAGAACAAGGCCTGGGTAGAGCAATGCCAACGCTGGCATGCCAGCCGGCCGGTCGCCGCTCATGCGGAACTGAAGTGGGGGAGTGATCGGGCGGTCGTCGTACCTGCGATCGGTGTAGCCGGCGGCCTGGATGGCGCGCCGCTCCGCGTCGTAGCTGAGCATGACTGCAACTGCCTTTGGCACGACGGCCCAGGCAGAGAAGATCAGGCGTTTGGTGAAGTCCTTCAACAGCGGGTCGGCGTACGCCCCTGCAGTGTCGTAGTACGGCAGGGAAGGAGGAAGCCAGGCGAGCTTCCATGCACCGCGGTCAAGCACGTCCTCGGTGAGACCCCGCAACTTCGCGTTGCCCGGATCCACCCGCTGGTAGCGGCGGACTTCGTCCCAGTCGAGCATTCCGCGTCCACTGCGAAGGGTGGCAAGGAGTGTCGGGTCGTGGCGCTCTGCGGCAGCCTGAAACTTGGTGCGAACCTGGTAGCTGCCCCGGTCCATCAAGTTCAGCGGGTACGGCGTGGATCGCCAATACTCGAAAACGTCGTGGCGGTCGATCTGCCGAGCGACATCGTCGAATGTTCGCCACGAACGCAAGTCTTCGGCATCGAGTTTGGCGCCGGGAAGCGGTCGCTCAACAAGCATGCCGTCGCGATCGGGCGTGGAGGCGAGCCGCTCGGTTCTGCTCATCACCCGGCGCAATTCGCGCTCGACACGATCGCGAGCTTCTCGGGCGCGGGCATGGTCCCCGCCGCTGAGCAGGGTTTCGCGCATCGTGCGCAGTTCGCGCTCCACCACGTGGGCGCGCTCGTCGCCGGCTAGGAAGCGGACGGTCCGGGTGAAGTCCCGGTAGTGGTCGTCGCCCTCGGGCTCGTCGGGCAGCGTGTACATCTTGTACGGCGTGGCCGAGAGGAGCAGAACCTTGGCGTCGGGATGGTCGAAGATGGCCTTCGCCAGCTGCGCCCCGTCGTCGTCGGCGTCGAGCAGGTCTTTGAAGCGCTGGAACTCGTCGAGGATGACGAGGTCTGGCTCCAGGTGATCCACGGCTGCCTTTGCGAGCAGGTGGCGCAGCATTCCGATGAGGCGGTTCCGGCGCCAGGAGAGGTCGGAGCTCGGCTTCCCGCGCAGGTAGGTGAACTCGGCCGCGCAGTCGTCGAGCTCGTCCTCCAGCTTGCCGCCGTCCGGACCGGTCGTCTCGTCGATCGCATCGGCGAAGGATTCGCACAACTCGGCATCGATGGAGGATCGGTCGAACCAGCCGAGCTCGCGCTCGAAGTTCTCGCGGGACTTGCCGCCTTGGAAGAACTTGATCCAGCGGGATCGGCCGGTGATCTCCTCGCCCCAGATCTCAGCGAACATCCAGTACAGGAGCACGCGCTCGGGAGCGGCACCGCCGGAGTGACCGACTTGGAACGACGTGCCCGGCGTGAACGAGACGAAGTTGATTCGCTGGTCCCGAAGGTTGCGAATCACCTTGGGTAGCAGCGTCAGGCGATCCGCATGCTTGACCTCGGCGCCCCCAACAACGTTGAGCCGGCTGAGGTTCTGCCGCGCAATCTGGCTGTTGGAGCAGATATAGACGACATCGATGCGCTTGTCGGTCTCCCAGAGGTGCTCGACGGTCTTGGCGATGAGGCCCTTGGCGACCATGGTCTTGCCCAGCCCGACCTCGTCGGCGACGAGGAACTTCTTCACGGCGTCGTCGGCCAACCAGAGCCGGTCGAAGGCGTGCTCGACCGTGTCGCGCTGGAAGTCCTTCAGCGTCGCAAGAGTGCGCTCGGTGCGCTCAGAGATCTCGCTCATGCGCGGTGCTCCTGATGTACCTGCCAGACGACATCCCACAGTTCCTCGAACCCGTCGGGGACGAGTTCGTCGCCATTCGGCAGCGCTCGAAGGTCCTCGATCAGACTCGCAACTCGTGCGAGTGCGTCCTCGTCCCGACCTGTCGCTCGAACGAGAGGTTCAAATAGAGCGACATCCGCGCTCGTCAGCGCAGGCCGGTCGGCCCCGTGGAACCTCTCGCCGTCGACCCCTGCCAGTTGGGCGAACAACGCGTCGTAGCTCGGGTCGCCGAGCAGGAAGACCAGGTACCTGAGCACGTCCTCCTTGCTCCTCAAGATCGAGAAGACGGCGTCCTGGCGGCGGCCGTCGACCGCGCCAACCAGCGATGGCTTGATCACGCAGGAACGGGTCACACGCGCCGCGCCCTCGCCGAGCGTCGTCTCGACGGCGATGAAGGGAGTGACGTTGATCGGCGCGATGGTCCAGCTCAAGGTCTGGGCGAGCGGTTGTGCTTGGGTGTCGGCGGGCAACGAGGCAGGCCACACGCGACTCTCGCCAGGCGCACTGGCAGGCAGGTCGAGGGTGAGTGTGACCGTGACTCGATCCTCGTCCACCTCGCCCACATGAAGTGTGGGCTCGCTGGCCGCGAGCTGCTGGTGGAAGTGCTCGAGCTCGTAGGACGTGGCGATCGAGGGATCGGCTACGCCTTCGGCGTCAGTGACGCTGTACTCCTCCAGGATCCGTGTGAGGCCTGGCGCTTCGGTGGTGCCGTCCAGAACCTTCGCGACCCCGCATGCCGAGGTCGGGCCACGCAGAACCGCATCGAACTCGACGTTGGTGCCCCACGTCGGGCTCGTCAGGTTGGCGCTTCCGGTGACCACCGTGGATTGCCCACCACGCTCGTCAACGACGAACGTCTTGGCGTGGAGTCCATCGTGGGTCTCCAAGAACCCGTCCGGAGCGACCGTCGACACATCGGCCAAGTCGTCTTGGGGGTCGACTTCGGCAAGCCGCTGGAGCACGTTCACCGACCAACCCGCAAGCGCACGGGAGCCGACGAGCTCCAGCGCCTCAGCTCGTGAGACCAAGGTGCGTTCAGTGGCGATGCGCCCGATCGACTCCACCGCGCCTTTCGTCAGGAACGGGCTGATCGCCAGGAGCCGCCTTCCCTCAGCCGGGAACGGCCAGATCCGCTCAGCACTGATTCCGATCGGGATCAGTGCGCCGCCGGTGAAGGGCGATGGCGCCGCGAGACGTGCGCGAGCCAGCGAGCCGGCGAGATCGGCAATCTCGGCGGTTCGCCGTGCGTCGAGCGGTCGCACCGCGAGCGCGGGCAGTTGGGCGACGAACGCTCCTGCAGGGGCCGCCTCGATCGCGCCGTCCTCATCCTCGTCAAGGACGAGCGCGGTGTCCCAGGAGCGGTCCAGCGTCAGATTCCGGCTAAGGATCACGACTCGATGCAGTCGCTCGCCTTCGGCGTTCTCGAACCGGATCGCCCAGATCTTCGGATGAAAGATCGCGCCTTCGTTGGGCGGCATCACTTCCAGCACGCTGTCTTCGACGAAGGTGAGGATGCTGCGGTAGTTGCCGGGCACATGGATCCCGCCGGCCTGGCAAAAGACGGTCGTGTGGTCGGCATGGCGCCGCACAGCTTCGAGCAACCGGATCGGATCCACTGCGCCGATGTCATCTGCGTTGCCCTGATCGAACAGTGCGAACGACAAGGGTGCGAGAAGCAGTGCCGTGAGGTTCAGGGAGTACGTCGTACCGACGGCCACGTCGACGCGGTATCCCGCGGGCGGGCGGAGCGCGTCTGTCAGCATGACGCGCGTCTCGGGAGTAAGCGTCACGACGCCGCCCGAGCCGCGTAGAGGTCTTCAAGGTGAGCGCGGGCAATCGGCCAGCGGAAGCTGTGACGACCGGTGCCGCTTTCGCCCGACCAGCGGTCGAGGGCGGACTGGTTCACGAGTCGCGCTCGGCCACCCTTGATCTGTCGTTCACGGGTGAAGATGAGGTCCGCCGCCGTCCGCGAACTGGCGGGCGAGTCGCCGGCCTCCAGCAGATCGATCCAACGGTTGACGAACTGCATGGTGGGCTGGCGCAGCCGGGGGTTCTTCCGCTGGATAGTCGCCCACCAGTCCGCCCGGCTCCAACCCTCAAGGGCTCGAGACGGGATCAGCAACTCGCGTTCCCACTGGTCCAGCCGATCGACGTATCCCGCGACGAGGCTGTCGTCGCGACGACGTCGAGCGAGCAGCAGGTTGTACATCAGCGCGGCGCCGTGGATCACGACGCTGAACCGGCGGGCATGGTCCGCGAGGTCGCGCAAGTGTTCTGGAGCCTGATGAAGGTTGTCGATATCCCACACGAAGTTCGGCTCGTTGCCGGGTGGATTACGGATCAACCACGCGAGCATCGAGCCCTGCGTCGCGGTGACGATCTGGTCCGACAGGTACTGCTCCTCCTCGCCCGTGAGCTGGAAGTCGACCGCCTTCAACCAGTCGTTCGGAGCGGGCGGAACGTGAGGATCGAGGCCCGAGCCGGGGAGCAACTCGCGCGCCTCGGGGTCATCGGCCTTCACGGTTCGTGTCGAGAGTTGGCGGTAGTCGTGTTGGCGGCGGAAGTAGCCCTCTGTGGAGAAGTCGCCCTGCCGGATCTGCCAGGAGCCGAGAGCTGCCCAGTACATGCCACTGGGCATGCGCTTGAGGTTGTTCCGAGCGCGGTTGCCGATGACTCCCAGTTCTTCGCCGCCAGCCATGAGGCTGCCGATGAGTCGGTACTCGAGTGTCCGGAACTCGGCGCTCATTTCCGTGGGGGAGGGCTTGTGCGCCGCTTGCTGCATCAACCAGGGAATGAACATGACGTATCGCAGGCGGGTGTGCAGCACGGACGTTCCGGGGAAGAGTGAGTCGGCGAGAGCGTCGCGAATGGAGCCGATGCCGAGCTCGTCGACGGTGCCCTCTTCTTTGAAGAGGTCGACGACTTCCAGCATCTTCCTGCGCTGCTCGCTGTCTGTGTCGAGCCACCCGAACGTTGAAACCACGGTCCGATCATGCCGCGAGCGGCCGACAGAAGTGGGCGCTCCCGTCGAAAGATTCCGTCTGATACGTCCTTCGGGCGCGGCCGCCGTAGGTTGGCGTCCATGACCACTCACCAGAGCGACTCCGCCGTCCAGCGGGATGCCGAGCGAGCCATCATCGAGGCCCTGGCCGCCCAACTCGGAGTGGTTCTGGTCGGCGGAGGAGCCTTGTCGCTCAGCGGGGGAGTGCGCATCCAGCTCGACGCCCGCAGCGAGGACGGAAAGTTCGCGGTGGAGGCCTACGCGCGACAGGGAACGCTGAAGGGCGGGCAGCTGAAGAAGATCGCGCAGGACGTCCTGAAGCTGGCACTCCTTCGACAGGAGCCGGACCACGCCGACGTGCGACCGATCATCGTCTTCGCAAGTGAGGACGCCCGCTCTTCAATCACGGGCTGGGTCAGGCGGGCCGCTGATGTCTTCGGTGTCGAAATGCACGTGGTCGACATCGCCCCTGAGCTTCGCGAGGAAATTCTCGCCACCCAGGAAGCGCAGAAGATGGTCAACGTCGCGCTTCCAACTGCGGCGGACGACCTCACCATCGAGTGAGCGCAGAGCGGATTCTCGTAGCTCGAATCCGCCGGATCTGTCGGCCCTGCCCCATAGCGTTGCATTCATGACAACCGGTAGGGCGCCCGAGCGACACGGACTCGAGAACTATCGCTCTCGAGTCCGAGGCAGCCTGCTGGGCGGGGCAATCGGGGACGCCCTCGGAGGCCCGGTCGAGTTCTGGAGCCTCGATCGGATTCGTGCCGAGTGCGGACGGGACGGGGTCAAGGAGTACCTCTCGGAGAGCGTCGACGGCGCCCGCATCTACGGCCGCATCACCGACGACACCCAGATGACGCTGTTCACCGTCGACGGCATGATTCGTGCCTCGGTCCGGCAGGACCGTGGTCTCGGGTTCACGGTTGGGGTGCTGCATCCCGCCTACGACCGGTGGCTCGACACGCAGCTCCAGGACGGCCCCGACGGCGAGCGGGACGGCTGGCTGATCAACGAACGCTGGCTCTACTCCCGAAGGGCTCCGGGCAACACGTGCCTCTCTGCACTCGAGGTTCCGCGGGGCGGTCGTCGCAAGCTGGAGCAGTTCGGCACGGAAGCGACAACACGTCCAAGGGGTGCGGCGGGGTTATGCGCAGTGCTCCGTTTGGTCTCGTGCCCCCGTGGGTGTGGCCGCTGGAATGGCAGTTTGGCGCGGCGGCGGAGGCCGCCGGCTACACCCACGGCCACCCCACAGGACAGCTGGCATCAGGAGCGCTGGCGGTGCTCATTGGCTCGCTCATGCGCGGAAGCGATCTGGATCGGGCGATCGATGAAGCGATGACCCAGCTGCGGGCTCGTCACGGCCACGCGGAGGTCTATCAAGCGATCACGCAAGCGATCGAGACTGCCCGCCGCGGCCCGAGCCCTGAACACATCGAGTCGCTCGGGGGAGGCTGGGTCGCCGAGGAGGCTCTAGCCATGGCGATCTATGCCTCGCTCGTCTACCCAGAACCCAGCCAGGTGGTCGATGCCCTGGCCCTGTCCGTCACGCACTCGGGAGACAGCGACTCGACAGGCGCGATCTGCGGCAACATCCTCGGAGCACTTCACGGCGAGACGGCGTTGCCGCCCCAGCTCGCTTTCGAGGTCGAGGGCCGCGACACGATCCTCACCCTGGCCGATGACTTCGTCTTCGAGTTCACATCCGGCGATCGCCTCCATGGCGACTACGGGCCATTCACCAGATGGACGGACCGGTACCCGGGATGGTGAGCGGATCGGAACCGATGCTCCGCGGTGGGGATTCGACCCGGTACCACCTACTGTCCAGAAACGGTCGGATCCTCTCGGCACCACTCGGGTATCGTGAGGTCTGGAAGCGAGGGCGAATCCCTCACCACACCGAGCGAATCGGTAGCTTCCGACCCGAGACCGATGTAGTCGCGAAGCCTCTGAGTTAGTCCAGAGGTCGCAGGTTCAAATCCTGCCCCCGCTACGAAGAAAGTCCAGGTCAGCCCATGGTTGACCTGGACTTTCGCTTTGGGGGCGAGATGCGATCCCATCGTTTACCCATCACATTGACAGGTGCGCAGCGCGTCCCAGTCGGACGCCGGCGCCGTTGGTTCCGGTCGCTTCGGGCTCGCTCGGCAGCGGTCGCACACCTACTGGGCATGAGTACGACGAAGCTGGGGCTGGAGCCCCTCATCGGGGTCGAGGAACTCGCTGAGTACCTCGGTGTCCCCGTGCAGACCATCTACGACTGGCGGCTGTCCGGCCGGGCGCCGCGAGCCTTCAAGCTCGGCAAGCACCTGCGGTTCGCCGTCAGCGACGTGCAGGCCTGGCTCGATGATCAACATGAACCTGTTCATGATCGTCATGGTGATCGTGATCGTGCTGATCATCGTCGTGGTCATCGTGATGGTGGTCGTCATGAGTAGGCCACGCATCCCCATCGGCGGCTACGGCGAGATCGCCTTCATCCAGCGCGCCAAGGGCAAGGTCGAGGCCCGAACCCGCTTCCGCGACTGGGACGGACAGACGCGGCTCGTGCAGGCGACCGCGACGTCGAGGCCGGCGGCCGAAGTGGCGCTGAAGAAGAAGCTGACGCAGCGCAACGCCTTCCAGCCGGTCGACACGACGCTGACGCCCGACAGCCCGTTCCCGGCGCTGGTCGACTACTGGCTTGCGGACCTCGACCTGGAGAACAGGATCGCCCCCGCGACCCGGTTCAACTACGAGCGCGACATGACCCGGCTCGTGCTCCCGGCGTTCCGCGGCTACGCACTGCGCGAGATCGGGGTCGCCCGCTGCGATGCGCTGCTCAAGGAGCTCGGCAAGCAGTCGTACGCGCGGTCCAAGCGCGCCAAGACCGTGCTCCGGCTCGCGTTCGGTCTCGCGGTCCGGCACGAGGTGATCCACCGCAACCCGATCGACGGTGTGGCACGCCTGCACAAGCCGAAGCGGACGCCGACCGCGCTGACCGCGACTGAGGTCAACGCGATCCGGGCGGTCATCAAGGTGTGGGAGCAGTCGCGGGGCACATCGGGCCCCAACCCGGACGGGCAGCTCGGCCAGATCGTCGAGGTCATGCTCGGCACGTCCGCCCGGATCGGTGAGGTGTTGGCGATCCGTCGCCGCGACCTGGACCTGACGACGACACCGGCCACTCTGCGGATCTGCGGCACTGTGATCTCGGAGCGCGGCGTCGGGACCTACCGCCAGGAGCACCCGAAGACCGACCGCTCCAACCGGGTGATCGCGCTGCCGTCGTTCACGGCCGAAGCGCTGCGCCGTCGGCTGGCGATCATGGCCGACCATTCGCTGGATGCTCTCGTCTTCCGCAGTCGCGAGGGGACGCCGCTGACCACGGCCAACGTGCGGCGCCAGCTCCGCAAGGTCCTCGGCGACGCCGGCATCGAGGGCGTCAGCCCACACATGTTCCGCCGCACCGTCGCGACCGTGATCAACGAGCGGGCCAGCCTCAACCTGGCCTCCGAGTTGCTTGGCCACACCGATCCCAAGGTGACGATCGAGCACTACATCCGCCGCCACGAGCAGGTGAACCCGCTGACCGCTGAGCTGCTCGACCAGGCGTTCGCCCGCACCGATGACGAGTAAACCGGTTGGCCGCTGTCGGACCCCGTCCGTAGCGTCGACGGCGGGTCGACCTGATGGGAAGGAGCAGCGATGAACGACGAGACGGATCAGAACCAGGAGACCCCCGCTGGTGAGTCCCGCGCCTGGTTCGAGTGCGACGACGGCTGGGGGTCGCTGATCGCCGACCTGGAGGCGAAGCTGCACGTGCTGTCGCCGGACTACACGATCAGCCAGGTGAAGGACAAGTTTGGCGGGCTGCGCTACTACGCGAACGCAGGCGACGTGGACGCGGAGTCCTCGAAGCGGTTCTACGACCTGATCCATGAGGCCGAGAACAAGTCCTTCGAGATCTGCGAGTGCTGCGGTCAGCCCGCTCGACTGTCACGACGCGGCCGGCACGGTTGGATGAAGACTCTCTGCTCGACATGCGCAGCGAAGATGAACTTCGAGCCCGTGCGCAGTGCCGGCAGCGAGACGTCATGACGGGCGCGGCAATAGTGTCACGGTTCCGTTATACTTCTGCCATGACCGGGAAGGCCCTCGCGCGTGACGAGCTGTGGGACATCGCGACCGCACAGCACGGCTTCGTGACCGCTCAGCAGGCCACCGAGATCGGGATCGACAAGCACGCACTCCAGATGCTGGTCCACCGGGGCACGCTCGATAGGGCCGCCCACGGCGTCTACCGGTTTCCGCAGTATCCGGTCGGCGAGCACGACAACCTCATGCTCGCGGTCCTCTGGACCCGAGTGCCCGAAGCCGCTCTGTCGCACGAGACCGCCCTGGACGCGCACGGCATCAGCGATGTGAACCCCAACCGCATTCATCTCACCGTGGCAAAGCAGCGCCGCTTCCGCCGGACCGGTGGAGACGACTACGTCGTGCACTACGAGGACCTCGCCCCGAAGCAGATCGGCTGGTGGCAGGAGATCCCGACGGTCACTCCGGCGACCGCCATCGCGCAGTGCATCGAGTTCGGCACGCCGACCTACCTGCTGCGTCAGGCGATCGAGCGCGGCCATACGCAGGGCTATCTGAAGGCGACCGAGCGCGACGAGCTCGCCGCCGCGTTGGAGGCTCGCCATGAGCGATGAACACCTTGGCTCCCGGTTGGCCGCCCTGCTGCGCACCCTGAAGCCGAAGACCAAGGAGCCTGTCTCGGCCAAGGTCCTCAATACCTGGATCGCCCAGGCCGAGGGCAAGCTCGGCGACGAGGCGAAGGGCGGTCGGCTCGGTTGGCTGATCGCTTCCTCTGTCGCGATCGCCGCTGTGCAGCGAGCGATCGATGCCGAGGGTCGGCATCTGTTCCTGCTCAAAGGCGGCACCCTGCTGCAGCACCGGCTGCCGGCTACGGCCCGCACAACCAAGGACGTCGACGGCCTGATCCGTGGCGACCTCGACCAGTTCATCCTCGCCTTGGACGAGGCGCTCGACGAACCGTGGGGACCCCTCACACTTCGCCGCGGCGAGGTCGAGGTCGTTAACGTCCCGACCAAGATCATCAAGCCGCGGCGCTTCGACATCATCCTGGAACTGCGTGGTGTGACCTGGCGGCGCATCCAGTTCGAGGTGTCACCCGACGAGGCGGGCGTCAGCGAGGAACACGAGACGATCGAGCCGCCACCGCTTGGCGGTTTCGGGCTGCCTGATCCGGACGCCCTCGTCGGGATCGCGATGCGCTTCCAGATCGCGCAGAAGCTCCACGCAGTCTCCGATCCGCACGAGCCGCCGGACTCGATCAACGACCGCGCGCGTGACATCGTCGACCTCCTCCTGCTCCGCGACCTCGCCGAGTCGACCGGGAGTCCGACCCTGGCCGAGATCCGGCAGGCTGCAAGGGCTGTGTTCACCGCGCGGACCGATGAGGCCGCCGAACTCGGCCTCGCGACTCGCGATTGGCCTCCGACCCTCGTGGCCCACGCGCATTGGTCGGACGACTTCGCCCGAGCCGCGACCTCCGGCGGCGTGGGCCAGTCGCTCGACGAGGCGGTTGGCGAGGTCAACGCCTGGATCAAGGAGATCGAGCTCGTCGGGCTCATCGACGACGAGGCGAAGGCGGTCGAGGAAGCTGAGGCGACCAGCGATCCGTAAGAGTCCCCGGGAGTGGTGGGGTTTGAGGGACCAACGGCGGGGCGTCAGCACGTAGACGGCCATCGGCGGGATCTTCGGTGTGAACGGCGAAATCCACGCACTGAAAGAGGTACCCACCGATGGCCTTGCCCCAGT